>NZ_LWBP01000089.1 GCF_002078015.1 Niastella populi | reverse complement strand
GGACCCTATATAGCTATATATAGCTATAGGTGTTGGGGGTAAAAGAAAAATTGAAGGTAGAAATCTGGCTGTTTCATATAATAGTAAAGAGAAGATCGAATACAGTAATGATGACCCAACCACTTTTAACAATGAAGAAGGATCAGGCTTGGGGGTTATGAGAAGGTTTGATTACGGGTTGAATGGAATAGCAGGATTTCAACTCAATAAAGTCATGATTGCCTTAAATTACGGATATGGCCTGGCTAAACTGCAATCAGGATCAAATAGTTCGGTTGACAATAACAATAAACACCGGGTTTTAAGTATTTCTGTTGGCTTTAAGTTGTAGATATGTAAATTATTAAGTCCGGGATTACAGGTAGCAACGAGTACCTGTGGTCCCGTTTTTTTTACAAAAGAAGAACTATTTTCAAATTATTGTAACCTCATCTAAAGCCACTAGTATGAAGCATTAAAAACTGTTCAATTAAAGAGAAACAAAATTTGCTTTTCGATATAATTGAGCCATAAATTTTCCCGATGGCTCTTCGATATATTGCTCCACCTCACTGAGACCATTGCTAATTTTGACACAAACTAAAAGTGTGCGCTCCCAATTAATAGCTCTATAATAATATCGCTTGTGATGGGAGTCTACAATATCCATTACTATAGTGGGATGTTCAATGGTTTTTGCAACTCGTAAATAAAGAAGATCGGAATGTACAAAGTTGTAATCTTTATCTAATAAATACATTCCAATAAAGACCGGCCGTTCTGAATGGTCAAGAGCATGGCGTAGTATTGTCATAGTTAATGGGTTCTACTGGTTATAAAAAGTTATACTCCAGGCAAAGTATTACCAACCAAAACCCTTAACCGATTCAAATTTATAGAAAATAAATGTAATTAAACATTTAATAATTGCTAAAAATATTTGGCCCGTTAGCCAAATTGAAAAGTATGATTTGAATTATATTCATTAGCGTGGTATTGCGTTATTTCTAAGCCCTGATTTATATTTGTGGTATTTCTTTAAGATCATCTGTATTTATTTAAGACGGACGGGTTTGGAAACGTAATCGTTCATTTCTCCATTTATGCATAGATCTTTTACATCTGCCATTACATCTGCCGTTAGAGCGACTATTCTTACAATACCCATCACATTGCGGATACCACTGCTGAATAGAACGCCTGAAGGCGGATTTGCGCCGTACGGAGCGGGAACGTGATATTTTAAAAATCCTTGAAAATCTTGGGCCGTTGGATATAAAAACCGTGTATATGACCATCGACAAAATGCAAGGTTGAATACCCATTCAGCAGCTATGCCAGGTACTGTCAATCAGCATAAGCAGCTATTACGATTGGCACAAATCAAAAACCCACAAGGTCAATCCTGTCAGTATAATGATGGAGGATCAGGCGATAGACGTTTTTAGGCCCATAAGAGCCGCTACGGCACTGGAAGGATCATGGCGGAGTTGCGAGCCAGGATGTCCAGAATGAGCCGTTATCGGGTCCGCAACGCCCTTTCCCGCAACGGGTTAAAAGCTATTCAGCCAAGAGATCGTTTGTGCCCAAAACAACGAACGGCCGTCAATGCTTCGATACCGGAAATATTCCTGACAGGCTGCTCCTCAGCAGAGCCTGTTTCCGCTTCTTTCCGGTAAAACAGATGTATGTACATACTTAGTGTATGCGAATAAAAAAACTTTTACAACTCGATGTGGACAAGTAGGATAAATATGAGCCTTTATTTAGTCTATTACAATTTTATAGTGTGGATCTTCCATTACATTTACCTCGATAATTTCATCGGCGTTTTTCAAAAGTAGCCGGCAATCGTCACTAAGATGCCTCAGGTGCAAAATTTTCCCTTCGCTTTTATAACGTTCTGTCAATTTATTCAGCGCTTCAATGGCGCTCATATCCACTATACGGCTTTCTTTAAAATCAATAATCACTTCTTTTGGATCGTTTATTGTATCAAATTTTTCGTTGAAAGCAGTAATCGATCCAAAGAAAAGGGGGCCATATATTTCATAATGTTTCACTCCTTTTTCATCAACGTACTTTTTAGCGCCTATTCTTTTAGCGCTTTCCCAGGCAAAGACTAACGCTGAAATAATTACCCCTACAAGTACTGCCAGGGCAAGATTGTGTAATAATACAGCAATAACGGCAACAAGAATGCCTACAAAAATATCGTGCAGGGGCATTTTGCCGATCATTTTAATGCTGCTCCATTCAAAAGTCCCGATCGCAACCATAATCATTACACCTGTAAGAGCAGCCATAGGGATCCTTTCTATTAATGAAGAGCCGAACATAATAAATACGAGCAACATTACGGCTGCAACGATCCCTGAGAGCCTTGCCCTGGCGCCTGATGAGATGTTAATTAAACTTTGTCCGATCATGGCACAGCCTCCCATTCCGGAGAATAAACCAGTCACTATATTAGCTGCACCCTGGGCTACCGCCTCCTTGTTTCCTCTTCCTCTTGTTTGGGTAATTTCATCAACCAGGTTAAGTGTAAGAAGGCTTTCAATTAAACCGACTCCTGCAACGATGGCGGCATAAGGAAAGATTAAAGACAGGGTTGCCCAGGTAAAAGGAACATCGGCTATATGAAATGGAGGAAATCCACCTTTAATGGATGCAATATCTCCAACTGTACGGGTATCGATATTAAATCCGATTACAATGGCTGAAATGACCAGGATAGCAGCCAAAGACGAAGGAAATGCCTTGGTGAATTTAGGCAGTCCCCAAATGATCAGCATAGTTAAAAGAACCAAACCAAGCATCAAATACAATGGACTTCCGGTAAGCCAGTGTGATACACCCTGCGCATCAGTAGTTTTAAATTGAATCAGTTGAGACATGAAAATTACTACTGCCAGGCCATTTACAAATCCGAACATTACCGGATGAGGAACCAGTCTTATAAATTTCCCTAATCGCAGAACACCAGCCAACACCTGAAGAATCCCTGCCAAAACTACAGTCGCAAAAATGTATTCCGTACCATGAGATTTTGCTAAAGCCACAATCACAACAGCTATAGCTCCAGTTGCCCCAGAGATCATGCCCGGTCGACCACCAAAGACAGATGTAACCAGTCCAATAGTGAAAGCAGCATATAGCCCTGTAAGAGGAGATAAACCAGCAATCAAGGCAAAGGCTACAGCTTCGGGGATCAATGCCAGTGCGACGGTTAAACCGGATAGAATTTCAGTCTTGTAATTGACCCTTTGAGTAAAATCAAATAAATTAAAGTAAGCCTTCATGCAATGATGGTTATTTAAAAGAAGAAAATATGTAACTATTAATTGAAATGGGAAATGTGCACCACGAATTGTAGCGCATAACACAGGATAGTCTGATTATTAAGGTGGAGAAACCTGAGAAGATGTAATTTTCCTATTCATTTTGGGCGCGAAGGTAAGAAATTTTTCCAATACTATTCAGTTTGGATGTATTCGACAAATTGCTAATCGTCAATCTGGATTAATAAAATAACTGATAAGTATCGGCAATTGATTTATTCTAATAGGCTTTTCTCAACATATCGGCAAACTCATTTGGTAAAGGACTTTCTTCAACAGCTTTTGCTGGAATTTCAACGTCATAAGTGAAGCGTATAAATTGAACAAAGATACTATCATCCTCTGTGGTACTATTCTCGTCAATGGTCAAAATAACGAAGCCATCTTGCGGATTTCGGGGCTTTGCCAAGGTATTCATGCGGGATGCTACTCCGTCTGTTTACAGGTTATGAAAAACGCTTTTCCGCTGTTCTTACCAATCCACCTTTCGGCGTTCTCGATAAACCTGTTTACTATGAAACTTTTAAGATCATCACGGAAAGGTTTTATATGTAGCCAAAGAAGAAGGGCTGGATATGACCTTACAAAAGAAGTTGCAGGATAAAAGTGTGATGCAACCCAACCTGTTAAACGACCAAAGATGGCAGGTTCCGCGGTGCCAATATCTTCCAGCATGATGTGGATGTGGTGATTGAAATACCGGAAAAAGGTAAGGCCGTACAGTTTGGCCGGTTGAACCAGGGCAGGGAGATGGAAATATTTGAAGCCGCGTAAATATTACACTATTGCAAATGATTTAAAACCAATCTTATGATAAGGCATGAGGAATTAATTGCCATGCGGGCCATTGCATTATGTTTCAAACCATTTTTAAAACCGGTGGAAGCATGTATTTACACCAATTTGGGACGAACACAGTTCGTCAAGAAATGCGAGGCGTTTGGGGTTTATAAAAATAATAGTGGTGATTATAAAAGGAAGGAAATTGATAAGATGCTGGCTGGGAGGGAAACTTATTTCCTGCAAACGTAATACGATCGATTAAGAAAACGTGAAAAACACCGTTTTTGGGTTAACTAAATATTTGTAAAATGGAGCGTTAAAATGAATGCTTTATTATGGAATGGCTGATTCAACTATTGCCTCTGTTTTTCAGAACAGCCCTTTAAAATTAATTGGCTAGATTCAAAAAATACGGCATCTGCTCCGGCGACGGCGAATAACTAATAGCCAAACTGCGTGTCAAAGCGTGTGTGCTTGGCGGTGTGAAACTGCGTGTCATTTGTGTGTCAGAAATAGTGGTAGAAAGCGCGAAAAATGACACATTTTTGACAAGCACTAAATAAAAAAGCCGTGTAAATCAATGATTTACACGGCTAATATGTGCCCAGGACTTGAATCTTTGCATCCTAGTTATCAGTTATTTATGGCCTCTGCTTGTCAAAAGTTTGATAATGGCTACGATATAATTGCACTAATGAATATTAAGATGCAAAATCCCTTAAAGTTTCTTGTCGAATGTAAACGGTATTCAAAAAAGAAAGTGGGAATAGAGATCATTCGAGGTTTTATTGAAGTCATTAGCTCAGAAAAAGCAAATAGGGGGATAATCGTAACCACTTCTTACTTCACAAAAGGAGCATTAAAAAAGCCACAACAGATGCCACACCTTCTAGAATTACCCAATAAGGATAAAGTTATTGAATGGGTGAACGATTATTTTAAATCGCCTCAATTATGATTTAGTCTATCAGACATTTTCTATGAGCCAATAATCAATAAGTTTTAACGAATGATGAAATGCCAGATGTAAAATTAGTCAAAACTTCCAAGCTTTCAGAAGATCGGGCAAGTGATCTTTTTACTACAGGTTTTTTTTTCCCTTTATGGTTATTTTTGAGTTCCTTCAAACTTAATTATATTTGAAACCTTGATATTATCATATACCATTCCATTAACCAATGATTTTAAGTTATGAAAAAAGCTACATTTATTATTGTATTTGTTTTTCAAACAATTAACCTTTTAGCTCAGACAAGTTGTGATGACTTAAAAAAAGAAAATGAGTATTTAAAAAAGGCATTGAGTATTACCACTCCAGTTAAAACAGTATCTGGCCCTAATGTTGATTTTAATTTAATAAAGTGCGAAGGTGATAGTAAACAACAAAAGTTAACAGTAGTTTTTACTGTTTTAAATCATGATGCTAATAAATACTTTTTTATGGACAAAGCTGATGCTATTGATGTAGAAGCTAATCAGTATCATACAACTTCAACTCTTATCGGGAGCAGAAGTGTATCCAATACTATTTATACTGAAACACCTGTAAAAGCATCAATAGAATTTTCTAAAATTCTGCCTTCTGTTAAAATGTTGAAACTTGTAAGTATTCCTTACGCTTTAGGTAACCAGGTAAACTTAGCATTTGAATTCAGAGATATTCCTGTAACCTGGAAATAGTTAATTTATCTAAATAGAATAATCGAGTCTTGCACTGTCAGGACCAAATAATTAAACGATACTATTTATGGCATTGTCTTTTCATCTGCATTTAGGTTTTACAGTGAGTTAGTATTATATTAATAGTTGCAACAATTTTTTGTAGAATAAGGTTTAATAAAAATTTGCAAATTTACGATCCTCTTCATCGTTATCAATGTAAAGAACGATTTTCAAATCATCTTCTGGCCGATTACCTGTATTTATCTAAATAACTCACATAAGGTTTTTGAAGCGACCTTAATGATATTATTCACAGCCTAGATTCAAATCATTAAGACGGATAGGTATTTTCACTTACCCGCGCTTTTTATTTAGAATTTCTTTTGTCAAAATTTGTCACGGATTGTTTAATGCTAATGGCAGCGATATAACCCCGGGGTTATCGATTATTAAGGACTTGACTTAAGGCAAGATTATAAACACCGCTTGGAAATATTCGTTTGAGTTACTAACGTTGTAACCTATTCCCAACCAATTTTACATCTTTTATTCCCGGACAAGTACTTCACATGTTAATCTGTTCCCCTGATACTCCCTAATCAAATAAGGTAGGCATTTTACGCCTGGCTTTGACTTTTTAACCCCTAATCTAACCGACTATGATGCGACTGAATCCTATAGTCATGCTCATGGCATGCTTGTTTATTGCCCATATGTCACCAGCACAGGATAGTCTATGTCTTACGGATAAGGTATCATCATTTCCCGCCTATTTTTTAGATAAGATAAACAAAAGAACATCCGGTTTAGAAGCTGCTATAATTAGCAAGACGGAACGCTATTTAAAAAAGGTTTCCAAAGAGGAAAGGCGATTGAAGAAAAAACTCTTCAGAAAGGATTCTGCTGCTGCCAGCCAATTGTTTCCCGACCCTGCTTCGCAATATAGATCCTTTCAAAATAGTATCACGGAGAAAATAAATATATCAAAAAGCAAAGAATATATTCCTTTCCTGGATACCCTCACTACTTCATTACACTTCCTTGAAAAGAATGCAACATTTCTGAACAACTCTTCTGTGCAGCAATCCTTGTTGCGTATCAATAAAATGAAAGATCAATTCCAGGCGGCAAAGGAATTACAACGGTATATGCAAGACCGGCGCAAAAAGATTCGTGAGCAATTGGGAAAACTAAACATGCTTAAGGAACTAAAACAGTACAATAAAAAACTGTATTACTACCAGGCGCAGGTTGAAGAATATAGAACTCTCTTTAATCAACCAGGCAAGTTGGAGCGAAAAGCCATCGATATGCTAACCAGGACAAAACGTTTCCAGGAGTTTATGGCAAAAAATAGTTTGTTGGCATCTTTATTTCCTCAAAGTATTGGCGCTAATAATCTCGCTACACAGACAGCCTTACCGGGACTGCAATTTACCTCGCAGGTGAATACACTTATACAGCAAACAATAGGAAGCGGCCCCAATGTACTTCAATCCATACAATCGAACATGCAACAGGCACAAAGCCAGCTACAGCAATTGAAGGACAAGGTGAATGCAATGGGTAAAAGTGATGAAGATGCCAATATGCCTGATTTTAAACCTAATAGCCAACGCACGAAAAGCTTCTGGAGTCGGTGGGAACTTGGCACAAACCTACAAAGCATTAGAAGCAATACATGGTTGCCATCGGCTACACAAATTGGTTTTTCAGCCGGATATAAGCTAAACGACAGATCGGTTGTGGGAGTGGGAATGGCTGGTAACATCGGATGGGGTAAAAGTATAAAACATCTGGTGGTGAGTTATGAAGGGGTTGGGGCGAGAGGTTATTTTGATTGGAAACTAAAAGGCTCCTTTTGGCTGAGTGCCGGTTATGAGATGAACTACCGGTCTGCCTTCAACCGCATTGAACAATTACAAACACTCAATGTGTGGCAGCAAAGCGGTTTAGTTGGGATTAGTAAAAAATATAAGGTGAGTAAAAAAATGAAAGGTAGTATGAATCTGCTATGGGATTATCTGAGCTATTCGCAGGTACCAAGAACGCAACCGGTCATTTTTAGATTCGGATATACGTTAAAGTAAAACCCAATTATTATCAGCCTCAAAAAACTCCTAATCAAATAAATCTGTAAGAATGAAAAAGCATTTTGCATTCATAATCCTGTTTACCGTTTTATCCTATGCTCAGGCATTAGCGCAAACAAATACTTTTCCCTCTAACGGTAATGTTGGTATCGGAACCACTTCCCCCGGGCAGAAACTTGATATTGTGAATGGTAACATCAGATTAAGCGATGGATACGAGCTCTTTTTTACTGATCATGGGCAAATTAGAAGCTTTGATTATAACCATCGCATCTTATTTAGACGTTCGGAAAACATAATGGAGTTACGGGAATTTGGAAGCATTGTTTTTTCATCAGGCGCAACCAGCGGTTCAGCAACCAATAAAGTGATAATAACTTCCGGTGGCAACGTTGGCATTGGCACTACTAATCCACAGGCTAAATTGGCCGTGAACGGCGACATCTTTTCAAAAAAAGTAAAAGTAACCCAATCGGGCTGGCCTGATTATGTATTTGCTTCCGGTTACAAACTACCGCCATTGGCAGAAGTAGAACAGTTCATAAAACAACAACATCACCTTCCCGATGTGCCTTCAGCCGCAGAAGTGGAAAAAAACGGCCTTGACCTGGGCGATAACCAGGCTGCTCTTTTAAAGAAAATTGAAGAACTGACCTTATATATAATTAACCTGAATAAAGAAGTAGAAGCGCTTAAACAGGAATTAAAGAAGGATAAATCCGGGAAATAAACCATGTTGAAACGAACTTCTTTGCCATAACTTTTTAAACCCTTAATATGCAATTGCAACGTTGCGCAGCTTTATTGCTGTTTGCCATGCTGTTATTAAACCCCGGCAGGCAGCTATCCGCTCAACTCCCGGCGATAATTCCATCTTCTCCTGAAGCTTTTAATTTATGTAAGTCGGGGTTATTGTCAAACAATTTATATACAGGAACCGCAACACTTGCTATTCCTCTTTATGATATTACCTTGAAAAGCTTCACGCTGAAGCTGGGACTGCAGTATGCGTCAAATGGTATCCATTCTTCAGACATGCCTTCATATGTTGGTATGGGATTCAATTTGATGGCGGGAGGATGTATTACCCGTATTATCAGGGATGAGCCTGACGGCGTTCCTGAAAACATTCCGTATGGAAGTTTTCCCAATCCTTCGCAACATAACAGTAGTTTACGCTGGTATCTAAACGAAGCAGCAGACAATTATTGGGATACGGAGCCTGATGAGTATTTGTACAGTTTCAATGGAATGTCGGGGCGTTTCTTTCTCGATTCTTCCGGCATGGGCCATTGTATACCTGAAAATAATTTAAAAATTGAGGCGACTGATTTCTATGGTTCAAAAACGTTTACCATCACTACTGCTGAAGGTACTGTTTTTGTTTTTGATCTGCCTGAAACTACTAACACCTTCCAGGTATTCGGGTCTCATACTTATTCAACCAGCTTTAGCAATGAAACCGCCTGGTTCTTAACAGATATTACAACGCAAACAGGTGAATGGGTTCATTTTGAATATGGTCTGTCGCATGTAATAGATGCACGAGGCGTATATACGCTTTCTTATAGCCCCTCTAATCCCAATTATTGTGGTGGCAATCAGTGCCCCACCGGTTCAACAAATGGTTACAACCAGCTCAACCACGACACAAGGTACCTGGTCGGCATCACTGCCAGCAATGGAATTAATATTGGTCTTTTTTATGAGCAGCGCCCCGATCACAATGACACGTATTACCCCAGCCACGATTACCGGATCTATAATATAACAGTTCGTGAAAATTTAACCGGAACACTTAATACGCTTAAAAAATACAATTTTAAATACGGCGTAGGTATGCGGTACGACAGCGTGCCCATGCATATTTACCGGTATTTTCTCGATACGCTGGAAAACGAAAGTATAGACGGCAGTGGAGTAAAAGAGAAATATGTATTTGAATATCACAGCAGGAACCATTTGGGATACCGTAATGAGGGTTGGGAATGGGACATTTTCGGTTATCAAACCCAGGTTGCATATTGGTACCCCGGATGGAATTATTACCCGGTTGACTCAACGCATATTGACACGGCTGCAACAAGGCTTTATTACGAGAACCTGGGCTACTCTGACCCTGACAAATATCCCAATCCAACCGTAGCGCCAATCGGCATGCTCACGAAGGTGACATTCCCCACAGGCGGGTATCAGAAATTTTTTTACGAGCCAAATTTAATTGGCAGCGGTATCATTGCAGGAGGCAGTCGCGTAAAGGCGGTAGAGAATTATGATCCGCTTAGTGGAATAAACACAAGAAAATTTTATAAATATACTTCTATTGCCGATACCAATACATCATCGGGTATCAGCTCTTTTCAACCATTTTACAGTTCTAACTATAATTATGGCTTTGTATGCGGGTCGGTGATCCAGGAGTGTCCCTCTACATTGGTAAGCTCAAATACGTTAACGCCTTATAGTACATCGAAAGGTTCATATGTTACCTATGGCAGTGTAATAGAAAGTGATGATGGAAATCTGGCGCGCGGTGGAATAGAACATACTTTTCGAAACGATTACATATCGCCCTGGTACAGTATTTACCTGGGCGATAATTTTGTACCTGTACCATCCAACCTGGAGCCCGATCTGAATGGCGCGGAAGTTAAAACAATCGTTTTTAAAAAGAGTGGTTCTTCTTTCATAACGCTGAAGAGATCGGAAAATACATTCCAGGCAGACTACCGTAATCAGCATATATTGAATTCTTATACCACCCGGCGCCGGTTCCGGTGGCCGGTGGAGTGGACCCCTCCACAGAGTTATGAATTTGATGGGTTCGATGTAATTGGTTACAGGTATAAAAGTTACAAGTACAATCTCACAAAAACTGTTGCCACAACTTATGACGAAAAGGGCCAAAACCCTATCCTGGATTCTGTCATGTTTGATTATAAAGATAGTGTTGGATGGAACCCAACAAAGATCACCCGGAAGAACAGCGATACGGCTACGATCATAACTCACAATTATTACCCGCATCAGATAAATAACGGTGCCGACATTCACTATCAAATGCGGGTAAGGAATATGCCCGGCTTGTTGGTCGAAAGCAAAACGTACAGGGAGGGCAATTTAATAGGTGCGCAAAAAAACGTATATAATAACGGTTTCGGGGGCGATCTGGTACTGCCCGAAGAGCTACAGACCAAAATGGTGCGGGATACCAGCAACTACAGGTCACAAATGCATGTGTATTCGTACGGTAGCGGCGGTGCGCCATTGGAGGTTTCAAAAGAGAATAATATTCGCTATTGCTATATCTATGACTATCCGGTTGATGCAACGGCAAAAGATAATTTACCCGTGGCCGAAGTAATGAATGCCGGTATTGCCAATGTTGCCTATACCTCATTTGAAGCGGGTGGTAAAGGCGGCTGGGCGTACGGCGGCGTCCCGCTATCGAATCCTGCGAGCATAACAGGGGCCAGATGTTATAATCTTTCATCGGGCAATATAACCAAAACGGTTAATCCGGGCATCACGTACATTATTACCTGTTGGCTGAAGAATAACTCCGGTACGCTTTCATTGGATGGCAGTACCGGAACGCAGCTCATAACTAAAAATGGCTGGACGCTATACACCAGGACAATTAGCGGCGTTTCTTCCATTTCCATTTCAGGCAGTGGAAAAATAGATGAGCTAAGGCTTTACCCCAAAGGCGCACAAATGCGCACCATGACATACCGGCCACACATAGGTGTGAGCAGCGAATGTGATATCAATAACCGGGTTATCTATTACGACTACGATCGCTTTGGCCGTATCATGCTGGTGCGGGATGCCGATAAACGGGTAATAAAGAAAAACTGCTATACGTATAATGGCCAAACGGAAAATTGCAGTGTTTATGGGAACGTACAAAAGACCGGGTCATTTTCGCGCAATTGCGGGTACGGATATATTACAACGCCGGTAACCTATACCGTTGTCGCAAATTCCTATTACTCTACCAGCCAGGCTGCTGCAGATGCGCTGGCGCAATCAGATGTAGATGCAAACGGCCAGGATTATGCCAATACCAACGGCGTTTGTACCGTTGGCTGGTATAATGAAGAAAGAAGCGGCAGCTTCACGAAAAATGATTGTGGCAGCGGTTACATAGGCGGCACAGCCCAATATACGGTTCCGGCAGGTACATATACTTCAACCACCAGCCAGGCCCATGCCAATCAACTGGCACAAAATGATGTTGATGCCAACGGGCAAAGCTGGGTGAACACAAACGGGTATTGTATTGAGCTTACCACGGTTTATTACAATGATTATGGATCGGGTTATTCTCCCATATACTTTACGTTCACGGATGTAAATACCAGTGAGCAATACTTTTTTGAAACTGATCCCTGGTCTTACGGGCTTACTGAATTAGGAGAACTGCCGCCCGGATATTACGATGTGGAGATCTATAATCCCAACAGCGGTTACCACGATTACGACCTCGGTTGTTATGATTATGCGTATGGATACTATTATGCATACTCATACTACACGTATTTCGATGACTACTGTAACACCGTTATCATAAACTACTAACCAGTAATAAAAATATTGACATGAAAAAGATTTGCTTAATGATCGCCATTTGTTTATTGGTATGTACCTCTATTTCTTTCAGTCAGCAAAAGCAGGCAATCATAGAACAGCGCAGGCCACTGATGGAGCAGAAAGCCGATTCTGCGATTGCGAACAGAACTGTGAAAAGGATGAAAGAGCTTTTTAGCCTCACTGCCAGTCAGGAGTTGGAGCTATATAATACCGGCGTTACCATTAATAATAATCGGCGGCAGGTATTCAAATCATATTGGAAATCCGAAGCATTTCGGGATCAAATGGCCAAAGTTGATAGTGCAGCCGATGCATCATACAAAGCCATTGTTGGAGTTGAAAATTACAAGCTGTATAAAGAAGTTTTAAGCGCTGATGTAATTCGCAGACAGGCCATCATGCAACAACGGGCCGGTACACAACAAAAAGACACCACTACTATCAAAACTACCAATCCATGAGAAAAGCATGTTTGAAAACCGCCTTACTGCTTCTACTACTGATATGGGTTAAGTATTCGTTGGTGGCGCAGGATACCAGCGTGGTAACGCCAGCCGCCTATTCAAATGCTTCGAACCTGGGCGGAATAGTACGAAACTGGGGCGCCATTAAACCGGAAACAAATCCCAACAATATTACCACCGGTAGCAGTATACAGGATTTTCCTTTGGTAACGCAATACCTCGATGGATTGGGCAGGCCGGTTCAAACAGTAGTAAAGCAGGGTGCGCTGGCAACCGGCACAACCGCCTATGATATGTTAACCGCGCAGGTGTATGATGAATATGGCAGGCAGGCGAGAATGTATTTACCTTTTGCAGGTACGGCTTCAACCGGCAATTTTCAAACGAACCCGTTTCAACAACAAAACACCTTTTACAGTGGTACCGGCAGTCCTGTTTATGGGCAGGGCGAAACCTATTATTATGGTAAAACAGAGTTCGAGGAATCGCCGCTTAACCGCACAACGAAAACGTTTGCTGCCGGTGATAACTGGGTACATGGCGGGAAGGGCATTGAAATGCATTACTGGCATAATACTGCCGCCGACAGTGTGCGCATCTGGACCGTAACGGACATAAACGGAAGTTTTGGAAGCTATAACACTACCCGGTATTATGCAGCGGGTACATTATTTAAGCAGATCGTCATCGATGAACGCAATAACCGGGTAGTAGAATATAAAGACAAACAGGGTAAAACCATTTTAAAGAAAGTACAACTTACAGCCCAGGCCGATACCGGGCAGGGAAAAGGGCATTATGGATGGCTATGCACCTATTTTGTATATGATGTGGCCGGTCAGTTACGTGCCACTATTCAACCTGCGGGGGTAGACCTGTTGGCTCAACATAGTTGGGATATAACCTGGAACGGCAATGTGATCCTCAATGAGCAGTGCTTTCGCTACGAGTATAATGAAAGAGGATTGCCGTATATGAAAAAAACACCTGGCGCCGGGGCGGTGTATATTGTGTATGATAACCGCGACCGGCTGGTGTTTTCACAGGATTCTATAATGCGCAGCAGTAACAAATGGTTTACCACCTTATACAATGCGCTCAACAGGCCGGTAATAACGGGACTGACCACCTATAATGTCAGCCGCGATAGCCTGCAGGCATTGGTCACAGCCCAAACTACTGCTCATTCCATTCCTTTACACAACGTAGTGTCGGGCAGCGGGCATACGGGAAATAAACAAGCCTTGCTTACGGCTACATTGTATGACGAATTTGAGTCGGCTACAAGCGGTGAAATGACCGCTGAAATTGTGGATGGTACAATTGGCGCCGAAAGCGATACAATAGTTATAGGAGGTATAGCTATTAACAGATATCCCGTTCCGGCCGCAGCAACCTTCAATCCGCTGGCCTATGCTTTTTATGACAACTATGATTGGTTACCTGTACATAATAATCCCGTTGGTAATACAAGATCGGCCGCATGGGATACCCATCTGTTAACGGCCAGTAACAGCACATTTCCCTATCCGCAATCAGTAACCCAAAGCAAATTGTTGACAGGCCTGGCTACCGGCACAGCGGTAAAAAATTTAAGTAACGACTCGCTGTTATACACGGTTAATTTCTATGACGACGAGGGAAGGGCTGTACAAACGCAGGGAAAAAATATAACCGGCGACACCAGCATTGTATCGACACAATACAGTTTTACCGGTCAGCCTTTAATAGTAATTAGTAAATCAGGAAAAGGGGGCGCGAACGCACAAACCACAGTTACCGTAACGAAGTTTACCTACGATAGCCTGGGCCGGGTTATAAAAACCGAAAAGAAGCTCAGCAATACATTGGTGAACGGCGGGGCGTTGAGTGGATGGATAACGCTATCGACCCTTTCATATGATGTGCTGGGGCAGGTGAAAAAGAAAATAATTGCTCCCGCCGGTGGAGCAGGCGGTGTGCCGCTCGATTCAATGACCTATGATTATAACATCCGTGGCTGGCTGCTGGGGGCTAACCGGGCTTTTGTGAAAGATACACTGAGCACAGCTAACTTTTTTGGTTACGACCTGGGGTATGATAAAACAGTTTTTGCGATCAATGGTTCGTCGAAAAATTATAACGCACCTCAATACAATGGCAATATAACCGGGCAGTTATGGAAAAGCACCGGTGACGGGCAGGTGCGCAGGTACGATTATACATACGATGCGCTTAACCGGTTGGTGAATGCCGATTTTACCCAGTTTACCAATAACGCATTTAGCCTGAGCGCCGGCATTGATTTCAGTGTTAAAATGGCCGGTTACGATGCCAATGGAAATATTCTGGGTATGATGCAAAAGGGCTGGAAGCCGGGCGGCAGCGTAACGATCGACAGCCTGCTTTATACTTATTACAGTTACACCAACCGGTTGCAGAATGTGATAGATGTGGTAAATGATACGGCAACCAGGTTAGGTGATTTCAGAAGTTCAAAAGCCTACATAAATTCTTTTGGGCCTTCCGGTAAAACATCCGCAGCAACTGACTACAGTTATGACGGAAATGGTAACCTGGTCAGAGACCTGAACAAAGACATTGCACAGGCAGCAGGTAATGGCATTGTATACAATCACCTGAACCTTCCGCAAACGATTTATGTGAGCGTCAAAGGGAAAATTGAATTTGTGTACGATGCGGCTGGTTACCGGCTGAAAAAGATCACCACCGACAGCACGGTTACTCCGGTAAAAGTAACAACTACCCTGTACGATGGCGGGGCCGTGTATGTTAATGATACCTTACAGTTTCTAGGTCAGGAAGAAGGCCGGATACGATTTGATATTACCAGGGCGGCTTTCTTTTATGATTATTTTATAAAAGACCACCTGGGTAATGTGCGTATGGTGCTCACCGGTCAAAAGGATACGGCTTTTTACCCGGCTGTAACATTTGAAGGCGCAACAGTAGCCAATGAAAGCATTTATTATGACAGCGTTTATTTAGAACGTACCAACCGCCCCGGCAACTTTTACGATACCACTACCAATGGCCATTGGGTGCAGTTGCTGCGAAAAAGCACCCACAGCATCGGCGTTGGAAAACTCCTGAAAGTAATGGCCCGTGACAGGGTTCATGTGAAGGTGGACTATTACTTGCCCGATGATGCCACTGACAACAGCAATGCCAATGGGCTAAACTCGATAGTTGCTGTACTGGCTAATTTGGTAAATTCAGCCTCGCCCACATTCCACGGCGTTGGTTCAACCATTGCCAGCGACTTAAACAGCAGTGTACCGTTTACCGATTTTCTGGCGCCGCAAAGCGGCGGTGGCGGCAGCATGCCCAAGGCTTACCTGAACATTTTGTTTTTCGATGAACAGTTCCGGTTCGTAAGCGCCAATAGCGAAATGGTACAGGTGAGCACGAAAGGCAGCGGCCAAACCATTTACCGCATCGATGGCAATGCCAAAGAAGCGGCAAGGAATGGGTATGTATACATATATGTAAGCAATGAAAGCAATAACCTGGTTTATTTCGACAATCTACAGGTGACCCACGAAAAAGGCCCCATTACCCAGGAAACGCATTATTACCCGTTTGGGTTAACGATAGCGGCGATTAGTAGTAAGGCGATGGGGGGTATGGAGAATTCGTACAAATTCAATGCAGGGACTGAGCTGAATAATGATTTGGGAATAGCCATGTATGAAACTGCCTTCAGGGGCTATGATGCGCAGACAGGGCGGTTTACGCAGGTTGATCCGTTGGCGGATTCGTATGCAGATTGGTCCGCATATGTTTTTGCATTTAATGATCCGGTTTATTGGAACGATCCGGCAGGACTGGAGCCGAACGATTATGGCGGTAGGTATACTTACGAAAATGGTGTTTGGATGTATATGCCATTTAGTAGTTCAGAAGAAGCGTTTCTTTATGGCGCGCAGTATGCCTCTACCTGGGATATGTGGGGTTCGTATTACGGCATGGCCGGTTCATTTGATGAAGCCTGGTTAAGATATAACGGAGGCTTTCTAACCAGCGGAATGGCTGCGGCTTATTTTTCCATGCTATGGGGGGCTCAGGTAAGTGGACTTGGGGCAGGGTATGCCGATGGCGGTTATAACCTTAGCTATACGGCTACATTAACAGGGAACACCTATGGCGGTCTTTTCTTTTCTATGGACTATATCAGCGATGGTATCGATAGAATGATGGATGTCGATAGAAACAAAGCACCTCGCGGGGGGGATATGTCAAATCCATGGGATTGGCTTTATCAGTGGAACAATATGTTTAATTTTGTAGCTCCTTTTGCTAATGCTGGCTCTACTTATATTACCGGCTATGATACATATGGAGTAGCGCAAAGTAATACACAGGCGACGGCGGGGATGTTATTGGTGGTTTTGCCAGGTGGAAAAGTGGCTTCGGCTTCTTCTACAGCAGGTAGTTTATGGAAGGTTGGTGCATATACGGAATTAAGGAGTTTAGGAACGGGATTAGACGCTCATCATGTGGGACAAAAAAAGTTGATGGAGAAATTTGTTCCTGGTTATGATTATAAAACAGCGCCAAGCATTTTGGTTCCAAAGCCAGGCCATACAATAGGCGCAGGGGTAGTATCTAGAAATATGTCTGGCTTTTCAAACGCACGAGAGGTTCTAGCTAGAGATATTTTTGAACTAAGACGTGTATATGGGCCACAGGGCATTCCTAATAGTGCATTACAAGAGTTGATTCAAATGAATAAAACAATGTATCCTGGCGCATTTACAAAATAACGATTATGACCAATAACGAGATTATAGAAAAAAAATATGCCGAAGCTGTTGTTGGAATAAAAACAGAATGGTTTAATGAAGTAAATTCAAACTGGTATAATTATATAATGGAATTGCCCGTTGATTTGCAAACCACTTACCTGGTTGTGGTTTTACATAATCAAATATTTAACGGGGGGTTTCACCAGTATTTCATTAATGGTTATGGGCAATTTGCAAGTGAAACTATTGATGCGCTTAAAAGAATTGGCGCATCAAAAAGGGCAAAAAATTTGAATGATGCCTTTGAAATAGTAAATACTGAAAACGATATAGATTTCGTGTTTAGAGAAAAGTTAATGAGTAAAGAAATTAATAAATTGTTTAAAGAAGATGATTTGTTTGATCCCTTAGATGAATTGGATACGCAATATTATAACGAGGAAAAAGAAGATATTGAGGAATTGTTAGGTAATTATTTGCGAAAACTTTGACAATTGAACTTTAGTTCCCCTTTAGTAAAAAAGTAATGAGTGAGTTGCTTTTTTTGACATATTAAACATTTCCGGTTAATTGCAAAACGCTCTAAAACTTAATTAGAAAAAATATGGATACGCCTGAATTTCTACTTTCATCAAATTTTTGTAATCTCGGAGCGGGGAGATCGTTAGTTTAATATCTCCACTTTTGTAGTATCCAAAGGTTTTGATTAGTTGCCATACTGTGACTGATGTGGCGAAGTTTCGTTTGAATAAGTATCGTCATCCAAAAGCTAAAAACCAGGAATATGGATACCATTTATTTAAAACGGATTTTTCACCGGGGTAAGGAATGTGTTAGTTTATATTTTGATAATAGTCCTACCTTAATGTTTTTATTACTTACATGAATAAGAGACAGTGCATTTTCTGCGGTTCAAAAGATTTATCCCGAGAGCATATATATTCAAAGTGGATTTTTACTATCCTGCAAGCGAAAGAAAAAGTCTTTAAGCCAAGTTTCCATTTTATAGAGCGCTCAAACGCTAATGAGTATGCTGATAATTTCTCAAATGATGTTTCTGACGGTAGAGAGATAAGGTATGATGACTTTACTCTTAAACAAGTTTGCAATGCTTGTAACAATGGTTGGATGTCAGAATTGGAAGTTAAAGTTAAAAACATCTTTGTAGACTTACTTGATAATTGTTTAGATATTAATCACATAAGTGCTGATGATGCTTTAACTCTTAGCCAATGGGTGATACTCAAAACAATGTTGGCATCATTGACAACACAACAAAAAATTGTTTTTAGCACAATGGCATATAGGCTAATTCAAAAAGGAATTATTCCTGAAGGTTTTATTGTGGAAGTGACTAAAATGAAGTATAGTAATTTAAATTACATGATTGGCGGCCCTATAGTAAGAAAGGCCTTTGATATTTCAAGAGAAGAACTGGATTTTGCAATAATGAACCTTTACAAGGCTTGTTTACAAATTGGAAATATTGCCTTTAGGGTAAGCTTTCTACGGACAGAAATTCCTGTATTTCGAAAACAAATAATAAGGAAACTCTTTGTACTTTATCCCTATAAGTCTAAAATGCCATTCGATAAACAACCCAATGAGGAAATTGACTACGGTGAAAAATTGGAACTCCCAATTTTAAGTGCTCAGTTAGCAGTACATGACTAAACTTCGCTCAACATGGGGTTTTCTGCTATGCTGGCTAAAGAATATATACTGATCGTCCTGTTCGCTTATCATCGGTAGTCCGGGCTTGACTCTTTCTATCAAGTTTATTTTATAATTTCATTACCGTATTCAATCGGCTTCTTCTGCACCAGGCTGACGAATCACGGAATATCAGCATAGCAGAAAGCCCCAACGTTGGTGGTGGCCCAATTGACCCAAACCCAATGGACATATCAATAGAACCAATTAAGACTTTTTTGGATGCGGTTGACACTGTATTGAATAGTAATACTTTCATATTACGATTTGACTTGAATAGCAATGACATCAATACTGAATTGCTGAACTTCATAAAATCAGAATCGTTTATTCAACAACTCGCAAATCAAGACAAAGAAAGAGGTTGGTATAATATGCATGATTTTGACTACAAAACTGAAAGTTACAAACTACGAAAAGGTAATATCTTCAAGGACAAAATTTTACTAAAAATTAAAGAGGTTGAAAATGAAAAAAGCGAATACCTCGTATCTATGTTGACAGGGGACACTGCTAAAGGGCCATTCTTTAGTTTTTATTCTAAGCAACTAGAAAAGGAAAAATCTATCGAACTAGTTGACAATTTAACTTCATTTCTTTCTGTTTATTCAAATTGGAGATTATTTATCGTTGAACCTGACTTTTTAAAAAATGCAGTTGAAGTTTACTCGAAAGAAGAAGACCTAAGATATTTTGAGGGCGATTATGGAGCCGATACAGCTACTATTATATTGACAAAGGACAAGGGGTATTTACTGTTGACAAATGGAATTGATTAATGAAGATATGTATACAGCTAACATGGATTTTGAATAAATTCCCTGCCTTCACAAATACTCGAACGTTGGCATCAATGCAAGTAGCGTTGGTGCGGGATTCTCCGTCATAACCTTTAGCGCCCCGCATCAGGAGTCGAACCGTATAAATTATTGCTTTATAATTAATTGCACTTTCGCCAGTAAAGAAAGTAAAATAGATTAAACTAAAAAAGCCTCAAGTTCAACAACTTGAGGCTTCTTCTTTTTATGGTGCCCAGGACTGGATTCGAACCAGCACACCCTTGCGAGCGCTGCGACCTGAACACAGTGCGTCTACCAATTTCGCCACCTGGGCATTTCAGATCTATCTTAAAAACTGTAAGAGCTTGTTTGTTTTCCGATCCTCGTCGCCTCATTTTCAGCGATGAATTTTTCAAATCGGGTTGCAAAGATAACCGGAAAAATTAATTGGCCAAAAAAAATGAGAAATATTTGTAAGAAAAGTGCTGTTAATCGCTTCAATTCAGGCTGTTACCGATTCCCGGGTCGGCCGGCCCGGCACAAAAAAGTTTTGTAAGCTAACCCGGTCTTTACAATAGATTCCCTGCCTGGTTTTACCCCATTTTCATCAATAGCTCACTCTACGGGCTTCAATACGGCAGTCTGGCCCGTTGGTATCAACCATCTGGTCATATGTTGCGGAGTTTTATATCGAAAGTTACATCCTGGCGGCTTATAAGAAGAACTGATACCCAAAGTTGCCCGCCCATGCCTGAAGGATAGGCGCCAAAATGTACGGCGGCGGAAGGATGCCTTATCGCAGGATCCCAGTGCTCGTAAGTTAGTAACTATGGTGCATCAGTAGCCACATTGGTTCGATCTTTCCAACATTGTACCGATGTTTTACTGCTGACGTGCAATGTTGGCTACCTATGGTGCAAGCTTCACAACATTGCCTCAAAGTTGGCTACATAAGCCATATAGTTAGCTACCGTTAGCTCAAAGTTATTTCAAAATGCATCATCGTTACCAACTTAAGTGCATCTAAACAACTTCGGCCCGATTCTTTAAACAACCGGTGAAATCTTCCGATCTTTTTGGGCGGTGTTCATAAAGTTGAATTATCTTTGTCACTAAGATAATTACCAAATAAGATATTAAATGCAGAACGACGTAACCAGGATCAGAAGGCTCAGCCAGCAATATGCCTACGCTTCCATTCGAATGCATGAAACCGTTGCCCGCGAGGCCGGCCTTCCCGGTACCGACCATAAATACCTGGGTTTCATAATGCAAAAAGGCCAAATGACAGCCGGCGAGCTGGCTGCTTTAACCGGCCTGACCACCGGCGCCGTTACTGGTTTAATTGACCGCTTCGAAAAGAAAAAACTGGTGAAACGACAGTATGCCGAAGACGACCGGCGGAAGGTGATCATCGTTCCCAATACAAAAAATATTATGGCGCTGCTGCAGCCCCTGTATAAAGAGTTCCGCAGCAAGTCGGAAAAACTGATCGGTTCATTTTCCGATAAGGAGCTCAAAGTCATTGAAACCTATTTCTTAAAAGCAATTGAAATAATGAATGACACCACAAACAAACTCAACGACGAATAATTCCTGCATCCTGGGTTTCCAGGAAATTGATAAGTCAATGATTGCTTTGGCAGGAGGGAAGGGCGCTAACCTCGGCGAACTTTCGAGGATTGAAGGCGTCCTTGTGCCTGATGGTTTTTGTATCTCCACAGAAGCGTTTGAAACAATTATTCAGGATTCACCGGCTATCGGTGCATTACTTGATCAATTATCCCTGCTTACAATAAATGACTGCGATAAGATCAAAAGTCTTAGCTGTGCGATCCGCAACGCCATTGAAGGAATAAACATTCCTTCAGCTATTACAGAAGAGATCATCCGCTATTTATCCAGGTTCGGTAAAGACGATGCCTGGGCGGTACGGTCCAGCGCAACCGCAGAAGACCTGCCTGCCGCTTCGTTTGCCGGTCAGCAGGATACCTATTTGAATGTTATTGGCATAGAAGCTATCATCAAACACATCACTAAATGCAGGGCATCGCTGTTTACCGAAAGGGCGGTAACCTATCGCATTCAAAACGGTTTCGATCATCGCAAGGTGCGCCTGGCTGTGGTAGTGCAAAAGATGGTATTCCCACAGGCGGCCGGTATTTTGTTTACCGCCGACCCGGTTAGCGGCAACAGGAAAGTGGTATCTATCGATGCCAGCTTTGGGCTTGGCGAAGCCCTGGTGGCCGGACTGGTGAATGCCGATAATTATAAAGTTCGCAACGGCCAGATCACACATAAGAAAATATCTTCCAAGAAGCTGGCTATTTATGCATTAAAAGAGGGCGGTACCGAAGAACGGGAAGTTGAGTGGACGGTGCAGCACCGGCAGGCGCTTACCGATGAACAGATCCTGCAGCTGGAACGCATCGGCAGAAAGATAGAAGCGCATTTCGGCCAGCCGCAGGATATTGAATGGTGTTTGGTCGATGGTACATTTTATATTGTTCAAAGCCGGCCGGTCACCACTTTATTTCCCGTTCCCGAAGCGAATGACCGCGAAAATCACGTGTACGTCTCTGTTGGTCATCAGCAAATGATGACCGATGCCATTAAACCACTGGGCATCTCCGTGTGGATGTTGACAGGCGGCCGGCCAATATTTAAAACGGGTGGGGGAAGGCTGTTTGTTGATATCACGATGGGATTGGCCACCCCTGCGGGCAGGCAAAATTTACTGGAGGTTTTAGGACATTCCGATCCGCTCATTAAAGACGCGCTTATTACCATCATAGAGCGCGGTGATTTCATAAAAACGGACCCAAACGAAAAAAGCGACCTGGCGCAAATCAAAAGCCATGTGGGTTTGTCGGCCGCAGATATTCTTGCAGAGGCAGGTGACGATCCCGCGATTGTTGCGGAACTAATTAAGAGTAGTGAGGAATCGTTATCAGCGTTGAAACAAAACATCGGAACGAAATCAGGCGTCGATGTAACTGAATGCATCCTGGCAGATCTGCAGCAACGGCGGCAGCTGGCGGCTGATAAAAAAAATTTGAGTGTGATCATGGCCGCCATTCATGCTTCAGCATGGATCAATGAAAAAATGAATGAATGGTTGGGTGAAAAGAACGTGGCAGACACCATTTCCCTGTCCGTTGCCAACAACGTTACTTCTGAAATGGGTATGGCGCTGCTGGATGTGGCTGATGTGATCCGCCCTTATCCCGAAATAATTGAATACCTGCAACAGGCAAAGGATGACGGGTTTTTGAATAAACTGGTTCAATTCAATGGCGGGCAGCAGGTGCGTGACGCTGTTACCGCTTTTCTCGATAAATATGGAATGCGATGTGCCGGGGAGATAGATATAACAAGAACCCGGTGGAGCGAGAAACCGGTCACCCTTGCACCCGTGATCCTGAGTAACATCAAAAACATGGAGCCTGGGGCCAGCAAACGAAAATTTGAGCAGGGGCAACTGGAAGCATTGAAAAAAGAACAGGAACTATTGTCCCGGTTGAAACAGTTGCCCGATGGGGATCAAAAGGCCACGGAAACAAAACAAATGATCGACCTGGTAAGAAATTTCATCGGTTACCGCGAGTATCCGAAATATGACATTGTTAGTCGCTACTTCGTTTATAAACAGGCTTTACTAAAAGAGGCGGAACGGCTCGCTCAGGCCCATGTGTTGAATGATAAAGAAGATATTTGCTATCTCAGTTTTGAAGAATTGCAGGAAGCCATCCGCACCAATAAAGCCGATCCCGGGCTTATCGGCAAACGAAAAGAAGAATACAAAATTTTTGAAAAATTAACCCCGCCGCGGGTTATTACCTCCGATGGCGAGATCATTACAGGTAAATACAACCGCGACAATCTTCCGGCCAATGCCATTGTAGGCCTGGCGGTTTCTTCCGGTTTAATAGAGGGCCGCGCCCGCGTTATCCTGAATATGGAAGACGCCGACCTCGAAGAAGGTGATATCCTGGTTACCCCATTTACCGATCCCAGCTGGACGCCTCTGTTCGTTTCGATAAAAGGACTGGTGACCGAAGTGGGCGGACTAATGACCCATGGCGCCGTGATCGCCCGTGAATATGGCCTGCCGGCGGTTGTGGGTGTGGAGAACGCCACCAGACTGATCAAAGACGGGCAGCGGATCAGGGTACATGGCACTGAAGGATATGTCGAAATTTTGTAAACGCATATTGAACATCAATGACCGGTGGGCGTTATGACTTAAACAAAAAGGCCCCGCCAACGGCGAGGCCCTTCGATTGTTATACCTGAAAAACTATTTTCCCGATACTGATTTAGCCGCATCGATGATCACCGCGGCTACTTTGGCCGGTTGTGAAATGAACACAACATGGCTGCCTTTTATTTCAGTGATCTTCGTATTCGAGCGTTTATACATATTGCGTTGGATATCGGGCACAATACTTTTATCTTCTGTGGCCACTATACCAAACGCTGGTTTGTTTCTCCAGGCCGCATGGGTAAGAGGCGTAACAAAACCTTTTGCATGAAATGCGCCTTGCGAGGCATACATAAATTCGGCATCGGCTTTATTCAGGTCGGCGGCAAAACCCGCATGATACTTTTCTCTGGAATAATAAACGATCCCTTTATCGTCTACAGGTAAAACGCCATTATCGGCATCGGGGGGCAGGGTTTGCAGCCATTGGATGGTGGTTTCGCCCTTATCAGGTTGCAGGGCCGCAATGTACACCAGGGCAGCTACTTTCGGGTGATTACCTGCTTCCGTAATCACCGTTCCGCCCCATGAATGGCCCGCAAGGATCGTTGGCCCGTCCTGTTTGTCGAGCACCAGGTTCGTTGCCTTTACATCGTCTTCCAGCGACGTCAACGGGTTTTGAACGATGGTTACGTTATATCCTTTTTTCGTAAGTTCATTATAAAGGCCTTTATAACCTGAACCGTCGGCAAAGGCCCCGTGCACCAATACTACGTTTTTTACCGTTTGTGCTGTGGTTGCTGTTACTGTGGCTGTAGTGGCAGATAAGGCAATGGCAGCGGCTGCCAGTCCATTTTTCAACGTGTTTTTCAATGATCTCTTTTCCATTTTGATTGTTGTTTATTGTTTGTTTCAACAGTACAAAGATGCAATGGAAAAGGGCGGTGGTTTTTGTGCTGAATTCCCGTAAAGTTGTAATTATTTCCCTTCTTTGATCACAGAGCCGGAATTTCGAAATTCTACAGGCGACCGGGAGGTATGTTTTTTAAAGAAATTTGAAAAGTAGGCTACATCGTCGAAACCCAGTTCAAAGGTTATTTGTTTTACCGGCTTCTCGGTAAAAGTGAGCAGTCTTTTTGCTTCTATAAGAATTCTTTCCTGTATAACCTGCGAAGGTGTTTTGTGGTTATAGAGCGCAAAAAGGTTCGACAGGGTTTTGGGCGATTTGAACAATGCCTGGGCATAATAGCTTACCGAATGTTCTTCCCTGAAATGGTTTTCTACCAGCAGGTTGAATTTTCTTATCAGTTTGAATTTGTCATCCTGGATCTTTTTTTCGGGTACATACTCCGACCGGGCTAACCGGGTTATATAACTGATAAGCCGTTTCAGCAGCACTCTTAACATTTCATTTTGAATGGTATCGTTTATTTTAAACTCATCTACGAACATGGCCGACAGCATCTTTATTTTTTCCTGCGCGTCTTCGTTGAGCGAAATGAACATATGATCGATGCTCCCGAAAAGAAATCCAACGCAGCTTACCTCACTGTCGTGGTCCATAATGCAGTAAAACTCCCGGTTGAATTGCCAGGAAACGATTTCCACCGAATTCTCAAAAGTAAACGACTGGTTGAAGAGCAGGGTAAGGATGGAATTCGCCGGGAACTCATGCCCGGTTCCGTCGATGGTTACCGTTTGCGGCTGGCCGGGGTTCCATGCTATTGTAAAATACTTATTGAACCGGTCGCGGCCGAAAAATAAACGATCGAAACTTTCTTCTTCCTTGAAGAGCAGCAGGTCGCCGCCGGTTTTTTCATCACTCAGTTTTAATCTCATGTAATTGTCAGCATCCTGTTTTTGTCAGCGCTTCTTTGGCAGGAAACAGTTTCGCAAATTATTGCATTTGTATTAGAAGGCAAAACAGTTACTTTTCTGCATACGATGGCCGAAACCGCCATCCGGTGCAAAAAATGTACGGGGCGGTTTGCTGAACAGGTATAGCTTTATCTTTACCGGCCTGTTAATATTATAAAAAAATGATGGTTATGAAAAAGCTATTATATACTTCCTTGTTTTTAACGGCGGTTATAGGCGGCTGTTCGCCAAAAGCGGGGCAGCAAACCGCAGGTAAACAAACATCGGGCAACCCGGTTTTTCCCGGCTGGTATGCCGATCCGGAGGGCGCTATTTTCGATAACCGGTACTGGATCTTTCCAACTTATTCGGCCCCGTATAACCAACAGGTGTTTATGGATGCATTTTCCTCAAAAGACCTGGTAAACTGGAACAAACATGCACGCATAATAGACACCGCGGCCATCAAATGGGCGAAGCGGGCCATGTGGGCCCCGGCCATCGTACATAAAGACGGAAAGTACTTTTTGTTCTTCGCTGCCAATGATATTCAAAACGAACAACAGCCGGGCGGTATTGGTGTGGCGGTTGCCGATAAACCGGAGGGACCGTTTAAAGATTACCTTGGTAAACCATTGCTCGATAAAATAGTGAACAAGGCGCAACCCATCGATCAGTTTGTGTTCCTCGATAAAGACGGGCAGTATTACATGATCTATGGCGGCTGGGGCCGTTGCAATATCACCAGGCTGAAAAATGATTTTACGGGTTTCATTCCTTTTGAAGACGGCAACACCTTCCGCGAGATTACGCCGAAAGGTTATGTGGAAGGTCCTATTATGTTTATCCGCAACAACAAATATTACTTTATGTGGAGCGAGGGCGGCTGGACGGGGCCTGATTATCGCGTGGCCTATGCCATTGGCGATTCGCCGTTTGGCCCGTTTGAACGGATAGGCACCGTTCTGCAGCAGGATGCGGCCGTGGCTACAGGCGCCGGTCACCACTCGGTGCTGCAGTTTCCCGGCGGCAACGAATGGTATATTGTATACCACCGCCGGCCTTTGGGCGAAACCGATGGCAATCACCGGGTAACCTGTATAGATAAAATGGAGTTTGATGAAAAGGGGTTCATCAAACCGGTGAAAATAACTTTTGAGGGGGTATCTAAAAAGGCGTTGAAGTAAACAGTATGCATTTTTCAGACCGAAGGAGCCCTAAAAATATTCCGCAGCTATTTCGCCTATCAATTGCCTGGTAAGGGGTTTATTCCTGAATGCATTTACCTCCTTCAATTCCCTGGCTTTCACTACATCGTCGTGGTTGAGAGAGGTAGTGAGCATTACGATTATGATGCTGTCCTTTTTCCCGTTTGTAAGATCTTTATAGCGATCGAGAAACTCCCAGCCGTCCATGGCCGGCATGTTTATGTCGAGAAAAATAAGATCGGGCAACGGGTGCGGTCCGTTTTGTTCGCTCCGTCGGCTGAGGAAGTTCAATGCTTCCTGGCCGCTTTGCGCAATGTGAATGTATTCGACCAGTTCTGAAGACTCAATGATCTTTTTATTGATAAAGTTCGTTGGTTCATCATCATCGATCAGTAAAACGTTTTTTATTTTTTTCATTCCATTTCCATTTTATTGAGGGTAAATTGAAAATTGCTTCCCTGGCCGGGTTGTGAATCGACCCATAATTTTCCGCCATGAAGTTCAACGATCTTTTTGCAATGCGATAACCCGATGCCCGACCCTTCATACTCCATTCTGTTGTGCAGCCTTTGAAATATGATAAAGATCCGTTCGTGGTGCTGTTTGTCGATGCCTATGCCGTTGTCGTGGACGGAAAATTCCCAGGCGTCGGGGAGCTTTTTGCTGCTGATGGTTATTTCCGGCGCCAGGTTTTCCTTGTGGAATTTAATGGAATTGCTGATGAGGTTTTGAAAGAGCTGCTTTAACTCGGTGGCATACCCTTTTACTACAGGCAATGGTTCTTTCACCGAGATCTTCGCGTTCGTTGCCTCTATGGCGCTGCTCAGGTCGGCCATTACATTCGACAGGACCTCGTTACAATCTACCTCCTGCAAGATGGTTTTACGGCCGATGCGCGAATAATCGAGCAGGTCTTTGATCAGCGTTTGCATTCGCTCGGTTGCCTGGGTAATATAGTTCAGGTAGCTATTGGCGTTCTCGTCAAGTTTTCCATAGTATTCTTCCTGCAGAAAGCCTACAAAGCTGGAGGTGGTCCTCAGCGGCTCCTGCAGGTCGTGCGAGGCCACATAGGCGAACTGCTCCAGTTCTTTATTTTTTGTTTCCAGTTCTGCGGTCCTTTGTTTAACTTTTCTTTCGAGGTTGATGTTTATTTCCCTGATCTGGTTTTCGAGTTTCTTTTTTTCAGAGATATCCCTGATGGCGGCGGATACCAGCAGTCCATCCTCGGTTTCGAGCGGGCTCAGGCTTATTTCTACGGGGAATTCTTTGCCGTTCTTATCTTTTCCCAGCAGGTCGAAACCTTCGCCCATTTGACGCACTTTCGGCGTTTTAAAATAATTGATGCGGTGTGCCTGGTGAATTGAATCGTAACGGCCCGGCATAAGCAGTTCTATTTTATTACCGATCATTTCCGTGCGGTTATACCCGAACATTTTTTCGGTTTGTGCATTTACCAGTTGAATAGTACCGGTTTCATTTACAATGATGATGGCATCCGGGGCCGATTCGAGCAGGTTCCTGAACTTTTCTTCCGCTTTTTTTCTTTTTGAGATATCCCTTATCGCTGCAGATACCAGCACGCCTTCCTCGGTTTCGAGCGGGCTCAAACTGATCTCAACCGGGAATTCAAGCCCTGATTTATGTTTTCCGAAAAGTTCCTGGCCTTCACCCATCGTTCTGGTTTTGGCATTGGAAAAAAAGTTCTTCCGGTGGGCGTTGTGTTTGCTGGCGAAGCGGTCGGGGATCAATATTTCCACATTCTGTCCCAGCAGTTCGTTTTTCTCATAGCCGAAAAGTTTCTCCGTTTGTGCATTGATGAGAATGATCTGGCCAAAACTGTTCACGATGACCATGGCGTCAGGAGCGGTTTCCAATAAAGCCTGGGCTTTGCTTTCCATCGACCTGCGGGTCATTATTTTTCGTTCGATAACTGAAATGCCAATGATCCTTCCCGCATCGTCCTTAATGGCAGAGTAGGAGGCCGATATTTTTATGATGTTCTTTTTTTTGTGAGCCTTTCAGTTTCGAAGGGCATCGATTGTTCGCCAAACAGCAGGTTGTCCCTGATGCTTTCAAACTCTTTCTGCCTTATATCGGGCAGTAGCATTTCATATTGATTACCCAGCAGTTCTTCCGGCTGATAGTCGTAAAATTTTTCGGTGCTCGCATTGCATTTCATGATCCTGCCCGAAAGATCGATGGCAAAAATGGCATCGTTGGCATATTGAAGTATGGATGACCACATGGGTATTAGTTTTTTGTTTGCAGGGTCACTTTCAGTTTGCAGCCTTTACCGGGCGCCGAATCAATGGTAACTTCACCATCAAAAAGACTGGCCCTGCTGGTAATATTGGTAATACCAACGCCTTTTCTGTGCTGCGTTGGGTCAAAACCTATTCCATTGTCGGTACTTTCCAGGGTAACCAGTTTGCCCTCTTTGTGAAGTAATAACAGCACCGAGCTGGCGGCGGCGTGTTTTAAGATATTCGTCAATTGTTCCTGTATGATCCTGTAAACGGCGATCTTTATATTTTCGTCGAGCTTCTTTTCAGGAAAGTTTTCCATGCTCAAAGAGATATCGATCTTTTTTACCAGCTGGATGTTAGCGATCATTTCCCTGATGGCTTTTTTCAACCCGATATCCATAACATCGCTGACGATCAGCTGGCGCGATAATTTCCTGATCTCTTCAACCGCGAGTGTTATTACGGCGAGGCTTTTGGCAATCATTTCATCCCTTACTTCAATATGGGTTTTGGCATGTTCGAGGTAAAGCAGTGCAGAAGCGTTGAGCATTTTCTTGAGAACGAAAACGTCGGCAGGATTATCTTCTACAATAAGAATGTCAATTTGATCGGTTACATGCATACTAAAAACAGGAGTTTAGGCTCCGGTATCCGTTACCGGCAGTTTTAGAATGCTGCTAATCAAAAATTCTTAACCGTATTCTTCTAAAAATACAAAACTTAACTGTTGTAATTTACCGTTATTTAACGGTAATAATAAATATAAATACCTGCCAGGCCGGGGCATATGTTCCCGCCACAGATGCCACTGCCTGTAAATTTTGTTGTTAATCATGGTTAAAAACAAAACATCCCGGTGCGCACCGGGATGTTTTCGATTATGAATGGTGTTACATCAATTACACGCCACTTTTTCCAGTATTATTGACGAACCAAAATTCAGTGAATCAATGTTTTTAAATTTCATGGCGCCGTTCTCTTCAATGCTTTCGCCATAACCTTCAATAAACGCATTGCCGGTTTTTTTAAACGCTACCTGCCGGGTCGATAATGTGCCTTCTGATGTAAACGTGTAATTGCCTACAAACAGATCGCCTTTCACGGAACCCTGCAGGGTGCCTGTGTTGGCATCTTTCTCTTTCAACCGGTACATCAATGTGCCGGTGGTTACATCATCATTGACGTGGATCAGGTTAAGCGTTACGGTGTCGCCCTGGTTTGCATACCGATAACAGGCTGTGGCCGGGTTCGTTTTGGGATCTGTTGCCTGCGGCCTGCCTGCCTGTTCTTTCGTTTCTGCAGGTTGTGAGTTACACGCTGCCAGTAAGGCCAGCGCCATGCAAATACTTGCAGTTTTCATATTTACTATCAAAATTAAAACTTGATGTTAAGTTTCTGCGAAACCAGTTTGTTGTCTTTATAATACTCGAAGATCCACTCTTCATTTTTCTTAAACACAATACCGCCGGCCGGGCCGCCTTCAGCGATGTACTGATCGGGTAATGATGTTTTGAGCAGTGTGAGTACTTTTTTGGGAGCGGTATCTATGAGCTGGTAACCATTGGCTGTGGCCTGTGCATACAACATGCCGGTGATGTCGGCCAATGTAGCCTGGGGCTGGGCGGCAGGAGCGGGCGCTGTTGTTTGAACCTGCTGCGTTGGCTGCTGTTGCGCCACAGCCACCTGTTGTTGTAGTGCCGTACTGTCGTAACTATATGGCGCGCTTTTCAATGCGGTGTATGAGTCTCTCAACGCTTCATCATAGGCCGCCTGCCATTCCTTCTCGCGGCTTTTGCCATCTTTGCCTTTAAAGACGATATTGCCCTGGCAGTCTTTCAACACAAGCGTAACCGTGGTAACGAAAAATCCTTTTTTGTCAACCAGATCGGCTTTAAGCGCGTTGCACTTGTTGGCAGCCAGTTGCGGGGGCAGTTCCTCATTGGCCATAAACACGGTAAATCCTTTGTCTTCAAGCAACATCTTCGTCAACGTATTCAACCCATACTGGTTCTCCGTTTTAAAGATCTCGAACTTTTCGGGCACCAGCACATACTTATAATTGTTGAGGCTGTTTTGCGCGTAGCCGGCGACGGTAATGAATACCGAAATAAATAATGCAATTACTTTCATATTAACTTGCTTCAAATTGTAACGAATATAGGAAAAGTTAACTAGTTGACGAGTTAACGGGTTGACGAGTTAACTGGTTGACGAGTTGACTGGTTGAGGAGTTGACTGGTTGAGGAGTTGACTTAACCTGCCCCGGTGAAGTCGGGGTTGAGGGGTTAGGAGCGGGGCAAGCGCTGAAACCTGTAACTGTCTTTATCTCAACAGGATCACCGTTCCCTTTCTGTGTAACGGTTGCCCGTGGTAATCCACTGCCTGTACAACGTATACATAGGTGCCTGGCTCCGCATCTTTGCCGTTGAGCTTTCCATCCCAACCTTCATTGAAATTGGTGGTACGGAATACCAGTTGTCCCCAGCGATTATACACCGCAAAGAAACCGAACGACATATACCCGGTAGGTTTTACCTTCAATTTATCATTTACGCCGTCATTATCGGGTGTGAACGCACTGGGTACAAAAAGTTCGGGACCTGCCCATCGTTTGATAAAGATCTGCGTATGTTTTTCACAGCCCTGCGGCGACACCGTATACAAATGATAAAGCTGGTCGCGGTCGTAGGTGGCAACCGGCTTTTCAATATCTGTACGGTTCAACCCAACGGAAGGAGTCCAGTTGTACTGCATACCGGGTTCCCCTCTTGCATCGAGCTGAACCGGTTGATTGAATGCAGCCAGCGTATCGTAACCTGCAAATGATTTGTTCTCATAAATAGCGAACGGACGATAAATAGTGTCTTTGCACCCTTTGTCGGTATATGTGATCAAAGTAAACGGCCGTTTTCCTTCACGGTTATGTGTTTTTGTAATGGAGGAATAAGTAGGCCCTTTCCTGATCATATCGATAAAATACCAGTTGTAACTGACCACATTACCCAACTGATCGGTTGCAGTGTAGGTAACGGGAAGATGGATACAGGAATCGCTGATCCCGAGCTGTACGATTGGCTTGGGCCAGATATCGAAGCTTTTTTCGAGTGGTTCGCTTTTGCAGCCGTAGGCGCTTTCAGTAATCAGCTTTGCATGGTGAACGCCGGCGGTGAACATGCTGCGCGGATTTTTTTCAATGGAATTCATCATGCCGTTGTCGAACGACCAGTACCATTTTGTTACTATTTCGCCGGTTGCGGCGGGTGGAAAGAACGACTGGTCGGTAAAACGGATAAGCTCGTTATTGCACAGGAGGTCGCCGATCCCAAATGCGACAGCGGGGTTGTGGCGAACCTGTAAAATGGTGGTGTTCGTATCTGACTGGCAGCCCTCTATTGTTGAAACGACCAGTTTTACGGGGTATTGTCCGGCCGCCGGTGCTATGGATGAGGGCGCGGTTTGGCTTGTATAAATATTTCCATTGACATTCCACCACCATTTGTTGATGCCGGCAATACCCATAGGAACGGAGGAACGGTCGGTGAGTGAAATGGTGGTTTTGTTTTCACAAACCGGTATGGGGTAGTCAAACTTCGCCACCGGTTTGGGTATCACCGTTACGGTTTGTGTTTGTGTTGCCGAACAGGAATTATCATTTGTTGCTTTCAGCTTTACATAAAAAGTACCGCCGCCCGGGAAACTGTATGTATTTATTGGATTAGCCGAGTTAAAGTTTTGTCCGTTACCATATTCCCAGGTGTATGTGGGGTTGAGCAAATTGGTTGAAGTGCTTGAAAAAGTAAAACTGTTACCTACCTGGCATTGTCTTATTTTATTGATATTAAAAGAAGCCAGGGGAGTGGGAATTACAGTTACCGTAAGCTCCCGCCTGAATCCTTCGCAACCAAATAATGCTTTCTGCGAAACCCAGTACTTCGTTGAGCCAGCCTGGGCGGTGGAGGGCACAGGCCCATCAAATGTTCCCGTACCGCCGGTAGCTGTAGTATACCATAACAATGTATGGCTTGGCAACGGCTTTGCCGTTAATGGATTTGCGGCATCGAACTGGCAAAGTTTTACCGGTGATTTAAAGTCGGGCGTATCGGGCACCGGCATTGGTTTTACAAATGCCTGTAACGTATCGCGGCAGCCAAAACCGGGGTAGGGCACTACATCGACATAAAATACTCCCTGGGTGGCAGGGGGCGGACTGATATTCATCGATTGCCCTGTGCCTATGATCGTTGTAAAATCGGAATTGTACCAGGTATAGGATTGAAAACCAAAAGGCGCATCGAGAATGAGCGAATTCGTTTCTATACAATAGGGTGCGGTTGCAAGAATGTTCGAGCAGGCGCTGGCAATATCCAGATAGGCATATCCAAAGTGACCGGTACGGGTACAATCAGCAGTACGAAATTCCAGTCGCACCTTATGGCCGCCGAGGCCCGCAAACTGCAGCGATGTGGGCGTCCAGTCTTTATACAGCACCGAAGAACCTACGGATGAATTTTTGAAACCGGGAAGGTTTGCGGTGGAAACATAGTCGAAGGATGCACAGTTGATCAAATTTCCGGTTTCCACATCGTAGGCCGTTACAAAGAACCGCGGCTGTTCAGGCAGATCGTGTTGCGGATCTTCAAAAACTACCGCATAGAAATAAGTGAAAGTGAATGTATCGACAGTTGTTGGTACTACGAATGTATAAGAAATGCCTTCGGCCTGCGCGCCGGTTTGTTCATTACCCAGTTTAACGGAGTAGTTTCCGCCGTACGGACAAAGCCTCGGAAATCTGCCATAATTATCCAATTCGGGCAGTGATGCTGCGGTGATAATTTCGTGTCGTCCCGGAGCGGGTTCCGAAGGAGAGAGCAACATCCTGTTTTTTCCGCCGATGGTATCGGTAGTTCCAACAAAACATTCCCAATGTTCGAAGGTACCTGATTCAAAATCAAGATTAGGCGGACAGGAAGATTGGCTATACGCTTTATTAAATAAACATAGAACAATAAAAATGCAGCTTACTGCTCTTGCCTTCATCGTCAAGGAGGTTAGTGGTTTAGGGTAGCGAAAAAGGATATACCGGGTTAAACATGGATAAGGCGCATAATTCCGGAGTAAAATAAGACCTTTTTTCAGAGAAAAAAAAGGTGGATAAAACGGGTATTACCGGCAAATCCTGCTTTTTGCACGCTTATGGGCCAAAACTGCACAGTTATGGGCCAAATCGACGCAGTTATCCAGGTATGAAAATGTTGTTAAAGCGCGTGCATAACGGTAAAGCGCGCAAGCCTGCGGTTTTAATTCCCGCGTTTCAGGCAGAAGGCACAGATACCGGAAACGGAAGAGGTTTTGCGGCTTGTGTGTATTTTGACAGGGAAGTTTGCATTGTGAAATACCGGGGTTTATTGGCCCAACGCCAATAATTTTTAATGTTATCATTTCAAAAAACATTTTATCTTTATGCCAGATAAAACATTCTCTCGTATCCAACATCTTCTGATAATCAACTTGCTTTTCTTACTCTTGATTTGGGCGCACTAATAAAGACCGTACATTAAATACTACCAGTTAATTCATTTCCTAAATCTGACACACGTCCATTTTATCCAGGGAAAAACAACGTGCTGAAAGCTGAAACTTTTTTAAAAGATGCTTTCATGATCCTGTGTGCGCTTGTTTGTTGCAATTGTTTGTAAAATCAAATTGATTTATTATGAAAGTTAATCTACCCGTTATTGCCAGCCAATTGATCAATGTGTTCTTTCAACCCGCTCTTATCTTAATTGTAAGCCTGTCGTTTATTCATGGTTGTCAGAAGAATGATGACCCCGACCTCAATTCCGTAGATATGGAATTGTTTGCAGAAGATTTCGTGTCGCCTATACAGGTTGTATCTACACACAACAGCCAAAGGTTGTATGTAGTTGACCAGATCGGGAAGATCTGGGTTATTGACCACAGTGGTTATAAACGGCCAACTCCTTTTTTGGATCTCACCAGTAAATTGATTTCGCTTAACCCCGACTATGATGAGCGGGGTTTACTGGGGCTTGCGTTTCATGAGAATTTCAAGACCAATGGGCGTTTCTTCGTGTACTATCAGTTACCACCCCGTGCGGGCGGTCCGGTTCCCGGCGCTACCTGGAATAACCTCAGCCGGGTTTCAGAATTCAATGTGATGGCCGATGTTTTCAGGGCCGACCCTAATTCGGAAAAAGTGATCCTCGAGTGGGACGACCCGCAGGGTAACCATAACGGTGGTACGCTGGCTTTTGGTCACGATCATTATTTGTATATTTCTGTTGGCGATGGCGGCGGCGCCAATGATGTAGGGCCCGGACATTTCGATGACTGGTATACGGTTAACGATGGCGGTAATTCCCAGAACCTGGAAGCGAATTTCCTGGGCAAGATATTATGTATAGATATCGATGCCGGTTCGCCATATAGTGTACCGGTTACCAATCCGTTTGTGAATAAACCCGGGCTCGATGAAATATGGGCGTTTGGATTTCGGAACCCCTACCGGATGTCGTTCGATATGGGCGAATCGAAACAACTGATCGTGGGTGATGCCGGCCAGGCTTTATGGGAAGAGATCAATGTGGCAAGAAAGGGCGCCAACTATGGCTGGAATGTAAAGGAAGGCGCGCATTGTTTCAATGCGGCCGATAATAAGAATGAACTGGCAGATTGTCCAGCAACAGACGACAGGGGTAAACGTTTGCTCGATCCGGTACTGGAACTCAGAAATTATCAGAACCCGCTGGGCGGAATGGCCACTACAGTCATTGGCGGGCATGTGTATCGCGGCAGTAATATCAAAAAATGGTTCGGTAAATATATTTTCGGCACCTTCTCTCAAACACCCACAACCGCCAATGGCGAACTGTTTATGGCCACCCCTCAATTCGGCGAGGATTTTACAGGTTTCTGGGAATATGAAAAAATTGAATTGGCCAGCCGCTCAGACCACCTCGGTTATTACCTGCGCGGATTTGGCCAGGATGAGGATGGTGAGTTATACCTCGCTGTTTCATCGAATGCAGGACCGCAGGGCAATACAGGAAAAGTGTATAAGTTAGTTGCTGCCAAATGATAAGTTAACCGGGAAGGGGGGCGAAGAATTTTCTTGCGCCCTCTTTTCCGTTTTCAACCAGGCGGCAATGGTTTTCTTTGGCAGCTTGCGCCCCCTGCCCGAAAGGTTCAGGTTGTTGATGGCAATGGTTCTGCGCAAACAGTTGGGATGCGTTACTTCGGGGTTGGCTTTATCGATCAGCGTATGGTATAATGCTTTCAGGTAATCATTCATGCTGTAGATGGCAAACGGATAGATGCCGGGTTGCTGTGCATTGTATTGAATTTGCTCGGGCATTTCCATCAGCAGGCCCAGTGTTTCGGGATTTTCGGGTGCGCCTTCTTTTGTAATCTCGTGGGCGTTTACCTGATCATAAAAGCGCTGCGCGGAAAAATACCGTGGGAGCGATGACCTGTTTAAGGGTATACAGAACCAGCAATTCTCAAAATTCTTACCTTAGCGCTGCATGTATAAGACAGCGCTTCCGGCACCAAACCTCCGCAATTATGTTGCTCTCTTCTGGGAAGGGGAACTGGCCATAGGCAGCAACCAGGCACATACGTATCATGCCACTGCCACCAGTAAGGTGGAGCTGCTTTTTTGTTATGCGGGCAATTATTTAACCAACAATGAAAAAGGAGATGCCGTTCAGGTGCCCGCCGCCTGTTTTTACGGACAGGCAAGTACCTGCAGGCGATATACTTCTACCGATACCTTCAATGGTATCTTTGGTGTTCGGTTATATGCACACGCCATACCGCTTCTGTTCAATATACCGGCAACGGAGCTTACCAATCAATATGTTGATATTTCATCGTTGTTAAATGGCAGGGGGCATGAACTAGCCGGTGAAATATTTGCAGCAGGTTCATTTGAAAAAAGAGTGACCACTATATCTGACTTCCTTCAATCACAAATACAGCAAAGGTTTGCCACGTTAACCCGCTTTGAAGCGTTTGTAACATCCCTGCACCGGTTGGCACAGCATACGTCGGTGAGTGAACTGGCCGGCGAGGTGAACCTTTCGCAGCGGCAGTTTGAAAGGCATTTTAAATACCTCACCGGTTTTTCGGCAAAAACCTATTTCAAGATAGCGCGTTTTGAAAGCCTGATGGAAACGCTTTGCTGCCCTGCAGGTAAAGTACCGCAAAACCTCACCGGTATAGCGCTCGATCTTGGTTATTACGACCAGTCGCACCTGAACCGCCATTTTAAAGAATTTACGGGTCTATCGCCTTCGGGTTTTCTGCAGCTGCAGGAAGTGGGGGAAAGGTTAACAAGTTAACGGGTTGACGAGTTAACTAGTTGACGGGTAACTTGTCAATGTCCCAAACAACGTCGTTTCGGTACAATTTCAGGCAGGCGGTAATCAGGAACTTTGCTTCAACATTAAAGTTCTGCATATGCCTGAAACAAACGACCGTTCCTATGCCATTCCATTGCTTCCCTGCACATCGATCAATGAAACGGAAAAATTTTACAAAGCATTAGGCGCCGTTGTAACGTATAAGCAAAAGATCCCCAATAATTACATCGCATTCCGGTTGAATGATCTTGAAGTTCATTTTTTTGCGCTGAAACAACTGGCGCCTGCCGGCAATTACAGTACCTGTTACCTGATGGTTACGGAGATCGACCGGTTTTATGAAACCTGCCGTGCGGGATTAAAAACGCTGTATAACAAAGTGCCATTGAAAGGAACTCCCCGGATCAACCCGCTAAAAGATATGCCCGCATATGGAGTGCGCCAGTTTATAATCGTTGATCCCAGCGGCAACTATATCAGGATAGGGCAGCCTATTCAAAAAAAGGACAGCCTGGTCTTTGCTGAAAATAACACAGCGCCGGTAATAGGCACGCCGCTGGCTAAAGCATATGAACTGGGCAGCCGCCTCGCCGATTCACATGGCGATTTTGAAACAGCGGCCCGTGCGCTCGACAAAGCGCTGGCAGCGCCAGATGTCAATGACAAATTTAACCTGCTTAAAGTGCTGATCTTACGGGCTGATGTTGCATTGCGGTTGCAGGATGGCGATCGGTTTAGTGAATTGATTAATGCTGCGGAGGAATTGATTATGACCTTTTCCGATAGTGAGGTTTTGGAGGAGAGGAGATTGTTGGCGGAGTTGAAGGCGGGTTGATAGGGTGATACAGTTGATACAGGTGATAAAGGTAATACAGTTGATAAAGTTAATAACGTTAGCGAGTTTAGCGTTTAATCGGAAGTCCTGAGATTAGGATCCTCTGTCAACTGTATCAACTCTGTCAACTTTTCAACTTATTCAATCCGTTTCAACTTATTCACCGCGTTTCAAATTACCGCCAAACCCATCTTCGCTCCAAAACGCTTTTGCTAAATGCCGAAATTCGTAGTACACTACTCTTAACATTAAACTTTTTCTATGACCAAACCGATTGCTGTACTACCAAAGGTAGCCGTATGGATACTGCTATTCCTGCCATTTATTTCAACACCAACCATAGCACAATTGAACTGGCCTGCAGGTCAGTTACTGCCGTCATTTCCTGCGCCGGCTCAAACGCAGGACCTCATCATACTGCGCGAATCATCAACGCGCTGGGAAGCCGAGGGGCCGAACCTCGGTCACAAAACCGGGCGGCTTGAAACCGATGGCTGGCTTTGCCAGACGGGCATCGATGCGGCCAATGATCATATGATCTATGGGCCCTATGATGCCACCATACCTGCCGGGCCCAATGTGGCGGAGTTCAGGATGAAGGTAGATAACAATACCGCCAACAACGACCCCATAGTAGATCTGGATGTAAGGAACGCCACTACCGGCCAGATCCTTGCTTCGCGCACCATTACCCGGCAACAGTTTCCCGTTGCTTCCAACTACACCAATTTCACCCTGCCCTTTACCATGCCTGCCAATAACCAGTCGCTCGAGTTACGGGTGTACTGGCGCGGCACTTCCTATACCAAGGTCGACTGGGTGGCGGTGCAACAAAACAACTCTTCGGCAGAAATGTATTTGTTTGCCTCGCTGAAGGGCATTGTAAACAAAACGAAGCCTCGCATTTTCTCCTATGAAGGCGATGCATTTGCAGAAGGGCCCTATACCTGGTTGCAGTCGTTGGGACTGAGCTGGACGGAACATGCCGATAAATGGACGCTCATCGGAAAATACCGCAGCGAACTAAGCGGCATCATCATTTACGATCCCAACCAGATCCATACGGTGAACCTGGCCACCATGCTGGCTAAAAGCAGGAACGCATTGATCGCTTCGCCGGCCTTATCGGCGCGGTTGACAGCAGCGCCTTACAACTTACCCGTATTGCTCGATCTGCGCGGGCAATTCACCAGCAAGCTGCAGGTATACCAAACCTTATACAACACTTACTGGCCAACGATCGATCACCGGGTGCTGGTTGGCCTGAACCCCGAGGTGCATAAAGCGGCTTTACGCGAGTATGCCACCGCGTTGGGGGCAGCCGTTATCTGGCTCGATCCCAATATTCCGGCCGAAAGCACCTTACTGAACAGTTTCCTGTCGTCTATGCCGGCCGGTTCGAATGTAATAGGCTGGTGGCCCGAGGAAGCGCCCGGCGTGCAGCGTGCCTCGCAATACGGTATTGCCACTATCGCCAGCGACTGGTGCTCGAACCTTACCGTGCACAGCGGTACTTCCAGAACCGTGAACCTGAAACCGGTTCCGCCAAAACCCGCGCTTCAAAACAAGATCTATGTAGCCTTTATTCTGAGCGATGGCGACAACCTGCAGTATATCGAGCACCTGATGCGCAAGCTCTGGAACAATCCCGACCGCGGTTCGGTACCCATCGGTTGGACCTTATCGCCCGCCATGCTCGACGCCATGCCGGGTGCGTTGAACTTTTATTCGCAAACAGCCACCAACAACGATAACCTGATCTCGGGGCCCTCGGGATATGGGTATGCCTACCCCAACAGTTTTCCCAATCAAAGCCTGTTGAACCAGTTTGTTGCCAAAACCGAAGATTATAACAAACGCGCCGGTTTTAAAGTGGTCACCATCTGGAACACCATTACCGGAGGCATCAACCAGAATGTTGGACAGGCCTTTGCCACCCATGCGCCGACCCTGCTTGGGTTAACCGCTCAAAACACGGGCGGGGGGCTGACGATCTACAATAACAGTTTACCGGGTATGGCGCTTTCCTGTAACTATTGCACCAATGAACAGGCAATGAAGGACCATATCGCTTCCGCTTCCAATGGCTGGAACGGTACGCAGCCCCGGTTCGTGATCATACAGGCGCAGCCCTGGACGGATGTAAAACCAACCAATTTTAAAAATGTGGCCAGTTCGCTCAATTCAAATTATATAGTGGTAAGACCCGATCATATTTTCCAGCTGATAAGAGAAGCGAACGGGTTAATGGTAAATCCCGCCACCATCACTAAGAAGGGAGATATGAACTGCCGTATTCCCGAAACCGGGGTGGCCAGTTATTGAGTTATTCAGTTAGTAAGTTATTGAGTGCTGCGTTCATTTAGTTCTCAGTTCTCAGTTCTCAGTTCTCAGTTCTCAGTTCTCAGTTCATAGTTCATAGTTCATAGTTCATAGTTTCCGGTTCCGGGTTTTAGTTATCCAGTTATTCAGTTCGGGCTGTATTCGCTTCAGCCTTCAGCCTTCTGCTGTATTCACGTGAAGCCCTGTATTCGCCTGCAGCTTACAGCTTGCAGCTTACAGCTTATAGGTGTATTTTTTGTCAGGAATGGCCATTATAGTTAATTTGGTGCTGCAACCAGGACGAAACTGCACAAAATTTAGCAATAATGCCCCGGCATTTTGTTGCGGAATTTGTCTTTAACGGTACGCTAAACCCAATTTCAGCCTAAAGTGCCAGAGAATGAACGTAAACTCACCGGAGAACGAAAGGGAAGGTGGATCATTTGACGAATTGCTGTTTGACGATGCTTCCTTTGAGGTGTTCTTTAAAAAGCATTTCCTGCCATTGTGTGCGTATTGCCAGTTCAAGTACGGCCTCGATCTTCAAATGGCCAAAGAAGTAGTGCACACGGGGTTTATCAAATTATGGGATGCCCGCAAAAATCTCGCCGCCGGCGTTTCGCCCAAATCATACCTGTATAAGATCATTACCAACAATGTGCTCGATCTGTTGAAGCACCAGCGGGTGCGGCAGCAATATGTTCAATTCGTGTTGCAATCGGCAAAGGAAGGGATGGAAGCTGAAGATTTCGACCGGGTAGATGTAAAAAAGCTGCAGGCAGATATAAATGCCGCCATTGCAGAACTGCCCGAACAAATGCGCCGCATTTTTGAAATGAGCCGTTTTGAGGGGCTGAAATATACCCAGATCGCCGAACAGCTGAATATTTCCGTAAAAACCGTGGAGACGCAAATGAGCAGGGCATTGACGAAGCTGCGTGAAAAGCTGTCAGCCTATCTTTCTACAATCATTATCATCTTGATTCTCACCATACTGTTAAAATAAATAAAAAATTTTTAAATGCGCTGTAAGGGTAAATCCTTTCAGGGTCGTATCAATAAATAGTGCATGGAACGAAATAATCAAATGAAGGAGCTGATAGTCAAATACCTGATCAATGAACTGAGTGAAGAAGAGTGTTCGCTGTTGGTTGAATGGATCAATTCAAACGAGGAAAACCGGCATTACTTCAATAATATAAAAGATACCTGGCACCTGACCGCTGTTAAGTTAACAGAGCAGGTGAGCGGGGAAACCGAATGGCAAACGTTTAAAGAAACGATTGCCGCAAGGGATGCAAAGGTTATTGCTATCGATGAGCAGCCAATGCACGATTATGCATTGGCAGAAGAGGAGAGCAGCGGGTTCAAACGTAATATTTACCGCAGGATGTGGCTGGTTGCCGCGGCCGTTGCCGTTGCGCTGTTTATTGGTTTAGGCTGGAATTACTTATTTACGGGAAATGCACAACCAGAGGTGGTAACGAAAACCGGAACCGCTGATGAAGCAGTGAAACCCGTAGTACAGCGGGAAGTGAATACGACGGACAGGGAAAAGAACATAACACTGGCCGATGGTTCCATGATCGTCCTGTTCAATAACAGTGAGATCACATATGAAAAAGACTTCGCCAGGCGGCAGATACAACTAACCGGGAAAGCGTTATTCAGGGTGGCGAAAGATGCGGCAAGACCGTTCACTGTTGAAAGCGGAGCTATTGCCACCACGGCGCTGGGTACTGAATTTACAGTTACGGCTTACGCAGGAAAAGAACAATTGACGGTAAGGCTGTATAACGGGAAGGTGGTTATAAAACCAACTGACAAGGCCAATAGTTTAATGAAAAACAATGTGTTTTTGACACCCGGACAGGAGTTCGTATACGGGCCCGACAAAACACTGGTAAGAACGTTCAGGAGCAACGATCAACCGGTAACAGCAGGTAGCCATAATACAGCTAAGGATAATCCTTCTTTACCGGTCAATGCCAAAGGCTCATGGCACATGTATAACAACCAGAGCCTGTCGCAGGTGTTCGATCATTTGTCGGGCATGTATAAAGTGACGATCATGTACGAGGAGAAAGATGTGCAGAAGAAATATTTCGTGGGGCAATTCAAAACAACCGATTCCATAGCAACGATATTGAATTTGATAACCAAAGCCAATAAATTAAAATTCACAAGGGAAGGAAATACCTATATCATCCATCAGTAACCATACCTTTTACCAGTTTAACCAGTAATTAGACCATATTTTTTAAAAACGGTGCCCCGGGCAGGAGACTGCTTCAACCCGGGCAACAGGGCCGTATTATCTAAAATTGTAAGCTATATGAGATTAACGATTGTTAGATCCAGGGCTATTATATTGCCCCTAATCCTCCTCAGTCAACTATTACTTCTATCGCAAGCCAACGCACAGCAAAGGACCGGCACGGTCACCGGCGTTGTTACCAATGAAAAGAATGAGCCGATACCAAACGTTACCGTGGTAGCACGGAACGCGGCGACCAACTATTCGGCCGGTACCAATACCGATACTGCCGGCGTGTTTACATTCAATAATGTACCTGCCGGCGGGCCGTACAACTTTTCATTTTCGGTAGTGAACCACAAAGCGCATAATATGAACGGCTACACCCTCAGGGAAGGAGCTTCTCTTTCGCTGGTGGTTACCCTGCAGGAGATCGAGAGCTCGCTCGAGCAGGTAGTGGTGGTAGGTTACGGCACCCGTAAAAGGAGTGAGGTAACCAGCTCGATCGTGAGCGTTAATGCCGATGAGATCCGCTCACGGCCCGTGCAGAACGCCATGCAGGCCATACAGGGTAAGGCTGCGGGCGTGGATATCACTTCGAACGAACGTCCCGGTGAAATAGGCAGTATCCGCATCAGGGGCGAACGGTCACTGGCCAGCAACATCAATGAACGGATCAATGACCCCCTTTATGTGGTTGATGGAATTCCCCTCAACTTCGGAAGCATAGCGGCGGTGAACCCCAATGATATTGAAACTATCGACATCCTCAAGGACGCCTCTGCTACCGCTATTTACGGATCGAGAGGCGCCAATGGCGTAATACTTATCACCACGAAAAAAGGTAAGAACGGTTCACTGAAACTTGACTATGTAGGTACCCTTACCGTTGAAGACATCCAGGACCGCATGGAACTGATGAACTCGGCGCAATATATCGATTTCCGCCGCGATGCTTACCGCCGGGTGAAGTACCTGAACCCTGCGGCGCCGGCCAATTCAACCTATCCCGATAATCCAACCATGGCCGACGACCAGCGGATCTTCGGCCAGGATGCATACGCCTGGGCCAACGTGCAGAAAGGCTGGGCCAATGGTTCCTGGGACGGCAGCCTGGTGCCAACCACCGACTGGCGCAAAATGGTAAAGCAAACCGGTGTAACGCACGACCATATCGTTAGCGTTAGCGGCGGTTCGCAAAAAGTGAGAGCCTATGCATCGTTTGGATACCTGAAACAGGATGGAACACAACTGGGACAGGACTTCACCCGGTATTCTTCCAAATTCAATATAGAGATCAATCCCGTTAAGTGGTTCAGCATGGGAAGCTCCATTACTGCTTCCTATGGCCTGCAGAATTACGGGTTTGCCACCACCAACGCTACCGGGCCCGGCTCATTGTATGCGGCCGCATCGGGAATGCTGCCCTATGCCATACCGTACGATGAGAACGGAAAACGCATCAACTTACCGGGCGGCGATGTAAACATACAGAACCCTATAGGCGAAGAAAAATACAATATCAACCTGCGTAAAACGCTGCGCGCCATGGGCGCCTTCCACCTCGAGTTAATGCCCATCAACGGGTTGCGCTACCGTTTAACGTTCGGTCCGGATTATAATAATTATTACAACGGCCGCTGGATGGATTCCATGTCGATCAACCGCGGCGCCGGCCAGTCGGGCTCAAGCAATTATGCCCAGCTGAACCAGACCAACGGTTTTTCATGGACGCTCGACCATTTGCTGACCTATAATAAAACCCTTGGCGGCGTACACGATTTCGGCGCCACCTTCCTGTACAGCGCAACAAAGGTGCGCCAGGAAAACTCTTCCATGACGGCCTCCAAATTGCCGTGGTCGAGCCAGAAATGGTATGCCCTGAACTCGGTAAGCGCACTCGACGCATTCAGCACCGGCCTTTCGGAGAATTCACTGCTTTCGTATATGGGCCGGGTATTCTATTCTTACAAAGGAAAATATTTCATCGATGCCTATACCCGGTGGGACGGCGCTTCGCAGCTGGCCGATGGCAACAAGTGGGCGGCATTCCCTGCAGCATCGATTGCCTGGCGTATTAGCCAGGAGGCATTCATGGAAGATGTAACCTTTGTAAACAACCTGAAGCTCCGCCTCGGTGTAGGTTCCGTGGGCAATTCGGCGGTGAATCTGTATCAGACAAAGGGTGGCCTGCAAACATTGTATTACACCTGGGGCCCGATGGTTGAAGCAGGGTATGTTTCTTCCGATCCTTCTTCTGCCAACCCCACCGTAATGGCCAATAAAAACCTGACCTGGGAACGCACCCGCTCAACCAACCTCGGTATTGAATATGGTTTGTTCAATTCAAGAATAAGCGGTTCAATAGACCTGTACGCTTCCCGGTCAACCGGCCTCATCAGCCAGCGGCCCATACCTGCATTGTTAGGTTACACCACAACCATCGACAACGTGGGTATCACTACCAACAAAGGCATCGAGATCACGTTAAATACAAAGAATATTCAGCAAAGGGATTTCACCTGGACCTCAGGCATCAGCTTTGCCGTCAACCGCGACAAGGTTGTTGAAACGGCCAACGGGGCGGTGGCCGACCTTACGATGAACTGGTTCCCCAATAACCGCATCAACGTTATTTACGACTATGAAAAAGCGGGCATCTGGCAGGAAGGCGATAAGGATGAAATGGATAAGTTCAATGCCAACCTTGCAGCTAACAGCCAGTTCAGGCCCGGCATGATCAAAGTAGTTGACCAGAACGGCGATTACAAGATCGACGCCAATAACGACCGGAAAGTGGTTGGGAACCTTCAACCCAGCTGGAACGGCGGCCTTTTAAATGAATTCACCTATAAGAACTGGAGTGTGAACGTGTTCATGTTTGCCCGGTGGAACTTTTATGTACGAACCGGTGCAGAAGCGCTGCAGGGCCGTTTTGCCCAGCGCGTGCTGAATTACTGGACGCCCGCCAACCCAACCAACGATTATCCTTCACCGAACTATAATAATGCAGCCGGCGATACCTACCGTGCAGCTATGAACTACCAGAACGGTTCATTCATAAAGATCAGGAATATCACACTGTCGTACCAGATGCCGCATAATCTTCTCGACAAACTGAAAATGAAGAATTGCCGCATTTATGCACAGGCCATGAACCCGGGATTGATCTATAGCAAAATTGACTGGATCGATCCGGACCTGGGCGGTTCTACCTGGAACAGAGGTTTTGTATTTGGTGTAAATGCCGGTTTTTAATTAATAACGATTAATACTTACATATGAAATACTTCAAAATATTTACTCCCGTAGGCGCATTGGCACTGGCGCTCGCTATTGGAGGTGGCTGTAGTAAGTCATTTTTGAACGAAGAACTGATCACTGCAAGAAGCACGGCAGATTATGAAACAACGGCGGGGCTCGACGGGCTGGCTACCGGTATGTATCAAAGCCTTCGTTTTCATTTCAACTACGAGTGGGCTTATGCCACCACAAACTATGGTGTTGACGAGTTTACCGTTGGCGGCGACCCCACCATGCAGATGTGGAACTCTTATGATGCCAACCTGAATTCACTTACCGGTGATGTACGTACCGTTTGGGATAACATGTACGGGGCCATCAACTCTGCCAACATCATTATCCAGAACGTGCCTACTTATTATGAAGGCCCTAACAAGAACACCAGGCTGGGAGAGGGGTACTTTATGCGTGGCTTCAATTATTTCAAACTGCTGAACCAGTATGGCGGCGTACCGTTGAAACTGCTTCCATCGACATCGGTTGAATTTGAATTTACCCGCAATAGCGAGCAGGAAGTGTTTGAACAGATCCTGGGCGATCTGAAGCAGGCTTATGATCTGCTGCCGCCCACAGCGGCGCAAAGAGGCCGTATTACCAAATGGGCGGCCGCACATTTCCTCGCAAAGGTGCATTTGTTCAGGGCCAGCGAAGCATATAATGGCTGGAACAGTGCCACTAAGGCCGCCGACCTCGATGAGGTTATCAAATACGGCAACGAGGTGATCAATACCAGCGGTCATAAACTGGCAACCAATTTCGTCGATCTCTGGAATTATACCGGTCCCGACGCCGCCAATGAAACAAATGCAGAGATCATCCTTTCTGCCCAGTTCAGCAGTAATACTTCTACCCAGGGTCGTTATGGCAATCAGCTGCATTTACATTATCCGTCGGTTTACCAGAACCTGGCCGGTATGGTGCGCGATCTGCCCGGCGGCCGCGAGTTCCAACGCCTGCGTTCAACCGATTACGCCCTGGATGTATTTGACCGCGTAAATGATTCGCGTTTCTGGAAGAGCTTCAAGACCCGGTATCTCTGCAACAACCCCAATGGCGCACCCAAATGGAATGCTACCTATGCCCCCACGCCCGCACAGGTGGGTGTAGCAAAATTTACCGGCGGACAGGAGTCTATTCTATATATAGTAAACAATGCCGGCGACAACCGCTATACGTCGGATAATATAAACTTTCGAGCACCGCATATGTTTGTGCGTTATTTCAATGGCCAGGCCGGAAATATGTTGGGAAACCATGGAAATTACAGCGCCTCCCGTTATGTAGGTTTGTCGAAATTTGCCGATGGATCACGGGAAACGGTAGCATCGCAGTTCGGCCGCCGCGACGGAATACTGGCGCGCCTCGCCGATACCTATTTAATGGTAGCCGAAGCGTATGGCCGTAAAGGACAGTATGTCGATGCATTGCCTTTTATCAACGCGCTGCGCGACCGCGCGGCTTATAAGAATGGCGAGGACCGTGATTTTTACGTTGACGGCGGCGTGGCTTACAAAACCAATGCAGCCGCTAATACCGCAGCATTTGTTTCCTACAGCGACCGGAACACGTATTACGAATCGAACGATATCGCAGTGCCCACCACGGCAAGTACTTTAAGCGATATGCACATCAATAATGTAGGCGAGATCTTCAGCTCAACACGTGAATTCTACAGTTTGCTGAATGCCGGCAGCGATGCCAGTAAATTCCTGCAGTTTATTTTGAATGAGCGCTCACGCGAACTCATAGGTGAGTTGACGCGGTGGGAAGACCTGACGCGCACCAAAACACTGGTGGCCCGCTGCCAGGCGTTCAATGCCGAAGCAAAACCGGCCGCCAAGGATTACCTGAGGCCCATTCCTCAGTCGTTCCTCGATCAGATAAAGACATCGGGAAGACCATTGTCGGCTGAAGAAAAAGCCGGTATGCAAAACCCCGGCTGGTAATTGATTGCTGATTGTTGATGTCTGATTGCTGATTTTTAGATTTAATACCAGGCCCGAAACTTTATATAAGAGTTAAGGTCCTGATCAATATGTAAGGTGGGATCTCATAAGGATTCCACCTTTTTATTGCTGATTGCTGATTTTGGGATTTGGAGATTTAGAGATTTTGAGATTTCATTTAAATTTCAGCCTTTTGATAAATCCCGAAATCATAAATCATAAATCGAAAATTTTGGAGCTATCTGTCGTGATTATTCGAAGTAACAGTACTACACTATAAAACAAACTATAATGCATCGAAATTTTTTCAATATCTGGTATTGTTTTTGCTTGAAAGATGCCATACTTTGCGAGAAGTATAAATTCTAATCCATTACCAATGAAAATGAATGTCCCTATTGTTATTGGCATAATGGCTGTCTTTGCATCCTGCACAGCTTCATACCAGGCACAAAGAACTGTCTGGACTGTACAGGAAGTACAACAGTGGTACAACAAAGACACAGCAAAAGCCAACACTAATTGCGTATTGTACCGGGGTTCCGACACCCAGCAACATCATTTCCTGACCCAGTTTATTGACAAATGGGTCTTCCTCACCATCAAAAAGAACGAGCTGGCCATCCCTGAAGAAAAACCATACAAGGTTGATTCAGCAGTAAAGTTGGGCTACTATTATGTAGATCCCAATAATCGCTTCGTAAAAATCAAGGACTTTAACTAATTCGGCAGTGATGACCGGGTAATTATACGTTTACCAGCCCGGGTTAAATCCCTGTAATATTCCACATAGGCACAAATTTCCCTGGCTTCGTGTATTAAATGCACGGGTTGGCAAATGAGGGCCGTTTAAATCAGGGTTTTGTCCTATGTGGTTTAAATAAATATAAGCTGAACCATTGCATTTGTTATACCTAATAGTTAAATTTCTGCTTTAATCTAAAATCCGATACCATGTGGAAATCACTTGCCAACACCCAACGTGTATTTCAGGGAGATAAGATCCGCTTCAACAACTCTCCCCGCGAATTCAACACCGACACACTTTTCCAGGTTGTTAAAACCGATGAGCACTATTTTGAAGTGCAGCCCATTGCACCGGAAAGCGATCCCATTCAAAACTTCGCCAAAAAGATCGTCAGGTACTTCGACATCGGTTATTACATTCAGATCGAAATTTGGAACGATGAGCCAGTGGTTGTTTAGAAAAATTTATGCATTCATAAAATAATGTATAAATTTAATAAATAACATACCTTAGCCTCGCAGTAAACAACTTACACCGCCTTTGCAGCCGTGTGATATTTTTGAGGTGATCGTTTCCGTATGCCCTGCGCGTACGTTGTTTGCGACTCTTTGATTTTCGGTTATACTTCCCCCTGCGAACCCCCTTATTACAGTCCGGCCCATAGCACTATTTGTTTTATAACCAATAAAAGAGTGTATATGCTGGACAATCTATTTAACCTCGTAAAGCAGCAGGCCGGGGATGCTATTATCAGCAACCCTGCAATTCCCAATCAGAAGAACGATGAAGCCGTACAGGCGGCAGGCAATTCTGTTGTGGACACTCCGATCATGAAAAAGATGCTTGCCGGCGCTACGCTGCTTGTATTGTTCTGCACCTCCGTTGCTGCCCAGCTTCCCGGGATAAATAAAAATGCCGCTGCTTCTCCCGGCCGGTTACTGACCCAGTTCACCAGCGCATTAAAACCCACCTCCTTTCTCAGTACCTGGGCCGGCGCCAAAGAGGGTATATTGGGCAATGCCCGGAAAGCCGCCACTGCGGTAGACATAGCCAATACCGTTAGCTCGCTCATCGGGTTCATAAAACCAGAGATGTTCAAACAGGGCAGCACTGCCAAATCGCTTATGAATGTGAGTGGCAGGATAAAGACCATGTCCGATGCGGCAGGTTTACTTAAAAGTTTGGAAAACGGTTTAAAGCCGGAAGCATTTACCAGTAACTGGGCCGCAGCAAAACCGGGATGGTTGAGTGCGTTGAGTCAGTTGAAATAAAACAGTACGTAGATCTTCAGGTGCCGGCATTTACCTTATGGCCGGCATTTGATATGCCTGACGCCTGCCGTTTAATTTATATAGAGGAACTTTTCTGATCACCGCTGAAAAAATTATGCCTGCATTACTTTTTTGGCCGCTTCCTGAATTATGTGCAGTGATCGCTACAATATTTTTTTTATTAAATTCATTGTATTAAATTAGTGCCACAACGGTAATTTTCACAACCGATTGATCATACACTTTGCTCTCTCTGCTGAAAACTCTGGCAGAAATTTTTATTACACTATTTAATGGATTGTTTTTTTGGTAGGGATCATGGCCTGTGGCATGGCTATGGCATAGTCTTATAATTAAACGGCATCAAGAACATGAGTGAGAAATCTGTGCTGAAAGATCAATGGTTGAAAGATATTGTACCTGATCAAAGAACGGGGCAGTCCTCATTTACCTATAGCGGCCTTAATTGCCGCAACAGTAACCATGCAAACGAATGTTTTACCATTGCCTCGGCCAGGTTGCGTAACGTAAACCGCTGGAATGAATACGCCGGAAAATCTACCGCTACTTTTCAATTGTTCGATGAAACAGGCAACACCGTGAACAGACCGGTTCAAAAAGCCGATTACCTGCGGATAAATATCCCCGGGCCCGATAATCCCGATGGGGATGGGGCCGACTGGGTACAGGTGCAACAGGTGGGCGAGAAGCTGGCTGAAGAACGCCAGCTGGTTTTTATTACCGTAAGGGCAGCATCGAACCCCCTGGTGAAGGATACAACAACAACCCATTTTTTCGACCAGCCGGCAACCTCCACATTCGTGGTGTATAGAAAACAATTGACCATTGTGGCTATCGTTTTCGGAAGAAATGAACACAGCAATCCACAGAGTTCAAATCTTATCGCCAGGATCAGGAACTGGTTCGTGTACTTAGGCGCTCAACTGGGCCTCGCTAACCTGCAATGGAAGGCATTGACCCTTGGGTTATTAAAATAGACCAGTATAACTTTTTTTAAATAAACGACGCTGTATGATCCGTTTTATTTCAATTGTCATTTGCTGCCTCAGTGTATATCTATCTTCCTGCGATAAGTTGCATTGTGAGCCTGAATTTGACCGGCTGGCCACGGTTTTTAAAGATGATACCTTTCAGCTTACCGGCGTGGCCATTTCATCACAGGGGCGCCTGTTCACCAATTACCCTTTATGGTCTGACATCTATAAATATGCAGTGGTGGAAGTGGGCGGGGAAAGCAATGGACCCAAACAGGAAAATCACTGGATGTACAAACAGCCGTATCCCAATTTGTATATGAACAGCTGGCAGGCCGGTGAGAACGGGAAAGACAAATGGGTTTGCGTGCAGGCGGTTTATACCGATGATAAGAACAAATTGTGGGTGGTAGACCCCGCATCGCCAAAAATGGAAGGCGTGTATCAGAACAGTCATAAGCTGGTGAAAATTGATCTGGCCACCAATACCACTGAACATACTTATTTCTTCGACGGGGTAGCGGGGCCTAATAGCTATCTAAACGATGTGCGGATCGATAACAAACGGCAATACGCTTACCTCACCAATTCGAATGAAGGCGGTATTGTAGTGGTGAACCTGGCTTCGGGAACAGCCCGGCAGGTATTGCAGGATCATCATTCCACCAAATCGGACCCGGCATTTACATTCATTATTGACGGGCAGGAACTTACAAAGAACGGCCAGCCTGTAAAAATACATTCTGATGGTATTGCGCTTACGCCAGATGGTGACTGGTTGTATTACAAACCGCTTACCGATGATAAATTGTACCGAATTCGCACCGAACACCTGCGTAATGATGGTATGAGCAGTGAAGCGCTGGGCGCAAAGGTTGAAGACCTCGGTCATTTTGTTCCAACCGATGGAATGATCTTCGATCGTAAAGGCAATTTATACCTTGGGGATATGCGCACCTATTCGATCAAAAAGATAAGCCCCGACCTTAAAATGCAAAACCTGATAACGGATGACCGCCTCATTTGGCCCGACAGCTATTCGATTTCAGAAGACGGTTATTTATACATAAGCTGTTCACAAATTCAAAAACAACCTGAATACAACAATGGTGTGAATAAACGTACCGCGCCCTATGCTATCTACAAACTAAAGCTGCCGTAACAATGTTCATTCATTTAACTTTTGTTTTATGTTTGTCTGGCTAATTTCAATAGTATTCCTGATAGGGATAGTTGCATTTTTAATATTTGCAATTGGAAAGAAGAGGAAGGGGGAAGACCTGGGAGAAAGAAACCAGCAATAGCTTAGTTATATAATAAACTTCTTATACTCTTCAATTTTCTGCATGAGCCTGTTTGCCAGGAATTCATTTCCATCTTTCAGTTGGGTATGGGATGATTCTGGCTTCTTCTATGTAACCCAGTTTTTTCTGGTTGTTCCAATAATAGGGTGGGGCATACAGGTTGCAGATCCTGTCGGCCATTTTAACGGCCCAAATCTCTTTGGGTTGCGCTTTGATGCGGGCAAGGCTGTCGGCCATCTGCTGGTCTTTTGGTTTGTGTTTATCTTTTGTTAGTGCAAGAACACCGGCTGTAATTTGTTCGCCGAAAAGCTGTTTCAATTCATCGATGGTAAGAGACGTGTCTTCAATGGTATCGTGCAGCAGGGCGCAGCTTACCGCCAGTTCTCCATCGAAATCGGCTGTGTGCTGCATGGCGTTTTGTATTTCAAATACCACGCTGGCAATATGGTTGATATATTCAATTCTTTCATCCTTTTGCGAACCGCCATAGGTTTGTCCGCTGTGTAAAATGGTTACTTTTTGCCAGATGTTTTGCAGCTTATCGATGCTTAGGTTAGTTTTCATTTAATCTTTTTGCGTAATGTAATTTATGTTAGCAATTTAATCAGTTGAATTAGATTGTAGCGGGCTTTTTTTCGTAAATTTTCGAAATATTACCTCAGTAACAAAAATTAAAAACAATGAACCTTCCTCAACAAGTGGCCAAACATTTCAGAGAGGTGTATTTGGGAGATAACTGGACCGATGTGAACCTGAAAGACAGTCTGGCCGGTGTAGACTGGGAGCTGGCCACTACGCAGATCTATTCCTGCAATACGATCGCTACCTTGTTGTTTCATATGAATTATTATGTGAGCCGGGTACTGCCGGTATTCAAAGGACAGCCGTTCGATGCACATGATAATAATGCATTTGATCACCCGCCTGTAAAGAACCAGGAAGACTGGGATAACCTGCAGAAAAAAGTATTTGCCGATGCAGAGGCTTTTGCCAGCGAAGTAGAGAAACTGCCTGAAAGCAAATTCGGGGAGATCTTTGTAAGTGAGAAATACGGTAACTATTACCGCAATATACAAGGCATCGTTGAGCATAATCATTATCACCTCGGGCAGATCGTGCTGTTGAAAAAGATCATCGGGCAGTTGGAATAAGACGGTTTGTTGTTTGTTGTTTGTTGTTTGTTGTTTGTGGTTTGTGGTTCTTTTATTTAGGAGATGCCCATTATTTTCATGCCTCGCTGGTTTCCGTCATTATAAAAGCCTGGTACCAGCTATGCCGGCTAATGCGGCAATAAGCGTATTCAGAAAATTTACCTGGTCGTTCTTTAACCAGGCTTTGCGTTCGAGTGAGGCGCCGAGCAGGGAATCGGCCATATTGCCAATAAAACCGGCCACCACGATCCAAAGGGCCAATACGCTATATCCATAAGCGATCGCAAAGACCCCCGCGATCAGGGCGCTGCCGGCAATGCCCCACAAGGTGCCTTCCAAACTTATTACCCCGTCGAGCCCGCACTGGTCTTTTTTTAAGGTAAGAATATTGTAGAACGATCTTCCATACACGCTTCCCATTTCAGAAGACAGCGTGTCGGCGCTGGCAGAGGCGAGCGACGCGGCTGCGGCCAGTTGCCATAAAGATGCCTGTTGCGGATACATCCAGGCCAGTAGGCCGGCTAATGCGGCCACACCGCCATTGGCCAGCACCTGCCCGGCGTTTCGCCGGCCTTTATTATGTTCTGCAATACCCAGCTGTTCTTTTCGCCGGCGGCCAAAAGCAGTGGCGGCCGTACCGGCGACAAAAAATGCACCCAGCATGATGATACCGGTAATACCTGCGCCTTTATACAGCAATGCCGCCAGGCAGCCGCCTGTAAGTGCACCAGCTACCGTTAATTTGCGGAAAACGATGCTGGCGGCTACCATGGCGCAGATGAATAACAGAACGATTATGTCGGTGGAATGCATTGGGGCAAAAATACAGGAATACAGCTAAAAGCTGAAAGCCGAAAGCTTAAAGCGAATACAGGTGAAAGCAAAAAAGTTAAATGTTTTAAGTTATAAGTTTTAAGTGAATACAACATCGCGCTTCGCGCGTAAACTACTTATAACTTACAACTTACAACTTACTACTTAAACAGCCCTCCTCATCGTCCGGGTAATACCGGTTGCCGCACTTTCGTCGGCACCGCGGTTATCGATTCCAGAAAAGCAATGAGATCGGCCTTTTCTGCTTTGGTAAGATTCAGCTTTTTTATCAGCGGGTCTGTTTTGGGAAACAACGGATCGTTTTCCTGTGCGGGTTTTGGCCTGATAGGCATACCCGAATTGTAAATATTCAACACACCTTCGATATTATCGAACAACCCGTTGTGCATCCAGGGCCGGGTGCGAATCACATCGCGCAGCGATGGCGTTTTGAATTTGCCTACATCTTCGGGTTTGTGAGTGACTTTATATCTTCCTAAATCTTCATACTCGCGGCCAAAATAGGTGAGGCCGATATTGTGAAATGAATTATCGGTTAACAGGGGACCGTTGTGACAGTTCATACAACGCGCTTTTGTACGAAACAGGTGAAGGCCACGCAATGCAGCTTTGCTGAATTCAATGGTATCACGCACGGCCACGAATTTATCGAAAGCGGCTTTGCGGCTCACCACCGTTTTTTCAAATGTGGCGATCGCTTCCGTTACTGTTTCGGGATTTATCTCAGGCGAACCAAATGCTTTTTGGAACAGGGGTTTGTAGGCAGCTATTTTTTCAAGGGTGGAAACGGTTGCGCTCATACTGCTGTGCATTTCCGATTCGCTGTTGATGGGGCCAAATGCCTGATCGGCGAGGCCATTGCTGCGGCCATCCCAGAAAAGGTTTTTGTAAAACCAGCTGTTCAGAATGGTGGGTGCATTGCGCTTGTTCATTTGCTGGTCGTGACCGGCCGATTTTTCGCGGCCATCCGTCCAGGACAGATCAGGTACATGACAACTGGCGCAACTGATTTGTCCGCTCCCGCTCAGGCGCGGATCGAAGAACAACAGTTTGCCTAACTCAATTTTATCTTTCAGTACATCAAATTGAGGTTTCAAAGGGCTTTCGGGCACAATGCCCAGTTCGGTCCATACCACGCCACTGTCGATGGTTGGCTTTGGCCAGTTTTTGGCGGGTTGGGAATACCAATACAGGAGTGTGTCTTCATAGGTTTTCACCCAGGAGGGATAAGCGGGGTCAATTGTGTTGCGGGTAAATGAGATACAAATACCTGTAACAGCCGTAATGAGGAATAGAATAAATGCTTTTTTCATAGTTCAGTTGAGACCGGTTCTTTATCGCTTACAAATACAAATTCAGGGATGCGCCGGCGCTCCAGCGACTGCCCGAAGGTAGATATAAAGCCGGTAAGTCGGTTTGACTTCCGTTAGTTGCCTGTTGATATTTAATATTCACTGTACAGCCCAGCCGATGCTTTTTTGAATTTTCTTTCTCTATAAAATTAAATTGTGAAGCGATGCCCCAGCTGTTCTTTTGCCAGTATACATAATCGGTGTACACAACACCCCTGGTAAAATAATTTTCCTGGGTTTTGGGTACCGATAGTTCGTTGGTGAGGGTATGCCTGAATGAAGGCATTACACTAAGCGATAGCGCGCTTTTTCCAGGTTCGCGGCGGTAAAGGGCAGCGTATACATGTGGTGTTATAACCTGCAATTGATGTTTATGTGCTGCTACAATGTCTTCTTTGAACCGCTCCTTATAATCACAGCCGGCGCCGGCTTCTACACTGATGCCTGTGCGCTTTTGCCATAGTTGGCGGTATGAAAGGTTTATTTCGCTTGCGGTGTACTGGTAGCTAGTGCCATTGAATTCGCTTGCCTGGTTCAGCATACTTTCCGTTTCGAAAGTCAATTCCCATTGTTGGCGGTTCCTGCTGCCATTGTGAGTAAGCAATAAATTGCCCAATGTTTTTTCCTGTTGCAGGAAGGCGTACAAAAAATGGTTATTTCTGGTTGATGTGGTATCTAAAGAAATATCTTCCTGCCGAAGTTCGTACCTGCCACTGGCTTGTAATTCCCAGTTTGTGAACCGGGTGGCGTAACTGGCCAGGAAGCCATTTGTTTCATGGTAGCGGTTCAGGTATCTGTCCATTTTACCAATATGACCAAAGCCAAGGCTCATGAAATTATTTCGTTCAATGTATGTTTGATTGCCATTAAAATCTTTGTTTTTATAGGTTATACTGGTAATATCACTTCCCCGGCCCCATATCAAACCGGCGCCCAGTACATTTTTTCCAAAACGTCCCGTTATTTCCGGGCTTAACCGGGTGGAGAATTCTTTACTGTCTGCCCGTGGATCTACTGAACGGGTGGTCCAATGATAGCGGTAATTGCCAGCCATGCCCAGGTATAATTTTTTCTTCCAAAGATTATATGTGGCTGTGGCTGACAAATTAAACAGTTGCTTTTCAAATTTTCCTGCTTTGCCTGCGAAGAAGTAATAGGGCTGGGCTTCGTTGTATTCACCCGCATTTCTCCAGGCAAGGCTGTCATCCCAGCGTTTTTCAAAATCAAACTGACCGGCCAGATAAAAGCGGCCGGTTTTTTTTACACCATCTGTATGAAAACCTGCCACTGTTTGCCGGTAAGCTTCCTGCGATTTATGGAAACTGCCTTGTTCATGGCCTGTGTACAGCTGCGACCGGGCAATGTTGGTAAAATCATTAAAGATCAAATGGGTTGCACCATCATGTGACCATGCCAACTGACGGCTGGTTTGTTTGAATAAATAAATGCTATCGGAAGAAATGATTTGCCGGGCCATCAGTTGAGTGCCCGGCAAACCAAAGAGAAGATATAAAATAAAAGTTCGCATGTTAATAGGTGAAAGAAGCGTCGGTTTTAGAAGGGTCGGCTTTTGCCCTGGTAACAAAATCATTGGCTGAGTTATTGGTATCCTGCAGGATCCGGCGGCCGTTCACTGATCTGGCTGTTTTGCGTACGAGTGATTGAGAAGTGTATTCTCCACCCGACACATTGGTTGGACCGGCATCGAGCGAGTTAGGCAGTCGTTTTGGTACCCGTGAACTTTCTGTAACTCTTTGTAGTTCCACTGCGTCAATAACAAGTTGTACCGGGATCTGTTGATACAGGTTGGTAGTTGGTAATACGGTGGTAATATTGGGCGCTGCAAAGAACGGGAACCCGGTTTTAGGGTCTGCGCCTCCTGTTTTATATAATACGAAGGCGTCGCGGCCGGTGTTCTCAAGTATCATATCGTTTATGGTTGAATAAAATACTTTCAAATTAGGTACGGCCGGATTGTCAACATCCCATTTGTATGGATTGAAAGTGGGTGAGTTGCCGGATTCCGCTCTTTTATAATCAACCAGGTAAGCTTCGAAATCAGCGCCTGAAAGATCGATAGTTAACGCGGGATTGGTAATTTGTTGCATCGTGCCATCATTCAGGTAGTAAGGCGCCGTATGATCAAGGGCGGTTTGCGCTATCACCATGCTTTTGCCAGGCAATACGGGTAATTGTTTGCCTGTACCCGGGATCATGAAAACGGCACGCGCATATACATAATTGGTGTTGGCGTTTGCATCGTTCATGCCCACTGATTTTGTCCAGTCGAATTGATTATTGGGCAAATAGCCGTGCGTTGGATAATTTGCCGAAGTATTATTTACACCGATCAATTGAGCAAAGCAAAGGCTATCGGCATAAAGGGTATCGGTTGAGTTATTATAGATCTCAAAGAACTGATCGCGAAAAACGGCCCCGCTGGAAGTATTAGACCCGGCATAATAGATCTGCTTAAACACCCAGTTGCCAATACGACCTGTAACCAATGGCACCTTGATTTTCGTCTGTTGCTGTGTAATTGATTCATTGGTGATGTTACCATTGAATGCAACGTCCTGCTCCACTACCGTGCCGCTTAATTGCTGATAGGTGCTTCTGGGTATGGAAATGGAGGCTGTAATAGTATAGTGCCCCGGCGTTATACTTTCAAAACTGGCAACGCCATTGATATTGGTATACGTTTCCTTTGTGGTGCCGCTGGTATTATTGGTAATGCGAACCAGGGCGCTGTCTTTTCGTAATCCAATGGAGCTCACTTCGCTGTTATATTCAATAGCAACGCTTAAATTAACCGGAGTAGCCGTGCTGCCAAGGTCTTTCTTCTGACAGGCACAGAACCCTGTCACTATTGTCATCATCAAATACAAACTTCTTTTCATCTTACAGTTAATTATAATTTTAAGTTGATGCCTGCCGTGAGGCTTATTGGTTTTCTTAATTGTGTCGATGTTTGGGTTGCGGGGTTGTAGTACGCCGTTTGGGCGTTCATGAAATTGTAAACGCTGAGGGTGAACCGTAACCGCTGCTGTATTTCTTTTGACAGCCTCATGCTCATATTTGCGTATACCCGGTTATAAATATTATCCACTTCTTTTCTGTTTCCCAGCGACAAATAATTATAATCTGTGTTGCCGGCATCATATTTTTCGATAGCTACATACTGCAGGTTACGATCGATATATCCTACCGGTAATTCAGTGTCTTCCTTATAGTGTTTACGGTTTGCCCAAAATATGTCTGCCGAAAAGCTTACAACAAATCCAAGTGCCGGAATGTGGGTGTCGCTGTTGATCTTTGACATGACCGACCAGTTGCGGTATTCCGTGGGTTGGTATACTCCGTATATCGCTTTGCTGCCCGAATTGATCCATGACTCACTTACAGCGATCAGTTGGAGGTCGGAGCTTTGTTTATACCAACTGTAGCTATAGGCATTACTTACGGTGAAGGCGGTTTGAATAGCTTTTATCTTTGGGATCTTGATCATCCATTCCCCTCCATAGTTCTCCGATTGCAGGCCATTGGTGATCACATGCATTCCGGTTGTTGCATATAAAAAGGATCTTCCGGTAGGATGATAGCTGATCGGCTGGCCAACAACATAGGTGTAACCATATTCGGGAAGCTCTAAAGGATAAAATTTGTCATAACTGTTAAATCCATTGCGGTCAAGCTTTGCATATACAAAAAAGGAAGAGCTGATGTACCGGGATGAATATTGCAGGCCGGCCTCAAATTGCGAGGAAAGGGCCGGTTTTAAGTTACTATTGTCGGTGTCGATTTTTTCTGTATATACTAAGTACAGGTTTTCGTTTGGTTGTCCTGTGTACAAACTTAATAACGGGATATCCAGCCAGGTGGGGGCGGGGTATCGATGGGCGAGTGTGGGCGATTTTGTAGCAATGCCATACCCGGCCGTCAATTCCAGGGCTTTGTTAAGTGGGTATGAAACGTTGATACGCGGCTGCCAGGCGCCAAATCCGTTCTGTAGGCTGTACCGTATACCTGTTGCAATTTTCATGCGTGATGAATGAATGGGCAGGCTGATATTATTCTGGATATAAAAACCTGCGTTCAATATGTCGGGCACCATTTTTTCATAATCATAGGGCCGTTCGTTTTGATTGTTTTGACCGATCCAACGCGGCCGGTCGGGGTTTACCACTATTCCTGCTCCTTTATTGTCGGCATATGAAACGTCCATACCAATCGATAGCTGATGACTTAGTTTGCCGGTTTTAAATGATGCGTTGCTATGTATGTTGCCCGAAATGTTTACCGGTTTCCCTATCACGCGCTCCTCGGCCAGGTAAGCGCCGGGAAGAAAATAACCCTCGTATATGCCGGTAGTGTCTTTATTAGCCAGTCCTTTGGGCGGACCATTTAATAACCATTGGTTGTAACTGTCCTGGTAACCGCCGGAATAAGAAAAGGTAATGTCGGCCTGATTGAACAACATATTCGGTAAAGAGATGCTGGTTCGGTTGGTGATGCCGAGGTTGCGGCTTTTTGAATAGGTCCGGTGCCTGGCGCCATCATCAGGATCTTCTTTTACATTATCGAGTTTTGTATTGTAGTCAACAGAAAATGTGTTTTTCGTTTTGCCGAACCAGGTAGTCCACATTAAACCGCCCGAAATGCGGTTGTATTTTTTTACCCGGTCGCGCGGGTCTGCGTTGCTGTTGAGGTAGGTGAGGCTGGTATTGACCGCGCCCCATTTTTTTCCTAAGGCAAAGCCTTTAGAAAGTGAGAACTCGGTGGAACCGCCATTGATGCGGGAATTCAATTGCCATCTTGTTTTTCCCGCCTGCCGGGTAATGATCACCGCCCCGCTGGTCAATTCGCCGTATCGTGCGGGCGCCACGCCCTGTATCACTTCAATGCTTTCAATATTATCAACCGGAATGTCGCGAAGGTCGATGCCCGTAAAAGGTACATCAAATGCATCGAGTTGATAGCCTTTTATGGATGAACTACCCATGCCAAATCGCGACAGGCTTCTGTTCTGCATATTTGCATCGTTCGATATGCGAACCCCATCCATAATAATGGCAGTTCCCAGTGAGTTGGCCATGGCATGGTTGCCTTCTGCACTTGTTCGCAGGGTCAGGGTGTTGGGTCTTTGTAAATCGGTCGGCACCGTCGTTTTCCCCGGCAGGTAATTCAATACATCGGCTAAACTAAATGCCTGGATCTGTTCTATCGTTTCGCGATTGAAGAGAATGGAGGAAGGCGTAATACCGCCCTTACGGGTTACCGATACTTCCACCTCGGCCAGCGTAAGGCTTTTGTCGCGCAGTATAATGGTAACTGGTGAGTTGGCGCTGATGGTGCGCGTTACGGTCTCTTTTCCTACATGGCTTATTACTACCTGCCAGCTTTTATTATTACCGGTAACGGAAATGGTAAAGGTGCCGTTGGTTGCACTGCTGGTTTGCACATCGAGCCCGGGAATGCGAATGGTGGAGAAGGGGAGCGCCTTTCCGGCTGTATCCATAACCCTGCCTTGCAACTGCATGGTTTGGGCACAGAGGTCAGGTGAAACATGGTACAATAAAATAAATAGAACGAGTTGTCTGATCGGTTTGGGCATCGGGAATTGCTATAATGCAAAAATGGTCCCTTTTCGAAGGACCATATTACCCATACCGGGAAATTCATTTACGAAAAAAGAAAAATACAATAGTATCGTTATGTGTTTATGCAAACTGCCGGCGAAAATTTCTTTGCAATGGTAACGCCGGTTGCAATAAACCGTATACTACCCAGTTACCTGTAATTATTCAACTACAGTGATACCGGTTGCTGTAAACCTGATCTCTTTCTTAGGCTGGGTAATGGCGTTAATTTCCGCCTGTGATTTTTTGGCGTCTTTGGCGTAGTGCTGCAACTCATCAACCGATGTGGTGAGCATCTTTACTTCGCCATCCATCACGATGGTCTTTCCCTTTACCGCCACAGGCAGAAAGAACCCGTAGTCTTTCATTTTTACAAATGCCGTGGTGCTGTCGTTAACGGCCAGCTTTAACCAGCAGCCTTTTTTCGGACAAACATCCAGCACTTTCGCTTTTACTTTGGTGTTGAACGACTCCTTCTCATTGAGCTTCGCCGGAATTTGCGCAATGTCGATCGCATTTTCGGTATGTATTTTCTCGCCATACCAGTCGCCGGGTTTTGCATCACCGGCCGGTGGTTGTGCTGATGCTTTTATAAAGCTAAAGGCAACAAGTGCCGTGAGGATGATTTGTTTCATATTGCAAAAATAGAGAAACTGCTGTTTCGGGGTGATACCTTCTGTAAAACATTTGTCTTATTTGGTGAAAACAAAAAAGTGCCACACTTTCAAAGTGTGGCACTTTTTGCCTATTGCTTTACGATCTTTACAGTTTTAACACTGTTATCGGTACGATTTAATTTAATAATATATACACCGGCATTCAGTGATTGAATGTTTATGGTGCTGCCCGGTTTGGTCACTTTCATCAATTCGCGGCCGCCAAGGTCATACACGGTCAGTGTTTGTACTTTTTCATACCCTTTAAGGTACAGCTGGTTGCGTACCGGATTGGGCGCAATGCTCAGGGCGCTGTTTTCCGCCGCTGCCAGCTGCTGTTCTATGTTCTGTGTAGCCAGGCGCGCCGATAAATTACTGGTGATGGTTAAGTAATTTATGTTGAACCCGCCGGTTGCCGTAGCAATGCCGATAGGGTAAGTACCTGCAGGCAGGTTTACATTATGCGCTACGGTGGTCCAGTTTTGCCAGGCGCCGGTATTGGGAATGGTTACCGAACCCAGTTGCGTTGTTCCGGCGTCTTTTTCCAAACGCAGGGTCATGCCGCTGTTGGGGCTCGCTACACGGTAGATAACGCGATAGGTGCCAGCAACGGGGATGGTTACGTTGTACGACATCCAGTCACCGGCTTCTATATAACCAACATTCAAACCGCCGCCCGCATCGGTGGTGGCTTCTGTTTGCACACCCGCCATATAAGTATAATCTTCCGCCTGTATAACCGTTGAGAAAGCGGAAGAATTCGTTTCCACTTTCAGTGATGAGGTAGAATCATTGAAGTTATCGTCGACCAGGCAGGCGTCTTCCCCGGTCTTAACTATTGCGCCTCCGCCAAAATTGTCGTGTTTGTAAAGCGTAACCTTATATCCACTGTTTACTTTTATCGAGGAAATGTCGTCATTCAAAATACCCAGTGCATTCAGCTGGCTTAGGGTATATGAGCCTGCATTCAGGCCCACTGCCGAACCGCCATAGTTGCAATCTTTATAAACGGTTGCCACGCCGCCTGATGTTCCGCCGGGATAACCACCCACAGTGATGGTTGCGCGGATGGGCGATGAAGCGTTGATGGTCGATGATTTATCGAACACATCGTCGTAACAGAACGAGTAGGTAAGGCTGTTCAGACTGATATCGGGCTGATGCCAGAATTTGCAGTACCAGTTGTATGGTGCCGTTACATAGTATTTCGATTCGTTGGCCAGGTCCTGCATAGCGCCGTTGCCAAGGTTGAGATCGATGGCATGGCGGTTGATCGCTGCGCAAACCTGCGCCTGCACTACTTTGTCCCACTGGCCGCCGCTGGCCAATACACCACTGCCTTCCATGGCTTCGGTATTGGTGGGTTTGTTGGCTATTACACCAACCGCGCCGTCTGAGGTACGGGTGAACGTAAATACGTTACCTGAAACGCGGCCGCTCCAGATGCCTGCATCGCCGGCGTTGAATACCAGGTTCTCATTCCTGTATTTGGCCCAGATGGCATCGATGTACGAACCAAAGTAATTGGCCTGTGCTCCGCTTTGGAAAGCGCTTGTTTTCGACGGGAATTTAATAATGCCATTGGTGGCGTCGTAACAACCGGCAAAGGCGGCCGGCGCCTGTGCCTGCCATTGCGCCAGGATCTGCGCGTGTGTTTTTATTTCACCTACTTTTTTGTAGAACCCGTTATTGCCCCATACTTCAAGCCCCATGGGGTATTGGTACGAATCGACCCTTGTTGTATTGGCCCATAAGCCATTGGCCGCGTTGGTGAGCTCAATCATTTCGAACCGGATGCCCTGGTTGGGATCGGTAGGATTGGCGAGGTTGGGCGCCGCATAACCACTGGGCGCACCCGATGCGCCAAAGAAGTACAGGTATAATTGTGAATTGAACGAGATCAATATGCGGCAGCCTGCGATGCCGGGCATATTGATGGTTTTGTTGGGGATCTCGCTCAGTTTTGCAAAACAGTTGGCATAACGGCCATTGCCGCCGGGTCCCTGGTTGCCGCCAATTACCGGTCCTGCAACTGTGTTGTCTGAAGCGCTCATCGGCCGCACCGCGCCTGTTTTGGTATCGATCCACACGTGATTATCGTTGATGATACCAACAACTGCCACATACACGTTGGCATCGCTGAAAGCCGAATTGTTGTTGAATGTAAAGGGTACTACCGGCTGGCTCCATGTATTGCCGGTAAAGAGAAAGGAAAGTAGTACAAGTGCCAGCCGGCGGCCTGTACATACTGCTTTGAGTAGAAAAGGTTTCGTCGTTTTCATAAAGAAATGTTAGTTAAACGGATATTTGGGTAAAATTACCCTTTAATATCACGATAACTTTCTTTGTGGAAAAGTAACGGACCATTACAGCTACTGATAGCAGTTACATGGCATTGAATATTTGTATTGCAATAATGTGTGGCTAAATATCATTTGCAGTAACCAGGGCTTTTGTAGGCAGGCGGCAAACCTCGGCGCGGCGTACGTCGGCAAACGGCAGACGTGAAACGGCAAACTTCAGCGTTTCACGTTTCACGATTGCCGATTCACGAAGCGCCACCCCCTCATTCATTAGTTCGTTAGCTTGTAAATAGCAGGCACTTCCAGTCCTTCGATCTTTGCAGCTTTGGAAGCAGTGGCCGTTAACGGATCAACGGCATAGATGCGCGATTCACCGGCGATAGTGGAAGTAACGGATACATATACTTTCCCATCCTCTAACAATCCCTGCGATCCATACTGCCCGCCATGATCGGGAATGTCGGTCACTATTTTAACCGTTTTATTGTTCAGGTCAATAATGGCTACCTGGCAAATAGGATTTTCTACGTCAAAGGTACCCCAGCCAACCGCTGTATCTGTGCCCGCTTTTTGCATCCTGGCCACCAGCAAACCGCTGCCGGCATAGGTTGCTGACAATAGTTTGGCGCCGTTGGAGGCGGTTTCTACATCAAAGAACCAGGAAGGGTCGAAGGCTGTTTGCCCGCTGTTGATGCGCAGGATGCCCGATTTTTTTGTTGCCTGCGTATAACCCGACGACAGCGAACTGGGTGAGAACGTATAAATATCACCGTTTTCCGTTTTAATCATATTCACCTGGTTTCCGTAATAACCGATCGGACCGGTGCGGGTATCTTTTATGATAGCAATGGAATCCAGTCCGGGATAAGAATATATGGCTACATAAGCGGTATCGGTAAGGTCGGTACTCCAGCTTACGCCGTCGAGCGGATAGAAAGAAACATACATTTTGTTATCATTTACCACAATGGAGGTTGGCCATTTGTTCAGCACATCCGAGGGATCGCGCATGTATAAGGGCGTCAGTTTCTTTTTCTTTATCCTGATGTTACGGGTATCTATCAGTTGGATCTGGCAATCGTAGCTGCCGCCACCCCAGGGCGCGCCTATAGCAATAAGGGTGCTGTCGTCGCCCTTCCCGAAGCAGTCCATACGTTCAAAGGAGATCCTGCCTTTTTCGTACAGGCGGCCGCCTTCGGCCAGTGAGTAACCAATGCCTACGTTGTTTGTGCCATAACTAAAGCTCATAACCGTATTACCGGTGGTGCCAAAATAACACCAGGCCAGTTGTTCGATGCCGTTACCGGTTGACGATATGGTTTGATAACCCGTGCTGATGCTATTGGCAGTAAGCAGGTAGTCGGTAGTGCTGTTTCCGCTTCCCTGGGTGCGTAAGGCAAGAACGTAGTTACCGCCTTCCTGCAGGAACTTCTTTTTTTCTTTATAACAACCGCTCAGCACCAGGGCTGCGGTTAAGAGGAACAAAAATGAGCGCGTATATTTTGAGTTTTGACTGAACATGGTGAAAGGCTTTGCTATGAAAAAAATTAGTTATGTAAAAAGTATCTCAGCTTTACATTGAATGCGCGGCCGGGTTTCTGCAACCTGAAATTGTCATATACTTTTACATTGCCTATGTTGGCGCATTGTACGGCAATATTGTACCTGCCATTTTGGAGAGACCAGGTTACTGTTGCATCCTGCGTGAATTGTTGCGGAATGATGAATTTGCTTTCTGTGCTGCCCTGGCTTGGCCAGAAGAGATAAAACTTCTCTGTGAAATTTCCGCCTATGCCAATGGTAAGCGCATCATGGTCATAGAACGCTTTTTTAAACCGGTATGCTGCATCGAAGCTGCCGAATAAATATGGCATGTTCGGTAAGCGGTCCCAGTAAATATAGTTAGGAAGGCCCTGCTCATATGTTTTTATGTTGAGGGTATTCTGGTAAGTGCTGTTCACTTCGAGCGTTAAGGCATCGTTGTACGTATAGCGTACGCCCCATTCAATACCGGATGTTCTTACGCTGTCGAGGTTCGAATACCGGCTTGTTTGTCCGTCCGATTCAAGCCTGATGAAATCGCCTGATTTGCGGTACAGGTAATTCACCTCGCCTTCGAATTTGTGTTTGCCAAAAGTTTTTGCCAGTGACAAACCAACGTTTACGTTATGACTGTGCTCAGGTTTCAGGTAAGGGTTGTTCTGTAACAGCAATCCGTTACCGAACATTTCTTCGCCTTCGGGCAAACGCCAGGTGCTTTCATAGGAAGCTTTTACCTGTGCAAACGGGAAGATGAACCAGGTGGCGGCAACGCCATAGCCCGATTTGTTATAACTGCTGCTCATACTTTCATGCGTTCCCCATTCAGCTTCAACCGTGCTGGCCCGCATGCTGAAGAGTTTGGTGAACACTGTTGCGGAAAACCGGTTGTTCAGGGTGGCATATCTATAGGCCAAACCGGTTACATGCTTCGATAAGGTGTTGGGCTCGCTGAAGGGGATCGGATCAACGGCAATAGGATCTTCCCCTTTCCGGCGGGCATACGAATAATTATGGTTCAGGCTAAAGCTATGCTGTTTATTTATTTCATAGGAAAGGTTAGCGTTAGCGAGCGCGTTGCGGTCGTTGAACCTGAATTCCGTTTTGTAGTAAGAGATCTCGCCCGAGTTGCTGCCGAATGTTTTTACGATGTAATTGCCGTGCCAGTCGTACTTGCGGGAGCTGGTATCGGTAATGCCTGTTTTCACAAAGCTCATATTGGCATTGGCCAGTACCGTTAGCCCTTTTATAAACAGGTTCTCTTTTTTATACTTGAAGGTAGGAATAAGTGATTCGCTGCTGTTGAAAACATGGCCGGCCACCAGGTCCATGTTCATACCGGTTTGCACTTCTTTTCTGTTTTCGGCCACGATCAGGCCAAACAACAGCTTGTCGGCAAACTGCCTGTTTACAAAGCCGGCTTCTACCTGGCCCATGTGAGAGCGGTAGGCATCGTGAAACCTTTTTATTTTTACCGGTTCGCCATAAATGCCGGTTTGGGCATCGGGTATTTGTACATTTATTTTATAGTCGTTGTCGGAATAATTATAGAAACCATTCACGTTAACTGTAAAACCGTTATTGAAAGTATAGCGTGAATTTAAAGAGGCGCGGTGGGTATTGAACGAACCGATGCTATAGGAAGCGTCGAGGTATTGTTTTATTTTCTGGTTGGTGATTACGTTAACGGCCCCGCCCAGGGCATCGGTACCTAAAGAAATTGGTACTACGCCTTTGTATACTTCAATTCTTTCGGCCATATTGATGGGCAGGTTGTTCAGCGACAGGGCAGAACCGAAATTGTCCATCGGCATGCCATCTAAAAAAAAGCGTACCTGTTTGCCGGTAAAACCGTTCAGGGAGAAAGAGTAGTTGGAACCCAGTCCGCCTTCTTCCCTGATCTTGATACCGGTTGTATGGTTCAGTACCTGGTTGATGTCTTTGGGCGTATTATGGAGCCGGGTAGCGTCGATAGCAGTTACCGTATAGGCTTGTTGCTTTACCGCACGCAGGTCTGATCTTCCGGTAACCGTAACATTGGTCAGTTGTTTATTGGCGGCTTTCAGCGAAACAGCGGGCTGGGTGGTTTTGCCGGCGTTCACTTTTACGGTATGCGTTACCGGTTCATGCCCGATAAGAGTGATCACCAGTTCGTATGATCCGGGTTGCAGGTTGGCAATGCGGAAAATGCCATGTTCATCGGTAGTAACGGTTATTTGTTTGGCAGCAAGCAGAACGGAAGCTGCCGGTGCAGGTTTGCCATCGGCGTTCAATACCACACCTTTAATGGAACCTGTGTTTTCCTGTGCCGTTGCGGTAAGCGCCATACAAATGCACAGGAGTAAAAAAGCTACAATTTTGTTCATAATGAATGCTCAGACTTTGGTTACTGTAAATCGGCGCGAAAGTATTGGCATTCATGGTAAATGGGGGTAGCGATCGGGAAATCCGTTTACGAAAGCCGTAAAATCATTGACGGATAATCAATAACCAGCATGTGAGCGGGCTAAAGGTGGCGTTTGAGATCGCATGGGGGAGTGGGCGCTCGCCTGTTTGGGTAAGCGCAGCGGTTTCAACCTGCGGTCTTTCAATTGTGTCAATGCCGATCACAGGGCAGGGGATGCCGCAGGTATAAAAAAATAAGGGTACGGATCATACAAATCAGGAAAACGGTGTAATTAAAAACGGGACATTTTGGTGAAATGGGATTAGGGACAGAAAGTTAAATCTTTCAAAGGTGTGAACATGAGGCGATCCGGATAGCTGAGTTGCTATTTTCCCTACTGCAAACCAAATCTCAACCGGATGAGATATTCATAACAGAGTTGCCAGCTTTCTTAGGATCGTGGATCTATCCTGGTTTTTCAATAATTTCTTTTCTATAAGGATCTATTGCTGACGATATAAGAGGTTACTTGTAAGTTACAACAAAATTTAATACAACAATAAAATAGCATATGAAATAATGTTGACGTTAGTATCTTTTGATTTTGATCAAACTATAAAAGTTGATTCTACATTTTTATCAGCTTTTGTGTGCCTAACCGCTTTTGCTGTTTATATACCGTTACATAACAGTTGCCTGGCGCCGGATTACTGACGTTGATCATATTGATGCCCTGTTCTACATATAAGTGGCACTGGCTGGCAATAAAAAGAATAAAGCCATCTGCCTTTTGGCAGATGGCTTAGTGAGAACCCATCAATTCGTTACGATCAACTTAATACGGGAATTTTTAAATATGCTTCTGTATAAACCATTCCCGATTTATATAACTGTTCTTTTTGTTGCTGTGTAATATCGAAATCCGTGGCGGCAATGCCGAAGTCATCGATCTTCACCGATCGTTGCTCCATGGCCGGGTCGTTGGCAAAATCGATCACCTGCGAATCGAGCAGGGTTTCGAACAATGCTTTACAGTATGCAATAGGCTGATCGTACGTTAATGTATTCGGTTTTTTATTCCCGTTCTTATCATACAGGAAAAAGCCCAGCGTCTGGGGGTTCTCGGGGTTTTGCGGCGTATCGAAGATCGTGAGCGGATAATTCAGCACCACACCGCCATCTACATAAATATGATCATCGGGCAGGTTATTGCTGAACTTCCAGGCTTTGAAGAACATGGGGATCGACATCGATGCGCGCACCGCTTCCGCAACAGGCACATCGGGCGTATCGAGATGCGAGAACTGTTTTACGTTATACATATTGAGGTCGGTTGCAAATACGAACAACCCGATGCCGTTTTGATTGTAGAGGTCGGCAAAAGTGGCGGCGGCACCCTTGGGTGTACGGGCAGCGATCATTTTCTGGATCCACGCAAGAAAGGTATTGCCTTTATACAAACCGTAATCTGTTGCCAGGCGAAGCGGATCCCAGCCGTCTTCGAACTGTTTAAAATCCATTCCCATAATGATAGATCTTATTTCGGGCGCGGTATAACCCAATGCTACCAGCGTGGCGGTAATGGCGCCGGCCGAAGTGCCCGCTACCTGTTTTATGTGGGGAAGAATTCCGCAATCGGTCAATACCTGCAGGGCGCCCGCATAGGCAATTCCTTTTACCCCGCCACCTTCAAATACGAGGTTGGTGTAATTGTAAGACATCGTGTACATTTTAATGGTTAATGTGATAAGAACAATAACAGGCCCCGGCCCGATCAGGCGGATCGGTCTGTTGCCAACATGGGTTATTCCCGGTTAGGCAAAAGAGTGATTAACCAATCTGGTAACGCAAGATACCGCAAGAACAATTTTGCGCGCCTTGTTTGAAGGCCGGGTTCAATTTTTAGGGATATAAGTTGATTTTGATCATTTTTATCGGTGTTTCAACTACGCTTCTCTGTCTACGTTCTTCTTTCTGGTTACTTATTTGTCGATTTGTCAACTTATTCACGGCAATACAAAATTACCTTATTGGTAGAATGGCTGCATTTAAATGAATGCCAATGGCAGGTTTATGTATGCGAATACCGGAAGATGGAGGGGGAAGTGACCGGTTGCCGGTTGCTGGTTGCCAGGTTGCCAGTTGGCGGTTACTGGGCACCGGTTGCCGGTTACGGTTGCTGGTTGTTGGTTACAGGTGAGCATGTATTGTAATTGCCTGTAACCCGCGGAGCGGGGTAACTATCAGATCTTATCGATCTTCTTTTCAATGGTTTGTTTATCCGTTAGTGTTTTCGCCAGCGATAGCGCCTTTTCAAAATGCTGCTTTGCTTTCGTATTGTCGATCCCCGTATATAGTTCACCCAGTAACGTATAATAAAAATGGTTGTTGGTCAGGTTTAGTTTTTCCGCTTCAATAATGGCTTCCTCTTTGCCATTGGCTTTGGAGAGGGCGAAAGTGCGGTTAAGCGCAGCAATGGGAGCGTATTCGATTTGCAGCAACTGGTTATAGAGTTGTAAAATGTTTTCCCATTTTTCTTTGGTATCGTCCTTTTGCGTATTCCAGTAAGCGATGGCAGCTTCGAGGTGATAACGCGAGAGTTGGGTACCGGTGGCAGACTGGTTCAGGAAGTAACCGCCTTTGCTTATGAGGTCGGCATCCCACAGGGTGGTGTCCTGTTCTTCGTATAAGATCATTTCGCCATTCCGGTTCAACCGGGCTTCAAAACGCGAGGCATGAAAACACATGAGTGAAAGCAATGCGTTTACCGGCGGTTTGTTGGTATGTTTATTTTCTACCAGCATATAACAAAGCCGCATGGCCTCGAAGCACAGTTCTTTTCTAACGGTTCTGTTATTGCTGATGGAATAATATCCTTCGCTGAACAACAGGTAAAGCGTTGCCAGCACAATGGCGAGGCGGTCGTCTATTTCGGCCATACCGGGAAGTGCTATGGGAATATTTTCTTCTCTTAATTTTTCTTTGGCGCGGTACAGGCGTTTGTTGATGGTTTCTTTCTTGGTTAGAAAGGCGTCGGCAATTTCTTCAATACCAAAACCGCAAAGGATGCGCAGCGATAAACCTATTTGGGCTTCTGGCGCAATTGACGGGTGGCAGATGGCAAACATCATTTGCAACTGGCTGTCGATAATGTTCTGCGGCGAAAGATCGATCTCGTATTCCGGAAGTGTGGATGCATTTTCGCGCAGGGCCGTTTCGGGAATCACCTTGTTGTTGAAGGTGGCCTGCCGGTGCAGAAAATTCCGCGCTTTGTTTTTGGCCACGGTGTACAGCCACGCCACAGGATGTTCGGGAATGCCCTGCAAACCCCAGGTTTGCGTGGCGCTCATAAAGGTATCGCTGGCAATGTCTTCGGCTGTTTCAATTTCATCAAAGCCAAAACGTTTACATAATACGGCTATGATCTTCCTGTATTCGGTTCTGAATAAATGCGGTATTAATTCCATAAAGGCAAATGTGATAATGTGATAATTCGATAATTAGCTGATTAGCTATTGTGCTAATGCTTTATGTTCAGCAGATCCTACTAAATGTAAGCTCAACGTAAGCTCACGCGCAAGCACCCACCAAACTGTATTCCATTATCACATTATCGAATTATCACATTAGCTAATTAATTTTCACTTATTTCTCTCACCTCCACGTTGCCACCCTGTTTTAAAATGGGACAGCCCTTTGCCAGTTCGATGGCCGCTTCGTAAGAATCTGCTTTTACGATAGAGTAACCGCCGATCGATTCCTTTATTTCCGCATAAGGGCCATTGGTGATGGTACTGTCGCCTTTGAGCACCCTGCCCGTTCCTTCGAGGCGGTTACCGACACCGGCTAATTTGTTTTGCGCTGCAATGCTGCCGATCCAGTCCATCCAGCGTTTCGACATCGCCTGCATTTCTTCGGGGGTGCGGTTGGGCATCAGGCTAAAATCGGCCCGGAAAACAAGTAAGTAGTCCTTCATGTTTTGTTGTTATAGTGTTTTGCTCCCTTGTTAATGCACGCCGTCGTCTTTGGCGATCTTTCTGACTTCCACGCTATTGCCTTCGCCCTGCAGCACCGGGCAGCCTTTAGCGAATTCAACGGCTTCTTCAAATGAATCGGCTTTTACGATCATTTGTCCGCCCAGCGTTTCCTTTATTTCGCCGAAGGGGCCGTCGGTTACCACGCCGTGCCACCGCACTACTTTACTGCCTTCGAACAACAAACCGGTGCCCTTCACGAATTTACCTTTTGCCGAAATGGTGCCGATCCAGTCCATGGTTTGTTTCATCCATACCTGCATTTGTTCGGGTGAAGCGATCTTGCTGCCGTCTTCATGCCGTAATAGCAACATGTACTCATCCATTTTTTTTCAAATTTTAATTTGTTATTGAATATAAATGTTATACTTATATAACAAACGGGGTTGGTTGATTTGGACAAGGATGGTAAAAAAAGTTGATAGAGGTGATAAAGTTGATATTGTTGATAGAGGATTTCTGTGCATCATATTGATTAATAGTTGTCAGGTTGAACATTTGAGTATTTCCTTTATCAACTTTTAAACTTTTCAACTTATCAACCCGGCGCCCGCCGCCACGCCGCTCATGTATTCTAATTTTTCTTTCCCGCTTTATGTCGTAACTTATAAGACACTTTTTAAAAACTAAGCTATGAGAAAAGCAGCGTTAACCGGTCTGGTATTCGTTGCGTGTGCGTTCGCAACGAATGCCCAACTCTCCGTTACACCCAGAGTGGGTATTGAACAAGCTTTCACCTGTGTAAAGTACAACAACACTTCCCGCATTAATCCCATGAGTGCAAATTTCTCACCTCAGGTTGGCCTCAGGGCAGATTACCTTTTTAATAAACGGCATGGGCCGTTTGTAGGCCTGGCTTCGAACCGTTCCCTTGTAACATATGAATTCACCAATCCTGAAACAGGTGACAAAGAATTTTCTTCTTCTAATGGCGACTGGAAACTCCGGCTTGAAGCCGGCTACCAGGTTAGCAGCAAAGCCATTGCTTTGGGAAAGCATTCCAAAGCAAAAACAGCGCCGGTAAAAGCCGGCAATCCATGCGCTGCACGTAAAATGATGATGGCGCAGGCAGCAGCCGCCAAAAAACCAGTGATGAATATGCGCATTCAGCCATTTGTGGGAATGGCATTTGTACCTGATCCGCAAACCGCCATCACAAGTATCATGAGATCGAACGAAACTGTTTACCAGTACAGCGCCGGTAACTGGACCTCGGCCTTTATGACCGGTGTTAACCTGGCATTTGCCAAAGGCGATGTGAACAAGTATGTGGTAGGTATTCAATACCTGAGGGGTATTGGAAATCTGAATAATGAATCATTGACCACGCCGCTCGATGGCAAAGAACTGAATACGCAATTATCGTCTTCTGCATCGGCCTGGAATATTACCGTAGGTATGCCATTGAATTTTACGAAAAGCAAACCCGTAGCGCAAAAAGCAGGGGCTCCTCAAAAGCCGGCGCCTGCCATGCAAAAGGTAATTGTGCAACCGAAACAAACCCCGGCAGCAGCACCGGCAGAAAAGCCGAAGAAAAGTTGCGGGTACTATCAGAAGAGATGCGGAAGATCAATGTGATAATGTGATAATATGCTAATGTGATAATTCTTTAGGTTCGGCATGCTCATTTTCCGGAACAGTACGCTAAGCAGCGGGTAAGCAGTTTTTGCGTCAACATTTATAACCGCGTCAGCATCCCCGATACTGTATTCCATTATCGAATTAGCACATTAGCAAATCAGCTAATTGCCTTGCAAACCTGGTTTGCAAGGCTTTTTTTTATACGGTGTTCAGCATTAATGATACCTCGATGACACCTCATTGCCTCCTCAGCGCCCGAGGACCCATAGAGGTGGTTTCGAGGAGGCAAAGAGGACCCAAAGAGGAGAACCCGGGGTTAAAGAGTGGTTCATGTCTCATCACACCGTTATACTACGTTCGTCACAACAGTTTTCTCTGTTCGTCACGCCTGCAAAGCAGTTTTCGGGGAGAATGAGCTGTTCGTACCACCGGTTTGAGGAAGTCGTCACATATTTGGGAGGCCACCGTCACAAATTGGAAAGAAGGGGGTGTTCTAAAAGTTATTTTTGTGATGCGTACGTAAGTTCTTTTAAAGGAATAAAATTGACCGGGTTAGTTGATAATGGAATGGTTGAACCTGTATTCCATTATCACATTATCTAGTTATCGAATTATCACATTGATTAATTCCGCTTCCATCCAATAAGGATCACACCAATGATAACCAGGAGGGTTCCGGCGATCTGCGCGGGAAATATTTTCTCGCCCAGGATAAAATGCGCCTGAATGATGGTGGAAACGGGACCAATGGCAGAGATGATGGCCACATTGTTCGAGCCGATGCGTTTCATACCGCTTGCCAGCATGAAGGTGGGCAATACGGTGGCTACGATGGCCAGCAATAACCCATACCAAAAGTGGGATGCGGCTTCCTGTAAAAGCTGCAGGTTGCCGCCGCTTACGGCAAAATGCACAAACACGCCGGTGGTTGATGCCAGCATGGCATAAGCGGTAAAACGCGTAACGCCTACCGTTGGTATCATGCGGCCGCTGCCGACGATGTAAACGCTATAGGTGATGGAGCACAAAAAGATAAGGAAACTGCCCCAGAGAAAATTGGGATTGCCGATATCGAAGTGTAATTCGCCCAGGTAAGCGATGCCGATACCGGCATAGGTGAGGAACAACGCGATCTGCTGGGTTCGAACGACAGGTTGTTTAAAGACTATGGCGTTGATAAATACCGCGAAGGTGGGATATAAAAACAGGATCAGCCGCTCTAGTCCGGCCGTAACATACTGCAAACCTACAAAATCGAACAGGCTGCTGAGGTAATACCCGAAGATGCCGAGGCCGACAATGCCCAGCCACTGGCGAATGGTAAGCGGTGTTAGGCCTTCCTGCCGGGCAAACCAGATAGCGCCTAAATAAAACGGAAGGGAAAAAGTCATCCGCAACATAAGCAGGGTAATGGCATCCATAGACGTGTTCGCAAAAGCCACCTTTACAATGATAGCTTTTGTTGAAAACAAAATGGAACCAATTATAGTGATGAGGAATCCCGTTAAAGCGACGTTATGTTTTTTCCCTTCCAATATTAATTCTTAAACAGATACATTAAAATCTCTCAGCGCATCATTCAAACTCGTTTTCAGGTCGGTGCTTGGTTTGCGCTGACCAATGATGAGCGCGCAGCTTACATGATATTCGCCTGCAGGGAATTTTTTGGCATAGGTACCGGGAATTACGACGCTGCGTGCCGGTACACGTCCTTTATATTCAACCGGTGTATCACCACTTACGTCGATGATTTTGGTGCTTTGAGTCAATACCACGTTGGCGCCCAATACGGCTTCTTTTTCAACTACCACGCCTTCTACCACAATACAACGGCTGCCGATAAAACAACCATCTTCAACGATAACAGGTGTAGCCTGTAAAGGTTCCAGCACACCCCCGATGCCTACACCGCCGCTCAGGTGCACGCCTTTACCAATTTGTGCGCAGCTGCCCACGGTAGCCCAGGTGTCGACCATAGTGCCTTCATCGACATAAGCGCCGATATTTACATAAGAGGGCATCAGTACCACGTTTTTGGCAACATAAGCGCCATAACGTGCTACGGCGTGAGGTACAGCCCGTACGCCCAGTTCTTTATAATTCTTTTTAAGCAGCATTTTGTCATAGAACTCAAACGGCTCCAGGTTCCAGGTTTGCATTTGCTGGATGCCGAAATACATCAAAATCGCCTGTTTTACCCACTCGTTCACCGTCCATTTGTTCCGATCGCCATCGGGAGCCGGTGCGGCCACGCGCAAACGGCCTTTATCTACTTCTTCAATTACAGCTTTTACCGCGTCGGTATATTTTTTTTCTTTTAATAACTCGCGATTGCTCCAGGCTTCGAGTATCAGATCTTGCATTTCTATAATTTTTTGCAAACATACAGTACAGATCATAAATCTTTTATAAAAACATGGCGCTTTTGCCCGGTACCCCGTAAATAAGGCAAATGCCGGCAATAGCAATAATATGGCAACCGTTTTGGCCGCTGTAAACCTTTTGCTATTTTTAGCGCTTTTAATACCCTTAACTATGCGTTTTTTGATCTTTGCCCTGTTTTTTCACTGTTCCATTATGGTGCCGGCCCAGCAAAGACATTTTGAAGTACCCATGGGCTGGCGGGGAAAAAAAATGGAATTACATACCATTTCCAACAAAAACAAAACGCAAAGCTGCACGTTTGCGGTAAACAGCGATAGCATCAGGGCATTCGTTTTTAACCGCCGGGTACGGCTTATCAGGCAATTTGGCCTTGTGCGCAATTCCAGTGAAAAAATACTGGGCGGTTTTATAAAAGACTCCATGGTGTACCTGTTTACAAAACCGGCAAAGGATGAGCTGCACAGCTATGTGCTGGAGATAGCAACCGGTAAAATAAGGGACCACTACATTGCATTCGATCTTAAAAAAGAAAAAGCGGTAGAAAATATCAGCGCAGGCGATCGCTTTTTATATTTTACCTCGAACAAAAACACGTCGGAATTCAGCATCTATAATTTTACCGGTGAGCAACAGTGGGATACGTTGCGGTATACTTTTCCCCCCGATAGGTGGGAAGACCTGGTCACTTATCAGGGGTTTAGCCCTGTTGCGAGTGTTAAAAAAGTTGACCTCGAAGGCGAAGCCAGCATCAATACAGCGGTTAAAGGCAATAAGTTATACCCACGTAACGATACGCTGTTCCTGGTAATGAATAACCACCGCGATTCCACCCATGTATACAGTTTCGATCTTGAAAATAAAAAAGTGAATACCTGGCTCATAAAACATCATGAGCATGTAGTTCCCCCAACCATCGCTTATTCAGACAATTCTTTTTTATTGCGGAACAAATTGTTTTACGTGATCGTAACACCGGATAGTTTATGCATACAGGTGGTTGACCTGTATACCGGGGCCATCAACAGATCATTTGTAGCGAACAGGGAAGACGAGATCTCCTTTAAAAATACCCCAATCATGCAGGAGGGCGGCCAGTATGTTTCCGGCACAAAACGCGAATTGGGTAAAACCAAACAATTGCTGCGGAAAATGGTGAATGCCGACGCGGTGATCACTGCCACCATGAACAATAGTGGCCAGGTAGAACTGATCGTAGGGTCCTATGCGAAACTATCTGCCGGCGGCGGTGATATGGTGTTTGCCAGCGGATCGGCAATGACTCCTATGGTTGTGGTACCCACCGGCGGTGTTACCCGCAGTACCTGGCTAAAATCGGCCCGGTTTAAAACCCTGTTGAATGCCAGTACATTTGAGCACATTGAAGGCGAAATGAATAACTCCATCAATGAAAAAATTGAATACTGGACCGCAGATATAAAAATACCTGCCGAAGCGGAAAACCTTTTTATGACCAATGGGAATTATTATTATGCCTATTACAGCAAGGGTGAACGCAAACTGATAATTTTAAAATTTTAGCGATCTTTTTTTGACCCTACATTTGCACCATGGATTTTTCGCACGATATAGATCATTGTTTAAAGGTATTACAGGGTGGGGGACTGATCCTTTACCCCACGGATACCATCTGGGGCATTGGCTGCGATGCTACCAATGCCACTGCCGTGAGCCGCATTTATAATCTGAAACAGCGGCCCGACTCAAAAAGTATGATCATTCTGCTGGCCGATGAAAAAGAGCTGATGCAGTATGTGGCCAATATCGACCTGCAGGTGTTCGATCACCTCGCCAAAGCTAAAAAGCCTACTACGGTGATCTATGACGGCGCCATCGGGCTGGCCGATAATGTGATCAGCTCCGACGGTTCGGTTGCCATCCGCATCGTAAAAGATACTTTCTGCAAACACCTGATCAAAAGGTTTCGCAAACCGATCGTATCTACCTCGGCCAATTTATCGGGCGATCCTTCTCCGGCGACCTTCGGTGAAATTATGCCCGCCATCTGGCAGGGGGTCGACTATATTGTTCAACACCGGCAAAAAGACACGACGCCGCATGCGGCATCAGCTATTATTAAGTGGAATAGGGATGGGAGTGTAACTATTATCAGGGAATAAAATAGTTTGTAGTTTATTGTTTGTGGTTTGTTGTTCTTTTAAAGGAAGTTCGCTATTAATTTTGAACCTCAAGTGCGGCAGCAACCACAAACTACAAACCACAAACCACAAACAAATTAGAATGAACTTTCTCATTATACAAACCGCCTTTATCGGTGATGTGGTGCTGGCGACAGGCATTGTGGAAAAACTGCACCGCCATTTCCCCGATGCGAAAATTGATTTTCTGGTAAGAAAAGGCAATGAAGGGTTGCTGCATAATCACCCGTACCTGAACGAAGTGCTTATCTGGGACAAAAAGAACGGCAAACTAACAAACCTGTGGAAGATGTTAGGGATCATCAGGAAACGCCGGTACGATAAAGTGATAAACGTACAGCGTTTTGCCGCCACCGGTATACTCACCGCATTTTCGGGCGCCCGCGAAACCATCGGGTTCGATAAAAATCCCTTCAGTTGGGCGTTCAGCAAAAAAATAAAACATGTTATCAGCGATGTGCAGCACCCCATACACGAGGTTGACCGCAACAATGAGCTGATCAGCGCTTTTACGAACGACGAGGTAATGAAACCGCACCTGTATCCTTCCGCGCAGGATACGGCCGCCGTACAGGGTTATAAGAAACATCCGTATATCACCATTTCACCGGCATCGGTGTGGTTCACCAAACAATTCCCGAAAGATAAATGGATCGCATTCGCCAAAGAAATACCGGCGAACTATACCATCTATTTACTGGGGGCGCCCAATGATGTGCCCCTTGCCGAAGAAATTCGCGCCGGCGGTATAACCGCCACAGTGGTGAACCTGTGCGGCAAACTGAGCTTTTTGCAATCGGCTGCGCTGATGAAAGAAGCGGTCATGAATTACGTGAATGATTCGGCGCCCATGCATTTTGCCTCATCGGTAAATGCGCCGGTAACGGCCGTGTATTGCTCTACCTTACCGTCATTCGGGTTTGGACCGTTATCGGATAAACGTTTTATTGTAGAGATACAGGAGCCGCTGGCCTGCCGGCCCTGCGGGTTACATGGCAGGCCCGCGTGCCCGTTAGGCCATTTTAAATGTGCGTATGGGATTTCGAGTGGGCAGTTGGTTGAGCGTTTGAGAAGTTGACAAGTTGATAGAGTTGATAAAGGTTTCTCTGTGCGGCAGGCTGAGTAATAGTTGAAAGGTTGATAAGTTGATAGAGGTTGATAAGGAATTCCTGCTTACCGCCCCCGATGAGGTCGGGGATTGCCGATTTACGATTGCCGACTGCCGATCCACGAAAATAGTACATTTGCAATAAGGACAAGAATAATGGATATAAAGTGCAACGAAAAGGAACTGTTTGTTTTTAAAAAGATCGCTCATGCTGCCGAAGAACTGGGTGTGCCCGCATATGTGATCGGCGGTTTTGTGCGCGATAAATTATTGGGCCGTACAACAAAAGACGCCGATATCGTTTGTGTGGGCGATGGTATTCAACTGGCGCATAAGGTGGCAGAACGCTTCCAGCCAAGACCTTCCGTTTCCTTCTTCAAAACCTACGGCACCGCCCAGATAAAACTGAAACACTTTTACGATGAAGTACAGGGCGAGGTAGATCATAAACATATTACCGGTGTGGAGAATGGCGAACAGGAAACTGTTCCTGCAACTACCATCATCACCGGGGGCGATAGTGATCAACTTAATTCCCCCCCCACCGCGGGGGAGCAGGGGGGGGCCGCGCTCGAAATTGAATTTGTTGGCGCGCGTAAAGAAAGTTACCGCTATCATAGCCGCAACCCCGATGTGGTGCCAGGATCGTTAAAAGACGATCAGGACAGAAGGGATTTTACTATCAATGCCATGGCCATTTCTTTGAATACCGAAGATTACGGAAGGCTGATAGATCCTTTCAACGGCCTGCACGACCTGGAGAAAAAGATTATTCAAACACCGCTCGATCCCGGAACCACATTCAGCGACGATCCGCTGCGCATGATGCGCGCCATCCGGTTTGCAGCGCAATTGAACTTTACCATTGCGCCGGCTACGTTCCAGGGCATCAAGGACCATGCAGAACGCATCAGGATCATATCGCAGGAACGCATCACCGAAGAGCTGAATAAAATATTGTTGAGCCCAAAGCCATCCATTGGTTTCGACCTGCTTTATCAAAGCGGTTTGCTGCATATCATTTTTCCGCAAATGGTTGACCTCGCCGGCGCCGAATACATCGACGGGCTGGGCCATAAAGATAATTTTTATCATACCCTGCAGGTGGTTGATAACATCTGCCGCCATACCAGCGACCTGTGGTTGCGTTGGGCAGCTTTGCTGCACGATATTGGTAAACCGCCGACAAAGAAATTTGAAAAAGGCCACGGCTGGACGTTCCATGGACATGAAGTGGTAGGGGGCAGAATGGTGCCGAAACTGTTTGCCAGATTGAAGCTGCCGCAAAATGAAAAACTGCGTTTTGTGCGCAAACTGGTAGAACTGCACTTACGGCCAATAAGTCTTACAAAAGAAAATATCACCGATTCTGCCATACGCAGATTGTTGTTCGATGCCGGTGACGATATAGATGCGTTGATGTTGTTGTGTGAGGCCGACATCACCTCAAAGAACAAACAAAAAGTGATCCGCTATCTCGAAAATTTCGAGCTGGTGCGCCACCGCCTGAAAGAGGTAGAAGAAAAAGACCGTATACGTAACTGGCAGCCGCCCGTTACCGGTGAAATAATTATGGATATATTCGGACTTTCACCATGTAAAATAGTGGGCGACCTCAAAAACAGCATTCGCGAAGCCATCCTCGATGGGGAGATCGATAACTCCTACGACGCCGCATATGATTTTATGATGAAAAAAGCAGCAGCACTGGGGCTGCAGCCTGTAAATAAAATTTAAGATTTTTTGATTTCGGGATTTTGAGATTTAGCGATTACGCAATTTATTAATCTGCTGAACATATTGAAATCTCAAAATCAGAAATCGAATTTTGGCCCATATGCGGTAATTTCCCGGCGCAGCTTTTGCTTTATTTGCATAAAACGGTATCACTGTGTATGTTCGGGCATTTTGTTGCTATGCAAATGCACCTTAAATTGCATACTTTGATAGTTGGGGAATTGTCTTATTTTTGACACGGAGGCAATTGAAAGGTAGGTGCAACCGGCTATAGAAACGGCTGGCACTTTGCAAATATTTGGATAAATATTTGCTCACTAAAAATATAGGGAATTAATTTTCGAATATACCCGGCATTAAGCACGGGGAATAAACAAAAGAATAAAGAACCTGAAATTTTAAGTATGGCTGTTTTAAAATTCAGAATATATTTTGAAGAAGACGACAGTATCTACCGGGATGTTGCCATAAAGCATACACAAACTTTTTTGCAACTGCACCAGGTAATTCTGAAGTCGTACGAGTTTGATAGTAAACATCAGGCTACGTTCTACCGCAGTAATGACAACTGGCAACGCGGTCGCGAGATCAGTCTGGCCCAATACGATAAACAGTACAAGGTGGCCCCGTTGCTGATGGAAAATACGGCGATCGGTTCTGAGATCAAAGATCCCAACCAGAAATTCATTTTCGTTTACGATTTTGTAAAGAACTGGAGTTTCCTGGTTGAACTGATCAGCGTATCGAAAGAAGAAAGTAGCAAGATCGATTATCCTGCAGTCATAAAATCGGAAGGTATTGCGCCATCGCAATACGGCACCAAAGGTATTGCCGGCGACAAGCTTACCGAAATGGAAGAGAAATATGACCTGAAAGCTGGCACCGAAGGTTTCGGCACCGAAGGCGATGGTGATGATGAACTGACAGAAGGAGAGGGCGAAGAAGCCGAAGAAGGTGGACAGGATGACGAAGTATAAGAGTTTATAGTTTATGGTTTATAGTTTGTGGTTGCTGCCGCGCTTTGAAACTCGAAATTTCTTTCGAACTACCCGCTGGAAGAACAATAAACCATAAACAAAAAAACATAAACTGAATCTTGTTTTGAGTTCTTTACAAGCTCAGGCAAACAATATGACTGAAAAAACTTGTGTAATTATTGCGGGGCCTACCGCCGTAGGCAAAACCGCCGCAGCCATAGCCGTAGCCAGGCATTTCAATACCGCCGTCATTTCAGCCGACTCCCGTCAGTGCTTTAAGGAAATGACAATAGGCGTTGCCAAACCCTCCCACAGCGAACTGCAACAGGTGCATCACTATTTTATCAATTCCCATTCCATACACGATGATGTAAACGCTGCCGTTTTTGAGCAATATGCTTTACAGGCGGCTGATGAAATATTTCAGCAGCACGATTTGGCTGTTGTAACCGGCGGCACCGGTTTGTACATAAAAGCGTTCTGCGAAGGGCTCGATGACATGCCGCCTGTTTCTATAAACATCAGGCAGGCCATTACAGCGCAATACGAGCGGGCGGGACTGGCCTGGTTACAACAACAGGTACAGGAGCAGGACCCGCTTTATTACGCAACAGGAGAGGTGCAGAACCCCCAGCGGCTGATCCGTGCACTGGAAGTAAAACAGGCAACTGGCGAGTCTATACGCACTTTTCAGCAGGGAAAAAAAGCAGCGCGCCCGTTCAGGATCATAAAACTGGGGCTCGAACTGCCCAAACCCGAATTACATGCGCGTATCAATACCCGGGTTGATCAGATGATGGAGCAGGGGTTGTTGAATGAAGTAAAACAACTGGTTCCTTATAAACAATTGAATGCGCTACAAACCGTAGGTTACAGCGAGCTGTTCGAATACCTCGACGGAAAAATAACACTGCAGCAGGCCATCGATCAGATAAAGACCAATACCCGGCAATACGCCAAACGGCAAATGACTTGGTTTAAACGGGATGCAAATATGCAATGGTTTTCACCTGATGCTGTTGAGAATATAGTTGAGAAGGTGGTTAATTAGTTGTTCAGTTGTTCAGTTCATAGTTCACAGTTCATAGTTCACAGTTCATGGTTCGGGACTAATATATAAATTCATGCCTCACTCTCGTCGGGCTGCTTCGGGCCCTACTTGCCTTTATGCCTCGTTGCCTCGTTGCCTCGTTGCCTCGTTGCCTCGTTGCCTCGTTGCCTTTTATATTTTTAACCCCAACGTCAGCAGAATCTGCCCGATATTGCTTTTTATATTGGCGAATGTGTTTTCTGTGAATCGCGGATCTAACCGGTATGGGAAATGTACATCTTTATAAATGCTGTGCGCATAGGTAAGATCTACAAAAACGCCTTTGTCGCGATACCCCACGCCGGCGCTGTAAATTTGCCGGCTTGCCTTTAATGCATCTTCGGCATACGGATTGCCATAATGTGCGAAACCCGCACGCACCATAAACGTATTGAATTTCAATTCGCCGCCAAATCGTAAGTTTAGCGCGCCTTTATAATAATCTTTTACGGTCTTGTTCAGGTTATCGAAATAAGATTCATCGCCTGTTTCTTCACCGGGGTTGAAGCGGGTTGAGCCATAAGTCACATATTCCACATCGGCGGTAACAAAACCGCGTTGACGCGTTACATCTTCCACTTCATGAAAGATATAGGAACCGCTCACCAGGAATTTCCAGGGCGAGGTCATATCGAATTTGTATTCGGGCGTTTGGCCGCCATCATAGTAATCGGAGGTAATACTGTCAATGCCGGGATCATTGGGGTTGGTTTGCCTGAACAACCCTTCTACATCTGTGACCATTTTGGTCCACAATCTATCCTTTAAACCATAGAGTGTTGGCGTATGAATGGCAGCGCCAACGCGCAACTGGTTCACGGGTTTGAAAATAACACCCAATTTGGCATTGAAGCCTACGCCGGTAGTGGTCAATCTTTCTTCGTACCGGGTGTATTTAAAATTGTTGTCGACATCATTCGATGGGTCCGATTCGGTAAACTCGAGCCTGCGCTCATATTTTACGATGGGAATACCGATGCTGCCGCCGATATAGAATTTATCATTGTTGTTGCCGGCAAAACCAATGGCAATTTCAGAGATGCCGCCTGTGGTGGTGATCCTGTTTTCCTGTACAACCGAATCGAGGTATTCGGGCCGGCCAAGTACCTGTAAAACTCCCATGACGGTGGCGGTATCTATAAGGTAAGTATACACGGCCATTTTGGTGCCAAGCGAAAGATAAGGGCTGTTTCTTACGTCATTGAGGGAAACACCCGAGTTCGAAAATTCTTCGGCATATTGTTCTGAAATGGAACTGTAATTATTTCCACCCTTATAATAAACTGAATTATTGAAGTTGGCGGTGCGGTTAACGGCAATACTGAACACTTTATTTCCAAATGCTCGACCGGGATCGCTGGAGGCCGATACAAAACCAGAGGCGCCTATATTGAACCGGTTCTGGTTATTGCTGGTAGCATTCGATTCGCGGTAAACGCTTTTGCTGTTTGCCAGCGTAAATCCGGGTGTAAGCACGATCTCGCTTACTTTATACATGCCTAAACCGGCCGGGTTAACAAAGTTGGCAGTGATATCGCCGCCGAGGGAGCCCATAGCCCCGCCAATGGCCTGGTTACGCGCCGTTCCTGAATGCGTGTTATAGCCCAAACGCATCACATCTTCGGGTAACTGGGCCATAGCCGCACTGCCGGCTAATAAAAGAAAAGACAATGTAAGGGTGTGCTTCATTTGCAAACATTAAGCGTAAAACGTGAAACGTGAAACGGCAAATATACCTCTCGACTGAGTGTTGGGCTTAATTCCGGTGCCTCGCTCCGTTGCTGCAGTGTGATGATGGTATAAGCCGGGTTGATTGTTTTTTTAACAATTTCACGCTCACAATAGAAAAAAAGCTTTTGTCTATAGTGTGAAAGTACACTACAGGTATTAATAATTTCAAAAAACAGTTGGTCTGTCATTATTTACGGAAAGGACAACCTTGCTGAACTTTCTTGAGATTTCGGTATGAAGCGAGGTTAGAAAAACGGGTTCCTTTCACGTTTGCCGTCTGTCGTTTCAGTCCTTCGTCTATCCGCCCCGGCTTGGCCTGCTGCCGCCGCCGCTGCTGCCTCCACTGCTACCGCGGGAAGAACCGCCCGATGATGCGGGCGAGTAAGTTCTAACCGGCGCTGAAGAGGGGGATGAAGGCTGATAACCGCCGTTGCTGCCACTGCTGCTGGGATATACCCGGCGTAATCCGCCGTTATTTGAACCCGGCGTATAATAGCTGTCGTTACGGGTATTATACCGGCCATTGTTCGATTGGTAGATCGGTCTGCCGCCGCCACCGCTGTTGCGGTTGTTGTAGCTACTGTTGTTACTATAGGTGGCCATATTGAAATTACGCACCGAATTGTATACAACCGGGTTGGTTTTGTAGCTGCCTACGATAATACCGGGGCAATAGGGGTTGTAAAAGCTGTTCCAGTGGTAATAACTGTTCCAGTAAGAATTAAACGACCAGGGGTTGTAATAGCTGTAAGGCCCGAAACCCATACCCATGCCATAGCCAAACCCACTGTATCCATAACCGCCGGCATAATAAGGGTTGTACATGCCGTAATAACCGCCATTGTATTGCCAGTCGTTCAATGTGGAATAATTGTCGAACGCGCTCCAGCGATAACGATCGCGCACCCGCATCCGCAAATAATTGTCATCGGGATTGGTGTTATCGTAACGGCCATAGCTGCGGCCTTTCCTGGTATTGTCAACTGTAACGTAAGAATCTTCCTGCGTGCGACCTGGAGAATAATATACATCGTCGGGAGTTTGGCCCGAACGGTATACCGAGCAGCTCGTTAAGACTGCCATCGCCAGGAATACAGGAAGTATATTTAGAAACCTCATAGTAATGGTTTTAGACTACTAAATAATTTGAAAGCAATTCACATTCAGCAGCTAAATGCTACTTTTGCGTTTTTCCCGAACTAAAGTTACACAAAAAAGACAGCCCCTGCCAGGAAATAATTGCTTGACGAATGTTAAAATTTATCGACAAAATGCCTGATAATGAGGCTGGAAGGGCAGGCCAAGCGGAATTAAATCATCATTAAAAAGACTCCGATCTATATAAAAAATAAAACATGAGCAAAGAGATCACCAGCCGAAGCACAGATTATTCGCAATGGTACAACGATTTGGTTATTAAAGGCGGCCTGGCCGATTATTCGGCCGTAAGAGGTTGTATGGTAATTAAACCTTATGGGTTCAGCCTGTGGGAAAACATGCGCGACGCCCTTGACAAAATGTTCAAGGACACCGGGCACGTAAACGCCTATTTCCCGCTGTTCGTTCCCAAAAGTCTGTTTGAAGCCGAGGAAAAGAACGCCGAAGGATTTGCCAAGGAGTGCGCGGTTGTAACGCACTACCGGTTAAAGACCGATCCTTCGAAAAAAGGCGCCCTGATGGTTGATCCCGATGCAAAACTCGAAGAAGAGCTGGTGGTTCGCCCCACCAGCGAGGCCATTATCTGGAATACCTACAAAAACTGGATCCAGAGTTACCGCGATCTGCCGCTGCTCATTAACCAATGGGCCAATGTGGTTCGCTGGGAAATGCGCACCCGCCTGTTCCTGCGTACTGCCGAGTTCTTATGGCAGGAGGGGCATACCGCCCACGCCACGGCCAAAGAAGCGGTGGAGGAAACCATTCAGATGCTGAACGTGTACGCCGATTTTGTAGAGAACTGGATGGCATTGCCGGTGATAAAAGGAGTGAAAACCGAGAACGAACGTTTTGCCGGCGCCGTTGATACCTATTGTATCGAGGCCCTTATGCAGGATGGCAAGGCCCTGCAGGCCGGTACTTCGCATTTTCTGGGGCAGAACTTCGCCAAGGCGTTTGACGTGAAGTTTTCCGATAAAGACAACAAGCTCGATTACGTATGGGCTACCAGCTGGGGCGTAAGCACCCGCCTTATCGGCGCGCTGGTGATGGCGCATAGCGACGACCAGGGATTGATCATTCCGCCAAAGATCGCTCCGCTGCAGGTGGTGATCGTTCCTATTTATAAAGGGGAAGAACAAAAAGCGCAGATCGACGTAAAAGTGCAGGAACTGGTAAAACAGCTGAAGGCCGCCGGCGTTCGTGTTAAATACGACGATAACGACAATGCACGCCCGGGCTGGAAGTTTGCCGAATATGAAATGAAAGGCGTGCCTGTTCGGGTAGCGATCGGGTTAAGAGACCTCGAGAACAATACGGTTGAGCTGGCCCGCCGCGATACCAAAGAAAAACAAAGCGTATCGATGGACGGCCTCCCTGAGCGCATTGTGCTGCTGCTGGCCGAAATTCAGCAATCTATTTACAATAAAGCGCTGGCTTTCCGCAATTCGCATATAACTACCGTCAATACCTGGGATGAATTTGTAAACATCATCAATGAAAAAGGTGGTTTTGTATCTGCGTTCTGGGATGGTACTTCCGAAACGGAAGATGCCATTAAGGAGAAAACTAAAGCAACCATCCGTTGCATTCCTTTAGATAACCCGCAGGAAGAAGGCACTTGTGTGTTCTCGGGCAAACCCGCCAATCAACGGGCATTGTTCGCACAGGCGTATTGACAATGTATTTACGATAGTATAATACCCGTTACCCGTAAACCGGTAGCGGGTTTTTTCTTGCGGGTATTTCAGATTCCCCGCTATTTTTATATCTTGCCCCGTTGCTATCATTTTTAACCCCAAAAATCCAATAAAATAATATGGAACAGTACATTCAGACCGCCCCATCGAACACTGAATCGAACCTTTTTGAATTACAAATTGATCATGAGGTTAGCAGCCACTTACGCGAAACGGCGAAATGGGCCAAATTCCTGTCGATCGTAGGTTTTGTTGCCCTGGGATTTATATTGCTCATAGTCATTTTCGCGGGAAGCATGGCTTCTTATTCTGCCTATTCATCACCTTTAAGCGCAGCGTTTGGATATCGCGGTATTTTCCAGGTTGTGCTTTTGCTTGCAATGGTAGTATTGTATTTTATGCCCTGTTTGTTTATGTTCAAATTCTCGAACAAAATGCTGCAGGCATTGGGCAACAACGACCAGGAGACCCTGATAGCTTCATTCCGTCAGCTGAAATTGTGTTATAAATATATAGGAATATTAACGCTGGTGCTTATTTCATTGTATGCATTGATATTCGTGATAGGGCTCGTTTTTGCCGTTTCAAGATAGCATGCGAAGCGTTCAACCGGATTATTATATAGAATCAGCGCCGGAAAATTGCAGGGCCGTTTGGCGCTGACATATCCGGCGCTTGTTTTTTTAGTTGGTAGAATAATAGTTGTAATCCTTCAGCAGCGTTTGCAGGAAATCCAGTGCGTCCTGGTCGGTGCGCATTTTAAGTTTCGACTGTATGCGGTCGGCAATTTTAAGCGACAGGTCATAGTCGTTCCGCTTTTTCACCGTTTCAATAATATTCTTCAGGGTATTGATGTCGCGGTCGCTCAACTGCATCACCTGCGGGTAGCGTGGCTGATAGGTTGATTCCACTTCTGTAAACACCGTATCCTCCCAGGAAGTGCGTTTTTTAAGATCAATGAGAATGGTGCCGGCCAGCAGGTCGCCAATACGTTGCGATTTTGGCGTGGCGATGGTGCATATCAACCCGGCAAAAAGTATCAGTACCGTCCACCAGTTTGTATACCCCGTCATGGTGCTGAGAAGCATCAGGACCGGAAAGTCGACAATGCGGAAAAGCCAGCGAATTAGGAACTGGCTTACGGAAGGTTGCCCGCCCTGCAGCGTCATCACTTTTATCTGCATCACCATTTTCCCAACGCTTTGCCCGTTCATGGTGATCTCCGAAACCAGGTGGTACAAAATGAACGGCAGCAGGAACAGCACTACAGGCCATATTTCCTCGTCCCAGTCGCGGCCCGCAAGGGCGTTCAGGAACTTATTACCCAGCCACAGGTAGGTACCCTGGATGGTAATATCGATGAGCCAGGCAAAAAAGCGGCGATGGAACGGACTGAGCGCGAACTCTACTTCAATGTTAAAACCGGTATCTAATTTGACTAATAGCATAGGTATTCTTCAGCTTACAATATACAAATTCCATCATTTACGTTCCGGGAACCCAAAATAAAACACCCGCAATTACCATCCGGATCCGGTAACAGGAAACTGGTAACTGGTTGAAAATCGTAATTTCTTCCCCTTTAGGGGGCCGGGGGGTATTATTCTGCAAACTATAACAAGAATTATCTGTATCACAACGTTATAACGTGCAAAATTTCACTATTATATTTATGAACCCGTTTTATTTGGGCCTGAATAGGTAGATTTGAAACTTAAAAATACGTCTGCGTGAGAGAAGGACTATTTATAAAGAAAAATATTGATAAGTGGCGGAAGTACCAATATGAAGCACCTACCGATCCTGATGAAATGGCGCAACAGTTCACCGAACTGGTAAATGACCTTGGTTATTCCAAAACGTTTTATCCGCACAGCAAGGTAACGCAGTATCTGAACGATCTGGCTTCGCGCATTTACCTCACTATTTACAGGAACAAACGGGAAGAATCTTCCCGCATTACGCGTTTCTTTAAAACGGAGCTGCCGCTTACCATTCGCCGGCATCACCGCGAAATACTTTATGCATTTCTCATTTTTGTTGGTTTTGCGATAATGTCGGCATTTTCCGCAGCCCATGATGAAACATTTGTAAGAGGCGTGCTGGGCGATGGGTATGTTGAAATGACGGAAGACAATATCTCCAAAGGCGATCCGTTCGGCGTGTACAAACACTCGAACCCGTTGAATATGTTTGCCTACATTGCCCTGAACAATATTTACGTATCGTTCCAGGTATTCGTTTGGGGAATTTTCCTTGGCCTCGGAACGGTGTATATGTTATTCACCAATGGCGTAATGGTGGGTTCTTTTCAATACTATTTTTTTGCCAAGAACCTCGGCTGGCAGTCGATCCTGGTGATCTGGTGTCATGGTACGCTGGAGATCTCCGCTATCATTTTATCGGGCTCAGCCGGACTGATCTTAGGTAACAGCATCCTGTTCCCCGGCTCGCATAAGCGGTTGCATTCCCTCATGAATGGCGCAAAGGACGGTATGAAATTGATGATCGCCCTGGTGCCGGTATTGCTGGTGGCAGCATTTCTGGAAGGGTTTGTTACCCGGTATTCCTATTCTTCTATGCCATATTGGGTAAGCATCCTCATTCTCGCCGTTTCGTTTATTTTTATCATCTGGTATTTTGTATGGTATCCCGTACAGGTACAACGCCGAACAAAAGCCGAAAAAGCCGTTGAATAAACTATTTGCCCGATCGATGAACTATTTTGTTTCATACCGGTTACCGCTTCCCACTGTAAAAAACCTCAGGTTCGTACTGTGCCTGGCCGCGTTGCTTTCCTGCATCGCTCCCGTTCGTGCACAGGACGAAGAAGTAATAGCAGATACGGTGATTGCGCCGCCGGTTGAGTTCAATGATGATAATGGAATAAGGAGCGGTACGCTGCAGGAACAGCAACCCGAATTCAGACAAGTGCCCGACTCTGCCATCCGCAGTATGCAAAAGCGAAAGGATTTCGGATATGCCAACGATCCCAGATCGTGGGAGCGGGAACCCCAGCCCGAAATAAAGGCAAAGCCAGACAGCAAGGGGTTCTGGGAGTATTTCTATGATTTCTTTTCGGTAACGACCATCAGGCGGTTCACCTATGGATTGCTGATCGCATTTTTTGCATTTGTCGTATACCGGATTGTGGTAGTGAACAAACTGTACCTTTTCAGTTCATACAGAAAAGCCAGGCTGGCCCGGGGAGAGGAAGAAGAAACAGATATAGCCGATATCAATTTCGATGAAAAGATAAAACAAACCATTGCAGCTAAAGAGCACCGCCTTGCGGTGCGGTATATGTACCTGAAAGCCCTGCACCAGCTGAACGATAAACAATGGATCAGGTATCATGTCGATGGCACCAACCATGAATATGTTACCCAAATGAGCGGCCGCAAGCTGGCCAACGAATTCAGTTTTCTTACCCGGGTGTACGATTATGTGTGGTATGGCGAATTTGCGATAACCGATGAACAGTTCGACCTGGTACAAAAAAATTTCAGCCACTTTTACAACGCAGTGAATTCTTGAAACCAATAATACGATATCGATTTTTGACCTGGCTGGTGGCGCTCACCGGTTTACTGGCCGGTTGTAACTCAAAACGTTTGAACAAACGGGTAACCTTGTGGCGGAGCGATAAAATTCCCTATGGCACTTATGTTGCCTATGAGAACCTGTCGCATATGTTTCCGGAGGCTACGGTGATCATCAATAAAAACTCGCCCGACAGGTATAAATCCTATACGGTAAAGAACTTAAAGGAAGATAATGTTGAGGTAAGCGCGGAAGACAGCAAAACCACCTATATCATTATTGCCACCGATATTATTCCCGATGAAAATGAAGCCGCCGCTTTATTGGGCATGGTATCGAGGGGGCAGCATGTGTTTATTTCAGGCCTGCGCATTCATGAAACGCTGCTCGATAGCCTGCACCTGAAAACGGCTTATTATTCCAGTTCTTTCAATACCGAAGATTCGCTTACGGTAAGTGTAATAAACCCGGGCACCAGGGATTCCTTGTCGTACACGTACCCCGGTAAGGCGCTGGATAATTATTTTGTATCGATAGATTCCGCATTTACCACCGTATTGGGAAAGGATAAATTCGGGCGGCCGAATTTTGTGCAGTTCAATTATGAAGGCGGCGGTTCGCTGTACATACACCTGGCGCCGGCGGCTTTTACCAATTTCTTTTTACTGCATAAGAATAACAAAGCGTACTACGATAACGTATTTTCTTACCTGCCGAAGAACAGTGAAGTGGTGCGGTGGGACGATTACTTTCGCTATCACAAAGGCGGCAGCAGTGATGGTTCGAATAAAAATGGAAAAGGATTGTTTGGCGCAGGAAGCTGGCTGAGCAAACAACCCGCACTGGCGCAGGCCATGTGGTTGCTGCTGTTGCTGATGCTGATCATTTACCTGTTTGAAAGCAAACGCAAACAACGGGCAATACCGGTTATACAACCATTGAAGAACGCGTCGGTTGATTTTGTAAAGACAATAGGGCGGTTGTATTTTCAGCGGCGCGATAATAAGAACCTGGCCTATAAAATGGCCGCGCATTTTCAGGATTATGTGCGCAGCAGGTACGGCATCCGTACTTCATTCACCGATCCTGAATTCGAAAAAAGACTGGCCTGGAAAACCGGGTATGATGCCGGTCAATTGAAGGACCTGTTATATTTTATGAACATGTTACAGGACGAGCCTTCCGTAACCGATGAAGGGTTACTTGAACTGAATCGTAAATTGGAGCATTTTTATAAACACGTATAATACATGGAAAACTTTTTCGATGTCAGAACCGATCTCAGCACACTGCAACAATCGGTACATACCTTAAAAACAGAGATAGGCAAAGTGATCGTTGGGCAGGAACAGATGGTTGAACTGTTGCTGGCGGCTGTACTGGCCGACGGGCACGTTCTTATTGAAGGTGTACCGGGCGTAGCCAAAACTCTTACTGCCAAACTGCTGAGCAAAAGCATTTCGGTTGGTTTTTCACGTATCCAGTTCACCCCCGACCTGATGCCCAGTGACGTAATTGGTACGTCGGTTTTCAATCCCAAAGATTCTTCTTTTCAATTTAATAAAGGCCCCATCTTCAGCAATATTGTGTTGATAGATGAGATCAACCGCGCCCCGGCCAAAACGCAGGCTGCCCTGTTCGAGGTGATGGAAGAGCGGCAGATTACGGTTGACGGTCATTCGTACCAGTTATCGACCCCGTTTATGGTGGTGGCTACGCAAAATCCCATAGAGCAGGAGGGAACTTACCATTTACCCGAAGCGCAGCTCGATCGTTTCCTGTTCAAAATAAACGTTTCGTATCCTACGGCCGAACAGGAGTTCAGGGTGGTGTTGCAACATCACCAGCAGCACCTCGGCGATATGGTAAACCAGGTACAGGCCGCGTTGACCGCCACCCAGATCCAGGAGTTACGCAAACAGGTACGCACCATACATGTGGAAGAAAAACTGATCAGTTTCATTACCACTATTGTGGCCAATACGCGCAATCACAAATCGATTTACCTCGGCGCATCGCCCCGGGCATCCATAGGTATTCTGAACGGCGCCAAAGCGCTGGCCTCCATGCGCGGCCGCGATTTTGTAACGCCCGATGATATCATCTATGTTATTCCGCCGGTATTGCGTCACCGTATCGTATTGACGCCCGACAAAGAAATGGAAGGCGCTTCTACCGATGATGTGATACAGCAGATCATTTCTACCATAGAGGTTCCAAGGTAAATGTTTGTTGTTTGTAGTTTGTGGTTTGTTGTTGCTGCCGCAATTAATGCTGCCCGAAAATTATCGGACAGCCTGAGATTAAAGAACCACAAACAACAAACCATAAACCACAAACCGTTTAATAGTGCCGTGCACATCCTTTATTCACTGAAGCATGACCTTATACAAAAGATTCATATTACCACTCTTCTTTGGCCGCCATTTTTACTGGGCGTTCGTAGGGGTTATTTTATTGTATGTATTGTCGTACAACTGGCCGGTGCTTTTACCGGTGGCGAAAATAAGCCTGTGGTTTTTTCTGGCCATGGTGGTGCTCGATTATGGTTTGCTGTTCGTGAAAAAGGAAGGCCTGAAGATAGAACGGATCGTGAGCGAGAAGTTCAGCAATGGCGATATCAACAAAGTGCAACTGGCCATTACCAACCAGTTCCATTTTCGCATTACGCTGAAAGTGATCGATGAAATTCCGGTGCAGTTCCAGCAACGTGATTTTTCTGTAGATGCCACGCTGAACAGCGGCGAAACGCAAAACATAGCGTATAACCTGCGCCCTACAGCGCGCGGCGAATATATTTTTAACGATACCAACGTATTTGTAAAAAGCCCGTTGCAGCTGGTGGTGCGCCGTTTAAAGCGGGAAGGAGAGCAAATGGTAAAAGTATTGCCTTCCTACCTCGCGTTGCGCCAGTTTGAGCTGCTGGCTTATTCAAACAACCTTGCCGAAGCCGGCAGCCGCAAGATCAGGAAAATAGGGCATAGCCTCGAGTTTGAACAGATCAAAGAATACGTGACCGGCGATGATATTCGCAGTATCAACTGGAAAGCCACCGCCCGCAAAGGCGGACAACTGATGGTGAACAATTACACCGATGAACGCAGCCAGCAGGTATATTGTATCATCGATAAAGGCCGCGTAATGAAAATGCCTTTCGAAGGAATGACCCTGCTCGATTATGCCATCAACGCCACGCTGATCTTATCGCGGGTGGCCCTTATAAAACAGGATAAGGCCGGACTGGTAACTTTTGCCGAGAACATCGGTAATTTTTTACCGGCCGACCGCAAGGCTTCCCAAATGGGCAGCATTCTTGAAACCCTGTACAACCAGCAAACAAAATTCCTCGAAAGCGATTTTGAAAAACTGTATGCGCATGTGCGTACCCGCATTGCACAACGCAGCCTCATCATATTGTTTACCAATTTCGAATCCTTATCGGGTTTGCAACGGCAGCTGCCATACATCAGGCATATTGCCCGCAATCACCTGGTGCTGGTGGTGTTTTTCGAGAATACCGAACTGCGCCAGTTGACCGATCAGCCGGCGAACGATATAGAAACCGTTTACACCAAAACCATTGCCGAAAAGTTTGTTTATGAAAAGCGGCTGATCGTAAAAGAATTGCAGCAGCACGGCATTTTCACCATTCTCACCGCACCGCAGCATTTAACGGTAAATACCGTGAATAAATACCTGGAGCTGAAGGCAAGGCAGGCGATATAGATGGGTGTTTTAATAAAACAGGTTGATCTGTTACCGGGCAAACTGATGGAACCGATCATTTTTATTAGCTTCGCACCCAAATGCAACAGGCGCCAAAAAATATGTTTGAAGAAGGACAGGTTTTATTGATCAATAAGCCACTTGAGTGGACTTCCTTTGATGTCGTTAGAAAGATCCGCAATTCGATCAAAATAAAAAAAGTAGGTCATGCCGGTACGCTCGACCCGCTGGCTACGGGGTTACTGATCCTCTGCACCGGGAAATTTACCAAGCGCATCAATGAATACATGGCGCAGGAAAAGGAGTATACCGGTACGTTTACCTTTGGCGCAACCACACCTACCTACGACCTGGAAAGCGAACCCACCGGTTTTAAGGATTACAGTTCCGTTACACCTGAACAACTGGCCGCCATTGCCCAACAATTTACCGGCGAACAGTTACAGGTGCCGCCCATGCATTCGGCCATTAAAAAAGACGGGGTACGGGTGTATGAGCTGGCGCGTAAGGGCCAGACCATTGAACTGGAACCCCGAAAAATAGTGATCAAGGAATTTGAGTTTACAAAGATAGAACTGCCCGTAGTGCATTTCAGGGTGGTGTGCTCCACCGGAACGTATATCCGCAGTCTTGCCAATGATGTTGGGCAGGCAGCCGGTTGCGGCGCCTATCTCAGCAGCCTGTGCCGTACAAGAATTGGTGAGTTCACAGTTGAAAAGGCCATGTCGATGGAACAGGCCCAGGAATGGATTGTGGAAATGAAGAATGAAAAACAGAGAAATGAACAAGGGGATACAGAATAACGAATGTTGAATGTTCAATGTAGAATGTCGAAGTGAAAAACCAAGTGCAGGGTTTACTTTCCGCTGTATTTACTTTTTCATTTTTAAATTCTCATTTCCCCTGTATTCAACTTCATCATTGAATATTCGATATTCAATATTCATCATTCTAGAAAGGATATCCGATCCCCAGCTGAAACTGCCCGTTCAGTATTCTTATATCATTGAACCACCCATCGTTCTCATGGGCGTACAACGGGTCTTTTAGCCGGTAGGCCCAGTCGAGCCGGATGAGGAAGAAGTCGAAATCGAACCGCAAACTGCTGCCCGCGCCAATCGCGAGGTCTTTATACAGGCGGCTGAATTTAAAAGAGGCTTCCGGAACCTTTTGATTTGTTTTGGGGTCAAACTCAGTGCTCCAGATATTCCCGATATCCACGAACAGGGCGCTGTTCACTTTAATACCCGCAATGGTAGTGATATTGAAACGGTATTCCGCATTCAGCTCAATTTGCATATTCCCGAAACGTTCGATGCCGCTGGTATCGGGTTTGTCGTACAGGTTCGATGAACCAGGGCCCAACCGCCTGATGGGCCAGGCGCGCATGCTGTACGGGCCACCGGCAAAAAATGCCTTGAAGAAGGGCAGGTTGTTCTCGTTTACGATATGCCCTGCGGTATCTTTTTTACCATATACCAAACCGTAACCGGCAAAAGCACGGAAGGCCCAGGATGAATGCGGATGGTCGATATAATGTTTAAACTCGCCGTCGATCTTTACAAAACGGGCCAGTGACCCCAGGTCAAGCCTTTTTATTAAGCCGAACAGGGCGCCGCTTTCTTCTACCCGGCCCCGCAAAAGGGTTAATTTATTATCCTTTTCAACCCCGGTCGATAAACTGAGCACCTGGCTGATGATAAGCCCGTTGTTGAAGGCAAATTTGTAGGAGCTGATCCTGTCTTCGAGTTTGCGCAGGCTGTCGGTCTTTATTACGTCGGTGTACTCGTAGTTCAAAGGAATGTACTGCCAGGTCTTCCGCCATCTTTGTCCAACCTGGTCCTGATCTTGCCGGCGGCGGCCTTTTACCCACTCGTATCCCCAGGAGGTATTGAAGGAGCGTGATTTGAACAACAGCAGCCTGTCGGTATAGGATGCGTTCAGGTTGAGCAGGGTGCGGGGCGCAATGAGGCTGTCGGTCTTTATTCTTATAGGCGAAATGAATTTCGGGAAGTTGATAGTATGCGCCACGTTGGCCTGCAGGGTTTGAATGATGTTTGTTCCCAGTTCAATACCAAAACGCGCACTGGTAACGGTTTGAATGGCTTCGCGGTAGGCGTTCCGGTTCAATAAACGCCCGTTCAAACCGATACCGAATAACTGGCCGGTAGCAAGGATATCGCTTACGTTGCGGCTGGTCTCAAACGCTATGTTCAGGTTCTGTTTCGGGTTGGGGTACAGCCGGATCCGCGCATCCAGTATGGGCGTGGTACTGTCTTTCCGTTCACGCATTTCAATATCTACGTTCTGCCAGGCGCCAAGGCTGGTAAAGATATTACTGGTGCGGTAATACCGCCGCTGGTTATACAGCGCACCCGGTCGCAAAGCGACATTGTTGGCAATAAAAGGCAGTTTAAACCGGGGCGAATTGTAAATGATCTCATACCCTTTGATATGGGCGGTATCGTGAATGGTTGAATCGAATTCTTCGTAACTGGCGTCGGGGTATACCTGCACTTTGCCGATATAGTATTTTTTTAACCGGCTGCTGTCCTTTACCGGGTGTTGCTTAAATACGACATTGATGGTTGGGTTCTCTCTTTTTTTGCGAAGCGAATCGAGCAACCTGAACTGTTCGAAGGGGTCGAGGGTAGGGTCGATAAGGGCCGCCACCACCGTATCTACTTCTGCATAGATATCTTCTTTATTGAGCTTGAAATACCCGTTATTGCGGAAAACAACCAGCAACCTGTCGAGCTCATCGGAAATTTTTTGGAGGGAGTAAGGTTCTGCTTTTTTTAGCGCCGATCTGTCCTGCTGCCGGGTTGCCAGGCGTTGCAGTTCGGGGTCGCGGAAGGCGTAACCGATAGAGTCGAGCCGGAGTACTTTACCCGGCGTTACCTTAAAATTGATATGAACGCGTTCCTGTTTTCCTTTTCTCTTATTAACGGTAGTTATGTGGAAGGTATCGGTTATTTCAGGGTGAAAGTAACCAAGGGAATGGAGCAGGCTGGTCATGAATATTTCCGACCTGCCGATATTGACCGAATCGAAAACCGGCGGTTTATACAACACCCTAACAACACCGGCATAGGTAATGACGCGGGTTTTCAGACTATCGTCGAGCTGGTTTTGCAATCTTTCCTGCAACTGAAGCTTGTCGGGCACATCTCCTTTTATATCTATCGTGGTCTTGTATACAAACGGTTTACCGGGTTGCATTTTCCTGGGAACCGTGCAGGAAGTTATTGACGCCGCAACGAAAGCGCAGTAAGCTATCCATTGAACCAATCTAAATACTGTAACTTGCCGGGCTAATGACAACATATTTTGTTTAAACGGAATGCAATGTTGATTAAATCACAGGTCAAATATATTCAAAGTTTAAGCCACAAAAAATTACGAGATAGTGAAGGGGTGTTTGTGGCCGAGGGTCCAAAGCTAATTAACGAATTATTAAGTGCCCGTTTACCGTTGCAGCAGCTGTATGCGGTAAAGGAATGGATAGCGGAGCAGGGGAAGTCGCTGCACGCTGAAGTAACGGAAATAAGCCAGTCGGAACTGGAGCGCATATCCCTGTTGCAAACGCCTAACCAGGTGTTGGGAATTTTTAAGAAACCCGATTTTTCGGCGAACGCGCCTTTACGAAATAACATTTCGCTGATGCTCGACACCGTTCAGGACCCGGGGAATTTGGGTACTATTATCCGCTGTGCCGACTGGTTTGGCATTAAACAGCTCTTTTGCAGTACCGATTGCGCCGATGCCTGGAACCCGAAAGTGGTGCAGGCCACGATGGGCAGTATTGCCCGGGTGCAGGTAGCGTATGGCCCCCTGGGCCAGTGGCTCGATAAGGAGCCCGGGTTGCCAACTTACGCAGCCGTACTCGACGGAGCAGATCTGCGTAAGTTGTCGCCGGTTAAAGAAGGTATAATTATTATTGGCAATGAATCGAAGGGTATCAGCGATGCCATCCTGGCCCGGTGCAGTAACCGTATCACCATTCCGCGGTACGGCGAGGCCGAATCATTGAATGCCGCGGTAGCAACCGGTATCATTTTGTCGCACATAATTTGAACGGGTAACCGGCTACTCTTTTTTCAATACGATCCGCTGGGTATCGTCTAGTAAAATTTCATCGAATAATTTTTTGATCTCAGGATAACCGGCCGCTTCTATCTTGTGTTTCTTCAAAACCAGGGTGGCAGTGGTGTATACGGCTTTTTCCGTTTCATTATACCAGTATTTGGTGCTGTAGGCGGCATGGTTGTTCGAAAGCTCTTTTACTTTCGGCAACGCTTCCACTGCAAAACCGGCCGGCAGTTTAAATACGGTGGTATCGCTTTTTTCGAGCGGAAAGCTGAAATAGAAATCCTGTTTGCGCTCCTCTGCTTTTGGCAGAACGGAAGTCCATAATTTATAAATGCGCGGGCTGATAAAGAATTTATTTCCGGCATTGAACTCATGGATCTTTTCGAACGCCATTTCAAGTGTGGTGGTGTAACGGCCGGCGCCTTCTTTCAGCTTAAATGCAAAATCATCGGGTTGTTTAAAATGCAGGGCATGCACCAGGTATTCTTTTTGATCGTCTCGTTTTTCTTCAATGATATACCGCATTTCTTCCTTGTACTCACCGGTGGTTTTAAAAGTTGTAAGGGTAGCGCCGGAGCCATCATCCTGCAGCGTTATAACTGTATGTGCATGGAAGGTATTTTCTGCGCTGGTGCTTGTTGGGGTAGCCACCAGCACGCCGCCTTTTTCGGTTATCAGCAATGCGTTCCGGTTTTCGGTAAAAGGCCCAAGTACATTGAAGTCGTTGGTATTGCTGGTACATTCAAGCCATACTGTATCTTTTTGAAGCGGTACGCATAAGATAACGTGGTTGCAAAGCTGTGCGGGAAAATCGTCATCCATGGCGAGGGCGTTCTTTCCTGCATTGATAATGGCATTGTAACTGTTGATGCCTACGGCCGACAGCATGGCCTTCATACAGTTGCTGAGCGCCTTACAATCGCCATATTTCTTTTTATCGGTGAACTCGGCTGAAAAAGGCCTGAAGCCGCCGATGCCCAGTTGAATACTTACATAGCGAAAATTCTTCTGCAGGTATTCATACAGTTTTTTGATCTTGCCGTAATCGTCGGGAATATCCTTTACAAGCTCCTGAAAGAATGCCACGCGATCGGGCGGCAATTTGTCGAGCCCTTTGTACAGGCTGGCAACCCATGAACCATAATCTTTCCAGGTGCCGAGGTTACCTTCAAAATTATCGTACTTGAACTGGTTTGGCGCCAGCATAACATACGGGTATGGACTAGCCGCACCGGCTTCCCGTTTTAATGCCGGCAGGTTCCTGACCGTCCAGCGGTAGGTTTTATACCCGCCTTCCTCCGTGGTTTCGGGCTTTATGGTAATATTCTTTTCTTTAAAGCGAAGATCGAGGTCTTTGGGCACCTTTGCGGTGAACACCGATGATTCCACGCTCTGGTTGCCTTCCTGAATGTCGTAGCTGGGGAATATGAGGTTACCTTTTAACCTGATTGTGTACTTCAGTTCGAATGTAACGGGGTAGGCAGCCGCCGGAAAATTAACATAGGTGTATTTTATATCGTCGACCAGGTTGCTGAAACTGGCCTGGGTGGTCATATCCTTTTGTTTGTATTTGCTGATCTGGCGGCCCAGCGCGTCGAACACTTTCACTTCGGCGTCTTCCAGTACCCGGAACTTGGTAGTATACTCCGAAAACTGAAGGGCTGATTTGCCCTTTTCGTTCATTACGGTAACGATCTGGTGTACGGTGATCGACGACCGGTCGATATCCTTTACTTCAAACGCTATATTCTCATAACGTTTGATCACATCGGCGTCTTTTTTCACTATGTCGGGCATCGACGACAGTGCGTACAATGTGGTCACCTGGGCCTGCAGGCCCAGGGCCGTACATAGGGTGAATATTATTAATAAGCACTTTTTCATAATATACTTTTAGGGTTTAACGCTGAACGCTTAAGGCGGAAGGCTGATTTCCGAACTACGTTCTACCCGAATAATCTCAAACAGCCTGAATTTCGGGCGTGGGCCTTCGGCGTTTAGCGTTTTTTAATGGCGATCTGCTCGCTCAACACGGCAAAGAGTTGTTTGTAAAATTCCTTAAAATCCGGGTATTCCTGAACGGTAAAGAACGGTTTTTTAAATTCCAGGTTCACCCTTACCGCCAACTGGTTGTTTTCTGCCACCAGCCGCCGGGTTATGGCAATACTGGTATCGGGCATAATCATTCGCATGTTCTTCGGCAGGGCTTCAAACGCGTATCCTTCAGGAATTGTTATGTTGGCCACCAGGTTATATGACTGGTTCACGCCGAAGAAAATGTCGGAAAACCGCGAGTCGGCCACAAACGGGTTTTTCTCGAGCCGGGTGAAAAGGTTGGTTGAAAAGTACTTGTAATCGCCCGAGGCGCTCACCGGCATATTGAACTGTATTTTCTGAATGAGGGGCAGGGTATCGTCCTCGAGGTTTTCCAAAACAAGGCTGTCGACCTTTACGTTCTGGTTCCCGTCGTGAAAGTATTTTTCGAGGAATTTCGATTGGTCTTTTTTTGCATCCGTAACGCGTTGTACCCGGTCGTAATCATAGCTGAAAGCCGAAGCCCTGCCAGTCATTACGCCGCTTTCGTCGATATTTGCCTGTACAATTATGGTGTTCTTCAGCATTGTATTTTCATTCCACAACGGCCGCCAGCCCCATTCGAGGGTTTCGGGTTTTTCAATCACCAGTCCTTCAGAGAACATGACATCCATGGGTATCAGACGCGAAGGGGTATTCTTTTCGGTGGCGTCAAGCACGTAAACCTGCTCGCCGATCTCAACATAGGCCATTACTTTATCGAACTGTCGCACATCGGCAAGGGAGCTCGTTACAACTCCGTGGTCGCGGGTGCTTACCAGTATGGCGTGCGCTTTCAGGTTGGCGTCTTTAAGCAGGTTCACCAGTATCAGGTTGATCTCGCCGCTGGTGCCTTTTTTATCTTTCCAGGCAGCCCGTACGCCGTTCAGGGCCCAGATGTTGCTCAACCCGTTCCATTCCATATTCCGGCGAACATATTCATGAATGACAACCATTTTTCGATATGGATCGGTAAGGTTCTTTAACTGCGCTTCGAGGTCGGCGGTGCGGGGAATATTTCTTTTGAGCTGTATGCCAAAGTCTTCATCTTCCATGAGGCCTTTGATCTGCTGCGGCCATGATTTCACCAGGTTTTCGCGGTAGGTTGGCCATTTGATGGCCTGTAACCTGAGCTCGATCCGTTGCAGGTAGTCTTTATCGCAACTGATATAGGGTTCGTCGCGCAGGGCCGGAATGTTTTTCATGGAATAATGATGTATAATGCGTGTGCCCTTTGTATGCTGTTTGCTTTCATACGGAAGTACGCAAAACGGGGAGGCGTATATTTCTATCTCGTTGGGGAAATCGGTACGGTAGCGGCTGTATTTTACCGGTATGCTTCGTTGAAAATACCAGTTTTCCAGCGCAAAGCTGCTCCATACCTGCGACCATTTGTATTCTATAATGCTGCCCGCCTGCACATCGGGGAAGGTGAACACCTGTTCTTTGCGGTATTTATCGATGGGCTTTTCGTAAATAAGGTTTTTTTCTACCCTGGTGGTAACGATATTACCAGCAGCGTCGAGGTTATAGGTTTGGGCAGTAAGATTTTTTATGTGCTCTATGTTGCGGTAGCTCACATAGGGCAGGCGAATGTCGGCCTGGTTCTTTCCTTTATCTTTCAGGATCTTGATGCGTATATGGCGCTCGAGCTGCATGCTGCCCGACATGGACGTGAGATCGAAATACAGTTCGCCTACATCGAAAAGCACAACGGCTTCGGCCTTTTCATCAAAATCGCAGGTTTTCATTTCCAGTTCGGCTTTGTCAATTTTTCCAAAGCCGGGAACATCGCTGTCTTTCTGGGCAAGAAGGGAAAGCGAGGTGGTGAGGCAAATAACCAGGAGCAGTGACTTGAACATATCGGTTTATTATGGTTTAATTTTTCGTGAACCGGCGGTTGTGATACGGCAAACCCCCGACTTCATCGGGGAAAGCTGTGAAATGGCATTCACCAATGGCGGCACACCTGCCATTGTAAATGAACATTCCAATGCCTTACTTTGCGTAAGCACCGCTGATTCACTTTTGATCCCCAAATAAACCCCTGGTTTTATTGCCGCCGATGGCGGCGCCTTTCCCGCCTTCGCCAAGGCTACGGACGGGCAAGCACTATCGAATTATCACATTATCACATTTTCTTCAACACCACCTGCTCATTCATGATCTCGGACATTTTTTTGTAGAAGTCCTTTACGTATTCATATTCGTCGGCAGTAAATACGCTGCGCGTGGTGGTTATAGTATATTTTACCTGAAGTATATTGCTATTTACCTGTAATTGCCGGCTCATTGTGATGCTGGTGTCTGGCATGATCATGCGCACATTCCTGGGCAGGTTCTCCACCTTCAGTGAGGCAGGCAGTTCAATGTTCTCAACAATGGTATATGACTGCAAACACCCGTAATCGATGTTGGTGAACCTGATATTCGAAATGAAAGGGTTTTTCGCAATACCGCTGAACAGGTTCAGGTTGATGAGTTTGTAATCGCCGCTGGCTGTTGGCGGAATGGAAAATCCGAATTCCTGAACCGCAGGCAGGGAATCGTTATCCATGTTCTTCCAGTGCAGGCTGTCTATTGTTAACCCGGCCTGGTAAGATGTATAAAAGTTCTCTTTGAAGCGGTCTTTATCGCGTTGCCAGGCGCGCAGCCGGTTAAGGCGGGCATACTCGTAGCTCTCGATGGTTGCCGAACCTTTCATTTGCCCGCTTTCATCTACAGTGGCGAAAATATTCACGAAGTTCCGGTCTTTTTTATCATTTTCGGTAAGGGCTATAATGCCGCCTTTCTTACGGTTTACGATAAATGCTTTTGTATTGATCACGGAGAACGGGATCATAAATGGCGGAGTCCAGGCGCCTGCGGCGTCGAGTACGTATTTCTGATCACCGATAAGAACATACGCCAGTACTTTATTGAACTGATCTACGAACGGGTATTCAGGGTTCACTTTGCCATGACCGCGTTCGCTTACCAGCAGGGGATAGGCCTCCAGTTTGGCTTCCTGCAGCAGGTTAATGAGCATCAGGTTGATGTCGCTGCTGCTGCCTTTTCTTTTTTCCCAGGTATCTTTTACCCCGCTTGAAGAGGCGATGCCGCCGAGGCCGTTCCATGTATAGTTCTTGTAAACGAAGTTGTAGATATATGACATTTTTTCATAGGGCGAAGGAATTGCTTTCAACCGGTTCGTCCACTCGTCGCCAACAGCTATGTTCTTGTTCAACTGTACACCAAAGCCGGGGTTCGACATCAGTTCGCGCGTTAGCTCGGCCCAGGTGGTCATGTATTTTGTAGTGCCGCCAAATGTGCCCTGGTAGCCCGAGAGCTGAAACTCCACATGCTGCAGGTAATCTTTTTCCGCATCCATAAAAGGCTCATCGCGCAAACCGGCGATGCTGTCCATCCCGAAATAAATGCGGCCCGAATTCTTCTCCTGTTTTATGGAAATGGGCAACAGCTCGGTTTTGTATACCCGGTAGGCAAACTCGTAGTTGGGCATTACCACCAGCGAAAAGCGGCTGTGTATTACGGGCAGCTCGGTCTGGAAGTACCAGTCATCGAGATACGCATAACTTTTTGAGGTGGTGATGTATTTATATTCTATGATGCTGCCCACCTGTACATCGGGCATGGCAATACGTACAACAGATACCCTGTCGTTTACTTTTTGGCGGTAGATGGCGGATGGCGTAACTTTTTTTATTTCAGGCCCGCTACCGCTGCGGAAATTCCAGGTGTAGGCTTCAATATCGCTGATGTATTCGATATCGTCCTTGCTGAGGTAGCTGATGGAAATATCGCCGTGGCGGTTCCCTTTCGGTTTCAGTACCTTCAGCCTCTTACGGCGGTTGACAATAAGATTATATTGATCGTTATGGTCGGCCGACGCTTCATCGAGTAATACAACGGCATCGGCTTCCTTATCGAAGGAACATTCGGTAAGGGATTGTTCTTCGGCGGTGATCTCGCCAAACGCGGGCAGGGTAGTTTGCGCCGCACACAGTTCTGTTATAGCCAGGCAAATACAGCTACAAACCAGGCGTTTAAAATACAGGTGCATTAAGCAATTAATTAATTATGAACATCGGATATAGAATGTAGAATTTTAAATATAGAAGGAACGCTTAACCTGGGGGGCTCACTTCGATATTCGTTATTTAAAATTCGATATTCGATATTATTAAGGAATATACGTGTCTGATTCGTTATTCCCTTTCCCTGATTTTGTAAATTTATTTTTCAATATCAACCAAGCCGGATTAGCTTTGTTGATGTACTTTGGGATATGCTGCCTCCCGGTATCTTTTCAACGCTACGTATCGCGGTTTTTCCTTTCAATGAACGTAGCCGGGAACCTTACATAAGAAATAGGTGAGGAGATGCTCAGATAACAGGGGTTGGCAGTTTTTCATACGGGTTTAGTTAATTTATGCAAGTATAATAAAAAAAAGAGAACCATATTCACCAGACAGGGTAAAAGCAAGCAAATATGTCATCGAAAAAAGCAAGTATGTTGATTTTTTATATAGCGCTGGCAATGGCCGGGTTTGGGCAGCAGCCTGCCAAACCGGGGAAAAAGAACAGCGCCCCTGCGCAGGGAACGGCTTATAACCAGTTAGATAACACTTTGTTATGGAAAATAAGCGGAAATGGCCTTGCCCGGTCGTGCTATTTGTACGGCACCATGCATGTGTTGTGCGCCGAAGATGCCACGGTTAGCGATAGCCTTAAACTGGCCATCAGGTATGCCGATGAGATCTATTTTGAGCTCGATATGGACAATATGGGCGAAATGCTGGGCGCCATGAAATTCCTGCGGATGAACGATGGCAAAAAGTTATCGGAACTGCTTACCAAAGAAGAGTACGCCCGGGTGGAAGCATACTTCAAACAACATTCGGTGCCGTTGCCGCTGGCCATGATGAACCGGTTCAAACCCTATTTCATTTCAAGTCTTATTGGCGAGCAAATGATGAGCTGCGAGCAAAAGAACGGTATGGAAGAACTGATCATGCGCGAAAGCCGCCAATATCAAAAAGAGATAAAGGGACTGGAAACGTCAGAGTTCCAGGCATCGATCTTCGACAGCATTCCGTATGAAAAACAGGCGAAGGACCTGGTAAGTTATATCGATAGCATCGACAGTTATAAACAGGTGACTATGGAAATGGTGGAGGTGTATCGCCAGCAAAACCTCGAGCGCATGGATTCGCTGATGCACAAAAGCGATCCCGGTATGGATGAGTATATGGATATTCTGCTGTATGGCCGTAACCGCCACTGGGTTGAGCAAATGCCCGGGATCATGAAGGGAAAATGTATTTTGTTTGCCGTTGGGGCAGGGCATTTACCGGGCCGGCAGGGGGTTATCAATTTATTGCGGAAGAAAGGGTATAAAGTTACGCCGATGAAGAATATCAGTAAGAAGACTGAAAGTTTATAGGAAAGTTGATAAGGTTGAAAAGGTGATAAAGGCAGGAAGCACCATTAGTAGTTGAAAAGTTATAATATAAAACAAGCCCCGGCGGTACCGCCGGGGCCATTATTTTTTAAGCCGAACAGGAGCCCTTATCAACTCCGTCAACTTTATTAACTTTTCAACTCAGATTAGAACTGTTCCAGGCCACTAAAGAAAAAGTTTCCTTCAATAGCTGCATTCTCATCGCTGTCGCTGCCATGGATGGCGTTCTCACCAAGAGAAGTAGCGAACAGTTTGCGAATGGTGCCGGCTTCGGCCTGGGCGGGATTGGTAGCGCCGATGAGGGTACGAAATGCTGCAACTGCATTTGGTTTTTCCAGTATGGCGGCAATGATCACTCCGCTGCTCATAAACTCAACCAGTTCGCCGTAAAAAGGACGCTCTTTATGCACAGCATAAAATTCGCCGGCTTTTTCCTTGCTTAATTTGGTCATTTTCAACGACACAACGCGGAAGCCTTCTTTAATGATCCGGTCTAAAATAGCGCCGGCGTGCCCGTTCTTCATGGCGTCGGGCTTAATCATTGTAAACGTGCGGTTACTCATACTATCTTCTTATTTTGGCCGCAAAAGTAAGTTTTTAGTTCTAAGTTCAAAGTTTTAAGTTCAAAGATCATGGTTCTCAAAAACTGGCCTGTAGGAGCTTTGGAAGGCCTTGAATATAGCCTGGATTTATGAACAAGGAATACTTATAACTTAAAACTTATAACTTAAAACTTAAAACTCAGAACTGGTTTTGGCCATTGTGCTTTATTTCCGCAACTTTGCTGCCGTTTCATGAAACCTATACAAGACATATACCCATTACTTACAACCCCACATAATGTGGTGATTACCACGCATCAGAAACCTGATGCGGATGCCATGGGCAGTTCCCTGGCGATGTACCATTTCTTAACCTCTTTCGGCCATTCGGTAACCGTAGTATCACCTACCAACTGGGCAAAATGGCTCGACTGGATGCCTGGTGCGGCCAATGTGATCGATTACGAATTGCAGCGCGACCGGGGCGAAGCCGCCTTAAAACAGGCGCAATGGGTGTTTTGCCTCGATTTTAACGTGCTTATACGTACAAAACACATGGCCAACACGCTTCGTGCGGGAGCTTACGACCGCATTCTGATCGACCACCACCAGCAACCCGAAATCGGGGTTTTCACCTGGGGCATCAGCGATACCGGTAAAAGCAGCACCTGCGAAATGGTGTATGATTTTATCATAGGATCGGGTTATGGCGACCGCATTACGCCCGCTATGGCCGACTGCCTGTATGCGGGGGTTATGACCGATACCGGGTCGTTCCGCTTTCCTTCAGCCAGCGCCGCCGTGCACCGGATGGTGGGCGACCTGAAAGAACGGGGTTTAAGGCATACCATCGTACACGAGAATATTTACGATAATTTCCTCGAGAACAGGCTTCGCTTTATCGGGCACATCCTGCTGCACCGGATGGACCTGTTCTATGAGTACAATACGGCGTTGATCTCCATTCCCAAAAAAGACCTGTTGCGTTACGAGGTGAAGACCGGCGATACGGAAGGCCTGGTGAATTATCCCCTGAGTATTCAGGGTATCAAACTCGCCGCCCTGGTAATTGACCGGGACGAAGAGCGCAAATGGAGCTTCCGCAGTAAAGGCGATTTCGATGTAAATACCTTTGCACGCAACTATTTCGAAGGCGGCGGGCACTACAATGCAGCCGGCGGGCGCAGCAGCGATCCGCTCGATGTAACAGTTCAGCATTTCATTGAAGCCATGCGCAAGAATGCATTGCAATTACAATAAAACACTCTATTCAGAATCAGATGAAAAAAACAACGTTAATACTAAGTGCCTTATCAATCCTGGCATTCGGTACCGCCTGTAAGAACAGCGGTTTCAAAAAAACAAAGAGCGGACTGCTTTACAAGATCATCTCTACCGGCAACGGTGCCAAAGTTAAACAGGGTGATGTAGTGAAGCTTTCATTTACATATACTTTAAGGGATTCTGTGCTGAGCAGCTCCGAAGAGCAAATTCCCTTTTATGCAAAGGTCGACAGCGTAGGACCATTATACGATCCAAGAGAGATCTTCCCCATGTTGCACAAAGGCGATAGCGCTGTTGTAATTAGTTTGGCCGACAGCCTGGCTAAAAAACAGGGGATGCTGCCTGAGTTCATCAAACCAAAAGATAAACTCGTATTGAAGTTCAAAGTGGTTGAAGTATTCACTTCAGACAGCATTGCACAGGTCGACCGTATGGCAGAAATGCAAAAGGCGCAGCAACGCCAGCAGGAAAAACAGGCCAGCCTGAGAGGCCCTAAAGTAAAAGAAATTGAAGATTACCTGAAAGAGAAGAACATCGTTACACAGAAAGCGCCCCTCGGTACTTTCGTTGAAGTGAAAGAGCCAGGTACTGGTCCGCAGGTTGACAGCGGTAAATACTGCGCTATCCGTTATACCGGTAAATCATTCCCTTCAATGAAAGTGTTCGAAAGCAATATGGAAGGCGGCAAAGAGCCCTTCGGCGTAGTTGTAGGAACACACGCCGTTATCCCCGGTTGGGATGAAGGTTTGAAATATTTCAAACAGGGTGGCAAGGGTACGCTGTACATTCCATTCTTCAATGCATATGGCGCACAACCAGGCCCCGGCGGCAAACCGTTCGAGAACCTGGTATTCGATGTTGAAGTAGTGAGCGTAAGCGATTCTGCTCCCAAACAACAGCAAATGCCAATGCCCCCACCGCCACAAGGACAGCAGCATGGCGCCGGTGACGGACATAACCATTAATGGTTTGTGGTTTATGGTTTGTTGTTTGTGGTTGCTACCGCGACAGGGGTTTGTGGTTTATGGTTTGTGGTTTGTTGTTGCTACCGCGTTTCGGGAAGCCTTGCTAAATTCAGCAGTCAGAAATTCTGAAAATACAAAAGGCATGTTATCTCAATGATAGCATGCCTTTTTCTTATTTGAGGCCGGCCATTAGCAGCGGCTGCTGAAATAAGGATAACTACAAACCACAAACAAGCGTTATCGTCTCTTTCGCTTCTTTCACATCATGCACCCTTATTATGTTGGCTCCGTTTAGCAGGGCTATCGTATTTAACACTGTGGTGCCGTTCAGGGCTTCGGCGGCGGTTATGCCCAGCGTTTTATAAACGGTCGATTTGCGGGAAAGCCCAACGAGTATGGGTTTACCGGGCATTTTAAGCGTTGCCAGTTCTTTAAGCAGCGTAAAATTATGCGCGGGTGTTTTGGCAAAGCCAAACCCGGGATCGATAATGATATCGGTAATGCCTGCCTGATGGCAGTCGGCAATTTTTTGAATAAAGAAATCGAGTACTTCGCGGGTCACATTTTCATAGGTTGCGTGTTGTTGCATGGTAGCCGGCGTGCCTTTTATATGCGAGCACACATAGGGCACTTTCAATGCACCGGCGGTGGAAAGAATGGCCGGGTCAACCAGTGCAGCGCTGATATCGTTTATAATGGAGGCGCCGGCCGCAACCGCTTCTGCGGCCACCCGCGCATAATACGTATCTATTGAAATAACAGCTTCCGGAAAATTGTAATGCAACGATTCAATGGCGCCGGTAACCCGCTGCAGTTCCTCTTCCGCTGAAATGGCGGAGCTGTTGGGCCGGGTGCTTTGTCCGCCGATATCCAGTATATCGGCGCCGGCCTTCAGCATTTGTTCGGCCTGGTTTAACACCCTGCTTTCGCCCATAAACCGGCTTCCTTCATAAAATGAGTCGGGAGTGGTGTTTATAATGCCCATTACCAGGGGTTTGTCTATCACCAGTAAGCGGCCTTTACAATTCAGCGTATACATTTATGGTTTGTTCGTTATTTTTATTCACAAATGTAACATACTCATTTGTTTGTTACATTTGATTATCGATGCGGAACGCTCAACGCGGAAAATTCGGAATTTCAGGAAAGTGGCCGGGCGTACTGTTCTTATACCCAAAGCAGGTGAACTTCGGGCGCTCAGTATTCAATGCACAACGAATGACATACTTTAAAAGTATTGCGCGTTATGCGTTATGCGTTCAGCATCTGACTACATTCACCAGGTACCCCTGATCAATAATTATACTAATATCTTGTATGAAGATTTTACTGAACATAACCCGTATCATCGTAGGCGTGCTGTTTATTTTTTCCGGACTTGTGAAGGCCAATGACCCCCTTGGGCTTAGTTATAAGATGCAGGAGTTTTTTGAGGTGTGGGGCTGGAGCTTTCTCGATAATTATACCCTGACCTTTTCGGTGCTTATGATCGCATTCGAGATCATTGCCGGGGTAGCCGTGCTGGTTGGCTGGCAAATGCGCCTGTTCAGCTGGCTGCTGTTGCTGCTGATCGTGTTCTTTACCTTTCTTACCGGTTACGCCCTGTTCAGCGGAAAGATCCGCGAATGCGGTTGCTTTGGCGACTGTATCCCGCTCACCGCCGATCAGTCGTTCATGAAAGACCTGCTGTTGCTGGTGCTTATCGGCATTATCTTCTGGCAGCGGAATAAGATCAAGCCTTCTTTGAATGTCACTTACAGCCTGGCAACGCTTTTCTTTGCCACTATATTCTCATTCGCTTTTCAATGGTTCGTGCTGGTGCACCTGCCGGTAAAAGATTGTCTGCCTTATAAGATAGGCAACAATATCCCGGAAAAAATGCAGGCGCCGCCCGGTTCTATTCCCGATAGTACCGTCATTAGTTTTATATATGATAAAGGCGGAAAACAGGTGGAGTTTACAGCCGATAATTTCCCCGCCGATTTTGACGATGCAACCTACAAGTTCGTAAAGCGGTACGATAAACTGGTTCGTAAAGGCAATGCCACACCGGCCATAAAAGATTTTTCGCTGAGAACCTTCTATGGCAACGATACCACGCTGGCCTTAATGAATACAGATGAATACCAGTTGTATCTCTTTTTAAAAGATGGTTATAAAGTAAAGGATGAATGGATAAAACCGCTGGATGCCATAATGCGCCTGGCTGTAAAAAAACATATTAACGGGTATCTGGTAACCAATGTGCCTATTGATAACCTGCGCCAGAACCCGCCCGATGTTTTCTATGCGTTCATTCCGTTGAGTTGCGATCCTGTTGCCATCAAAACCGCAGCGCGCGCCAACCCAACGTTGTTTTTAATTAAAAAAGGAACCATCATCAATAAATGGAGCTATGCCGATCTTGAGCAGGCTGCATTAGTGGTTGGTAACCTGCCCGGGAATGCTAATGGCAATAATGGCAATGAACAATAATGAAACAGTTTCCCTGTGGCCGGGGAAAACGCACGAAGCAGATGAGTGTTCAACTATAATTTTTAAACCGCAATAAAGACCCCGGTATCCGGCAACTGGTAACCGGTACTGAAAAAAAGTCAATACAGTTGATAAAATATTTCACAAAACGGATATTGTACGGCATTCTGGTAATGTTTGGCGTTATTGTGCTGGTGTTTTTATTGTTCCAGGGCTTTGCCGATCCCTCGAGGCTGGTAATGGGCCAGCGGGCAGATGCCTCCACACAGGAGAATATCCGCCGCGAGCTGTACCTCGATCAGCCAAAATGGAAACAGTTTGTGCTGTTCATAAACGACCTTTCGCCCATTGCCATTCATACTGAAAGCGAAATAGAAAAGAAACAACTGAAAGGATTTTTTATAGGCGGCGATATCAACCTGGCTATAAAAGTGCCTTACCTGCGCCGTTCTTACCAGACAAAGAAAAATGTAGGTGAAATTTTGATGGAGGCCCTGCCCGGTACGCTGCTGCTGGCGGTGGCGGCCATGTGCATAGCCGTTGCCCTCGGTATTCCCCTGGGCGTGCTGGCCGCTGTAAAAAAAGATACGTGGATGGATACCACCGCCATCTTTACGAGTGTGCTTGGCATTTCAGCGCCCTCGTTCTTTATGGGCATCGTGATCGCCTACCTGTTTGGTTTTGTATGGAGCCAGTATACCGGTTTACATATGACCGGCAGCTGGCGCGACATGGATGAGATAACCGGAAAACCGTACTGGTCGCTGCAACACCTGTGGCTGCCTGCGATCACATTGGGTATTCGTCCGCTCGCCATCATAACCCAGCTCACGCGCAGCGCCATGCTCGATGTGCTGAACCAGGATTACATCAGAACCGCATATGCCAAAGGGTTATCGAAAAGGGTAGTGGTTTGGAAACATGCATTGCGCAATGCACTGAACCCGGTGATAACCGCTATTACCGGCTGGTTTGCTGAACTGCTGGCAGGTGCGTTTTTTGTAGAATACATTTTTGGCTGGAAGGGGATTGGAAAAGTGACGGTAGATGCGCTGGAGAAGCTCGATTTTCCGGTAGTGATGGGTTCGGTACTGATCACCTCCTTCTTTTTTATACTTGTGAATGTACTGGCCGATGTGTTGTATGCGGTAGTTGATCCGAGAGTGCGGCTGGAATAGGGAAGAGAGGAATACAGCTTAAAGGCTAAAGCGGAAAGCGAATACAGCTGCAAGCTGCAAGCCGTAAGCTGTAAGCGAATACAGGAATACAGTAATACAGCCTAACGCGGAAAGCAAATACAGCTGCAAGCCGTAAGCTGTAAGCGAATACAGGAATACAGCTTAAAGGCTAAAGCGGAAAGCGAATACAGCTGCAAGCCGTAAGCTGTAAGCGAATACAGGAATACAGTAATACAGCCTACAGCTAAAAGCGAATACAGCTGAACGCGAATACAGGAATACAGATTAAAGCAGAATGAGAAAGGCAAACGGAAGGATCTAATTTGTATTTGCTTTAGGCTTTTTACTTACAGCTTTTTCCTAATATTGACGTAAGAATTATTTATGAAAAAAATTACCATAGGGGCGGTTATGCTTGTTGCCATGATCGCCTGTCATAGAAAACACAGTCCGCAAAAAGAGTTTGGAAAAAGCCTTTTCAGGGCCTCTGACCATACTGCCGAGAACCTGTTCACCCGTAACTGCGAAGGCCCTGCGGTTGATAAGGATGGCCGCCTGTTCGTTGTGAACTACCAGAAAGACGGCACCATTGGGTTGGTTCATCCCGATGGCAATGTGGAAGTGTTTTTGACCCTGCCCGGTAAAAGTGTGGGCAACAGCATCCGGTTCAATGCACAGGGCCATATGCTGGTAGCCGATTTTGTAGAGCACAATGTGCTGGAAGTTGATCCCGAAACAAAGGAAGTTAGCGTGTATTGCCACGACGACCGGTTCAACCAGCCCAATGACCTTTGCATCAGCAAAAAAAGCGGTATCGTATATGCCTCTGACCCCAACTGGCAAAAGCAAACCGGGCAAATATGGAAGATCGGCAAGGATAAAAAAGCGGTGTTGCTAAAAGAGAACCTCGGCACCACCAATGGCATTTGTTTAAGTCCCGATGAAAAGATCCTGTATGTAAATGAAAGCATCCAGCGCCGTGTTATGGCCTATGAACTGGACAGCGACGGCAATATAAAAAGCGAAAAAACTTTTGCCACCTTTACCGACTTTGGAATGGATGGTATGAAATGCGACAGCAGGGGCAACCTGTATGTTACGCGTTATGGCAAAGGCACGGTTGCCATCTTCAACGACGGCGGCCGTCAGATCCAGGAAGTGGAGCTGAAAGGAAAAGATGTAAGCAATATCACGTTCGGTGGTAAAGACGACAGAACGTGTTTTGTGACTTTGCAGGACAGAAAATGTATTGAGAAGTTCAGGACCGATATACAGGGCAAATAAGCCGCACTCCGGACGCGAAACGCAGAACGCTAATTCCCGAGCTTCGGGCTATACGCTGTTATTCGGGCGGAACGTATTCGGAGGCAAGCTTTAAGCGTTGCCCGTTAGGCGTTAAGCATGCTTACATTTGAATGAAGTTGGTTGCAACACGCGCAGGCGGGATCTTTTCTTCGCCCAGCATTTCCCGCAGGTCTATTTCAATGGTACGGCTGATGGTGCTGATGGGCACATCATTGGCAGCGCCCTCGAACGGGTTTTCGGTACTTTCACCAATATCTTCCAGGGTTACGAACATCCAGCTAACGATAATGCTGAAAGGAATATTCAGCCAGATGAAACCGGGACCCAGTTTGGCGAATTCGTTCAGCATGCCCAGCGGAATAAGCATCGTAAGGATCGCAAAAAAGAAACGGCTGATGCTGGAGTACTGACGGGGGTAAGGGAAATTCTTGATGCGTTCGCAACCGCCCTGGTGCTCATAAAACTCTTTCAGCAACTGTTGCATTTCGATATACTTCAATTCCGTGATCATTCCCTGCTCATATAATTCCCTGATAGCCGATGATTGAAGTGCCATTATCTGGGTGGCGGCATTCTTTTTCCCTTTTACACTTTGCCATTCCTCAATCGATAGAAATGTGGCGATCTCCTCGTCGATGGTTGTTTCCCATTCAGGTACTTTATATCGCTGACTGTATTCGATGTATTGAGGATTGATGCGGGCATTTTCCCATTGTCTTTTTTCGCGGAGCTGGTAGCGCAGGCTCGTTATCCAGGCAAGGTGGCGGTAAATAATGCGCTGATGAACATCTTTCATTGCATCTGCCTGCGGATGACGGATAAAATCCATCACCATAATGCCAAATGCGCGGCTTGAATTGATTATTCTGCCCCAGATCTGCCGCGCTTCCCAACTGCGGCCGTAGGTGGCGTTGTTACGAAAACCCGCAATCAGCGCCGAAGCCGTACCAATAAGCATGATGGGCGGCCAGGGAATGGTGATCCAGGTGCAGCCGAAAAATGCGTAACAAATTGTTGGTATCACCGCCAGAATAATAAGAACATAAATTTTTCTGCGTGTCCAATAAATAAACTCCGAAATGGTGTATTGTCTGCCCGAATGCATGGTTGGTCAGTTAGCCTGGGTTAAATGATCTTGTTCAGGACAAATTTGCGGCAAAATAACCCACCGGGCAAATTTTTCAATAAATAGTGCGGCGTTGTTGTGAGGGCCGAATCATTGCGAGGCCGCCGAAAGAAATTCTGCCGCAAAACGAATTGTTTTGCATTGGCACATCGATCTTCGCCAAGCAGCGGAAAAAAGTGCTACCCAAATCGTACCGGTTGTTTTACCGGTAATACTTTATCCGCATTACCGGGGCGGCTTTTGTGCTTTTATTACTCAATGTTGTGTATGCATTGACGTATGTGGTTACAACTGATGCGTAACCACGAAGCCGGGAAATGATCGCTGGCTGTATAGAATTTATTAATTATATTACACTTCTTTTACTTAAAAAATCTCATCCGGCAACTTTTAACATGGGTTCTGATTAGTAAAGTTTGGTAACGTTATCAATCACTAACCAAATATTTTACCATGAAAAAGTTGAACCGAAACTCAATTTCCAACATTTTCAAAAAGGGTCTGACGGGTAGCAGTGCTATAACAGGAACGGTAACACGCTTTATCGGTTGCCTATACCTGCTCGCAGCTGTAACCGCTATGCAAACTGCTAATTCCCAAACAGTGCTCACAGGCGGGGATATTGCTTTCGTAGGCTACAACAGCGAAGTGTCAAGTGCAGATGAGTTTGCATTCATGCTGCTGAAAGACGTTTCCGCAGGCACAACCATTACCTTTACCGATCACCTTTGGCTAAGCACGGGCGGTTTTTATATCAATACCCTGTATGGCGCCTGTAATACGGAGGCTTTTTTAAACTGGACGGCCACCTCGGCGTTGCCGCTGGGGACTGTTGTGGTTATTGCCAACCCCGGAGGGGTGAGTCCCAACCCATCGATGGCTACCGCCACTACAGGAACGGTATTTGTAGCCGGGGGCTGCCCCGACTTATCTTTTCCCACCTCGGGCGATGTATTATATGCTTACCAGGGAACAATGCCTGTAGATAATACCGCCACCAATTTTCTTGCAGCGATCAATATGGACGGCGCATGGCTTACCGGCGCATCCCAGTCTACAAGCGCTGGCGCGTTACCCACCAACCTGAGTACTGCGCATGTACTATTGCTTACACCGGAGGTAGACAATGCCGTTTATAGAGGCAATTTAACCGGTACGGCTGCGGCTTTGCGAACAGCCATCAATAATCCTGCAAACTGGGCTACAGACGATGTAACACCATTTGCGTTACCCGCCGATATCGGGCCGCTTCCGGTTACCTGGTATTCGTTCACTGCAGCCAAAAAAGAAAAAACGGTAGGGTTGCAATGGCAAACCGCTACCGAACAGCATAGTGATCATTTTACGGTACAGGCCAGCTACGACGGCAGCAGCTATCGCAATTTAGGCACCATAAAAGCGGCGGGTAACAGTGAAACCATCCAAACCTATAATTTCACTGACGAACATCCTTTTGCGGGTACCAACTATTACCGCATACTACAAGCGGATGTCGATGGCAGTGTCAGGTATAGCAAAACTATTATATTTAATATGGAACATGACGGGCAGGATATTATCATCGGGCATCCATCCCCGAATCCGGCGGGCAGTTACGTGAATATTATATGCGCCAAAGGCGCATGTGAAATAAAGCTCTATAGCGCCGATGGCCGGCAGCTATTGACCCGCAATCTTCCGGAGGCTGGTTCCTATCAGTTACAGTTGCCTCCTCAATACCAGGGAATACTTATTCTTGAAGCATCATTACAGGACGGGCGGCGGCAGCATTTCAGGATCGTAAAAAATTGAAACTATCAGGAATGAATTGCACCCAAAAAACGGGGCTGACCATTTTAGTGAGCCCCGTTTTTTTTACATTCCAGTATACTGCAGGTATTTCAAAACCCGCTAATGATCGAAAAATTCGAATGGCGGCAACCCTTGCCAATTGCCTATTGTTTTATATGCTCCTGCAACAACACCTTATCACCCTCACTCATCCGGTTCTTTACAAACCTTGCCTGGTGCCAGTAAGGATAGATCAGTGGCGGCCTGCTTACTTCATTCAGCCGTTTCAGTTCATCCTGCGTTAAAACTACTTCGCCTGCTTTGATATTATTTTCTATCTGTTCAAGCGAACGGCCACCGATCACAATCGAGCTTACACCGGCGCGGGTGAGTAACCAGGAAATGGCAACCTGCGCGGCAGAAACTTTTTTTTGATTTGCTATTTCTTTCAGCACATCTACAATATTCCAAAGCCTGTCGAAGTCGCGGATGGGCGGTTCGTTCCATCCTTCGGCAAACCGGGTTCCGCCCTGTGTTTGCATTTCCCGGCTGTATTTGCCCGATAATAAGCCGCCGGCCAGCGGGCTCCAGATCAATGCCCCCAAACCCTGGTCAACACCTATAGGCAACAATTCATATTCCGCCTCACGCGATTCAAGTGAATAGTGTATCTGCTGGGTAACAAAACGCTGGTAACCGAATTCCCTGCTGGTGCTAAGCGCTTTCATGGTATGCCAGCCGCTGAAGTTCGAACTGCCTGAATAACGGATCTTCCCCTGCTTTACCAGTGTGTCAAGCGCTTCCAGCATTTCTTCCAGCGGTGTAATGCCGTCCCATTCGTGCATGTAATAGATATCGATCACATCGGTGCCTAAACGTTTCAGGCTTTTCTCACATTCTTTTATCAAATGGTAGCGTGAAAAACCTTCCTCATTGGGGCCGGCGCCAACCGGCATCCTTGCCTTGGTTGAGATCAGTACATTCCCCGGACGTTTGCCATCCAACACCTCGCCAATGATCTCTTCAGAAAGACCGGCCGAGTACATATTGGCCGTGTCAATAACGTTAACCCCATGTTCAATGCAACAATCGATGATGCTGCGTGCCTGTTTGGTATCGGAACTGCCCACCTTTGCAAAATTTCCCGCGCCGCCGAACGTCATGGTACCAAGCGTAATGGTCGAAACTTTCAGCCCTGAATGGCCGAGTGCCCTGTATTCCATAGATGATATTTTTTACCATGCAAAAGTAGGGGATAGTTGGCAGGATGGTTTGGGGGAGTTGTTTACCTTCATTCAATAACTGCGTATATTCGTTACCCAAATTCCAGCCATATGAGCAAAACCACAACCGCCAAAAAGAAACTCTCAGCCGCAGAGCGCGATGAAATACTCGAAACATTAAAAGACAGGTTCGGGAAAAACAAGAACCGTCATAAGGGCATCGACTGGGCCGATGTGCAAAGCAGGCTGGAGGAAAAGGCTGACAAGCTGTGGTCGCTGCGTATTATGGAGGAAACCGGTGGTGAACCGGATGTTGTTGGCTTTGATAAAAAAACGGGTGAATACATTTTCTTCGACTGTGCTGCGGAAACGCCTAAGGGCCGCAGAAGCGTTTGTTACGACAGAGAAGCGCTGGAATCGAGAAAGCAACATAAACCGGCAGACAGCGCCATGGAAATGGCCGCATCGATGGGTATAGAACTATTGGACGAAGAACAATACCGCGCATTGCAAAAGCTGGGCAACTTCGATTCCAAAACCTCGAGTTGGTTAAAAACACCTGAGGCAATTCGCGAGTTGGGCGGCGCCATCTTTGGCGATTACCGGTTTGGGCAGGTATTCATATATCATAACGGCGCCGATTCATATTATGGGGCCAGAGGGTTTCGGGGGACGCTGCGGGTATAGGTCGAAAAGCAATATTTAAAAAGGGGCATATTTCGGGGCGGCACACTAAAAGTGGGCAGTGCCTGAACCTGCGGGTTGTTAACCGGTGAACAAAAATGCCCGGCTACTTCCTGTTCTTTCTGTCCCGCTTCCAGAGTTTATTGGCTTTTCCAATGGTGGCTACTTTTTCACTGATAGTTTCTGCCAGGCTGCTGTCTATGCGTTGTATATCACCCATTTTAATGCCCCGTTCAACCTGTTGCGGATACAGCAAAATAAAACTGCTGTCGGTAAAATAACTGGTGAGATAATACGAAAGCTTGTCGAGCTGCGATTGATATGATACCTGGCCTTTACGGGAGGAAACGATTATCAGCAGGTCGTTCTTTCGGGCTTCCCGGGTAAAGATCAAAAAATCGTCCCATTGCGAAAATTCCTGGAACGACATCTTTATTTCGGTCTTTTGAGCATGCTGCTGGTCTTTCAGTTCACTAATGGTATCCCTGGCGGCGTAAAAAATAATGCCCAGTCCCGATTCTTTTGCAATAGTGGTCACTTTACGGAACCAGTGCGGGAAACCGGGCTCGAGTTCTGCCTTTAAAGTGATAACCACCAATATTCTTTTTAATGTATTGAAGGGTTGAACGGGTTTGTAAATGAATACCGTTTCGGAGGTATGGCTCAGGATCCGTTCGGCAACAGGCCCGAGGAAATTCTTTTGGCTGGCATCCTGATGCAAACCGATCACCAGGTCGGTAATGTTCTGTTCCTTGATGGTATAAATTATACCGTTGCTGATGTTTATGTCGTACCTGGTTATGGGAATAATTGATTGTTCGGTTGCTGCTGCATGGTGAACCGCATTGTCCATCATCTTTTTTGCCATCGATCTCGTTTTGCTTTCATCAGAATCATCGCTTACGATATTCAGGGCATAAACGGGAATTGTGCTGTTCTTTGGTTTCAGCATCAGCCCGAAGTCGATAAGCTCGGTTACGGTTTCAGGATAGGCCAGGGAAACCAGGATCCTTTCTGTTTGATCATCGCCGGATGATACATTTTCTTCCTGCAGGGCAAGTTTGCGCGATGATTTTTCAACAATGAATGAACTAACGGTGCATGTTACCAGTATCATGATGATGGTTCCGTTCAACACGTCTTCATTCAATAACCTGATGGGTTCGCCTGTTGCAGTTTCACCTGTTATGATATTATAACCTACCAATACGATGGCCAGGGTGGCGCCTACTCTTGCCGTGCTGAGGCCGAAAATCATATTGCGCTCGAGCAACGACAGGCGGAACGTTTTCTGTGTAAGAAAGGCTGCTATGAACTTTGAAAGTATGCCAATGATCGTCATAATGGCGGCTACTTTCAAAGCGCCGAAACCTTTGAACAGCACGCTGAAATCGATCAACATGCCCACACTGATCAAAAAGAACGGAATGAAAAAAGCGTTGCCCACAAATTCGATACGGTTCATCAGCGGAGATGAATGCGGGATGAACCTGTTCAGGGCGAGACCGGCCAGGAAAGCGCCGATAATATGTTCCAGCCCTGCCAGTTCGGCCAGAAAAGCGCCCAGAAAAACCATGGCCAATACGAAAATGTACTGGGCTACCGAATCGTCGAAAGTTTTAAAGAACCAGCGGGCGATCAATGGAAAAACAAAGAAAACAATTGCCCCGAACCCAAGGGAATACAATGCCAGGTTGAACCAGAACGAGGCGGTAATATCGCCTTTTGTCATTCCGATAACCCCGGCCAGCACAAGCAACGCGAGTATATCTGTAATTATAGTTCCACCAATGGTTAAGGTTACCGACCTTATTCTTGAAATTCCATACCGGCTGGCGATCGGGTAGGCCAGCAGGGTATGCGATGCAAACATGCCTGCCAGCAACAGCGAGGTAGGCCAGGAGAATTGTAAGGTATAATATACCACCACGCTGCCCAGGCCCATGGGTATGAAAAACGTAAATAAACCGAACACAAGGCTCTTCATCCGGTTCTTTTTAAACTCCTCCATATCTATTTCCAGCCCCGCGGTAAACATGATATACAACAGCCCCACCGTTCCAAAAAGCACAATACTGCTGTCGCGCAGAAGCAGGTTCAGGCCATACGGACCGATGATCATGCCGGCAAGGATCAACCCGATGATGTGAGGTACCTTTATTTTATTGAATAAGATAGGCGCAAAAAGAATAATAAATAATACCAGGGAGAAAATGATCACCGGATTGCTCAGCGGCAGGCTAACATTTATTTCATTCAGCAAATACATATCAATTCTGAACCCTTTCTTTTTCTAATTGAAGTGAATAAAGAATTCTGCAATCGGGCCTGGTGATCACTCGTTGCCCTTCGAGATGCGTTTTATCGACAAATGTAAGCCTTACCACCATTTTTGTCGATGCAGCAGCATTAGTTTCTTCTTCTGTAAGCTCGATGGTATTGCCGGTATAATTACCTGTATATACCCTGATCAACTGATTGTTCGACATTGCCCTGACGATCAATGTGCTGCTTTCATACGCCATTTGCCATGTTTCCGATTTGGTATCGCCTACAGCAGATCCCGCGCAGGTGGTTTCTGTGCAGGTCATATTTACAAACCAGGTGCCGGTTAAACCGGGGTCTATAATGTGTGTGCTGTCTCTGGCCGTTGTGCTATCGACACGATTTTCTCTTTTCAGCAGTTCTTCTTCTTTTAGTTGCAATGTTTTTTCTTTCAGCAATAGCTGTTGTTCTTTTTCATTGATAGCAATTTCCCGCTTGTGCAGCTCTTCTTCTTTTTTTCTTGAATCACAGGCAAGGGTTAGTAAAACCGGCATTAACAGGATGGGCCATTTCATTTAGCATGTTGGTTTTATTTCTGAAGGCTGGTATTTTCGGTATATCGAAGGTTACGCATACCTTTTGCAGAACAAAATACGGAAATTACAGGAGGATTTACCGGAACCGGCTGCTGGTTCTAATTGACTTCTAATTCCAGGGTCATATATTTTGCAGTAAACCGTCGGCTACAAACGAGGTGGGGTAGTTGGGTTGTGATCGAATTACCGGATAACTACATCCATGATCACGTCTTCGCCCAGCTTTTCATTCACCCTTTTGATAATATTTTCTTTCTGGTAAAGGAGCTCCTGTTTCAGCGGGGCCATGCTGGTAGAAATATATAGTGTTTTACCCTGGATCTGGATTTTTTCGGTGTATTTGGCGATGGTTTTGCCCATAATATCTTCCCACACGTCTTCAATTTGCATTGCCTGCATGTATCCTTTCAACTTGCTGTTTTTGAGAAAATATTTTAATGCGTCGCCTAACGAATATTCACCCATGGTGGTCTATTGTTTCTATTACGAAGGTATGAACTGTTAATGAATAACGGAAGCTTTCTTACTTCTTACATCCTGCTTCTTATGTCATTTCTCCAGTGAAACGATCTGGTACCTAATTCCCAAATTATCGAAGTGCAACTTAATCCGATCTCCATGCGTGTCAGTAATAAACACCTGTCCCAGGTTCTTCACACACACATGATCGAGCAGGTTATGCATGCGGCCGGCATCGAGTTTTTCAAAAACATCGTCGAGCAGGAGCAGGGGTGGAAAGTTTTTTGCCTGTTTAAGGGTGTCGAATTCGGCCAGCTTCATGGCAAACAGCAGGCTTTTTCGTTGTCCCTGCGAGGCCAGCGTCTTGAAGGGCTGGTTGTTCAGCTGGCAATTGATGTCATCGCGGTGAATACCACCGCTGGTGCGTTGCACAATAATGTCTTTCTGCCGCGTGCGTTCTAAAAGCTGTGCAAAAGAGCATTCGTGCAACTGGCTTTCGTAGCTCAAAGCAAGAGGTTCTGTTTGTCCGGCAATCTGGGTGTAAAATGCGGCTACCAGGGGCAGGAACCCTTCGAGAAATTCATATCTTTTACTATATACATAGGCGCCATAGCGGCAGAGCTGGTCATCGTATACATCGAGCAGTTTGTGGTCGGTGATGCGTTTATCGGCCAGGGATTTCAGAAAGCCATTGCGTTGCTGCAATACTTTATTATAATCCATCAGGTGTTGCAGGTAGCTGGCGTCGAGCTGGCAAAGCAGGGCGTCGAGCATCCGGCGGCGTTCTTCGCTGGCGCCGGTGATGATCTGCACATCGTCGGGGGCAATGATCACACAGGGCAGGCGGCCGATATGGGCGGCGAGCTTTTCGTACGGCTCATCGTTGGCGGTAAATTCCTTGCGGCCGGTTTCGCGCAGGATGCAAACCACTTTCAGCGGATCACCCTGCCGGGTAAAATTCCCCTCGATACGAAAACCGTTCGTGTTGTGCAGGATATTCTGACTGTCGCTGCGGGTAAAATAACTTTTGGTAAAACAGCAGTAATAAATGGCATCGAGCAGGTTGGTTTTGCCCACGCCGTTCTGCCCGCAAATGCCTACGATCCTTTCGGTAAAGGGAAAACTGCGGGTTGAATAGTTTTTAAATTGGGTTAGCGATATGTTGTTCAGGGTTAGCAATATTCAGTTATTCAGTTGTTCAGTTGTTCAGTTGTTCAGTTGTTCAGTTGCCATTCGCCGCGCAATATAGTCACTGTTTACCATTCTGCTCGCTCGGGGAACCCGGCAACCGGTACCTGGTAACCATGCTATTGTGTCATTTTTACTGGAATTCGGCCCGAAATTTAGCTTTCAGGCCCATTTTCGTCCCAAACAACTGGCAATCAAATCCTCAATCCGGCTTAAAATATCAATTCCGCATTCCATATTTCCCTTTCTTACCCTATCTTTGCCCCCGCCTTTGCCAGCCTGGTCCGATGAAAGTTGGGGGCGTTGGCAGGGTTAAAACTTCAAATTTTTATACTGTGGCTTCGAAATTCTCCAAAGAAACGTATTTGTACTGGTACGAGTTAATGCTCTTAATCCGTCAATTTGAACTGGCAGCCGAAGAAAAATATAAAATGGAAGGTAAGATCCGTGGCTTTTTCCACGCCTATGTAGGGCAGGAAGCTATTGCCGCCGGAGTTATGACCGCTACCCGCCAGGAAGATCCTTTTGTAACCGCTTACCGCGATCACGGTTTGGCCCTCGCAAAAGGGATGAGCCCTGAAAGCTGTATGGCCGAGCTGTATGGTAAAGCAACGGGTTGCGCCAAAGGTAAAGGTGGCAGCATGCACTTTTTTGGTAAAAAAGAATACTTTTTCGGTGGTCACGGTATCGTAGGCGCCCAGATAGGCACCGGAGCCGGTTTGGCCTTCGCAGAAAAATATAAAGGAACCGATAACTTATCAGTGACTTTCTTTGGCGACGGCGCTGCCCGCCAGGGTATTTTGCACGAAACATTCAATATGGCCATGACCTGGAAATTACCGGCCATATTCATTTGCGAGAACAACAACTACGCCATGGGTACCTCTGTTACACGTACCAGCAACGTACACGATATTTTCAAACTGGCCGATGCATATGAAATGCCCGCCGATTCAGTAGACGGCATGAGTGCCGAAGCAGTTCACGAAGCCATGAGCCGTGCAGTGAAAAGAGCACGCGAAGGCGGTGGACCAACCTTACTCGAGATCAAAACTTACCGCTATAAAGGTCACTCAATTTCTGACCCGCAGAAATACCGTACCAAGGAAGAAGTGGAAGAGTACAAACAACGTGACCCCATTCAACTGGTATTGAACACCATCACGAAGAACAAATACGCTACCAAAGACGAAATTGCAGCGATAGAGAAACGCGTTAACGATAAAGTGGCTGCTGCGGTGAAATTCGCAGAAGAGTCGCCATTCCCGGCTGATGACGAGGTGTTGAAAGACATCGTGATGACGCCCGATTATCCGTTCATCGTTGATTAAACCTCATTTTGCAGTAGTTACTACTGCGAAGCAAACCTGACCTTAGTAAACAACATTGTCCAATTAAAACAATAACATTCATGGCCACTGAAGTAAAACAAGTGCCTGAACAACCGATTGAAAAATCAACCGAAGAGAGAGTGGTGGATTCAGCCCGCGATTTCTGGGGTAAGAACAACAAACTTATTACCTACGCAGTGGTTGGTCTGGTTGTGGTTATCGGCGGTTACTTTGCCTATAACAATTTCTTTAAAGGCCCGGCTGAAGCAAAAGCGGCCGAAGCCATCTGGAAAGCAGAAGATTATTTCAGACAGGATTCTTTCAAACTCGCTTTGAACGGTGATGGAAAGAGCCCCGGTTTTCTGAAAGTGATCTCGGCTCATGGCGGAACAAAAGCCGGTAACCTGGCTAAATTCTATGCCGGCGCCTGCTATATGCAACTGGGCGATTTCAATAACGCCATCAAACAGTTGAAAGATTTCTCAACCGATCAGGTACTATTTGAATTACGCACAGCCGGTTTACTGGGCGATGCGCATGCAGAGTTGGGCAAAAAACAGGAAGCCATAGATTATTATAAGAAAGCCGGTACCATGTTCGATAAGGATGATGCAAATTCTCCTGAATACCTGTTCCGCGCAGCCATGCTGAGCCAGGAACTGGGCAAGAACAAGGAAGCCATCGATCTGTTGCACCAGATAAAGGATAAATATCCTAATAGTCAGCGTGCTTTTGAGGTTGATAAGCACTTAGGAAAGTTAGGAGATCTGAATTAATTGGTTACCTGTTACCAGTTTCCAGGACCCGGGAACTGGATGCCGGCAACCGGAAACTGAATAACATGGCTGAAGTAAGCAATAGTAAGTTATTACAGATAGATACAGGCATTCTAAACACGAATGCCTGTGTTGTTATAGTACGCACCGAATGGAATGCTGCTATAATCGATGAACTTGAAAAAGGCTGTCATACCATCTTTGAACGCGCAGGTGTTAAAGATGTAAAGGTGGTTACCGTTCCCGGCGCTTTTGAAATTCCTTTTGGAATAAAAAGTTACTGGGATGCGAATAAATACAAAGACGACCGTCCGCACGCCTTTATCGCCCTCGGCTGCGTATTACGGGGCGATACCCCGCATTTTGAGTATGTATGCCAGGGGGTAACAACCGGCATCACCCAATTGAACCTGACCTTACCCGTGCCTATTATTTTCGGCATTTTAACGGTAGATAACGATCAGCAGGCGCAGGAGCGCATCGGCGGAAAACATGGCCACAAGGGCGAAGAAGCCGCCATCACTGCGTTGAAAATGATCGCACTTTCACAGTCGTTTAAAAATCATTTATAGATTTGCAGGGTGAATGCTTTGCCCGCCGGCACAGCGTTCACCCTGTTTTCATTTAAAAGGGGATTTGCCATGAAGGTTCAATTATTTATTCCCTGCTTCGTAGACCAGTTGTTTCCCAACACGGCCTTCAATATGGTTAAAGTGCTGGAAAAAGCAGGGTGCACCGTAACTTACAATACCAATCAAACCTGTTGCGGACAACCCGCTTTCAATGCCGGGTTCTGGGACGATGCCCGCGAAGTTTGCTCCAAATTCATAAAGGATTTCAGCGGTACAGGCACCGATTATGTGGTTGCCCCCAGCGCTTCCTGTGTAGGTTTTGTAAGAAATTATTACTCCACGTTATTTGAGAATACCCAACAGATCCTGGAGGTAAATAAACTGAAAGAAAGAACGTTCGAGTTTACCGATTTCCTGGTAAATGTGCTGAAGATAGAGAACGTGGGCGCCAGTTTATATACCAAAGCAACTTATCACGATTCGTGCGCCGGTTTACGCGAATGCAAGATCAAACAGGAGCCGCGGAAATTATTGAGCAATGTAAGGGGGCTGGAACTGATAGAAATGAACGATGTAGAGACCTGCTGCGGTTTTGGCGGCACCTTTGCGGTAAAGTTCGACCCTATTTCTATTGGGATGGCCGATCAGAAAAGCATCAATGCAAAGAATACCGGGGCTGAATGTATTATATCAACCGACTTGTCGTGTCTGATGCATATCGACGGGCATATCCGTAAAAAAGGGATGGATTTGCAAACGATGCATATTGCTGATGTACTGGCGAGCGGGTGGTAAATTAGTTTATGGTTTATAGTTTTTGGTTTATAGTTCTTTTGTTCGGGGCTCGCAATTAATTGCTGACCTCATTCATTGCGAAAGATGTATTTGCTTTCGGCTTGCAGCTTGCAGCGTGTAGCTTGCAGCGGCTACTTAAAAACACTATCGCAGCTTAATTAATTAAAAAGTTTATTATATGGGTATTGCCGATCGTTTATTTCAACAACGGAAAGAAAAAGCAGAAGCTAACCTGAAAGCCGGAAACGACTTTCTGGAAGCCAATAAACAGAAACCCGGTGTGGTGGCACTGGCCAGCGGGTTGCAATATGAAATTATTACCGAAGGCACCGGCGCCAAACCGGGCGCTACCAGCAATGTAACCTGCCATTACCATGGTACACTCATCGATGGTACGGTGTTCGACAGTTCGGTGCGCCGCGGCCAGCCCGCTACCTTCCCGTTAAACCGGGTTATCAAAGGCTGGACGGAAGGTTTACAACTGATGCCCACCGGCAGCAAATGGCGTTTCTTCATTCCTCCGCACCTTGGCTATGGCGAGCAACAGGTAAGTGCGCAAATAGGCCCTAACAGCACACTGGTGTTCGAGGTGGAGTTGTTGAGTATCGGATAAGAACGTTATATAACATATTGAAGCCACGGTTCTCTGGGGAGGATGGTGGCTTTTTTGTTTTATAGATGCAACAGGATCGTAATGTGTGGCCGGTGTTTGCCAACCATGATAGTTTATAATCTCCGTATCTTTACCCCTCAAGCGCATCCTTATGTCCCAGCTCATTACCTACGAAAAGTTTTTCAATTCCGATCAGGCGCAGCCGGTTTTGGCCGTACTTAAAGAACATACAATTCCGCATGAGTTTGCTGCAATTAAACAGGTCGTTGACCAGGTAATTGCCGGGGGCGGGCCCGGTTACCAGTTTGAAGTGAGAATACCCGCGGGTCAATTTGTAAAAGCTAACCGGCTCTTGCGCGAAAGTATCCAGGTCAACCTCGGGGAAGTAGACCCGGATTATTATCTTTTCAGCTTTGAGGATTTTGAGTTGATAGAAATTCTTCGCATGCCGGATGAATGGGGACGGCTCGATTTTGCGATTGCGCGGAAAATACTTGAAAGCCGTGGTATTGTGTATACGAACGATGAACTGGATGCGCTTTGGAAAAATAGAATAGAAGTATTGGCCAGGCCTGAACATGAAGGGGCTGGCTGGGTTTTCGCCGGTCGTTTTTTTGCTATTATGGGTGGCTTCTTTGGCGTTTTAATAGGATTGGTATTGTTACAATCTACCAAAACGTTGCCTGATGGCCGTAAAGTTTATACTTACGATGAACAAACCAGGAAAAAGGGAAAAACGATCCTGATCGTATCTCTGATCGTTTTTGCAGTGTGTCTTTTCTTCGGTCTGTCGAGTGGGTATGTGTTTGTAACAGATCTTACACAGTTACCGCAACCACAATGTGAACCGGGATGTTTTGGGTGCTAAAAAAACACCGCCAGTTTCATCCGTGCAAAGAACGGCGTTCCGGGTGTAAAGTGGATCTCTGATACGGGGTCGGGTTCGTCTTTCAACCTCGATTCGGTATCGAACTGCGTTTCATTCCATTTTACATTGAACAGGTTTTCTATGGCCAGTCCAACCTCGTATTTCTTCTTTGTATAATTTATTGAAAGATCCGTTATGGTATATCCTTTGGCTATAACCGACTTGTCTTCATTCGCCGCGCGGTCGTGCATATACCGGTAGCGCACACTGCCGTTCAATCCATTCTTTAACTGCCAGTTCAATCCGCCGGTACTGGTAAGCGTTGGCGCCAGCGGAATATAATTTTCTCCTTTCGTGTCTTCCACACTGCGGGGTTTTGCAAGGTTCAGGTTGGCATCGGCAAACAGCCAGTTGTTGAACTGGTACCGCGCCGATACATCGATACCGATGCGCCGTGTTTTTCCGCTGGGCTCTACCACACCTTCATCGCCTACATATACAAACTCCTGCTGCAGGTACAAATACCATGCGGCCACATTCACCAGCAAATTGCGGGTTGGTTTTAACAACACGCCAAGGTCGGCGCCATAGGCGGCAGGCAGAATGTCGTAACCCCGGTTGAACACAACTACCCGCGCATCGTTCGAATGAAACCCTTTTCCCGTTTTCAGGTACAACTGCGTTTTTGTATCGACAGTGTATTGTATGTTCACCTTGGGGCTTACGATCACTTTCGACTGATCGGGGGATTGACCGGCATTGAGCTTATCGTTATAATGAAAATGAAAATAATCGAGCCGTGCGCCTACATTGAACCGCCAACTGTTCTTTTCTATGCTTTCATCTGCATAAACAAAAGCATTCGTTTCGCGAATATCTCCCAGCTGGGAATATTCAAGCACGGTATTGCGGTTGATGGTATGCGATAATTCGGTATTGCGGGTTTGGTCGAGGCGAAAACCGGCGCCGTATAATGATTGGAGTTTCCAGGTGCCGATATTGGTTTCGTTCGACAATTTGGAATGATACCCATAAATATTTCTTCCTTCCCGCTGGCGGATCTGATCGCCATTTACCGGATCGTTCAAAAAGAAAGTAAAATTGGAATGCAGGTTGAAATTGTAATTGGAATAATACGCCTGGTTCTCCCAGGTGGTATTGGGCGATAAATAACTGGTAAGTTGTGCGCTGGCATTGGTGCGGTTGGTATAACCGCCCTCGGTATTGTCGATATAACCAAACCGGCCGATCAGTCCGCTTTTTACGGCGCGGTCGGGCACTTGTCCCGACGCATCCCAGTCACTGTTCAATGTGGAGGCAAAGAGCGTGAGTTTGTTTGAATTGCCCAGGTGCGTGTTCAGCTTACCGAATATATTGAACCGGTTGAAATGTTGTGCTGACTGAAACGGACCGTCGGAGTACAGGAATTCACCGGCTACATATGCATTCGTTCCTTTTTGTTTCTGCTTATCGCTCAACAGGTCGATCATCGCCACCGCGCGCATGGTATTGAACTGACCGCCTTCAAGCTTTACCGTGCTTTTATCAAGACTGTTCACCGTGTTCATGCTTACATAGCCGGCGGTTCCAAGGTTGCCAAATTGGGTGTAATAGGGCCCCTTGCCATAGTCAACGTTGCCGGTGAGTTCGGGAATAAGAAAATGCAGATCGGCATACCCCTGTCCGTGCGCGTGAGACACCATATTTACCGGTAACCCGTCAACCGTTACATTGATATCGGTTCCATGGTCTATATCGAAACCGCGCAGGAAGATCTGTTCGGCCTTTCCGCCGCCCTGGTGCTGACCAATGAACAAACCGGGCACTGTGCGCAGGATATCCTGTGCAGACCGAACGGGTTGCAGGTTCAGATCGATCTTGCTGATCGTGTGAAATGAAGCGGCTGTCGATTGCGGCATTATCACCACTTCCTGTAAGTTCACCGGCCCTTTATCCATTTCAACCACAATTGACGATTCTCCGGCCGTTTGTATTTCCCTGGTGGCAAAACCAATATATGAGATTATAAGCGCGGCATTGTTATCTGCGGCGTTTTTATTCAATGTAAAGAAACCCTGTTTATTGGTAACAACCCCTGCTGTGGTATTACTCCAGCGTACATACGCCAGCTCCAGCGGTTGCCGGCTGTTTTTGTCAATAACGTAACCCCGTACAGCGCTTTGGCTCCAGGCCATTGTTGCCAGCAAACAGATGAAAGCAGTTATAAAAATCTTTTTCATGATCAGTTACAGGGTTTTTAGTGATTCGTCTATTTTGCCGCTCATCACCGGTCCTAATTCATATGCACTTTCTTTCGCGGCCTGTAAATATTTCCGGGCTTCCTTTTTTTCGCCACCGGCCTGGTATATTTTGCCTGTATAGAACAGGGCGTCGGGTTCAAAACATTTGCCTGCAACATGCCGCCGCACTATTTCCATCGCTTTTGATACCTCTGCGTTCCGGCAATACGCCCAGGCCAGCCAGCTGTATGCTTCGGGTGTGGGCCTGTGCGCTACCTCTTCCTGCGCTATCTGCAAACACCGCGCGGGATCGTTCAGTTCCCCGGCCGCGATGCCGAAAAGATATTTGTTATACATCCCTCCGTAAAGCGGGTTTTCCGCAGCCGCTAAAAATGCGGTCAAATGCCGTTTATATCCAACGCTGTCCTGTTCCCCGGCTGCGAGCTGCGAAAGTAATAATTCATAATCAGGAACGGGATGCCGCTGCTGTAAATATGCCACAATTTTGCGGGCGTTCGCCACATCTTTATCGTGCGAAAAAGCCAGCCAGGCAATTCCTTTCAATGCATGGTAATAATGCCTGTCGGTAGCCAGCACTTCCAGATAGCATTTGTACGATTCGCGGTAACGGTTGGCGTGGCCGTAGAAATCGCCGAGGTTCGATTTGATCCAGCAATAAAGCGCCGGGTTGGCATTGTCTTTTATCTTATCATATGCTTTTTCCATAAGAACGATCGCCGCATCCAGGTCGCCGTCCACATGATCTTTAAATTTTGCTTCACGGATCAGGTATTCGAAACTGTTCTTGTCGGCCAGGCTGTTTAATGCCCTTCGTGCACGGTCTTTGTCGCCGAGTTCCATCGATACGTCAAATTCCATCAGCACGGTCAGGTATTTATCATCGCCTAAAGCAAGCGCCGAATCAATGTATTGTTTTGCCTGCAAAAAGCGGTGTTGGGTAATGCAATTGGCAGCCAGTGAGCGAAAGGTGCCCGAACTGGTGGTGTGGTTGAGTGTGTTCACCTGCCGGTAAAGGCTGTCGGCCAGGTGTATTTCTGTAATGTTGCCGGTATAGGCAAACCGTTTTGCGTACAGGGAGGCAATTTTTGATTCCGCAATGATATCGCCCGGCGGCCTGTTTTGCCAGAACGTAAGCTCTTCTTCAATTTGCTGTAACCGGGTGTTGGGCGATGGTTGCAGATAGGCGGCATAGTCGGTGGCATTGGTTACAGGTTCGTCTTTACAGGAAGCGAATACGATCAGCAGTGTGTAATATAATATTTTTTTCATGTCATGTGGTGTTGGTGGAAGCGATGCAGGAAGTATGAAGTAAGAAGTCAGAGTAAGAAAACCCAGGATATTGCCGGTCTCGAACTTCTTACTTCATGTTCCTGTAATGCTAATGTGGGGTTGCCAGGTAAGGGAATGAACTCAGAAACGCTTTGTCATTTGCACTTACCTTATCGCTGGTTAAACCGGGGTTGGAGGCGCCGGTTGGTCCGCCAAAGATCAGCGTAAGCTCAACGTCAATTACGTCATCAGCGAGTGCGCGGCCCGTAAGTACATTGGTGCCATCGTAAAACGTAGTGGGCGCGGTGGTGGATGCATTCAGTACATCGGTTACCAGCACATTGGTGAACTGATCGGCGTTTAAGCCCAGCAGGTTGGTGGTATAACCGGGGTTCAGCGCCAACAGTGTTGATTTGAATTTGCTGGCAAATGCCCCATTCATCATGGAAGGCGTCGTGGTATTGAACATATCCTTGTCGGCGGCAGATACGAATACCGTATTGATTGCGGGACGCGCCATCTGGTCCTGCGTTTGATAATAAGTTTTTTCTTTATCATCGTCTTTGTTGCAGGCGGAGAAAGTTAGTAAACCGGCCGCGATCAATAAATAGCTATATAGTTTCATAAATTTTTTGTTGATTTTTTGTAAGAATGAGTTACTCATAACTGAACTGAACAACTGAATAACTGAATAACTAGACTTTTTTCTTTGTTTCCACCCAAACGTTCAGCTTGCCATTCTTTGCATTAAGCATCGTTTTCGGAACTTCTACAACGAAACTTAACACATTGGTGCCGGCGAATGCATCGGTACCCGGGTTGTTGAAACTGGTAGCGGTTCCTGCAATGATCTTTTTATACTGGTTCAGGTCAAAAAAGAATGGATCGTCGCGCGGGCCGGCAAATACTTTCATTCCGCTACCGGTGCCTATATTGGCAGCAGAGCCATAAGGTGTAACGGACACTTCGGCGGTAACCTTGCCTTCAAGCTGACTGCGGTTGCCCGTTTCTGATGGTTTTACCGGGCCATAAACTCTCATCATGCCATTGTTGTAAATACCCTGTATCACCAGATCTTCTATATTGTCTTCGTTGTTGTCGATGTTGAATTCAATAAGGGTGTTGGCATCCCATTGGGCTGCCCCGGTAGCTGAAGGGGCAAGCAATCCCTGCGTATTGGCAACAAATACCAGGTTGTTTACATCCTGTCCCCTGAATACATACACATCGGTAATGTCGGTTGACCGGTTGGTGACAGCGGGAGCGTCAATATGGTCTGCAGCATATACCAGACCAGCCGTTGTAATACCTGCCGCCGCCAGAACAGTGAGCAGCATTTTCTTCTTTTTCATGATTGAACATTTAAATTAAAAAAGTGGTAATGATTCATTTTATTTACGGGGGCGTGAACCTGTTGGATTTTTATTAGTATAATATTTTTATAAAACGGTTATTCGGTTATTTACCAGCGTAAGCACGAAGAATGTTTGCAATCTGTTTCATAAAACAAATTGATAATGATGAGCAGGAAAATAAAAAAGCAGGATAGAGTAGAGAAGGGCAAAAAAAGCAGGGAGAAGTGAGACGAGGGCGTTATAACATTAAAGAAGAGCCCCAATAGATATCGGGGCCCTTTTAAATAGAGCTTTTAGCTCCTGGGTAACACCACATGATCAATTACGTGAATAACGCCATTGCTTTGGTAAACGTTCCCGATGGTAACGGTAGCCATGCCACCTTTTTCATCTGTCAACATGATCTTATTCCCCTTCATAGAGGCCCACAGTTTACCACCCGCAACGGTTTTCAATTCGGTTTTGCCACCGCCGGCTTTAATTAGCTTCGACAATTCCTTTGCATCGAGTTTGCCGGCCACTACATGGTAGGTAAGAATGCTTGTAAGCGTTCCTTTGTTTTCAGGTTTCAGTAAAGTTTCAACAGTGCCTTTGGGCAACATGTCGAATGCTTCATTGGTAGGTGCGAATACGGTAAACGGACCAGGTGTTTGTAGTGTTTCAACAAGACCGGCAGCTTTGATGGCGGCTACCAGCGTGGTGTGATCTTTGGAATTAACGGCATTTTCAACAATGTTTTTCGAAGGGAACATAGGCGCGCCGCCTACATTCACTGTTTTTTCCTGTGCAAATGATGTGTTCATTATTAAGGCAGCTGCAACCAGCATGGCCAGACTTTTTACCGATTTCATAAATGAGTAGTTTAAATATTGACTTAGGTAACAAATGTTTTTTCTGTTTATCGATCATGTACCGGTAATGAGTTCAGGTCATATACGGAAGCCGGTTTTGGCTGGATTTAGCGTTTCGAAAAAAATATTCTATGCCTGTTTTTTATTACCTTTCGCCCTTAATTAAAGTAACAATGGCATACTGGCTGGTAAAATCGGAACCTTCCGTTTATCCCTGGGAACAATTCGAAAAAGACAAACAGACCTTTTGGGACGGCGTACGCAATTACGCGGCGCGGAACAACCTGAAAGCAATGAAAAAAGGCGAAGAGGTATTATATTATCATAGCAATGAAGGGCTGGAGATCGTTGGTATAGCCAAGGTGGTAAAAGAATTTTACCAGGATCCCTCCACCGATGACGATAAATGGGTGGCGGTTGACTTTAAGCCTTATAAGAAACTGAAAAATCCCGTTTCATTAAGCGCCATAAAAAAAGATAAACGTCTTGCCAATATGGCCCTGGTACGCATTAGCCAGTTATCGGTGCAGCCGGTTACCGATGATGAATGGGCGGCGATCATGGAGCTGGCTGGGCTGTAGCCGGCAGTCGTTAAACGGCAATCGGCAATCGTGAAACGGCAAACGTGAAAGGGCAAACGGAAGATCCCGGCTTTACCGGGGACGGCAAATAACACTGCTCAGCCTTACTATTTTCCGCTGCGGCTTTCTTCTATAAATTTAACGGTGTTACGGTTCAAACTGTGGCACCTTTTTTCGTTTTTAAATGTACTTCCCGCCGGCCATGATCATTCTGCAAACCGGACATTTGTAATTTGTACCCGTAACAAATCTTAGATCCAAATCTAAAGGACCCGACAATTATTTATGTAATTTTTCTCTGCCTGCATCTAAATACTACGCACACCTAAAAACACAGTCATGAAATTTTTATGTAAACTGCTTGCAGCATTGCTGCTATGGATCTTTATTGCCTGTAACGATTCCGGAAAGAATGGCGGTACAACCGAAAAACAAGCTGCTGACAGTGGCGGCGCAGCAGCCCAATACAAAAATGAAGATCTTACAATTGATAACTCGTTGGTATTTCCATCACCTGCGCCTACAGTATGGACGAATGAATACACTGTTCCAAAGATGGTAAAAGACTGCGAAGAAATGCATGAAGAGGCTCCTAAGCCTTACACTCTGGAAGAAAAAATAAAGGATTTTAAAACCGAAGATTACGATCATATTGTCGAGAACAGGTTCCTTGCTGCTACGCAGCATCCCCTTTCCACCTTTTCCATCGACGTAGACGAAGCGGCCTATAGCAATGTTCGCCGCTATATAAATAACGGCATTATTCCACATGCAGGCGCGGTGCGTATTCATCCGGTTACCGACTCGCGTCTGGCTTTAGCCGCCGCTTCCGATAATTTCCGGTTCTCGGCTGCAGTAGCTTCCTTCGGTATGTTGCTGCGCGATTCTGAATTTAAACAGAATGCTTCCTTTCAACAGGTGCTTGATTTGGCCAAAGGGTCCAAAGGAGCCGATACAAACGGCTATCGGCAGGAGTTTATCAGCCTGGTACGTGCAGCAGGTTCATTAACCGTAAAGAAATAGCTGGTGATAAGTGGTAAGTGGGAATACCATTCATAACAGTAGTGTTCTAAATAGGGTTCATTTTTTATCCGGTGGGTCTTTCTCTGAAAGGCTCACCTTTTTATGAGCAGGTAGGAAATCCAATACACAATAAAAGCCCTGCCAGCCACTCGCTACTAACCACTGGCTTTTGTATATTTGACCTATGAGCAAAAAGAAGATCGTAGTATTGACCGGCGCAGGAATAAGTGCAGAAAGCGGGTTGAAAACCTTTCGCGACAGCGATGGTTTATGGGAAGGATATGACGTAAGAGATGTGGCAACACCCCGCGCCTGGAAAAAGAACCCTGCACTGGTGCTGGATTTTTACAACCAGCGCCGTAAAAGCGCGCTCGAAGCCGAGCCCAATGCGGCCCACTTTGGTTTGGCCAGCCTGCAGGATGATTTTGACGTTACCATCATTACCCAAAATATCGATGACCTGCACGAACGCGCAGGTTCAAAAAAAGTATTACACCTGCACGGTTCTATTTTTGAAATGCGCAGCGAACATGATGAATCGCTGGTATACGAAATTCGTGACGATATAAAACTGGGCGATACAGCCGAAGACGGCGCCCAGTTGCGGCCGCACATTGTTTGGTTCGAAGAACCGGTGCCCATGATCGCACTGGCTGTACCGGTAGTACTCAGCGCCGATGTATTTGTGGTTGTGGGAACTTCGCTGGTGGTTTATCCCGCGGCCGGACTGGTGAATTATGCACCCATGGATATTCCCAAATACGTGATCGACAAAAAGATCCCCGGCACCCCCGATGTTATGAATGTTACAAACATCGAAAAACCGGCTACCCTTGGTGTGAAGGATTTAATTACAATTTTACGGGATGCGGGTGTTAAGTAATGGTGCGGCGGAGGTCATTTCGCAAATGAAATACAGGTAAAAATTATTTCTGACGCAAATCCTGCCAAAACTAAGAACTAACAACGTAGAACTCAGAACTATTTTGCACATAACATTCCGTTCACATATTTTTGTAAGGAGTGGTAGGCAATTTGCATTGTGTAACCGGGCTTCTCTTAAATTCATGCAATGGTAGTACCTTCCGTTACTTCATCCCTGAAAAAATACAAAGGCAAATGGGGCCGTGCCGAAGCAAAACATTTGCTGAAGCGCACCCTGTTCGGAGCAGGCAAAGAAGACCTGGATCATTTTGCTTCGAAATCGCTTAAACATGCCATTCAGCAGTTGCTCCACACCGAAGAACCTGCGCCGGCACCACCCGTAAACAATTATAACGACGAGAAATATACGGATGAAGAAATTCAACCCGGCGCTACCTGGATTACCGCTACCAAACTGAGCGGGAAGAACAGCGGCCGCCGGCGCAATTCCTTTAAGGCCTGGTGGATGGGTTGTATGATCAACCAGCAGCGCACACTGCGCGAAAAAATGGTGTTGTTCTGGCATAATCATTTCGCTACGGAAATGAATATGGTCGACAATCCGTTTATGATCTACAAACATAATGTTCTCCTGCGCCAATATGCATTGGGCAATTTTAAAGCCATGGTGCGGGCCGTTACGGTTGATGCCGCCATGCTAAAATACCTGAATGGAAATGCGAATACCAAAAAAGCGCCCGATGAAAATTACGGCCGCGAGCTGCAGGAATTATTTACAGTAGGAAAGGGGCCCGGTTCGCAATATACCGAGGCTGATGTGAAGGCCGCCGCCCGCGTTCTTACCGGTTTTCGCATAAATAATAAAGTGCTGCCCGGGGTGCACGGCATCTTCGATGCCGGCCGTCACGATGAAAGCGATAAACAATTCAGCGCATTTTACAATAACAAAGTGATCAAAGGCCGTAAGGGAAAAGAAGGGGAGAGCGAGCTGGATGAATTGCTCGATCTTATTTTCCAGCAACCCGAAGTGGCGCGTTTTATCTGCCGGAAACTATACCGCTTTTTTGTGTATCACCAGATAGATGAAGATACCGAGAGAACGATCATAGAACCCCTCGCCCGCACATTTCGCGAAAACCATTATGAAATAAAACCGGTACTGGAAAGATTGTTCAGCAGCCGGCATTTTTTTGATGCGGGCAATCGCGGCGGCATCATAAAAAGCCCGGTCGATTTTTCGGTTGGCCTCGTACGTGAATATAAAATTCCTTTTCCCGGCGAAGACAGTTTTGTTGAACAGTATGGCTTATGGAGCAATATACAGGCAACCGCATCGCAAATGCAGCAAAACATCGGCGACCCGCCCAATGTGGCCGGCTGGCCTGCCTGGTACCAGGAACCGTTGTTCGATAAATCATGGATCAGTTCCGACACGCTGCCCAAACGTACGGCTTTTACCGATCGCATGGTGACAAATGGTTTTGCGCGCAATGGAAAGAAATTGCTGATAGATCCCGTTCAATACGTAAAACAATTACCGGCGCCCGGTGATCCCAATAAACTGATCGATGACCTGGCTGCTTTGCTGTACGCCGTAGATCTTCCCGCCGAAGAAAAACAGTATATGAAAACCGGTATTTTGTTGCAGGGGTTACAGGGTATGGCCAGCGATCATTACTGGACCGATGCCTGGAAGAAATTGCAGGATAAACCCGATGATGCGGCCAATACAAAGAACGTTACCAATAAACTGAAGAACCTGTTGAAATACATGATGAGCCTTCCCCAGTACCAGTTAATGTAAACCACAACTATGAAAAGAAGAAGATTTTTAAGGGATACCATTACGGGCGTTGTACTGCCCTCGTTTTTGCAGGGCATTTCGCTGAAAGCACTGGCAGGTTTGCCGGGCGTGCATGCGCGTCATGCAGCACAGACCGACGACCGGGTACTGGTGCTTATTCAACTGGCTGGTGGAAACGATGGTATAAACACGGTGATCCCTTTTGATCAATATAGCGCTTATACGGCAGCACGGCCGAACATTTATCTTCCGCAGGAGAAAGTATTGCGGTTGAATGGTTTTGATGCATCGGCTTTTAACCCCGCCATGACGAATATGCATCAGTTATTTAATGAAGGTAAACTGGGCGTGGTGCAGGCGGTGAGTTATCCCAAACCCAACTTCTCACATTTCAGGGCAACCGATATCTGGATGACGGGGTCTGACAGTGATAAGGTACTGAGCAGCGGCTGGGCGGGCCGTTTTTTAAATGATGTATATCCGCAGTTTCCCGATAATTATCCCAATGACGCCATGCCCGATCCGCTGGCCATTCAGGTGGGCTCAGTTGTGTCAACCACTTTGCAGGGACCTCTATTTACGATGGGAATGGCCATTACCAACCCCGCCGGTTTTTATAAACTGGTTGAGGGGAAAGTGAATGTGAACGCCAATTCGCGCTGGGGCGAACAGCTCGATTATATTGAGCTCATGAGCCAGAAAACCGATCAGTACGCTACGGTTATAAAAACGGCCGCGAAAAAAGTGCCTGCGCAATCACCTGCTTATCCGGCCACGGGTAAAAATCCGCTGGCCGATCAGTTAAAGATCGTAGCCCGTTTAATTGCCGGCGGTTTAAAAACAAAGGTGTACATGGTAAGCACCGGCAGTTTCGATACGCATGCCAAACAAACCGAAGCCGATACCACTACAGGTACACATGCTAAATTGCTGGCGCGTGTATCAGAAGCCATTGGCGCTTTTGTAAACGATCTGCAGTTCCTGCAGATCGGGGACCGTGTAATGGGAATGACGTTTTCGGAGTTTGGCCGCAGAATAAAAAGCAACGCCAGCGGCGGTACCGATCATGGCGTTGCGGCGCCGGTGTTTTATTTCGGCAATAATGTGAAGGCCGGTGTTATCGGTTCCAACCCCATAATTCCTGAAAATGCAACGGTAAATGATAATGTGCCCATGCAGCATGACTTCAGGTCGTTGTATGCTACGGTGCTGCAGCACTGGTTGAAGATGCCTGCAGAAGAAGTGCAGCAGATATTGATGGGAAATTATCCGATGCTGCCAATCGTGTAGTCAATTGGCAATGGATAACTGGCAATTGCAAACGTTGCCGGTTGTCGGATGTCGCTATTATTTGCGAGTTCAAATTTGTCTTTTGCTTATTGCCTATATAACCGTATCGCTTTCCTCAAAACGGATCCCGTTCTTTTCCAGCTCCTGTAAAACGGGGGCATAAATGGCCGACATAACCGGAATGTGCAAACCGGTTTCCTTGATCGTGCCCTGCATGATGTGTTTGGCGGCAATACCCAGCGGCAGCCCCACTGTTTTATTCATAGCGGTGTTGAGATGGTCTTCGCCTTTTACTACCAGGCTGCTGGTGGCTATATGCTCATTGCCGTCAAGTTCATACCCGATCTCATGTTGCAGCACCACCATGTCTTTATCGGCCGGTTGCAGCAATAATTTTTGCTCCATGGCAAACTGTAATACATCCGCGGCACTACAGGCTCCTTTGTTGATGCAGGTTTCATTGTCGTCCATCCCGAGGTAAAAAAGCTGTTTCATCGAAAGGTTGGCTTCATGCATTTGTCCGGCCACCGTGGCCGCTGCCTGGGTTTTGATGGAATCGAGATTTACATCCATGAGTTGTCCGTTATAATCGACCATCATAAAATCCTGCAGCGCTTTTCTTTCCTCTTCATTGGCTTCCTGTTCGGCGTCGAGCAGTTGCTGTAGTTTTTCGAGCAGTTGCCTGGTTTGCGCAAAACGCGATGTCAACTGTCTTTCTATCCATTCACTAAAACCATGACTGGCAAAATGTTCCTGGAAGAATTCCTGCAGGGTAAGTCCATCGGTCTGGTACCGCCTGGTGGCATCGGTAAGTTTAAGATCGATCACATTCTTCCAGCCAAAACAAAACTCGGGATAGCGCAGGGTGGTGCGCATAAAGGTATTGGCATTATGCAAACCGTAGAGTGACATATAATGTAAGGAGTTGCGGTTGGGATACCAGGCCAGGTAGCCGATGCCGGGAATATGTATTACCCGGTTGGGATCGAATAATTTTTCATATGGCCATTGTATAACCAGCCCGTTCTCTTTAAAAACGGCTCCATTGATATCGGCCTGAACCATGTTATGGTTTGCGCCGGTTACTTTATAATGCCAGGGATTGTTATCGCTTTCGGGCGAGATGAGCCCGCCGCAATGTGATCTGAAAGAAGTGATGGAACCGCCATTGGCTTTGATGCGGTGAATGCGTTGCATGGCACTCATGTGGTCGATACCGGGATTGAGCCCCATTTCGTGCAGGAACAACAGGTTTTCCTTTTTTATGGAAGCGTGCAGGTCGGAAACGGGCTCGTCGATCTCCGATGGCGTAAGTAAATGCTTTTTATAATGCACACATTCGGTGGCTGCCAGTGTGTGCAGGGCAGGGGACAGCAGGGAAATAACCAGGTCGGCGGAAGCGATAAGCCGGCGTCGTTCGGTTTCGTTTTCCGGTTGAAACAGTTGGGTTTGAATAAAGGAAGCATCGATATGAGGCGCTGGTGCAGATGATAAACCGGCAATGGTTATTTGCCAGTTATTGGCGGCAGCCTCTTTTGCGAGGTACCCGGTCAGCGTTGATGAAGAGGAGGCTGCTCCCAGCACGGCAATATGCTTCATGAAGAAAAAATATACTTTAAAGGTACATAGAATGAAGCTACAAGTTTCATGATATTAACTGTGTTCCTGGGGCGGCAATCGGCCACCTCAACGTGGCCTAGCCGGCAAACGGCACTTCAGCGCGGCCTTCATCGGCCATTCACGATTCACCAGTAGGCATAAAAAAAGCCGGTGATAAACACCAGCTCTTTTGGTTTTGAACCGTCCCTTATTTAATATTTTTAATTCAGAATTATCGTTCCCATATCGAGGGTGCTGCCTTCCACCGCTTCCACTATCTTCCCTTCTACGTTTTTATGGTGCGGCGCCACTGTTACCTTCCAACTCCCTGGCTTTACCGTAAACCGGAACCTGCCATTATTCACCATTGTTTTTAAAGAATCTTTTCCGTTCACTGCAACAACCCAAACTGAATCCTTCTCTGAAAATACTTTACCCGTGATGTTTGATTGGTGCATGGCGCGCGAGGCATGAAGACCTACAACCACACTTACCACACCGATAAACGTGGCAACAGTTTTATCCATAAGCAAGATTTTAAATCCCCGTTATTGCATCAGTTATTTGAAGCACATAACATTTAAAAAAACTGTGCCAACACTTTATAAGGTCTAAAAACTATGCCAGACGTAATAAATGTGGAAAAACGTTTTATAACTGTAGAATCTTCCTCAGAACCCGGCCTGTGCGAGTCCCAGCGCTTTTGAGTTAATACTGGTAACAGTGTAATCGATGGTTATACCGCGATTGGTCTTTGGTACTTCCAGTGTTCTTCGTTTACCGGGTGGAACATTATTGAAGATGATCGTTTGCGTTTTTACCAGCTTCTTTTCCATACCAAAGTACTTCACCTCAACAGCTACCTGGTCGAGCGTATACAGACTGCTGTTCACCAAAGTAATGTCGAGATCGCTCACCCCGCCGAACACGCCTACTTTAAAGGCGCTGGCTTCTGCCCGAACCTGTTCGTAAATGTTTTTGCGGGCCTTTTCAATCACTTCGTGGTTAATGGGCTTTTCTCTGGTTTCCAAAACAGCCGTTGTTGCTTCTACCTGTTGCGAAGGGTTGGAAACCGATACGGATATCGACCGGTTATTATTTGGTGGCGGCGGAACTACATTATTGTCCTTTTTGATCACGGAACGTTGCGCCTGCTGGGTTTGATCATTGTTTACCGAAGCCTCGGACGGTTGAGGCGCCGGATCGGCTATACTGTTATTATTATCATACTCACTACTGCCGTTGCCCTCTTCAACGCGCGCTTTTTCCTTTTGGGCGGTTTCAACGGCCGGAGCGCCTGAGCCGGCTTTCCCACTCTGTTGTTCCCTGATCTCTTTCACCAGGCTTTCCAGCGCCTGCGTATCGGGCTGGCGGCTGCCTTTGTTTATTACCAGGCCAATGACTACCCCGCCGAGGATAAGCACGACGGCAACCAGTACGCGGGTAAGGTTTTTATTATCCTGCAGGTATTTGCCCGAACCGGCCACCAACGCCCTGAAATCGATCTGCTCTTGCTTTCTGGCCGGGGTTGCCCGGCTTTCTTTTTTGGAAGCTGCCGGTTTTTCGGCAATGGTTTCCGGTATGGCTGAACCGGTTGATCTATGTTTTGAATAAGCCGCCTTCCGGGATTCGTAATCCGACATGAATTCGTTATTGATCACGTCATCCTCTTTTTTCCGGCTTTGATAACCTTTCAGCATGCTGCTGTTCAGTTCATCGTCTTCTTCAGAAATGATATAGGAAGCAGCGGCAGCCTTCTTTTCGGTGTTTTTAGCAGTAGAGGCGTTCTTGTCGTTCTGCTGTGCCACCGGTTTGGCTGTTTCTTCCTTTTTGGCGGTAGCTGCAGTAGCAGCGCCTGAGCCGCCGGGCATAGTAACGTAGATGTGTTTGGCGGTTTGCTCAACCTGTTTGTTTACAGGCCGGCTTTCCTGCACGGTATTGGCCTGTTGGGTTTGTTGTACTGTGGCTGACTGGTGGGTTGGCTGCTCACCCGGTTTTTTATAGAAACGATCGTACGGCTGTTCTTCAACAACCGGAGCAAAAGCTTTCAGTTCTTCCAACTCACCGGGATAACGCCAGGCTGCGCTTTTGCCTTCCAACCATACCAGGTCATAAGGTTTCAACCCTTTTTCCGCCAGCTGTTGCGCTGTGTACGGCCCTGTTTGCTTGTTATCGCGTAATAATAGGTATTGATTCATAACTATAAAAACTCAGTAAAAAAATTGCAGGCAGGTAGCTGTAGTTAAGCTACTTCGTAACCGAAATTTATTCAGCGGGTCGCGGGCTCAGATGGTTAATTGGGATTTTGAATAGGATACCGGGAGGCAGATTACAGTATAATGCAAGTTAACAAGTGGCAGTAATTGTACCAAATACTCATACCGGAAAGTTATAAAAAGAGACGTTAAAAATGCAAGTAGTTTTCCACCATAACGCATTCACTACCTGATTGCCATAGGTAGTAACCAGTAACGCCTTTTAAAACCTTTCTGTAATTAGGGCAAAGCGGATATATAACGATTGTTTATAAGACATCAATATGCCATTTTTATGCCCGATAATCCAACCCGTTCACAACAACGCATAATGAAAGCTGATATACCTGTTAATGAAAACTTAAGATTGGCCGACCTTTACCAGTACAACCTACTGGATACGACCGAAGAAAAGGAGTTCAACGATCTTGTGCAGCTGGCTTCCGCCATATGTAACGCTCCTATTTCGCTTATAAGCCTCATCGATGCCGAAAGGCAATGGTTCAAAGCCCGGGTGGGTATCGACTTAACTGAAACCTCCAGGGACACCTCCTTTTGCAGCCATGGGATACTCAATGGCGATATTTTCATAGTACCTGATGCCACTAATGATAACCGTTTTGCCCAAAACCCCATGGTTACCGGAAAACAGGGAATACGGTTCTATGCCGGCGTACCGCTCACGACCGGGGCCGGCAATAACCTCGGTATGCTGTGTGTGAAAGATACTGTTCCCCGTAGCCTCACCAGCGAGCAACAGCAGGCGTTGATGGTAATAGGACAGCAGGTGGTAAAACAAATGGAACTGCGGTTGAAGAACCAGGAGCTGGAACGCATAACCGAAACCCAGCGCCGGATGATCAGCATCATAGCGCATGATGTAAGAAGCCCGCTGGCATCGATCGTCAGCCTGTTCCAGTTATACCAGAATAAAATGATAGACCCTGATCGTTTTAATAATTTTTTACATGTAAGCAGTGCCCAGCTTCACAGCACCATGGCTTTACTCGAGAACCTTGTAGAGTGGGGGAATATTCAATTGCAGCCGGCGTCATTGGTGTCCGAAATGTTCTCGCTGAAAGATGCGGTTGAAAAGGTGTTTACCGAAGTTACCGTTCAGGCCAGCATGAAAGAGAACCGCCTCGTGAACCAGGTACATGCAGCGGTAAAGCTCAATATGGATGAGAACATCTTACGCTTCATACTCCGTAACCTGCTCACCAATGCCAATAAATTCACCGAAAAAGGCAGTATTACCGTCGATGGCTTCAACTTCGGCAAAAAGGTAGTGATACGTGTTGCTGATACCGGTATAGGCATGCCGCCCCGTATGAGCGAACGCCTGTTCCTCAGCAAGGAAAAATACAGCCGCCGCGGTACGCAGAATGAGTCGGGGAGCGGGCTTGGGCTGGTGCTTATCAAAGAATTTGTTGAAAAGGCCAATGGCTCCATTCAGGTACAAAGTACCGAAGGGCAGGGGAGCAGCTTCATAATAGAATTGCCACTTTAAACGATTTCTCTTTCTTCTTAACGGCTATTGGTTACCTGTTGCCAGGTACCATTCCTGGTTGCGCGGGTCATGTAGGTATGCCCTGTAACCTGCAACTGGTTTTCCCCGTATCCGGTAACCGGTAACCGGTGATCTTCTGCTGTATTTCTTAACATTTGTTGATAAAATTTAAGCCTAAAAAACCCCTTCAATTACCGGGTTTTCACGCTTAAATAGGGTATTTTTGCCCCCCATCCAAAGCACTTTTAAACGGATGTAAATCATATCTGTAAACAAGTATGGAAGAAAACTTCACACCACAGGAAACAAACGATCAGAATCGTATTATCCCTGTAAATATCGAAGAGCAAATGAAAACGGCGTACATCGATTACTCTATGTCAGTGATCGTAAGCCGTGCCTTGCCCGATGTACGCGATGGTTTGAAACCGGTTCACCGGCGTATCCTGTACGCCATGAACGAACTGGGTTTGAACTATAACAGGGCGTACAAAAAATCGGCGCGTGTAGTAGGAGAGGTGTTGGGTAAATATCACCCGCATGGCGACTCATCGGTGTACGACGCCATGGTGCGTATGGCCCAGGAGTGGAGCATGCGGTATACCCTTGTAGATGGCCAGGGTAACTATGGTAACCAGGATGGCGATGGCCCCGCGGCCATGCGTTATACCGAGGCCCGGCTCGACCGGCTGGCTGAATTCATGTTGATGGATATCGATAAGGATACCGTCGACTTTCAACCCAACTTCGACGACTCGGAAAAGGAACCAACCATTTTGCCCGCCCGTGTTCCCAACCTGCTGGTAAACGGTTCAAGTGGAATTGCCGTTGGTATGGCCACCAACATGATGCCGCATAACCTGAGTGAAGTGATCGACGGTTGCATTGCCTATATCGATAACCGCGAGATCACCATCGATGAACTGATGTTACACATCAAAGCCCCCGACTTCCCAACCGGTGGTATCATTTACGGTATGGAAGGCGTTCGGGCCGGTATGCATTTCGGAAGAGGCAGGGTAGTGCTGCGTGGTAAACTTACCATCGACACCAAACCCAGCGGTCGCGAAACCATTATCGTAACCGAAGTGCCCTACCAGGTGAACCGCGATGCGTTGTGCGATAAGATCGGCCAGCTCGTAAATGAGAAAGTGATCGAAGGCATTGCGCATATCAATAACGAATCGAACGCAAAGGAAGGCACCCGTATCGTAATAGATCTTAAACGTGATGCTATTGCCAATGTGGTGATCAACCAGCTGTATAAATTCACCGAATTACAAACTTCATACGGTATCAACAACGTGGCCCTCTCAAAAGGCCGTCCCAAAACACTGAACGTAAAAGATATGATCAGTGAGTTTGTGGAGTTCCGTCATGAAGTAGTGGTTCGCCGCACGCAATTCGAATTGCGCGAAGCGGAAAAGAAAGCCCATCTGTTACAGGGTTACCTCATCGCTCTCGATCATCTCGACGAAGTGATCGCCATGATCCGCGCTTCGGCCACACCGGAGATCGCCCGCGAAAGTTTGATCAATGCAGGCTGGGGGCTCGATGAAATTCAGGCCCGCGCCATCCTGGAATTACGTTTGCAAAGGTTGACCGGCATGGAACGCGATAAGATCAGGGAAGAGTTCGAAGAGCTCATGCGACTGATCGGTCACCTGCGTGAAGTATTAGGAAATGAAGGTATGCGATACGATATCATCAAAACAGAACTGGCCGAGGTAAAAGATAAATTCGGCGATGTACGCAAAACCGAGATCACTTACCTCGATAACGAAGTACGTATTAAAGACCTCATCAAGGAAGAAGATGTGGTGATCACCATTTCTCACCTTGGTTATATTAAACGTACCTCGGCTACGGAATACCGCGCCCAGCGCCGTGGCGGCCGGGGCGCCAAAGGCGGCCGCACCCGCGAGGAAGATTATATCGAGCACCTGTTCGTGGCCTCTTCGCACCACACCATGTTGTTCTTTACCGAAAAAGGCCGCTGTTTCTGGCTGAACGTGTATGAGATCCCCGAGGGCGACAAAACCGCCAAAGGCCGCGCTATCCAGAACCTGATACAGTTACCGCCCGATGATAAGATCAGGGCGATCATCGATATCAAAGACCTCGAAGATGAAACCTTTGTAAAAGAACACAATATTGTATTGTGTACTAAAAAAGGCATCATCAAGAAAACCGTGCTGGAAGATTTCAGCAATCCGCGCAAGACCGGCGTAAATGCCATTACCATAGTGGAAGGCGATGAACTGCTGGTGGCTAGGTTAACAACCGGCAACAGCGAGATCATGATGGCCGTAAAAAGCGGTCGCGCTATTCGCTTCCCCGAAGAAAAAGTACGGGCAACCGGCCGCGGCGCCATTGGCGTATCGGGTATCGATGTAGATGATGATAATGATGCAGTTATTGGCATGATATGTGTCTCAAAAGAAGACAACTCTCGTAGTGTGCTGGTTGTGAGTGAAAAAGGTTACGGAAAAAGAACGCAACTGGAAGAATATCCCATCACCAACCGGGGCGGAAAAGGAGTGAAAACCCTCAACGTTACCGAAAAAACGGGTTCGCTGGTAGGTATGCTCGATGTTGCAGAGAAAGAAGACCTGATGATCACCTGTAAAAGCGGCATGACCATCCGGATGCCGGCAGGAGGTATCAGCGAGCTGGGCCGTAACACACAAGGTGTTAAATTAATTCGCCTCGATGACGGCGATGAGATCGCCGCCATCACAAAACTCGATGATAGTGAGGAAGAAGAGAATGGCGAAAATGGCGAAGTGGAAGCACTGGCAGATGGCAATGTAATTGCAGAGGCAACCGATGGCAATGAGATTGCATCTGATGAGAGTGAAATGAATGCCGACGATGCTTCCGGCGAAGGTAATGATACCGGAACGGAAGATGAGCCGGTTAAAGAATAATTGACGTGCGTTTTATTAAGCACATAGGCTAAACAAATTAATATTAACACATGAAAAAAATGTTTCTGACAGCATTGCTTGCTGCAGTTGGGTTCTTGTCACAGGCCCAGAAACTCGAAAAGGCGAAGGACCTCTTGTCCAGGAAAAAGCTGACCGACGCAAAAACAGAGATCGATAATGTGCTGGCATTGGAAAAGCACAAAACAAATTCAGAAGCGTGGTATACAAAAGCAAAAGTTTACGGTGCTATAGCTGCTGATTCTACATTGAAATCATCGGTACCCGATGCCCGCAACACCGCTTTTGAAGCCATGAAAACGTATCTCGATCTCGAGACAAAAGAAAAAGATGCGGCAAAAAGAAATATTCAGCTCACCCTGGATAACAACGCTCCGCTGATCGACCTGTACACAGGCTATTCAAAAGATGCGGCTTCTTTTTATAATGCCAGCAACTTCAACGACGCGTTTGTAAACTTCAAAAATTCACTGGCCATATTCGACCTGATGTCTTCCAAAGGCATTATCCCCATTAAGCTCGATACCACTACAACCCTCTACGCCGGTATCTCTGCCGAAAAGGCGCAAAAGCCCGATGATGCAGCCATTTATTATGGTAAGATCGCCGAGGCAAAAGCAAAAGGCGAAGGCTTTGTAGAGATCTATAAGTGGCTGGCCGACTATTATCGCAGGAAAGATGATATCGCCAACGCTTCGAAATTCTCTGCACTGGGCCGCGAAGTATATCCCGAGGATCAGTTCTGGACAGGTTTTGAACTTGACATGGCGCGCGAGAAAGGCAACAAGGAAGACCTGTTTAAGAAATATGAGCAGGTGATCAAGGAAAATCCCGATAACTACCTGTTCCTGTTCAACTATGGTGTTGAATTATACCAGACCGGTTACGATCCTGATGCCAGCAAACGCCCGGCCAACAGCAAAGAGCTCATTGCAAAAGCAATTGAAGTAATGACAAAAACGCTGGAAAAAAAGCCTGACTACGCAAATGCCAGCATGGTACTCGGACAGATCTATTACAACCAGGGCGTTGAGATCAACAACGAGAACAAGAACATTCGTCCGCAGGGAAATGTAAAACTGACACCTGATCAGTTGAAAAAGAAAGAAGAGTTACGCGCTGAAACCGCAAAGAAGTTTGACCAGGCGTTGCCTTACCTCATGAAGGTCGATGAACTGCTCGACACGCAGGGCAAACTGAAAATGGAAGATAAAGACAACCTGAAAAATGCGCTTGACCTCCTGATCATCATCAATGAAGAAAAAGTGAATCAGTTGGAACAAAAGAAACGCCAGGCTGAAGCAAAGAAAGATGCAGCAGGTGTTAAAGCCATCGATGCCGAGATCAAAAAAATGCAGGATGCTGTAACCAAGTATACCGACAAGTATAACAACATCGACAGAAAACACTAAGAAGCATACACGAAATAGTAGAAGTGCCACACCCACAAGGTGTGGCACTTCTTTTTTGCCGTATATCCAACGGGCGACGCATTCATGTATGGGAAGGTTGCATAATATGTATTTTAATTCTGTTTTAATTAGATCGGGTTAACCAAATGAGCACTGGAAAGTACCTTTACCTCATGCGCTGAACAATTGTGCGCATGGGTTTAAGGGTTTAATTTTTCAATCAATTTGACGCAGCTTTTCCAGGCTGCGTTTTTTTATCTTATGAAAATCGCTTTTACCTGGTTGTGCCTGTGAAAGATATACAGCAAAAACGCCAGTCGTTATCATTATGACTTCATGATCATGCCAGACATGTATAAAAAAACGCCAATATGTGGCGTGCGGTAGGAGATCCAGATACCGGAAAATAAAAAGAGTCCCGTTGCTGGCGAGACTCTTTCTCAAAGAGACGGCAAATATTTTCAGAAGATAGTTGCCTTTGGGCAACGATGAAAGTTCAGGTTATTCCTTTATGAGCCTTAAAGTCTGATCTCCTAATTGTGTATTGTGGATATTGCAGTAGTACACACCTGCCGGCCACCGCGAAAGATCGAGCTGTACCTGGTTCCTGCCTGCCTGCAGCAAAGCCGCTTTTTTAAGCAACTGCTTTCCTTCCGTGTTCATTACTGTCATTATTACCTGGCTGCTCATGTCAACTTCAAGCGTTAAAGTGGCGTTTTGTTTTACCGGGTTTTGGTAAGATACCTGCATCGATGAAGCGCTGTTGTTGATTCGAAGGATCTTTGAATATTCATGCCTGCCATCTATATCAACCTGTTTAATGCGGTAATACATCACGGCTGTATTATTATTGTCTGTAAAATGATACGTTTCGGTTCCCATCCTGTTATTACGGCCTGTAACTTTTCCAATTTCATGGAAATTATTCCCGTCGGTTGAGGCTTCTACCGAAAAATAAGCGTTGTTGTATTCGTTGGTAACCGTCCAGTAAATTTGATTGGCATTGTTCTCCCGTTGACCTCTTACCGATACCCATACAACCGGTAATACACTAAGGTCTGACGCGACAATAAAAGGCGAAAAGCTGGTGAATGCCGAACGGTTAACGGTATAAGGGTTGGCGCCTGAAGCAGACAGATTGGCCGCCCCGTTATCCCATGCATTCGAAACAAAATGCGCCAGCCTGCATGCTGTTCTGCTGAAGCCACTTAATTCAAGGCTTTGCGGCCATTGTAAAGTAACCGTGGCATTGGAGCCGCCGGGCGTGTTTTCGCTGATGAGCCAGGTATTGTTGACCACCCCTGAAGTAACCGGGTTGCCGCTCGTGCCGTTGATATAAACTGCATTCATTACCCGTACACTTAAGTTATCGGTGGTGGAGGATGCTGTTAATGCAATGGTGGCCGGTGAATAATAAGAAGCGGTTCCAACGGGGTAAGTTTTTGAAGATCCGCTGTTTACCTGTTGAATGAGGGTACCGGTGCCATTGGCAATAACATACCCGGTGTTTGATGCAGCTCCGGCAATAGAGCCTGCGCTGCCGATAGTTAAATTATAATTACCGATGGAGATTTTACCACTGATGAATGTCAGGGTTCCATTTACAGCAACGTTGCTGCTTTGGGTTACTTGTCCGGTTAATTTATTACATGTAAGGTTATTGAAGGCACCGGTAGCGTAAATGTCCTGGGTGCCGGTTCCATTCATCAATATGGTAGTGCCGGTATTGGTAAATACGCCGCCGGCCATATTCCAGTTACCACCTACGGTATGCGTGTATGCGCCGCCGGTAAATGTGCCATTTGTCAATGAAAAATTATTCAATATCGTTAAGGCCGCCACCGGTGTTTTGGTACCGGTTGCCGAAACGGTAAGGTTTCCATAAGGTGTTGCCGCAGCAATGGTTTGGGTGCTGCCTGCATAATCTACCGTGCTTAACGTATCGAAGGTATTCGAAGAAAAAGCAGGCAAACCGTTCGTGCCCCCGATCCTGAGCGTGCCGCCGTTACTAATGGTAAGCGCACCGCCGCCGGCATCCTGTGTAATGGTATATGCGCCGGCATCCAGCATACCGTTCAAAATATCCAGGTTGGTAACGCTGGTTAAATTCCTCGCCAGGGTCACTGTCGCATTGCCGCTTTTGGTTATTGCAAGCTGACCAATAGGCGAAGGGCTAGTAGTTCCGCCGATAGTAGCTGCTCCGGTGCCATTCATTACCAAACTACCTATACTGGCATCGAAGACGCCATTATTGCTAAAGTTCCCCGCTACCTGTATATCTGAATTCAGGGTTGTAGTTCCTGCTACTGTAAAATGATTGAACTGCGTAGCCGCACTGCCCGATACCTGGCCATTGGCTGAACTCATAATGAAGGTAGAAGTGCCGCCGTTCAGCGTTCCGTTGCTTTCAATATTACCTGCTATGGTAATGCTGCGGTTGCCGCCGTTCAATGTGGCATTGCTGTTGATCGTAAGGTTACGGCCTATGGTCCAGTCGGAAGGGAAGGTTACACCTGCGCTGTTGGTGTTGGCAATCACTACATCTTTTAATGCTGTGGGTGTTCCTGCCAGCGTTGTAGCGCCGGGCCCGCCGAATACAACAGTTCCGGTGCTGCTGAAATTGCTGCCGAGGTTTACGGTAACTGCCGAAGAAGGCGCAAAATTCAATGTGCCCGTGCTGGTAACGGTACCATTATTAGTAAAGGCGCCGGCCATGGTATGCGTTGATACGCCGCCGTTGAATGCAGCGCCGTTGCCCACAGTGCAGGATACGAGTACCGTCCAGTTTACACTGGGATTAATACCGGCGGTATTGTTGATGTTCAGGTTGGCATAGGTTGGCGCGCTCGTTGAGTTCAAAACGGGTGATACGTTGCCGTTAAAATTGATGACGCCGTACGAGTTGGTGACCATGGCGCCTAACAAACGAATGGTTTGCAGGGTAGTACCTGTAAAAGTGGTAACACCTGTACTGGTCAAGGTGCCACTGTTGGTAAGATCGCCGTTTACCGTCATTGTACCATTACCGCACGAGAAAGAACCGGTGCCTGTAATGAACATGAGCCCATTAAAAGTAATATCGCTGTTGGCAACAGTATAGCTTCCATACACGGTTACCCGGTTAAAAACGGAATTGCCCGTAATGGTTTTGCCGGCGCCGTTCAACAGGAGCGTGCCGGTTGACGGAATGAAAGTGCCGTTATTGATCCAGTTACCAAAAAGCGACAGGGTATAGGCACCGGCATTGAGAGCAGCGCCGGCTGCAATGTTCAGGTCGCCATTTACGCTTGTTGAAGCTGCCAATGTTTTATTGTTGGAGCCTCCATTGTTTATTAAGAGATTGCCATAGGCAACACCCGCAATGTTTTGGGTTGTTGTACCATTATACTGTACGGTACTGTTGGTTGCAAGCGCATTTACTGCATAGCCGGCAGGGAAGTTGCCGGCGCCCGCCAGCTTCAGTATGGCGCCGTTGCTAATGGTAAGTGTTCCGCCCGATGAGCTGCGGTTTGCGGTATATGTAGCCAGATCCATAGTGCCGGCAGTTATTGTCGTATTTCCGTTTACCCTTATGTTACCGGTCAGGGATGCTGCGCCCGAAGGTTTATTGACGGTAAAATTATTGAATGTGGAAGCAGTAATCGATTGGGTACCGGTTCCATTAAAAGTGATAGTGCCAACCGAAGCTTTGAACGTACCATTGTTTTCCCAATTGCCGCCTACAAGCAGGGTAACGTTAGCGCCATCCATGATGGCGTCACTGGCAATTGTTACATCACCGGTCACTGTAGTGGCCGCATCTACATTCAGCTCACCCGCGTTAACGGCCAGGTTGCCTGCAATGGTAACGCCTGTAGTGATATTGGCGATACCGCCGCTTTTATTTATGTGCAGGTGGTTGTATCCGATGCCGGCAATGTGCTGGGTATGACTGCCATTGTATATTACCGTGCCATTCCCGGGCGTTAGGGTGCCGCTGCTATGATCGAAATCACTGCCGATATACAAAGTACCGTTGCCTGAAAACACCACATTAGCTCCGCTGGTTTGTGTAAGCGTTCCCGTGATATTTACCGATCCTGATCCAATATGCAGGTCAATGGCATGACCTGCTGTACCGTCGCCCAGTTGTAAATCACCGTTGATGGTGAGCGATTGCGCGCCTGTTTGAATGGTATGGGTAACATTACTGTTCCAGCTACCATTGATATTACCTGACGAGATGAGCGAACCGCCGGGGGCAAGGGTGAGGGTAACCGCCTGTGCACTTCCGAAAGTTATATTCTTAACCGTTGCATTGGTGCTGATCACCGGTTGATTGATAAATGCAGCCGTGCCGATTTCGACTATGTCGATAGCGGTTGGCGGTGTGGCCGACGGGCCTGTTGTCGATGTCCAGTTGGCGGCGGTATTCCAGTCGCTGCTTACAGAACCATTCCACCGGACTACGTTAGCATTATCTGACAGCGTCCAGCGACCGTTCAACGAAGTAAGATCGCTTTTCTCTACATAATTGAACGCGGCACTGTTAGCGCTTTTGCCCGATGCTGTCCATGAAGCGTTGTAATTCCACAGCATCATCGCCTCTTCTTCATTACCATTCAGTTCATTGTCTTCATAATGCAGGCGCAGTACCGCTGTATAGCTGCCTGAAGGGATTGAAATATTATATACCCTGTTTATTGAACCATTATTAGGGAAATCGCCGGTACTGCCGCTTCTGACCGATACGGAAATACTGCTTACACCCGAAACACCTGAAAAAGTGATGGTGTTCTGCGGCCCTTCAAAAGCATAAGCCGTGCCTGTGGTGAAGTTGTGTGTGCGCTGAATATTTCCCAGAATTATGCCATTGCCGGTCCGCGAACCGGTAATGGTTACGGTGTTGATTCCGGTAAGCATCATTCCGCTGGTCATATTTAAAACCGGTGTGCTGATATTGCTTTGCAGCCTAACCTGTGCAGTGGCCGATGATTTATTAATAGTAAGTATATTAAATATAGTGTTACCGCTTATGTTGTTGGCAGCTGATCCTGCAAAAGCAATAGCGCCGGAGCCCGCGGTAAAGCTGCCGTTATTGTTCCAGTTGCCATATACAGTATGCGTATAACTGCCCGCAGCAAACGTAGTGCCGCTGTTAAGGGCAATATCGCCATTGGCGGTAACAGCGCCTGTTGCTGTTTTGGTATTGCCTCCTGACAATATAAGGTGATGGTAGGTGCCGCCATTGATATTTTGGGCAACTGAGCCATTAAAGTTAACGGTATTGGGAATGGTGCTGGTTACATTTAATGAGCCGGCTGCTACTGAATAGGTACCGGCAATACCAAGCACCGCATTGGTAGAAAGCTGTAAGGAGGTACCGTTAAGGGTTACATTGTTCAAATTGGCAGTACCGTTCAATGTGGAGGCGTTGGTAAAAGTTGTTGTACCAGCCGATGCGCTAAACGTGCCACTTACATCGATTGACCCGGAAATGGAAATATTGGCGTTGGTGGTAATTGCTCCTGTTATGGCCAGTCCTGTAAACGAAATGATGCCATTGCCGCTGATCGTTTTCGATTTGCCGGGCATGGTAACTGTTCCGCCGGTGCTGGTGAAAGCATTGCTTACAGCCAGGTTACCGGTAATGGCAAAAGAAGATTCTGTTGAAAGGGAGCCGGATACTGTAAGATTATCGAATGAAATGCCTGTGCCAACGATGGATTTACCGGTGCCGGTAAAGGTAATGGTGCCACCGGAATGCGTAAATGATCCCGAGCCTGAAGTGCTTAAGTTACCTGAAACGGTAAAGTTAAGGCCGGTAGCCGCGGTGATGTTTGACGCATTGAAATCAAGGTTATTAAAACTATTGGTTCCGTTGCCGCTGATAGCAGCACCGTCGGCTGTGAAGGTAATGGTACTGGTGCTGCCTGTAAAGGTTCCATTGTTTACCCAGTTGCCGGTAATGGTATGCATATAACTCCCGCCATTGAAGGTGGTGCCGGCGTCGATCCTCACATTACCGCTTACTGAAACAGCCGAAGCTGCTGTAAAATTTACCGCAGTGCCCGTGCCCAAGGGTGCTGGTAAGGTTACCGGCAATTGTAAGCGCGGTGGCAGGCATTGTTTTTAGTGCTGTGCCGCCCGAACTGCTTAATGTAAGATTTCCATAGGTTTTGGCCGAAACGGTTTGGTTGGCGCCGGAATATTCCACTGTACTTGTCAAACTCAATGTATTGCCGGCATAGTTTACCGGAAAACTGTTTGTGCCGCCGATCTTCAATACGGCACCGTTGGCTACACTGATTGTGCCGCCTGCAACCGATGTGCCCCGATTGGCTGTATAGGCGCCCAGGTCGAGCGTGCCGGCGTTTACATAAATATTTCCTTCCGAAGCGTTGGATGAATTCAATGCCGGCAGATTGCCACTCAATGATTTTATTCCTGAGCCGCTGATCCTTAAGGTGGCATAAGTAAGCGTATGGCTGATGGTTTGGTTAACCGCCGTAGCGCTGTATTCTACTATGCTGCCTGCATTTAATATAACATTCGATGCTGAATAGTTGGCGGCAAATGTGGCGGCATTTACTTTCAGTACGCCATTGGGATTTACCACCAGTGTGGTAACCGTTGCCTGGAAGGTGGGTGATCCACCCGGCTGCAGGGTACCGTTTACCAAAAGCTGGCTACCGTTGCCGCTTACCGTTATATTGGCGGCCAAGGTTACAACGCTGCCCGTATTGATGGTCATTTTCCTGAAAGTTGAAGTAACAGCGCCGCTGATCGTTTGAGCAGTCCCACTAAAATTCATCGATGCATTGTTACTGGTAGTAGTATAGGTACCGCTATTGCTTAAATTCCCCGAAAGGGTAACGGAGCCTTTGCCATGCGAAACCGTGCCATTGCTGGTTATGGTAAGTGCGCCTGCTACGGTAAGGTTCTTACCGATCGTAAGCGTAGCCGCTTTTTCACCGCCTACTGTAAGCGACGAACAGGCTGAAGGCGTTGAAATGGAGGGTTGATAACTACCTGTAAAGTTTTCATCTCCGATAATCACATTTACACCCGAAGAGGGCACACCGGAAGTCCAGTTGGCTGCCGTGTTCCAGGAGCTGCTTACGGTGCCTTTCCAACTGGTTTGGCCATGCGAGGCTGTTGAAATAAGAATACCGGATAGTAAAAAAATAAAGATCAGATGAATGTTTTTCATAAGGGTTAAATTCTAGATAAAGTACGGTTAAGGGAATGGCAATCGCTTTTTTTCCCATTTCTAATAATGGGAAATAGGAGTATCTTACTATCAGGTTGTAATTAACTTGCTTAAAGTAGGGGAACAGTGTTAGTACACTACTATTATGTTGGGAAGTATTCCCTCTGAACAGCGGAACAATGATGACATTCCGGTTCCGGGAATGAATAGCGAAAAAGGAACATGCAACCCGTTTGGGTTTACGTTTCGGATTCACTTATTCAGAACCATTACTTTTTACTTACCGGGCGCAGGAAGGACTTTATATTCTTTGCCTTTTGTTCCTGCTATTCTATTTAACATAATATTAATTATAAAATCAAGTTGATAAAAGATCAAAGCAGGGCCTATATAACAGGCAAATGTTTTTCCAAAAAGAAAAACGAGGTTGAGCGTTGTTTTGTTTTCATGGTTTTCTGCACTTCAGAGAAAGATTAACTAAAATACACATATCCTTCATAGAAAAAAAGGCGGTTTTCAAGGCATTAGTCTGCTGTAAAATTTCGGGAATGACCGCGGTCGAAATCTTAGCAATGAGAACCAAATTACTAACGGTGAACACTGTCTTTTTTTTTCTTACTGTGTCTCACATGTATATATAAGTGTAGTTTTCATCAGGTATGCCTGTTGTTTTAATTTCACTCAAATGCAGTATTTTGAAGTTAAGACCTTATTATACTATAAAATTATGCACATTGTATTTTTGTAACGACTTTTTGAATAGCCCCAATTGCTTATAACAGGAATGTAAACTAAATGGTTTGAGTAACAAGTGTTACATTTCTGGAACTGATCATTTCAATTAATGATTCAAGCGTATCTCTTACTGAATTGAAAATAATACAATAGGAATGATGGATGCGTAAAAGGTCTTTATTTGAAGAATAAGTTTTCTAAAATATTTTATAAGTTAAGACAAAAGTATTTTTGCATTTGACTTTATTTTGCCAGTACCTTTACACCCCATTTGTACTCTTCCTTTTTTAATCCTGAAGCCTCCTCTTATCTTCCTAATGCGGTTCTTCATTCTCCTGAAATGAAGCGCAAACCTCACCTGCGAAGTGGTGTAATGTTTGTTTAAATTTAATTACATTACTTATGAGCTATTTGCAAACTAATGGGCACTCCAATGCGTTGGCTGAGCCCAATTCCCCCACTCTTTCATCGGTAGCCGCATCTATTGGCGAAACATTTTCTACACCTGCCACCAAGAAAGTAAAGATTGGTGCAAAAGAAAAAAAAGAATTGGCTGAAAAAAAAGAGAGGCCCGCTTTTCGTGAAATGGAAGAAACTTTAATGGCGCCGTTAGTTGAGGAAGAAATTGAATTGGAAGAAGGTGTGGAAGCCGTTGAGTTGGTAGTTGAAAAAAAAGTTCCGCTCCCTATTGAAAAAAATAAAGTATTCGGCAGTTATACCGGCCGGTTCGGGCCTTTTGAAATTGTATTGAGAATTGATATTGACGGATTTAATCCATTACTAAAAGTAAGCGGTGATTATTTTTTGATTTCTGGTCAAACCAAACCTATTTCGGCTCTTTTCAGGCTGATAGCATCAATACCAAAATAGCCGATGGACTGATCACTATTATTACAACGGCAAAAACTACCTGGCCAACATCGTTTACAAGGCTTAGGATCATTCTTAAACAAACACCTGTATTTCAGGCTTTGTCGCCCGCTATTATGCAATGGTATCATATAAGCACCAATACACCAGGCGCCATGTATGTTTGCAACAATACCGGCAGGTCTTTTCGCACAGCTCAACTGGAGCAGGATTGTATTGAAGGTGTAACTCCTTTTGCTGCATATAACACCGGCTCATTGCCCGCAGGCGGGCCCGAACGGGTGCTTTCGATCAATTCAACCTATCTGGAAGCCGGCGTGGATATGATCTCTTCCGGAATATCCAACTTTATTCCACTTGAATTAAAAGGCCCTGAAGCCAAATGGACAAATGCAGAACTGTACACTGCCATGATCAACCACTTCAGTGTTTACGAAGATAAACCGGAATGGGCTATTTGGTTACTGCATGCGCACGAACATAGTTTCGGCCCCAAATTACAGGGTATTAAGTTTAACGGGCCAGGGTTGCAACAACATGCATGTGCCGTATTTTACAAAGATATGGCGGGAGCGGATCCTGAAAAATATAGGCAGCAATTGTACACCTGCGTACATGAGCTGGGGCATTGTTTTAATCTGCAGCATACCTGGCAAAAAAGTTATGCAACACCGCCCAAACCCAATATTTCCGATTCGCTTTCCTGGATGAACTATCCGCGGTTTTATCCGGGCGGGCCATCTGCTTTCTGGAATGCATTCTCGTTCCAGTTCGATCCCGTAGAGCTAACGCATTTACGTCATGGGGCCAGGCTTAATCTTATAAAAAGCAGAAATCCTTTTTCACAAAGAATTACTGCATTTGACATAGGGGCCCTGTTTGAAGATAATGTTGAAAACAACTCAAGCCTGGTTCTGAAGCTGGAAGCCTATCGATCATTTTTGCTGGGCGAACCGGTTTACCTCGAAACACAACTTAGAACTACCAGCATGATGAATCAGCAGGTTATCAATAACCTGTACGCTGATTTCGGGTTTATTACAATTGGGATCAAGAAGCCCGGCGGTGAAACGCTGGTTTATGAACCTATAATTGAAATGGATGCCGAGCCAGGTTATACCGTTTTGAACGGGTCAAATCCGGCCATTTATCAAAGTTCTTATATTGGCTTCGGTAAAAATGGATTTATTTTTGATCAGGCAGGCAATTACCAATTGCGGGCTGTTTACTATCTCCGGGATGGCTCCCGCATCGTTTCCGATACGCTGTCAATACGTGTAAACAACCCGGTCACTGTCGAGGACAATGAATTAGCCATGATAATGTTGAATAACGATGTTGGTTACCTTTTGGCTCTCATGGGGTCCGACGCACCTTACCTGCAAAAAGCAAATGATTCGCTGGATATATTACTTAGCGACAAATTCAAGGATCACCCCCTTGCAGTATATGTACAGTTTATTAAAGGTGTAAATGCCCAACGTACATTCAAAACTATTACTGCTGAAAAAAGGGTTCATATCCGTAGGCCCGACTTCGAATGGGGGCAGGCGTTGCTTAGAACTGTAATTGATAAATCCAAATCAGGACGCGGATTAGATAACATTACTACCCACCTGGCCATGCACATGCTGGCCAAATCGTACCAGCGGGCAGGTGATATGCAGGCCGCAGAAGCTGCAGTTAAGGATATTAATGCTCACTTTAACGGTTTGGGGTTAAAGCAACATGTGAAAGAGCAAATAGCCCGCCAGACCTCGGATATTTTAGCATTCGATTAATATTTTAAACCGTTCAGTTGTTTGTTTAATTAAGGCAGGGGTACTTCAGACGCCCCTGCCATTTTTTTAAATGCGGGTAGCCTGTGGTATGGAGATCAGTTCACTTATATTTTCCTTATCAACTCTGGTGCTTCGCCCTTTGTAAGATGCTGCTTCGGATACGCTTTAACTGCCGGCTTCCTGGCTGTGTAATACTATCCCCATATTAATAATACTGCTAATACTGCCAAATGGCATCTAATTGCTGCTATAATTATACCATTGAAGTATCGGCCCTTCCCGGGTTTTCGATGGCAGGATCATTGCATGACATAGCTGTAATTATTATCGTTAAAAAAAATTTCCAATGATAACTCACCGGGAGTATGCTTTAGAAAACCAGGAATGGTTAAGTTCATTTCAATGGATCATACAGCATGAATCTGTAGAAAGAGCCAGGGAAATATTGCGTTTACTCGAAGACTGCGCGGCAGAAAACAATATTCCGGGTTTAGAACAAATGCATTCCCCTTATGTCAATACGGTACTGGCGGCCAACGAAGAGGAATATCCCGGAAACGAAGAGATTGAATACAAACTTTCCGCCATTATTCGCTGGAATGCGATGGCAATGGTGGTAAAAGCTAACAAAAAGAATAAAGGTATTGGCGGGCATATTTCAACCTACTCCTCAACTGCAGATCTGTTTGAAGTTGGCTTCAACCATTTTTTTAAAATTACCAATGGTGAAGCCGACATGATCTATTTTCAGGGGCATGCTGCACCCGGGGTTTATGCCCGCTCTTTCGTAGAAAGAAGATTTGATGAAGAAACCCTGAATAATTTTCGTCTGGAAGTGCAATCAGGTAAAGCCCTCTCCTCCTATCCGCACCCACGGTTAATGAGTAATTACTGGCAATTTCCCACCGTATCGATGGGGCTTACGCCTATACAGGCCATTTACCAGGCACGGTTTTGCAGGTATCTTGAAAACAGAGGTCTCAAAGAAAAATGCCCACAGCATATTTGGGCATTTATAGGAGATGGCGAAATGGACGAACCTGAATCGCTTGGTGCAATTACTTTGGCAGCAAGAGAAAAATTGAATAATCTCATTTTTGTCATAAACTGCAACCTTCAAAGGCTCGATGGCCCTGTACGTGGTAACGGAAAAATTATTCAGGAACTGGAAGCCATTTTCAGGGGCGCCGGATGGAAAGTAATTAAAGTTTTATGGGGAAGAGAATGGGATGCCCTGTTTGAAAAAGACAGGGACGGAATACTTATTGAGGCGCTCAATAAAACACCAGACGGCCAAATGCAAACATATGCGGCCTCAGACATCGGTTATTTTCGTGAGCATTTTTTCAAACAAAACGAAAACCTGAAAGAACTTGCATCGACACTGTCTGATGAAGACTTACAAAAACTTCGGCCGGGCGGTCACGATCCGGTAAAAATTTATCAGGCATATAAAGCGGCCATCGAAAATGAAGAAGGCCCAACGGTTATTCTTGCCCAAACTGTAAAAGGATACGGCCAGGGAAAAGCGGGCGAAGCAAGCAATATTGCACACCAGCAAAAGATACTTGATGAAGATGAACTTAAATATTTCAGAGATAGATTTGGCGTACCTGTAAAAGACGAAGATATCCAAAATGTTCCTTACTATTTACCTCCTGAGAATAGTGAAGAATATAAATACCTGGTAGCATGCAGAAAAAAACTGGGCGGTTTTTTACCTGAACGGAAAAACAAAAGCCAGCCTTTACAAATGCCTGAAGAAAAAATATTTGAAAAGTTCAATGAAGGGTCTAATAACAGGAAGGCGCCTACAACTATTGTAATGATTCAGCTGCTTTCGGCATTGCTTAAAGATAAAAATGCCGGCAAGTACATTGTGCCTGTTATTCCGGATGAATCGCGCACATTTGGCTTGGATTCATTATTCAGCCAGGCAGGAATTTATACAGCCGTTGAACAAAATTATGAACCTGTTGATAAAGAAAATCTGCTTCATTATAAAGAGGAAAAAAATGGGGTTATAATTGAAGAAGGTATCACTGAAGCCGGTTCAATGGCGACATTTATAGCGGCGGGTACGGCCTATGCAAATCACGGCCTGCCTGTTATTCCGGTTTTTTTCTTCTATTCGATGTTTGGGTTCCAGCGGATCGGCGATCTTGTATGGGCCGCCGCAGATGCGCGTGCAAGAGGGTTTATGATTGGCGGTGTTTCGGGCAGAACTTCACTTGCAGGCGAAGGATTGCAGCATTGCGACGGACAAAGCCATGTATTTGCGTTGGCATATCCCAACGTTAAAGCGTACGATCCGGCCTTTGCGTATGAATTGGCCGTGATAATAAGAGAAGGCATAAAGAATATGTTTGTTGAAGCAAAGGATTGGATCTATTATATTACTATTATGAACGATGCCTACGAAATGCCTCCAAAACCAAACGAAGAAGGAATTGATGCGGATATTATAAATGGTATGTATTGTTATAACAGATCTTCAATAGAAAATGAAGGAAGTGTTTCTATAAATCTTTTGGGTAGCGGAGCTATATTGCCCGAAGTAATAAAAGCAGCACAGATGCTGGAAGCACAATTCAATTTACACGCTGCTGTTTGGAGCGTTACGAGCTATAAACAGTTATACGATAATGCCAATAATGTTGAGCATGGTAACAGGCTGTCTGACGGGCAATTCAGTTTGAGATCGCATATAGAAAAATTTTTTCCAACCGATACAACGAAAAATAGCGGGAAGAAAATATTTGTTGCTGCGTGCGATTACCTGAAAGCATTGCCGCTGTCCGTTGCCAAATGGTTTCCGGGAAAGTTTATTGCATTGGGAACAGACGGTTTCGGCAGAAGCGATACCAATGCGGCATTGCGCAACTTTTTTGAAGTAGACGCCAGGCATATTGTTTTCGTTACCCTGTACGGATTATTTGAAGAAGGAATGTTTGATAAAGAGGAATTAGGGAAAGCAATGGAGGTTTTGGGAATTGACAGAAAAATTACTAACCCTGCAGACCCGTTGTGAGGTGCAGCATGCAGGCATTCAAAAATGAAATTAATTTATGGAGAAAGAAATAAAATTACCCCAGGTGGCAGAAGGTGTTGAATCGGCTACTGTAACAGATATATTGGTACAGGAAGGAAGCGAAATTGAAAAAGGACAGTCTGTTATTATCGTTGAAAGCGATAAGGCTTCTGTTGAAGTGCCTTCTGAAGAATCAGGTAAAGTAAAGGCTATTAAAGTGCAAAAAGATGCAGAAATAAAACCGGGTGAAGTGATATTGATCCTTGATACCGAAATACAGGAAAAACAGGAACAACCTCAGAAAGAAATAAAAGAAAAAGATGAAAAGTCCGAAATAAAGGAACCTGAACCTGTAGATGAAGGCGAACTTGAAAAGAAACCTGAAATTGAAAAGGAGAGATCACAGGAAAAGAAAGAACAGGCAGAAAAAGCACCTTCGGAAGGCATTGCTGCAATTCCCAATGCGTTAAGACTGGCAAGAGAATTGGGAATTGATATAAATGACATAAAGGGGCGAGGACCACAGGAAAAAATTGTAGAAGAAGATGTAATAACATATGCCAGAGAAATAATTCAGGGTAAACTAAAAGGCGCTGCCGGCCCTGAAGGACTACCTGATTTTTCGCAATGGGGGGAAATTGAGAAGAGCCGGCTAAAAGGTATTCGAAAAGCAACGGCAAAAAGAACCGCGGCATCATGGCGAATTATTCCACATGTTACGCATTTTGATGAGGCGGAGATCGCTAAAGTTGAAGAATTGGTAAAACAAAAGAATCATTTAGCTGAAGAGAAAGGCGGCAGGTTAACTATTACAGGAGTTTTATTAAAGATCCTGGCTGAAGCGTTAAAAGAGTTTCCGAAATTCAATGCGTCGATTGATACCGGAAATGAAGAGCTGATCCTTAAAAAATATATACACATTGGCGTGGCTGTAGATACTGAAAGAGGGCTGCTTATTCCTGTTGTTCGCAATGTTGATAAAAAAAATCTGATCGATATCTCTGTTGAATTGACGGAATTATCTGAAAAGGCGCGAAACGGGAAATTATCCGCCGATGAATTGAACGGCGGAAGCTTTGCTATTTCAAATGTAGGCAGCATTGGCGGTACCCAGTTTACCCAACTTATTTACCATCCGCAGGTTGCGATTTTAGGAGTGGCAAGGGCAAAAATACAGCCTGTATTTGAAGACGGGGAATTTAAACCAAAACCAATGCTTCCATTATCTCTTAGTTATGATCACCGTTTGATCGATGGCGCCGATGCAGCCCGTTTTCTCAGATGGATTTGCGAGGTAATTGAAAACCCGCTAAACGTGTTTATGTATCACTGAGGAATAATAAATAATGGGGGTGCATTTTCAATAAAAACATGATGCAGATCAATTAAACCGGTTTAAATTCATATTTAGCCGGCTTTAGGGAAAATACTTATACTAAACTAAGGCTATCTTCGTTAAATAATCGATCCAAATCCTGGTAAATTCAGTCTATGCTTGGTTTAATATCCCTGATTTTAATTCTGTTAGTGCCCGTAGTTTTTATCTGGCTCAGCTACCGCAGCAACAAACGGTTCAAAAATTTCAATTGAATTGTTCCCGCATGCGGTTTATTACAATCCTGGCAGTTTCAGGGTTTTTAAAATCGCCCGCATCGCAGCAGATTCTGCCTGAAACCCCATAAAAACACTACAGCTGGCTGAAACCCGGCCATCGGCAAGCGCCGGAATTCCCACGCAGTTCTACCCTTTTGGTAAATTCGGTTATCGATAAAGCCACAAATCAGTAAGATCCCGCTTAACATCCACGAGCCACTTTGTATTTCATTATCCCATTATCCCATTATCAAATTACCCATGTCACTTTCTCCTGCACCGGTTTTCGTTTGCCCGAAACAGATGGAACCTTAACATAACCCAGGTAAAAGAAACCCATCAGTTTGTCATCGGCGCCCAGATCAAATAACGCTTTGGCTTCTTCAATAAACGTAATTCCGCCGGTGCTCCAGTAACCGCCGAGGCCGTCATATGCCGAAACCGTTAAGTAAATATTCTGCACCGCACAGGCCACCGCCGCAATTTCTTCGATCTCAGGCAACTGGTCGGCATGCCGCTTACAGCCAATGGCAATAACATGCGAACACTGCTGCGGCGTTACCAGCATCTGTTCATATTTGTTTTGTTTGAATTTGGCGCCGGCGTATTTTTTATAGATCTCAGCCTGTTGTTCGGCCAGTTTTTGCAAGCCGTTCCCCGTAAAAACCGTAAACCGCCAGGGTTCCGTGAATTTATGGTTGGGCGCCCAGTTGGCATTCTCCAGCGCCTGCCAGATAATTTCATCGGGAATAACTTTTCCCGGCTCAAATTGTGGGGTAAACACACTCCGGCGTGTTCGTATAAGTTCGTTGATCAATTCACTTTTTATCATAACAGGAGCAAAGATAGTTAAGACTTATATAATGTTGTGACTTTAACGCGACGGCGGCTTTGGGGCTTATACCTCTTCCGCTTAACTTTGAGACCATGCACAAATTTTTATTCGTTGTTTGTTTATTTATCAGCACCGCGGTATTCGCTACAGATACAAAAAAGCTCGACAGTTTGTTGCGGCATCGCCATTTTTTTGCGCTGAAACGCGAAATGCAAAGCAATACATACAACCAGTTACCCGCCTGGCGAAAACTCTATTACCAGGCCTTCTTACATAATTTTTTTCACGATCTCACAACCTCCAACGATGAGATTGCCATTTTGCTCGGAAAGCATAAAAAACAACTTACCGATGCCCAGGCCGGCAACCTGCTGATGAAAAAGATCGATAACCATGTTAAACTGTACCAATACCGCGATGCCCATTTAACCACACAGTTGTTGCTGCGCAAATACAAACATGCATTGACGGCCGATGAACGTGATGACGCCCGCAATTCAGATCGAATCTGGAAAGGCCTGCAAAACGTTCCGCCCCAAACTACCGCCATCAGCACCGAAACGACAATACCCTATCGCCGCGACCTGGCCGGACTGATCAATATTCCCGTACGTATTGCCGACAGCACTTTTGATTTTGTTTTTGATACAGGCGCAAACTTGTCGGTTATAACGGAATCATATGCACGTAAGTCGAACCTGCGCATGCTGAATGTGAAGTTTAAAGTACGGGCCATAACCGGTTTGCAGGTGAATGCCAACCTCGCCATCGCCGATGATTTGAAACTCGGCAACATCATTATCAAAAACGCCGTATTCATGGTGTTTCCCGATAGCGCGCTTTCTTTTGGCCGTGGTGTTTATACCATCAAAGGAATAATCGGGTTCCCTATTATCGAACAATTGCAGGAAATAAGGATCAATAAGAACAAGCTGGTAATTCCGCAAACCGCGGTTGACCGCAACATTCGCAATTTTGGCGTAGACGAGTTATTACCGGTGATCACGGTGGCTTATAATACCGATACGCTGGCATTTACTTTCGATACCGGCGCCCAGTTCACTTTTTTGAACGAACCATTTTACCGCGATTATAAAAAACTGATCGATTCGGCAGCCAAATCATTCGATATGCAGATCGGCGGCGCTGGCGGCGTCACAAAAACCAAAGCATACCGGGTGCCGCAGATCGAGATCAACGTGGCCGGACAAACCGCCGTGTTAAAAGATGTTTCGGTTAAAACAACCAGTACCACGCCCAAGGATAAGTTATACTACGGAAACTTTGGGCAGGATATCATGAACCAGTTTAATGAGATGGTGATCAATTTCCGTTATATGTATGTCGATTTCGTTCGCTGAAAACTGGTAACCAGGTTTCAGGATACAGGTAAATACAATCGATATCATGTACGCCCTGTAACCTGGAACCTGTTGCCGGAATTTATTCCCTTTCCATATTTTCTTCGTGGTTGTTGCCTCCATGGCGTTTGAATAACTGGAAGTCGGTCTTCCCGAATTTATACGTGAACGTAGCCCTGAAGCTGCGCACATTCCAGCGGCGGTACGAATCCTGGTAAAAACTTTCGGTATCGGTTATAAAACCCCGTCTTCTCGAGTTGAACAGGTCGTTTATATTGAATGTAAACGACGCTTTGTTCTTCATGAAATCTTTCCGTATTCCCAGGTCTACTCCATACATTTCCTTGCGTTTTCCCTGCGGAACAACTTCCGGTGATTCATAACCGGCGGTAGTCTGGAAACTCCATTTGTTCAGGAATGCCGATCTGGCCGCAAGGCGGTAATTGATGATCAGCTTCGCTTCCATGTTAAACCCTTCATTGCTGAGATCGATATTGTTGACATTCGATACCACCTTTTTGTATTGCAAATTGATGGTTGGCGTAATATCAAGGTGCTGCCCCAGCTTTTGCTGTAACGTCAACTCTGATCCCCACCTGTTCTGGTATTGGGCATTTATGAATGTATTTAAGATTGCGCTGGGGTCGATGGCTGCATTGTTCAGTTGCTGGTACTGGGCTGCCGTAATAGTATCGCTGTAACGTGTGATATCGCCTTCGGTATTGCGGAAGTAGATAACGCCCAAAAAGCTGCCCGAGTTATATGTTTTATTATAGTTGAATTCAAATGAATTAGTGAACTCGGGACGCAATGCCGGGTTACCCTGTCTTATGTTCAACGGGTCGTTTATATCTACAAACGGGTTCAGGTGCCAGAAATTGGGACGACGGATGCGGCGGCTGTAATTCAATTGTATTTCCTGTCCTTCCCCTACCGTTTTACTCAAATACAAACTGGGAAACAGGGCATCGAATATATTACTTAGTTGTTTGGGAAACTGGTAGCCAAATTTGCGGGCGCTGTCAACCAGTTCGCCATCAAACTTTGAATGCTCGGCACGCAAACCGGCCTGGTAACCGATTCCCAGCACTTTACCGGTGTAGGTTACATAAGCGGCATTCACCATTTCGCGATACTTGTAATTATTGCTCAACGGTAATTTGGTTTCGCCGCCGTTGTTTAACGAAAACGCATTGAAGATACTGTTGAAGTCGTTGATATAAGTACGAACACCGGTTTCGAGTTTGTCGTTCTCGCCGTTGGGATCAACATAATCAACCTGAATGGTGACCTGGTTATTGCTGCCCGTTCCGCTGTTGCGTACCCGGCTGTCGGCGGCATACTGGCTGCCATCGGGATACGAATAGGTGTTCAGGATATTCGTATTGTCATCATTGTTGCCATAGTTATAATTGATATCGGCGCTGATCGATTTTCCGCTTTCGACAAAATTATGTTTGAATATTAACTGCGTGCCGCTGCGCTGGTTGTTCGAGCGGTTGTCTGATGTACGAAAACCAAAATGTTCTGCCTGTTGGTTAATGTCGAGATATTCCTGGTTTTGTTCTTCATAGTTGGCATTTCGGCCGGCGCCAAAGTTTTGGGTAAGCGTAAACGTATTGCGGTTATCTAAAAAGAAATCCATCCCAAAACGAACGGAATAAAAACGGCGGGTGCGGTCGCTGAACGCAAACTGGTTGAAGTAGTTCTCTACAATGCCATTTTGTTTATTGATGCGATACGTTTCCGATTTCGGCCGCCCGCCCGATTGATTGTAATTTCCGCTCACAAAAAAATTGAATTTGCCCTGGCGTAAGTTGAGCGCCGCATTGCCATTGTAAATTTCAGGCGACCCGATGCCTGCGCTTACAAGACCATTCAGGCCAAGTTTTTTATTTTTTTTCAGCACAACATTAATGATACCGCCGGTGCTGGCTGCATCGAATTTCGCAGATGGATTGGTGATCAGTTCTACCCTTTCAATGTTATCGGCCGGGATCTGATCGAGGGTAAGTATGGTAGGACGGCCATCAACGAAGATCTGGGGCGAATTGTTCCGCAATAATATATTGCCGTCGACATCTACAGTAACGGAAGGAATATTGCGCATTACATCGATACCCGTACCCCCTGCCGATGCAAGGTTCTTTTCTACGTCGAATGTTTTGCGGTCGATGCCCATTTGCAGGGCCGGCTTTTGAGCCACAACAGTTACCGAGCCCAGATATTGCGATTCAGCGGTGAGTTTAATATTTCCAAGATCTTTCTCCACTACGTCGCCTTTGGTGGTTTTATCAAAAAAGATGATCAATTCCTGTTTTGCATAACCGATGGCCGTAGCCTCCAGCCGGAATGTATCGGTAGTAGAAAGGTTGAGAATATCGAAATCGCCGTTCGGTTTGGTAAGCATGCCGCCGGCCAGGGCATTTGTGTTCTTATGAAATAATTGTACAGAAGCGGCATCGATGCCTTTGTTGTTTTTGGCATCCACAATTCTTCCAAACAGTTTACCAACTCCTGCTACAGCTGGTTTATCGCGTAAAAAGCTCTCCTCCTGCGCACATAAGGATATTGAAAAAAATGTCACTAATAACAGTGTAAATACAGATTTCATTATACAGTTTAAAGTTGTTTGTATTGCCCCGGTTTATATATGCAACAAAACCGGGCCGCGATATTAGACGAGAAAAAAGGTGCGTTCGTTCGCTTTAGAAGTAAATTAATGTGAATTTAATCGGTTGCTATATATTGTTTTGCAGAAACTTACCAGCCAGCCACCCGCTTAAGCCTGTAAGAAATTCTGTAGTTTAGCTAACAGTCATTCGTGTAATCAAATAACCAATTATACCATTATGAGCATTTCTTTAACCGATATTATCGTGAGAACCACCTTACATTGGGCTTGATAAAAAGCTGATGACCCTGTATATGGACTTCCTGGCGGAACGTGGGTATACGGCATCTTATTTATGGACAACCAGCGAACTGCCCGCCGCTGCAGCCTTATACCGCCGGTATGGGTTTGTCGTTACTGAAGAAATACCCTCTTCTTCTTTCGGAAAACCCGTAATTGAACAGAAATACAGTCTTAAGCTGTAAGCGAATACAGTACTTTCTATTTCATGATGCCTGCCATTGGTAGCGAGTTCCGAATTGAAGAACCACAAACCACAAACCACAAACAACAAACAACAAACTGGCTCTTATATGTCTTCAGATTTAAATTCCAACTGCAGTTTATTTAAACTCTTATATAACCCATCATCCATACCCAGTAATTCCTGGTGGGTTCCGCTTTCAACTACATGACCTTTGTCGAGAACGATAATTTTATCGGCATTGCGAATGGTCGATAACCGGTGGGCGATCACAAAGGAGGTACGGTTCTTCATCAGGTTGTCGAGCGCCTCCTGAACGATCGATTCTGAAGCCGAGTCGAGCGAACTGGTAGCTTCATCGAGCACCAGTATAACCGGGTCTTTCAATATGGCGCGTGCAATGGCTATGCGCTGGCGTTGACCGCCCGATAATTTAACACCCCGCTCCCCCACCACTGTTTCGTACCCTTCAGGAAAGCCGGTGATAAAATCATGCGCATTGGCTTTGCGGGCCGCTTCTTCAATTTCCGCCTGGGTGGCATCGTGTTTACCATAGGCAATATTTTCATTTATGGTTCCGCCAAACAACAACACATCCTGCGGTACCAGGGCCATTTGTTTGCGAAGCTGTGAAAGCGGAATGCTGTTGGCCGGTTTTCCATCGAATAATAACCTGCCTTCATCGGGATGATAAAACTGCAATAACAGGGCGGCTATGGTTGATTTGCCGGCGCCGCTGGGGCCTACGATGGCAATTTGTTCGCCCGGCGCGGCATTAATGCTTACGTCTTTTAGTATATGCAACTCCTTACGGGATGGATAGCTGAAGGCCACGTGTTCGAAACTAACAGCGCCTTGTAGTTTATTTTTTTCCTGTACCGGTTCATCGGTAACAGCTACGGGTTCCGTTTCATCGCGCAGAATTTCCCGTACGCGTTGCGTAGCGCCCAGTGTTTTTTGAAACTGGCTGAACAGATCGGCAAATCCCGCCATGCTGCCGCCAACAAAAGCGGTATACACGACAAACGCGGTCAGTCCGCCAAAGGAAAGCGTGCCGGCCTGTACAAGGGTAGTGCCATACCATACAACCAGTATTATAGTTCCGAAGATGCTTAATAATATAAACGACACGAACATGCCCCTGAACCGGCCATTGCTTACCGCCAGTTTTACCACCTGCTGCAGGCTGCGCGTATACCTGCCGATCTCATACCACTCATTGGTAAACGATTTTACGTTACTGATGCCCTGCAGGGTTTCCTGTACAATGGTATTGGAATCGGCCAGCTGATCCTGGGTATTGCGTGAGAGTTTTCTTATACGCTTGCCAAACACAACACCAATGATAACTATTACCGGCACCACCGATAACATAACAGTAGCCAGCGCAGGTGATAATACAAATATCAGCACCATGCCAATGACAAGGGTAAGCAATCCACGCAAAATTTCTGCCAGCATGCCGGTTACGGCGTCCTGGATCTGTGAAAGATCGGCGCTGATCCGGCTCGAGAGTTCCCCTACCCTTCTTTGTGCAAAGAAATTCATGGGCATCATGATCATTTTTCGGTATACGTCTTTTCGCATATCCGACAGCGCATGCTCGCCTACATAGGTGAACAGGTAAACCCGCATAAATGAAAAGATCATCTGCAATGTTAAAATTCCCAGCATCCATAATGCAATGGTGCCGGGTGCAACGGCGTCTTTGCCTAAACTAAGCGAGTGCGCACTATCGATCAGCTTCTTCAAAAAATATGGAAACGCCATGGTAGTGCCACTTGAAAGCGCTATAAAAAGTAAACCGGTAACAAACGTCCGGCGAAAGGGTTTAAGATAATTGAAAATAAGGAAGGCTTCTTTCAGATTTTCCTTAGTCAGTTTTGCTTTAGGCATATCCGGTTTACGTGTACCGTTATCCTGTCTGTTGCCTCGAGCCATAAAATGCCTTTAACAGTATTAATGTTTATAAATCAATGTTGCAAAGAGTGATAAAATATGCCAACTCTTTCGGTCATTAATAGAATCACCAGCCGGTTCGTACGGGAGATAAGGTATTTTTTATTGGTAGACGGATTGACGGGACGAATATTGTTTGTTGAAATATATCATTTGGAGTATCAATAAATAATAGCGTTTTATTAAAGCAAAGGTTATGATTTTTCAAGTGTTAAGTATACAAATCTTCTTTCTTCTTTCCATGCAATATAATTTTTTGGCATGATTCTTATTAAAGTATTGGTATCCTAACAATTCTAAACTACGATTGCTTAACCTGATTTTGTAGACCGACCGCCCCCTCGAGTAGTTATTTACATTTTTTACATATTAAAAACTCAAAGTTATGAAAAGAAGCTTTTTAGCGGCAGGCATTGGTCTTTGCATTTTCGCAGTTACAATGGTAGTATCTAACCATCCGGTTCAGGCAGAAGTGTATAATGGTAATTACATTGAGCAGGATACTACGCCAAAGAAAAAAGATACCACGACGAAGAAGCCTGATACGATGCAATTGAACGTGTCTACTTCTACATCACAAAACTAAATTTATATGAAACGTGCCACACCTTGAAAGTGTGGCACGTTTTATTTTTATAGTATCGTATAACGGAGATGATCATATTAAATATGCGCCATAGTTTGCTGCGCCTATCAACCCGGTTTTATCATTTTTAATTATTCTTATAGGAATATGCTCCAGCAGGTGTTGCATGCGATCGCAATCCATAAAGTGTTCCATAAATTCCTTCTGTAATAACAAAGGTGCGATCTTTGGCGGAATGCCGCCACCGAGGAACAAACCACCGGTTGCTTTCATTTTCAATACCAGGTTGCATGATTCACGCGCCAGGTATCTTACAAACAGCGCCATGGTCTCTACACAGATCGCCGATTTTTTATCTATGGCTGCGCCACTGATCACCGCCGAATCGAGATTCGATTGTTCCAGCGCATCTTTCAGCCAGGCTGGCTCTTCCATATGCTGCTCATCGCGTAAAAATCGATAGATATCTGTTATGGCCGGTCCTGCCACTACTTTTTCCCAGCTTACAACACCATATTCTTTTTGCAGGAATTTCAACAATGCAAAATCCACATCGGTACGTGGTGCAAAATCTGCATGGCCGCCTTCCGTTGGGAAGGGAAAATGGTTATGGCCATTCCAGTATAAACCTGCCTGGCCCAAACCAGTGCCCGGTGCATTGATGGCCATATTGCCGGTGCTGTTCTCATTGCCTTTATGAATGGTAATGAAATCTTCTTCCGATAAACCTGCCAGGCCGTACGCCATCGATTCAAGATCGTTCAGCAGGAACACCGCTTCTACCCCCATTGCATTTTTCACTACATTGATGTCGATGTCCCAGCTCAGGTTGGTAAGGTTTACTTTTCCATTCAATACCGGGCCTGCAACACCGAGGCAGATCCTGTCGGGCCGGGGACTGTTCGTGTCTGTTAAAAATTGCTGCAAAATGGCAACGCATGAATCGTATTCCGCTGAGGCATATTTTCCGGTTTGCAATACCTTCAACCCGTTTTCTGTAGCGTGGTATATCGCCAGGTTGGTTTTGGTTCCCCCTATATCGCCGGCAAGCACCGTTATCCCTTTTTCTCCGGGTTTTGAACGTCGTGGGATATACAGATTTTTTATACTCATAATTAATGGTTCTGATTTTTACGTGTATAATTCCTTCCTTTTGCAATAATAAGGATATGATCGTAAGTTGACAAGTTAACGGGTTGACAGAGTTTGCCTCGATTTAGTCGGGGTTCGCAAGGGCCGTTATGACCTTTTACCGGAGTAAATACAGGAAATTTTACGCCAGCGCTCCCGCAACCGCCTTTGCGCATAACGGCGCCGGTTCCAATATTGTATATGGTGACCCGGAGATTGAGGCCTCATTGCCCGGTGGGATCGAGCGTAATTCGATGAACTTGCTGATCGAGAAGGTGTTATGCACCGGCATTTCGAAATAGCGGTTGGTGTTTTGTGGCTGAAAAAGGGGGTTAAGCGTTTGGAGCGTATCAGTAATAGGTATAAACAGGGCGCTATGAGTTTTTGGCGTGCTGTTAATAGTTCTTAACGGGCCTCCAGGAGTTTTGGCGCGGTACTGATAGTTTTTGGCGTACCGTTTTTACGCTAAAATGGGCAGTAAAAGTTTAAAACGTACCATTTTAATGAGTAAATGGGGTGTTTATATGTTTTAGGGGGAGTTTGTAGCTAAATATGGGGTGCTAATTGTTTTATGGCGTACTGTTTCCAACTATATATGGGATCTTAAAAGTTTGCAGCGTATCGTTTTAAAGTAAAAATGAGGTGTTTCCACGTTAAATCGTACCGCTACAAACTATAAAAGAGCTTGTTCAATAACCAGTGTCAGCTCAGATAAAGGTAGCGACTGTAAATCCCTATCTAATAACCTTCAAACTCCACTTCCGAATGTTACATAAATTCAGTAATGATCTATTTGTCAATGTCTTTAATAACTTTTCTACAATTAAACTAAAGGTAAAAGGCCCCGATGGGCCTTTACTACGTATGTTTTGTATCAAATAAGCGTAGATTTAGAACTCAAAACGTGACATTATTTGATCTTAAAATGTATTTAGTCTTTGTTTTGATTTGGTAATCAACGTTCATGGTAATCATTACCTGTATATTGGTTTCATCGTAGAATCCCTTAAAAAACTTTCTACCCTATCTCTTTGGTTATCCACTGTTTGTGGAAAAATGTGTAAAAATTAATTTGGTTTTTTCTTTCGAACTACAATATTCCACTCCGGTCCGCTGTTAATATGAAAAGAATCGGCCATATTGCCCATGTTGATGGCCAGCGAAAAATTCATAAGGCTGTTCATATAAGCCAACATCCTGCCTTCCGGCACCTCGCCGAAAGTATGCACAAATTCAACATCCTGGTGAAACACCGGGGTGCCATTTCTGTTTATAAATACCTCAACTTTTGCTTTAGGTTCCACGTGTAACACTTTGAAAATCGAATCGTTAATATTGGTCCAAACGTTGCCATATTGCACGTCTAAAATGGGTATGTTGCCCATGATCGAATCGCCCTGAACCACAGCTTTCTGGTATGGAATGGTCACTACTTTCGATGGCAATTCCCTGCCCACCTGTTCAAAGCCGATCACTCCCGCTGCCAGTCGCGCCCCGGTATAGGCATATACATCGCGGCCATGAAAGGTATAGGAAGCCTGCGAGTTTTTCCTTCTATTTAATTCCTCGTCAATTTCGCGTACCGATTCAATGCCAAGAGATTGAGAGATCAGAGTAAGCGTGCCATTATCAGGCGTAACAAAGTAATGCCCTGTTTTGGTCTTCAGCACTACCGATTTCCGTTCCGTGCCAACGCCGGGGTCAACCACCGATACAAAAACAGTCCCGGCCGGCCAGTACGGCGCCGTTTGTTCAAGCCGGTAGGCTGCCTCCCAGATATTATAGGCGGGGATCTCATGAGTGAGGTCGAACAATTTCAGGTCGGGGTCAACCCCGGTGGCTACCCCCTTCATGGCGCTCACCGCGCCATCCTTTACCCCAAAATCGGTTTGAAAAACAACGGTGCCTTTGCTACGGGTACACCCGGCGGCGATAAAGATTATGCATGCTGCTATTACGTAGATCTTTTTCATTTTTTGAAAATGGAGTCTGGTTTAAATTGTAGTTTGGCTAATTTTCAAATTTATATGGATTTATTAAAAGCGATCGAAAAGGAGCATTCAAAAGCACAGTGTGAAAAGATAGTCAGGTATGTGGGCGGCGATAAAGAACGGTTTGCCGAACTGATGCAGTTATTCCTGAACGGCGGGTACCGGGTTACCCAGCGGGCGGCCTGGCCCATGAGTATTTGTGTGGAGAAGCACCCGGCCCTCATTGCCCCTTATTATAAACAGATAGTGCCGTTGTTGCAAAAGCCGGGCGTGCATGGCGCCGTTGTGCGAAATATAGTGCGCCTGCTGCAGTTTGTTGCCATACCCAGGCGGTATCACGGGATGATAATGAATACCTGTTTCGAATTTATTGCCAGTGTGGATACGGCCCCGGCTATAAAAGCCTCTTCGCTTACCATTCTCGAAAACCTGTGCGCTCTTTACCCCGATATCAGGCCCGAGCTAAAGTTGATCATTGAAGAAAGGTGGGAGCATGAAAGTCCGGCGTTTAAGATGCGGGCGAGGCGAATACTTAGTTCATAGTTCATAGTTATTCAGTTGTTCAGTTATTCAGTTGGTCAGTTCGGTATTCGCTTTGCTTGCGGCTTACGGCTTACGGCTGTATTCTGTATTCGCTTTGGGCTTTTGTCTTCAGTTGTATTCCTGTATTTGCTTACAGCTTACGGCTTGCAGCTTGCAGCTGTATTCGCTTTTGGCTTTTGTCTTCAGTTGTATTCCTGTATTTGCTTGCGGCTTACAGCTTACGGCTTACAGCTATATTCCCGCTTTCAGCTGTATTTTATCCTCTTCGGATACACACAGATCTCCGACCCTTCCGCCAGAAACACCGATGCCGGCTTTTTGTCTTTCAATTCCGCAAACGCTTTTCCATATAACTGCTCAAAATCGCAATCGATCGTAAACTCTTCAACCGGGTAAATATCCCAGCCCGGATGTGCCACCTGGTATTCGCCGCAACTTGCTGCATTGACCGCGGTATAACCCCAGTAGTGTTCAGTGATGAATTCCTCCTCACTGCCGGGTTGAATGGGAAATTTTTCCAAACCCGTTTTAACCTCCAGCTTGTTCCAGTGATTTTTATACTTCCAGGAATAACCAACATGCTGCTCTTTTTCCGTAGTATGAACAAAGGTCTTCATCGGCAGGGTCACATACCTTTCTTTAAACAGCGTATTGGCAATAAACGTAATGGCCTGTTTGGGCACAATCTCCTTTATAAACACCACCCCCCTTTTAATTTCCCCGTTTTCTTTGTACCGCACATAAAAACGCAGGTTCACTTCAGGGAAAGTAACATGAAAGGGAAAACGAATACCCATAACCCGGGTATCATAAAACAAAAAGCCAACAAGGCTTACATAAGTGCGGTTGTTGAAGGTATCCGGTTCGGTGTGGGCAGGAACAAACGGTCTCAACTTTTCCGGGTCAATTTCATAGTTGGCCATGATGAGCCGGAGCCATTGGGCAGTAAGGAACTTCTTTTGTTTCATTTGATGAGGCAAAATTAATTAAATTACGCAGAACGCAGAACGCTTACGCTTAACGCAGAATGCTTAACGCAAAACGCTGAATGCAGAACGCGGGTTCGCCTGTTAACCAATTTACTTATCTACCTATCAACCTGTCTCGTAATATGAAGATTGCCCTTGCCTTCCTGTTTTCCTTTATCGCCTGCCAGTGCCTTGCACAAAGCAATACAGACGAATCGAAAGTGCAGCCATATACCCTGCCCGATGTACTGAAAATGCCCGATGGTAAACGGGTGACAAACAGCAGGGAGTGGCAGCTAAAGCAACGCCCTTATATATACCGTTTATTTGAAGAAAACCAGTTTGGCCGGTTCCCGGCAACCAAAACCGCCATTCGCTTCCGCGTTATGGAGTCTGATAGAAATGCATTGGATGGAATTGCCACGCGAAAACAGGTGCGCATCTGGTTGCACCCTTCAGACAGCACCGTTTATGCAGATGTATTGTTATATATCCCGAATAATGTAAAAAAGCCGCCGGTATTTATAGCACTGAACTTTAGCGGCAACCATACAGTTTCTACCGATAAGCATATTGCGCTTTCAACAAGATGGGTGTCATCAAGAGCAAAAGGCGGGGTAAATAACCGTGCCACGGAAGCGTCGCGGGGCGCCGATACCGCCAGCTGGCAACTGCATACCCTGCTTCAAAAAGGCTTTGCGCTGGCCACCGCCTACTGCGGCGATTGGGAAACCGATACCGTTACCGGTTACCAGACAGGCATCCGCACCACCATGAAGGATATTCTGAATATTCAACCCAATGAATGGGGCGCTATGGGCGCCTGGGCCTGGGGGTTGAGCCGCATCGTCGACTACCTGCAACAGGATAAAGCCGTCGATGCCCGTAAAATTGCTTTGATAGGCCATTCACGCCTTGGCAAGGCTGCCCTGTGGGCAGGCGCTTCCGATCAACGCATTGCATTGGTTATTTCAAACGAATCGGGCGAAGGCGGCGCTGCCATTTCAAGAAGATGGTATGGCGAAACGGTGAAGATCATCAACAACAATTTCCCGCACTGGTTTGGGGCGAAGTATAGGACCTATGGCGATAGCGTAAACACCCTGCCGGTCGATGCGCATATGCTGCTGTCGTTGATAGCGCCGCGTCCGCTGTATGTGGCAAGTGCGGAAGACGATAAATGGAGCGATCCGAAAGGAGAATTTTTAAGCGCCTTCGAAGCCGGTAAAGTCTATGCCTTATTCGGCAAACAAGGTATTGAAACAGATAAAATGCCTGAACCCAACCAGCCCGTTGGAGAAACCGTTCGCTATCATCTCAGAACGGGACGGCATGCGGTTACGGTATATGACTGGCAACAATACCTGGAGTTTGCTTCCAGGGAGTTTGGGAAATAACCCGTTTCAGGATGTAACAGGACAGTTCCAACACCCCCCGGGTATAAATTTGAGCATGCTGAAAAGAACATTAACGATCTTACTTGCCATAGCTTGTCTGCCTACCCATGCCCAACGATCAACCTATAACTTCAACAGCAACTGGAAAGTGTTTGTGGGCGACGATTCCACCGCAAAGGAAACCGCTTTCAATGATGCCTCGTGGAAAACAGTGACCCTGCCCCGGGCCTGGAACGAAGACGATGCGTTTAAAAAAGATATCCGCGACCTCACTACCGGTATTGCCTGGTACCGTAAACATTTCAGACTGCCTGCCACCGCCAAAGGAAAAAAAGTATTTGTAGAGTTTGAAGGCATCAGGCAGGCCGGTGATTTTTATTTAAATGGAAAATACATCGGGCTGCATGAGAATGGCGTTACCGCTTTTGGTTTCGATCTTTCCGGTCTTGTTAATTATGACGGCGAAAATGTGCTGGCTGTTCGCATCGATAACAGCTGGGATTACCATGAACGCGCCACCAAAACAAAATACCAGTGGGAAGACAAAAACTTCAACGCCAATTATGGCGGCATTTGTAAGAACGTTTTCCTGCATATAACCAACAGGGTATATCAAACGCTTCCCTTATATACAACCTTGGGCACAACGGGCGTATATGTTTACGCCGATCAGTTCAATATAAAAGGCCGCACTGCCACCATTCATGCCGAAGCGGAAGTAAAGAATGAAGACAATACGCCACAGGCAATACAGTTTGAAGTAACCATCAATAACCTGCAGGGCAAACCGGTAAAAACATTTGCCGGCGATAAAACAACGCTGGCGCCGGGCGAAGTGAAGATCGTAAAAGCCGCTTCAATGGTAAATAACCTTAACTTCTGGAGCTGGGGTTATGGATATTTATATACTGTGCAAACCACGGTAAAAGTGAATGGCAAACCGGTTGATATGGTAAGCACCAGAACCGGTTTCCGGAAAACGGAATTTAAAAACGGGATGATCTACCTGAACGACCGGGTGATGATGGTACATGGCTATGCGCAGCGTACCAGCAACGAATGGCCGGCCATCGGCATGAGCGTTCCGGCCTGGCTCAGTGATTACAGCAATCATTTAATGGTCGAAAGCAATGGCAATCTCGTTCGCTGGATGCACATTACCCCATGGAAACAGGACATCGAAAGCTGCGATCGCGTTGGCCTGCTGCAAAGCATGCCGGCGGGCGATGCCGAAAAAGACGTGACCGGCGTTCGGTGGGAGCAGCGCAAAGCAGCTATGCGCGACGCGATCATTTACAACAGGAATAATCCCAGCATCATATTTTACGAATCGGGCAATGAGTCTATCAGCGAAGAACATATGCAGGAAATGAAAGCCATCCGCGATCAGTATGATCCGCATGGGGGAAGGGCCATCGGTTCGCGTGAAATGCTCGACAGCAAGGTGGCCGAATATGGCGGTGAAATGTTGTACACGAACAAAAGCGCGCACATTCCCATGTGGGCCATGGAATATTCACGCGATGAGGGCGCACGTAAGTTTTGGGACGACTATACCCCACCCTATCACAAAGATGGCGACGGGCCGCTGCACAACGGGCAAAACGCAGCAGTATACAACCGCAATATGGAATCGCATGCCATTGAAAATGTAAAACGCTGGTATGAATTCTGGAATGAACGGCCCGGTACCGGCAAACGCGTAAGTGCAGGCGGGGTGAATATTGTATTTTCTGAAACCAATACCCACCATCGCGGCGCTGAAAATTATCGCCGCAGCGGTGAAGTGGATGCAATGCGCATCAAAAAGCAAAACTTCTATGCGCACCAGGTAATGTGGGATGGTTGGGTGAACCCCGAAAAATACCGCGTGCACATCATAGGCCATTGGAACTACGCAACCGGTGTAAAAAAAGATATCTACGTTATTTCATCGGCGGCGAAAGTTGAATTACGGGTAAATAATAAATCGCTGGGTTATGGGCAGAAAAGCGATGGCTTCCTGTTCACATTCAAAGATGTAACCTGGCAACCGGGAACTATTACCGCCATTGGCTTCGATGAAAAAGGAAAACAGCTTTGCACAACACAGATCAATACCGTGGGCGAACCCGTTGCACTCCGGTTGACCAATGTTGCGCGGCCTACTTCCTTTATAGCAAACGGGCACGACCTGTCGCTTGTTGAAGTGGAAGTGATAGATGCAAAAGGCAACCGGTGCCCAACCGCATTGAACATGATCAATTTTACTTTGGATGGCCCGGCAGAATGGCGCGGCGGTATGGCGCAGGGGCCCGGTAATTATATTCTTGCGAAAAGCCTGCCTGTTGAAAATGGCGTGAACCGCGTACTGGTGCGGTCAACCACCACCACGGGGAAAATAACCATTAAGGCTGCCGCCGATGGATTGCAGCCGGCTGTTATAACGCTTACTTCTACCCCGTTTATTGAAAAAGATGGATTATCAACCATGCTGCCATCGGCTTCGTTACCATCGAGGCTTGAAAGAGGCCCAACCCCGTTAACACCTTCTTATACTATTACACGCACGCCCGTTGCCATTACAAAAGCGACCGCCGGCGCCCATAGCGACAGCGCTTTTGCCAGTTACGATGATAATGAACTGAGCGATTGGGTGAACGATGGCAACCTGGGCACGGCCTGGATAGAATATGAGCTGGAGCGCGAAGCTACCATTAGCGAAGTAACGTTCAAGTTAAACAACTTCAGAAGCCGCGCTTATCCGCTGATCATTTCGGTTGACGGCAAAGAAATTTTCTCCGGAACAACAAAGCCAACGCTTGGTTATTATACCATTTTCTGCAAAGCGCAAAAAGGCAGAAAAGTAAAAATTCAACTGGCCACTGTAACAAAAGATGAAGGTGGTAATGCAATGGTTGAAGTATCGGGCAAAAAGCTCGATGATGGCGTGGTGCGCGACGATTCAAAAGCAAAGGGAACGCTGAGCATAATTGAAGCTGAAATATACGAAGACCGCTGAAGGCCCATGGCTAAAAGCTGAAGGCTAATGCCGCAATTTTGAGGTTCAAAACAAAACGCATAAAGCAGGGGTATAGAACCTTTAGCAAAAACACTGAACGATAAATGCCGAATGCCGTCTACCTGACAATTTCTGAAATTCGCGAGCAAGCGTTCAGCCTTTAGCGTTCAGCGTTAAGCCTTCAGCAACTACATAACTATTGACACCACCTTATTGCTTTTCCGGCTTTCTTCAGCCTTGAAGCCCATTACATGGCTTTCAATAGATTCATCGATAGTTGAGGTGAGCAGTTTGGGATTTTGCTGAGCTACGGCCTGCACAAAATCATGCGCCAGCAACCAGTCGCCCCCTCCGTGGCCGCTGTTGCGGTATCCTTCCACATCTTCGGCCTTGGGAACCAGTTTGGTTTGTTTTTCGGTAAGAAAATCGGTGACAACCAGTTCGGTCATATCCCCTACCATATCGCCGTGCGAACCCATTACGCGGGTACGGCGGCCGGCATAGGAGGTGAATGCTTCCATTGAAAAACTGGCCGTGATATTATCACCAAACCGGATGTTGGTAATGTAATGATCGGGCTGGTCATTGTCCATCCGGTACACGCAACGGCCGTAATCGGTTGTCTTTAATTTCTCCATGATGGCCTCAGGGTGTTTGGCCTTGTCTTCAGGCAGATCGAACACCGACAGGCGAAGCCGTTTGTCGTAATAAGCATTGATGGCCGAGTATGGACAACTGCGTTCTACTTTGCAGCCATCGGTACAACGTGCGGTGCTGCCTTCCGGTGCATTTTCTTTTCTAAACCATTTCAGATCGCCCATGGCTGAAATTTGTTTCGCCGGTTGGTTGATGATCCATTTTATGATATCGAGATCATGGCACGATTTGGCCAGGATGATAGGTGTGGTCTTTTTTGAGTTATGCCAGTTGCCGCGAACGTAAGAATGCGCCATGTGCAGGTGTTCTATGGGCTCCAGGTGTTGGATGCTGATAATATTGCCGATGGTGTTCTTTGCCAGCAGTTCTTTCATTTTTACAAAATAGGGTGCATAACGCAATACGTGGCATACGGCTACAATGCGGCCCGTCTTTTTGGCGAGGGCCAGAATATCGCGGCATTCTTTTTCAGTGGGGGCAATGGGTTTTTCAAGCAAAATATCGTAACCCATTTGCAGCGCTTTCATACAGGGCGCATAATGCAATGCATCGGGCGTGGTGATGATGATGGCGTCTGCGAATTTGGGGCGTTCAAAAACTCGCTCCCAGGTATCGAAACGGTTTTTGTCGTCGACCTGGTGTTTGGTGGCATAGCGTTCGTTACGAAGGGCAACGGGTTCGGCAACGCCAACGATCTTCAACAGGTTGGGAAATTTGAGGGCGAAATTGCCGTACACATTACCGCGGTTACCTGCGCCAAGGGTAATGGCGGTAACGGGTTTGTCGAGCTTTTTGTACAACGGGTTTTCCGGAATTTCATACTCGATCGTGTCATTGGTAAGCCGGGCCATTGTTTTTGAGCCTAATACCGTAGCTCCTACGCTTAGACTGAGTTGTTTTAAAACACTTCTTCTATTCACGGTTTATTGTTTATTGTTTATGGTTCATTTAATTCGGGTCTCGCGACTATTTTCAAGTCTCGCTTTCAGTTTTAGCCGGTATGCTGTATTCCTCGTTGCCTCGTTGCCTTTATGCCTCAACGCCTTGCTTTTAAGCTGTATTCCTCGTTGCCTCGTTGCCTTTATGCCTCAACGCCTCGCTTTTAAGCAGTATTCCCTTTCGACTTTAGGCTTCGGACTTTCGCCTGTATTCGCATGTAGCTTACAGCCTGCAGCTGTATTTCCTTTCAGCTATACCTGTCATTCCTCCACGGATATGCAGTATTCGAATATCCCCTTTCTTCCCAAAAACCCAACACATTTTCTTTCAGGAATTTTATTCTGTTTATCCATTTACTGCCTTTCCAGGCATAGAGCTGCGGCGTTATCATGCGAACCGGGCCGCCGTGTTCGGGCGGTAACGGCGCTCCTTCGTATGTATGCACCAGTAACACATCGGGTTTCAACGCTTCTTCAAGCGATACATTGGTGGTATAATCATCGTACCCGTAACAAAGGATATGAGTGGCAGTTTCTTTGGGCTGAACCAGGGCCGCCAGGTCGAGCAGGCGCACCCCTTTCCAGTTCATATTCAATTTCGACCAGGTGGTAACACAATGAAAATCGGACGTGTCTTCTGTTTGCGGCAGCGCCATAAAATCATCCCAGTTCAGGGTAACCGGGTGTTCTACTTCGCCATCGATGATCAGTTGCCATTCTGCGAGGGGGATCTCGGGTTGAATACCCAGATCGAGCACCGGCCATTTGCGGGTTTCCGTTTGTCCCACCGGTATTTCAGGCATGCCATGCCGGTTGGGTTTGCCTTTTCCCATGGGGCGTTCATCGGCCACGGATGGGGTTTGTTTTATTTTTTCCCCGAACCGGTTCTTCAGTTTCATGCGGGCCTCTACTATTCTGCTGAGTTTATCATTTTGTTCCATTGTTATGAATTTACAGCATATGCTCGTTACTGCAAAAATCTAAAATATTCCCACCAGCCATTTCGCACTAACCACCAGCCTGTTACCTATTGCATCAAAATTTTAACCGTTTCCACCTTCCGGCCATCAACAGCGGCAGATAGCCAGTACATTCCTTTTGCCAGCCGGGCGGCGGGCAACGTCACCAGGCGGCTGTTGAATGCATTTACAGTGGTTTGGTAAACCGTTTGCCCGGTCTCATTCATCAACGTTAATTTAAACGCGCCGCTGCCAATTATTTTCAACCGGATATCGCCGCGCGCCGGATTGTTCAGTACAAACAACTGGGCGGGTTTGTCGTGCTGAATAATAGCGAGGTTCGACACTATTTGCTTATTGTTCTTATCGATCGTTACCACGCGATAATAAACCGTGCTGTTATCATCGCTGTCGTCAAACTCATATTCATATCCTTCCGATGCCGAGCCCATGGGATCGATGCGGCCATTTACCGTTTCAAAATGTTTTCCATCCCTGCTTTTTTCCAGCCGGTAATAGGCGGTATTGGTTTCGGGGCCGGTTGTCCATTGCAAATGATTGCCGTGGCGGCCATGATGGCCATGTAATACGAAACCACAATGCCGGTAGGGGTTCGATAAATAGTCAACAGACTGACAAATAATACTGTTACGTACGTTTTCATCAACTATTGCTTCAATCGGAAAACCAAAATACAGTACCCTGAACCGGCCTTTGTAACCAATACCTGCACCTGTGCCGCCAGTATAATGCAAAACCAGTTCAGAACCGCCGGTGGTATCGAGCACATCGGGAAAATCTACATTGTACGCCCCGTTCACCCCATTGCCATACGAGCCGGTTCCTCCATTAAAAAAACCGGTAGTGCCATTAAAGTTATAAGTACCAGCGCCATCGCTTACGTATACTGCTTTTAAGTAATCGTTGTAAAAACCGGTGTCTGCATTGGCGGATGCCGCCCGGCCAAGGTCCCACCCTATTTCGGCGCCCGAGATCAGCAGGCGGCCGCCACGATCGAGGTATTTTTTCAATTGTGATCTTTCGGTTGAATCGAGCGATTTGCCTGCCGTGCTTTCTTCACCTGCAAACCAGTCGATGGCGAAATATGCCGACAGGTCAATGGTACAGGAACCGATCACTTCATTTTGCACCCCATCGAATGCCACATCGCAGGCGGCAAGTCCGTTGCCATGTTCTACCATATAACTGTAATTGTTCATGCTGTTCAATACCATGCGGCGTACATTGCCAAGGGCGCTGCTTTCAAACTTCAACAGCATGGCCGATGCATCGAGCCGGTCGAACCCATCGACAAGCAGGTATTTCACCGGTTTATGTTTGTGCGACATTGAATGCCTGGCCGTACGTGCCGCCACTACGCCGGAAGCAAATGATTCACCGCCGGCATTTACGGCAGTTACTTTGAAGAAGTACGTTTTATTGGGTTTGGCTTTGAAGAGAAAGCTGGTATCGGTTACATTAACCGCATCGGTAAAACCGCGGCCGTTATCGCTTACATATACGCGATAACCGGTAGCGGCATCGCCATAAATGCCACCGCTTACCGGCGGCGCCCAGCTCAGGCGGATCTTTCCGTAACCGGTATTGCGTGCAGCCAGCAGCCGCGGTTCTTCGGGTAAAAAGGTAACGGGAATGCTGTCGCGGTACGTAAAGAATTTCAGAATGCCTTTATAAATGGCGCGGGCTGCAAGGCGGCGGAATTCCGGTTCCCGCATAGCGGCCGCATCGCCGGTATGATCGTGAAAACCTAATTCTATCAGCGTTCCGGGAATGGTGCGCAACTCCCTCAATTCGCCAAGGTTAGCCGTTTTAACTCCCCTGTCGGTCCAGGTACTGCGCCAGCCGGCGCGAATATCGGCCACCAACTGGCGGTGGATGCTGTCGCGCAACTGCGTGCTGCCTGCCGTTATGTTCGGTTGCGAGGAACCCAGTCCGTTATACCGGTAACTTTCGGTACCGGTACCGCCGCCGGCGTTGGTATGAAAGGAAACAAAAACGGCATTGCTTATTTCACCGGCGAGGCCTTTGCTCAATTCCCATTCGGTATATATGGGGCGAACCGTTACATCTTCCCGGCAGGGCGGATGTCCCTGGAAGCGGGCGAACTGCCGCGCCGATTCTTCGAACCGCGGTCTGCCGCTGGCTGTGCCGCCGTTAAGGCAGTCGGGTGTTTGCCCAATACCACCCCCAAGGCGAATGGCATCGGCAACAATGGCCTGGGTGCTGTCGGCCGACTGGTTGCTGATGGTGATTGTATAATTGCCGCCCGCGAAAAAATAAAATTGTCCCAGGTATACCCAGGTATCGCCATGTATTTCCTGGTTAACGGTGAATGTGGTGGCGCCGCCGGCGTGGGTAACGGCGTATTTGACGTCTGTGGCGCGATTGACGCCGCTGATATACCTGACGGAAACCCAGTACAGCCCGCTGGTGGTAACGGCAGGTCTAAAAACAGCTTTTGCTTTTTCCGCAGCGCCGGCAACATGGGTACGATAGGTGCCGCCATAACCGGCGATGGTGCCATCGCTCCAGGTACCGGTTTCAGTATAGGCCGGTGCGCCGTCGTCGTTGTTCACGATGATCTCCGCCGGGTTCATATCACGTTCGCGTACACTCCATACATTGGCCCCGGCATTGATAAGATAGTTCAGCAAATAGTGATCGACCGTTTCTGCGGTGGTGAAATCTTCTACCAACTGGTTTGAATTGCCCCGCTGGGTAAGAAAACCCAGCCCGGTGCCGGTATTCTGCCAGCCATGGCCCGCACTTAACCAAACAGTTTTTCCGCTCAATGCACCTGGGCCTGCGGGTTGGCCCTGGCCGGGAAAAATGCGCGCTCCTTCCGTTCCGGCGGCCCCGGGCTTATCGGGATAGGGATCGTTATTCTTTACCGGTTCATATTTTTCTATGGGGGCCGAAAGCACGAACCAGTCAAGCGTTCTCCATTCGCCGTTTGTTTTGTCTTTTGCGAACGGTAAGACGTTTCGGCTGTCGGTATCGGTGATCAGGTGCAGCAGGAGCTCGGTCACCACTTCCGATTCGGTTTCGGAGATGTCGCCGGGTGCAAATGCGGCATCGGTATTGAAGAAAACATGCAGGTCGCCGTTGCGTTTTATAACACTGTCGACCCGTAAATGAATAGACGGTTCCTGACTGATGAGCTGGTTCAGATGGGTTACAATGCTGGTATCATTTTGCGCAAATGAAATAGATGCGCTGCTGAGCATGCAAAGCAGGAGCAGGTAGAATTTTCTCATTAGGTTGGTTGGTATTTGGTGTGAGAAATAAACCTACTGAAAAAATGATTGCGAGGTAAAAAATCTATAGCGCAGAAACACGCATTAGGGAAAGTTGAAATGTTGACGGGTTAACAAATTGATAAGGGAACCCCTGTAACTGGCATCAAATCTGGTTACGGTCTGCGCATTGATTTTGAGGAGGGCCCTTTAAAAGCGCCATTCATAATACGTTGATCAAAACCAAACGCTTTAACTAACTCACTATCCCGTTTACCGGTCTAACCATTTTTTGAACTCTGAAACTTTGTTTTTACTGATGATAACAGGTTCGGGGCTTTTGGGTCTTGTATTTAGCTGCAATTGATTTTGTCCATATACCAATATGGTTTCAATGGCGTTGATATTGACAATGTATTGGCGGTTGGCCCGGTAAAATGTGTCATTGTCCAACTGTTTCATCAAATCGTCCAGGCTGTTATTTATGGTGTACATCTGTTTTTGAAATGTCTGAACCGAAACAATATTGTCTGCGAGAAAGATATACGAAATATCTCCCACATCAATAGTATTGATCTCATCTTTTTGATAGGTGATTATGCGTCTCCTCGTGGTTTCTCCGCTTGGTATGGTTTTATTTGTATCAGCTACAGCGTTTTGCTGTTTTAGTTCCAATGAACGATTAAACATACTCAGTTCATTGATCTCTTCATTGAGCCCGGCAATCTGCAAATTCATGTCCCGTTCGTATTTACGGTATATAAGCCTGATAAGCCAAAAGCAACTACCGGAAATCACAACGACAAGGAGCAGGGTACCGAACATAAATTTTTGATATAGATAGTCCATCTGAAGCTGTAAAACTGCCAGATTTGCGTGGCTGGCCAGCATCCAGTTTGTGCCCTTTACAGGAAAGACACTTACAATTTCTGAACTGCGACTTACCGACCCGGGAAATGTTCGGATACCAGAGGCCTGTTTACCATTCCTGAGTATCTCGTCAAAATTCTTCGAGCTGGCGGAATCTGTAAAGCGGGAATTACCTGCAACTATTTTCGTTCCCACTAATGCAGGATCGGGATGGCACAGTTCTATTCCGTCGGTATTGTACATGCATACAAATTCACTCTGCACATCTGTATTGAGAATGCTTTGCTGCAGGTGTTCAATTGCATCGGCAGAAGGAATACCGGCCCTGAGTTGCTGTTCGAGCAATATGCCTAATTCACGAATTTCTCTTTGCCCGGATTGCGTTTTATGAGCCCAAAGGGTTTCCCGGGCATTGGAATAATAATATCGCAGCGCTCCCAAACCTGCCAATATCGTCACCAAACTTATTGCGGCAAAAGTGAGGATATAAAGTTTTGTTTTCTTCATCCTGTCTAATTCGGTGAGCAAAATTAGTTTTTTAAGGCAGGTATGAAAACTTTTAACTTTCGATGCTTTTTGAGTTGTTTTACTACAAATCACAATTCCCTTTCACCCCTTCTTTTTTCCTTTTTAATTTTTATTTTCTCCCTTTTACCAGGTGATACGCTAGACAACTCTTTGCTTATCAATAGTTTTGTGTCGAAGAAACAAATCGTAAGCGCATTATGAAAAAAGCAGGCCTAGTCATCGTCATTCTTGCTACTGTCTTGGGACTATTACAATTTTTCGGTCCGGAAGAACCAGAATATGCACCGGTCAATGACCTGGCCGGGCTCCCCGGGGAGGTCAATAGCATTATTCGTAATTCTTGTTTCAATTGCCATTCCACACAAATCAATTTGCGATGGTATGATAAATTGACACCGGCAAATTACCTGGTTTATGACCACGTGTTGAAAGGTCGTAAAGCATTGGATTTTTCAAAATGGGATTCATTGACCCCCCAGGCACAGAATGGCATACTTTACTATTCGCTGAATAAAATTTTGGAAGGAGAAATGCCTTTAGCTTCCTATAATGCTGTGCATCCGGATGCGAAATTGACGGATAACGCCATCCAAACACTAAAAAATTTCCTGCTTACCCGAACTCCCCGTAAATCTGCCGAAAGCGCACAGATCAGTAATGTCAATCAGCAATTTTCGAATTTTATCAGTGGTAAAATGGCTCTTTCCAAACAAGCGGTGCAACCTTCACCCAATGGCATTGAATATATTCCGGATTACCGGAAATGGAAAGCGGTCAGTATTTCAGACCGCTTTGATAACGGTACCATGCGGATAATTTATGCCAATGATGTAGCGGTTAAAGCAATTAAGGAGCGTAAAATCAACCCCTGGCCAGATGGCGCTATTTTAGCCAAAGCCGCCTGGAAAGAACAGGCAAATGCAGACGGAAGCATCTCGACAGGTCAATTTTGGCAGGTAGAATTTATGATCAGGGATTCTCGTAAATATGCTTCTACCAAAGGCTGGGGCTGGGCACGGTGGCGGGGCAGTGACCTGAAGCCTTACGGAGGAACCGCAGCTTTTATTACTGAATGTACCTCTTGCCACAAACCAATGAAAGACAATGATTATGTCTTTACCAAACCCCTGTATTTAATGGGTCACTTACCAAATAACAATAAAAAATGAGACATACTGTATACGTCTTCTGCCTCGCATTAGTTTTTTTGAGCGGCGCATGTCACTCCAAAAAGACATTAGGGTTAAACGAAGAGGCTTCGTTGCAAAATCCCGGTGCTTTACCTGAAAATCCATTACTCCTTAACGCGATAACGAGCTCAATATATCCCAAAGACAGCACAATAGCTGTATTGTATGGAAATGATTTGGCTTACAATTATGCTGCTGCAAATGCTGATGGCCATTATCCGGCCGGAGCAGTACTTTATGAGGTGGCCTGGCAACTGCAAACCGATGAACAATGGTTTGGAGCCAACATTCCAAAAATCATAAAAACCATAGAACGGATTGAATTTTCTGCGGATAACCCACCTCGATATACACTTTTTCACGGCGATGCACATCAGGAGTACGCCCCCCTCAATAAAGTGGAGAGAGTCGCTTTTATTTTAGGACAAAAAATGGCTGTAAGTCCCTGAGAAAACCGATGCTTTACAATTTTTATGAGAACATAACTGGTATCATCCGTCTACTTTAGTCATCAAACAATGTAAAAAAGTAGAATCGAACAAAATGCACAATTAAACACTACCGGTAAGCTGCAGGTATTCTTTGCTCTATGCTGTCTGGTGCATTTATTATATCTCCTTTTGATGCATATGAAAATAAATTATCAAATGTTTTTTCCCTTCCGTTACAGGAAATTTCTATTCAACAGTATGGAATCTTCCTCCCGATGCATCTACATACAAACTACTGTTATATGGATTCACTAGCCCTGCCTGTCGTTCATCCGGCGTTTCAGAAACTGAAACGTGCCGGACGTTTTTTGCATCTGGCCGCCGGTGGTTTAATCCTTGTTCATGCCTTGTCGCACCTCAACCAACCGCATAGCAGTCCGGTTTACCTGGGTTGTTTATTATTTATGGCGGTCGACATCTTTATTCTTGTCGTTGCCGGAAAAAATATCGCCGCCGAACTGCCAATGGTAAACCTGTTCTTCCGCCTGGTAGAGATCATTTTTTTTCTCGGGATCGGAACTGCCTGCTGTTTGAGCAGTGAGTGGTATACAGGTGTTGGTCATATCCTGGTGGCGCTGGCATACGCTTATCTGTTCCGCTGCGAGAAAAGAATGCTTACCACCGAATATGTGGCGCTGCATCATACCGGCATTACCATCCCTGCCCTGCCCGACAGTTATTTTCTTATCTGGGCGAACGTAGATCGTATTGAGGCTCAATATGATTGCATAACAATTGCAGCTTCCGGCGAAAAATCATATCATTTTGACCTGCGGAACAATCTTCAATTCGAAGAACTCGATCAAATTCACGAATTTTGCAGACATTATTTGAAACAAGCTTAAAGCTGAACGCAAAACGCTGAACGCTTAACACCCCAAAAAGGAGTTTACGTTAAGCCTTCGGCGTTAAGCTTTTAGCAAATAAATCAGGCTTAGCACCGGACGCCAAAAGCTGAACGCTTGTTCCAGAATAGGCGTTTTGCATTGAGCGTTAAGCGTTTAGCAAAAAAAGAGTAAAGATGTCTGTATTGAGGAGCTCTCCGTATTTGTTGTATTCCGACGGGAAAGGGAACATTTTTGAAGATATGACGCTGTATGCCACCGGCCGCGCCGGTTGGGATGCTTTTGAAGTGCCGGTTGAGGATTGGATCGCTTTACCCGAAGGTGGTTCTTTGTACGAATTACCTGGCCGCCGGGGCATCGGTATCGATGTAAACACCGGTGAAATGCGTCTGTGCGATAAAGGCTGGGCGGTGGCCGCTTTTATTCCGCCTGCACACACCGGTTTATTTCTGGCCGCCTACGAAACCGCGCCTGATGCGCCTACCCTGCCACTGTTCTGTTATACCGCTGTTGGCTGGCATAACGACCAGTTCTATGTTCCGGCAGTTCGCATTGAGCAGGACATTCGCCAGGAATGCGCTGGTTTCGATACCGAAAAAATTGAATCGGGCGTAAGCACCTACCTGAAAGCATATCCGCATAACCGGCTGGTAAAACACCTCGCCGAAAATTGCTGTCTCACGTATAATTGTCCGGCCGCCCGCAACTATTTCATGGGCCGCTGGGAGTGCCCGGTGCCTTCATCGCCGGCCTGTAATGCCAATTGTATCGGCTGTATATCATTTCAACCCCAGGAAGAAGAGATCGTTTCAACGCAGGACCGCCTCACTTTCAAACCTACAGCCGAAGAGATCGTGGAGTTTACCGTTCCGCACCTCGAAACCGCGCCCTACCCCATTGTGAGTTTTGGCCAGGGTTGCGAAGGCGAACCGCTGCTGATGTGGGAAACCATTCGCGAGTCGATCATTGAAATGCGCAGGCATACCAGTAAGGGAAGCATCAATATCAATACCAACGGTTCAAAACCCGCCGCGGTACAAGCCTTGTGTGAAGCAGGACTGAACTCTATTCGCGTGAGCATGAACTCGGCCCGCAAACATATTTACGAAGCATATTACCGCCCCAATAACTACCAGTTTGAAGATATTGTGGAAAGTCTGAAAGTGGTGCGCAGTTTTAACGGGTGGACGAGCATCAACTATTTTGTATTTCCGGGTATGACAGACTGTGAGGAAGAATACGAGGCATTGCGGAAGCTGATCATCGATACCGGGCTGAACATGATCCAGTGGCGTAATTTCAATATCGATCCCGACTGGTATATGGGCAGGATCGGCGCCTATGAAACCGGCGACATGCTGGGCGTAAAACAATTGCAGGAACTGATCCATGAAGAATTTCCACAGGTGAAATTCGGTTACTTCAACCCGTCGATGGAACGTATTACGGGAAATTACGAAGAAGATTTCGCGCATTGATGGTGAATGGTCAATGGTCAATGAAGTTTCGCAATGCGGAGTTTCCATGGTTCTGAAATCCCGAAAATCGCGAGCTATTCACCATTGACCATTCCCCAATAAAAAAGCGCCGTCCCGGTTTATAACGGTACGACGCTCTTATAAAACACTCTATGATAGTTGACTGAACTGCGAATTATTTGATCTTGTTCACTTGTGTTTGTTCAACATAGCTGTGGCTTCTGTTGATCGAATACACTTCAGTAGTGTTGCCTTTCTTAGATTTTACCGTTACGTTCAGGGCTGTATCACCGAAATCATCAGATTTCAACATGAATTTTTTGGTTAAGCCGGCGCCTTTGAATTTATCGCTATATAGTACGTTACCGAATTCATCGCGGAAAGTTACGGTATACTCGTCTTCTTCGTTGTTTGCGAGGTTCAGTTCGAACACCGGTTGGTTTTCCA
>NZ_LWBP01000088.1 GCF_002078015.1 Niastella populi | reverse complement strand
CACCTCCTGATTTTAACACCCCCAGTATCGAAACAATAAGCCACTCACTTCTATCCAGCTTTATTCCTACTAAATCATCTGGTTGGATATCATACTTTTTTTGCAGGTAATGAGCCAATTGATTAGACAATTCATTAAGTTCCCTGTAGGCAAGTTTGTTATCTTTAAACACTACCGCTATATTATCTGGTGTTCTTTGTACTTGTTCTTCAAACAGGGCTATTATTGTTTTATCTTTGGGATATTCCATCTCCGTGTCATTGAAGGTGAGCAGCAATTCCTGCTTCTCTTCCTGCGACAGGAAATCTATTTCTGAGATTTTTTCTTCCGGGTTGTCTAATATTGCATTTAATAATTGCCTGTAGTGATTTATCAGACCTTCAACCATTTCTTTCTCATACACATCAGAATTATACACTATACGTAATGAAAGATAGTCACTCACTTCGCTAACGAATATGTTTATGTCAAATTTTGACTGACTATTTCCCAGCTCTACTATTTGGTTTAGCTCTTCCGTATTTAATTCAGGTCCTTCTATTCTCTCTCCATTATTCTGAAAGATCAACATGACATCAAATACAGCACTTCTACCCGTATCCCTGTGAAGGTCTAATTCCTCCACCAACCTGTCAAAGGGGTACATTTGATGGGTATAACTCTTAAGGGTATTGTCCTTTAAAGTGCTGTAAAAGTCATTAAAATTTTCTCCTGGTCTTATTTCATTTCTTAGAGCAAGTGTATTTATGTAAAATCCGATCTGATCTTCCAAATCTGCGTGATCTCTGCCTGCTACAGGAGTTCCTATTATTATATCGGTTTTTGAAGTATAACGATACAACAAAATATTCCATGCTGCCAACAAGCCCATGAATAAACTGCCGCCTTTCTCCTGTGTATATGCTTTTAGTTTAGTCGTTGTTGCTTTACCAAGATAAGTAGCTAGCCCCCGCCCATTATGGGTCTTGAATTTTGGCCGCTGTTTTTTGGCCGGAAGATCCAGCAGTGGCAATTCTCCCGAGAGTTTGTTCAGCCAATACCCTTGATGTACTTTAAATGACTCTTCCTTCAACTGGGCTAATTGCCATGCTGAATAGTCCTTATACTGAATTCTTAGTTCCTTTATCTCAGGCTTTTTGTCAGTCTTATAGGCCTCATAATATTGAAATATATCTTTAGACAATACTTCCATAGACCACCCATCACTGATGACATGGTGCATGTTGAAGTAGAATACGTATTCCTTTTCCTCTACCTGAAGTAAGGCAGCTCTCAGTAAAGGCCCGTTTTCCAAATCAAATGCCAGGTAAGCATCTGCTGCGATATACGCTTCTGCTTTTTCTTTCTTGTCAGCCTCTTGTCTAAAGTCCTGGTAGTCGATTGAAAAGCCTAACGCTTCTCTCTCCAACACCCATTGCCTTATCTCTCCTGACTCATCTTCCCTGAAGACTGTTCTTAAGATCTCATGACGATCGATTGTAGCATCTATGGCTCTTTTGAAGTTTTCAATCTCAATGTCCTGATTCAGGTAAGTACTACCCGGTATGTTATAAGCTATCGAACCTCCTTCAAATTTACTCAACACCCAGAGTCTTCTTTGGGCATCAGAGATTGGATAACTTGCCTGAGGAGTTACTTTTCCTATTTGAACAAATTCCTCTCTTTTTGAAGATGCTATCAGTGCTGCATGGGAAGCTACGCTGGTATGAGCGAACAGCTCTT
>NZ_LWBP01000087.1 GCF_002078015.1 Niastella populi | reverse complement strand
GTGGTATGATTATGGGGCAAGGATGTATGATCCTCAGATTGGGAGGTGGCATTGTACTGACGGAAAGGCTGAGTTGTATTTTGCAACATCTCCTTATGTATATGCATTAAATACTCCCACAAACGCCATTGATCCAGATGGTAATCTTGTTATATTCATACAGGGAAACCATTTTGGAGAAACTTCTCATAAATATTGGACGCAAAAGGATGGTGATATGATATCAGTTCCTATAAATCAACGTAGAGCAATACCACCGGGTTATCGTCTAATGACTGCTCGCTCTTTTGCTGTTTATGCAAGGGACAGATATTTTGACAATGAAGTAATGACACAGCTTGGTGATCAACATGCCATATATTATGATGGTTCTGGCGGAGGAAACCATCCCATTAATGGTGATAAAAAATATTTAAAGGCTGCTGGTAGGGATGATGAAGGATATAAAAAAGGTAAAGAAGATGCAGCAAGTATTATAGCAAGCCTTGCCAGAGATAAAAGTGGAAACATTATTGAAACAATCAAAATTATTACTCATAGTATGGGTGGAGCTTATGGCAAAGGTTTTATCAGAGCTTTAAGAGAGCATATAGCTACTTTGCCAGCAGAGCAACAAAAGCAAATTAGGATTTCCTTTGTAGCAGATTTTGACCCTTATGAAGGAAGTAAGATGTATGCAAGTGGTCAAACGCCTACGTTTCAGTTTATTCATGATGGTTGGCTTGCGAATGAAGAGGAGAAAGGTAAAGTGCAGTATATGAAAAGCAACAGCAATAGTGACGCACATTCTATATTTTCATTTTTTTCAGATATAAGCCAGTTGCAGGAAGGGAAGTATCAATGGAATGAAGACACAAGAACCTGGGATTTGCAAAAATGATAAACGTGAGTTGTTTTTATTTATTGAATATTAAATGCATGTCTAGAAATATTATTATTTTTATTTTTTTCTTTACTTCTTGTTTTGTAAAGCACAAGGAAAGGGGAACGCCAGAGAATTTCATTAATCATGTAATCGCTGATGCATCTATTTACTCCAGGGATAGCGTTGCAATCCTTGCTGACTTATATTTTAAAATGAAAAATCATACAGCATCATTCACAAATCCGGAATATTTTGATTCTACGGTTTTGTTTATTGATACAATTATTTATGATTCTTCTCTTGATAAAATAGCCGTTTTTCTAGTTGCTCAAAACCCTACTTGTAGAAATCCAAATTCAAGATCTAAATTGCCATATTATTATAATGCTAATTGCTATCTTGGAAAACGGTTAAAAAAGGACTCAAGTACATTTGATTTAAAATGCTTGTGTGGATACTCTGAAATTAATTTTAATGATTATGAATCAGCGCTTGATGCATTGGAGGAGGACTTTTTTTTAGAATTAGCAACTTTGCTTGATGAAAAAAATCAACCTGTTTATAAGTATAATGTAAATGATCGAAGATTTTGGGAAAGTCCTACGGGGTGGAAAAGGATTTTTAAATGATAGAAAGAAGTTTCAGTTCTATACAGTCATTTACATTTAACGGCATCCGGAGCTGTTTTTATAAGTTTGTTTTTACACGATTATTGCCCAAAACGACGCGTCTATTGCCAAATCTGCGCGGTGACTGGAAGAATTTGACCAATTAAAACAGATTAAAGATTTTTATGTGAAAATTATTCCCGGAACGTAGCGATTAGCGCACGGTTCAACCATTAACACTAATGATACCTATTCCAATGCACCCAAAACTTAAACTGATTTCCGGTACCATACCGCAAATGATGCTGTACGGATCTGGAA
>NZ_LWBP01000086.1 GCF_002078015.1 Niastella populi | reverse complement strand
TTGTTTGAAGAACAGGTGGAAAAGACGCCAGATAACATAGCTGTAGTTTTCGCTGAAAAAGCGCTGACTTACCGACAGCTCAATGAAAAGTCCGGTCAGTTAGCGGCATATCTACAAAAGAACTATGATATCCAGACAGATGATTTAATAGGGATACACCTGGATAGAAGTGAGTGGATGATTGTATCGATATTAGGTGTATTGAAATCAGGAGCGGCTTATGTTCCGATCGACCCCGGATACCCTTCTTCAAGGAAGGAGTATATAATAAAAGACAGTGCTATAGATGTGCTGATAACGGAGACTAATTTTATTTACGACATTGATTATTATCAGGGAAAAGTTTTTGCCATCGACGTAGAATTTGATTCAGAGAATTATAATTCTGAAGATCTTTCGAAATTATATGCACCTGGCAATCTTGCCTATGTGATGTATACTTCCGGTTCCACGGGTGTGCCGAAAGGTGTAATGGTCGAGCATGCTTCCTTGATAAATTATCTCAAATGGGGTCAATCAAAATATTGGAATGAGTCATCACATTTAAATTTTGGGTTGTTTACGTCTTTATCATTTGATTTAACAGTGACAAGTATCTACTTGCCATTGATTAGTGGGGGAGAGTTAAATATTTTTAACAACACATCGGATGTTTCAAAACTGGTAAAAGAATATTTTGAGAGCGAAATAAGTTGTATAAAATTAACTCCTGCGCATATCAGTTTGCTTGGGCAACTAGGTTTGAAAAGTACCAAAGTTCAAGTAGCTATAGTTGGTGGCGATAAACTTGAAAGCGCACACGTTGAGATACTAAGAGAATTAAATCCTGTCATTCGGATCTATAATGAATATGGTCCAACTGAATCGACGGTGGGATGTTCAATAAAGGAGATTGGATTTGAAAAGGAAGCTATTTTAATAGGATGCCCGATAGCGAACACACAGATTTATATTTTAAACGAAAAAGAAGGATTACAACCTGTAGGAGTAGAGGGTGAGATTTGCATATCAGGAGCAGGCTTAGCCAGAGGCTATTTGAACCAGGAAGCACTGACCAGAGAGAAGTTCATGGCAAGTCCATATAAAGAAGGAGAGCGGTTATACAAAACAGGAGATTTAGGCCGGTGGCTTCCCGATGGTAATATAGAG
>NZ_LWBP01000085.1 GCF_002078015.1 Niastella populi | reverse complement strand
AGCGGTTATACAAAACAGGAGATTTAGGCCGGTGGCTTCCCGATGGTAATATAGAGTTTATAGGCAGAAAAGATGATCAGGTAAAGATCAGAGGTTATAGGATAGAGCTTGGAGAGATAGAGCATGCTCTGATAAAACATGCTTCCATAGAACAAGCGGTAGTCCTGGTTAAAGAGAACGAGTCAGGAGAAAAGGAGTTGGTTGCATATGTTACAGCCAACTCAGCGCAAAACACAAGTGATTTAAGGGGCTTTCTAAAAGAGATGCTTCCAGCGTATATGCTTCCTGCCTACTTTGTGCAGATTGAAGCAATGCCATTAACAGCTAATGGAAAAATAGACAAAAAATCCCTGTCAAACGTTGAAGGTCCGGGTCTATCCAGCGGGGTAGCATATGTAGCTCCAGGTACGGAGCAGGAAAAGGTTTTAGCCCTGGTATGGTCCGATGTTTTAAAAAGAGAAGGCATCGGCATCAGGGATAGTTTCTATAATCTTGGAGGCGACTCCATCAAGTCCATTCAAGTAGTAGCCAGGCTAAAACAGCAAGGTTACAGGCTTAAAGTGGAACACCTGCTGCGAACACCCGTGTTGGAAGAGCTAGCCCGGTTAATGGAACTGACAAGCCAGATTTCCGATCAACGTGAGGTGAGTGGTGAGGCGGTGCTAACCCCAATCCAGGAATGGTTTTTCAAAGCATCGGGGATAAAAGTACATGATCACTTTAACCAATCTGTTTTACTGCGCAGTA
>NZ_LWBP01000084.1 GCF_002078015.1 Niastella populi | reverse complement strand
ATTCTATCATTACCTTAATTTTAACCGTAAACAACATATTAAGAGACACTTTAAGTGCCACCATCTGTACCAACCAATTACCATACAATTGGAATGGTATTGATATTACCACCGCTGGTACTTACAGTGATACACTCACCAGCAGCAATGGTTGTGATTCTATCAGCACCCTCATTCTGACAGTAAATGATGTACTCAGCGATACAACCACCGCCACCATCTGTACCAATCAATTGCCTTACAGCTGGAATGGCTTAAGCATTACCGCGGCCGGTATTTACAGTGATACCCTGACAAGTGCTGCCGGGTGCGATTCTATCACTAACCTGGTTCTGACGGTAAATGACGTGCTCACAGATACAACCACTGCCACCATTTGCACCAACCAGTTACCATATAGTTGGAATGGCTTGAGCATTTCCGCCGCTGGTACGTACAGCGATACACTCGCCAGCAGCAATGGTTGTGACTCTATCAGCACCCTCATTCTGACTGTAAATGATGTACTCAGGGATACAACCACCGCCACCATTTGTACCAATCAATTACCGTACAGTTGGAATGGCTTGATTATCACCACCGCTGGTACGTACAGCGACACACTCACCAGCAGCAATGGTTGTGACTCTATCAGTACCATTATTCTGACAGTAAATAATGTACTCAGCGATACAACCACTGCCACCATTTGCACCAACCAGTTACCATATAGTTGGAATGGCTTGAACATTACCGCCGCTGGTACGTACAGCGATACTCTCACAAGCTCCGCCGGTTGCGATTCCATCGTCAACCTGA
>NZ_LWBP01000083.1 GCF_002078015.1 Niastella populi | reverse complement strand
TATCAGCACCCTCATTCTGACTGTAAATGATGTACTCAGGGATACAACCACCGCCACCATTTGTACCAATCAATTACCGTACAGTTGGAATGGCTTGAGCATTACCGCCGCTGGTACGTACAGTGATACACTCACCAGCGCTGCCGGTTGCGATTCGATTATCAACCTGATCCTGACTGTAAATGATGTACTCAGCGATACAACCACCGCCACCATCTGTACCAACCAATTGCCATACAATTGGAACGGCATCAATATTACCGCCGCCGGTACGTTCAGCGACACACTCACCAGCAGCAATGGCTGTGACTCTATCAGCACCCTCATTCTGACTGTAAACGATGTACTCAGCGATACAACCACAGC
>NZ_LWBP01000082.1 GCF_002078015.1 Niastella populi | reverse complement strand
TTGTGATTCTATCATTACCTTAATTTTAACCGCAAACAACATATTAAGAGACACTTCAAGTGCCACCATCTGTACCAACCAATTACCATACAATTGGAATGGTATTGATATTACCGCCGCTGGTACGTATAGTGACACGCTCACCAGCGCTGCCGGTTGCGATTCGATTATCAACCTGATCCTGACTGTAAATGATGTACTCAGCGATACAACCACCGCCACCATCTGTACCAACCAATTGCCATACAATTGGAACGGCATCAATATTACCGCCGCCGGTACGTTCAGCGACACACTCACCAGCAGCAATGGCTGTGACTCTATCAGCACCCTCATTCTGACTGTAAACGATGTACTCAGCGATACAACCACAGCCACTATTTGCACCAATCAATTGCCGTATAGTTGGAATGGTTTGACCATTACCGCTGCTGGAACTTACAGCGATACACTCGCTAGCACCGGTGGTTGTGATTCTATCATTACCTTAATTTTAACCGCAAACAACATATTAAGAGACACTTCAAGTGCCACCATCTGTACCAACCAATTACCATACAATTGGAATGGTATTGATATTACCGCCGCTGGTACGTATAGTGACACGCTCACCAGCGCTGCCGGTTGCGATTCGATTATCAATCTCATCCTGACTGTAAATGATGTACTCAGCGATACAACCACCGCCACTATCTGTACCAATCAATTGCCGTACAGTTGGAACGGCAACACTATTACCGCCGCTGGTACGTACAGTGATACCCTCACAAGCATCGCCGGTTGCGATTCGATCACTAACCTGATCCTGACAGTAAATGATATACTCAG
>NZ_LWBP01000081.1 GCF_002078015.1 Niastella populi | reverse complement strand
GCAGTGAGTGGATGATTGTTTCGATACTGGGCGTGTTAAAATCAGGAGGAGCCTATGTTCCAATCGATCCGCAGTACCCTCAGGAAAGGATAAATTACATTGAAGAGGATATCAACTGTAAGGTATGCCTGGATGAAACTGAATTAATCAGGTTCAAAGAGAGCGAAGCGCATTATTCTAAAGAACCGGTGACTACCACAGCTAAGGAAGATCATCTTGCTTATGTGATCTATACCTCAGGTTCTACGGGTAAACCCAAAGGAGTGATGCTTGAACATAGCGGTCTTGTGAACAGGATGCGCTGGATGAAGCGGGATTTAGCAGTAGAAGAGGCAGATGTATTCTTACAGAAAACGCCTGTAACGTTTGACGTTTCGGTTTGGGAACTATTCCTCCCATTGATTTGTGGCAGTAAGCTGGTTTTTGCAAAGCCGGATGGTCATAAAGACCCGGTTTATCTGGATACGATATTAGAGACTCAAAAAATCAGTATCGTCCATTTTGTCCCCTCCATGTTAAGTGCAGCGTTAGACACCATAAGGTGGGACAGATTAGAAGGCCTGCGTCATGTGATATGCAGTGGCGAAGCATTACCGAAAAGAATTGAAGAATCCTTCAAAGCAAAGACTTCTTTTTCGAGCTTGCATAATTACTACGGCCCAACGGAAGCCTCGATAGATGTGACCGCTATAAATTTAAGCCAGCACCCAACTGCGGGCCATGAGGTTTTGATAGGCAAACCGGTTGACAACACAAGTATCTATATAGTAAACGAAAAGAATGCCCTTCAACCTGTAGGTGTTTCAGGAGAGATCCTGATCGGGGGAGATCAGGTTGCCAGAGGTTATTTGAACAGAGAAGAGTTAACCAAAGAGAAGTTCATCGCAAGTCCATTCAAAGAAGGAGAGCGGTTGTACAAGACAGGAGATTTAGGCAGGTGGTTAGAAAATGGAAGTTTAGAGTTCATAGGTAGAAAAGATGACCAGGTTAAGATCAGAGGTTACAGGATAGAGCCCGGAGAAATAGAGCATGCTTTATTAAACTATGAAGAGATAAGCCAGGCTGTAGTATTAGCCAAAGAAAACCAGTCAGGCCAAAAGGAGCTGGTAGCATACATCACTTCTGATACCGGACAAAACGCAAGTGAACTAAGGGATTATTTAAAAGGTGCACTGCCAGCTTATATGGTTCCTGCTCATTTTGTACAACTGGAAGAACTGCCATTAACCGCAAGCGGTAAAATAGACAAAAAGTCTTTACCTGATCCTGAAGGTGTGGGTCTGTCAGGTGGAGTACAATATGTGGCTCCAGGCAACGAACTTGAAGAGAACATGGTGAGAATATGGAGTGAAATATTGCGTGTAGATAAGGAGAGGTTAGGTGTTAAGGACAGTTTTTTTGAATTAGGTGGCGATTCGATTAAAGTTATCCGTTTGCTTGCGGCAATAAGAAAAGAAATGCATTATAAATTCTCTGTTAATGAGGTTTATAAAAATGATACGATAGAAGCGCTTTTACAATATGCTAAAGAGAATAAAAATGAAATTGATTTAAAGAATGAATGGCGATCAGAAATAGAAAAAAGCATACGAAGTGAAATAGAACGGTTGAAGGAGAGCATATTGTCGTCCAACCCGGTTCTGAACGAAGAGAATATCGAGGATATCTATCCTATGAGTGATATTGAGAAAGGAATGGTGTTTGGGTATGAGATGAATAAAGGCACAGGCACGTATCATGATCAAATGGTATACAGACGGGTTATTCATGAATTTGATATTGCCCGGGTTAATATTGCCTTAGATCTGCTTTCGCAGAAACACTCGATATTAAGAACCAGTTTCAATTTGAGTGATTTTGAACGTGAAGTTCAAATTGTACATAAGGCTGTTAAAGTCAGCCTTAATTTCAAAGATCTTGCTGTTTTAACCGGCGAACAGCAGGAGGAGGAGATTCGCGCATTTATGCGATCTGAACTGGATACCATAGATGTTTCAAAGGCTCCATTGTGGAGCATGAGTGTATTCAGCCTGGGTGATGATAACTATATTTTTATTTTTCAGTTTCATCATGCCATCATCGATGGATGGAGTC
>NZ_LWBP01000080.1 GCF_002078015.1 Niastella populi | reverse complement strand
TACCTTTCTTGATACACTTGATGGAGAGGCGATAGCGGAGATATTAAAGGAAGATAGCAGCTTAAAAAGCAGTGTAAATAACTGGTTTAAAAAATTTAATTTACAAATAGATGTAGGTCCAATTAAAGATATAATTCATCAAATTGTAGTTAAACAAAATTCATTGGATTTAGACATTACTGATGTTGGATTTGGCGTTTCGCAAGTACTACCTGTTATTATTCAGGGTTTTTTGTCAAAGGACTCAAGTATTACACTAATTGAGCAGCCTGAAATTCACTTACATCCAAAAATGCAAGCAGATTTAGCCGATTTATTTATAGATATTGCAATTAAGCAAAATCAAAAAAAAGGAGGTTCTATTTCATCAAAGTATATGATTATTGAAACCCACAGCGAATACCTATTGAAAAGATTAAGAAGAAGAATTTCTGAAAAGAAAATTTCTTCAGAACAGGTTGCGATTTACTATGTAGAACCACAAGAAGAAAATAAAAGTGCAGAAATCAGGAAGATTGATATTAATGAGAAGGGTGCATTTGAGTGGCCTAAAGATTTTTACACAGGAGAATTGGCCGATGATATAACTGAATTTTTAAGTAACCAGATTTAAAATGGCAATTTATACGCTATCAATAAACTATATTGATGGGATTAGTGAAGATAAAAGCCATTTGCTAAATGTGTTTTTTAAGTTTCCTAACCCGAATACCGAATATAAGGCTGCAATGGATAAAAGCAAAAAGCTTTTGGAACACTATAAAGTTTCGGCACGATCCAATAATGACTTTTTAACTTGGTTGGATTGGATGTCCCGTAAACCACAAAGTTTTGAAACTATTGACGTCACAATACCTGAGCATGCAAATGAAGAGGAAATGTATCTAATGATTGCAGCGGCGACTAGACCGTACAAAAAAATAATAGTTGGTTCGCATCAATATTGGAAAGATTACTACTACATGTGTAATTGCAACAAAATACTTTATAAGGCTGAAGAAATTGAAATTCTGGATAAATATGAAGCCTTTAATGAATTAAATCCAAATAACGGAATCATTCAAAATATATCAGTTATGAACAGCAATATGAGTAATAAAAATAACCCTTGGGTTTCTGGAACATTTTATTTGTTTGTAGCAATTTTTATTTTTGGAGGATTAGCATGTTGTGCAAATTTTGTTTCTTGGGCCGTTATGCCGATTGTTATTATAGGTGGAATTTTAATTATAGGTGTAATTGGAGGTTTGCAATTGCGAAATGACGATAAGTTGAAGGAAGAGGGTTTTTTGAAACTAATGGGTGAAACTTACAAAAGATTGCCTCTTTTAAGGAGAGGGAATAAAAAATAAGATTGTTACTAAATTAAAGGAGATAATATATTGTATGCTTTTCAGTATATAAATCTGGAATATATATTGAATTAGCTTCAATTTTACTGATTGTAGAAAAAACGCGAAACCGGTTAAAGAAAAGTAAGCACGTTAACTGACGTAATATTAGCTTTATATTTGTAAAGCCAACGTCTACCTGCATCAACCCAGGTAAGAATAACCCTCCCAAGCTCATTGAATCGACCAAAAAATCGACCGAAAAATTAAATAGCTGATTTTCCTGAAGATATAACGGCCGCACATATCCCGTCCGGTCCAAGCTCAAATAATGTTTGATTGAATGTTTCTATCCACGCTTATTTGTTATTTTAGCTGCAAAAAAGGACGAAAATAAAGTGTTAGAGCATTTGCAAATTATAATGAGAGTATTGACTACTGCGAGAGATCTGAAAATAACGAATGACAAGTTTGATGTTATTGGTATTCATGAATGGCCTGACATTTTTAAAAAAATGGAAGCGAAGTTTATTGTTAAGGAAAGTACCAATACCCGATTTAATTGGTGGTGGGATAATCTGAAAAGTGACAGGTTTTCACTGGAATTTCCTAATGATAATGCATGGAAATATTTACAACTGCAATTGATAAAAATGAAAGGGTTTGGTTCATCGCTTGCGATTCCAGCCGCGATCCTAGTAAATATTGGCTTTTTGAGGGTTTTATTGAACCTATTCAACAAATCTTAGGTCAATTAAATGCCTTTGAATATTATGTGGTATCAAAAAAATATGACTGGTGTAGATTCCTGTCCATGTTGACCCACCGTT
>NZ_LWBP01000079.1 GCF_002078015.1 Niastella populi | reverse complement strand
GGGGCAATTGGTGGTTTATTTGAGATTAAATGCAATTAAACCTCCTGATTATGTTGGGTGGTAGTGGTGAACTGGTGTCATAGCATCCTATTTCCTTTTTATAATAAACAGTACAATCGATTCTGACAGGTGCAACGGAACGCTTTTTTACTTATTCAAAATCTTCTTGGTTACAAATTCATTAAAAAAGAAATCTCTGTAAATATTACCAATCGGGATTTCGTTTTTTCCTATATAAATAGTATTGTTATCTACAGAATCTATTTTCTTTACATTGATTATATAAGATTTGCTGACTCTGACAAAGAAAAATTTTGGAAGCAAATCATTAATAGTTTTAATGTTCATCAGGGTGATCACTTTTTGATTTTCTAAATAAATAACCACATAGTCTTTTAAACCTTCGATAAAAAGAATGTCACTAAAATGAACTTTGAACATCCTGCGGTCTGCCCTTACGAAAATATAATCATCGGTTATGTTTTCTATATTACTGTTTATATAATCATTATGGAACAATTTGCAATACGTCTGTGCTTTTTCAACTGCTTTTTGAAAGCGTTCTAATTTTACAGGTTTGATCAAATAGTCAATAGCATCGACTTCATAACTCTCAGAAGCAAATTCATGAAAGGCGGTAGTAAACACCACTAAAGTTTTTTTAGGAATGGTTCTGGCAAATTCAATTCCATTCACTCCCGGCATTTGAATATCAAGAAATACCAAATCAACAGCATTTTTTGCCAGAAATTCTCTTGTAGCGTCCGCGCCATTAAAAGAAGCTATAGACTCCAGATTTTCGGTCTGATAAACCAGTTTTTGGATTGCTTTTCTTGCTAATGGCTCATCATCAACTATTATGCAGTTCATTTTAAAATTTTAAAGTTAAGGTAACGCAGTACGTTTCTGAATTGTCTTCTATTTTCAAATCATGTGAAGAAGGGAACAGGAGTTCCAGCCTTCTTTTAATATTGGCCAGTCCTAATCCCCCGGATTTATTAACTGCTTTTACCGCGGGTTTTGAATTTATGCATTTGAAAAAAAGCTCAGTATGGCGAACATCGAAAAACAAATTTACATAGGATAATTTCGCTGAGTCATTATTGTGTTTTACGGCATTTTCGACAAATGAAATAAATAATAATGGCGGAACCTGAACACCGCTCAATTCACCTTCTTTGGATATTAAATAATTGAAATTATCACGTCTGACTTTCTCCAGGTTTAAAAAATCTTCTAAAAAATGGATTTCTGAAGTTAATAAAACTTTATCTCTCGAGCTGTCATAAAGCTGATAACGAAGCAGGTCACTTAGTTTCACCAAAACCTGCGAAGCTTTTTTAGGATCATCTTCAATCAAAACATTGGCATTATTAAGCATATTAAAAAGGAAATGCGGATTGATCTGGTTCTTGAGCTGTTCCAGTTCGGTATTAGTTTTTGCCAGGTCCAGATCATGAATCAGCTGCGCATCAGATATCCACTGCTGGAATAATTTAACTGCTGCCGATGCAATAATAAGCACCATGATCATAAAGGAAAAGGTAAAAAAGTTGATATTGTCATCCTCGTAAGGCAGTAAATCAGGTTTAAAATAAAAAGCAAAAACTTCATGAGCGTAAAACGATAGAATCATGCCTGAAAGCACAAAAAGACCATAACTCAGGTATTTTTTTCTAAACAAAAATTTAGGCAAAAAGAAATACATATTACCGTAGGCCAATAAAATTATCTGAAAAAAAATGACCAGTCGATTATAGGTTTCGAAAGGTTCTATATAGTCTGCCGGACTGTAATACAAAACAACAATACAAAATGCGATCGGTAACAAATGACGTTGAAATCGGTATTTTTTTGAAATGATCAACTGAAGCATCCAATTGGCATCCATGGTTTTTCTGTGTAAAGTTTTATTCATAAACCTATTTTAGGTTTCTGGCAAATGTAGCAATACGCAAAGAATGTAAATTATTTTATATACAAAAGCGCATCAATTATATACCAAAATAAGATGTAAAGATGGCAAACCTTTTTTCTACAAGAAAAATAATAACCTAAAAGCCAAAAAAAGATATTCGCTTCAATCCACATCTCTCCAATACGTTTTGAGCAGCGCTGTTTCCAACCAGGAATTATTTGTTTTGAAAATCCAGCTTCTTTCGCTTAAACCTCATTGTGCGATTTATTTTACTAGATGTAAAGGCTGCTTTAATATATAAAG
>NZ_LWBP01000078.1 GCF_002078015.1 Niastella populi | reverse complement strand
CTTTTACCAAGTTGCGCGGGCAAGGATCGAACTTGCGACCTTCGGGTTATGAGCCCGACGAGCTACCGCTGCTCTACCGCGCGATGTAATATGTTTTACTCGCTACTTTATTTTGCGATATTGAGTTTCTAACGTCTTAATACTTAAAGAACTTTCCAATTTTCCGCTTCACTTCGCAATATCTTCTTTGTTAATTGGGTTGCAAAGATAAAGATATAAATCATTGCCACCAAACAAATTTTAATAATTTACCTTTGCAGGAATTTTAGATACAATGAAAGCGGGTTTTGTTAGCATATTTGGTAGGCCCAACGCGGGCAAAAGTACATTGCTTAACGCTCTTATGGGCGAAAAGCTGGCTATTGTATCACCCAAAGTACAAACCACCCGTCACCGCATCAAAGGCATTTTAACCGAACCTGAATACCAGATCATCTTTTCCGATACCCCCGGTATCATTGAGCCCAAATACAAGCTGCAGGAAAAAATGATGTTTGCCGTAAGACAGGCACTCGAAGATGTTGATGTTGCCTTATTAATGGTGGATGTGAAAGAGAACCTCGTGGAAGTGAACACCATCTTTGAAGCATTGCGTTTGAAAGTGCCCGCCATCATCGTTGTCAATAAACTCGATGACGTATCGGCAGCAAGAAAAGAAGAGGTATTTGCATTCTTCGGTTCGAAATCTTATTGCAAAGCGATCGCAGGCATTTCGGCCCTGAAGAAAACCGGTCTGCAGGAACTGATCAATGCCATCCTGCAATTCCTTCCCGATAACCCGCCTTTTTTTGAAGGCGATGAAATGACCGATTTACCAACCCGTTTCTTTTGTGCCGAACTGATCAGGGAAAAGATATTTTATTTATACCAGGAAGAAATACCCTATCATACAACCGTTATTGTAAATGAATTCAAGGAAAAATCATCACTGATCAAAATTTCCGCCGATATCATCGTTAACCGCGAAACCCAGAAAGGCATTCTGTTGGGCGTAGGCGGCAAAATGATCAAACAGCTTGGCACGGAAGCCAGAAAGGATATTGAACAATTCCTCGGACAAAAGGTATTTCTCGAACTCTTTGTTAAAGTGCGGCCTAAGTGGCGCGATAATGAGTTTATGTTAAAAGAATACGGCTATCACTAATAATTTTTGAGCAAACATTATGGCAGGTTTTACAGTAGCAATAGTTGGACGGCCCAACGTAGGGAAAAGCACCTTTTTTAATCGCCTGCTTGAGCAGCGCAAGGCAATCGTCGATGATGTGAGCGGCGTAACCCGCGACCGGCAGTATGGGGTGGCCGAATGGAATGGTAAATCATTCAACGTCATCGATACCGGTGGTTTTGTACCCCAAAGCGAAGAGGCTTTTGAAAAAGAGATCAATAAACAGGTGATGATCGCAGTTGAAGAAGCGAACGCCTTATTGTTTATGGTTGATGCCGCTACCGGCATTACCGACCTCGATGAATCAATGGCCGATGTATTGCGCCGTACCGCCAAACCGGTATTCCTCGTAGTAAACAAGGTCGATAATCACGAACGCCTGCTGGAAGCTACCGAGTTTTACGGGCTGGGCTTCGATAACATTTATTTCCTTTCCTCCATGAGCGGTAGCGGAACCGGCGAACTGCTCGATGCAGTGGCGGAATTAATTACCGAAGAGAATGTAGCTGCCCTCGAGGCTGAAGGCGTATTGCCCAAGTTTGCCATCATAGGTCAGCCAAATGTGGGTAAGTCGTCATTGCTGAATGCTTTAATCGGGCAGGAGCGCACCATCGTAAGTGATATCGCCGGCACTACCCGCGATACCATTCACACCCATTATAATTTATTTCAGAAAGAATTTGTTTTGATCGATACCGCCGGTATCCGCCGCAAAACAAAAGTGCATGAAGACCTGGAGTTCTATTCGGTCATCCGCGCCATTAAGGCAATGGATGAAGCCGATATATGTATGCTGCTTTTGGATGCGGAGAAAGGTATTACGGCGCAGGACCTGAACATTTTCAGTTTGGCGGTTCGTAAAGGAAAAGGCATTGTGCTGCTGGTGAACAAATGGGATAAGATGGAGAAAGCCACCAATACCGCCCGCGATTATGAAAATGAACTAAAGAAGCGCATTGCGCCTTTTTCTGATGTGCCTGTTATATTCATTTCAGCATTGGAAAAAGTGCGTATCCATAAAGCTATAGAGGTTGCGCTTGAAGTGTATGATAACAAACAACGCAAGATACCAACCTCAGAGTTGAACGAGCAAATGCTGAAAGCAATTGCCGCCTACCAGCCGCCTGTGGTGCGTGGTAATCCTATCCGTATTAAATATGTAACGCAACTCCCAACACACGTTCCGTCGTTCGCTTTCTTCTGCAATTTTCCCGATGATGTAAAGCAGCCGTATAAGAATTACCTCGAGAACCAGCTGCGCCAGCATTTCAATTTCACTGGTGTTCCGGTGCGGATCTTCTTCAGAAAAAAATGATCTTCCTTCATATAAAAGCCGCCTGGTGCGGCTTTTTTTTATGCCCCGCACAGTACAGGTTGACAGAGTACAAAATTGTATCCATAGGTATTCAATTGTGTATTACACTAACCAGTATTCGAATTTTTATTAATTTTTGTTTTGTTGAATAGATATATTTTTTATCTTCATATTACAGGCTCTATAAAGTAGCATAAACTTTACTGTTATGCTAAATACAAAACTGTTGCTTACTTTGCAGCTACTGCTTTTATTTGTCCTTTTGGTAAATGTTCCCTCTTTTGCCCAGCTTCGATGGGATGGTGAAGCCGGCGATGGCCGGTGGATGACACCAGATAACTGGTCGGGGAATGTACTCCCTGCTGTTACTGACGATATTATTTTCGACAACTCATTTTTAACCGGTAACTATACCATCCATTTGCCGGGTGGTGACAGCATGGTTCATGTACGATCGGTAACCATTGCGCCCGGCGCAGGCAGAACTATCGAATTAATACTGCCTGCTGCCAATACAGCCCTTCCCGGTTTTAAAGTTTCAGGCGCTGCTTATGGTATGGTGATCGGGAACGGCGGCATATTTAAAAATGCTTCAGGCACCGGGAGCGGTTTACCTGTTGAGATCGCTGATTCGCTAAAGATCAGCAATGGTGGCAGGTTTATTCAGAACACTGAAGGTAGCCATGCCGCCATTGTAGCGGTGTTATCGAGGGCGCCGGGCACAGAAGAAGGGACCTTTGAATTTGATTTACCTACTGCTTCAAGCACTATTTCACTAAGCGGCCGTACTTATGGCAAACTTGTTTTATTATCAAATGCTATGAACGGAACGGTTACCTATACCGCATCAGGCACCAATACCATTACCCTTAAAAGCGATCTTTATATTGGTACCGGCGTGACTTTCAGTCTCAACTTTTCCGATACGCTTTTCGTTGGCCGTGACCTGATCCAGCAGGGTGGTACGCTCAATTTGGGTAATAATAACCGAAGCCTGGTCACTGTTGTGAACAGGCACGTGGTGCAAAGCGCCACAGGCGTAATAACTGAAACCGGTACCGGTTTGCCTGAAATGGTTTTCGGTGGTAACACTTTGCAGCAGATAGATTGTAAGGGTACTATAAAAGACAATGTTGCCGTAAAGATGAACAGTACCGAAGGCGCTACGCTTACCTCGCCATGGTCATTGCCATACAAATTACACCTCGTGAAAGGAAGAATAATTACTTCCGGTTCTAACATTTTAAAGCTATTAAGCGGATGTAGTATCATAGCAGACAGTTTATCAGATGATAGTTTTATCGATGGCCCGCTTCGAAAAGAAGGGTTGTCTGCTACGGATCAGTTTTTATTCCCTGTTGGGAAGGGAAATGTCATGCGATGGCTTACACTGAAGAATGTCAGCGGTAATTTCAATGTTGAGTATGTTGGCAGCAATCCCCAACTGATCAGCAACACCTACGGCGCCGGGATAAGTTATATTTCGCAAACCGGTTACTGGAGCATTCTGGCTGATGCCGGTCCAGCTTCGGCATCAGTTGAATTGTCATTTAATGGACCCAATAGTGGGGTAGGCACCAACCTGGCAACAGCGAGAGTTGCGCGGCTCGATAACGGCGTTTGGCTGAATAATGGCAATACTGCGTTTACGGGTACAGCAGGTTCGCGTGGGTCAGTGGTAAGTAACAACGTGGTTTCATGGAGCGCAACACCCGACCAATTTGCATTGGGAAGCAGTGTGCCGGTTGAAGGCCCGCTTGCATTGGTTGATGATACTACAGCCAGAGGAAATAATGTCGTAAATAATTATAGCGGCGCCTTACAGCTGGTGGCAATCACTTCTGCCAGGTATCCGGTACTTACCTGCCGCGCTTTTCAGAAAACACAGGTGCGTTTATGCGTAGTGAATAATAATGGCCAGGTTGTTAAAACAGTAAATACAATTCTTGAACGGGGTGTTAACCGCCTGCCAGTGGAAATGCCTTTGTTACCGGCCGGTGTATATGGCATTTATGCCTTTACGCCCAAAGGACCATCAAATGTTTTGCGGTTCATAATTATAAAATAGGGTAGGCAGAAATAAAAAGGAGTGAAATGTGCGATTAAACATTTCACTCCTTTGACTTAAACTATATTTATCAGGCTGTTTTCAGTTTAGCCTGTTTATCGAGTTTTAATTTGGCAACCAGTTGAAGAATGGATGCTTTATAGTTTTCCAACGCTTTTTGCTCCTGTTTAATAAAGCTATTGTCTTCCAGCCTGCCCACCACTTTATTCATGGCTTCGGTAGTTTCGTATACCATTTTGCGGAAAGGATTGCGATAATCCTTGGCGCGCGATTCGTATATTTCTTTTACCATCCACTCTTTGGTGCCAATGCTTTGGTGTAACAGCGATTTAATAATACCCGCGCTGGCTTTCTTCAAATTGATATCATACACCTCTTTAACGGCTGCCATGGCATGCGCCAGCTTTTCAGTCGGGTAGTGTTTACCCTGCTGTATATAGAAGTTGTGCACCGCGTTCCAGTCTTTTATTTTACCGGCAACGATCTGTTTGTTCAGCTTATCAATTTCCGAGCGAAGGATCAATTGTCCGCCTACATTCATCCATGGCGCAATGGCTGCTTTTGCCGGCAGGCTTTCTATCAGTTGTTCATGTGTTTTGATATTGTTGGCGCTGATATGCTCGATCAATTGCTGCACCAGGTAGTATATCACCAGTTCTTTGAACAGGTGGTACGATTTCATCACCTTTATGATGCGTACCGGGCGGCGGGTATTCTCGAAGTCATCGGCCATAATGGCCAGCTCATTCACAACCGGGTCTTTTGTATCGAGCAATACCTTACCAATGTCGATGAGCTCTTCATCGCTCATCTTTTTATGGTTGCCTTCGCGTTTCAGCCAGGCTTTGCCTACAAACTTCTGCAATAAAGGCAATGATTGCAATACATCGTTGATGGAATCGGGCGCAAGGAAGTTGAACTCCAGTGTTTGCGTTTTGTCGATCCGTTTATCGCGGTCGATATACTTCCACGCATTACGCGCAAGCGCATACATGTTATACATGAACCAGTACCCCGGCATTACTACCAGTTGGTCTTTGCTGAGGTCATTGCTGATAAGCGAGAACGGGATGGGAATGTTCAACTCAGCCGGATAATCGCCTTTGGCGAGAATGGAATAGCAGGCAAATTTTGAATTGTGTTTCAGGCTTACGCATAGGCCGGGCCAGAAACCACGGCCGGCAACGATCTCACCATCCGGGCTGCGGCTGTTATGGTTTGAACCTACGGTTGCACCGGCAGCCATATTGCTTTGTCCCTGTACCAGCGCTGCACATAAGAATGAGTTGTTATGGTGTTGCTCGTGCGATGGGAAAATAAGCGAGTTCAACACTTCACAACAGGAGATGGTTGAGTTATCGCCCAGGTAAGAGTTGATCAGCCGTGCCCCGTATTTAAGTTGTGAAAAAGATGCCAGTACAAAACGTACGGCTTTTACGCCATAGAACAGCCGGCATCCGTAACCAATAATTCCGTTCACCAGTTCGCAACCTTCACCCACCTGGGTATTGGCTTCGGCCGAAGAATTGATGGTAACGTTCTTTATTTTATTGGCGCCTTTTAAATAAGCATCGGAGCCTATCTTAACATCCTTTAAAATGCGACAGTTCTTGATAACCGTGCGGTCGCCTATGGTACCATAATAACCGCGCAACGCATCGAATTTCTTTTCAGTGAACTCTTTGAAGCGGTTCAGTAATTTATCATCATCCCTGAAATAGGTCCACAGGAATGCATCGCCGGGTAAAATGCCATCGAAGGCAAGGATACTGCGGCCGGCATTTTCATTGCACAATTCCATCCAGATGCGGATGTTCTCCGGCTCGCCTTCTTTTAAAATGCCATTACCGAATTTAGAGTGATCGGTTGTGGCAATTTCATTACAGTTCACCAGCATTACGTCATTGCCAATGATGTAATGGGAAATGTAGTTCACGTTATCGACAACCACATTGTCACCAAAGTCGCAACTGATAACGGTACTGTTATAAAAACCTACGGGGCGGCGCAGGTTATGGTATTCGAGATAATAAGGTTCCAGTTTGCCTATTCGCACCAGTCCGAAGAACTTACAGTTTTGAACCAGCTCGGGGTTGAACAGGTCTGATACCAGCAGGTTGTTCCAGTTGTCGGATGTATTGCGGTTGCGCACCAGCACTTCTATTTCATATGCCGACAAATGCCGGTAGTCGATGCCGTTCTTTACCTGTTTATTGCGCAGGTAATATTCGTCTTTTCCTTTGGGTAAAAATTGATCAGGAATGAAGTCGTATCCTAATGTGAAGAGAGGTCGGCGATTAATTTCATTCATTTGGCTATAATTATCAATGATGAAAGGGGAGTGAGTTGCAAAAAGTTGGTAATTACTGATGCAGGCTGGTTGCCAGTGGTAAATGGCTGGTGCGGTTTCCCGCTTGCCACTCGTCACTAGCTACCCGCCTGCTTCTTATAAGAACCAATCACTCATCTTTTGAGATAACTTAATTATTCAACAGTAACAGACTTAGCCAGATTTCTCGGCTTATCAACATCCAAACCTTTGGCAACGCCTATGTAGTAAGCCAGCAGCTGCATTGGAATTACACTGAGCATGGGAGCAACCAGCTCGTCGGCAGCGGGCACTACAATTACATCATCGGCCATTTGGGTAATTACATCATCGCCTTCCGTTATAACTGCAATTACTTTCCCTTTCCGCGCTTTTATTTCCTGAATATTGCTGATGATCTTTTCATGGTATGAGTCTCTTGTGGCGATGAACACAACCGGCAGGTTCTCATCAACCAGCGCAATAGGGCCGTGTTTCATTTCTGCGGCCGGGTAACCTTCTGCATGAATGTAAGAAATTTCCTTCAGCTTCAGGGCGCCTTCCAGTGCAATGGGAAAGTTGTAACCGCGGCCCAGGTACAGGAAGTCGCGGGCATCTTTATATTTATAAGCCAGTTGTTTTATTGCTTCGGCCTGGTTTAAAGCCGCCGGTATTTTTTCAGGAATAGCTTCCAGTTCGTTCAGTAAATGCAGGAACCGTTTATTATCGAGCGTGCCTTTTTCATAACCCAGCTTCAATGCAATGATGGCTAATACGGCCAGCTGTGCGGTGAAGGCTTTTGTACTGGCAACGCCAATTTCAGGACCGGCGTGGGTATAGGCGCCTGCATGTGATGCGCGGGCAATAGAAGAACCTACCACATTCACGATACCGAAGATAATGGCGCCCTGCTCTTTTGCTTTTTCAATGGCTACCAGCGTATCGGCAGTTTCACCACTTTGCGAAATGGCAATGATCACATCGCCTTTATGTATTACCGGGTTCCTGTAACGGAATTCCGATGCATATTCTACTTCAACCGGGGTGCGGCATAATTCTTCGATAATATATTCGGCCAGCAAACCGGCATGCCAGCTGGTTCCGCAGGCAATGATGAGAATACGCTGTGCATTTTTCAATTGTTCAATATTGGCTTCAACTCCGGCCATTGTGATGGTGCCATTGGCTGCATCAACCCGGCCGCGTAAACAATCGAATACGGTGCTGGGCTGTTCAAAGATCTCTTTCAGCATAAAATGATCGTAACCGCCTTTTTCAATAGCCGCCAGTTCGAGGTCGAGCTGTTGAACGAACGGGGTGATCTTTTCATTACCCAGATTTTTTAAGATCAGTTCATCGGGTTTAATGATGGCCAGCTCATAATCGTTCACATACACTACTGTTTTTGTGTATTCGATAATGGGTGAAGCGTCTGAGGCAAGGAAATGCTCATCGCGGTTCTTGCCAATACCAATTACAAGCGGGCTGCCTTTGCGTGCTGCGATCAGTGTATCGGGATTGTCCTGGTCGATGAGAATAATAACATAAGCGCCTACTACGCGTTTCAGGGCAATACGTACTGCTTCTTCGAGGCCGCATTTATTGTTGAGTTGAATATCTTCAATGAATTTCAGCAATACTTCCGTATCGGTATCGCTGATGAAATTGTATCCTTTTTTCTGTAATTCGCTTTTTAACTGGTTGTAATTTTCAATGATTCCATTATGGATCATGGCCAGTTTACCATTCTCTGATAAGTGCGGGTGTGCATTGCGATCGCAGGGTTCGCCGTGGGTAGCCCAACGGGTGTGGCCAATACCAATGTTGGCATGCAGGTCTTTTCCAACAAGGGTTTCTTCAAGTTCGGCCACTTTTCCTTTTTTCTTATATACGTTCAGGCCGGAGTTCAAAAGCGCAACACCGGAGCTGTCATATCCACGGTATTCGAGACGTTTTAATCCTTTTAAAATGATCGGGTAAGCTTCCTTATTTCCTATATATGCTACAATTCCGCACATAATTACAGGGGTTTAAGTTTACAATTATTAAGTGTTGAGTTTACAGTCTTTAACTGTTGTCTTGAGTTATAATAAAATCTATGCCGCAAAATGCAAACGGTTGCGCAATATTATCAAAAAAAATAGCATACAGCGTGCGAAAACATGCATTGAGGCTTAATGCTAAAGGCTTAACGCTTAACGCTGCTTCCCGCGCCGGGTACTGACCGAATAAAATCAGGCATCCCGAAATTCGGAATTTCTATGCTTAACGCTTTAACGCTGCTCCCCGTAGCGGGTGCTGATTGAACAAACTCAGCCAGCCCGAAATTCGGAGTTCAGCCTTTTGCTTTAGGCGTTTCTGCGTTTTAATGGAAAAATGGATTATTTTTTTAACACGGTTTCAAACAGCCGGAAGATCCTTTTGTATTCGTCTGTCCAGCTTTCAGGCTCGGTAAAGCCATGATCTTCCAACGGATAAACGGAAAGCTCCCAATTGTCTTTGCCTAATTCTATCAGGCGTTGCGTGAGACGTACAACATCCTGAAAATGAACATTTACATCGATCATGCCATGGCAAATCAGTAAATGGTTCTGTAAGCCTGCTGCAAAGTTTATGGGTGAACTGCGACGATACGCAATGCTGTCACTAAAAGGTTCATTTAAAATATTGGAGGTATAGCCGTGATTGTAATGGGCCCAGTCGGTAACGGGCCTTAATGCGGCACCGGCCTCAAAGATAGCAGGTTTTTTGAATAATGCCATTAAAGTTATAAATCCACCATATGAGCCCCCGTACAGTCCAATGTGTTGTGGGTTAACGCCATAATTTTGTACCAGGAAGCGGGCGCCGTCTTCAATATCGTCGAGGTCTTTACCTCCCATAAAGCGGTAAATGCCTGTGCGCCAGTCGCGGCCATAACCGGCGCTGCCGCGGTAATCGATGTCGAGCACGGTATACCCATTATCAACCAGCATGTTGTTGAACATGTATTCCCTGAAGTAGGAGCTCCACCATTTATGCGCATTTTGCAAATAGCCGGCGCCGTGTACAAATATTACGGCCGGTTTATTGGCATGTGGTTGTGCGGGGCGGTACAGCCGGGCATATACCTTGGCGCTGTCGCGTGCGGTGAAGGTGATCACTTCCGGATCGCGCCAGGCGTATGATCTGAATTCCGCGCTTTGGGCCTGCGTGGTTATCTGTATGGGTTTGCCTGTTGTACTGTTCGCCTGCAGATACAGTTCCCAGGGTTTATTGCTGTAGGAATGCAGAAAGGCAATCCATTTTTCATCGGGTGAAAGGCTTACCTGGTTTGAACCGGTAAGCGTGGTAATGCGTTCCGCTTTGCCGCCGGTAACCGGCAAACGGTAAAAATGCTGTTCGCCGGGATGCGCTTCATTGGTGGTGATATAAAAGAATTTTTTATTATTCGACAGCTGCGCGTGATGCACTTCGTAATTACCGCTGGTAAGCGCCTTCTTTTCTTTTGTTTTTATATTAATAGTATATAAATGAGAGTAGCCACTGGTTTCAGACTGGTACCAGAACGTTTCATCGTTTATCCAGCCTGAATTGAAAACGGGAAATCCGCCTGCGCCGGGTCCGCCTATCCACGCTTCATCGCGTTGCCGGTTGAGCAATGACAAACGGCCGGTTGCACCATCGAGCAATAACAGCCAGCGGTCTTTATTATCCTGCGCACGCGCTTCTACCACGGAATAATTGCCGGTAGGCGCCCAACTGGTATTGGTAAAATTCACTGCACGAAGTGGAGGGTTCTTGCTTTTTTCGTTATACAGGGCGGGATAGTCTTTTACATAATCAGGCAGATCGTAGATACCGGGGATTGAATCGGTTTTTACAATGAATACAGTGTCTTTTTCAGTATCAAACACAAAGAGCTGCTGCGTATTTTGAGTGGCGCCCACTTTGGTGCGGGTTGAAAGGTCCTCTGTATAACCACTCTCCGTAACATAACTGGGCACAATGGCCGATTTGCCTGTAACAGTTGCGGTGAGGCGATACGAAATATACCGGCCATCATAACTTACTGTAAGCATCGACAGGTTTTTTCCGTCGAGCGGAATGGAACGCAGCAATCTTTCTTTTCTAAATTCCTTCAGTATGGAATCGGTCTGGTCTTTTTTCTGTTTGCGCCGTTGCAGTACAATTGAATTTTCAAGCGCTTCTATTTGCAGCCATTTTTCCTGCTGATTGTTTCGTGGAGCGCCGCTGCCGGCGGGCGCCGTGGTTGTTTGAAAGTTGGTAAGCTGGCTGGTGGCACCGGTTTGAATGTCCCAGGCCCAGGCATTTTGTTCGCGGGTGTATACTATTTTTTGATCCCTGAAGGCGAACTGTGGGTTCGATTCCGTGGCAACTGTTTCTGTAATGCGGCGGCGGTTACCGGTTTTTACCTGTACCAGGTAAATATCACCATCCTGCACATACACATATTGATCGTGCAACCCATTATACTTTATCTGGTTTTCCGTAATGGCAGCTTTTCTAAACTCCCGGTTTGATTTTTTCGGAGTGGTGGCGGTTGTAGTAATATAATAAACGGAATCGGTTGCCGCTTTTTCAGGATTCCAGTTGAAGAGCAAAGATCTTCCATCGGCTGTCCATTGCAGGTTGGAAGGGGAGGTACCCATCCATTTCGGTTCGCGCATGATCTTTTCTACAGTTAACGGGCCGAGCTGGCCATAAGTGATAAGGGTTGGCTGTATCAACAGCAGGAGCAGTAGTTTTTTCATGTATACAAATTAACGTAAAGGCCGAAAATATTGAATTATGTAATGTTGAATGGTGAATTTCGAAGTGGGAGTGTATTATTTCAACATTTATAATTTGATCATTCGATATTCGACACTACAATAGAATTCCGCTTAAAAACACGTAGGCTACCGAGAAGTAGATCACCAGTCCGGTTACATCAACAAGCGTAGCAACAAAAGGGGCCGACGAAGTGGCCGGGTCGGCGCCCAGTTTTTTTAATATAATAGGCAGCATAGACCCCGATACGGTGCCCCAAAGCACAACACCTATCAATGAAAAGCCTACGGTGCTGCCGATAAGCACGGTGTGGGCGCCATAGGTATGAAAGATACTGTTCCATAAGGCTACCCGTATAAAGCCGATCAGTCCGAGTATAGTGCCCAGCATCAACCCCGAAATGATCTCCCGCCGCATTACGCGCCACCAGTCTGAAATGTGGATCTCGCCTACGGCCATGGCCTGAATTATAAGGGTAGAAGCCTGTGAGCCGCTGTTACCTCCGCTTGATATAATAAGGGGAACGAACAGGGCCAGCACAACGGCTTTGGCGATCTCATCTTCAAAATAGCCCATAGCGGTGGCTGTTAGCATTTCGCCAAGGAACAGCACGATAAGCCATACAACCCTTTTTTTGAAGAGTTTCATAATGGGCATTTCGAGGTAGGGTTCGTCAAGGGCTTCGGTACCCCCGATCTTCTGAATGTCCTCACTGAACTCTTCATTGGCCACCCACAGCACGTCATCGATGGTAACGATCCCCAGCAGGATGTTTTTATCATCCACCACCGGCAGGGCCATGCGGTTGTTCATTTTAAAGATCTGGTTGGCTATTTCCTGGTCGTCATTTACATTCAGGGTAATATAACGGTTATCTATAATTTCTTCTACTCTTTTCAGGGGTGGGGTAAGAATGATCTCGCGAATACGCACGTCATCGACAAATTCACCGCGGTCGTTCACTACATAGATCACATCGATGGTTTCACTGTCTTTACCCACTTCCCTGATGTGCTCGAGCACTTCCTGAAGGGTCCAGTCAACCCCAACGGCGATATAATCGGGGGTCATCAGCCGGCCTACGCTGCTTTCGGGATAGCCGAGCAGCGACAACGTTACGCGGCGCTCATCGGGGTCGAGCAGTTTGATAAGCTCTTTTACCACCTCGCTGGGGAGCTCTTCCAGAAATGCCGTACGGTCATCGGCCGGCAGTTCGTTCAGCAGCTCGGCGGTTTTGAAGGGCGTCAATTCCCCGATGATCTCTTTCTGGGCGGGCAGATCGAGGATCTTGAACACGCTGGCCGCCCGGTGAATACTCATATTGCCAATGATCTGGCTCGAATATTCGGGAAACTCGTTGATCAGTTCAGCCACCTCGCTGATATTCTGGTCGTTCAGGAACTCCCGCATCTGTAACACATCTTCCTGGCGCATCAGGTGCAGGAAACGTTCTCTGGCATTTTCTATTTCCGTGCTCATGGGTCAAATTTAATCAATTGACAATAGACAACAGGCAATCGGCAAAAATCAATAGGCAATTGGCAATAACCGCAAGGTGCTAAAGCCCAAAGCGAAAAGCTATATGAAATTGGCAAAGAGCCGGTGGTCCTAAAAAATAGGTAACCCTTGCCAATTGCGTATTGCCAATTGGAATTTCTTGCCAATTGCCAATTGATTCGTCGGTTACGTGTATATTGTAACCCGTTTCCAAATAATATTACTAATGATATTACCTTGTCTGTACATCGCCCCTACAAAAGAAATGGGCAGGGGGGTATTTACATCAGAAAAACTAAAGGCAGGCACCGTTATTGAAATGGCACCGGTGATCGTTATGACCAAAAAAGACCGCCAGCTTATTGATCAAACCTTGTTACACGATTATATTTTTGAATGGGGCGACAACCACGATCAGATCTGTATGGCGCTGGGGTATGTTCCCATTTATAATCATTCTTACAAATCGAACTGCGAATATGAAATGGATTATGAGCACGATCTCATCTCCATAAAAACCGTGCGGGCCATCAAAAAGGGAGAAGAATTATTCATTAATTATAATGGGGACTGGAACGACCAGAAGAAGTTATGGTTTGAAGTAGTATAAGTTTTTATGTTCCTGGTTCCTTATGCAAAGCCGCCCGAAGCTTGCAGCGGTTTTGATCATAAAAAAAGCTGCCCCAGTATATCGGGGCAGCGTGGTGCTACTTTTAAAGTGATATGTGCAGATATTTATGATTGCAGATGCTATGCGGCCCTGGTACTACGAAAAAACCGCAGGAACCGTATTAAGCCGTCAACCCGTCAACCCGTCAACTCGTCAACTATTTCCCTGTACCCGATCTTTTTGAGTTGAACGTTGGTTTATACTTAAGGGTAAATAAAATGCCGTAACTGGTCATTCGCATGGTGCCTGCGCCCAATCCCTTCAACGGTATTTTCAAATACGGTTCGGCCTGTATGCTGAAATGTTTTCCTAATGAGCGTTCCATGCCGGCCGACAGGTTCCAGATGGAGAAGAAATAATTCGAATTGGAATCTGACGCGTAAGGGTACGGCGGATAATTAGGGTTACCATTATAGGTATAGTAAATATCGTAGTACTCTTTATCCATAAGGTAGGTCGACAAACCGGTGCTTGCAAACCAGCGGCGTTTGTCATTGTAAGAGAAATCGTACCGTACGTTCACCGGTATCTCCCACATAGAGCAGTTGCCTTCTACGTTCTTCAGCTTATAGTTCCAGGGCATTTTGTAATGGAAATCCTGGCTGTCGGCCTTATAGAATTTTTTAGTGTAAATGATGCCGGTATTTACCGACCAGCGGTTCGATAACCGGTAGCCTGCCTGTAAGCCAAAGTTATAACCGGTTTTATAAGCGCCCCCGAAGTTCGCGGTGGTCAGGTCCGGACCGGCCATAACACCCAGTTCCAGCCCTTTTACTTTCCTGTCCTGCTTGCGGTCGCTTTCCTTTTTTACAACAGGAGCTTCCTCTTTTTTAGTTGAATCGGCGACAACCCCGGTTGCTGCATCTTTCTTTTCCGCAGCAGCTGCTGTCGTTGCTGGCTGTTGAGGCGTTGACGCGTTTGTTTGATCGGGCTGGCTGGCAGTTACCTGTTGATCTTCGGCGGTTATTTTTGTATCGGGCCCGGGCGTACTGTTGTTCCCTGGTTGTATTGTTTGTTGATGTTGACCGGCGGTTATGGACTGTTGTTTACCCGGTTTGCGTTTTGACTTTTTGGTTATTGTTGCCGCGCTGTTGGTATTGTTACCTCGCTCAATGGGAGCGTAGTTTAAGTCAAGCGGCGTTTTAATGACACCCTGCCTTTTTGTACCGGGTTTTGAAGTATTGTTCTTATCGGTTTTGGCAAATGTTTGGGTTGAGTTCTTACCGGGCGTTGTGTTTACCGGCGCAGCGGGAACAGGAATCTCTTTAACCGTTACCGGCGCAGTTGTTGGGTTGGGTGATGTGTTAACGGGCCTGGCGCCGCCGGTTACAGTTTGCGGAGTGGCATCAGCCCGGGAGGGCGCCACCGGGGTATTGTTACCGGTTGTTGATTTGCCGGGTACGGCATCTGTTATATTGGCGCGGGCTGGGTTTTGAACCGGTGCATCGGGTGGCGCGGGCACGGCTTTACCGGCTGGCGACACAACACCAGTTACATTTTTTTCTAATGGAGTTGCCGGTTGATATTTCAATATGCCGATCAAAGCGCCGCCGGTTGTGGCGGAAATGAAAAACAACCAGAACAGGAATCGCCGCTTTTTCTTCTTTTGCGGCAATTCGCTATCCAGGCGCATTTCCAGACTGGCCCATCCAGAAGCGCCTGGCTCCACCTCGAAGTGCTCTGAAGCTTCGCGGCTTAAACGGTCTAGGTCTTTATCGTGGAGGGGATACATACGCTTTTATAATATTTTTATTCTGCAAAAGTTTTCTTAGGTTGTCTCTGGCCTTGGAGAGATTGGATTTTGAGGCGCCAACCGAAATGCCCAGTGTTTGCGATATTTCTTCGTGGCTAAGCCCTTCTATCACGAACAGATTGAAGACTGCCCGGTAAGCCGGCGAAAGTAACCGGATCGCTTCAATAATTTCTTTGTACGATAGCATATCAATTCCGTTCTCCCCCTGGTCGGCAATGGTTTCAGATTCATGTGTAAGCACATGGCCATTTACCGATGAGTTGGTTTTGCGGTAATGATCGATACAGGTATTGATCAGGATTCGTTTGAACCACCCCTTCAGCGACAGTAAGGTATCTTCCTGCCTGGTTTCATCAAATTGGTGAATATTTTTGAAAAGTTTTACAAACCCCTCATTCACAATTTCTTCGCATTCTTCCATGGCGTTGGTATACCGGTAACATATCTTCATGGCAAATCCACGGAGCAGGTAATATAGCTCCTTTTGACTGTTGCGATCATTTTTGCGACAGCCACTCAGTAATGAGGAAATGTTTGAGTTATCTAGCAAGGGTGTTGGTTTGCGGGAATATATTTTTCTTTGCTAACTATTTGTTTTTCATAACTCAATGGCCATTACGCAGGAATGGGTTCGCAGGTTGCCCAGGAAGCGTAAAATGTTAAAAAAATGTTTCTTTAGTAAAGGTAGGTGTTTCAGGCGGGGTAAAAGGAATGGGGTTGAAAGCATGGAAAGGGTTGGGAATTTGGAAGCAGGAATTGGGTAGAAAGCCAAAAAGGGAATTAGGGATTGGGAATTGGTAGAAGCCTGAAATTTCAGGTAGTCTGAGTAAAAAAGAACTCCCCGAATGGTATCATCCGCTGCTTTTCATTAGCAGATCAGCACATTAGCAAATCAGCACATTACTTCAGCATACTCACCGGCGGCTGGCCAACTACCATCAACATGCCGCGAATATATGCCTGTACCTGAATGTAATCTTTCTGCGGTAGCAAACCCACCAGGCGAAATTCCTGGAAGGTGCCGGCAGTGCTCATCCAGGGCGTTACCGGTTGATTTAACCTGGCCTCAATAGCCGGCTTGTTTTTGTTTATCAGTGCCGCAATATCAAGTACCGACTGGTTCGCCAGTTGTTTCATGATCTTTTTGCGGAACAATGCCTTGGCTATATTCACCATCATATCTTTTGTATCTACCGCAAAACTTACATCGGGCATACTCAGCACCTGTTTTTCTACATCGAGCACGGGAGTTCCTTTCAGGTGCAATACGCCTTTGCGGTTACCGCTGAAAGAAACATCAACCTGTATTTTGCCATCGTTGGTGCCGCTCACGTTCACGTCTTTTATCACGAAGGTGCGGCCTTCCACTTCAAATGGTTTGTTGCGTAAGCTGTCGTTCATCAGCTTGTTGAAAAAGCTGTACTGGTACACGGCGTCGAGGCTGGTATTGATGCCCGTAACGTAATTACTTTCGCTTATGGGCGGCAGGGCGGCATGTGTTACCAGCCGCTGGCTGTCGGAAGAGAATTTAGGCTGGCCGGTATAGCCAATGGAAAAATACAACGTATCCCTGAACACGTTGAATTTACTCACCCGCAGCATGGATGGGTTTAAATTTAAAAATCCGTATGTGCTGATAGGCATTACGCGGCTGCCGCCGGTACGCCACTGGCGCAGTAGTTCGTTGTTGTTAAGGGTTTGAACAAATTTGTCGAAGGAACCGCAGTACGTTTCAATAGATGATTTAATACTGTCCATTATTTCGCCCGTAAGATCGGTTTGCATAAGGGTGACCTCACATTTGTCGAGCGGGTTCAGTTTATCGAGCTTCGTTGAGGTAAGCAACTGGTGATTGGGCAGCAGGGTAAGGGTAGAGCTGATATTGAGATCAACCCGGCGCAATGGTTCATTGCCAAATCCGCAACTGCCGTTAACCCAGGGCGATACCTGTTTATCGAACGTGCACAACGTTTTGCTGCCGGCGATCTGGTAATTGCCCCTGAAACCGATCATCACTTTATTATTGACACAGCTAAAGGTAAAAGGCGACCGCACAAAACGGAACTTATAACGAAAATCGCAGCCCGATGGGGTATAGTTGGGCCATTTGTCATTGGTGAATTCTTTGGCAGTGCCCGAATCCATCATTGCCAGCAACGGCTTCATATTAATTTTGAACGGAATGTTGATAATGGATGAAGGCAATGGCGGTAAAAGCCGCGAAGGCGTTTCGGCCGTTGGTTGAATGGTTACTTTTTTGCTGCTGTTACAGGCTGTGATACAGAAGAATATAGCTACTACAGGAATAATGTATTTCATAGTCGGGAAAGACTTTCTATAATCAAATTTAAGACCGAAGTATATAAGAAAATCTCAAAATTCCAAAACGCCCCAAAAACACCAGGTTTTGTTATTTTGATCCTGTGCCTGCAATATGAGTGTAATTTTGGTTCTTCGAACTTATCCTTGTGAACCCGTCAACTCATCAACCGGTTAACTCGTTAACTTTGTTCTGACTTCGTATATTAGTGCCAATATGACTACCTATTCTGCTACTTACCATGATGCGGCGGGCCGTTTTTACACGGCAACCATTTTTATATCGGCCGTTACCATCACCATCCGGTATCTCGATGAAAATAACCAGCAAAAAGATGTGAACTGGCTAACCAAAGATATTACCGGTTTTCAACAGCAAAGCATACAAAGCGAGTTACAATATAGAAACAACAGGGGAGAAACGGAACGCCTGAGCATTCGCGACGAACAATTGATACTGGCGCTTAGAAGAACGCTCTCGCATCATCGCGCCTTTGGCAATGTACAGGGCCGGGTGTTGGGCAGTGTGTGGACCAAGCTGTCGATAATTGCATTGATCATCCTCGGCATCCTGCTTGGCCTTTACCTGTGGTTCATTCCCTGGCTGGGCGAACGCATTGCCCGCGGTTTTTCAAAGGAAACGGAGATCAGTATGGGCGAACAAATGTACCAGGCGATGATAGGCCAGTACAAGGTCGATGCAAATAAAACGGCAATCCTGAACGAGTTTTATAAAGAATTACAGTACGATGTTGGTTACCCGGTTACCATAACCGTTGTTGAATCGAATGAAATGAACGCCTTTGCCATGCCAGGCGGACATATAGTAGTATACAGCACCATTCTTGAAGAAATGAAAACGCCCGAAGAACTGGCCGCTTTGCTGGGGCATGAGTCTTCGCATGTTGGATTGCGCCATTCCCTGCGTAATATCTTCCGCGATCTTTCCCGCAAAATGTTCCTCGCGCTGCTTTTCGGGAACGACACAGGTATTACGGCCGTGGTAGTTGATAATGCAAATGCGTTAAAAAGTTTAGAGTATTCCCGCTCGCTCGAAACGGAAGCCGATGACAACGGGCTTAAACTGATGGCAAAGAACAACATTAATTTACAGGGTATGGTTAAGTTGATGAATATGCTGCAGAAAGCAAGCGGCGGTGGTGCTGAAACCGCTTCTTTCCTTAGTACGCACCCGGTATTTAAAGACCGTATAAAAAATATAGAAGAGCAGATAAAAAAAATGCCGGCTGTTACAACCGGCAATGATAAGCTGAAAACAATCTTTCATTCTATTTACGAATAACGCGGGGCTTAGTTCAGGATCTCAGCCACGTGCTTTTTTATATTCGAAGCCATTTTGATCATGGGCAGGTCGTTCTCATCGCCGCCAAAAGGGTCTTCTATTTCTTCGGCGATCAGCTCAAGGCTGGCCAGTACGTAGAAGATAAATGCAACAACGGGTATGGCAATATACCCGAGGCTGATCACAAAGCTGAAGGGCAGCGTCATCACATAAAAGAAGATGAATTTTTTAAGGAACACGCTGTACGAAAATGGGATCGGCGTGTTCTTGATGCGTTCGCAGGCGCCCATGATATCGGTAAACGACTGCAGTTCGCTGTTCAGCACGATCAGTTGATCGCCTTTTATCTTTCCTTCCTCGTACAGGCGGTTCACGCGTTGAAACATCATAGAGGCCACCTGGTTGGGCATATGCCGGTTGGTATCGAGATTTTTTAGTTCTGGATGTTCATGCTCGTCAAGGGCGAGGCGGGTTGTTTCTGCATGCAGGTGGTGCGACAGCACCGACGCGTACATGGGAATGATCTTTTTAAAGAATGAACGGTGGGCTGCTTCTTCATGACCCAGTATAGCGTTTAGCTTAATGGCGAGGTTACGGCTGTTGTTCACCAGCGAACCCCATAGCTTACGGCCTTCCCACCAGCGGTCATAGGCGGTATTGGTACGGAATACCAGCAGCATCGAGATCACAAAGCTCAGGAGCGTGTGCATGGCGGTTATATTCTTTACATGGCTGTTTTCCGATAGCCTGAAGACATTCAATTCAAGAAATGCGACGATCCAGCAGTAAACGCTTATTCCAATTATAAGCGGGGCCAGTTGGCGAAGGGTGTCGGCCTTATGAAACCGGAAAATAAAGGTAAACCAGTCTTTAGGATTGTATGTGATCATATTTCGTTAAGGTTGAGGGCAAGATACGAAAACTAATGTGCTAATATGCTAATGTGATAATTCGATAATGGGATAATGGAAAGCCAAAAGCCGGGTGGAATGAAAAAGCCTTCCCCGGTATAGGGAAGGCTTAAACTTATAAGTAATTAATTACTGCTGATAAGCAGGGTAGTTGCCAATTGTGAAGACTGCTCAAAATTCAACGCAACCACAAACTACAAACCATAAACCACAAACCTATTTTGGTTTTGAAAACGTGTCTTTACCAAACGTTGGGTTGATATCATAACTTTCATACGTAATGGTTTGGGCGTGTTTGCCGGCCTGCATGATCTCGGTATATGGTAACAAAATGTTGCCTGTTTTCTTGAAATCTGAATAGGTAAAGGTAGTGGTGCCGCTCAGCGGATCAACGACGATCAGCGCCTCGAGGCGGTTATTGTTATTGATGATATAACCTGCGCGCATGCTGTTCACCATTACCATTACCGACGACAAACCATATTGTTGTGTTTGCAGGGTAGCGGTTGATTTGGTCAGCAGGTCTGATTTCAAACCCGGTAAACCGCAGAACAGGTAACGTTTCAGTTCTGTTACACGTTGCGGAGAAAGCGGTGCATAGCTATTGCCGTCGAAACTCCAGCCGCTGTTGCCTTCCATTTGCTCAAGCAGGATCACGTTACCCTGTAAGGCCGACTCAAGGCGTACGATCTGGCGGGTAAAATCTGCCTGCATGGTAAGCGTAAGGTTATTGGTGTTCATTACTGCCTTCATGGTATTGAGGCCATCGAGGCTCTTACCGCCATGCGACAGATTGGCCTCTTTCAACAGGTTCATACCAGCATCCAGTACATCGTTCGTTTTCGTTACTACCGGTGCAGCATTAGTGGTTGTTGGTTGTTTTATATCGCCGTGTTTGGCCATTTCTTCTTCATCGAGGTAATAGATATCGCCGTTGATAACAACGATCGATTTCTTTTCAGGACTGCTGAAGAAACTTAAGTTGGTTGTTTTACCGGTGTTGTATTTAAGTGCCAGCTGTCCCTGGGTAATGGTATAGGAACCATCATCGGCGCTGCTGGTGCTGCCGCCAGATAGTGTGGTAAGGCTTGCAGTACGTTTGAATTTACCATCAGTGAAATAAAAACCATCTGCTTTACCAGAAGATCTTACATATTTATAAAAGCCGGTGGGAACAACATTGGAGGGGTTCAGTCTGATAAATGTTGCTGCACCAGACTGGCCGGTTTCGCCGGTAACGCTTAACAGGATTATTTTTTCAGAACCATCGTTCAGGAATTTCATCTTCAGCTGATTGCCGGTGATGGCGTAAGTGCCATCTACACGCTTCTGCCAGTCAGGTTTATCAAGTCCGCTACAAAAAGAAAAATTTGGCCTGAAATAGAATACGTAATCAGTTCTTACCATTTCGCCGGCATCAGAGCTTTGGTCATACTCATATGCCGTGCCTGCGTATACAGCATTGACGGTCTGGTTTTGTGCAAAAAGGGTAGAACAGGAGAATAGTAAGCATAAAAATAAAACGCTGGTACGGATTCTCGCCAAGGTGTTAAGTGTCATGATAACGTTTATGTATAAATTTCAAAAAGTCTGCCGAAATATTTATTCTTATAATTTCAGTTCCAATAAGTTTTATGAATTTATTCAACAGGAGCAAGCAAGATAAGCATATCGTTTTTCTATATACGATAGACCCGCACAATGCCACTTTTCAACATGGTAAGTAAAAATGATGTTTAGTGGCTGCTGGTTTTTAACAGTTTAGTTCCGGGCGCACAAACGTATCGTGTTTAAGTCAAACGTATGTCCTGTAGTGTCCTGCTCCGGCCTCCCGAAGGTCATTTTCACCGCATCCAAAAACGCCCGCACAATTCTATTATTGTGTTGTAATTCATTTTGTTACATATCCATGAGGGCGGTGTAATTGAATTGAAATGAGGCAGATAGAAGGGTTTCTCATTAGAAATGAATTAGAACCGGTTGGTTTAGAACCGGTTATTTTTCATTGAATACGTAGCTAAAACCGCGTTAGCAAGCCCGTTATTGAAGTAAAAAATGCCATCCGCAACGGCGAATGGCATTCAGTTATATTATAAGAATTGTATATTCTACATTACAGGCTGGGGAATAGCGGGCGGCCGATCTCGCGTGCAGGCCAGGGAATAGCTGCCAGAATAAGTATCAGGGCAAGTACGAAGAACCAGAACGCTTTTTTGTACTTGACTGCATCGGGGATCGCTTTTTTTGCCTGTCCTCTGCCAATAGTGATGAATACAATGGCTATGAGCATCATCAGCGGATGTTCTACCAGGTAGAAGCGGTAAGTGGCATCTTTCATTACGCTTACACCTTCAGGTATATTGGTAAAACCAATTCTGCCAACAAACAAAAGTATCAAACCGATCAGCAAGGTAGTGTGGGCAGTGATCATGGTGAACAACCATATTTTTTTGTCGCCAGCTGTCAATGCCTTTTTACCATTCATACCCGAAAGGGCTTTGAAGATCGAAGCCAGTAACAATATCAACAGTATCCACCTTAAATAGCTATGTAGTAAAACTAAAAAATTCATAATGCGGAGATTTGGCGCAAAGCTAATGTTGGCAACCGGAAACATCAAATTTGATTCCTGATAGCTGGAGGTGGGGTGTGCCACACCTACACATTACTAAGAAAATGAAGTGTAGCATGCGTTCTGCGTCATTCTTCTACCCAGTCTGCAAGGAAAATATTGGTGTCGCGTGTTCCGCCATTGTTGCGGTTGCTGCAGAAAACGATCTTTTTACCGTTAGGGCTGAACATAGGGAATGCATCAAAACCTTTATCACGGCTTACCTTTTGCAGGTTGCTGCCATCACCATTCATGGTATACAGGTTGAACGGAAAACCTCTTTTGTATTCATGGTTCGAAGCAAAGATGATGTGTTTGCTATCGGGCATAAAAGCCGGCGCCCAGTTGGCTTGTCCCAGCCGGGTGATCTGTTGGGCATTGCTGCCATCGGCATCGGCAATGAACACTTCCATTTGTGTAGGCGCTACCAGGTTTTCGGCCAGTAGTTCTTTGTACGATCGTAATGCTTCAGGTGTTTGCGGGCGCGAAGCGCGCCAGATGATCTTTTTACCATCCGCACTGAACCATGCGCCGCCATCATAACCCGGCGTATGTGTGATCCTTTTTTCCTTACCGGTTTGCAGGTCCATTATGTAAAGTTCAATGTCGCCGTCTTTTACACTTGTATAGATCATCTTTTTACCATCGGGCGACAGCGTTGCTTCGGCATCGTATCCTTTGCTGCCGGTAAGTTGTTTAACGATCTTTCCATCGAGGTCGGCCATAAAAATATCGTAACTGCTGTACAAAGGCCATATGTACTTATTACCGTATTTGGAGCGGTCGGGCGGTGGCGGACAACTATCGCCGCCCAGATGAGTTGATGCGTAAATGATATGTTTACCATCTTTGGTAAAGAAACCGCAGGTAGTTCTTCCTTTACCGGTGCTTATCATTTTATATTCAAAAGGAGCGCCGGGTGCAGGGATCTTTCCTGCAAAGATCTGGTCGCAGGGAATGCCGTCTTTTACGCTGGTGCGTTGAAATACGAGCCATTTTCCATCATAACTGAAGTAAGCCTCGGCATTATCGCCGCCAAACGTCAGTTGCCGAACGTTCTTAAAATGTTTTTCTTCAGGGTACAGGATGGTATCGGCTGCCTGCGGTGCAACTGCAGGCGGCAAGGGCATAGGATCAAACGCCATAAGGGCGATGCCGGTTATACCGGCCAGCAACGGAATTAATAGCCATTTCTTCATATACAACAGGTTTTACAAGCGCGCAATGTGTTGTATAACTGGTAATGCGCGCTTGATAAAATGAAGATAATTTTGTTAAATAGTTTGCATGTCAGAATATTGTCATAAGTACTTTATAAAAATCGGTTAGTTTTGCCCAGGATCGTGCATGGATGCTGGTATTTGTAATATTCATCATATGCCGATGCAATGGTATACCGTGTGCGGTGCCGCGCCTTTGAAAAAACTTATTATACTGATGAAAAAATGCGTCTCTATACCGGTTTTACTGGTTGGTTGGTTATGTTGGTTATGCAGTTGTACTTCGGGGAACAATGACAGGGTTTCGGCCGAAAAGATCCTGAACACACCGCCTTATGCCGGCCTCACTGACAGTATACAACAATTTCCTAAAAACCAGGAGCTGTATATGCAGCGGGCTGTGCTGCTTTCGCAGAACAATCTGCATGAGCTGGCCATGGCCGATTACAAAAAAGCATGGGAAATAAAACCTGATGAATTTGTTGCCCTGAAATACGTCTCTAACCTGATGCTGGTGAACAAACCCGAAGAGGCGATCAGGCTATTGAAAGAAAGTCTGGCCAAATGGCCTGCCAATCCCGATCTGCACCGCCGCCTCGGCGAGATCTATACACAAACAGGCGAAAACAATAAAGCCATGGCCCAATATGATGAGTGGGCGCAGCAGGACTCTATGAACTTTGAAGTGTGGTATGAAAAAGGGGTGTTGCTGGCGCAATTGAACGATACCCCGGCTGCTATTCAGGCAATGGAAAAAAGCTACCAGGTACAACCCCTCAACTACAACGGCCTTGCACTGGCCAGTTTATATGCCGCTACCTTAAATCCCAAAGTAATTACCATCTGCGACGAACTTATTCGCAAAGACACTTCCGGTATTTTAAATGATGTGCTGTACCTGAAAGGCAGCTACTACTCCGATACGAAACAATACGACAAGGCCATGCAGTTGTTCAATGAATGCATCAGCCGCGACTGGAAATTTGCCGACGCCTATATTGAAAAAGGTATCATATTTCACGACCTGAAGAAGATCGATAGTGCATTGAAAGTGTTCACTATGGCCGCTACGGTTGCAAACACCAATCCCGATGCATGGTACTGGATGGCGCGTTGTTATGAAGAGCAGGGGAAAAAAGACCTGGCCCTTGTAAATTATAAACGGGCGCTGGCCATCGATAAGCGATTTGACGAAGCGCGGGAAGGGATCAGGAGGGTGGAGAAATAGGTGACGGTTCATAGTTCACAGTTCATAGTTCACAGTTCACAGTTCACAGTTCATAGTTCACAGTTCACAGTTCACTGTTCACTGTTCACTGTTCACTGTTCGCAGTTCTTTATTCGTAATTCAAAAGTATTTGCAGGATTCCGGGTTGGCCTGCAGCGCTTAGCGGTTTTCTGCTTTCGCCTGTAATTTCATTATCGCATTATCGCATTATCAAATTATCACATTAACATATCATGGCAATAGTAGCACCCTCATTTTTATCGGCTAACTTTCTTTCCCTGGAAACGGATTGTAAAATGGTCAATGAAAGCCAGGCCGACTGGGTTCACCTCGATGTAATGGACGGCCGCTTTGTGCCCAACATTACGTTTGGCCCAATGATCATCGACTTCATACGAAAAGCAACGCCCAAAATATGTGACGTGCACCTGATGATCGTTGAACCGGAAAAATATGTGGAAGACTTTAAAAAAGCCGGCGCGGATATTTTAACCGTTCACCTCGAAGCCTGTACCCATTTACACAGGAATATTGAGCAGATAAAATCGCTGGGCATGCAGGCCGGTGTGGCATTGAACCCCCATACGCCGGTGGAAGCATTGAAAGAAGTATTGCACGATATAGATGTAGTGTTGATCATGAGCGTTAACCCGGGTTTTGGCGGACAAAAATTCATTCCCAATACGCTAAATAAGATTGCCACCCTGCGCCGCATGATCGATGAAAAAGGGCTTGCTGCCAAAATAGAGATCGATGGCGGCGTAACCCTGCAAAACGCACCCGATATCATTAAAGCAGGAGCGCATGTGCTGGTGGCCGGTAATACCGTATTCAAATCAAAAGATCCCAAAGACACCATTGCACAGTTGAAAAAAATAGTATAATGCTATGGCAAAAGATCTTTTCAGTGATCAGGCCTCACTCTATGCTCAATACCGCCCGGGTTATCCGCGCGGGTTATATGAGTATATTTTGCAGCAGGTAACAAACAGGCAGCAGGCCTGGGATTGCGCCACGGGGAACGGACAGGCAGCCGTTGATCTGGCGCAATACTTTGAAAAGGTGTTTGCTACCGATCTCAGCGAAAAACAGTTGCAGCAGGCGCAACCGCATGAAAAGGTCACCTACTCAGTAACAACCGCAGAACAAACTCCCTTTGCCGATAACAGCTTTGATTGCATAACAGTAGCCCAGGCTTACCACTGGTTCAAATTTGATGACTTTGGTAAAGAAGTGAAGCGCGTGGCTAAACCCGGCGCCATCATAGCTGTTTGGGGGTACGGTCTGGTAGTATGTGAAGATGAAGCGGTCAACGCCCTCATCAATACGTTTTACCGCGAAACAGTTGGCGCATATTGGGATAAAGAACGCCGGTATATCGACGAGCATTACACGACCGTTCCGTTCCCTTATGAACCATTACCGGAAAAAGAGTTCCGCATAAGCGTTCAGTGGAACAGGCAGCACCTGGCTGGTTATTTCAATACCTGGTCGGGCGTACAGCATTTTATAAAAGCGAATGGATACAATCCCGTAAATGAGCTGGAAGTTGAAATTGAAAAGGTGTGGCGGGATGATACCGAAAAAGGCTTTTATTTTCCATTGTTTCTGAAGCTGGGTAAGATTTAGAGATGTAGGATTTGAAAATGTATGATTTGAAGTTGTATGATTTAGGATTTAGAATTTTCTGATCCCGGGATTTATGCCGTGGCTCGAAATCTCAAAATCTCAAAATCTTAAAATCTCAAAATCATAAATCATTAATTGGGTAATAATCTCACGTTATAAAAGAGAATTCAATATATGACCAGGCTAAAATCAGCTATCATAGGGTGTGGTAAAATGGCGCAGGTACATGCGCAGGCATTAAAGAATATTGAAGAAACGGAACTGGTAGCGGTGCAGAGCCGCAATGCAGAAAAAGCGGCCGCTACTGCAGCCCGCTTTGGCGTTAAGGCCTATAGTGATATTGCTGAAATGATACAAAAAGAGCAGGTACAGGTTGTGGTTATATGTACCCCGCACCCGGCCCACCGCGCGGCCGCCGTTATTGCCCTGCAAAACGGGGCGCATGTGTTAACCGAAAAGCCCCTGGCCGTTTCATTGGAAGATTGTGATGCCATGATAGAAACGGCTGCGCAGTACAATAAACAATTGGGCATGATCAGCCAGCGCCGGTTCTACCCCGCATGCCGGCGCATAAAGCAGGCCATCGATGCCGGCAAACTGGGAACCCCCATGTTGGGAACGGTAGTTATGTATGGCTGGCGCGATGAAAAGTATTATAAAAGCGATCCCTGGCGCGGTAGCTGGGATAAAGAGGGGGGAGGTGTATTGGTGAACCAGGCGCCGCATCAGCTCGATCTGCTGCAATGGTATATGGGCAGTGAAATGGAAGAACTGTATGGCGTTTGGCAAAACATCAATCACCCGTATATAGAAGTAGAAGATACGGCAACTGCTATCATTCGTTTCAAGAATGGGGCGGTGGCGAATATAGTTGTAAGCAATGCTCAAAAGCCGGGGATCTATGGCAAAGTGCATATCCATGGTTCCAATGGCGCATCGGCCGGGGTACAAACCGATGGCGGCTCCATGTTCCTGCCGGGACAATCGGCTATTCTCGAAGCACCTACAAACGACATCTGGACGGTGCCCGGCGATGAACAACACCTGGAAGCATGGCGTGCCGCCGATACCGCCGAGTTCAATGCAACAGATGCTGTTGAACATTATGTGCGCCGGCAGAACCGCGACTTTATATTGGCCGTAGCCGAAAACCGCGAACCGCTGGTAACGGCAAAGGAAGGCAGAAAAACGGTTGAACTGTTCACAGCGCTGTATCGCTCTATGAAAGAGCGCCAACCCGTTCGCTGGCCGCTGTAAAGCCCGTTAAGCCCGAAATGAATGAGCAGTAGTTATAACTGCTGCGAAAAAATATCTACAGAAAAAACCTGTTTATAGAAGCGATTACCCGTGGCATTTTTTGCATACATAATGGAAACAGTTTTGTATGGCAACATCAAACGGAAAATCGAAGAAGCGGATACAGAAGGAAGCCGATAAAGACCTCAGAAACGTATAACCAGGAACGCCGGAAAAAAAGCCCGCAACTGCATAAAGCAAACCAGTGCGATGAGTAAATTATTCCTCACCGGTTGATTTGCTTAATATTCAATCAATAACCTGCGAGGCGTCCATGGCAACGGTTTTGCAATAATACGTATGTAAACAAAATAGTTTGTTATGGTAATAAACGATAAAGAATTTCCGGTGGTGATACAGGCTTATCAACCTTCAGCCAACGGAGAATTGTTTGTGGCAGAACAAATGGTAAGGAATCAGGTAGAAGTTGATGCATTCAGTAGCCGGTACGCCGGATATGTTATAAAAGCAAGAGTGGTAAAAGAAAATGAAATGGCTCCGGAATATGGCAACGGTACAAGAACTGTCGATGGTACCAGAACTGTTGATGGTACAAGACGTACGGCTGTGCATCGACGGGGTATGCCCGTTTGGGCCATCTTTTTACTTATAGTTGTTTTACTGGTTGTGGTGGGCTTAACCACTGGCTGGATCCAAAGAACCTTTGCACTGAATTTGTGATAGAAGTTCGTTCCGTTTTCGTTTAACCGGTGGATTATTGTAACCGAGTTTTACTCGTACCGCAATATCCTCCGGTTTTTTTTATGTCATATAGGAAAATCAGGATATAAGCAACAAGGCAAAAGATCCCGTTCCGGTTAAATGGAACGGGATCTTGCTTTTAGGTCATAATAAATTTAAGGCAGTTTATCGCCCGGTAAACCCATGCCGGTCACAATTTCATAGTTGAACACGCCGGCCATGATAGCGGGGTCTTTATCCATCAAATGTTTTACTTCATCTTTATCGGTGGTATTGTAAATAGCAACGGCTGCCAGGTTCGTGCTGTTGTCCATAACGGGCATGGTTAACACCATTTGATTGTCGCGCCGCTGTTCAAAGATATAAGGCAGGTGTTCGCTTTGAATGATCCGTGGCGTATCGCTTAACCCATAATTTTCCCCCTTGGTTAAAACAACAAGCACGTAAGGTTTAATACTGGCCAGCTTCGTTAAAGTTTCGGGCGAAGCAAATTGAAAAGCTGAATTGCTCATGGTTAATTTTTGTTTTAGTAAATGGTATAGGAATAGAAAAAACTTACTTACGGGAATGGGGTGGCAGGGTAGCGGTTATATATAGCGAATATAATATTTAAACGGGGTTTGAAAATAGGCCAATACAGTTGAACATAAAAAAAATGGGCCGATAAGAATATCAGCCCCTGTACAAAACACGCCTTCCAGGAAAATATTATTAAGTAAGTTTGTTCAAAGTAGAAATCCCCCACAGCCTGTCCCGCTTTCAGCGGGAACCTGCAATCAGCATCTTTCTCCGGCATCACTCATTTTTGATCACTTTCCTTTTCTTTCTGCATCTGTGCGCTGATCGCGTTGTTGTAATCGTATTTCCCAACCTAATGCCAAATATTAACATGCTTATAATCAGTCGTTTATATGCATGCCGAAAAATGCCGTTGTCCACCGCAGGGAACAGTATTCCAGAATTTGGCAACGGTATTGGCATTGCTACAAAGAAGCACTTATAAGATTAATATAATGTGTACATACGTAGTGATCGTTTGCAAGTGTTTGTGTGCGTTAGACGCAAATGTTGATGTGCTAATTTGCTAATGAGAACTTGTATTTGTGTTCTGTACAACCAAAGTTGTCAATAATAATCAACAAGTCGCTTTTCGATAAAATTTCCCTGTAACCTGGATCTTATAACCTGCAACTAAATATAGTGCGGCCTGAACCGGCGCCCGGTAACCGGCACCCGGTAACAATAAAATTGCCCATTTTCAGTTTCTAATGACGTCAATTTCAACTAATTTCGACGGCACTAAAACATACCCGGGTGAAATTTGTCCCTTTTTTACTGTTATTCTTCGCAGTTGGTTTTTCCACTGAGGTGGTTGCGCAAAAGAAAACGGCCTGGGTTACTGGCCGGGTTGTGGGTGAAAATGAACAACCTCTCGGAAATGTTTCAGTAGTGATACTGGGACGCCTAAAGGGCATCACAACTTCCGATTCCGGTACCTTTCGCCTGCGCGTTCCGGCCGATAAAGCATTTGCCATCGTTTTCAGCTATACCGGGTATAAAACCGAACAACGCAATTTCCTGCTCAACGAAAATGAGGAAGAACACCTGGTGGTGCGCCTCGAGCGCGGCGCCCGCGAGCTGGAACCTGTGGTAATTACCGACCAGCGGCAACGGCGCGAGGCCGGCCTGGTGGTCATCAATCCAAAAAACGCCATCAATATTCCTTCGCCCACCGGTGGTATCGAAAGCCTCATAAAAGTATTCGTCGGTTCCAACAATGAGCTTACCTCGCAGTATTCGGTACGTGGCGGTAACTACGACGAGAACCTGATCTATGTGAACGATTTTGAAGTTTTCCGTCCATACCTGGTGCGTAGCGGCCAGCAGGAGGGGCTCAGTTTTATTAATCCCGAACTGGCGCGCAATGTGAGCTTTTATAATGGCGGCTTCCAGGCAAAGTATGGCGATAAAATGTCGTCGGTTCTCGATATTCAATATAAAAAGCCGCGCAATTTCGGCGGTTCGGTATATGCTGGCCTGCTTGAACAGGGCCTCCATCTCGAAGGCATTACAAAGAACAACAGGTTCAGTTACCTCATAGGCGTTCGTAACCGCAGCAACCGCAACCTGCTTAAAAGCCAGGAAACCCAGGGTAATTATGTGCCCTCTTCTTCCGACCTGCAGGCCCTGCTTACCTGGCAGTTGAATGCAAAGAACAGCATTGAACTGATGGGAAACATTTCCCAAACCAAATTCACGCTGGTACCTGAATACAGCCAGCTCACCTCATCGGTATTCTCGCCCTATTTCAGCGCCAATCTTGGACTGGATATTTATTTCCAGGGCCGGGAAGAAGACAGGTACCGCACCAACATGGTGGGTTTATCGTTGACCCAGAACCCTAAAAAAAACCTGCGGCTGAAATGGATGCTTAGCCGATTCGAAAACGACGAACGCGAAGGCATCGATATTACCGGTGCATATATTTTTGGCGAACGCGAATTCGATAAAACCAAAGCAGATTTTGGATTGATCAACAACCCGCTTGGGGCCGGATTGTATCAGAACTATGCCCGTAACAAACTCAATATCCAGGTTTGGAATGCCTCGCATAAGGGCTTTCTCGATATGGGAAAACATTACCTGCAGTGGGGGCAAAGCGTAGAACGGCAAACGATAAGCGATAAACTGCATGAATGGGAGTACCAGGATTCGGCAGGTTACAGCCTCCCTTATGATCGCGGTAATTTTATTTTAAATAAAGTATTGAACTCAAAGGCCGACCTTACCATAACCCGGCTTACCGGTTATATTCAGGATAATATAATAGTTGGCGGCGATTCAAGTGGGGTAGTGTTACAGGCCGGTGCGCGTTACAATGTAAATGATCTGAATAATGAGTTGCTGATCTCGCCCCGTGTTGGCTTCTCCTGGAAGCCTGCGCACTGGAAACGCGATGTTATCTTCCGCGGCGCGGCCGGTATTTATAATCAACCGCCGTTTTACCGCGAATTACGCCGGTACGATGGAACGGTGAACAAGGATCTGAAAGCGCAAAAAAGCTGGCAGGTATCTGCCGGGTTCGATTACAATTTCCGCTCGGGCAGCCGGCCGTTCAGGTTGGCCACCGAAGCATATTATAAAAGCATGTGGGATGTAGTGCCCTATGATATCGATAATGTAAGGTTGCGTTATTTTGGCGAGAACCAGGCAAAGGCCTACGCTGCCGGTTTTGAGGCCCGCCTGTTTGGCGAGCTGATAAAAGATGCGGAAAGCTGGATAAGCCTCGGCTTTATGCGTACCCGCGAAAACCTGAAAGGCGATACGTATTACGATTACAAGGTCGACGATGCCGGTACGGTAACCGACAGCACCCTGAAAGAAGCGGGCTGGTTACGCCGTCCGTCAGACAGGTTGTTCACCTTCGGGATGTTCCTGCAGGATTACCTGAGCACCAACAAGAACTTTAAAGTATACCTCAATTTCCTGTACGGCAGCAACCTGCCCTATAATATTCCCAACAGTGTAAAGTACCGCAATGCGATGATCATCGATCCTTATATAAGGATCGATCTGGGCTTTAGCGCGTTGCTGCTCGATAGCGAGAAAAGCAATCGCCGCAGCCATAGCCCGTTCCGCAATTTTGAGAACATCTGGGCTACGCTGGAGGTGTTCAACCTCATCGACCGCGACAATACCATTTCATACCTGCTCATCAAGGATTTTTCGAACACCGTATTTGCCATGCCGAACCGGCTTACGCCCCGTTTGCTGAACGTGAAGCTGGTGGCGAGGTTTTGATACAAACGGTCCCTGAAGGAAAATAGAAGACAACCTATATAGTATAAGAAGCCGGGTTACCATTATGGTGATCCGGCTTTTTTGGGGCATTATTATCAGGTACTATCCAGGGGTTTCCGGGGGTTGAGTTAGTCGTTATCCCGCCTTATTCCCGGGATCTTCCCGCTCTATTTACAGCCAGAATATCTCGGGAACATCTCCGGAATATATCGGGAATATCTCCGGGATATCTATAATTCTCCTATGAAAATGAGAGGGGGTTACCTGTAATCCGCGCCAGGCTCACTTTAGCCAGGTGTTAGTGCGTATTGTTATTGCTTACCGGATGTTGCAAATTGCTACTGCTGCCGTTGCCTTTGCCAATCGACTTCCCGTTTTCCAACCTCTTTTCCAAAAATGAGAATGAAGCGTTTAAACATGATTTCATAAATGATTGCTTATCATGTACTTAACTTTTGGCATTTTTATCGAATAACTATTCACGAACCCTAACGAACTAATTGCTTGAAAACCCAAAACCCTTAATTGTATGAGTATGATGGCTGTAAATGTGATAACAACCCGGCCCAACCCCTTTATTTCATCTCTTACCCTTGAGATAACTGCATCGGAAGATCAACCCGGCGTAGTACGTATGGCCGATACTACCGGAAAGATCATCAGTCTTTTTTTATGGAAGCTGAAAAAGGGCATCAACATCAGCAATATCAATAACCTCAACAAGCTTGGTACCGGTATGTACATGCTCGATTTGATGGATGAAGATGGTGTTATCTTATGCAGCACGAAGGTAGTAAAGTAACCGGTTTCCCATGGCGCAGGGAAGCACATACAGGTTTTCCTAAGTATTAAAAATGGAAACATGTATGCAAGACCGAAAACCGCGCCCAGCTTTCCCAAATTAATAAAGTTTTATCCCAAAAAGAGACAGGAGCAAACAAGATGGCCGGACATGAGATTGATTATGAGTGGTTTAAAATATGGCATCGCATTAGTAACCTTTTATCAAACCATTATTAGTGATACCATTAAGCCATAGTCATAACACAGAAGAGCACAAGGCGGAGAAAAACGCTGTATCAATGAGGCAAAAGCTGAACAGGATATTGCAGATTGACCAGACTTCACAAAATGAAGCTCGTGGTTCTTCAGAAGCCCCAAATTCAGAAATTATGATCCCTAAAGTTGTTGTCCGCCCCAACCCTTTCTTCACCTCCATAACGCTCGACGTAACCTGTGTGCAGGGCAAACATGTTATAGTGCGGATGTTCGATGAGGACGATAAGATCGTAAAAATGTTCAGTTGGTTTCTGGTAAAAGGAATTAACATAACCAACATAAGTGAAGTTGAATTTTTACCAACTGGTGTTTATTCGCTCGACATCGTAGACCTGGAAGGAGACATTTTATACAGTACAAATATTTCAAAAGGCTAGAAAATATAGAGAACCCCTAACCCCAACGAGGAGCTGTTGCAAAACAGCTCTTTTTTTATGCTTAACGCGGAATACAGCCGAAAGCCGAAAGCCGAAAGCGAATGCGAATACACGCCGCCGCGGAACCCGACAGCTATTAATAGCGAGTGCCAATTAAAAGAACTTAGAACAAAAAACTAAGAACTTATAACTAATTTTGGGCATGACAAAGCTGAGTGTAAACATCAACAAATTTGCCACGTTGCGCAATAGCCGCGGTGGTAATAATCCCGATGTAGTAAAAGCGGCCATCGATGCGCAGCGGTTCGGCGCCGATGGCGTAACCGTGCATCCCCGGCCCGATGAGCGGCATATCCGTTATGCCGATGTGCGTGAGATAAAAAAGATCATCACTACCGAGTTCAATATAGAAGGAAATTGCAGTGAGCAGAAGTTTGTTGACCTGGTGCTGCAAACGCAACCCCACCAGGTAACGCTGGTACCCGATGCAGAAGGACAGTTGACAAGCGACCATGGCTGGGATACCATTAAACACCGCGATTACCTGCGGGAAATGATTCAGGTATTTCAAAAGGCCGGTATTCGCGTATCGATCTTTGTTGACCCGGTTGTGGAAATGGTGAATGGCGCTGCCGAAACCGGAACCGACCGTATAGAATTGTATACCGAAGGCTACGCCCGCGAATATGCGAATGGTAAAGAAAAGGCCATTGCCGGTTATGTAGCGGCTGCCAAAAGAGCCAATGAACTAAAGCTGGGCATCAATGCCGGTCACGACCTCGACCTGAACAACCTGGCTTATTTCTCACAAAATATTCCGGGTTTGCTGGAGGTATCTATAGGGCATGCGTTGATAAGCGACGCCTTGTACCTCGGGTATGAAAATACCATTCAGTTGTATAAAAGACAGTTGAAATAAGTTGAAAATGTTGACGGGTTAACAGGTTAACAAGTTAACTCGTCAACTTGTTAACCTGTTACACCAGCACATCCTGCCACTCAGGCATTTTATCCAATACCGATTTCGCAAAAGGGCAGAGCGGAACGATCTTGATGTTATGGGTGCGGGCATATTCAACAGCGGTTTGTACCATTTGTTTGCCAACGCCTTTTCCGCTGAGGGAATCATCTACTTCAGTATGCTCGATGATCATTTTGTTAGGGGCCATAGTATACACCATTTCGGCAAGGATGGCGCCATCCTGCCCTACATAGAACATACCTTTCCCATTTAACTGTTTGTGTTGTATTACCATAATGAATAGGAATAATAAATCAATTTCTGATTGTGAGATGTAGTGATTTTGCGATTTCTTATGATTTAGCCTTCCGACAAATCTAAAAATCTCCAAATCCCGAGATCTCGAAATTACTTCATGCCGGCAAGCGGTTTAGAGGTATTTTGGGTTGTTGCGTGGCTGTATATTGTTTACCATCAGGTTCTTCCAGGCCAACGGCAATTGACGGCTAAAATTCGCATTTTTATTTAAATAGTACGTTAAGGATAAGAAGAAATTGAAAGAAAAGAAACATCCATATACAGGGTTACCTTCCTTAACCGATCCGTATGTAAGAAGTATATCAATTACCAAACATAACCGGTTTTATTATAGGATTTCTAAAGATTGGCTTTGAATTGTAAATATTTTCGACACCCGGCTGCATCCTGATAAAAATACCTTCAGTTACAACAAAATAAATTTGGTCAATTCATTTTTGCAAAGCACTTTTGTAAACGTAATGAAAAAGCAATTACAAAATAATCATTGGTGGTGGCATACAAACTCTAAAAGGGGCTTGTAAGCTGCTATTGATGTTTTATTAAAACATAATATTCAGGCCCCGACGTTACCGTCGGGGTTTTTTTTTGAATTTTTTAAGGGCTATGCTCAATGAAAAAGATAAATATTACTACAAATTGTAAAAAGCTGCTGGCTGATGTATTCACGCCGGTGGGCATTTACCTCCGGGTGCGCGATCGTTTTCGCGATACGGTGCTCCTCGAAAGTACCGACCACCATGCCGCCGACAACAGCTACTCCTTCATCTGCATCAATGCCATCGCCGGCATAGAGATCACTTCCGCCAAAAGCATCGAATTCAAATTACCCGGCCTCCCTCCCGAAAAAGCCGCCATCTCAAACAGCGCCGAAGTACCTGAAAAACTGTGGGAATTTATGCAGCGCTTCGAGGCTGCTCCCGGTGGAAAAGAAACAAAATTTGCCCAGGGGCTGTACGGTTACACTACGTACGACGCCGTTCAGTTCTTCGACACCATTCAACTGGGCGTTGAACGCAAATCGCCCAACGGGCAACCGGTAATTCCCCTTATGCGGTATCGCCTGTACCAGTATGTAATTGCGATCAATCATCATAAAGACGAACTGTTCATTTGCGAAAATACCATGCCGGGTGTCGAAAGCGAGCTGGCCGTGGTGGAATCGCTCATCCGCAGTAAAGATGTGCCTGTGTATCCTTTCAAAACAAAGGGGCCTGAGGCATCGAACATGACCGATACCGATTATACCGATATGGTGAAGAAAGGCATTCAGAGCTGTATGCGGGGCGATGTGTTCCAGATAGTGCTGAGCCGGTGTTTTGAACAGGGTTTTACCGGTGATGAATTTGCGGTATATCGCGCGTTACGCAGCATCAACCCATCACCATACCTGTTCTTCTTTGATTATGGCGATTATAAACTGATGGGTTCTTCGCCCGAAGCCCAGCTTATTATGCAGAACGGCAAAGCGGTGGTTCACCCTATAGCGGGCACCTTCAAACGCACCGGTGATGATGAAACCGACCAGCGTGAAGCGGAACGCCTGTTACACGATGCCAAGGAAAATGCCGAGCATGTAATGCTGGTAGATCTGGCGCGAAACGACCTCAGCCGCCTGTGCGATGAAGTAAAAGTAGAGCACTATCGCGAAGTACAATATTATTCGCACGTAATACACCTGGTAAGTGAGGTAAGCGGCAAAGTGCGCACGGGCAGCAACCCGTTTGCATTACTGGCGAAAACCTTTCCCGCCGGTACGTTGAGCGGCGCACCCAAGTTCAAGGCCATGGAGCTCATCGATGCTTTTGAGCCAACCGCCAGAAGTTACTATGGTGGCGCCATCGGGTTTATGGGTTTCGACGGCCAGTGCAATCATGCCATCATGATCCGCACGTTTATGAGCCGCCATAACAAACTCATATACCAGGCCGGTGCCGGTGTGGTGGCCGCCAGCAAACCCGAAAGCGAATTACAGGAAGTAAACAACAAACTGGGCGCGTTGAAAAAAGCCATCGTGTTTGCCCAGGAAATATTTTAAACGGTACCCGGCTGAAGTACAGCTAGCATCGTTCTCCGTTCAGCACCATAACATACTTGAACATGAAGATCCTTGTTTTTGATAACTACGACTCTTTTACCTACAACCTGGTACACCTGGTTGAAAAGATATTGCATCAAAAAGTAGAAGTTCACCGCAACGACCAGCTGCCGCTGGAAAAAGTAAAGGATTACGATAAGATCATTTTGTCGCCAGGGCCCGGTATTCCTGAAGAAGCCGGACTGTTGCTGCCGCTGATAAAAGAATATGCGGCCAGCAAATCAATACTTGGTGTTTGTTTGGGCCACCAGGCCATTGGGCAGGCATTTGGCGGAAAGCTGGTTAACCTCAGTACGGTGTATCATGGCGTGGCTACGCCAATACAGTTGACCGGCCGTAAACCGGAAAATGGGAAAGGTGAATCGGCAAACGTAAAAAGGAAACCGGCAACTGCTAACCGGCAACCGGCAACAGCCACTGAAATAGAGCAGGTGCCAACCGCCATCAAAAATTCATTGTTTGAAGGTTTACCCAACGAATTCGAAGTAGGCCGGTATCATAGCTGGGTGGTAAGTGAAGAAGGATTTCCTGAAGAACTGGAGATCACCGCCCGCGATGCAAATAATTTCATCATGGCATTGCAGCATAGGCAGTATGATGTACAGGGCGTGCAGTTTCACCCCGAAAGTGTGTTGACGCCAAAGGGGGAAGATATTTTACGCAACTGGCTGAAGGCATAATAGCTAATGTGATAATGTGATAATTCGATAATGTGATAATGGAATACAGAATATAAAAAATGGTTCATCATTCATAAGCAATATGAAAAAGATATTACAATACCTTTTCGAACATAAAACCCTGAGCCGCGAACAGGCAAAGGAAGTTTTAATGAATATTGGCAAAGGTGTATATAACGAACATGAAGTAACGGCCTTTATGACTGTTTACCTCATGCGCAGTGTAACCATTGAAGAACTGCAGGGATTTCAGGAAGCCCTGCTGGAGTTGTGCGTAAAGGTCGACCTGAACGGTTTCCCCGTTATCGATATCGTGGGTACCGGTGGTGATGGAAAAAATACCTTCAATATTTCTACCCTCAGTTGCTTTATAGTGGCCGGTACCGGTCAAAAAGTGGCCAAGCATGGAAACTACGGAGCCTCGTCGATCAGTGGCGCTTCAAACGTAATGGAGCAGTTGGGATACAAATTCAAGAATGACCCAGGCCGGCTGAAGAAAGAAGTGGATGAAGCCAATATCTGTTTCTTACATGCGCCCCTGTTTCACCCCGCATTAAAAACTGTTGGGCCTATCAGGAAGAACCTCGGCATGCGCACGTTCTTCAACATGCTCGGCCCCATGGTGAACCCGGCCTTCCCGCCGTTTCAACTGATAGGGGTATATAACCTGGAGATGGCGCGTATTTACAATTACCTGTTACAATTATCAGATAAAGCATTCACCATTATTCATAGCCTCGACGGGTACGATGAAATATCGCTTACCAACGATACCAAGGTGATCACCAATAACGGCGAAAAAATAATGACGCCCGAGCAACTCGGAAAACGAATGGTGAACCCCACTGATATCTATGGCGGCAACACGGTGGAAGAAGCTGCTAAGATCTTCACCAGAATATTAAAGGGTGAAGGCACCTGGGCGCAGAATGCGGTTGTACTGGCCAACGCGGCCATGGCCCTGCATTGCACCGGAAATTACAAAACCTATGACGATGCCTATGCGAAAGCAGTAGAGAGTCTGGAGAGTGGCAGGGCGAATGAGGCATTGAAGAAGTTGGTTGCATTGCAGTAATTAGCCGATGTGCTAATTAGCTAATGGAATACAGAAACCGAATATTAAAATTTAAATGGGAGAGGGAAGCTGATGTTGAAGCATTCACCATTCACCATTGACCATGCACGATGAACATTCTCGATAAAATAATAGAACACAAAAGAACCGAAGTAGCCGAACGCAAAAAACAAACTCCGGTAAGCGAATTGGAGCAACAGGCTTTTTTCAACCGGCCGGTATTGTCACTTGCGCAGTTCCTGCTCGATGATGCAAAAACGGGGATAATAGCCGAGTTCAAACGTAAATCGCCCAGCAAAGGCATCATCAATGGTGCGGCCGATGTAGTAGAGGTAACTTCAGCCTATGCCCGCTTTGGGGCTTCGGGTTTATCGGTGCTCACCGATGAACTGTTCTTTGGCGGAAGCACAGCCGATCTCATCAGGGCCAGGGTGAACCAGGTGCCTGTTCTGCGTAAGGATTTTATGATAGATGAATACCAGATCGCCGAGGCCCGGGCTATGGGCGCCGATGTGATATTGCTTATCGCGGCCTGTTTAACCCCGGCCGAAGTAAAACGGCTGGCGACCTTTGCCGCCTCTTTACAACTGGAAGTGTTGCTCGAACTGCATGCCGAAGACGAGCTGGAACATATTTGCGACGAAACGAAACTGGTAGGCATCAACAACCGGAACCTCAAAACATTTGAAGTAGATATTGACCGCAGCCTGCGGATGGCGGAACGGATCCCTGCTGATAAAATAAAAATAGCGGAAAGCGGCATCAGCTCCGTTGCCAATATCAGGCTTTTTAAGGAACATGACTTTCGTGGGTTCTTAATTGGAGAAAATTTTATGAAAGAAGCTCATCCAGGCGAGGCATTTCATAAATTCATAGCGCAACTGGAATCGAAGTAAAATAGCGATTGCATGGCCATAACCCTAACACTTAAAATCTGACAACGCTATGCGAGTAAAAGTTTGCGGTATGACACTTCCTGAACAGGTGGAGCAACTGGGCCCAATGGGCGTTACCTTTGCGGGATTTATTTTTTATCCTAAAAGTCCGCGCTACGTTTTCAAGGGCCTCACCACCAGTCAGATCAGGAAAGAGAACAGTATCAACAAGGTGGGCGTTTTTGTAAATGCCTCTATTGAGGAAGTGTTGCATATGGTTGATGAATGCCGCTTGCATATGGTTCAGTTACATGGGGATGAAACGCCTAAGTATTGTGAGAAGATCGCTGATTATGTTTCGGTGGTAAAGGCCTTCCGCATTAGTGAAAACGATAATATTGAATGGATGGTAAAGCCTTATATGGATATGTGCGATATGTTCATGTTCGATACCATGGGCGCGGGGTATGGCGGAACCGGGAAAAAGTTCAACTGGAACATGCTGAAAGACGCAGCCATTGGCAAACCCTTTTTCCTGAGCGGCGGCATAGAGCCGGGTGATGAGGATGAACTGAACGAATTTGCCAAATTGCCCATAGGTAAAGCGCTATTCTCGGTAGACATCAATAGTAAGTTCGAGGTTAGTCCGGGTATAAAGGATATGGCCAAAATAAAAGAGTTTGTAACGCAATTGAACAGCCGGTATTAAATACAGTTTCTGATTTTAAGATTTATAGATTTTGTGATTTCAATACAGCCGGGAAGTCTGACAATTTGCTAAATCTCAAAATCGCTAAGTCTCAAAATCTAAATCTTATACTATGATACAGATACGGGCCGCTCTTGAAACAGACCTTCCGGCCATACTGGAAATTTATAACGACGCAATCATCAACACTACGGCGGTGTACGATTACGAACCGCATACCCTTGAAATGCGTAAACAATGGTTCCGGATAAAAGAAGCGCAGGGCTACCCGGTGTTTGTGGCTGAAGAAAATGGCAGGGTGGTGGGCTTTAGCTCCATTGGTCCGTGGCGTGCCTGGGCAGCGTATAAATATTCCGTGGAGAACTCGATCTATGTGGCGGCTGATCAACGCGGAAAAGGCATTGGTAAGAAATTACTTGAACCGTTAATAGAAGCCGCTGAACAGCTGGAACTGCATGCCATTATCGCCGGCATAGATGCTACCAATGAAGTAAGCATTAACCTGCACCGTAGTTTTGGTTTTACCGAAGCCGGACAGTTTAAACAGGTAGGTTACAAATTTGGCCGCTGGCTCGATCTTACGTTTATGCAGTTATTGCTAAAGACGCCGGAACAACCGGTTGACGGATAACAAAGGTGTGCACTTTCGAACTGTGGCACGCCTAAGAAGGCAATTAAACCTCATACTATGATAAAATTGGGCATCATGGGTGATTTTGTTGCTTCGAATGATACGCATATTGCTACCAACGAAGCATTTGATCACGCTGCCGGAAAGTTTGGTAAACCATTTCAGTACGAATGGGTAGATACTGACAGGATAGAACCTGAATTTGAGACCATCATTCGTTCGTACCACGGATTGCTGATAGCGCCGGGCAGTCCGTACAAAAGCATGTCGGGTGTGCTGAAGATAATAGAATACGCACGTACTCATAAAATACCTACGTTGGGTACTTGCGGTGGGTTTCAGCACATGATCATCGAATTTGCACGGAATGTACTCGGCATTACAGATGCGGAGCATGCGGAAACAAATCCTTACGCATCGAAGCTGATTATAAATCCGTTAAGCTGTTCATTGAAAGGGCAGCGGCTACAGATAAGAATAACAGACAGGGATTCGATGATCTATACTATTATGAAGACCCATGTCATGACCGAAAATTATTATTGCAATTTCGGTCTTAACCCTGAATATCAGCGGCAGATACATGAAGCAGGTTTTTTGATAACAGGGAGCGATTTGAATGGTGAGGTAAGAGTACTTGAGTTGAACGAACAGTTCTACCTTGCCACGCTTTTTGTTCCGCAGGTGAATTCAGGTTATGAAAAACCGCATCCTATATTACTGGCCTTACTTGACGCCATGGAACACCACAGCAACAAAAAGGTTGCACAGGGCGTAAGCAATTAAAAGTTTTAAAAATGACGACGACAACAACATATCAGCAACCCAATGCACAGGGGTATTATGGAAAGTTCGGTGGTGCATTCATTCCCGAAATGCTGCACCGCAATGTGGAAGAACTGAGATCGAAATACCTCGACATCATTTACGATGCTGCCTTTCAGAAAGAATTCAGATCGCTGCTGCACGATTATGCAGGCCGGCCTACGCCCCTGTATTTCGCACAGCGGTTGAGCAAACAATATGGCACCAATATTTACCTGAAGCGGGAAGACCTTTGCCATACCGGCGCACATAAAGTGAACAACACCATCGGGCAGATATTGCTGGCTGAACGGTTGGGCAAAAAACGGATCATTGCCGAAACCGGGGCCGGGCAACATGGCGTGGCTACCGCTACCGTATGTGCGCTGAAAGGCGTGGAGTGTATTGTGTATATGGGCGAAAAAGACATAGAGCGCCAGGCGCCGAACGTAGCCCGCATGAAAATGCTGGGCGCTACGGTGATCCCCGCTACCAGCGGCAGCAAAACGCTGAAAGACGCTACCAACGAAGCTATTCGCGACTGGATCAATAACCCCGTAGATACGCATTATATCATCGGCAGTGTGGTAGGGCCGCACCCGTATCCCGACATGGTAGCGCGTTTTCAAAGCGTGATCAGCGAAGAGATCAGGTGGCAGTTAAAAGAAAAAACAGGCAGCGAATTACCTACGCATGTACTGGCCTGTGTGGGCGGCGGCAGTAATGCAGCCGGCGCTTTCTATCATTTCCTCGAAGAACCAACGGTTCAACTGGTAGCCATAGAAGCGGCCGGCAATGGCGTGCATAGCGGTCTCAGTGCAGCCACCACCCAATTGGGCAAACCCGGTGTATTACACGGCAGCAAAAGCCTGGTAATGCAAACGGAAGACGGCCAGGTAGTAGAACCGCATAGTATCTCTGCCGGTCTCGATTACCCCGGCATCGGTCCCCTGCATGCGCATTTGTTCGATAGCCGGCGCGGCGCCTTCCTGAGCGCTACAGATGAACAGGCGCTGGAAGCCGCCTTTAACCTGGCCAAAAAGGAAGGAATTATTCCGGCACTGGAAAGCTCACACGCATTGGCGAGCCTTGAATTCCTTCAACCGGAATCGCCCAAGCCATCGGAAGCGCCTGTACCGGCAAATGCAAAATTCACCAAAGATTCAACAGTGGTGGTTTGCCTGAGCGGAAGAGGCGATAAGGATATGGCCACGTACATGAAAGCGATGAACATACAATAAAACTGTTACCGGGCTTTAATGCGGAACGCCCGCCAATGTTTGATCTGTAATAATTTGAGTCCCTGGTAACTGGTAACCCGAAACTGGCAATTAATATGAATCGGATAAATGAACTTTTTAAGCGTAAACAAAATGGTATCCTCAATGTGTATTGCACCGCCGGCTATCCGCAGCTGAACAGCACGGTACCGGTAATGGAAGCATTGCAGGAGAGCGGTGTTGATATGATCGAACTGGGAATGCCGTATAGCGATCCGCTGGCCGATGGCCCTGTGATACAGGCAAGCAGCTCTAAAGCGCTGGCCAACGGAATGACCATTGCCAGGTTATTTGAACAGCTGAGAGATTTCCGCAAGCAGGTATATGTACCTGTTATTTTAATGGGCTACATGAACCCTGTTTTACAATACGGGTTTGAAAAGTTTTGCCAGCATGCGGCTGATGCCCCGGTTGACGGACTGATCCTTCCCGATCTGCCCGAATATGAATTTGAAACGGAGTACGGTCCCATTATGCAGCGTTATGGGTTGGATTTCATTTTCCTAGTAACGCCCGAAACGTCGGAAGAACGTATTCGCAGGCTCGATAGCCTGAGCACGGGTTTCCTGTATGCGGTATCGTCATCTTCAACCACGGGGAAAGACAAGGATATGAATGCGGTTGATAATTATTTACAGCGCCTGCAAAAGATGCAGTTGAAGAATCCCGTGCTGGTGGGTTTTGGTATAAAAGACAAACCAACTTTTCAGCAGGCCTGTAGCCATGCCAACGGGGCAATTATCGGAACGGCGTTCATTAAAGCGCTGGAGAATACTCCCGATGTGGAGGGCACAATCAAAAAGTTTATAACTGATATTAAAAGCTGAGATAAATAACAAATGGACCTGGTAATAATAAAATACAATGCAGGAAATATTCAGTCGGTACTGTATGCGCTGGAACGTATCGGGGTGAATGCATTGGTTACTGATGATTACGAAAAAATTAAAAGTGCGGGAAAGGTGATCTTCCCGGGTGTGGGCGAGGCCAGCAGCGCCATGCGGTACCTGAAGGAGCACAAACTCGATACGCTGATAAAAGACCTGCAGCAGCCGGTACTGGGCATTTGCCTCGGTATGCAGCTGATGTGCGCTTACAGTGAAGAGAATGATACTACGTGCCTCAATATATTTGATGAGCACGTTAGGAAATTTATCCCCCCCACCGGGGGTGAGCAGGGGGGGGCGGTGGGAGGCCATTCCCACGCAGGCGAAGATGCTGTAGAACGGCTAAAAGTGCCGCAGATTGGCTGGAACAATATCTTCAACCTGAAAACTGACCTGTTCAAAGAACTGCCGGTGAACAGCTATTGTTATTTTGTGCATGGCTATTATGCTGCCCTGGGCGAACATACAATTGCCACGGCAGATTATATACAACCATATAGCGCTGCCCTGCACAAGGGTAATTTCTATGGCGTACAGTTTCACCCCGAGAAAAGCGCCAAAGCGGGAGAACAGATCCTGAAAAACTTTTTGAACCTGTAACATGTCGATACAACCTGTTCCTTTAAACGAAGTATGGGCCATGCGCCGGGAGGTAATGTACCCGCATGAAACCATTGAGTTTGTTAAGCTGGAAGATGATGAAACCGGAATGCATTTGGGATTGTACGATTTGGGAGAACTGGTTTCGGTTATCTCCGTTTTTGAAAAAGATGGCGCTGTACAGTTCAGGAAATTTGCCACCAGAACAAACTGGCAGGGCAGGGGATATGGAACTACCCTGTTGCAGTATGTAATGAACTGGGCGCGGCGCAATGGTAAGAAAAGCATCTGGTGCAATGCCCGGTTTACCGCAACGGCCATCTATAAAAAATTTGGTATGCAGGCCGTGGGAATGCCCTGGCAGAAATACGGCCTCGATTTTATAAAAATGGAAAAGCAATTATTACAGCAAAAGCATATGCAGATCATTCCGGCTATTGATATTATTGATGGAAAATGCGTTCGGTTAACGCAGGGTGATTATGAACAAAAGAAGGTTTACAACGAACACCCGCTTGAAGTGGCCAAACAGTTTGAAGACGCCGGTCTGCAACGCCTGCACCTGGTTGACCTCGATGGCGCCAAAGCAGGTGCGGTAAAGAACTGGAAAGTGCTGGAGGCCATTGCCGGTAAAACCGCGCTGGTTATTGATTTTGGCGGTGGCATAAAAACGGAGAAGGATGTAAACATCGTATTTGAATCGGGAGCAGCGTTGGCTACCATTGGAAGCCTGGCGGTAAAGAATGAATTTGAGTTTGTGAAATGGTTACTGCAATACGGCGCTGAAAAATTCCTGCTGGGGGCCGATGTAAAAGATGAAAAGATAACGGTAGGCGGCTGGCTCGAAACCACCGATATTTCGATCTATGACTTCCTGCAAAAATATGTTGATCATGGTGTGCAACAGGTATTTTGTACCGATGTAAGTAAAGATGGTTTGCTGGCCGGTCCGTCGGTTGAGCTGTATAAAAAGATCATCGAGCGTTTTCCTTCCTTACATTTCATTGCCAGTGGCGGCGTAAGTGCTATGGCCGACCTGGAGACCCTAGCAGAGATCGGTTGCGCCGGTGCGATAGTTGGGAAAGCTATTTATGAGAACCGGATCACGCTGGAGGATCTGAAGGGAGTTGGAAAAAGTTGACAAGTTAACGGGTTGACGAGTTGACAGGAGTTGAAAAGTTGATATAGTTTATAGAGGTGATAAAGTTGACAAAGAGAAAATAGTTCTCAGTTTTAAGTTCTTGGTTTTTTGTTTCGGGTTGCCGCGTGCGAAGCTGTATTTGCTTGTTGCTGTTTTGCCTTTCGCTTTCAGCTTTAGGCCTTCGGCTTTGAGCTGTATTTTGAATTCGATAATATAAAATAACCACTGAGGTTTCAGTAAAATAGTAAAGTAATGTTGTGTAAACGAATCATTCCCTGTTTAGATATAAAAGACGGCCGTACGGTGAAGGGGACCAATTTTGTAAATCTTCGCGATGCCGGCGATCCGGTAGAGTTGGGTGCATTGTATGCACAACAGGGCGCCGATGAGCTGGTGTTTTTAGACATTACCGCCACCGTTGAAAAACGAAAGACCCTGCGCGAACTGGTGAACCGGATTGCGCACCACATCAATATTCCGTTCACCGTTGGTGGCGGCATCAGCAGTGTTGACGATGTAAGTGCGCTGTTGCAGAACGGGGCCGATAAAATATCGGTCAATACCGCGGCCTTTAAAGATCCGCAACTGATCCATGACCTGGCCAGGGAGTTCGGCAGTCAGTGTGTGGTACTGGCCATCGATACACGGCAGGAAGAAGATGGCGAATGGTATGTGTACCTGAACGGCGGCCGTACTAAGACCGATGCCCGGTGTTTCGATTGGGCAAAACAGGCAGTTGAGCTGGGCGCCGGTGAGATCTTGCTTACCTCCATGAACCACGATGGCACCAAGGCGGGGTTTGCGTTAGATATAACACGAAAGCTGGCCACCCAGTTGCCTGTACCGGTAATTGCCTCCGGCGGCGGCGGCGCTATGGAGCATTTTGTTGATGTATTTGAACAGGCGCAGGCCGATGCGGCCCTGGCTGCCAGTATATTTCACTTTAAAGAAATAGCTATTCCGGAATTAAAGGGATATTTGCAGGGAAAAAATATTGAAATAAGGCCGGTTTAGTTGACAGGTTAACCGGTTTGACAAGAAGTTGAAAAGTTGATAGTGTTAATAAAGTTGATAAAGGCAGGCAGAACAAACGACAAATAATAACGCCAGCAAAAAAATATTTAATAATGAGGTCAATTCACTCCTCCTTCGCTTAGGCTTCGGACGGACAAGCATTGACCATTGACCATTCACCATGAAAGTTGATTTCAAAAAATACGCCGACGGCCTGGTGCCGGCCATTATTCAGGACTTCAACACCCATAAAGTACTGATGATGGGTTTTATGAACGAAGAGGCCCTGCATAAAACCATGTCGGAAGGCAGGGTTACCTTTTTCAGCCGCAGTAAACAAAGGCTGTGGACAAAAGGGGAGGAAAGCGGCAACCACCTGCTGGTAAAGGAAATTTTATCTGACTGCGACAATGACACCCTGCTGGTAAAAGCCCAGCCCCTGGGGCCCACCTGCCATACCGGGGCCGATACCTGCTGGAGCGAACGCAACCATAGCGACGACTTTTTGTATTACTTGCAGGATATCATTGAGTTACGTAAAAAGAGCGAAGATGAGAAGTCATATGTGCGCCAGCTTTTTAACAAAGGCCTCAATAAAATTGCCCAAAAAGTAGGCGAAGAGGCAGTAGAACTGGTAATCGAGGCCAAGGACAACAATGAAGAACTGTTCCTGAATGAGGCGGCCGACCTGCTTTTCCATTATTTGGTATTACTTAACGTAAAAGGTTATAATTTGCAACAGGTGGTAAGTATTTTACAAAACCGACATTCCAATAAAAAGTAACATGAAGAAGCTGATAGCGGGACTTTTTTTATTACCTGTTGCGGTGATGGCGCAGCAAAAGCAAACGGGATTTGTTATTACGGGCAACGTAACCGGACTGGCCGAAAACAGCCGGGTAACACTGGTTGACCTGAACAAACCTACCGATACCCTGGCGCGGGCCGTTGTGACAAAAGGAACCTTTGTATTAAAGGGAGTGGTGGCCGAACCCAATCTTCACCAGGTGAACTTTGATGTTGCCAGTAAGAAATCGGTATTGTTCATGGGCAATGAAAACATAACCATAAAGGGCAATATCGACAACGTGCAGCAGTTTGAGATAAAGGGTTCTGCAGTGAACAACGACTTCAGCGATTTTCAGCGGATCTTCAATCCCCTGTTTCAAACCCTTACTTCGCTGAACCAGAAAATGTATTCACAGCCGAACAGGCAGCCCAGCGATTCAATGATGGCTGTTTATAAACAGGCATATGACGCTACCGTAAATGCGATTGAAAAATTCGTGACCGATAAAAAGAATTCGCCGGTTACTCCATTTATGCTGGTGGTTACCCGCGAACTGGAGCAGGACCCCGTTAAGCTGGAGAGCAGGTTCAACCAGTTAACCCCTGCCAGTCAAAAGGGATTTTATGGCCAGATCTTACAACAGGGCATCGCCGACAGTAAAGTAGGCGCCATTGGCAGCGAGGCCATTGAATTCTCACAGAACGATACCACCGGTAAACCGGTATCGCTCACCTCGTTCAGGGGCAAATATGTGCTCATCGATTTCTGGGCAAGCTGGTGCAAACCCTGCCGTATGGAGAACCCCAACGTGGTTACCGCGTTCAACAAGTTTAAAAGCAAAAATTTCACCGTTCTGGGCGTTTCGCTTGATAAGGTTCGCGAGAACTGGATCCAGGCTATAAAAGACGATAATCTCGCGTGGACGCAGGTGAGCGATCTGCAACACTGGAACAATGCCGTGGCCCGCAAATACAAGATAGAAAGCATTCCGCAGAACTTCCTCATCGATCCCGATGGAAAGATAGTAGGCAAGAACCTCCGCGGCCAGGACCTCGAAGCGAAATTGTGCGAGTTGCTGGGTTGTAATTAAGTTACCAGCTAAAAGGAATAAAAAGATTATAAAGAAGGCCATCTGGATACCAGGTGGCCTTTATCGTGAAACGGGCTGTGAAATGTGAAATGCTCGTTGCTCAGGCTTCATAATTATTTTTCGGCATGCGCACAAACCGGCAATCTACTTAAATCGGCAATCGGTACTTGCTTTGCAGCCACCCAAGCCCTTAATAACCTGAACTGTATTTCATTATCACATTATCACATTATCAAATTATCACATTAGTTTATGTCTTTTCCCTCCTGTAAACTCTTTATCATTCTTTCAAGGTTCAACTTATTGCCGTTATCCGGCGCTTTGGGCAGGGCCTTTTGGGCAAAACCCAATGCTTTTTTATAGTCGCCAATGGCTGAATAACCGCGCGCCATACCCACCTGTGTGGTGAACTCGTTCGGGTGCTTATCGTAGTTTATTTTAAATACGTCGAATGCTTCTTTTTGTTTCTTTTGCTGCAGTAACTGCCGCGCATACGCGTGAATTTCGGGCACCGATCCCAATGGCAGCGCCTCCTTCATCAGGGCATCTGCTTCTGCTTCCTTGTTGAACTTTCTTAAATAACTGGCCCTGGTAGAAAGTGTGATAAAATTCTTTTGTCCAATGAAGGGGGAGTTCATGGCATCGTCGGCCCACTTCATGCCTTCTTCAAGATTTACATTGTTCTGTAAACAGAACTGTGCGGCCTGGTTGAAGCTTTGCCAGCCGGGATTGAAAGCTTTTTCACTACGCAACTCGCGCCGGAACGATTCCAGTTGCAGGTTGTTGTAATCGGTTTCTACCTTAAAGGGGATCATGAGTTTTTCCCATGACAGGGCAATGGTTGCGCCGTTACCGGTTTCATCGGTAAATGCATACGTTAACCATTCAACGCTTTTATCGAGCGGTTTGGGTTTTACTTTAACCCGCAATGCATCTTCTTTGGCATCGTAGTAGAAACTGCCCCATGAAGTGGAGTTCTTTGAAAAGATGACCGTGCATTCTTCGGGATCGTAAGCAATAAAGAAACCATATTTACCGGCAGGCAGTTCCTGTCCTTCAATGTTAACCGGGGTTGAGAATTCAATCACGGTGTTTTCATTGGCGCCGGCGCGCCAGGGTGCGGCCTTGCTGGTACCAAACCCCGGGTCGGTAAAACCTTTTTGTACCAGGTCGCCCCAGATCTTTCCTTCACGGCCTTTTACGGCTGGCCGGTCGTAATGAATGGTAACATCGGTGATGCCGATGCGTTCGCCAACAACGGCTTTTTTATTACCGCCAATAGGAGGTGTGGTTAACTGTGAGTAAGAAACGATGTAACATGCCATTGCAAAACAGGCAATCAGTATCTTTTTCATCTGTAAATATTTAATGTGTTTTGGCCAGCAGCCCGCCTGGACCGGAAGGCCATGGACATTTCATGTCAGTTATAGTTTTGAAATATAATCTACGTAGTATTTCAAAGCAGCTGCATGAATATTACACCTGCTGCGTAAAGGCTGGTTAGGTGGTTACAGGAGAAGGTTACCGGTTACCGGATGCCAGTTGCCGGACTCAGATTTATGGCAGCCTGAGTAAAGGCAGGCGTTACGCTTTACAGGCCTTGCAACCGGAGACTGGCTTCCGGGCGCGGGTTGCTGCAAATTGGGCTCCTTATAAAAGCAAACCCGTTGCCTGTAGCGGAATTACTGGCAACGGGTAACTTATAAAAGCTATCTGGTTAATCTTGATCTTTTCTGCCGAAGAGCCTTCTGAAGAAGCCTTTCTTCTTCTTTTCGTCTGCAGGCAGTGTTGAATCTTTGGGGATCTGGTTTTTGGTACTGGTTGCTTCCTGCAGTACCTTTTGTTCTTCCATTGCCTGTTTCGATTCGGTTGGAATGTTTTGCGTATCGGGTTTACCAAGGTATGCGTCAACACCGCCGTTGCCCATATCTTCTCCTTCGGCGCCGGGTGGCGGCGTATTTTCCGATGGATAATAATCGAAGTACTGGTTACGCATACTTTCAGGGGCTACGAATTTAGCCTGTTTGTCGAGCCCCAGCGTTTTATCGGCAAAGGCTTTGGCAAAGAAGGCTTCCCAAATGGGCCGGGCGGCAGCGCCACCATAACCGAGACCGCCTTCGAGGCGAATAAACCGGTCGTCGCAACCTATCCACACACCGGCCATCAGCTGGGGCGTAAAACCAAAGAACCATGCATCGGAGTTATCGTTGGTGGTACCTGTTTTTCCACCCATTTCAGCAATACCGAGGCGGCCCCGTAAGCCGGCTGCCGTTCCATAATCAACAGCGCCCTGCATCATGCGGGCCATGGTATAAGCAGTAGCCTGACTGATCACTTCTTTACGTTCGGTATCGAAACGGGCAAGCACATTACCGTTCTTATCTTCAATGCGGGTTATATAAACCGGTTTTATGCTAAAGCCGCCTGTTGGGAACATGCTGTACCCCCACATCATTTCATATAGCGACAGTTCGCACGAACCTAAGGCGATGGAAGGATAAGACGGCACCTTGGTTGGGATATTGATCTGGTGCAGAAATTCTGCAAACCGCTCGGGCGTGGTTTGCTTGATAATATAGGCAGCCACTTCATTTATAGAGTATGCCAGTCCGGTAGCCATACTGCGCGTACCGCTTACTTTAGGGTTAGGCTTTGCGGGCACATATCCTTTGTATTTGGGAAAGTATTGCTGCACGGCCTCGCACTGGGTTTCAGGCGTCATGCCATATTCTTCTATAGCCAGTGAATACAGGAATGGTTTTATTGACGAACCTACCTGCCGTTTCGTTTTCAGGTTAACGTGGTCGTATTTATAGTTCTTGAAATCGATACCGCCTACCCAGGCCTTTACCTGTCCGCTCAAAGGATCGGTGACCATAAAGGCGGTTTGCAGCATTTCGCGGTGGTATTTGATTGAATCGAGCGGCGACATGATGGTATCTTTCTCACGTTTGCTGTTCCAGGCAAACACTTTCATGCGCACTTTCTGTTTGAACGTTTTTTTGATATCCGCATCGCTTAAACCTTCGGCTTTCAGGCTGCGCCAGCGGTCACTGTTACGCATATTGCTTTCCAGTACATTTTCATGTCCCTTCCAAACCATGTCGTTTCGCAGGCTTTTCTGGCTGGCCAGCGCACGTTGTAACACAGGCAGGTGTTTGGCAACCGCTTCTTCCGCATACAACTGCATACGGGGATTGATAGTGGTGTATACATGCAGGCCATCTTCGTAGATGTCGTAATTGTCGCCATCCTGTTTTTTATTCTCGCTGCACCATTTCTTCAGGTCATCGCGGATCACATCGAGGAAGTAAGGCGCAATACCATTGTTCTCGTTAAGCTTTTTATAGTTGAGGCGAATAGGCTGTTTCTTCAGATTGGCTCCATCGCCTTCGGAGAGATAATTGTTGCGCGTCATTTGATCGAGCACGGTGTTCCGGCGTTCAAATGAGGCTTTGTAGTTGGTTCGCGGGTTATAGGTTCCGGTTGCTTTCAGCATGCCTATAAGCACTGCGGCCTCTTCCACATTCAGGCGATCGGGCTCCTTTGAAAAGAAGGTGCGTGATGCGTTGCGAATGCCATATACGTTATCGCTGAAGGAAACGGTATTGAGATAGAGGGCCAGGATCTCCTGTTTGGTGAAATTCCTTTCGAGTTTTACGGCAATGATATTCTCCTTTAATTTCTGGATCAGGCGGGTGAGCTTGTTCTCGGCCCGTTCATCGAACATATTCAGCGCCAGCTGTTGGGTAATGGTACTGCCGCCGCCTTCTTTACCCATATAGAAGATAGCCCGGGCCAGCGATTTGCCATCGATGCCGGAGTGATGGTAAAAGCGTTCGTCTTCCGTTGCTACCAGCGCGTCGACCACATGTTTTGAAATATCCTTGTATTGAACAAAGCTGCGGTTTCCCTTTTCTTTATAATATTTACCCAACATGGTTCCATCGTCGCCAAGCACCTCGCTGGCCAGGGTGATGGAAGGATTTTCCAGTTGGGCCAGCGAAGGCATTTTACCGAACAGGCCTGCGCTTATAAGGGTAAGCAGCAGCACAACCGCAAGGAATCCAATGAGAAATACTTTCCAGAATATTTTAACTGAGCGCGTCATAGTTGGGAATTTTGTAAACCGGGAATTGTACCCGGGATTTTACGAATTGCAAAAATCATGCTTTATACCAAATAAAACCAGGGACCATTACGAAAGTATTCTTAATAATTTTTTCAGGCCAGTTTTTTAGGCCACCGGCCGGGTTTGCTGGTCTAGTTAATTATTTTAACAGATTTTCCCCGGGAGGGCAGGAAAAGTTAACGCGTTGAAAATGAAAAAAAAGAATATAGGAATTAAAACCCGGTTAGAAGCGCATTAGAATTTACCGGGGTAATGCTGGTTAAGCCATTGTTTAAATGCGTTTACGTCTTTGGTGTTCATCAAAACCTGCAGGTTGTTATCGTTGATGATAACGAATGAGTACTTGGCCGCAGGCAACCAGGGCACTATTTCACTGGCAGCAAGCTTTTTGGTTTTATCGATGTAGGTAATGGCTTCACCGGCATTGGGGAAGGTGCCAATGAGCACCAGTTTGTAAGCATCGCTTATATTCTGGTTGTTAACCGTATAACCTTTGGCTGAATATTGTTCGCGGTTGTAACGTGTGAAGGCGTTGCGGGCTTCGTTCACATATACGGGATCTACCTTATCGAGCACAATAGCCACATAATGCGGTTGTTCTGCATTATTGGCAAGCACCAGCGGTTTAGGCGCTTCCACATTTGCCTTCACCGAATCTTTTTTCACCGGTGGCGGCGGCAATTGGACTGCAGGCTGTTTTGCCGGGGGAATAACCGTTTTGGTAACTTCTGCCTTCGGTTGATCTATTTTAGGCGCAGTAGTTGGCTGCTGTTGTGTTTTAGGCAGGTTGGTAGCAGGTTGCGGATCGGGTTTAACCGCTACGGCTGGCTGTTGCCGAGCCGGCTGCTGTTGCTCAGGTTGTACCACTACCGGTGGTTGTTGCGATACCGGCGGCGGTGTTACGATAGCAACGGGTTCTGCCGTACTGTCCTCAGCCGGACGTTCTATTTGTAAGTTCGTAAGGTACTCTTCAATTTGTTTGCGACGGCTTAACACGTCGATCAGTGCACGCGCTTTGGCGGCCATGGGCGAGTTGGGGAACAGGCGGGTGATATCCTGCAGTGATTTCGTTGCAGCATCATCCTGCCGCTGTTTGATGTAGTAAACAGATTGAATGTACAGCAACTGGGGTGTCCAGTAATTTTTGTTGTACATGCTATCGGCAATTTTCTTTTGCGCCTGTGCCTCGTCGAAATTGCCTTCTATGTATAAATTATAGATGTTGTCGTACCGGCGGGTCATATCCAGTTTGGCCGTGCTGTCGGGCGAAAGGCCATTGGGATTCGACACGATCTTTTCAAAGCTGGTTCCGTGATACTTTTGTTTCAGCTCACTCTGCACCGCCGCCGCTTTGCCCGCATCACCTGTTTTGGTATAACAGTAAGCCAGCAGGAAAAGGGCTTCAGGCCTGTGTTTGCTTTCGGGGAAACGGGTCAGAAATGCTTCCAGCGTATTGATGGTAGAAGTATAGTCTTCCAGTCCTTCGAGGTATGCTTTACCGAGGTTGAACTGCGCTACCTCAATAGAATCGTTGGAGGTAGCCATTTGCGCCGGCGTAAGCGGAACGGGTTTCAGCAGTTCCTCATACGTCATTGGACCGGCGGCGGCTGTTTTGCCGCCTTCAACTTCATCGAGCGCACCTGCCATGGCGGCGGGCGATTGCCTGATGGCTGCCAGCCGTTGCCAGTTATCTACATTCGGGCGGTTGCCCCATTGTCCTTTGAATTCAGTATACCCCTTTCCTTTTAAGGATGGATTATAAAAATACCAGTCGCCTTTGGTATTGCTGCCAAACATATCGGATGGTCCACTGTTATCATTGAACGATAGTGGTCCGCCCGATGGATCGGTGGCGTCTTCATCTTTCAGGCCCTGTTTCTTACGTAACTGTTTAACCAGTTTTTTTATATAGGCTTCGCGTTCTTCTTCGGGCATGGCGGCAATGCGTTGCAGGCTATCTTCCCGGTTGATGGTGGTTTGGTATGCAACGATCCTGGCCAGCGCTGCTTTCAGTTTATTGAACGATGTAAGGTCAACGAGATCGGGTTTTATGGTAGTGATGCTATCGTAAAACCGTTTGGCGTCGGAGTAATTCTTTTCCTTGAAGCACAGATCGCCCAGCAGTAAAAACGCTTTTGAGCGAACCGACGGGTCTTCACCCTGTGCGGCAGTTGCTCTTAGTAGCAGGTCTTTTGCGCCGGGAACGTTATTGCGCTCCAGTTCCATTTCGGCGGCAGCATAGTAGATAATATCGCGGTAAGCTGCATAGCGGTCTTTGCGGGCCATGCGTACCAGTTCTTTGATATTCTCCTGAATAATTTTGTCGTCGCCTTTTTGCTGGCGAATGGCATTTAACCGCGCATATACTTCAAGCACCGGGTTTAGCGTATGGCCCACTGCTTTTTCGAACCATTTGGCGGCATCGGCCGATTTACCGGCCTGCTCGTATAATTGTGCGATGAGGTATTGCCAGCGGGCGGTTTCCTCACGGCTTTCTGCGTTGGGTAAAGCCTGCTCAAGATAGATGGCAGCGCTGTCGTATATCTGTTGTTTATAGAACCACAGGGCCTGCATTTCGTGCAGGTCTGTTTGCAGGCGATCCGGAAACAGGGGATCGTGTTTCAGTGTTTCTATTAAACCGGCCGCTTCGGGCAATTCATCTTTTGCCAGGTAGGTCTTTATTTGCCAGATAAATGATTCATTGCGGCTGGGTGGGCGTGACCATGCTTTTTTCAGCAGGTTGCTGCTTTCCCTGGTTGAGATCGAAAATACACTGCCGCCCTCATCTTTATTGGCATTGGAACCTATCGGTTTATCGTATCCGTCTTTCTCTTTGGGCGAGAAGGCATAGTTGATGTACTGAAAACTGAAATAGGCCGAGTCGGGCAGGTTTTTATAATAATAAGCCTGGCCCATGAGCATATACAGGTTATCGACCCAGCTGTTGCGCAGGTCGTGCAGCAGGATGCCTGCATTGGCTTTGTAAATAACTGAATCGAGCTCTATTTTGTCCTTTGCGGTTTGTTCGAGGCTGTAATTGTAGAAAGAAAGCAGGCGCGAGTAATCGTCTTTATGCATTGCCTTGCCGCGTGCAATTACTTCAGCCAGTTTCTTATATGCGTTAAAATGAAAGTTGAATTTGGTGGTACCGTTCTGGGTAAAACGCCGTACGGCGTGGAATTTACGGTCTTCTGTTTTTTCGGAGGCCAGTTTGCGGTTTTCGAACTTTTGAGGCTTCTTCAGGTCAAAAGAAAGCGTTGGCTGCGCGTATACTTTCGGCAGCGATATTATTAAGATTATGATTAATGCAATTGTCCTCGTCAAATCCTTTTAATTTCAACCACAAACTAAAATCTTATTAACTGATTTTCAAGAAAAATATTTTGTCAGAACGTTAATTTTTATCCCCGTGACAATTCATTAAAATAACTTATTACCTTTAGCGTTTTGAAACTCTCTCTATGGCTAAATTCGATGCCCAATCTACCCTGAAGCGCTTGCAGAACCGGTACCGACTGGTAGTGATGAACGATGATACTTACGAAGAGGTTGTGACGTTTAAATTATCCAGACTGAGTGTTTACATTACGCTTAGCACCATTTTTGTTTTGCTCACCGGGTTAACGGTAGCACTGATTGTGTTTACCCCGTTGCGTATGTACATACCAGGATATGGCGATGTGAACACCATGCGTGAGTTGCGTGAGCTGAAGGTGCGTACCGATTCGCTGGAGCAGGCGATGCATTATAAAGACAGGTATCTTGATAACGTAAAAAGTGTTTTGCAGGGGAATATCAGCGTTAAGTTAGACACGACCACGCTTTCCATTCCCCAAACCGAGAATATTGAAGAATAAACCAACCATTTCCGTATGTTCAATCAAAAATCCAAATCCGAAACAACTGGCGATGTATCAGCACCCGGAACAGGGGCTGCAACCATTATTGCTGCAGGCACAACATTGAAAGGCGATATTTCCAGCAATGGCGATATCCGTATCGATGGCCACCTGCAGGGCAATATCCAATGCCAGGCGAAAGTAGTTATTGGCTCCAATGGCTCTGTTGAAGGCGATATTTCAGGTCAGCAGGCCGATATCATGGGGAAAGTATCCGGCACCATTAAAGTAAAAGAGTTGCTGCAGTTAAAAGGTGGCAGCCATGTGAACGGGAATTTATATGCAGGAAAACTGCAGATAGAGCCCAGCGCCAATTTCAATGGCCAGTGTCATATGACTACAGCTACCAATGGACAGGTGAATGAAGTAGTTGCCGAGAAAAAGGCAAAAGAGCTTCAGAAAGCCTCCTAGTTCGATCTGGTTACGCCCCTATGTACTTGTTGAACGCACCTATTCGATAACCCAGTTGTTACCGGAAAAGGTATGTATTGCTAATGTGCTAATATGCTAATGGCTAAGGAAAACCGGCTTAGTAGTTGGTATATAATTGCCTGAAAATCATAACCTCAAACTTATTTTAGTCTCGCTAATCGGCGGGACTTTTTATTTTATGCCTGAGGTTATACATAAACATGGCATGCTGCCGGGCGGCGAAACCTGTAAATTAACGGCTGCCTGAACGCGAGCTATGCCTATGCAAGACCTGCCGCGGGGAGGCGATCCCTTGTCAACTCGTCAACAAGCCAACTTTTCAACTCCCATACCTATCTTTGCACTCCATTTTTTCAACATGACTAAAAATCCGGTTTTAAAAGCTTTCCGTCCGCTCATACTGCTCTTTATTATTACAACAACATTATTCCTTACCAGCCGGGCAAAGCTCGGCCAGTGGAACTTTGATGTGGATGTGCTGATGGTTGGTAATTTGGTATTGTTTGCCGCAACTGCGGTTTCGTTCTACCTGTTCTCGCGGTCGATGGGTTCAAGCAACCCGGCGGCCATTGTGCGCACGGTATATGGCGGGGTATTTTCAAAAATGATGATTTGCCTGGTGACCGTGTTTATTTATATTAGCATAGTACAAAAGGATGTAAATAAAGGAGGGATCCTCGGATGTATGTTCCTGTACCTGGTATATACGACCATCGAAGTGATCATCCTGATGAAATTGAGCAAGCAAAAAAAGAATGTCTAAGCAGCAGGCGCCTTTAGAATACCTCAGTAAGTTCATTCCGGCCACGGCCGTTCCCCGTGTGCTGGAGTTCCTGCACCAGTATAAAGTACATTTAACCATTACCCGCGAACGAAAATCGATCCTCGGCGATTACCGCCATGCTACAACCGATAAAAACCATCGCATCAGCGTAAACGGGAATCTGAATCCCTATGCCTTTCTCATTACACTGATACACGAGCTGGCGCACCTGGTAACGTTTACCCGCTATGGTCACCGGGTTTCGCCGCATGGCCGCGAGTGGAAAGACCTGTACGCCACTTTACTGAAAGATTTTTTAGGCAAAGAGATCTTCCCGCCAGTGGTAGAACAGGCCCTCAAACAATCGATGCACGACCTGCCAGCCAGCAGTTGCGCCGATGAAGGACTGATGCGGGTGCTGAAAAAGTTCGACCGCGATAACGGCCTGGTAATGGTTGAGCAGTTGCCCGAAGGGCAGTTGTTCGACATTGGTGAAGGCCGCATTTTCAGGAAAGGAAAAAAACTGCGTAAGCGCTTTCAATGTGTTGAGGTGGAAACGGGGAAATTGTATCTCTTTAGTCCCATCTATGAAGTGAAAGCATGTTAGCTGTTTATGGTTCATCCTCACCGCGGGTACGCTAATTAAATTCGAAAATAATGCAGTTTAAAACGAGTGCGGTAATCTGAAATTAAAGAACCAGAAACTATAAACAATAAACTATAAACTTTTTATCATCCATATTCCACAGCCAAAGTGCCCGGTATTGCCCATGGGGCCGTCGAGGTATTTGAAACCAAACTTCTCGTATACCGACATCGCTTTTCTTAATTCGGGCATGGTTTCAATATAAACATTCCGGTAACCGGTTGCGGTTGCAAATTCAAGCGCTTTTTCTATCAGCAATTTGCCAATGCCTTTTCCCCGCGCGTTGGGCGACAGGTACATTTTAACCAGCTCACAGGTATCGGCCGGTAAACCGGGCGAAGGATAAATGCCGGCGCCGCCGAGGAGCACGCCATTTTCTTCAGCCACATAATAAATGCTTCCTGCCTTCCTGAAGAGTTCGTACAAGGCATCGGTTGTGGCATCGTAGTAAACGGTGCCGGGTTTATTGGCGCCGAATTCTGCGAGTGCGTTTCTGATAATAACGGCAAGCGCCTGGTTATCGGCAGGTTGAATGGTTCTGATGGCAATTGTTGACATGTAACGAAGATAATAAAAACGCTGAACGCGAAACGCAAAATGCAATACGCGGAATGCGGAACGCGCAAGCAGCGTTACCCTTTAAGCGTGCAGCCTGAAGCATCTACAGTATTTCGGTTATACGGTAAGCCGGGAGTATAATCGTATGGGGCGGGTAAGTGGTCTTTGTAACGGTAAAGTGAGAAGTGAAAACTACGCAAGCAGGGCCATCAAACTATAAATGATCACATAGGTTACAAAGATGAAGCCGAAGAAAAGACGTACGGGATTTTTCATTGCTACAGATTAATCAGGTTAAAGATTTGGTTACTTTTTATAATTGACAAAATACTATGCCAAAAGCCTGTTTATCCACAAGAGGTAACTACTAAATTTTACAATTACAGAAAATACGGTGCGCTTTTCGTAACAACACTAGTACTGAATAGAGGCCTGATAGGGGGTAGTTCTTTGAAAACACATATCATTAACAGGTAGCGATCATATAACGGCAGCACTGTGTTTTCTATTGTGATCGGCAACGGATACAAAGATATTGGTTGATGAATAAGTAGTGGAGTGTTTTTGTATAATTAGATATCCACGATGTAATGTATTGCGGGTAGTAAATGAATGTTTTACGCAATTAGTAAATGTACGAAATGCTATTGTTGTGAATATACGATGCATAAAGGTTTCATCGTATTACTTTCTAAAATAAACGCAGATGCAGAGCAAGTTATCGCTTCCGGCGCTTTCTAATTTGAACAAATAGTTACATATTTATACCCGGGATGCAACTATAGAACTTTATTTTATTTTTGTGCTTCCAACGTCAAATGAAAACCGAAAAAAGAAATATTCATAACTGTTCCATATCTGTGAAAGCCAGCATAACTGAGATCTGTTGTGGTGCAACCATACTACAATATATCCCGTCTGGTAAGGGCGGGTTTTTTATTGCCCATACCCGTTAGTGAATCAGGATTGAGAAGTGCGGTTAGATATAAGGGTATATTCCTAGATACAAATAAGTTAACCAAGGAGAGGAGCGAATAAGAAGAGAAGAAATGAAGGAAAAGCATAGAATATTTCGATCTTTATGATGTCAAACAAAAGAAATATAACTTAATCCAAGGTCCAATAGAAAAACCAGTCCAAAACGTCCAAATGTCCGAAAAACCAAACCGTATCCGTATCCGTGTAAAACCAATGCAAAAAGTCCAAAATCCGAAAATCCGAACTGTATCCGTATCCGTGTAAAACCAATCCAAAATGTCCAAAGTCCGAAAAACCAGGTCCACGTCCCTTTGAAAAACTAAAAGTAAAGTCCAGTTATCCGATTGAAAGCTAATCCAGCTATCCTTGTGAAAACACAGAAACCGTCTCTCAAAAAAGTTGCCCCCGCTTTCCGTTGCGGGGGCATTTGTTTTTATGGAAGGTATGACCGGAAGCAACTATTTACGAAGGATGCCGTAATTATGTTGAGTGGTTATAATGAGTGCGTACAATATATTATCTTGTAGTTCAATTATGCGGTCTGTATTGTTTATATGGTTTTTCATGGTATTGGTATCTAATGCGATAGGGCAGATACCCCGCACCACATCAGGACAGTTCCAGTATTATGGGGAAGTAGTGGCCGATAATACCACCCACTGCATGGAAAGGGCTAAATCGTTCTTTAACCAGCCGTTCCTGGTACATTGGGATACGGTAGCCCGGCGGGAAAATCCTGCCAACCTGCTGGTATCGGGCAAAGGGTATATCAATGTAAAAGCCAAACAACACGGCATTTCAACTCCATCTATAATACCGGTAGCGTTGCACATGAGCATTGAAATTGTGAACGGCCGGTATCGTTATTCCATCAACCATTTTGAAGTACTGGATAAAGAGGGCAAAGTGCAGTATGCGCTGGAAGAGAAGCCCCAAAAAGTAAAGCTGTTTGCATACGATCAATTGCTTCAAAACACCCACAAACGCGTCAGTTTTGTAATTGCCTGGCTAAAGCGGTATATGAAGGAAGAATAATGTGATAATTGGATAATGGAATACAAATACCAATTCGCTAATGTGCTAATGGGATAATGGAATACAAATACAGATTAGCTGTTGGGATTATTTGCTGATCCCGACCAAAGCCGGGACAGGTTGTGCTAATTAAATACGGCTCCTGTTTGGCCTCGCAATGATTGGTTACAGCGTTTCGGTCGCAGTTTTCAAGGCGCCCGGTGCCACGCTGTATTTGCCTTTCAACTTTTACATTCGACATTCATTATTCAACATTCGATATTCTGTATTCCTTCTTCATTTCTCATTTCTTATTTCCCCCAAATAAAAATCCCACCTCTTTCGAAGTGGGACCTTATATAACGATGTCAAAATTTCTGTCTTAAGCAACGGCTTTACCAACCAGTGCAGCAGCTTCACTTAACAGGATCGCTGATTGTACTTTCAGTCCGCTTTCTTCGATCAGCTTTTTAGCTTCTTCGGCATTAGTACCCTGTAAACGCACGATGATGGGAACAGTAATGTTGCCGATAGATTTGTAAGCATCGATAACACCCTGTGCAACCCGGTCGCAGCGTACGATACCACCAAAGATATTGATGAGGATCGCTTTTACTTTAGGGTCTTTTAAAATGATGCGGAAGCCGGCTTCTACTGTAGTAGCGTTGGCTGTACCCCCTACATCGAGGAAGTTGGCAGGCTCACCACCGCTCAGTTTGATCATATCCATGGTAGCCATGGCCAAACCGGCGCCGTTTACCATACAACCTACGTTACCATCGAGTTTTACAAAGTTCAGGTTGTATTTACCAGCCTCAACTTCTGTAGGATCTTCTTCGCTGATATCGCGCAATGCTTCCAGTTCAGGATGACGCATCAGTGCGTTATCGTCGAGGCCCATTTTACAGTCAACGGCAATGATCTTTTCGTCGGCTGTTTTGAAAAGCGGGTTGATCTCGAGCATAGCGCAATCCAACCCAACATATGCATTATATAAATTGGTAACGAATTTTACGCAGTTTTTGAATGCTTCGCCTTTCAAACCGAGGTTGAAAGCAATTTTACGAGCCTGGAAGCCCTGTAAACCGCCGCCGGGGTGAACCCACTCTTTGAAGATCTTGTCGGGGGTGTTGTGAGCTACTTCTTCAATGTCCATACCGCCTTCGGTGCTGTACATGATCACATTCTGTCCTTTTGAACGATCGAGCAGAATTGATAAGTAGAATTCTTTTACCGGGTTGGGACCAGGATAATAAACGTCCTGGGCTACCAGTACTTTGTTTACCACTTTACCTGCAGCACCGGTTTGAATGGTAACCAGGGTGCCACCCAGTAAATTGGAAGCGATATTTTTAATTTCTTCGGCACTTTTACCTACCGCCACACCGCGTTGTTCGGTGCCCTGGATCTTGCCCTTACCGCGACCACCTGCATGTATTTGAGCTTTTACAACCGCGAAGTTGTTGCCAAACTGAACTTTTAAATTCTTATATGCTTCTTCGGCCGCGTCGGCTCTGTCGACCGGTATTCCTTCCTGCACCGGTACATTGTATTTTTTCAGTAATTCCTTTGCCTGGTATTCGTGAAGATTCATGCCGTAAAAAATTTTGGCGAAAATAAGCAAAAAAGCTGTTAAGTGATGCCTTTGCTGTCAGTTACAGGTTCCCTATTTCCGGGAACGATTGCGCTTTCTAAGGCAATAGGTGCCGGTTACCGGTTTCCCGGTCGCGGGGGAATGCCCTGGTAACTGGCAACCGGTAACCGGAAACCTGTATATTTGCACGCATTTTCAACCAGCAATTTCGCCATTAATTATTATTCAGTTATGCCCGATCTACTTCAGCAATTGCACGAAACCACTTCCTTTATAAAAAGCAGGTATGCCCATACCCCCGAAGTTGGCATTGTGCTGGGAAGCGGACTGGGAAATTTTGCGCAGGAAATCAACGTTGAGCACGAGATCTCTTACGATCTGATTCCGCATTTCCCGGTTTCAACTGTTGAAGGCCATCATGGCAAACTGATCTTTGGAGAACTCAGCGGCAAAAAAGTGGTGGTAATGGCCGGCCGTTTCCATTTTTATGAAGGATATACGCCTGAGCAGGTGGCTTATCCTGTAAGGGTGATGAAAAAACTGGGCGTCTCGAATTTACTTTTATCTAATGCCGCTGGCGGGGTAAATCCCGCCTTTAAGGTTGGCGATCTTATGATCATAACCGATCACATCAGTTTCAGTATTGTAAACCCGTTGCTGGGTAAGAATCATTCGGAACTGGGACCACGTTTTCCCGACATGAGCGAACCGTATCCCAAAGCCATTATCAAAAAAGCCAAAAAGATCGCATCATCGCTTGACATAAAAGTACAGGAGGGCGTTTATTTTGCCGTAACCGGCCCAACTTTTGAAACAAGGGCTGAATATAAACTGATCCATAAACTGGGGGGCGATGCAGTAGGTATGAGCACCGTGCAGGAAGTGATCATCGCCGTGCATATGGACCTGCCTGTATTTGCCGTTAGCGTTATCACCGATATTGGCATTAGGGAAGATGATAATATCATTACCCACGAAGAGGTATTACAGGCAGCTAAAGAAGCTGAACCCAAGCTGACGGCTATCTTCAAACACCTGGTAGCTGAACTGTAAATAGTACAATTAACTTTTCTTATAACCGCTAACGGTTTAATAATTATTAATTTGTTGCCTTGTTTAATAATCGTTCATACTTGTTAAGGATCCGGTACATATTTATTGTCACTTTGTTTTTACTGGCCGGTTTTGTAAACACCACAAACGCGCAGGATGATCTTTTCCGCAAAGCGCAGGGGCGTTTTAGCGGAATGGGTGTTGGGCAGGGCGGCAGTGATACCATAGGCCACCGTACCGGTCTGGAAGATTCGATCACTATCCGGTTCCGTTTTCTCGACACAAGCCGTTTACGTGAGTTTGATTCCGTATTATACGATTTCACACAAAAAATACCCATTCCCTGGCATCATTTCACCCTCGGGAACTTCGGTAACGCGTCGCACAGCATACTGTTCTCTCCTGAAACAAAAGCCGGGTGGGACCATGGCTTTCATGCTTTCGATATTTATAATTTAACGGCAAACGATGCCCGCTTTTACAATACTACAAGGCCATATTCCGAATTGAATTACCTGCTGGGTTCGCGGTCTGAGCAAATGATCCGCCTGATGCATACGCAAAACCTGAGGCCAAACTGGAATATGGCGTTTGAATACCGGTTGATCAATTCGCCCGGTTTCTTTCAGAACCAGAATACCAATCATAACAATTACCGGTTTACATCGTGGTACAAATCGAAGAACCTGCGGTACCAGAACTTCATAGTGGTTGTTGGTAACAAACTGCAGTCGGGCGAAAACGGCGGTATACAGGACGACTCTTATTTGAGCAGGGACAGTGTTGAAGCCGGGTACGACGAACGCTCGAACATTCCAACCAGGTTAGGGCCCGATCAGGTGGGCAACCGGAATTTCTTCAGCACCAGTATTGCAACCGGTTCGTTTTATACCAACGCATCGTACATGATGCGCCAGCAATACGATATCGGGCAAAAAGATTCCATAGTGGTAAACGACACCACGGTGATCCCATTATTCTATCCCCGCCTGCGGTTAGAACATACCATTGCACTGAACACGTATCACTATCGTTTCCGCGATACATTTGGCGACAGCGCTTATTACAAGGAGATGTATGGCATTACCCTGCCGGGTAACAGAGACACATTTTTTCTGCGGGATAAATGGCGGGAACTGACAAACGATTTTTCGATCTATACGTTCCCCGATGCGAAGAACCCCCAGCAGTTTCTTAAGTTGGGTGCATCATTTCAAAGTTTGCAGGGAACGTTCGATTCGGGTTATATAAATGTCGTTTCCAACGCAAAGGATTACTATAATTTTTTTGCGCACGGTGAGTACCGTAACCGTACCCGCAATCAGAAATGGGATATAGAGGCGCTGGGTAATTTTTATGTTACTGGTTTCAATGCGGGTGATTACAATGCATACATCAGCCTGCAACGGCTTATCAGCAAACAAATAGGTTACCTTGAGCTGGGCTTTCAGAATACCAACCGTACGCCTTCTTATGTGTTCAACACCAACAGCAGTTTTTACATCGATACGGCAGCAAGCCCCATCGATTTTAAAAAGGAGAACATCACCACATTATTCGCTTCTTTTATTCAACCCAAACTGAAGCTGAAATTATCGGGAAAGTATTTCCTGGTAACCAATTATGCTTATTATAAAAGCCTGTTCGAGGTTGATCAGGCTTCATCATTGTTCAATCTGTTACAGGTATCGGCAGAAAAGATCTTTAAGATCGGGGGTAACTGGAACTGGAAAACCTGGGTGATATTACAGCAACGGGTAGGTGATGGTCCGGTCAATGTGCCCCTGCTTTCAACCCGCAACCAGGTTGGTTACGATGGAACACTTGGCTTTAAGAACCTGCGGATCAGTTTCGGCGCCGAAATGCGTTATTTTACAGCTTATAAGGCACCGGTATATTCTCCGTTGATAGGGCAGTTCGTTTACCAGGACAATGAAAATATAGAATTACGCCGGCCCGATATAAGCGGTTACCTGCATTTTCGCATTAAAAGTTTTAGCGCCTATGTGCGTGCCGAAAACCTGAATACGCTCGACCCTGCAACCGGCGGGTTTACCAAGAATAATATTCCCAATTTCAACTACCCATATCCGGGATTACAGATACGGGTAGGCGTTTTCTGGAGTTTTGTAAATTAAGACCTGGCAGGTACAGCTTCGGCTGTTTTCTTTCCCTGAAATTTTTTACGGTAACGGCCAAGTATAATGCCCGTCCAGGTGCCGATCAACGTGCCGGGTACTATCCAAAGCATCCACGTAAGTGCTCCTATTTGCAAATTCACGACAATAAATGCGGTTACCGTTGCGGCAAAAGCGCCCCCCATGCGGCTGCCATGAGTAAAGAACCAGTGTTGTTTATCGGCCGGGCGCCTGAAGAAATGGCGAAGGTCCTTCCAGCCGCTGAGAAAACAGAATACCCCGAAAGTAAGCGGTACCATTCCCCACATACCCCGCTGGGTGAACCATACATAACTGAATGCGATAAGGCCAATACCGGCTATAATTCCGGTAAGGCTGATGATCCAGTCGAGCAGGGCGGGTTGTTGTTGCAGGTGCAGTTTTTTAAGGTATAAAGCCCGGTAACCTGAGCAGGCGAGGTAATAACTGAAAAAACCTACCATGAAAAGGAACGGAATATTCTTTACAACGGAAATAAAAGTGGCCGTAATGAACACGCCGGTCATCCCGTAAAAAAAGAGCTGGCCGGTAAGCCGGTGCTGCCGCGCCCCTTTTCTGTTGAGCATGGAAAATAGTCCGCAGGCCAGTGAAAGAAAACCGCTGACGATGTGTAAAACGAGCATAATTTTTAACAGGCTGTTCATGATGTTGCATTTTTTGATTACCGGCAAAGCGAATTGCCTGTTGCAAAAATGCCTGTATATCAGCGCGTTTTCCAAATGGAGGGGACGAAATGCAGGGGTTTGGGGCGAATTGACAGGGTGCGCCGGAATAAGGGGTGAATTGCAGGTTGTGGGTTGCCGGTTTCAGGGAAAACTGGTTTAAGTTAAGGTTCAGGGGCGCCATTAGTATGATGCCGTTAAGGCAAAGAGGTGTGAAATTAAGCGCCTGTAATCTGTATTCCGTAGCGGATTTATATTACAATTTGCGGTTGGGTTAACACTTCAGATAACCGGGCATTTAAACTACGCGAAACGGGTATCAATTCCGCCACATCTTTCAACTGCAGTTTATACCCCTGGGCATTGCCGCTTACATGTTCAATGGCCTTCAGGTTGACGATATAGGTCCGGTGGCACCGGAAAAACTGCGGGTTGCCGGCGAGGGCCTCTTCAGCCTTTCGCAGGGTGTTGCGTATCAGGTGAGATACCGGTTGATTGTCTTTAATATATAAAATACGCACATAATTGTCGGCCGAAGTAACATATCTGATATTTTCAGTGGCGACGGCGAGCTGTTCTTTTCCATTTTCGCTGGTAAAAACAATAGCTGCCGGCAAATTCAACGGTGTTGGGCTAACAGGTTCGGGCTGGTTCAACTGTTCATCGAGCCGGGAGGCGCCGGCCTGGTATTTCTTTAATAAGCGTTGTTGTTTCAATAATACATTCAGCCATAACGGGAAAATGCCTACCACAAAAGTGATCCACATAAAACTGAACAGGGTGTGCCGGTTTAATGGAGCGCCATACAACCAATGCGTTAACAGCCAGTTGCCAAAAGTAATGGGCACCAGGTGCCAGCACATATGCAGGAATTCTTTGCCCACCGTCCATTTTTCTTCCCGGTAAAACATGGGAAAAAGCCAGGGCAGCAAAAATGCATTAATTGAGGTGGATACGAATGTTACCAGGGCGTATAAAGCGGCGTTCAGCACCAGAGACGAACCTCTGGCCTCATTGATGCCAAAAGGTTGAAGCAGTACCAGGATCATAAATACACACAGTGCGGCATAAAAAGTATACCGGAACGATTTAACCGAGGGCGTATCTAAAGGAAACGGACGGTTTATTACCATACATGTGCTTGATAGAGATCGTAAAGATACTCAAGCTAATGTGATAATTTGTTAATCCCGGCTGAAGTTGGAACAAGTTGTGATAATGTGCTGATGTCCGGTTCATCAGCGCTATTTTCCGTATACCCCTTGTTGTTGCCAGCGGTTAAAATATTTTGATTAACTGGTTTGTTGCCCGGCAGTTTTGTACATTTGAGCAGTGAAAAAGGCAATTGCCATATTCTTTGTTAGCATTTACATGCTGTCGTTCTCGGAACTGCACCAGTTCCTGCGGATGCCGGTATTGATACAACATTTTATTGAGCATCGGCAACAGGACCCTTCCCTTTCTTTATTGGGTTTTTTGAACCTGCATTATATACACCAGTATATACATGATGAGGATTACCAGCAGGATCAGCAATTGCCTTTCCGTCATTCCGATTGCTGTGTAACCTATACCACCGTTTGTTGTGAAACACTGGCAATACTATTATAGAATTGCCGCCCCGTACAACCGAAACAAAGAACGAGTTTATTCTCCACAATGAAGATAATCACTCCCTGCTCGCAGTAGCAGATATTTTTCAACCTCCCCGTTGCGCTTAACAACAAAGCAGTTATTATTTATTGAAACGGCATGCAGGTCTTCATTTGCATGCGCGATCGTTTATTCGGTCAGGTAACGTTCATACTGTCCTTACAGATGTAAGGTACTTACTTCATACCTCTTACTTCGTAGGAGTAGCTGGCAGTGTGCATGTACCTGCAAAAAAGTATTTCATGATCCAATCCATCATTCGTTTTTCTATAAAGAACAAACTGGTGATCGGTTTATTTGTGCTGGGGCTTATCATCTGGGGCGGTTATGCTGTTACCCGTTTGCCCATCGATGCAGTGCCCGATATAACCGATAACCAGGTTCAGGTGATCACTTCTTCGCCGGCATTGGGCGCTCCCGATGTGGAACGGCTGATCACTTTCCCTATTGAGCAGGTTAACAGTACAATACCCGGTCTTAAAAAGATCAGGAGCTTTTCCCGTTTTGGCTTATCGGTGGTCACCATTGTATTTGAAGATAACGTCGATATTTACTGGGCCCGGCAGCAGATCGCAGAACGGTTGCAACAGGTGCAGAACCAGATCCCCGCTCAATTGGGCAAACCCGAACTGGGGCCGGTTACTACAGGCCTCGGGGAGATATATCAATATGTTGTACGACCGAAAAAAGGCTATGAGCATAAGTACGATGCCATGCAGTTGCGCACGATCCAGGACTGGATCATCAGGCGGCAACTGCTGGGCACGCCGGGTGTAGCCGACGTTTCGAGCTTTGGCGGATTGCTGAAGCAATATGAAATAGCGGTAAACACGTCACGCCTGAAATCGTATAACCTTACGATGAACGATGTGTTCAATGCGCTGGAAAAGAACAACCAGAACACGGGTGGCGCTTATATTGAAAAAGGCCCGGCCGTATTGTTCATAAGAAGTGAAGGGCTGATCACCAATGAGCAGGATATAGGCAATATAGTTGTAAGAATGACCGAAACAGGCATTCCTGTGCTGATGCGCGATGTGGCCACCATGCGTTTAGGCAGCGCTACCCGGTATGGGGCCATGACGTATAACGATCAGGGTGAAGTATCAGGCGCGGTAGTAATGATGCTGAAAGGAGAGAACTCGTCGGCCGTTATCAAACGTGTGAAAGAAAGAGTGAAAAAGATACAGCAAACCTTACCGGAGGGCGTGGTGATAGAACCATTTCTCGACAGAACGAAAATGGTGAACGCCGCCATCGGCACTGTTGAAACCAATTTGATAGAAGGTGCATTGATCGTAATATTCGTACTGGTATTGTTCCTCGGGAACCTGCGGGCCGGGTTGGTAGTTGCATCTGTTATTCCTTTGTCGATGCTGTTTGCTATCATACTCATGAATGTCTTTGGCGTAAGCGGTAACCTCATGAGCCTTGGCGCCATCGACTTCGGGTTGATCGTGGATGGCGCGGTGATCATTGTAGAAGCCGTAATGCACAGGTTAACTCATTCAAAGCATTTTGCCGGCGTGAACCGGCTTAACCAAAGCAGAATGGATGAAGAGGTAACGCATAGCGCCTCCAAAATGATGAATGCTGCCATATTCGGCCAGATCATTATCCTTGTCGTTTACCTGCCTATCTATTCTTTACAGGGTATTGAAGGAAAGATGTTCCGCCCCATGGCGCAAACGGTAACCTTTGCACTGCTTGGCGCCTTCCTGTTATCGTTCACCTATGTGCCCATGATGACCGCCCTGTTCCTCAGCAAAAAAATATCGCATAAGAAAACGTTCAGCGACCGTATGATGGCATGGCTCGAAAAAGGATATGAGAACGTGCTGGCAAAAATGCTGCGCTTTCCGAAAACGATCATTGCTTCATGCGTATTGGTCTTTGCATTGAGCTTATTCATCTTCTCCCGGTTAGGGGGAGAATTTATTCCGCAACTGGCCGAAGGGGATTTTGCCATCGAAACCAGGATGCTCACCGGCAGCAATATCAATTCATCGGTAAAGACCTTAACGCAGGCGGCGCATATCTTAAAAAGCCGTTTTCCCGAAGTGATAAAAGTAGTGGGAAAGAATGGCAGCAGTGAAATACCAACCGATCCCATGCCGCTCGAAGCCAGCGACCTGATGGTGATCCTGAAAGACAAAAAGAAATGGACAAGCGCTCATACGTTTGATGAACTGGCAGAGAAAATGCGGATCGCCCTACAGGATATACCCGATGCTACTTTCGGTTTCATGTACCCGGTGCAAATGCGTTTCAATGAGCTCATCAGCGGCGCCCGGCAGGATGTGGTGTGCAAGATCTATGGTGAAAACCTCGATACCCTTGCCCAATATGCCGGTAAACTGGTACCCATTGTTAAAAGCGTAGAGGGTACAACCGATCTGTATGTGGAAACCGTAACGGGAATTCCACAAATACTGGTCAGTTATAACAGGGTGGCCATAGCGCATTATGGGTTGAATATCGAAGATGTGAACCGCGTGCTCAATACCGCGTTTGCCGGACAAAGCGCCGGTCTTGTTTATGAAGGCGAAAGGCGGTTCGACCTGGTGGTTCGCCTCGAGAATACCCAGCGACAGGATGTTACCGATGTACAGAACCTGTTGATCCCAACGCCCACCGGTGCACAGATCCCGTTGAACCAGGTAGCAACGGTAAGCATTCAGGAAGGGCCCAATCAGATACAACGTGAAGATGCGAAACGCAGGATCGTCGTTGGTTTCAATGCGCTGGGACGCGATGTGGAAAGTATAGTTGCCGAAATGAACGAAAAGATCAAACAGCAACTGAAACTGCCTGCGGGTTATTATGTTGATTATGGCGGACAGTTCCAGAATTTGACCGAGGCAAAACAACGGTTGACGATCGCTGTACCGGTTGCGTTATTGCTGATACTGGTAATGTTGTATTTCGCATTTGGTAAGCTCAAATATGGCTTGCTGATATTTTCTGCCATTCCTTTATCTGCCATTGGCGGTATTTTATTCCTGTGGATACGGGGTATGCCTTTTAGTATCTCGGCAGGAGTTGGTTTCATTGCCCTGTTTGGGGTGGCGGTATTGAACGGCATTGTATTGATAGCCGAATTCAACCGGTTAAAACACCAGGGCATACACGATATTAAACAAATTATTATGGAAGGAACCCGTATAAGGCTTCGGCCCGTATTGATGACGGCCGCCGTGGCTTCACTTGGTTTTTTACCTATGGCGTTAAGCGGCGGCGCCGGCGCTGAAGTGCAACGCCCGCTCGCTACTGTCGTTATTGGCGGGTTGATCACCGCTACCTTGTTAACGTTGATCGTATTGCCGGTTTTGTACCTGTGGTTTGAAAAGAAGACGCCTATAGAATCATCAATGCCTAAAGCGATTGGGGTTATTTTACTGCTTGTATTATGCCATACGTCATTTGCGCAAACATGGGCCGGCCGTACAATGCCGCTGGAGCAAATGTTACAACAGGCCGGTAACAACAACCTGGCGCTGCAGGCCGGCCGCTCGGGTATCAATTACTGGAAGCAACTGCAACGGGCAACTACCGAATTACCCCGAACGCAGTTTGGTGCAGAATATGGCAACATCAACAGTTTGCAGAACGATACGCGTTTTTTTATAAACCAGTCGTTTGAGTTGCCGGTGGTGTACAGAAGGCAAAAGGAATTATACCAGGCTCATGAACAAATGGCGGGCAGCCAGGTAGCATTGAAACAACAGGAACTGCATAAAGCGGTTAAAACCGTTTTTTATAACATGGTTGACCTGCTCGAACGCCAGCGGTTGTTGCTGCGCCTCGATTCCGTTTACAGTCGTTTTCTGCACGCCGCTTCACTGCGGCTAAAAACGGGTGAAAGCACTATGCTGGAGAAAAGCAATGCCGAAACCCAGATGCTGCAACTTAAGCTGCAGCAGGAACAGGTAAAGGCCGATCTGCGGATAGCACAACAACAACTGCAATGGTTGCTGAACACACCCGACAGCCTGCTGCCGCAATACGAAGCATTGAAAAAGGAATATGGGTTTGAAAAAGATACAGCGGTCATTGCGGCCCATCCCGCGGTGCAGATACAACAGCAACAGGTAAAGGTGAACGCCGCCCAAACCAATATCGACAAGGCGCGGCTTTCGCCCGAATTTACGGTAGGGTACAGCAACCAGTCGATTGCAGGCTATCAGACAAAGGATGGTGTTACCCAGAAGTATTATGGTACCGGCGATCGTTTTCATGTATACCAGTTATCGGCTACCCTGCCCATCTTCAACAAAGCCGTAAAAGCCCGCATCAGGGCCGATCAGGCGCAGGAAGAAGCCGCCAGGATGGAAGCGGCGGCAACCAGTCAATACCTCGGCAACCAGTTGCAGCAGCTGAATGAAGCGTATAAAAAATATGCAGAACAGGTACGGTATTATGAAACAGACGGTTTGCAACAGGCGGCATTGATCACCCGCAATGCCCGGCTGGGTTTTGAAAAGGGCGATGTAAGTTATGTTGAGTGGACCCTGCAAATGAACAATGCCGTGCATATTGAATTGGGATATTTGCAGGCGGTGCACGCACTTAACAATACGATTATTGAGTTGGAATATTTAACCGGTAAATGATCACTACATGAAGAATTTGTTTTTATATATAGCCGTTTTGCTTTTATCTGTTTCGTGTTCGTCAACGGATGAAAAAGCGATAGAAAAACAAGAGCCCGCCGACGTAAGTTCGGTAACGCTCACCGAAGCACAGATAAAAAATGCCGGTATAGAAACCGGCCCGGTACAATCGCAAAACCTGAACTCCGTACTGAAGGTGAACGGGGTTGTGGATGTGCCGCCGCAGAATATTGTATCGGTAAGTTTTCCTTTAGGCGGTTACCTGAAGAATACCACTTTGCTGCCGGGGATGCATGTAAACAGGGGGCAGGTAATTGGCATCATCGAAGACCAGGGACTGGTGCAACTGCAACAGGATTACCTGATGGCGCTGGCCCGGTTACGTTTTTTGCAACAGGAATATGAGCGGCAAAAAGAACTGAGCGAAGAACAGGTGAGTGCGGCGAAAACCTTTCAACAGGTGCAGGCTGATCATGCGTCGCAGAAAGTTCTGGTAAAGGGGCTTGGTGAAAAACTGCGGTTGATAAATGTAAATCCCGCTTCGTTGAGCGAAAACAATATTTCGCGCAGCGTACCCATTTATTCACCCATCAATGGTTTTGTATCGAAGGTGAATGTAAATATCGGCAAGTTCGTGAACGCCACCGATGTGTTGTTTGAGCTAATAAACCCCGACGACATCCATGCCGCATTGACTGTTTTTGAAAAAGACATGGCTAAGATAAAGGTTGACCAACTGGTGAAAGTGTCCTTTGTTGACGAGCCGGATAAAGAATATGATTGCGAAGTGATACTGGTTACCCGTAACGTAGACGCCAACCGCAGCGGTATTATACATTGTCATTTCAAAACCCGGCCAAAGAACCTGTTACCCGGAATGTTTTTGAATGCCTCCATCCACCTGGAGAATGTGCCCTCGTTAACCGTACCCGAAGAAGCAGTAGTGCGATATGGCAACCAGCAATACATTGTACAGGCAACCGGTAAAAATGCTTTTCAACTGGTGAATGTAGAAACGGGCATTCGCGAGAATGACCGCGTGGCCGTTAGCGCAAACAACAGTGAGCTTTCAGGAATGAGTGTAGTTACAAAGAATGCGTATGCAGTGCTGGGTAAAATGAAAAATACGGCGGAGGAGTAAACCAATTTGTGAGTTGTTCAGTTGTTCAGTTCATAAGTTCTCAAATTCAGGAGCTCGCGAATAATATCGCGTTCGATAACTGAACAACTGAACAACTGAATAACTATGGTATTATATAATCTTCCCGCACCGGTGAAAAGGCATCGAGCACTTTAACCGCAGTACGGGCATAGGCGCTGTGTGGTACATTACCCGGAATGACATGCACCATGCCGGGCGTAAGCAACATTTTCTCGCCGCCGATCACCATTTCCAGTTCTCCTTCCATAAGATAGGTGATCTGTTCATGCGGGTGGCTGTGCTCGGGTAATTGCGCTCCCTGTTGTATCTCAACGAACGAAAGGGTTATTTTATCGCCATGAACAAAACGGCCGAATAAACCCGGCACAATCTCTTTGCCTTTAATGTCGTTAAGGTGTTGCATATGTATTTTTTTATAGAATGAGCATTACCGTTCAAAAAAACAAACGCTGCCGCCAACCCACTTTTTGTCTTTGTTGTAAGCTACGCCGATCATTTTTCCTTTGCTTAACCGGGCGAGGTTGATAACGGGTTGCGGCCGGTCCCAGCCTTTTTTCCACGCATACATGATCCTGATCTCCGCTTTGGCCGGCATGTCGGGTGTTTCAATGATCTCTGCATATTTTACTTTTCGCTGCAGGATCCAGTTGTGCGGGTCGGTTATTTTTTCGATATCCGCAGGTGTTATATCTATCACTACGCCTTGTCCCGCAAAGGAAAATAAGGGTTTTAAAACATAATTCTCCAGGTCGGCAGGCAGTTGTTTTATTTCGTTCAGAAAATAAGTGGCCGGCACATAAGGATGGTGTAACAACGGCAGGGTGTATTTACTGATGCGGTAAAACCAGTTGGGATGGGGCACCCATTGTACGTTCAGGTCCTGGGTAATGTCGGTAAAATTGCCAAGTGTATTTTTCTTTGTCTGCAATTCATCGAATATAACGCGGTTGTAAATGCGCTTTACCTGGGTTTTCTTACCGTTGCGCATATAATACAGGTCTTTTCCTTCCTGTATAAGTTCGGTAATGCAAACCGGTTGTATACCCAGGTATTCCTGTGTGGTGTAAAAATCGATCCGGGTCTTTTGTTCGTGTGGTTTTATTTCAAGCAAAATTGTGTTCTCTGCAGGTACATCACCGGTGATCACTTCCTTTAACAACTGCAGATAAGTTTCACGGTTCAGTCCGTTCAGGTACTGGCTGTAATTTTCTGGTATGGGGAAATATTCTCTGAAGAGATCGGGGTAAAATACCTGGAAGCCGAAGAGGGTAGGAAAGCCCTGCATTTCGATCAGCCGGGGTTCGGGTTCCCCTTCCTCATTGAGGCAAACGCCGAAATCGAAGCAGAACAGTTCGCAATGATCGCTTTCGTTGGGAACCCGTTCGCCGGCGGGGATGCCTGCTTCTGTCATTGATTTAAATGCCGGGTCGGTGATCACATCGACAATATGCTCGCAGGCCCCGATCATTTTACCGGCAAACAGCTTATCGGCAAAGACCGGTGTTTCGCACAACCTGAACGCTATGGCGCCGGGGTATTTACTGTTCAGGTCTTTTAAAAATGCTTCGTATTGCCGATCGGTAAAAGATGTATTAAATGTTTTCCGCAAACCGGGTACCATGAGTTGACTGTTTTGTAGGGAAAGATACGTAGAAGTTATTGTAAGAAAGTTGACGGGTTAACAAGTTGACTGGTTATTCAGTTATTCAGTTGTTCAGTTGTTCAGTTATTCAGTTATTCAGTTATTCAGTTCTGAGTTCTTAGTGCAGAAGAACGGTGAGTATCCCTATCAGTTTCCAGCGCGGCTGTTTCTGTATTGGCTTTAAGCCTTAAGCTGTTGGCCTTCGGCTGTATTTTATTTCACGATTGTCGATTCACGCCCCCTTTTGTCGCTTCAATTGCCATGTCGAGAAAATTGGGTAGTATATGCGAGTAGGTAAATAAGATCTTATCGGGGTCGTTGAGATGTTCGATCATGGACTGCCATTTTTCGAACCCATGGTTTTTGATCACCATTTGTTTTTTGTCTTCACGCTGCAGGTACCGGCTCATACCGGGCGCATCTGCTTCGGGGTGAAACTGGGTGCCCACCATATAATCGTTGAAACGTATGCCCATGATGGCCCTTTCGAGCGGCACATGCGGGCGTTCTTTTTCAATGGCCAGAATAACGGCGCCTTTTTTTTGCATTTGCTCATGATCGGGCTTCACCACCTGGTAGTTACGGCTGTCAACGGCATAAAATGGGTCGTGCAAACCATTGAAAATAGCCTCCTCTTTACTATTCAACTGCATATGAATCGGAAAAACGCCAAAAGCGGTGGATTTGCGTTTGGTAACTTTGGCTATGCGGAAGTATTGAACGGCCAGCTGAAAAGAGTGGCAGATAAAATATACATGTTTTTTGGGACGCTGTTCGCTGCGGTTATATTGCTCCAGTTCATAGATCCATTCAAAATACAACCGTTCCCATTCATGGCCGGTTATAAGCGGTGAACCGGGACCGCCCGAAGAAATGTAAACATCGTGATGCAGACCGGGCAGCTGGTATTTTTGCCGTACGTCGAATTCTTTGCATACGAGATTGATATTGTTTGCTTTACTATACTGCTGCAGAATGTCGCGGATGCAGCGCATCCCTTCATTTACCTGGCCCTCATACAGATCCAGCAGAGCCACTCGTATGGTTGTTGGTTTATTCATAGTATTATACAAAAATAACAAAGGTGTGCCACACTTCGAAAGTGTGGCACACCTTTCCCAAATGTTCCTATTTAACCAGCGCTTTCATCATTTCTTCGGCTACCAGCATGTTGCCTTTCTCGTTCAGGTGAACGCCGTCGCCGGTAAGAATTCCTTTGTCTTTGTTCTCTGTATTGTTGGCCAGGTTATAAGCAAGGAAAGCTTTGCGCAGATCAACCAGCGGACAGTTGTTCTTTGCTGCAACGGAACGAATGATATTGGCGTATTTGTTCAGATCGCCATCCAGCTCATTGCTGAAATCGGTTTTTTCGCCAATGGCAGCCGGTGTGGCCATTACCACTTTAATATTTTTTGCCTGTAATTTTTTGATGATGGCATTGTAAAATTGTTCAAATTTATTGGCATCGGTACCGGTGCCGCCTTTTTTATGCCAAACGTCGTTAACACCGATCCAGATCACCACCGTATTGGGATTTTTGGCCAGCACATCATCTTCCAGTCTTAAATACAGGTCTGTTACTTTATTGCCGCCGATCCCTGCGCCTACCAGTTCATACTGATCTTTCAATCCCTTTTGTGCAATCAGGTTGCCCAGCACTGTTATATAACCTGTTGGTGATACACCGGCCTGGGTAATTGAGTCGCCGAAGAAAACGATCTTTTGTTTTTGTTGCATTCCGGTAAAGCTTACTAAAGTAATAGCGATAAAAGAGGAAATGTACAGCAGCAGTCGCATAAATAAATAAGTTTTGAAAGTAATAAAAGGCACTAATGCGTACCGTTCAAATGGCAGCGAATCTAACCTTAAAATTTTAAAAATCTGTAGGCCGGTTGCTGTTTTTTGCAAAAATGCACGTTGATCAGCAGTGCCATAATTTGAGCCTAACTTACTGATTGATATAATTATAAATTCTTTTCCTGTTCTTTCCCAACTTTTAATTAGTTTGTAATATCTTAAGTTCTCATTGTTCTTACGGTTGCTTTAAAGTCCAAAACAACAGAAAGTTGGAATATTAAAACTAATTGCATGCATAGCAACCCTTCATTGAAAAAGGTATTGAAACCCGTGCACCTGTGGGCGCTGGCGGTAGGTTTGGTGATCTCAGGCGAATATTTTGGCTGGAACCTTGGCTGGCAGGTAGCAGGAACGGGCGGGTTGCTGATCGCAACCATCATCGTCACCGTCTTTTACATTACATTCATTTTCAGCTTTACCGAATTAACCGCTGCCATACCGCAGGCGGGCGGCCCGTTCACCTATGCATACAAAGCGTTGGGACCGGTGGGCGGGTTGATAGCCGGTTACGCCACGCTGGTAGAATTTTTACTGGCGCCCCCGGCCGTTGCTTTCGCACTGGGCAGTTATGTACATTTTCTGCACCCGGCATTGCCGGTATTGCCCGTTGCTATCGGGTGTTATGTGGTGTTCACGTTGATAAATGTATTGGGCATTAAAGAATCGGCGATGTTCTCGCTGGTAGTAACGCTGATGGCGGTGGCTGAACTATTATTGTTCATGGGCATAGCCGCGCCTGCTTTTCGCTGGGAAAATTTTAACCATGATCCCATGCCATTCGGCTGGGGCGGCGTATTTGCCGCATTGCCTTTTGCCATCTGGTTTTACCTGGCTATTGAAGGCGTGGCAATGGTGGCCGAAGAAGTGAAAGACCCGCAACGTACCATTCCCCGCGGATACATTTATGGCATAGTAACGTTGGTGCTGCTGGCTTTTGGGGTAATGTTCTTTACCGGCGGCGTTACCAACTGGCATAACCTGGCCGCTATCGATTACCCGTTGCCCGAGGCTATCAGTGTGGTTTTGGGTAAACAAAACAGCTGGACAAAAGTATTTGCGGGCATTGGTTTGTTTGGGTTGGTGGCTTCTTTTCATGGCGTAATTATCAGTTATTCGCGGCAGTTATATGCCATGGCCCGAAGCGGTTATTTACCCGAAGTGCTGGCCAGGGTAAATAAACGGTTTCAAACGCCGCATGCGGCAATGACCGCCGGTGGACTGGTAGGTGTTATTGCCTTATGTATTGGGAATACCGGCGAGGTGATCATTTTAAGCGCTTTGGGGGCGGTAGTGATGTATATAATCAGTATGATCAGTTTGCTGGTATTGCGGCGAAAAGAGCCGGCTATGGAACGGCCTTTCAAAGTACCTTTGTATCCCTGGTTCCCCGGAACGGCCCTGGTATTAGGGGTGGTTTGCCTGGTGGCCATTGTCTGGTATAACCCCTTAATAAGTATTGTATTCTTTGGCTTGTTGATCTTACTGGTTGTATTGTTTGTTGCGTTCAGAAAAGAGCACTCAATAACTAAATAACTGATGGCTTATCGTTACACCATACAGCAGCATACTTACCATTTTAATACATTGAGAGAACTGCTGGCGAAGGCAGGCCCTTTCCGTTCGGGCGATGCGCTGGCGGGCGTAGCGGCTGCTGATTATAAAGAACGGGTAGCAGCGCAATTGGCGCTGGCCGATGTACCGCTTACAAACTTTCTTACCGAACATGTTATTCCGTATGAACAGGACGAAGTAACCCGGCTCATCATCGATTCACATAATGCACAGGCATTTGCTCCGGTTGCCCATTTTACAACCGGCCAGTTGCGCAACTGGTTGTTAAGCGATGAAGCTACGCCGGCTGGTTTACGACAACTGGCGCCGGGATTAACACCTGAAATGGTGGCGGCCGTTTCAAAACTGATGCGCAACCAGGACCTAATCAGCGTGGCCCGTAAATGCGAAGTGGTTACGAAGTTTCGCAATACGATCGGGTTGAAAGGAAGGTTGTCGGTAAGGCTGCAACCCAATCACCCTACAGATGATCCCAAAGGAATTGCAGCCAGTATCGTTGACGGTTTATTATATGGCAGCGGTGATGCGGTGATCGGCATCAATCCGGCAACGGATTCACCGGCGCATGTGCAAATGCTGCTGCATATGCTCGATTCCATCATTCAGCGGTTTGAGATCCCAACGCAAAGCTGCATTTTAAGCCATGTAACCACTTCTTTACAACTGGTGCAGCAAAAGGCGCCGATCGATCTGGTGTTTCAATCTATAGGCGGTACCGAAAAGACCAATAAAAGTTTTGGTATTGACCTGGCTTTATTACAGGAGGCGTACGAGGCGGCTTTGTCGTTACAACGGGGCACGCTGGGTAATAATGTTATGTATTTTGAAACAGGGCAGGGGAGTTCCTTATCGGCCAATGCGCATGAAGGGGTTGATCAGCAAACCTGCGAAGCACGGGCCTATGCGGTGGCCAGAAAGTTTTCGCCCTTGCTGGTCAATACAGTGGTTGGTTTTATTGGTCCGGAATATTTATTCGATGGTAAACAGATCATCAGGGCGGCGCTGGAAGATCATTTTTGTGGTAAACTGCTTGGTTTGCCGATGGGAGTTGATGTGTGTTATACCAACCATGCCGAAGCCGACCAGGATGATATGGATAACCTGCTTACCTTATTAGGTGTGGCCGGCTGCAATTATATAATGGGTATTCCCGGCGCTGATGATATAATGCTGAATTATCAAAGCACTTCATTTCATGATGTGTTGTATGTGCGCAGGGTGCTTGGCCTGAAGCCCGCCCCTGAGTTTGAGCAATGGTTGTTGAAACAGGGCATCATGAATGAAGAAGGAACTTTGTTACCGGTGCAGGACAAGCATAAGTTGTTGCAATTGATGAATAGCTAAGTTCATAAGTTATTCAGTTGTTCAGTTATTAAGTTAATTTTTTAAGGGCGCTGATGCGCCCATGTTTACAGGTAATTAATAGCGGGTTTTGAACTGAACAACTGAACAACTGAACAACTGAATAACTGAATAACTGAATAACTCAATAATTGAATGGGTAACATAGAAAAACATATCGTTCAAACAGATCCCTGGGCTAATTTAAAAGAGTTTACCGCCGCCCGTATTGCTTTGGGAAGAACCGGCACGGCAGAGCCATTGCAGGCTTTGCTGCAATTCAGGCTGGCGCACGCCCATGCGCGTGATGCGGTTTATGCGGTGTTGGATCAGCCGGTGTTATTGAACGAATTGCGATCATTACAACAGGCATCTTTTACCTTACAAACACAGGCTGCCAGCCGCAGCGAATATTTGCAATACCCACATAAAGGACGGCGGCTGCATACGGCATCGCATGATCAGTTAACGGAATTCAATAGTACCGGTTATGATCTTTGCCTGGTGCTGGCCGATGGATTATCTGCCACGGCTATTAACAGCCATGCCATTCCCGTTCTGAAATTATTGCTGCCGCTATTTGAAAAAGCGTCACTATCGGTTGCGCCTGTATGTATTGTACAGGAAGGCCGGGTGGCCATTGGTGACGAATGCGGCCATTTGTTGAAGGCAAGGCTGGTTGCGGTGCTTATAGGAGAAAGGCCCGGATTGAGCTCACCCGATAGCTTAGGCGTATATCTTACCTGGCGCCCTGCGCCGGGGTTAACCGATGAAGCACGCAACTGCATTTCCAACATCAGGCCGGAGGGATTGAACTACCCTGCTGCGGCAGAAAGGATATTCTATATGATCAGTGAATCATTGCGGCTGCAACTTTCGGGCGTTGGTTTGAAAGACAATGGAAGACTAATTAGCTAATGTGATAATTCGATAATTAGCTAATGTGATAATTCGATAATTAGCTAATGGAATACAGGGAATTTTGGAGAATTGTTGAAATGTTGATAGAGGTGATAAAGTTGATAAAGGGTTTCTGTGCCGCAGGCTGATTAATAGTAGAATGGGGGGCTTTCACGTTTCACAGCTTGCCCCGATGGAGTCGGGGTTTGCCGTTTCACGCCTCAGGAACTACTTCTGAAATTTCACTCTGAACGATCCGTTTGTAAGCACCAGCGAATCTGCATCGGGATCGGCGTTATTGACAAACAACTTGCCTTTAAAGATTCCGCTTAACGTAGTGCCCGTGATCTCGGTGAAAGTGATCTGGAATGGATCTTCCTCATCGTACCGGCTGGCAAATATTTCCGCAGCCTCGGTTGTGTTAGGATTATAAATGCCTGCCAGGGAATAGTCGGTAGTAGGATCGGTTTCCTTGTAGGTGCCTGTGGCAAAAGGAACGGAGAGCTGAATGGTAAAACCGAGGCTCTCCAGGTTATTGGGGTCAGAAACTGTTTTCCCAAAAACAGAATAGCTGATCAGGCCACCGCCAAGGTCTAGCTGGGAAGCCACTGCGCCAATATTAAATGTTTTGTCAACACTGCCTACCTTGCATTTAATATAGTATTGTGCAAGGTCTTCTTCCAGGCTTTTTTCTTTGCCGCACGACGCTATCAAAAACAGCAATAGAATAGCAGGCCAGCTACTGATCAGGAACTTTTTCATACCGGACAGATTTGTTTAACCAGGTAATTTATTTCGGGAATTCCATGTGGATATAGGGACGGGATTGAAATAATGAACGGGCAAATGTTAACAAATATTGTGCCCATAAGACTGGTAGTGCCTTAATGCGGCAAATACGAGCCTTGTATTATGGTGAAAATTTATATATAACGGGCAAACTTAAAACCAACGACCTGATGCTAACAGCAATTCCAGCTACAATTTTCTGAAAAGCGTGCAGCCCTTTATTTAACAGCGAGGTTTGAATTCAGGAACTTACAACTTATTACTTATAACTTACAACTTGCCTATATTCCCGCCAAAAATTGGCTACGAATATAATCCACCACATTCACCAGGCTGTTCGTTTGCTGAAATACTTTTAACTGCCGGTCGGCCCCGGTACCTTCTTCCATTAGTTTGGTAATATAATTAATGGCATGACGGCTGCCCAGTTCATCGAGCACATCATCTACAAAATCGAGCAGCTCATAGATCAGCACACGGGTATTGATCTCTTCTTCTTTCCCAAAGTCGATCAGTAAGCCATCGATGCCATAGCGGCTGGCCCGCCACTTGTTTTCGTTAATAAGTGCCCGGGAATATTGAATGAAGTTGAGGTTTTGTGTACGCAGTTTATAGATCTTGGCGCACACGCCCTGGAATAAGGCGGCTATGGAAATTGTTTCCTGTACGGTTAAAGGAACATCGCAGATCCTGAACTCCACCGTGTTGAAGAATGGATGAACGCGGAGGTCCCACCAGATCTTTTTGGCGTTGTCGATACAGTTGGTTTTAACCAGCAGCTTTATAAAATTGTCATAGTCCTCAATGGTATCGAAGGTTTCGGGTATGCCGGTACGGGGAAACTTGTCGAAGATCTTCGACCGGTACGATTTATAACCGGTGTTCCGGCCTTCCCAGAAGGGTGAGTTGGTGCTCAACGCATAAATGTGCGGTAAGAAGTACCGGGTTGAATTGGCTATGTGGTTGGCCATTTCGCGGCTTTCCATGCCTACATGTACGTGCAGCCCGAAAATGAGATTGCTGCGTGCGGCATCCTGTAATACATCCAGTATTTCTTTGTAGCGCGCATGATCGGTTATCAACTGGCTCTCCCAATGACTGAAGGGATGGGTGCCGGCAGCGCCAACCCAAAAACCCAGATCACCGGCTATATGTGAGATGGTGCGGCGCAGGTTGCCTACATCTTTAAAAGCTTCATCAACATTGCGGCAAACATCGGTGCCAACTTCCACCACGGCCTGATGCATTTCTGCTTTTACCTTATCTTTTATTACCTTTTGTCCTTCGGTAACGATCCGTTGCTGGTGGCTTTTCAGCTCTCTGTTAACAGGATCGAGTACCATGTATTCTTCTTCAATGCCAAGCGTGAATTGCGAAAAGTTTATGTTTGCCATTCGTATGTTCTTATTACCCCCAACCCCTACAGGGGGCTTTTATGATTTGATGCTTATTTGGTACAAAGGTATTTCGTTCAACTAACGGTTCACCTATTTATTTACTGATATGCTGTTCCATTTTTAACTAGTCAACCAGTCAACTCATCAACTCGTCAACTCATTCCTCCGTTTCCAGTACTTCGTTTTTTATTTCGCCCAACTCTTCGCGGGTCATACTCCGTTTGGTAAATTCGCCCCAGGTAAGGTTATCGTGTCCCGGCTGGTGTGTTAGCGCCCTTTCAATGGCATAGGTAGCAGCGGTTTCAACCACCCATTCAAAATTATCGTCGCCAATGCTGGGCCGGTCAGCATCGGGCACCGGGTTGCAAAAATCGATTGCGTAAGGAACACCATCGCGTATGGCCAGTTCAACTGTATTGAAATCATAGCCCAGGTATTGATTGAGGCGGCATACGATTGCTGACATCTGCTGTATTTTGTCTGGTGTGGGCGCGTATTGTTTGGTATAGCGCAGGTGATGGGGGTTATGCGGTTCGTATGGCATTATGTGCACATACTTTCCGCCAATGCAATAGCACCGGTAATATTCTTCGAACACAATTTCTTCCTGCAACAGCATTACCAGCTGGCCGGTTTCTTTGTGAATATGAAAGAATTCTTCGCTGTTATGCAGTTTGTAAACATTTTTCCAGCCGCCGCCTGCGAAGGGTTTCATGTAGGCCGGAAACCCCACATAGTCAAAGATCTTTTCCCAGTCAAGCGGCCAGGCGAGATTAACGAATGAGTCGGGACTGGTTTCGGGTGGCATTTCATATGAGGGCAGAATGACGGTTTTTGGTACCGGCACCCCGATCTTCACCGCAAGGCAGTTGTTGAAGAATTTTTCATCGGCGCTTCCCCAGAAAGGGTTATTGATGACCGCAGTGCCGCAAATGGCTGCATTTTTAAGATAGGAACGGTAGAAAGGAACATCGTGGGAAATGCGATCGACGATCACATCATATTCAACCCCGGCGCCTTGTATTACTTTGTCTATATGAACAGGTTCTGCAACAATATCATGTGTATTCCTGCTATTGATGCGTTCTATAAATGCCATTGGAAAAGTTCGTTCCCGGCCGAAAAGAATACCTATTTTTTTCATACAAGCACATTTGTGTGATGCGATCCCTGAATTCAGGTCCCTGCTACCAAATTTATCGGAAGCATAGTGAATAAACAAATCGTACAATTCCTGTACTTTTAACGTTACCACTATTGCAGATTTAACTATTTTTGGCGCCATGCAAACAGAAGTTAGTACCGGGATAATCGTAGAAACGGTTGAATTGCCATCTGAAGCGCTCCAACGTACAGTAACGATAAATTGTTACGGTCCGGCCGGCAATGCCGGAGATAGCCCGCTGGGTTTATTATTATTCAATGACGGTCAGGATGTTGAAGCCATGGGCTTTGATAAAATGATCGGTTATCTGCTGCAGACCGAAACCATCACCCCTTTATTATGTGTTGGTATTCATAGCGGGGAAGACCGCCTCGATGAATATGGGATGATCAGCAGCCCCGACTTCAAGGGCCGCGGTTCCAAAGCCCCTCAGTACCGCCAGTTTATTTTAGAGGAATTATTACCATATATTCATTCGCGTTATAGCAACCTTGTTTTCAACGAGATCGCATTTGCCGGTTTTTCGTTGGGCGGACTAAGCGCCCTTGACCTGGTTTGGAACAACCAGGATGTGTTTTCGAAAGTGGGTGTGTTCTCTGGTTCATTGTGGTGGCGCTCAAAAGACCGGAAAGATAAGGACTTCAATGAAGCTACCCATCGGTTGATGCACAACCAGATACGGCAGGGACAATACAATCCCAACTTGAAATTCTTTTTTCAGGCCGGGGAGCTCGATGAAACGGAAGACCGCAATGGTAATAATGTGATCGACTCTATTGACGATACCATAGATGTGATGCGCGAACTGCTGGCGAAAGGCTGGCTGGAAGGGAAAGCCATGCGTTACCTGCAATTACCCGATGGCAAACATGACATCCGTTCCTGGGCAAAAGCGTTACCCGTGTTTTTGAAGTGGGGCTGGCGGAATAAGAGCAAGGGGTAGTTGAAATAAGTATTTACAATTCACATTCCTCTTCGCTTGATTTTCAATAAAAGGATCATTAATTTATCGTATGAAAACGCATCAGTTTAATACGTTCCAGACGATTTTAATTTTGAACCGGTACGTTAACAATTTTTTCCATCCCGCTACAATTTGAAACCTGACAACAATAAAAAAGGGTGAGCCGCATTCGCGGCCCACCCTTTTAACATCGCGGATGTTGTTATTAGTTGAAGATATATCTTAAACCAAGTTGAATGCCCCAGGTGCTGGTTGTTGAGTAGTTTGGCTGATATCCCTTAGCTGGACCGGCCGGATCGAAAGTATATCTTGGTGCAGCCCGGTTGAAAGGGTTTTGTGTCCCCAACACCCCCATATCCTGGAAGGTTCCGAATGTATAAGCATAGCGGTAACCCCATTCGCTGTTCAACAGGTTCAGCAGGTTAATTACATCTACGCTGAATTGTAAAGTATGTTTATTTGCCCCTCTTCTGTAAATGAAGTCCTGTAAAACTCTCAGGTCAACGGTATGGTTCCATGGAAGTACGGCGCCATACTTTTCCATGTATTCACCTTTGTGTTTTTTCAGGTACGGGTCGTTTTCAATGTATTTAAAGAAAGCATCGCTTTGTTCCTGTGCTGTATAGGTTTTACCGCCAAGCGTTGCGCCTTCCACAAATGCAATTTCTGATGGATCTTTTGGAATATAGATGGCATCGTTACGCTGGCCATCGCCGTTGATATCGTTGGCGTAACGGTACGTGTAACGTTCCTGTGGCTGTGCCGAATAGAACAGGCTGAAAGTAGTGGCCATATTTTTATTCAGATATTCCAGGCGATAGGAGGCGTTCGCTACGATACGGTGAGGAACGGCAAAGTTTGAATGGCCGAGGTCAGGCTGGTTAGGATTGTTGATAATGTTATTGGTGTTGAAACCGCTGGCGCTTTGGTCAGAGCTTCCGATAGCCACTTCTTTAGCCAGGGTGTAAGTATAGGCGATACCGGCTTCCCATTTGTTAGAGAATGCCTTTTGTAACTGACCGGTCAATGCCAGGCTGTAGCCTCTGCTGGTATTGTCCATAACGATCATTTGGTTAATGCCGGAGTTCAACCTTTGTGTATAGGTTGGGCGTTTATCAGCCACGCCGCCAAGCGTGCCACTTTGTTCACCCAGGTTAGCATTGCGGAAATACACGTTGTTGATCATTTTCGTATATATAGCCTCGAAAGTGGCGGTGTAACTGCCCGCAAAACGTTTGTCAACCGCCAGATTTGAACGCCATACCTGCGGCATTCTGAAATCTCGAGCTGCTGCGCTATAAGACGACCCGTTAGGGATGGTGGTTCCTACCGGAGGAAGCGGCGTTGGCGGCAGGTGGGCATTTCTATCGGTACTATATCTGATGTTTGCCAGCGTAGCGCCGGTGGGCTGGTACAGGGCGCGAACAACGCCATTATCACCTACCTGGTTTACCAGCCAGATGAATGGGATGCGACCGGTGAAAATACCGGTACCACCACGTACAATCAGCGATTTATCGCCTTTTACATCATAGGTGAAACCGAAGCGGGGCGACCACAGCGGTTTGGCACATGGCCATTGGCTTACATCGAACTGCTCATCCATCAGGTTTTGGTCTTTGAACACAACCTGCTCCAGCGCCTGGTTGCGTGGCGGATCGTATGGATACATTGGCAGATCGACCCGCAAACCATAAGTAAGTTTCAATTTATTGGTTACCGAGAAAATATCCTGCAAATAAAAACCTAACTGTGAAAATTTCGCTTCGGGAACCTTTATGCCGGTTGCATTGGTTGGGTCGTAGGCGAGGGCATATACCGAAGGCGCTTCGTCGGCCAGGAATGATGCCAGGCTGGAATACCGGTAATAACCAGGGCCGGCAGCACTGGTGAATGAGTTGGCGAACTGCATGGCGTCGAAGTTAATCCCTGCAGTAATTGAGTGTTTGCCTGTTACATAAGTAACATTCTCCGATATATTAAGGGCTTTATCACGGATCTCATTTTTGTAAGAGAAAAGATCGGTGCCAAATGAAATATATACGTTGTTGGAACCATTGTTCATGATGTCAACAAACGGTACATTGCTGTTGGGCACACGTACCAATTCGTTTTTGGTATAAGAAGCGATGAACTGGTTGCTCCACTGGCCGTTGAAGGTGGAGTTCAACTCAAAAACGCCCGACCACACTTTCACGTTGTTCTTGAAATTGGTACCGGTATAGGCCATACCGCCGGTTGGCCCGCCGCGACGGCTGTTGTTGATACCGGCTACATTCGAAAGGCCTGAAGTACTGGACGAGTTCACCATATCATCGTCATTGGTCTCCGATGTAGTAAAACGGAATGTTGCCCGGTGCTTGCTGGTAATATTCCAGTCAACACGGCCCAGAAACTTTGTATTATCGGTTTCAAAATCATACCCCTGGTAAGCGCCCGGATCAAAACCGCCAAATTTAGGTGTATTCATGAGGTATGTTCTCACCGCATCGAGGTCGCTGGCCAACACCGAGGTAGAGTTGGGATTGTTATCTGATGCACTTGTTTTAGCCACCCACGTCTGGCCCGGCTGCGTTCTTTTTTCCGATTCCATGTTGAAGAAGAAGAACAGTTTGTCCTTGATGATGGGGCCACCAATACTGCCGCCAAAGATCTTGGTTGAGCGTTTGGCATTGGGAACATCCCTGTCCTTCACTTTTTTACCGGTGAAATCCTGGTTGCGGTAATAGCCATAAGCCGTACCGTACCAGTTGTTGGTACCTCTTCTCGTTACGGCGTTGATACCACTGCCTACGAAACCGGCCTGGCGAACATCATAAGGGGCGATGTTTACCTGCACCTGGTCTATGGCATCTACAGAAATAGCCGAAGTGGCGCCACCGGGCACCATACCATCACCGCTGCGGCCGAAGTTGTTGTTGAACAGCGAACCGTCGATCATGATATTATTATACCGGTTATTCATGCCCGCGAAACTGTTCCCGTTGCTTTGAGGCGTAACGCGGGTAAGGTTGGTTAAGCTACGGGCAATGTTGGGCATATTTTGTACCAACCGGTTGCTGATGTTGGTCGAAGCGCCCGTTTTTTCAGTGATCCCTTTACGGCCTGCCGCAGTAACCACTACCGATTGTAATTCTTTATCAGACATTTCGGTTTGCAGGTCGAACTTTTCACCTAACGGAATATTTACCTCGCTTTTTTTAAAAGCGGTATAACCTACATATGTAATTGTAATTGTATACGGACCTCCGGGCGGCATATTAGTAATGTCGAAGACGCCGCCGGTTCTTGTAAGGGTTGTGAACATTGAACCGGTTGGTTCGTGGCGGGCTACCACTGTTGCGCCTACCAGGGGTTCTCCTTTAGTTGATTTAACAACCCCCGTCATACTACTGGTAGTAACCTGGGAATACCCGCTCAGCAGTCCGGCACAAAGCAGTAAAAGGGTTAATAAATAAGCCTTAAAATTTCTCATATATGCGATGTTTGATTTTGTACTCATTCATTCACGGGTACAGGCAAAGCAAAAGTTTTGAGCAAGGAGCATCGTTATGTAATTACAGCCGCACAGGTTTCTATAAATATTAAAAGCAATTGATATTGGAATTATAGCTTAATCAGGCAAACCATGGCTGGTTTGTATTCATGGCTGTATACGGGGCAGTTTCTTTGAATGTCGCAGCAAATGTAGCTGAATTTCAAATTATTCACATTATCTCTATATTAAAAGCAGTGCACACGTTATTAACGTTAACCAATACCCTGAATTTTACCCAAACACCTGAAACTCCCACTGTTATTTATTTTCCGGTAAGTATATATTTTCCTTAGCTATCTGCTATACAGGCAAGCGGGAATGTAAAAAGGCTGCATGGTTGATATAAGTCAAAGGAACTTAAAATCTTTGCATACTTTTTTTGTGCGTAAAGGCTACCTGGCGAACAAATTGCTCGTATACCTGTTATATAAATGTCGTAGCAAACAAATAATCAACCGATTACACGACTGGTTAGGCCCGGGCGCAATTTTCGCCGCTGCCTTTTCATGTTCCAAAAAGGCTGTTTGCTTCCCTGTTTTATGTTAACTTTGCCGAAATTTCAAAACATGCTGGATTCTATAGAAAGTGCCATAGAGGACATAAAAAATGGTAAGCTGGTTATTGTAGTGGATGATGAGGACCGTGAAAATGAGGGTGATTTTTTAACAGCAGCACGAAATGTGACCCCCGAGGTCGTGAATTTTATGAGTAAATACGGGCGTGGACTGATCTGTGCGCCGCTGGAAGAGGAGCGTTGTGCCGAACTGCAACTCGACCTGATGGTAAATAATAATACGGCATTGCACGAAACGGCCTTCACCGTATCGGTTGACCTCCTGGGCCACGGCTGTACTTCCGGCATTTCGGCACATGACCGGTCAAAAACCATTCAGGCACTGATAGATCCAACCATAAAACCTGAGGACCTCGGCCGTCCGGGGCATATTTTCCCACTCCGAGCAAAAAAAGGTGGTGTTTTACGCCGGGCCGGCCACACCGAGGCCGGTAACGACCTCGCCCGCTTAGCCGGTTTTGAACCTGCCAGCGTGCTGGTGGAGATCATGAACGACGATGGTTCAATGGCCCGCCTGCCCGAGTTGGAAGAAATTGCCAAAAGGTTCGATCTGAAACTAATTTCAATAAAAGACCTGATAGAGTATCGCCTTAAGACCGATTCGCTGATAGAAGAGATCGTTCGGGTTGATATGCCCACCAAATGGGGCAATTTCAAACTGATCGCCTTTAATGAAAAAGGAACGCCTAATGAACACCTTGCCCTTATAAAGGGAGAGTGGCAGAAGGACGAACCGGTGCTGGTTCGCGTGCACTCATCCTGCTTTACCGGCGATATCCTCGGTTCTATGCGTTGCGATTGCGGTGAACAACTACATGCCGCCATGCAGCAGGTGGAAAAAGAAGGCAAGGGTGTAATATTATATATGAACCAGGAGGGCAGGGGTATTGGCCTGGTGAATAAATTGAAAGCTTACAAGTTGCAGGAAAGTGGTTTTGATACCGTGGAAGCGAACCTGCATCTTGGTTTCCCGATGGATAAACGTGATTATGGTATCGGGGCACAGATCCTGCGCTACCTCGGCATTTCGAAATTGCGCCTGCTGAGCAATAACCCGAGAAAACGCGCTGGTTTGCTGGGTTACGGACTTGAAATTGTAGATGCTGTTCCCATTGAAGTAGTGCCCAATCCGCATAACGAAAAATACCTGACTACCAAGAGAGATAAGTTAGGGCACGATATTCTGAAGAAATAAATTAGTTTATAGTTTTTTGTTTTTGGTTTATGGCTACCGTTTATTTCAAATGGTAGCCATATTTTTTTTAGGCACTGAGCTGGCCTGTTCGGTCTGCCTAAAACAGAAAGGATGCTCCGGATAAAACAACCACAAACGACAAACGACAAACCATAAACTGACTTTTAATTACTCCCGTTATCATTTGCTGAAGTATCTACCAGCGGCGGCCTTAATTTTTTCTTTTTATCAACCCGCCACAGATCGCTTATTTTTTCAAAGTCGCGGCGATAGCTGATACTGGCGCCGGAACGGTTTTGACGGGCGCCTGTACCCGATAGGTAATTGTAAGAATCGCGGTAAAAGAAGGTGAGCACCAGTTTACCATCCTGGCGGATCTTCCAGTCGGCCGAAATATCGGGCAGGAACTGCAGGTTCTTGGTGGCCTGCACCTGTTGTGACGACAAGCCAAAATCTACCGCGCTGCCGAATGTAAAGGTGAGCCGTTCGTTCAAAAAGCTTTTACCAATATTTAAATTGAGGTTGGTGCGGTCGATGTTCAGCCGGCTGCGATCGATATTATCTATAAGATTGCTGCCGTTATACAACTGCGCGTTGAAATTGACCTTGATGCTTTTATCGTTGAAGATCTTCTGGAAGATGCTGGAAAATTGTTTACTGAGCGCGCCCGACAACACACCTGAAATACTGTTCACCACAACACCGCTGAATGCGATGCCGCCGATGGTACTTTGGCTCGATGATGAAATAGGGCCAAAGCTGTTGAACACGATGAGGAAGGCCACCTGTTTATTGAGCTCGTTCTGATCGCGTTGGATCAATTGCAGAATGGCCAGCGCATCAGGGTCATCCTTGATCGAACTACCGGTGGGCAGCTCGATCTGGAACTTGATTTCAGGCTTCATTAATTTTTCGGTAAGCATAGCCACTACAATTACTTTACCGCGGTATTTGCGCACATTGTCATTTGCGCTGGTAACCGCACTGGTAGCCAGATCACTGAACCGTACATCGTCGGCCACATATTCTGCATCGATATCTATTTCGGCATCATATGGGTCGCCGCTCCAGCGGATAAAATTACCGGCATTCTCCTTCAGTTTAAATGGCTTGCGCAGCAGCGACTGGAAATTGAAGTTGTAATTTCCGCGATCTATATCGTACCGGCCGTTGATACTGAAATTACCATCGGTGCCGGTTTCCATTTTCAGGTTTCCATGGCCAACGGCGGTGATGATGTCACCTGTAAGCTCATCGATGATCACAAACATTTTGGCATAGTTGTTTGCTACCACATCGAGCGACACATGCAGGTTGCTTGCTTCGGAACTGCGCACGGCTTTCATTTCGGTTCCGTACTTTTTCCAAACCACAAAATTGGCTTCACCGCTTTCACGACCCGTTTGTGAACGGATATACAGTTCGGAACTATCGGCAGGTTCTCCGCGAACATCGAGCCGCATATCTTCGAGCGGACCGCGGAACGTGGCGTTTGCTTTTGCAATCAGCTTCCCGAAGAAGGGGTCTTTGCTGGTAGGCGGCGTGTTCAGCACCTGCAGTTTATTGGTGTTGAATGCAAAATCGAAATACAGGTCGTCCCAGGCCTGGTGCCTTAAGATCCCTTTTGTAATATGCCCGGTATTACCGTATTCATCCTTGAATACAAAATTGCCAAAGTCAACAGCGCCATCCCTGAAATCAAATGTTGCCGCTGGTATTTTGTATAATACGTTTGTATAAATAACCCGCAGCTCACCATTGCGCAGTTGCATGCGGCCAAGGTATTTCAGGTTATTGGGTGGGCCTACGATGCGTAACTGACCGGTGGCAAACCCGTTGAGATCGGTGAACACCTCTGAGAGGTATTTATCGAGCAGACCGATCTTTGTATCCCTGAAGTTACCGGAAATATCAAGCGGTGCGTTGTTGGCGGTGTCGCGGAGATCGTACAACCCTTTCAGATCGAAATTATAGTTGTCGTTCTCTGAAATAGTGCTGAAGTTGACCTTGCCGGTACGCTGGCTGTAATTGGCATTCAGCTTCAGCCTGCCTATGGAATCGTTATCGAGCCGGAACATTTCGGCATCACCATTCAGGTCAACCTGTAATTTTCCAAAGGGATCAACGATGTCGACGTTGGCAGTCAGCAATCCTTCCAGGCGGTTATCGGTTACAACATATGGTGCAAAGTCGCCTATATTCACTTTTCTCAGTTCTACCTTTATATCATTGGTGCTGCCTTCATCGGAAGGGTGGGTGGTAACCAGAATTTCCTGCTGGCCGTTATAAATTTTTACCCCATCGGCCGATACCAGTTCTTTACTCAATACCAGTTCGCCGTTCTTTTCAATGGTCCAGTTTTTACCATTCAGATCGAAGTGCGATTCGTTGAAGGTAATGCGAACACCCGATGGCATGGTTTGCACGCGGGCGAACAGGTCGGCCGAGTTAAGCGTTTGATTGGCGGCTGTTTTTAATTGAACCAGCGACATGTCGTCGGCCGAGCGCACCCGCAGGTCGGTACCGGGGAAATGCAGGCTGTCGTTGATGTATACATCGGCTATTGAACTGGTTAACGCAAGTGTATCGTAATTACCGGTGCCTTTCACGTTCACGTTATAAAAAGCGATGTTCTTATAGTTGAACTGGGGAATTTCGGCATTGAGATCGAGCAGGTTTTCCTTGCTGTTGATACGCCCGGTGACGGTACTGTAATTAAAACCGCTTAGGTTTTTATCAATGAAGCTCATGTATTCATCCACTTTTTTGGTGGTGAACACAAAGCTGAAGTTCTCGTTCTTGAGCTCGGTCTTCGAAGGTTTTATATAGCTGGGATAGTATTTATTCAGGAAAGAACGAACCGCATCGGGCAGGTCCCTGATCGAAAATTCACCCACCAGCGCACCGTCGAATTCATTACTTACTACCGTGATCACTTTGTTTTTGCCCATGGCTTTCGATTCAATGCTTAATGAATCGAACGAAAGCGGCTTGCCATCTTTCAGCACGGCGGCCTCGTAAATGCGGGCGGTACCTAAAAAGTTGTCGATATTATCGCCGGTAAAGTTCATCCTGAACTTACCTTTCACTTCAATACTGTCGCGGGTGAGTTTTACATTGCGCAGATCGGCCTTGCTTACCTCCGCTTCGAAATTGAATGCCGGTATTTTCTGGCTGAAGTCGACCAACCCGTTGAGGCGGGCGGTTAAATTGGGGTCGTTGCTGATGACTTCTCCATTGAACAACCGTTTGGCAAAGGTGCCTTTTACCACGATGTTCTGGTAGTTATAATTGTTTACGTCGAGCGAGCGGATGTTGCCGTCGAGTTTGGCGTTGAGGGTTGAGGCTTTCAGTCCACGCCCGTTAACCGATCCTTTAAAGTTGATCAGTCCAACCTGAGGCACATCAACGAATTCGCCAAGGGCAAAGGACCTGGTTTCAATACCACCTGTATAAACGGTTGGCGCATTATCGGGGAACTTCATGTTCACGTCGCTCACTATTACGCCGAGTTTGGTTTCGATGGTGCCGTAGGTTACAAAGTCTTTTATAAAACCCGTAAAGTTACCTCTGAAGCGGAGGTATTCGAGTTTATCGAGCCGGGGTTGGGTGATCGTTTTAAGATCGGGGATGATGGTGATAGCGTCGCGGTAAGTGGTGCGCAATTCATTCGCCTCAAAGTCGATATACATTTTATCGACATTGGTAATGCTGTTCATGCGAATGTTTCCGTTGAGGTAGGTGTCTTTACCGGCCTCGATCACCAGTTTACGGGCGCTCATGCTTTCCAGCGTACCTTTTGCTTTACCGGTTACGCGAATTTCTTTTTTCCAGGCCTGCAGCTCGGGGGCAAAATAGGCAATGTCGTCGCTGTTTATAACCGCATTGGTAAAATCGCCTTCCATGCGGATCTTTTCCTCGAAGTCGCTCATGTCGTCAAACGTGGCATACCGCATGGCAAAGAAATTCTGCAGGTGGCTTCGATTGGTTTGAATATCGAGGCGGGCGAATTCCATGGCCTCAGGATGCCAGGTAAGGCGGGCGCTAAGTTTTTTAACCACAAACCCGCTGCGTTCTTTGGTTGAAAGCAGGATGCGGGCGGTTAAGGTGTCCTGTTTTAACGCGATCTTGTTAAAGGTTGCGTTAATATCGGCAAAGCGAATATGAGCGCCATCGAAATACTCGTAGGGCAGCCTGTCGGTTTGGAGATCATTTAGAAAAGTGCCTTTGTTCAGCGTGAGCTTTGTAACGGCAATATCCCAGTTGCCCGGGTTCCAGCGCAGGTTATCGGGATCATTTACAATAGGAACGGAATTGTGTTTGGGCCTGAGTGAATCGGGCCGGTTCCCTGTATAGTTGTAAATGGAAAAGAAAGGTTTGTCGATCTGAATTTCGTTGATATGGGCTAACCGTTTTTTCAGGTTGATCTCTTCGGCGTCGACGTCCATCGAGCCCAGCACCAGGGTCATATCTTCCCCGCGCCAGCCATCGATCTGTTTCAGCTTTACATTTTTAAATTCGACCTTTTCAAGATCGAGGTCGATATCGTCCTGTTTTTTTACCTGTTGTTTTTTGGGACTGCTGAAATAATCTTCGAGGAAGCGGTAGTTCCAGGTGCTGTCGGTACGCTTGAGCTGAATAACCGCATCTTCGAGCCCGATATAGCTGAGCACTACGCGGTCTTTCAGGAAGAACCAGTCGGTAATGTTCACCTTAACGGCCCCGGCGTACAGGAGGGTATCGTTGTGTTGATCGTTTACGAGAGTGCCTTCGAGCACCATTTTATTGAAGAGGGCGAAATCAACGTGTTTGATCTGAACTTTTGCGTGGAGGTTTTTGGAAAGTTTGCCCGTAACCTGCCTTACCAGCCAGTTTTGAACCAGTGAGGTCTGAATAGCCAGCCAGACTAATATGATCAGGCCGATCAGTACCAGCAGGACGGTCCGGGATATTTTCCAAAACTTTCTCAGGGTTGGAGCGTATTAAATGTAAAAGTAATAAAACCGATCTCTATATGGCACAAAATCAATACCAATGCAATGTTTTTATTCAACTTTTCCGGGCATTTAACATACCGTATAACGCGTAAAGCGGGTATTGATGAATTGTACATACGTAAAATGGCCACGAAGGTTGGATATTCCATTGGTTTTTAACGAATAATTTGGGTAAATGGTTCAATACAGGTAAACGGGGTAAATGATCGCTCCCGGCCGGGGGAAAGGAGTTGGTAAGATAGACCAAAGAAAGAGGGAATCAAAGCGGGGGAGTGGGTAAATATCGTGAACCGGCAATCGGCAGGGCCACTGTCAATCTTTGACAGCCCCGATGCCTGATCAAAATTTATAAAATGGCAAAGCCGATTTTATTGTTTCAGCTTTTTCATGGAATTGTTTGCCAGCAGGGATTTTATTTGGGAAATGGCAATTTCATTGAGTTGCTCGAGGCGTTTTGATTGTGGAAGCTCCTGTCGTAATAAAACTGCATTGATACTTTCGAGGTTACTGAGTACGACAAGTTGTTCCAAAGTAGCCTCATCCCGGATGTTTCCTGTTTTGCCAGGATTTTCTTTACGCCATTCTGCTGCTGTTTTTCCAAAAAGCGCCATGTTTAACAAGTCGGCTTCGCTGGCATAAATGGTTCCGGTTTGCTGGCGGGTGAGTTGTGGCGGAATGAGTGTTTCTTTTATGGCGTCAGTATGAATGCGGTAGTTTATTTTAGAAAGGGTTCGTTGCAGGTTCCATTCCAGTTGGTGGGTTTTATTCTCCTCATCTTTTAGGCGTTGAAACTCTTTGATAAGGTATAGTTTGAATTCGGCGCTGAGCCAACTGCCGAATTCAAAGGCGATGTCTTTGTGGGCGTAGGTGCCGCTATTAAAACGACCGGTTTTTGCAATAAGCCCAATTGCATTAGTTCGTACTATCCATTTTTTAACTGATAAAGTAAACCGGTTTAATCCTGCTTCCATCATAATTCCCCCGAATTCGGGGGAATTAAACGCTGAGTTGTTTATTTTTTCCCAAATACCAATAAACTCAATGGTGTTTTTGTTTCGAAGCCACTTTTCTATAACTACAGACCCTTCTTCCATATTTCGTACCATATCGGTCAATGAAATATAATCCTGCTCATTTACTTCTATAATTTTTACCGGGGTATCTTTTACCACAATGACTTTATTATTCGGCATATCATTACTTGTTTTGGGACTTTGAAAGTACAACAAAGTTGAATATGCGCTGATTGATATGGATCAAAAAAAAGTGAGATAACTAAGTGAAAATGTGTGCCTAGTGTGGTGTATTCCTGAACTTGAATATCACTCTTTAGTTGTGGTGACCGGATTCGAACCGGTGTCCTAAGATATTGTTTTTGCCTATTGCCAATTGCTTATTGCCTGTTGATATTCGCCGGGTCCTTCACCCCATCGCCTTTATTATAAGCCTCCGATCTTCCTTTTTCGATGGAAAGGCTTTGCCAGCCCGCGTCTTTGATGAGTTTCCCGATGTAAATGATCTGTCCAACATGGTAAGGATAATGCGCCAGCTGCCGGTTGATGGCATCGATCACCAGCAACGGTTCTTCCCTGATATAAATGGTCTTCAACAGATCGTTTTCGGTGAGTGGGGCGAGCGCATCGAGGAAACAGTTCCAGCCTTTTTCCCACATTTCAAGCAGTTGTTGTTTGCTGTAGTTGTGCACCTCAAACTCTTCATCGCGTTGCCGCCAGGGCTTTTCCCCATCTTCGGTTAGAAAGTTGGTCCAGCGGCTGAGCATATTGCCCGCCATATGTTGAATAATAACCGCAATGCTGTTGCTAGCGGCATTGGGCGCATAATGCAGCTCGGCCGCTGAAAGCTGGTCGAACGTTTTTTCGCCTAATTCTTTATAATAGCGTAACCGTTTGATGGCTGTTTGCAGGTATTCGGTTCCGGGTGAGGCGCTCATAACATAGATTTGATGCAAGTTATGAAAGCTACAATAGCGGCAAAAGAAACAGTTTATGGTTTTTAGTTTATGGTTTATTGTTCTTTAAAGTCGGGCAGTCCATATTTCTGCCAAACTTCCAAAACGCTGAACTTATATGAACTCATCTTAATAATGCCTGCCCAATGGGGCAGCAACCACAAACTACAAACCACAAACCTGTTAATATCCTGCTGCCGAATCGTCGCCGCGTTTATCGGCCACCGCCTCAATGGTGCCATTCGCATCGATGCGTATCACCTCGGTACGGCCGATGGCGCCTCGCTGGGTCACTTTATAACCCATTTGCCGTAGCTGCTCTCTTACCGGTTGGGGAAATGCGGCTTCCACGAAGATCTCATCGGGCAGCCACTGGTGATGGAATTTTGGTTTGTTCACGGCATCTTCCGTGCTCATGTCGAATTCCAGAATGTTGATCAGCGTTTGAAATACCGACGTTGTAATCGTAGTGCCGCCCGGCGTGCCCACGACCAGGAACGGTTTATTATCTTTTAAAACAATGGTTGGCGTCATGGAGCTAAGCATCCGCTTACCGGGGGCAATGGCATTGGCATCGGCGCCAACCGCGCCATACATATTGGGTACGCCGGGTTTTATGCTGAAATCATCCATTTCATTATTTAGTAAAAAACCGGCGCCGCCCACAACGGTCCGGCTGCCGTACCCGCCGTTCAGGGTGGTGGTCACGGAAACGGCATTACCGCTTTTGTCGTATACGCTGAAGTGGGTTGTTTCTTCACTTTCGGGAATAAGTCCGGCCCCGGTGGTCTCACTGCTGCCTGCCGTTTGGTCATTGTAATCTTTCATTCTTTCCACCGCATAGGCTTTGCTGGTGAGCTTTTTTACCGGCACTTTATAAAAATCAAGGTCACCCAGGAATTTTGCCCTGTCGGCATAAGCGCGGCGTTCTATTTCCGTCATCAATTGTACCGCCCGGGCCGACAGAAAACCATATGCTTTCACCGGTTGATCTTCTATCATCTGCATCATTTGCGGCAGCAAAACACCGCCACTGCTGGGCAGGGGCATGGTGATTATTTTGTAGGATTTATAGTCGAATACAACCGGTTCCCGCTCTTTGGCCTGGTAATTTTTCAGGTCGTCATAATTGATAATGCCGTTGGCCCTTTTCATTTCTTCAACAATAAGGCGGGCGGTTTCCCCTTCATAAAAGCCGGCCATGCCTTTATCGCGGATCCGTTTAAGGGTATTGGCCAGGTCTTTTTGAACCAGCGTATCGCCGGCCTTCCAGCCACCCGCTTTAACAAATACGGGGGTAACCGTATTATATTTAATAAAGGCGTCGCGGGTACGGTTCAGGTCATGGGCCTCCGATTCAGTGATTACGAAACCGTTTTCGGCGAGGTCAATGGCGGGTTGAATTAATTTGGTAAAGGGAAGTTTGGCATATTTCATGCACCCGAATAAACCTGCAACTGTACCGGGAACACCCGCCGCGAGGTGACCATTTTGACTTAAAGCCGTTTGAGCATTGCCTTGTTTGTCGAGGTACATATCACGGTGTGCCCTAGCCGGTGCCTTTTCACGATAGTCGATCGTAATGTTGGTGCCGTTAGACAGTCGCATAACTGTAAAGCCACCTCCGCCAATATTCCCTGCGCCGGGGTATACTACTGCCAGCGCCAGTTGTGTAGCAATGGCAGCGTCAATGGCATTGCCGCCCTGTTTCATTATGGAAACACCGGTTTCACTCGCCAGTGGATGTGCAGAAGTTACTGCACCATTTGAACCGATGATCTTTTTTTGTATAGTGTATTCATAAGGGTTAATTTGTAATGTAGCGGCGGAACGTGGACCTGAACAGGCGCAGCAAAGCATTACTAACGGCAACGTGTACGAAAAAAAAGCTTTCATATTAAAATAAGTTAGAGTAGCTAAAATTAACAAACCAAAATTAGCTTCCGGTTTTTTTTATATTTGCGTTAAATGTTCTAATTTTAGAACACTAACAAAAACTGTTTACGGGGTCCAAACCACATGAGCTTATGAGAAAGTACCATTGTACGCAACTTATAGCAACCTTCCATTCTTCTCAGCTCCAATGTGTTTTGCCGTCTTTTGCATTCCATTTGTTGGTCAGTAATCCATTTCACTGGCATGCCATAATTTTCACGCAGACGTTTCCATAAATAATGCCTCCGGCAGGTAAGGTCCTGCAAGGTTACACACATGATCACTAGTACGCAATATTATTGCGTTCATTATAAACTCTTAGTGGTCACATGAGAAAATAAAAGCATTTCACTTAGGTGGGGTGCTTTTTTCTTTTTCACCGATTTAGTTACTTTCACAGTACATTTTTAAATATGAAGAAAGTCACCGCAGGCGTAGCGTTGTTGTTACTGATTTCCGGCCTGGCACTGGCCCAGGTAAAATCACCCGAACAGTTTCTCGGTTATAAACTGGGCGCCCGTTATACCCCTCATTTTAATATAGTGAACTATTGCAGGCAGGTAGCCGAAGCTGCGCCCGAAATGGTAAAGCTGGAGCAATATGGCACTACCAATGAAGGCCGGCCCTTACTATTACTATACGTAACATCGCCCGGTAACCTTTCCCGCCTCGAGGAAATAAGGCAGAATAACCGGCGGCTGGCCGGAATGACCTACGATAAAATGGCGCCGGATGAAAAAGCGCCCGCCATCCTGTGGCTGAGCTATAATGTACATGGCAACGAAACCTCTTCTTCTGAGGCCGCCATGCTTACCCTGTACGAACTGGTTAACCCGGCCAATGCCAAAACAAAAGAATGGCTGCAGCAAACCGTGGTGATCATCGACCCCTGTATAAATCCTGATGGCCGCGACCGCTATGTGAACTGGTTCAATTCGGTGGTAGGCGCAAAACCGAACCCGCAGCCCTACACCCGTGAACATTCGGAACCCTGGCCCGGCGGAAGACCCAATCACTACTATTTTGACCTGAACCGCGACTGGGCCTGGCAAACACAGGTTGAAACACAACAGCGTATTATAAAATACAACCAGTGGCTGCCGCATATACATGTAGACTATCACGAACAATACTATAATAACCCGTATTATTTCGCACCGGCCGCCGAACCTTACCACGAGGTGATCACCGGCTGGCAGCGCGAGTTTCAAACCATTATAGGCAGAAACAATGCAAAGTATTTCGATGAAAACGGCTGGTTGTTCTTTACCAAAGAACGATTCGATCTTTTCTACCCCAGTTATGGCGATACTTACCCCTTGTACAAAGGCGCCATCGGTATGACCTACGAACAGGGAGGCCATAGCCGTGGCGGCGCGGCAGTTATTAACCGCGATGGCGATACCCTCACCTTATGGGATAGATTATACCATCACTATACTACCGGTATGAGCACCATCGAAGCTACCGCGCAAAATGCGCCAAAAGTGGTGCAGGAGTTTAAAAAGTATTATGATAAAGCGCGTACATCACCGCCCGGTGAATTCAAGTCATATGTAATAAAGGCAGATGAAGGAAAAAAGATCGTCAGGCTGCAGGAGCTGCTCGACCGTAATAATATAAGATGGGCATTTGCCAACAATGGAAGCAGTTTTTCAGGTGTGAACTATTTTACCGGTAAAACCGAATCGGTAAAAACAGTCAGAGCGGATGTCGTTATCAATGCCAATCAACCCAATGCCAATTTATTGAAAGTGCTTTTTGAAAGGAATTCCCGGCTTACCGATACCGTAACATATGATATCACGGCCTGGTCGGTTCCATTTGTATATGGACTTACCACATACGGCATCAACAATTATATAAGCGGGGTGATAGATAATCAACCCATATACAGCGATACCATATTCTCACCTATAAAAGAATCTACAGTAGCGTGGGTCGTACGCTGGAACGGTTTGAACAGTGTGCAGTTCCTGAGTCAGATCATGCAGCAGAAAATAAAAGTGCGTTATGCCGAACAACCCTTCAAGATTGGCAATGATGAATTTGAAAAAGGCACCCTCATCATTACCCGTACCAGCAACCAGGCGTTGGGCGCTTCCCTTGGCAAGATCATTTTTAACGCGGCGCGTAAAGCCGGTATCGGCTATGTACCCGTTACTTCCTCTTTTGTTGATAAAGGATTTGATTTTGGGTCAGAAAAAGTGCATGGCATGCTGGCGCCCCGCATCGGGTTGCTGGCAGGCGATGGCGTGAACTCTTTAAGTATGGGTGAGGTTTGGCACTATTTCGATGTACAGATCGGTTATCCGGTAAATGTTATCTGGGCGAACGACCTTACAAAAAATTACCTGAAAGAGCTGGACGTACTTATTTTACCCGATGGCAATTACCGCTTTTTGAGCGACCGCCAGATGAATGAGGCCCTGAAAGACTGGGTAACCAATGGGGGCCGCCTGATTGCATTGGAAAGCGCAGTTGGACAGTTATCAGCTGCCGACTGGGGCATTAAGATCAAGAAAAACGATGAGGAAAAGGAAAAAGAAGACAAAAAAGAAGATTACAGCCTGCTGCGCCGCTACGAGAACCGCGAACGTGATTTTATTCCGGGATACAATCCCGGATCCATTTATAAAGTAGAACTTGATAATTCACATCCCCTGGCTTTTGGCTATGATACCGCTTATTATACCCTCAAACAGGACAATACCATTTATGAGTTCTTTAAAGAAATGGGCTGGAATGTGGGAGTGATCAAAAAAGACAACCAGGTGGCCGGTTTTGTGGGTTCGAAGCTGAAAGATAAACTGAAAGACGGCTTGCTGTTTGGGGTGCAGGATATGGGGCAGGGCAATATTATTTACCTCACCGATGACCCGCTGTTCAGAAGTTTTTGGGAGAATGGAAAGCTGCTGTTCAGCAATGCGGTTTTTATGGTAGGGCAATAGGTTAATTTGATAATGTGATAATGGAAAACAATAGGCAAGCGTGAAAAGTGAAAGTCGTCTACTCAGGACTCATAATGAGAAATCGGCAAAGGTAGAAGGCAATAAATTTCGGGCAGCACAACAGCCACATATTAAAATTTGATTAGGGAGCCCATTCACCATTGACCATTCACCTTTCACCATGTTAAAATTTACCAGCGGATTGGCACACTGCTCAGCATTGTGTTATTTTGCCCCCGTTTTCAGCTTAAAACTATAAGAATGAAACGTCCACGGCAAAATTTTCATTATAGTATAAAGCCAATGAAGATTTTGCTATGGTAAGTTCCCCGTCCGAACGGGTCGTCCGGGCGGGCATCTGGCTAAAAGAAAATAATAATTTTTAGATGAATGATTTTTACCCCGGGCGCTTACTGCTGCTGATCGTTTTACTGTATGTACTGCCAGTTTCAGCGCAACCGCCCGTAACCAATACGTCGGCCGATATTTTCCTGCAATTAAAGAAGCTCAGGGTGCTGGGGTCGGTATTGTATTTTGCCGCCCACCCCGATGATGAAAATACCCGTTTATTAGCCTGGCTTGCCCGCGAACGGTTATACCGCACCGGTTATTTATCTCTCACCCGTGGTGATGGAGGACAGAATCTCATTGGTGACGAACAGGGCATCGATCTTGGGCTGATACGCACCCAGGAATTACTGGCCGCCCGCCGTACCGATGGCGCCGAACAATTCTTCAGCCGCGCCTTTGATTTTGGGTTCAGCAAAAGTACAGACGAAGCACTGGAAAAATGGGGCCGGGAAAAAGTGCTCAGCGATGCCGTTTGGATCATTCGCAATTTTCAGCCGGATATTATAATAACCCGTTTCCCGGAAGACAGCCGCGCCGGTCATGGCCACCATTCTGCATCGGCAGTAATAGCCCATGAAGCATTTCGTGCCGCGGCCGACCCTGCAAAATTCCCTGAACAACTGAAGAACGGGGTGCAGCCCTGGAAGGTGAAACGCATTTTCTGGAATACCTACAATTTCGGCAGTACCAATACTACCAGCAATGAACAGCTAAAAATAGATGTAGGCGGTTACAACGCTTTAGTGGGAAAAAGTTATGGTGAAATAGCGGCGGAGAGCCGTAGCCAGCATAAAAGCCAGGGCTTTGGCGTACCGGGAAGCAGAGGCGCACAACTTGAGTATTTTTCATTCACCGATGGTGAAGCTGCACAGAACGACATCATGGAAGGAGTGAATACTGGCTGGGCAAAAGTGGAAGGCGGCGCCGCCATCGAAAACATGATAGATGATATCATGAAGAATTATTCGCTCGCCAATCCCGAAAACTCGGTTCCCGCCCTGGTGAATTTGTATAAGGCAATGCAGGCATTGAAGGATGGTTACTGGAAGAGGCAAAAAATGGAAGAAGTGCAGCGCCTGGTAGAATATTGCAGCGGATTGTTCATGGAAGCCACTACAGGTAATGAGCAGGCTGTTTCAGGCGATTCAATAAAGATCAGTATTACTATCAATAACAGGCTGGGCGCGCCGGTACATTTAAACAAGGTTAACCTCGATGTACTTGACACCACTATAAACCAGCGCCTCGAAAAGAACCGTAACTTAAACCTGCAGCGCACAATTTATGTGTTCACTACAAAGAAAATTTCACAGCCTTACTGGCTCGAGCATAAAATGAGCGACGGCTCTTTTACCGTCAACGAACAGTCTTTGATCGGTAAACCACAGAACGAACCGGCTTACCAGGTGCGTTTCGACCTGGTGATCGCAGACCAGCCTTTCTCTTTTACAAAACCGGTGCAATACAAACATACCGATCCGGTGAAGGGCGAGTTATACCAGCCGCTGGTTGTTGTGCCTTCAGCCACAGTTACCACCGAACCAAGCGTTATTATCTTCCGTAAAAATGAAAAGCAAAGCGCCGAAGTAGCCATTACCGTAACAGCCAATAAGCGGTTCTCGGATTATACCGCTAAGATCTCGAAGCGGCTTACTTATGATAACAGTATAAAGACAGATAGCAACTTTTCTTTACAACCGGGCATGCAGCGCCAATACCTCTTCAATATCGACAATGGCATGCTGAAAGATAAAGAGCATGATTTCGTGCAGGCCTTTGTTGAGTTGAAGAACGGGAAAGAAGAACAGCCCGCTTACCTGAACCTGAACAACATCCGTTACGATCATATTCCGCACATCCATTATTTTTACCAGGATGCCATCAAGGTACTGAACATGGATATTAAAACGGCAGGTAAAAAAATTGGTTATATTGAAGGCGCAGGTGATAAGGTAACCATTGCATTGCAACAGATGGGTTACGAGGTAACCATTTTAAAAGAAAAGGACATCAACCCGTTTAACTTAAAACAATTTGATGCCGTCATAACCGGCGTACGGGCGTACAATGTGCATGATTACCTTGGAGGAAAACACGAGGTGCTGATGGATTATGTAAAGAATGGCGGTAACCTCATTGTTCAGTATAATACCAGCAATTTTATCAGTTCGGTAACTTCAAAAATAGGGCCTTATCCCTTTGCGATCTCACGTAACCGCGTAACTGATGAAAAGGCAACGGTAAACTTTTTGTTGCCCGGGCATGCGGTTTTGAACTATCCTAATAAGATCACCGCAAAAGATTTTGACAACTGGGTGCAGGAGCGGGGTATTTATTTCGCCGACCAGGCAGATGCGGCTTATGAAATGCCCTTGTCGATGGCCGACCCGAATGAGAAAGAACAGAAGGGAAGCCTGATCATTGCCAGTCATGGAAAAGGCAAATTCGTTTATACGGGGCTGGTGTTCTTTCGCGAACTGCCTGCAGGTGTACCGGGCGCTTACAGGTTGCTGGCGAACATTATTGCATTAAATAAAAAGAAGGGATTTTAGATGACTCGTTTATCAAAGCGTGAATGGTTTTTTATAATAGCTATTGGTGCCGGGTTGATACTGGGCCGGCTGCTGAAAAAAATGACCATTGGACTGGCATTGGGATTATTACTGGCATTTATGGCCGTAATGATCGTTTCGAACAAACGGAAATAACCCAACAAAAACGAATACGCATGTCAACGATCGATAAAGAACAGATCCCTGTTTTTAAGAAATGGCGGCATTGGTATTGGCTGGTGATAGGGTTTTTGTTAGTGCTGGTGGTTTTGTTTTATTGCTTCACTAAATTCTTTGCATGAACTTTTCCCGGTTAGACTGGACGGTGCTTGTTTTCACCCTGCTGCTTATCATCGTGTACGGGGTGTATCGCAGCCGTACGTCGAGGAACCTGGAAGGGTATTTATTAAGCGACCGCCAAATGCCCTGGTGGCTGGTGTTGTTGAGCATCATGGGCACACAGGCCAGTGCTATTACTTTTTTAACCGTGCCCGGACAGGCCTTCAGCGACGGCATGCGGTTTGTTCAATATTATTTCGGGCTGCCCCTCGCTATGGTGGTGATCTGTATTTCGTTTGTACCCATCTTTCACCGGTTAAAGGTCTTTACCGCATATGAATACCTCGAACAGCGGTTCGATGTAAAGACCCGTTTGCTTACTTCCTCTCTTTTCCTGCTATCGCGTGGCCTTTCAACCGGGGTAAGCATCATTGCGCCATCTATTGTTTTACATAGTATGCTGGGTTGGGATATAACCTCAACCAATATATTTATGGGTGGACTGCTGATCGTTTACACCGTAAGCGGTGGCGCCAAAGCGGTGGCCTATACGCAACAGTTGCAGGTGATCATTATTTATACAGCCATGTTCCTGGCTGCCTGGTGGGCCATTAAAATGTTACCCGAAGGGATTGGGTTTACCGATGCATTGCATATCGGCGGTAAATCGGGCAAACTGAATGTGATCACTACGGGTGTTACTGAAAAAGGGTTCGACTGGAAAGACCGTTACAATATCTGGAGCGGTGTAATAGGCGGTTTCTTTCTGGCATTGAGTTATTTCGGCACCGATCAAAGCCAGGTGGGGCGGTATTTAACTGCCCGCAGTGAACAGGAAAGCAAGATCGGTTTGCTGATGAACGGGCTGGTAAAAGTTCCGCTGCAGTTTTGCATATTGCTGATAGGTGTATTGTTGTTTGTGTTTTATCAGTTCAATAAAGCGCCGGCCTTTTTTAACCTTGCCCAGGAGCAAACCATAAAGCAAAGCGCCAACGCCGGTGAGTTTGCTACGGCCGATCAGCGATATCAACAGGTGCAGGATGAAAAAAGAAAAACCGTTGTGGCATTGGGCAATGCTCTGCAAAATGATAATGAAACGGAAATTGATCAGTTACGCTCGAAACTGCAGCTACAACAGCAGGAAGCGCGTCAGGTGCGCGATTCTATTTCGAATATTGTAAAAAAGACCATACCCGGCAGCGATGGAAATGACGCCAATTATGTTTTCCTTCGTTTCGTTGGCGACTTTTTACCCAATGGCCTGGTAGGGTTGATCATTGCTATTATCTTCCTGGCTTCCTGGAGCAGCATCGCCGCGGCCCTGCATGCGCTGGCATCCTGTACCATGGTAGATTTTCACAAACGATTATCGAAGCGGGCCGCTACGCCTTTACAGGAATACCGCTGGTCGCAAACCTATGCGTTGATCTGGGGTATATTTTCAGTAATAGTGGCCCAGTTCAGTTACAATCTCGGTAATAGTCTGGTAGAAGCGGTGAACATCCTCGGTTCCTGGTTCTATGGCACCATCCTCGGCATATTTCTCGTAGCTTTTTACTTTAAATGGATAGGAGGGCATGCTGTTTTCATTGGTGCTATTATAGCGGAGATCATTGTTATCAGCGTATACACCCTCGACTGGCTCTCGTTCTTATGGTTGAACCTGATAGGCGCAGTGGCGGTAATTATATTCAGCTCTTTGTTGCAGGTACTGTTTTTTCGTTCTTCGGCTAGCGCCCCGCAACGGGAAAAAGCATTACCGAAATAAGTTATAATACTACTGCTCCTGGGTTAATTATCAAATCCCGATCACCAGTTCCATTTGTATGTTGCATCGTTCATACGGGGTGGTATGGCCTATTACTTTCTGAAACCCTAATTTGTGATACAGGTTGATGGCTGGTTTCAGTATGGTATTACTTTCAAGGTATAGTTTTTTAGCGCCTAATGATCTGGCTTTATCAATGGCGGCTATTCCCAACAGCCAGCCAATGTTTTTTCCCTGCGCCTTTGGCGAAACGGCCATCTTCACCAGTTCGTATTCATAAACGGGATCATCCATTTTCATTAACGCGCATACACCCACCGGTTCGTTGTTATATAACGCTACCAGTATATGGCCGCCCGGGTCAATGATGTTTTGTTGTGGATTATCCAGCGCTTTATGATCGGCCGCTTCCATTTTAAAATATTTGGAGATCCATTCCTCGTTCAGTTGTTTGAACGCTTCCTGGTAAGCTGGATTGTAATCCACGATCTGTACATCGCGGCTTTCGCGCATTTTCTTTTGTTCCTGAACCCGGCGCAGGAGCGATTTCTGTTTTAACAGGAATTCCCATTCCTCAATGGCCTTCCAAAGATCGTGGCGGGTTTGCGACAGCGCATCCTCGATGGCATTGGTAACATCTGTATATTGCGGGGCAATACTGCTAACTACTTCTTTGCCTTTTTTCGAAAGGCAAACCACATTCTTGCGGCCATCCTGTTTATCTTTTTTTTCAGTTACGATACCCTGTTTCACCATTTCCCTGATGATAGTGCTTACCGAAGGGTGGGAGTGGCCGATCTCTTCCGCAATTGCGGTAATGGTTTTGTCCTGCCCCTGCGAAAGGGCATGAAATACAGGGAACCATTTGGGATGCAGCGATACGTTGTACATCTGGTAAACCTGGCCGGCATCTTCGGTTATTTGCTCACTCAGACGGCGCAACCGGCTGCCCAGGGCCATTTTGCCGGCATTGTTATAAAAGTCCATTGTTTAACTAATTATGTAATTGATTACGTAATTTAAGACATTGTTATTTTCCGGCAAAAGAAAAACGTGTTTTTTATACATGGGCGGTAATTAAAAAAGGTGTGTTTCTTTTGAAACACACCTTTAAAACATTGATTGTGAATGCTATTTTAAAGTAGCAAGCAGCTTTTGGTTCAACGCCACGTAATCGTCGTTCTTGGCTTCTTTTGCCAGTTCAATTGATTTGTTGGCTGTTTCAATAGCTTCCTGTTTTTTGCCCAGTTTTGCCAGGCAATTGGCTTTCTGGTGAAGTACCCAGAAGGCTTTGGGATTTTGTTCTGCCGCTTTGTTAAACCAGGTAAGGGCCTGGTTCAGGTCCTTGCCATTGTCCATATAATACATGGCAGCGCCGAAATAAGGATGTTTTTTAGCGTCTTCCTGTTTCATCAGCTCATCGATCTGGGCCATTACTTTGCCTTCTATATCGGTGCTGATGGGAAGAGCCACATCGGTTTGGTCCCACATCAAATGCAGCTCAATGCTTGTTGGCTTTACATTGGCGAACTGCATGGTGAAGGTTTCCATTTTGTTTTTGATGCTTACAGGTTTTGCCTGTACACGCACTACATCATTTTCCTGTTTGTAAGCTGATGGTGAAGTTACATCTACTGATTTGGTAATGATGAACGTCCATGAACCTTTATCAGGAATAGTAAGCAAACCATATTTACCGGCTGGTATTTTTGTGCCGCCGATAGTTACCTCATCGGAAAAGGTAAGGGTGGTAGCCTGGTTGGCTCCGGTACGCCATACTTTCCCAAAAGGCACCAGGTCGCCATAAATTTTGCGGCCTTTCATGTTTGGGCGGGAGTATGACAATTCAATGGAACCGAGGCCAAAATCCTGTTTAATGGTTTGTGTACTGGAAGGCGCAGGTGTTTTAAGCTGCGCTTTAGTGGTAACAGCAAATGCGAGCAAGCATCCAATCATTATAGTCTTTCTCATGACGAAGGTATTTGCGCGAAAGTAAGATATAAAAGAATTGCGCAATGAGAAGTTTGGATGAACGGATCATTAAAAACGTACCATAACGGTAACCCGGGCTTTACGTCCACTCCGCAATTTCCAGGAAGGCCCCTGTTTAATAAGGCGGATGGCTTCTTCATCGTGTAGTTTTGACAATGACTGTTCTATTTTGAAATCGGCTAAAACGCCTTTTTTATTTACTTCAAATGAGAGCACTACATTTCCTGAAAGACTGTCGGCGCCGGCCGGTGTGTTTTTATTTTTTTCCAGGTATTGCCCAAACGCAACCCAGCCGTATGCAGGTTCCGCTTCATAAACGGTTACATTCGGGAGTTTATAGTTGTTTGCCAGCTGTTTTCTGCCGTTGACAACTCCCGGTGCGGTTGGGGTGTAATAATTTGCATTGGCCGCATGGTTCGCGGGTTGCAGTTGCAGTTGGTTCATTGATGCATTGTTCTGAAGAACGAAATTCTGCGTTCCATAACCGCTTACATTCACCGCCACGTTCACTACCGAATCGGAAACCGGTATTTTAAAAAATCCCGATTTGTCGGTGGTGAAATTATTGAAGAAGTTGTTATTGTTATTTTTTTGTATTTGTACATAGGCGTTAGCAACGGGATTGTTGAATGGGTCCGTTACCTGGCCTTTGATAAAACCCGACAGGTTCTTGTCTTTTGAGACCGCTTTTTTTAAGCGACGTTCCGGTTTGGCTATCGTTATCAGTTCGGTCTCAGCTTCTCTATCCTGAAATTTTGCATCATCACTTTTAACGGCTTTAGACACTACCGGCGCTGCAGCGGCAGCAGGAGCCGAAGGCGTGGGTTCCACTTTCTTTTCGGCCGGCACGTCTTTCTTTTCCTGATTGGCAAAATACCTGTCAGGGTTGTCTAACGTCTGTTTATTGGGTGCAGCCTGCGCCTGTGTTGAATAATTTAAAACATTCGATTGTTGCTCCGACTTTCCTGTTGCGGCCCGTGCGCTTTCTTTGCTCGTTACAACCTGTTGTTTATTCGGGTATCGACTGATTGTTTTGGGTGTTTCAACAGGTGGTGTTACCGAATCGGTATCGATGGTGATATTTTTACTATCGGCAGGCGAAGGCGCGGGCGCTTGTTGCTGTTGCTGATTTTCTGTTTTGGCAAAAGCGGTTGTATTGTTTTCCGTTGTGTTCCGGTTAACAAGGGTGTAGATCCACACGCCGCTGATGATCACTATAACCGCGGCTGCAGCGGCCTGCCAGTAGCGGAAAGGTTTAAACGCCACTACCCGGCCTTTGCCGGTTGTACGGGTTTGAAATTGCTGATGCAGTTGTTGTAACTGACCGGTAACAACCTTTTCTTCATGTTCTTCAAAAGCCTGTTGCATACCTTCAATGGCGTCGGCCAGGAACGGATCGTCAAGCGCCGCTTTTTCCATAGCGTGCATTTCTGCGGCAGGTAGTTTCCCCTGCACATATCGCTGGATATCTGCTGCCGAATATTGACTGATATGTTCTTTATGATCGTTCATGACTGGTAAAGCCTGGTCAGTTTATTTTTCCATTAACCGTTCAATACCTGGTATTACGGGCTTCAACGGTTTCCGTTTCCGGTTTCTCCATACAAATTTTTAAATTCCGTCTGCCGTTCTGGATAAAGCTGCGAACCTTATTCCATTCAATGCCGGTTGCTTCTGCAATTTCTTTATAACATTTGTTCTGCAAATAGAACAATTCCACAGCTGTTTTTTGCTCCGTTGATAAAGTTTGCAAACAACGCTCCAGTTTTTGCAGGTTATCTTCTCTCACCTGTATGCCATTCAGATGCACTTCTTCCTCCAATTGCATACTATCGGGATTAAATTCTGTGGTTCTCAGGTTTTTCGGTGTGCGTAACTGCATGAGACAGTAGTTTTTAGCCAGGGTATACAGCCAGCTTTTAAAATTTTCCACCTCATGTTTGGGCAATTTGACCACCAGCTCTTCAAAGATCTGCATCACCGCGTCTCTCGCCGGCTCGGGTTGTTTCAGGTATTTCAGGCAAACGCCATATAGCAGGTCCATATACCGTTGAAATAGCGCCGCCAGCACATCCATATTCCCGGATGTGCGAAACAGGCTGACCAATTCCCTATCGGGCAACTCGCTGGTTGGTATGTTCTTTAAAAATGCCACCGACGCTTAAAATTAACAAAAGATATAACAAGTTGGTTGTGTAAATAATAAGACGATAATTCCGCGCTTTGGTTGCCATGTTCTTATGCAGGTTCAAAAGCCTGCCCGGCATGGGCTTAAATATTTTTATTTCCGGGTTATGTAATTTTTGCGGCAGCCACATCAATATTGGCAAATACGTTCTTTATGCCAAGATCTTTACAGTTAAACATAGCCGAACCCTGCCATGAGAACTGGCAAAATATGACCCCGCAGGAACAGGGCCGTTTTTGCGGTTCGTGTCAAAAGACGGTAGTTGATTTCACCATGATGAGCGACCAGGAAGTATTGAACTATTTTTTAAAGGCAGATCACAACGTGTGCGGCCGTATGGCCGATGACCAGTTGAACAGGGAACTGAAAATAACAGAAACGAAGAAACGCTTTTCATGGGCGTACGTGTGGAATATTCTGGTGGCCACTTTTCTTATGACAAAGGCAGATGCACAGGTTAAAGATAAACCTGAGAAACCGGTTGAAATTATTAGTGAAGACCGGCCAATCATGGGGAAGGTGGCTTATGGGCCCCGGGCTGGTGTAAAGAAAACTGTAATACCTGTTGAAATGAAAGGTTTGGTGCTCGATGAAAGGAATAACCAGCCGGTAATGGGCGCCAGCATACGCGTGAAAGATGCCGGCATTGGGTGTATGGCCGATACAGCGGGTAAGTTCACCCTTAAAGTGGAGAAGACCGAAGCGGTGGTGTTGGAGTTCAGTGCTATCGGGTATGAAACGCAAACCCTGGAAATTGATGCGCTTGCCAACAGGAGTGATATTCAGGTTGCATTGAAACCTGCCGTTGTTGGGTTGGCAGAGGTTACTGTTAATAGTTCTGAAATTACAAAGAGGTGTAATGTCAGAATGGGCGGTGTAAGTTACCGTGTTACTCATACCAGAACTGAAAAAATAAAAAGCAATATAAACGACTTGTTGCCGAAGAAAGATACCAGGTTATACCCCAACCCGGTAGTACGCGGTAACAGCCTGCAGATACTTTTATCGCTAAAACAGGCCGGTGCATACAAACTGGAGGTTTTGAACGCGGCCGGACAGGTTATGCAGGTACAACCGTTGTTGATGCAAACAAAGGAACAGGTGATCGATCTGCATACACAGGTGGCATGGAGCGCCGGTATTTACTGGTTGCGCATTTCATCGCCCGATACAAAGAATGTTTATCAAAGTAAATTGTTGCTGCAATAGTTTTTACAGCGAAATACTTATGGAATTTTGTTTACTCGGGCATCTTAATTAAAACCGCACTTATGTCAAGATCCGTACAAATTCATATACCGCAACCCTGCCATGAGAACTGGCAGAACATGACACCTAAAGAAAAGGGGCGCTTTTGCGGTTCGTGCCGGAAAACAGTAGTTGATTTTACTGCGATGAGCGATAAGGAAATGCTCGATACTATCACCAAAGCAGCAGGCCAGCCGCTGTGCGGGCGTTTTGCCAATGATCAGTTGCACAGGAAGATAGAACCGGCGATTAATAAACGGCGGTTTTCAGTGCCATACATTTGGAATGTATTGCTGGCCGGTATGTTGTTTTTTGAGTCGTGTGATGACAGTACAACAGGGGAGGTGGAGCGTGTTGAAATAGTAGAAGATAACGAAGTACTAGGTAAAATAGCAGTTGATGATAGTGTCACATGTCACCAGCCGCCGTTAGAGATAAATGGGAAAGTATACAATTTGAATACAGGTTTACCGGTGGCAGGCGCACAGGTTCGTTTATTGGGCAGTACCCGAGAAGCTGCAGTTACCGATTCAATGGGTAAGTTCAGCTTAGGAAATGATACCGGTAAAGCTGTAATATTAGAAGTTACTGCGCAAAACTTCTTCACAAATACAGTGCAGTTGAATAACTATGCCGATTGGAATGATGTAGAGGTGGCAATAAAAGAAGAGGCTTTGATGGGGGCGGTTTTAGTGCAATTGGATACTACAAGCAAGGGTAAAGAAAAATGTAAGAAAGAAAAATAAATCCCTTTTCCTTTTTCTACGGGTTCATCAGGAAGTAAAATGAGGTAGTGATTATTTCTATTTCATGGTTCTATACCGGCCGCAGGGCCGGTATTTTTTATAAATAAAAAAGCCATCGCGACTTTGTCGGGATGGCTGAATATAGGTGATAAAAAATTATCTTTTTAAATCGTCAAGGTTCAGTTGGGATAATACTCTATTGGCTTCTTCAACCTTTTCAGGGAAATATATTTTATCAGATGGCTTATCGAGTACTGTTAAGTTAATACCCAGAGATGCGGCGAACTTAATGATCCGTTCCTTCTCAAGTTGTTGTTCCTCCTTGTTCTCTTTCTGGCTCATACAATAAAATTTTATATTGATACTTAAAGTTAAGGTTTTTAGGTCGAACTAAAAAGCCAAAATAATTAACCCCTTTTTCAAATGGCTCTTTATTAATAGTATACTCCTCATTGTGTGTACCAACTATTTCGAAATCAAGAATTAATTCTTCCAGGTTTAGTGTGATTGCCATCCGGTAAAGTCTTGTTCGTTCGGGGCTGCTTCCTGTGAAGTATACCCATTTGTCAGGATATTTGTCAAAGAACACCCTTAACACAGATACGACGGTTGCAAGTATTTTATTTCTATCATTGTTATTATCTCTTGCTAAATCGTCTAAACTGCCATCGTATTTTTTAGTTCCAAATGCTAAATTGTATATGGATTTATCATCTTTATAAGAGGAAAATTGAATGATCTTAGGAATAGTACCTTTAGGTCCTACGCTGGCAAACTCATACACAAGGTAATCACTTGTCACAAGCAGTTCAGTATACATCTCATACTTCATATACCCACTACATATATTATTGTACCGTTAAGTTAAGTAAAACGCTAATAGTAACAACAATAGATACACTAAATAATTCATTAGTTGTGTGTATGCAAATTTGTACTTGTATGAGTGCAAATGTTTTCTTTCATCATTTAAACGCCGGATGAAACTGCTGCAGCGTATCGCGCAGGAACTCCCTGTCGAGGTGCGTATATATCTCAGTGGTGGTAATGCTTTCATGCCCCAGCATCTCCTGCACGGCACGCAGATCGGCGCCCCCTTCTACAAGATGTGTGGCAAACGAGTGCCTGAATGTATGCGGTGAAATATTCTTTGTAATGCCTGCTTTTTTTACCAGGTCTTTCAACATCAGGAAGATCATTACCCGCGTTAGTTTGGCGCCGCGGCGGTTCAGGAACACATAATCTTCATGACCCTTTTTTACCGGCACATGCACGCGTATATCCCTTTTGTATATGGTAATATATTTTACGGCTGAATCTCCGATAGGCACCAGCCGTTCCTTATCGCCTTTACCTGTTACCCGAATAAAACCAACATCGAGGTACAGTGCCGACAATTTCAGGTTCACTACCTCGCTTACCCGCAAACCGCAACTATACATGGTTTCAAGAATGGCCTTGTTACGGCCGCCTTCAGGTTTACTAAGGTCAATTTGTGCAATGATATTTTCTATTTCATCAAAGGTGAGTACATCGGGCAATGCGCGTTTTAGTTTTGGCGCCTCCAGCAGGGTAGTGGGGTCTTTGGTTACAATGTTCTCTATAAGACAATACTTATAGAACGAACGAATGCCCGAAATAATGCGGGCCTGTGAAGTGGGCGTCATACCCAGTTCATTTACCCAGCGGATGAACTGTTGCAGATCGGGCAGGGTAACATTGGCCGGACTTTGCACATTGTTCTTTTCCAGCAGGAACTGGGTCAGCTTTTCAATGTCGCGCAGGTACGCCTCCACCGAGTTATCGGAAAGCGATCTTTCCAGTTGCAGAAAAGCCTTAAATCCTTTTTTATAAGGGTCCCACATAGTGTATGGTTGATGCTAAATAAGGTTATGCCAACAACGCTGTTAACCGTAACAAAATTTGCTATATTCGTTGCTCAAAAATAACGCATCCATTTTATTGGCCACTTTTTAAATCAACTGTTCCCATGCTGCTTAGCTTAAGTAAGATGAAGAAAAAGATGCTCCTTAACCGGTCTCTTTTCAGAAGGTTCCTTACCAAACTGGAGAAGGAGCCGCCCCGTGGGCTCGATAACCTGGCGGTAAAAACCGATAAGCTGGTATGGGCAGAAACAGATTGCCTGGCTTGCGCCAACTGCTGCAAGACCATGACGCCTACCTTCACCAATACCGATATCAAGCGCATTTCGGCCCATCTTAACATGACTGAGGATGCGTTTAAAAAGAAATGGTTGAAGAAAGACCGCGCCGGTGACTGGATCAATACCCGCCAGCCGTGCCAGTTCCTTAACCTCAGGGATAATAAGTGTTCAATTTATGAAGTGCGGCCCAAAGACTGTTCGGGCTTCCCTCACCACACCCGCCGCCATATGGTCGACTATATGCACGTGTTCAAACAGAACATTGAGTATTGTCCGGCTACCTTCAGGCTCGTTGAACGTATGATAGAAGGCACAACTGCCGGTAAAGCGGAAGTTGTGGTTACAAAACTCAAAGAAGAAGGAAAGATACACAAGGCAAAAAGCTAAACATTGCTGAACGCCTGCTGAATATTTCAGCACTCATAAATAAACATCCTCAATAAAAAAGAATTCAACCGGCTGCCCCGGCAGCATGGTAATGGATAATATATTCAACTGCACCTGCCGCCATTGCGGGTTTTTGTTCATATATGCCCTGGCGCTGTGAAGCATATTGTTTATTTTCTTTTTTGAAACGCTTTCTTCGGGATGGCCGAACAGCAGGCTGCACCTCGTTTTTACCTCTATTATGTGCAGCAGGTCATCGCGCGAAGCAATAACATCGATCTCATACCGCGCATAACGCCAGTTGCGATGTAAAATAGTGAAACGCTGTTGTTGCAGATAATCAACAGCCATGTCTTCCCCTTTTTTACCGGTATCATGATGCTGATAGCTCATTGCATTTTTGTATCATTGCAAATTACTGAAGATATATGGCGAACAATACTAAAATATTCAAATTACAAGGCAAGGTTCAACATTATACCTGGGGTGGAACGGATTTTATTCCTGCCCTGTTGCATTTGCCCAACAACGATAAGAAACCTTTTGCCGAATACTGGATGGGTGCGCATGATAACGTGCCATCGGAAGTGGTGCTGCCTGACGGTAGCCTGCAACCGCTGAATGCCTTCGTAAAACAGGATGCAGCCGGCATATTGGGAAAAGCGGTTAATGAGCGTTTCGGCCGCCTGCCGTATTTGTTCAAGGTGCTCGATGTAAAAGATATGTTGTCGATACAGGTGCACCCTACCAAACAGGCAGCAGTATCGGCCTTTGATGCGGAGAACCGGAAGGGTACGCCGCTGAATGCGCCCAATCGTAATTACAAAGACGATAACCATAAGCCCGAATTAATGCTTGCATTGAGCGATTTCTGGCTGCTGCATGGCTTTAAAGCCCCACAGGCACTGGTGACCATCCTGATGCAAACACCCGAACTGCAGTTCCTGGTACCGGTATTTGATGGAAAGAACTATCATGCGTTGTATGAAATGGTAATGACCATGGACCAGCATGAAGTGGATGAGCATCTGCAACCCCTGCTCGATCGCATTGTTCCTCTATACGAAAAAGGATTTTTAAACCGGAGCCAGGAAGATTTCTGGGCGGCGCGCGCTGCTAAAACTTTTTGCGAACCCAATAAGCTCGATCGCGGTATCTTCTCCATCTACCTGTTCAACCTGGTGAACCTGAAACCCGGTGAAGCCATTTTTCAGGATGCCGGTATTCCGCATGCTTATCTCGAAGGACAGAACATGGAGCTGATGGCCAATAGCGATAACGTATTGCGGGGCGGACTGACCAATAAATACATCGATGTACCGGAGCTTATGCATCACACGAAATTTGAGCCGGTTATTCCCGATATTTTAAAAGGCACCGATGGACCGGTTATTGGCGAAACCGTGTTCCCTACGCCGGCTGCCGATTTCGAACTGCACCGGCTTACGTTGAAGGCGGGTTCGCCCGTAACGCTCACAGCTGCTACTGCCGAAATATTGTTTGTGTATGAAGGGGCGGTATCGGCCAGCGATGGCAACAATGAAATTTCATTGGGCAGCGGCGAAACGCTCCTGGCTACCGCCGGCGCTTCGTTTGAATTGACCCCATCGCAGCATACGGTGATGTTCAACGCAACTGTACCGCATTGATGGTAAGGCGATGTGCCACTTTTGCTTTCGACAATTCAGGATAACGTGGCTCACCTTGAAGGTCTTGCAATGTTTATATTTTAAATTAACTTTGTTATTATTCTATAGATATGAAAATCAACAAATCAATCATCTGGTCGCTGATAGTAATGGTCGTAGTGGCCGCTTTGTACCGCGTTATTCCCGGCCGTCCATTTGGGTTTGAACCGCAGCTGGCGCTGGCCCTGTTCAGCGGCGCGATCATAAAGGATAAAAAAGTGGCTTTAGTGTTACCGCTGGTTTCCATGTTCATTTCCGACCTGTTGTACCAGGTTTTATACAATGCCGGTTTATCTTCCATTTATGGTTTCTATCCCGATCAATGGATCAATTACCTGCTGTATGCTTCCGTTGTGATGTTTGGCTTTTTGATCAAAAAAGTGCGGGTGGTAAACGTGCTGCTGGTATCACTGGCCGCACCAACCTATTTTTTCCTGGTGAGCAATTTCCTTACCTGGGCTGGCGTAGGCGGGTACGATATGTATCCTAAAACCGGGGCCGGACTGGTTACCTGTTATGTGGCCGGTTTACCATTCTATTATAACGGATTGATAAGCTGCGTTTTATTCAGCGCCGCCTTGTTCGGTGGCTGGTACCTCATCAACCGCCGGGTTCAAAAGCCGGTTGTTGCCGCCTAGGTTTTTCCAACTAATCATATTGAGAGCCATTCCGATCTGTCGGGATGGCTTTTTTTATTGCCCTGCTCTTAAGGATCAGTAAGGTTTGGGCCTGGCTTTTTCCATACTTTATTGTAATTAAACATACATATAGCATACCTGTACCACGTATCAAACACATACCAACCCAAACAATTGCCTGGGGTTTGTCTGGGCTTGGTCTGCGTTTGGTGTGGGGTTGGTTTGCGCTTAAATAAAATCAAACCCAAAGAAGGCCAGCCCGGGAACCCTTTGAGTTCGGGCAAAAACAGAATACCCTCCGGGTGGAGGGTATTTTATTAAAAAGGCAAAAAATGTAACAGGTAATTTAGAAATTACAGATCTTCTTTTCCAAAACCTGCATCTTCCTGCAGGTTACCGCCATCGGCGGCGGCGGTGGCCAGTTGGTCGCAGCGGTTATTGAAAGGGTTGTCGGCATGGCCTTTTACCCAAACGAACTTTAGTTGATGTTTCTGCATCAACCTGTAAAAGCGGGTCCAGAGGTCTTTGTTCTTTTTGCCCCCTTTGAAATCTGTTTTGATCCAGTTATTCAGCCAGCCTTCCATAACGGCTTTTACTACGTACTGGCTATCTGAGTAAATAGTGATCTTCAGCCCTTCGCGGTTAAGGGCTTCCAGGGCGGCGATCACCGCCATCAATTCCATTCGGTTGTTGGTAGTGCGGCGAAAACCGGCCGATAGTTCTTTACGGCTGCCGCCCCATTGTAAAATAGCCCCATAGCCCCCGGGGCCGGGGTTGCCGCGCGATGCACCATCAGTATATATAACGAGTTCTTTGTTCGCAGTAGTAGCCAAAATGAATACAGATTTTTGGTTCAGCCGGCAAGATACTATACCTGAATGACACCCGTATTAAAAGGTGGAAGATCGGGATTGTTATTGGCTGCTGTCAAACTCTCAGAAATGATCTGTCTTGTTTGTGCCGGATCGATTATCGCATCAACCCACAGGCGTGCTGCTGCATAATAAGGGGTCGTTTGTTTTTCGTACCGGCCTTTTATATCGTTCAAAAGCTTTTGTTCTTCTTCGGGCGATACCTCGCTGCCTTTGGCCTTCATGGCGCTTACCTGGATCTGTAAAAGTGTTTTGGCCGCCTGTTCGCCACCCATAACGGCGATCTTTGCACTGGGCCAGGCATAAATGAAACGCGGGTCATAAGCCTTACCACACATGGCGTAATTACCGGCGCCGTAGGAATTGCCTACGATGACGGTGATCTTTGGCACTACCGAATTGGCCACGGCATTCACCATTTTAGCGCCATCTTTTATTATGCCTGAATGTTCACTGCGCGAGCCTACCATAAAACCGGTAACATCCTGCAGGAACACCAGCGGAATTTTCTTCTGATTGCAGTTCATGATAAAACGGGCGGCTTTATCGGCGCTGTCGTTATAAATAACGCCGCCCATTTGCATTTCTCCTTTGGCGCTTTTTACCATGGTGCGTTGGTTGGCCACAATGCCTACCGCCCAGCCATCGATGCGGGCATAACCGCAAAGGATGGTTTTACCGTAATCCTGTTTAAAGGGTTCGAATGCCGAATCGTCGACAATTTGCTCAATGATCTGCAGCATATCGTAGGGGCGGGTAGCATCGGCGGGTAGAATACCGTAAATATTCTGCGCCTCTTTTTTAGGCGCTTTTGGTTTTATGCGATCGAAGCCGGCTTTGGTAGGATGTCCCAGTTTCGACATGATCTTTTTTACCTGGTCGAGGCACTCCTGTTCGGTTTTGAATTTATAGTCGGCAATACCGCTGATGGCGTTGTGCGTAACGGCGCCGCCCAATGCTTCGGTATCGATGGTTTCGCCAATGGCCGCCTTAACGAGGTAAGGACCTGCGAGAAAAATTGAACCATTGCCTTCCACCATCAGCGTTTCATCGCTCATGATGGGCAGGTAAGCGCCGCCTGCCACACAGGCGCCCATTACCGCTGCAATTTGGGTGATACCCATGGCGCTCATGCGGGCATTGTTCCTGAATATTCTGCCAAAATGTTCTTTATCGGGGAAGATCTCATCCTGCATGGGTAAGAAAACGCCAGCGCTATCAACCAGGTAGATTACCGGCAAACGGTTCTCCATGGCAATCTCCTGTAAACGCAGATTCTTTTTTCCGGTGATGGGGAACCAGGCGCCTGCCTTTACGGTTTGATCGTTGGCGAGAATTACGCACTGGCGGCCGCTTACATAGCCTATACCGGCAACCGTTCCGGCCGACGGACAACCACCCTGTTCTTCATACATTTCCCAACCGGCAAAAGCCCCGATCTCTATGAAAGGGGTGTCGGCATCGAGCAGATAACTAATGCGCTCACGCGCCGTTAATTTGTTTTTTTCTTTCTGTTTGGCAATCGCTTTTTTACCACCGCCCAGGGCTACCTGTGCAAAACGTTGTTGCATTTCGCTAAGCGCCCGTTTCATTATGTCTTCGTTGCGGTTAAATTCGATGTTTATATTATCCATGTAGTTTTATAATGAGTTGTGATCGGCAAACCCCGACTCCATCGGGGCAGGCTGTGAAAGGCCCTCTGTTATTCATGATTCCTGCCTTTGTATTCAGTATGCTGATTTTTTTAGTATTTCCTTCTTTTGTATTCCATTATCACATTATCGAATTATCACATTACTTCACTATTGCAAGCGCCATTCCATCGTACTCCTTTACGCCAACCATTTGAAGAATGGTGGCGGTAACGGCGGTATTGGCGCCCAGCATTTTATTGAAGCGTTGGGCACCGTTCACGGCTGCCTCGGTGCTGTTCTCATCCAGTACTTTACCCTCGCGTATCACATTGTCGGCAACGATAAGGGTACCGGAACGCGATAACTTAAGCGCCCATTCAAAGTAATCGGCATATGGCGGTTTATCGGCATCAATAAAGATCATATCGAAAGGGCCGGCGCCTTCGGCATGCAACTGGGGAAGTATATCCAGTGCCCTGCCTGTTTTAATCTGCACCTGTTCAGCCAGGCCTGCCCGTTCAATGTTCTTTTGTGCTACTGCCGCATGCTTGGGATCATATTCGAGTGTTATCAGCCTGCCGTCTTTCGGTAAAGCGCGGGCCATCCAGATGGTGCTGTAGCCAGCCAGGGTGCCCAGTTCAAGTATGTTTTTGGCATTGCATAACAACGCTAGTATCTGTAGGAATTTACCCTGGTTGGGGGAGATGCTGATAGCCGGCATACCGGCTTCTTTCAACGACCTGGTGGCAGCGATCAGTGCTTCATCTTCATGGCCAAGCAAATTACCGATGTAATGGTCAACCGATTCAAAAATTTCATTATTCATTTGTAGTATCCGGAATTTGTTTAATGAATTCTACCAGAGAAATGATATTGTTTTGCTGATGGTATTTTTTCAGTTTTTCAAGAATGGGCGGGAAGTCGGAAAAGAAAGGATAAAGGTTCTGTTTGGCCTGTTCGTACTTCTTTTCATTCATTTTTGTTAAAACAGGAAATGCTGCATACTCCTGCCTTTCGGCCCGGGTCTTTTCAAAAATGATATTGGGGAAAGTGGTAATGCCCCCACGCCGCGCATCGTATCCATAATAGAGCACGTAGTAAATATTGATCTTGCCGGTATAAATAACCTGGGCGAACGATTGTTTTAGCACCGATAACCTGTTGCGTGAAGTAAATTCTTCTCCATATACTTCCAGGTTGGTAAGTGTTTTGAAATGCAGGCTATCGGTAGAGAACCCCTGCAGATCGGTAACATCGAATTTTTCCTCCTGTTCCACATCCTGTTTGAACCGGAGTTTTTCATAGGGCGAAGGGAACCATTTTATCAGTCCCTTTTTTTGGGTAGCATCGTTTAATATAATGGTTCCCGGTACAAATTCCTGTGCAAACGGGTAGTTTTGCGCACGTACAGACCAGGTTATGAACATACCCACAACAAAAAATAAACTTTTCATAGTAGTATTGTTATTGTGAATTTAAAGAATAATGCGATAATGTGCTAATTTGCTAATCCCGACTAAAGCCGGGACAAGTTGTGCTAATGAAATACAGGCTACTATGAATGCTTCCGCGTAAGCTTCGCTTTATAGGAGCTGCCCGATCTTGAAGCATTAGCATATTATCACATTAGCAAATTAGCTAATTAACAATTTATGTGGAGGAAAAAAACAGCCTGGTTAGTATTATTAGGTCTGGCTATTTGTATTAAAATCTTTTCATTATTCCCCGATGCGGTGGAAAAATATTATGCTGAAGGGATCTATCCGGTTGTTTCTAAATTACAACGTATCATTTTCGGCTGGCTGCCATTTAGTGTGGGCGATATACTTTACGGATCGGTGATCGTATGGCTGATATACAAACTGTATCATACGGTGAGGCGTGTTTTAAAAAGGCAAACCAGTAAAAAATACTGGCGGTATGCCCTGTTGCAAACCGCCTTTGTTGTGGTAATAGTGTATGTATCGTTCAATTTATTATGGGGTTTGAATTACAACCGTCGCGGGGTGGCCTACCAGTTAGAGCTGAACGTTCAACGCTATTCAAAAGAAGACCTGATAAAGCTGATGGAACAGATCGTGTTCCGGTTGAATGCGCTCGATTCCGCTTCCCGGGTAAACCGCGAAGCGATATCACGCAAAAGGAATTTATTCGATGGCGCTGTTTCGGCATATGATCAACTGGCCCGCAGTGAGGCGGATTTTACCTATTCATTCCGGTCGGTAAAACCTTCGTTATACAGTTATCTCGGCAATTACCTTGGGTATACGGGTTATTATAATCCGTTTAGCGGTGAAGCGCAGGTGAATACAACGGTGCCGCTGTTTATTCAACCGTTTACCACCTGTCATGAAATAGGCCACCAGTTGGGATATGCAAAGGAGAACGAAGCCAATTTTGCCGGGTATCTTTCAGCCAAATCATCAAAGGATGCATTGTTCAGGTATTCGGTTTATTTTGACCTTTACAGCTATTCAAGATATTACCTGTTTGCGCAGGATTCGATGGCAGCCAAGAAGCTCGATGCGCAATTGCCTGCAGGTATCAAAGCCGATTACCGCGAATTAAGGGAGTTCGTGAAAAAATACCGTAACCCCATAGAGGCGGTCATCGATCTTTTGTATGGGGAATACCTCAAAGCCAATAACCAGCCAGGCGGAAAATTAAGTTACAATGAAGTGGTGGCGTGGTTGGTGGCTTATTATAAGAAATATGGGCCAGCTGCTATATAAAAAAGTGTTTGTTGAATTGATTTATTTGTACCGGGGAGGTTCAAATGTGTTAATGTGATAATTAGCTAATGTGCTAATATATTCAGGCGCTGGCAGTCTTTAAATTCGCAAAGCTCCCGCGAAGCATCCATCCTCATTACCTGTATTCATTAGCACATCAGCACATTAGCAAATCAGCACATTAGAATTTATTCTTCCACATCATGCTTTCAACCGGTTTATCGGGCTGACCGCTGTATTTGGCGTTTTTCTTTTCATTGTATTTAACGGCAATTTCCCCTTCTACCGGGAAATAGATGAGTTGTCCGATGGGCATGCCTTTGTACACTTTTACCGGTTGTTTTACCGAGATCTCCAGCGTCCAGTTGCCGCAAAAACCAACATCGCCCTTGCCGGCGGTGGCATGAATGTCGATACCGAGGCGGCCGGTAGATGATTTTCCTTCCAGGAAAGGCACATGGGCGTGGGTTTCGGTATATTCTGCCGTTACGCCCAGGTAAAACACATGGGGGTACAGCACAAAACCGTCTTCAGGTATTTCGAAATACTCAATTTCATTATGTTTTTTGGCATCCAGAATATGCTCCCGGTAGGTAGCCAGGTATTTGCCAAGGTGCACATCGTAACTATTACTGCCCAGGCATTCACGTTTATAGGGTTCAATGCGGATGCTGCCTTTCTCAATTTCTTCCAGTATGCGTTTATCCGACAAGATCATGTGATGTGATTAGTTTATATTTGATTGTTGATTAACAGGCTTTTTGCTGCGGCCCGAAAATTGGTGCAATGTAAAATCTAAAACGCTACTGTGGCATTGTTTTATACACATAATATTAACGTACATACAAAATTGGGCATCTGGCGAATAGAAGAGCCCGAAGCATTTTACCTCGAAAAAGTACCCCTTAAAAAGGGAGTATCTCACCCATATAAACGGTTGCAGCACCTGGCAGGCCGGTTCCTGCTGCCGACCCTGTTTGAAGATTTTCCGCTGGAAGAGATACTGGTAGCCGACACCCGTAAACCATTCCTGGAGCGCGAGCAGTACCATTTTTCCATTTCCCATGGCGGTAATTTCGCTGCAGCTATTGTGAGCAGCACCAGCAGGGTGGGGGTCGATATTGAACTGGTATCGCCACGTATAGTAGCTATTTCACATAAATTCCTGCATCACAACGAAAAGGTGTTCCTGAACGACTGGCTGCACCTCACCAAAATGCACCTCGAGCTCACTACTGTATTATGGAGCGCCAAAGAGGCCATTTATAAATGGTATGGCCATGGGGAACTTGATTTCAGGCAGCACATGCAGTTATCGGGGCCCATCACCTTCAAGGCCGACGAAACCATTGTACTGCCGTTCGTGTTCAAAAAACAGGAACCCATTCCCTTAACGGTAGAGGCCAGGATCTTCGATCAGGTGGCGCTTGCCTGGGTGATCACGGGAGGGTAGTTGGAAGTTTTAAGTTGTAGGTTTTAAGTTGTAAGTAGGCTGGCTTCTGATATTAACGGTCATTCATCCACCAACAAAGCATCTGCATCATCGATCAGGTCCAGTTGAATATTGTCGTTGCCGGCGATGCCTTCAATGGAGCCCTTGATATGGGCCGCGTTGAGCAGTACTTTTTCCAGTTGCTTTTCGCGCATCTTCCAAAGCTTTTCCATGGCATCGCGTTCCTTTTGCAGGGATTGTTTCATGGCCCTGAACCCTTCGCGAATAGCGCTCCACTGTTCACCGAACTCATTGCTGGTTAAATAGGAATACAACATATTCATTTTGTCGCCCCGGTTTTCCTGTGTTTTGGTGGCCATAAAGATCTTGAGGATCCCATCGCGCAGCACATGCACCAATGCCAGCGCATCGCTGAAAGAGCAGATCCAGATGCCGTCGAGCTGGCCGAACGTATTCACCTGGTCGGGCAGGGCCTGGGTTACAATAACCCCTATATCGGCCGAGGTGCTGCGCATATCGGCCTTTAGTTTTTCGATCCAGTTCTTATCGAAATGTTTGGTGCGTTTGCTTTCAAAAATGATCTTTCCGCATTCCTGTCCCAGGTTATTGCGAATGATGAGGATACAGTCGGCCCCGCGCACGCCTTTCCCTACTTCACTCACAAGGTCGAAGGGGAAAGTGGCTTTGAGCATTTCTTCCAGGATAAGTTCCTGTACCTCGCCCTGTAATTGCATGGAACCCTGCTCGGCTTTGCGGCGCATTTCTTCGGCCAGTTTTTTCTGGTCGTCGAGCTGTTTTTCCAGTTCGCGTAACCGGAACTGGTATTCGGTTTCCCGGGCAGCTGTTTTCTGTTCTTCGAGTTTGCGCAATTCTTCCGACAGCTTTACGCGTTCTTCCTGCAGTTTACGTTGAACCGAAAGCTCCAGCTCGGCCTCTTTGTTTTTAAGGGCCTGCTCTTTTTGCAGGAATTCCAGTTCTTTTTGCCGGGCCTGCACCAGTTTGTTCTCCTGGTCTTTATTGGTTTGCAGCAGCATTTGCATTTTGGTCTCGAAATCTGCTGAAATGGTTTTGCGAAGGTTCACTTCAACAGATTGCTGAATGCGGGTGGTTTCATCCTGCAACTTTTTGGCAAACTCTGCTTCTTTATGTTGGGCCTGAGCGATCAGGTCTTTTTCGCGCCGGGCAAAATCATCTTCTTTCTGTTTTACAAAAACCAGCATTTGCTCCCGCAACTTCTTCTTATATTCTTCAGAAACAGCATCTTCTATGGCAAACTTGTGTCCGCAACTGGGGCATTTGATATCTGTGGCCATGTACGAATTTTGCGCGCAAGTTAAGGAAAACGAAAGGGATGAAGGCCGGTATACCCGCCCCGGGGTTCGAAATGACTGTTACTGACAGGGGATTACATATGAGTACTGGTTGACAGGTTAATAAGTTAACGGGTTGACGGGTTGACGTGTTGACGGGTTGACAAGTTAAAAGGTTCCACATTACTGAAAGACCTTTGATCAGGAGCTGCCCTTTAACGTGCCTATACCGGAAAACGGTCACCTTTATTGCAAGCCCTCATTTTTTTTTACCATTCAGAATTCTTTTTACTACTTTCGTATATGCTTGCACATAACGTTCCCCGTGCAGCCCCAGCCAATAGCGAACTGAGATTGCCAATAATTCTATATCCCTCAGATCTATGCAATCTGCCTTGTCCTTTATAACATGTATTTCAAGTCATTGTTATACCGTACAATATGTTTACTGCGGCTTATGGCTTAGATACCACTGGTTAAACCTCAATTAGTAATTCTGAAAGGTGGCACTGATTACTAATCAGGCAGCTCAAACATGAAGGTTGATTTCCCGATTTTACCAATGGATGTATGCGAATGATGATTTTGTATTTACACGTATGGTAATTAGTTATATCTAACGGTTAATCATTTTGTTTACCAAACCCTTCGCCGTGGCTACCCATAAACATATTGCTGAACTCATTATCAAACACCGTAGGAATACATTAAGCGTGCAGGAAAATGAAGAACTGAATGCATGGTGTAACCTTTGCGGGGAGAACCAATTGCTGTTTGAAAGGTTGAGTGGTCCGGGTTATGATAACATGGTTGAATTATATAACAGTTTATCCATAACCGAAACGGGCGGAAAAGTGCGGCCGCTGTTTCCGGATCAACGAAGAAAACGTTTTATAAAAGCCCTGGGATATGCAGGCATTGTAATGTGTTTGCTGTTTACCGCGGTTGCCTTGAATTCAATTTTCAATAAACAAAAAGACAGATATAAAAAGAATGAATTGGTTCAACAGCGGGGGTCGGCTATAAACGATAATAAAGCGCCGGATCTGCACCGCGTTCAACTGAAACTGGCTAACGGTGATGTGGTATACCTTGATAGTGCGGTTGACGGCCATATCGCTTTACAGTACCGGTCGGCTATATTTAAGCGTGGTGATATGGTACGGTATGAATGGTCAACCGGAAATGCACAACCTGAACTGGAGTATAACACCCTCATAACCCCGCGGGCAAGAAAGTTTGTACTGGAATTGCCCGATGGCAGTAAAGCCTGGTTAAATGCTTTTTCAAGCATTACTTACCCAACGGCATTTATTGGTAAAGAACGCATTGTTCAAATAACCGGGGAAGTATATTTTGAGGTGAACCATGAACCTGTTGCGCTGGGCAAAGTTGAAAAGAAACCGTTTATAGTATATGTTAATTCAATACCGGGCAGCCTCGGCATTGGTGCAAAAGTGGAAGTAATGGGCACTCATTTCAATATAAATGCCTACGGTGATGAACCGGTGATCAAAACCACGTTGTTGCAGGGAAAGGTGAAGATCAGTAACCAGTTCCTGCAGGTGGCAGGCACCGGCAGAGTGGTGAACGAGCCGGTGGAAAAGGGCAATGAAAGTGCCGCATTGCAAACAACGGTGCTAATACCGGGACAACAGGCGCAGATAAGCGGTAATGGCAGGTTGGAGGTAATTAAGTATGCAGATATTCATGAAGTGATGGCCTGGCATAAGGACCTGTTTATGTTCAACGATCAGCATATAAAAAGGATCATGCAACAAATTGCCCGGCATTATGATTACGATGTGGAGTTTGCGGACAGGGTTGATGGTCATTATACGCTCACGCTGACCCGGCAATCAACGCTTGACCAGGTGTTACGGGTAATTGAGTTGTCGGGCGGGGTACAGTTTACAGTTGAAGGACGTAAGATAATTGTTTCTCAATAAAGTGTAGTTAGGGGTAGAAGTGCTGAGTGTACCGATGCGATATGAATTATGCAAACCGGTTATAACCGGTGTATTGGTTTTTATTTAGTGTAATATTAGCGTAATGCTAATCACAAAGAGTAGGACATGACTAGAATCTTGTTAATGCTTTGTATGGTGGCGTGTGTTCCGGTTTATGCGCAATCACAAACCTATACTATATCGGTGGATAATGTTCCATTGAAGAAAGTAATGAAGCAGATTGAAAAGTATGGTAAATATTATTTCGCATACAGGACTGAATTTGTACAACATGCCGATCGTGTTACAGTACACGTAAAAAACGGGACCATCGACGAGGTGATGCTGCAGGCGCTGAAAGGCCTGGGGCTAAATTACCTCATCGTTGGTAATATGATCACCGTTCGCCCCGATTCAACCTTCGCGCAGATACACCAGCAGGAATTGATTACAGTTACCGGCCAGGTCATAAATGAAACCGGCGAGCCGGTTGAAAATGTATCAGTATCGGAAAGCGGTTCCAGTGCAGGTACTTTCTCTTCAAATACAGGGCAATTCTCCATTACCGTTAAGCCAAATACATTATTGAGTTTTTCCAGTGTGGGTTATGAACCGGTGCAAAGGGTTATAAACGGAAAATCACATGTAACCATCCGGTTGAAGCACCAGGTGATAGACCTTGATGAAACCGTTATCACCGGGTATGGGAAAACGTCAAAACGGTACAATACCGGCTCCATTTATAAAATAGATCATAAAGATATTGCCCGGCAGCCGGTAAGCGATCCGCTGGGTACTTTGCAGGGGCGGGTGCCGGGTTTGCTGATCACCCAAAGCAATGGCCTGTCGGGGTCTACCTATAAGGTTCAGTTACGCGGGCAAAGTTCCATTGGCATTGTGCCCGGCAGTTTACCGCCCAACGATCCCCTGTTTATTATAGATGGCGTTCCTTATGCGCCCAATAACTATCCCATCATTGGCGTTACATCCGGTTCGATATTTGGGGAATCGGGCCGAAGTCCTTTCTCCTTTATTAATATTGGCGATATCGATCACATCGAAATTTTGAAAGACGCCGATGCTACGGCTATTTATGGCAGCCGCGGTTCTAATGGGGTAATACTGATCACCACCAAAAAAGGAAAGATCGGGACGCCGGTCTTTAACCTGAATGTGAGAACCGGTGTTGGCAGAATAACCCGGTACCCCGAGATGATGAATACGCAACAGTATGTGCTGATGCGTAATGAAGCATTGAAGAATGATGGGTTGGTAGTGGATACAAAAAATGCGCCTGACCTTATAGACTGGGATACTACCCGGAATACCGATTTCAAAGAAATGCTTATTGGCGGGCAAGCGGTAACCAATAACGTTCAGTTCTCTTTATCAGGCGGCGGTGACCGGTTGCAATATTATCTGGGTTCAGGCTATCACCGCGAAACAACGGTTTTCCCCGGTGATCTGAAGAATGAGCGGTTATCCGGGCATGTTAACCTTCATTACCAAAGCAGGGATTCGGGCTTCAATGTTACATTATCGGTAATCGGGCTTAGAGATAAAAACTGGTCGATACAGAATGATCTCACAGCGCTGATAAAAGACCTGGTGCCTCATACGCCGGTATTATACGATTCGGCGGGTAAGTTTAACTGGCAGCAGGGTACGCTTTCATTCAACAATCCGCTGGCTTTATTGAATAAGAAGTATGAATCAAAAGCAACCAATATTTTGGGGAACCTTGATATTAGTTACCGCATTGTAAAGAACCTGGTTTTTAAAACAAGCCTTGGGTACAACAGGTTGCAATTCGATGAAATAAGCATTGTGCCTTCGGCAAGTATCAATCCGGTTACAACGCCCGATCCGAAAGGCTTGTCCTATTTTGGCAAAGTAAGTTATAACAGTGTGATTGCCGAACCGCAACTGGAGTATAACAGGTATTTTGGGTTTGGCAGGATCAGTGGTTTGGTGGGAAGCACAATGCAGGTACAACATAATACTGTTTCTACTATTGATGCATCACAATTTCCCGGCGATGACCATTTACGAAATGTACATGCTGCCGGCCACCTGGTTCATAAGGAATTAAAAACAGAATACCGGTACGGTGGCGTTTTTGCCCGGTTGAACAGCGTTCTCTTTGATAAATTCCTGATCAATCTTACCGGCCGTACCGATGGCAGCAGCCGGTTTGGTGCGGGCAGGCAGGTAGGTACGTTCTGGTCAACCGGCCTTGGCTGGATCTTCTCCAATGAGGCGTTTATTAAAAACCGCTTGCCCTTTATCAGTTTTGGGAAGTTAAGGGCCAGTTATGGCGTTACGGGTAATGACCAGATTGGTGATTATAAATACCTCGACAAATGGCAGGATATTATTGGTTCGGCTTATCTGGGGCGGGCGGGTATTACACCTGTTCAGTTGGCCGACAGTAATTACAGTTGGGAAGTTAGCCGTAAACTGGAAGCGGCTATTGAAATGGGGCTGTTTAAAGACCGTGTACTGATCACGGCGGCCCATTACCGCAACCGTAGCGGTAATCAACTGATCGCATATGTGTTACCGGGTATAACCGGTTTCAATAATTATGCGGCTAAAAATTCCCCGGCCCTTGTACAAAATTCCGGGTGGGAACTGCAGGTGCAAACAAAGAACCGGCTGAATAAGCACTGGCAATTAAGTGGAAATGTAATGCTGACTATTCCGCGTAATAAATTGATCGCATTTCCAAACCTTTCCACATCATCCTATAAAACCAAGCTGACGATAGGCGAGTCACTTTCTTCTTTGACCGGTTTTCAATATAAAGGAGTAGATCCGTCAACAGGGTTATTTGATTTTATTGATCAGGATGGCAATGGCGAAATAAGTTCTCCGGAAGATTACCGCATACTTGGCCATACAGATCCAGCATGGTATGGTTCTGTGCAAACAAATGTGCATTATAAAGGCTGGCAGCTGGATATATTTTGGGAGATTAGAAACCAACGGGCAAGTAGTTATTTATATCCAATGTATTCATTCTATCCTCCCGGCACACAACTGGTAAACCAACCGGTAATGGTATTGCATCGCTGGCCGGAATGTTTGGAACAGTGTGGGATACAACAATATACTACTAGCGCCAATGATATTGCAAAGGAATCTATGAAACGATTTGTAGCATCGGATGGATTTATCAAAGATGCTACGTTTGCCCGGTTAAGAAATATTGAACTGTCATGGCAGTTACCGGCGTTATGGATGAAGAATATTGCTATAAAACATTGCAGGTTATATCTACAGGCCCAAAACCTGTTTACTATTACGAAATATAAAGGACTTGATCCGGAATTGCGTGATTTGAATACATTGCCACCATTGCGAACAATAGCTGCCGGTATTGAACTCAGTTTTTAAATTATTAGTATGAGAAAGATGTGGTTAAAATATAAAGTATGCTTTTGTACTGCAGTAATATGCAGTATGCTAACTGCTGCGGGATGTAGAAAATTGGTTCAGGTGGGCGAACCCGATGATTCGATGACTTCACCAGAAGTTTTTTCAAGCGATTCGCTGGCGCAGGCTGCGATATCCGGGTTGTATATTAAAATTATGAGCAATAGCAAATTCCTGTTGAATGGGGGGATGAGCTTGTTTCCCTCTCTTTCTTCAGACGAACTGGTACGAAATATGGTTTTCAGTTTCGAAGATCAGTTTACCGGGAATATTTTGAATTCAAATAATACGTTGATTAATTCCAATTTATGGAAGGCGGCATATGCGTATATATACCAATGCAATATTTGTATACAAGGGTTGGAGAGATCGAACAGTATTACTTCGGGATTGAAAACTCGGTTATCCGGTGAGGTGAAGTTTGTGCGCGCATTGTGTTATTATTATTTAGTGAATTTATTTGGCGATGTGCCCCTGGTGCTGGGCACCAATGCTGATGTAAATATGCTTATGTCGCGTACGCCGGAAGATCAGGTATATAATCAAGTAGTGCTTGATCTAAATGCCGCCGGTGATGCCTTGACCGGAGTGAACGATAAAAGGTTCCCCACGTCTTTTGCTGCAAAGGCGTTGCTGGCAAGGGTTAATTTGCATTTGAGTAATTGGAGTAGGGCAGATGAGCTTACTTCTGACATCATTAACTCTGGACAATTCCATATGGAAGACAATTTAAGTGAGGTATTTAAATCACAAAGCAGGGAGGTCATTTTTCAATGGGCGCCGGTACAGAACAGGCAGAATTCAGCAGAAGGATTTATGTTTATTCCTTTGGGGAGCGGCAGGCCTAATTATAGTGTGTCGGATCACTTGTGGAAGGCTTTTGAAACTGGTGACCTAAGAAAGGGCAGTTGGATAAGATCAGTCATGGCAAACGGACAAACTTATAATTTTCCTTTCAAATACAAATTAAACCTTTCGCCAGTCGGTACTCCTCCTGAAGAATATAATGTTGTATTCCGGTTGGCAGAACAGTACCTGATACGGGCTGAAGCACGGGCCAAACAGAACAGGGTTGAAGAAGCGATATCGGATATCAATATTATCCGTACACGGGCCGGCTTACCGGAATTGGCAACCACTATCAGCAAAGAGCAATGTTTACAGGCCATAGAACAGGAACGACGTACCGAGTTATTTACCGAATGGGGGCATCGCTGGATCGACTTAAAACGTACCAATCGCGCCGATGAAGTATTAAGTGCAATAAAAGGAAGTAGCTGGCAGGCTAACGATAAACTCTATCCCATACCATTTGCTGAACTGGAAACTGCGCCCAACCTGAAACAAAATCCTGGTTACGAGTAACGAATTCTAATAAAAAGAAAGGCGTATCATGCCTTTTTTATGGACATACACATCCCGGCTTTACTAACGTAAAGTGCATGCATGAATATCCGTATTTAAACATGATACGCCCTGCCGGTGCGGGAATCAGGGGTGAGAATACAGCGCTTTGTCGGGGTTGGATGTGATGGGTGTAGGAACGCCAAAACCGTCAATCATGCAATTGGCCGGAGCCCAGCCTTTTTCTACAAGTGTTTTGGGATTCGATATACTTTCATCGAGACCGGTAAGCGCCATTTCATTGGTAACGGTGTTCTGTCGGCCAAGCCAGGTGTTAGTAATGTCGAACCAATAATAATTGATCTGTTTTTTCACCGGTTTGGATTCGAAACCAGGGGTTACGGCAGATAGGGCCGTTAGCATAATAACAAACGCCAACAGGAACAAGGGTAGTCTTGTCTGTTTCATAATGTTGCTGCTTTTATTATTCAAAAAGCAGGAAAAACATTGAGTGTATTGAGAATTATTGTACCCGTTGGTTGATGGGCATAAGTCTCCCGGTCCGCTGTTTAGAGCGGAAAGTCAAAGCGGTGGCAGTAACGCAATTGGAGAAGTTTGTCAGGGATCGGGATGCCAGAAAAAGGTTACGAAGAATATGGCTTGCTTGTAGTGGTAAAGTGGGGCACGGGAAGGTAAGTAGGATGGTGGTAGAAAATGAGCTGAAAGCATGATCTCATTTTCATTTCTCAAATAAAGTTAGGAGAAAGCGAATAGATATTATAAAAATATTTCGTTATTGATTACTTATTGATAAAACGCAAAATACGACTAAGTAAAATGTTTAATGTTTATGGTTAAAATCTTCATTCTTTGTTTATTCTCTCTGCCGCTATTGTAAAGAATTCCTCTGTTTATCTCCTGCAGCTTTCCAAAGGGATCCTTATCAATTCAAAATCACCCATATGTATAAATAGTTAACATTGCAACCATTATAAATGAAATTATTTTTCCCGGCTTTAGTAAAAACGGGCATCACCGGTGTTTTTATATAATGGAAAGTATTAGAAAGTTTTTTACACAATGGAAAGGCCCGGTAGTAACAAAAATGGAATTTGTTTCATCCCGGGAAGGCTACAGCAAACTTGTACAACAGAAATGATAAGTCAGCAATCAGTTTATTAACAGCATAATAAACAACTTTTTATCACATGGAAGAACGCACCGGCTGTTTGGCCATCGGGGCTGCAGCCGGTCTTTAACGAAACCTGTATCAACCTCCAAAATATCCACTTGTTCAACGAAGCCATGAAAAGGAAAGACTAAAAAATGTGTTGCGACATTTCAAAAACTACATGATCATGAGGAATACAGACACTTTAACGAATGAGAAAAGTAAACGTCTTAAGCAGCAGAAGTTACCCGAGTTTGAAAAAGTATTTCATTTGTTCAACCCAGCTCTTTGTTTCTTTGCCCGCCGCCTTGTCAATGATGCTGCCATTGCCCAGGATATAGTCACTGATGTATTTGTAAAGCTCTGGCAAAGGCAGTCAGACTTTAAAACGGTTTATGCGGTAAAAGCGTTTTTGTACATCAGTACCCGCAATGCCTGTTTAAACCATAATCAGAAGGCTCAGTACCAAGCCCGCATCAGGGAAAACATCCGTCAGCAATCGAACGATATTGAAACTGAGGTCATGAATGAAGCTATTCATGCCGAGGTTTTACAACAGGTTCATAATATTGTAAACGAGCTTCCCGAAAAATGTAAAGAAGTCATGTTGCTGAGTTATACCAAAGGCCTCGATTGCCACGAAATAGCCCGGCAAATGCGGCTTTCGGTGCATACCGTCAGGAATCAGAAAAACAGGGGTGTGCACTTGGTCAGGAACCGCTTCCGTTTTAGAGAAGAGTTTGTCCCCATCCTGTAATCTGGCTTACCGATTTATATAAATGCAATAACCCATCATAGCCGAAGGGCCCTGATGGGTTGTTGCATTTATAACAGTAACTATTTTTTTCTTCTTCCTTCCAGTATACGATAAAACGACCGGCTGCGTATTTCATCGATCGTAAGTCCGGTAGCCGTGGCTTCTTCCGCGGTAATGGCGCCGCAATTCATCGCTTTTAAAAAGAAATTCAGCAGTCCCTGCCCCGTAGCGGCATCGTCGAAGATGTCTTTTGTCAATGTAGAAATAGCCGCGCGTTCAACAAAGGTCTTTAACCGGAAAACCGCATCTTCATAACTATTCAAAAAGAAATTATAGGTAGCCGCATAACGCATGGGTAACTGGGCCGGGTTCAGGTCCCACCCCTGGTAAAAGCCATTGATAAGCGAATGCATGGTGTGGTGAAAACCTGTACGCCAGGCCTGGTGTACCGATTCCCGGTTCTCAGCCATCTGCTCAAAGCTGAGCTGGTGCCCCCGGTGTGCACCAATGGGCATCACATTAGTTGCGCCATCCGATAAAAAAATACCGGTTCCTGCAAGCGCCACCTTGGTCATGTGGTGGGCAAAATCGCAAACAGGATGCGCCATAGTTTGATATTTGGCCGTAATTCCACAGGAAGCAGTATAATCATACGTTCCAAAATGCGCGGCAATACATCGCCCCTCGCTGGCTTTGATTATCCGTAACAAAGGGTTTCGGCCTTCTTCATCCATTATGATCTGGGTTGCCTCTACCATGGTTTCCATTTTTAACGACCCCGGGGCTAACCCATTCGCTTTTTCCAGTATTTCAAACAAACGAACAAGCGTCACAACTTGTTCAGGAATAGTAACTTTCGGCAACATCACCACGAAATTACGCGGTAATATACCATCGGTTTGTTCAAGCAGGGCAGACAGAAAAATATCCAACGTGCGTACACCGCGAAGTTTCAGGTCTTCGGTAAAAGGTTTTATGCGAATACCGATGAAAGGGGAGATCGTGTTGTTTTTCATTCCCGCCGCCAACTCCCGCGCAGCTTGTACCGCTGTAGCATCTTCTTCCTCATTTGGCCGGTTGCCAAACCCGTCCTCAAAATCAATTCTGAAATCTTCCACCGCCTCTGTTTGCAGTTTGGCAATTATCTTGTTGTACACCGTAAACGCAAGCCAGGCTGGTTCCTGTTTGCGCTGTGTTTCGGTCATTGCAGCCAGTTTGTTTGCCAGCGCTTCTATTTCGCTTTCATGCTTTGGTAAATGTTCATATCCGTTCAACTGCAATACATTCGCCAGCACTACAAAATTGGGCGCATACGTTTGCAGGTTCTTCAATGCGATCTCACCCATTTTAACACAGGTGTCGGCTTTGAATAAATTGGCGCCGCCATATACCGTATGCACGGGTTGGCGATCAGGTTTGTCGCCGGGATATGTTTGCTGGAATCTGAGATTGGCTGTTTGCAATTGCTGCATCAGCGCAGATTGCTCATTTTCCGGTATGGAAAATTTCATAGTTCGTCTTTATTGTAAAATATGATTTTTTGCAACAGGTTGGGTGGCCATTTTCCGGCCTGCCCATCAGGAGCCGCGATAGGTGGAATAACCAAACGGATTTAACAACAAAGGCACATGATAGTGCGATGAATCGGAAATGGAGAATACCACTTCCACGAACGGATAAAATGGATCGATCATCAAATGTTTATAATATTCACCCGTTTCAAACCTCAACTTGTATTGCCCGGGGGATAGCAATTCGTTTTTCGGCAGCCAGTCGGTAATGCGGCCATCGTTATTGGTGAAGCCGCGCACTATTTCTCTCCAATCGGGATGGTGCTGCCTGTATAACACGATCTGCACACCAGCCGCAGGTTTACCGTGGGTGGTATCGAGAATATGGGTGGTTAACTGGCTCATGTATGGTTATGATTTAGGTCGTTATGCCGAACAGTTTTTCCAGTCTTAGCCTGGTAATTTTCAGTTGTTCTTCCATGGCAATCTGGATCTCCACTTCCGGATTGTTGTACAACCGCTGGTTTAATAACTGCAACATTTCATCGGCCGATTTACCGGTGGCGCAAACGATGAAGATGTAACCAAACCGTTGTTCATATACCTGGTTGCCTTCGCCCAGTTGTTCAAGGGTTTGTTCCGATGCCTGTTTTACCGATGATTGTTCTCCTTCCGCCCAATTTGCCGTAGCGGCAAACTTTTCTTTCAGCGAATCGAGATCGCCAATTTTAGGATGTTGTGAAAATGCTTCCCGCCAGTCGGCTTCCTGACAGGCATACCATTGTTCTTCGGCTATTTCCAGCAGATCTACCAGGTCTTCGGCCGGTAATGCCGATATCATTTTATTTACCCAGGTACTGCTTCCACAACAGCTATGCAGCAATTTCTTTTTCTCTTCCACATCAAGATGATCGAATTCGGCAATGGTCATAGTTATTGATTTTTAAGACGTGAACGTGAAACGGCAAATCCCCGGCTTCATCGGCGCAGGCTGTGAAAGTCCTGTAAATATCAAATTCTCTCACTTTATACAACTGTGGGAAACCTGTTCACGTTCTTGTAATAGATATAAACAGCCGGTTCTTTGCCCATGGCGGTGAACCACTGCTGACAATAAGGGGCCATCCAGATAGAATCGCCTTTTTTTATTGGATACCACTGATTGTCGAGCATATAAACCCCCTGCCCCTGCAAATACAGCAAACCATGTTCCATGATATGCGTTTCTACAAACGGTAAATGACCGCCGGGATCATAGGTGAAAATATTCACCGCCATATCGAACGATAAATTATCGGGCAATAATACCTGTAGCCGCAATGCAGGATCATTAAGGTAAACCGGACCGGGCACAGCAGCCGCATCGCCGAAAAGGGTTAACGGCACCGGCGCTTCCTGTAAAGGCTCATACACTTTATGAAAGGTCAGGATCCTTGTGCCGGGCGCAGGATCGTCAAACACATATTCTTTTTGAATGGGCACATATACGAATTGTCCGCCGGTCAGTATTTTTGTTTCCCCATTTACCGAGGCCTTGCATTCGCCTTCTATTACATAAAAGAATATTTGCGATTGTTGGGTACTGCCGGTAAGGCTGCCGTCTTTTTGCAAAGTGACCAGGGTTTGACAAAGCCGTGCGCCCATTTGTTCATTGATGATCACATTGACCGTACAGTTCGTCCAGCCGGGCACATTACTGTTAACATATCCATCGGGACAAATAACCGCATGATTGCTTTTTACTACCGTTCTTGTCAGCGCTGATATTTCCATATTACCCCTTGTTATATTTTTGAATAAGTGATTGTAAAAATGCTGCCGATACATCTACCGCAGCGGCCAGGTCTTTCAATTCTACATTTTCCAACGGATTATGGCTTATGCCTTTAAAGCAACGAACGAACAACATGGTTACCGGCGATACCGGTGCAACGGCCACCGCATCGTGTCCTGCACCGCTTACCATGTTAACGACCTCATAACCACACTGGCGAACCGAAGCAGCCAGCAACCTGCTCATGTTGGCATCACAATTTACCGGTTTTGTTTCCTGCACAAGGTTCCACTCAAAAATAATATTTCGCCGCTGGCAAATGGCCGTGCCCAATTGTTCAAGGTAGGCATAACAGGATGACAATACCTGGTGGTTGGGACTGCGAAGGTCGAGGGTACAACTTACTTCGCCCGGGATAACATTGCTGGCGGCATTGTGAATGTTCATTGTGCCAACGGTTGCCAGCACGGATTGCATATGGCTGCCGGCAAACCTTTCCACTTCAAGTATAAATTCAGAAGCAGCGCATAGCGCATCGTTTCGCATATGCATGGGTACGGTGCCTGCATGACCTGCTTCGCCTTTAAAGGTGAGCGCTATTCTTTTTTGCCCTGCAATGGCGGTAACTATGCCAACAGGAATATTTTTTTCATACAATACTGGCCCCTGTTCAATGTGCACCTCAAAATATCCCAACCATTCGCCGGCGCGAATGGCATCCTGTGGCAGTAATGTAGTATGGCTGCCCATGGCCTGTAATACATTTTCCAGTGAAGTTCCGTTGGCGTCCTGTTTATTCAACAGTTGGGCGTCAAATTGTCCGGCCACAACCTTACTGCCCAGGTAGGTTGTATGAAACCGGCACCCTTCTTCATCACTGAAGGCGATAAGCTCAAGATGAAAGGGCAGCGTTCTCTTTTGCTCAATAAGTTGTTCAATAAGGGCAAGCCCGAGCAGCACACCGAGCGGCCCGTCGAATTTACCGGCATTGAACACGGTATCTATGTGTGATGCGATCACCAGGGTTTTGGCGCCGGGTACGGAAGATGGCAGTCTGCCTCTTACATTGCCGATATTGTCGATGCGGGTTTGTAACCCGGCCTGTTGCATCCATTGGGCAACAAGCGTTTGTCCTTTTACAAATGCATCGGTGCCAAACGTACGGGTTATAACGCCGGGGGCTTCACTAATGGAAGCCAGTTCATTGATCCGTTGCAGGATGACGGTTGCCAGTTGTTGATTATGGGGTATCAAGTGTAACTATTTTTCCTTTATTTAGTGCAGGGAATTTTCCATTGTCATAAATCAATTCTCCGGCCAGCCAGGTTTGTTCTACCACACCATACAATTCCTGGTTCAGGTACGGGGTCGTTTTATGTTTATGATGCAATTGTTCGGGGGTAACGATGAATTTTTTATGGGGGTCCCATGCAACAAGATCGGCTGCATAGCCCCGGGCGATCTTACCTTTCAGTTTACTTAATCCTGCAGGCAGCTGGGCGGGGTTCGTGCCAAGCCATCTGGCCATATCGGTAACTGGTATATTTCGGCTGCGTGCCGCCGTCCAGAGAACGGGCAATGCCAGTTGCAGCGAAGCTATGCCGCCCCAGGCTTTCATTAAATTGCCCGATGCTATTTCTTTTATATCCGGAGGGGCAGGGGAGTGATCGGTAGCAACAAAATCAATGATTCCTTCCTGCAATGCCTGCCATAGTTGTTCATTGTTTGCTCTTTCGCGAATGGGCGGCGCACATTTAAAAGCGGTTTGCCCATCGGGTATTTCTTCTGCATTGAAATACAAATAATGTTGGGCCGTTTCAACAGTGAGGGGCAGTCCTTTTGCTTTGGCCTGTTTTATTTGTGCAATTGAACCCGCTGATGACAGGTGTACAATATGCGCATGGCACTGGTACTGTTCGCACAGCCGTATCATCAATGCAATGGCTTCATCTTCCCAGGCCATTGGCCGCGAAGAGAGATAGTGCCGGTAAGAACGCTCATCATTCCCCGGCTGGGGTTGCTGGTTATTGCTAAGTTCACAGTGTACCAGCAATGGCAAATTATACCGGGCGATAACGGGCATGGCTTTATGCAGGTCGTGTTCCGTAACATTGGGAAATTCATCGATGCCCGAATGCGTAAGGAACGCTTTAAAACCCAATACGCCTTTTTCTGCCAGTTGGGGTATCTCTTTTTCATTTCCGGGAATAATGCCACCCCAGAAACCACAATCTACCTGTAACTGTCCTGTTGCGGCTTCGGCTTTTTTATCAAACGCGGTGGCGGTTGTGGTAACGGGTGAGGAGTTCAGCGGCATATCTACCAGGGTGGTAATACCGCCGGCTGCTGCTGACCTCGTGCCGGTAGCAAACCCTTCCCAACCGGTACGGCCAGGTTCGTTCAGGTGAACATGTGGGTCAACAAGCCCGGGCATCAGCAACAAGTTGCCAATATCAATGGCTTCGTGATTGCAGGCTGGTGATTCGCCGGTATGGAAACCTTCGATGAGCCCATTACGTATAGATACATAACCTTCCCTGATCCCTTCAGGTGTGCAGATATTCTTACCGCTGATGACCCGGAAGTTCATATTTGAATAATTGTAGTTGCTATTAAAAATAGACAATTAATTCTTTAAATTGAGTATACATTAACCAAAATACGCTGCTATGTCTATTAAACTGGGAAAGAACACGTATGGTAAGAACGCTGTAAACCTGTCAAAGATCATCCGGCACCCCGAATACCATGAGTTCAGGCAGATCTCCGTGAATGTGGTGCTGGAAGGTGATTTCGAAACGGCCCATACCATTGGCGACAATACCAAAATACTTCCTACCGATACGCAAAAGAACACGGTGTATGCATTGGCGAAGGAACATTTTGTTTCTTCCATAGAGTCGTTTGGTTTGTACCTCGCCAATTACTTTATCAGTAATAACCCGTCTATTTCCCAGGCGCGAATTGAATTGACCGAACATAGCTGGAAGCGCTTGCGTTTTGACGGCGCTTACCATCCACATGCCTATTGCAGCGGGGGCAATGAAAAACATACCGCCGTAATTGTACAGAATGATAAAGGCATTACAGTTACTTCCGGTATTACCGATCTGTTGATCTTAAAAACTACCGACTCAGGTTTTGAGCATTATATAAAAGATCAGTATACCACATTGAAAGAAACCAGCGACCGCATTTTTTCTACCCAATGCGAAGTAAGCTGGACCTACAATTCCTCCAATGTGCTTTTTGTTGAGTTATTCAATGGCATACGAACTACCCTGTTGCAAACATTTGCCAATCATCAAAGCCTTTCGGTGCAACATACGTTATTCGCCATGGGAGAGGCGGTGCTGGAGAAATATGCAGCGGTGAACGACATCACATTGAACATGCCGAACAAACACCATATCCTTTTCAACCTCGAGCAGTTTGGGGTGGATAATAAGAACGAGATCTTCATAGCTACCGATGAACCGTATGGGTATATTACCGGCACTGTTGTGAGGGAGTGAGTACAAGCTGCAAGCGAATACAAATACAGGCCGCAAGCTTCACGCTGCGAATGGAGATCACTCACCAGCCTAAAAGCAGCATTCCAAAACCGCAAATAAAGATGGTTAGTCCGCCAAGGGCGTGAACATACCGTTCCAGCTTTTCCGTTTTCAAAAATGACACCCCATAATAACCCATAATAACCATTGCTACCATGGTGGCAATGGTGAAGAAAGTGTATACAATGATCAGCAAACACATGCCCCACCAATTATTTTTGGCTGCCGGAAAATACAACAGCGGGATCATCGGTTCGCAGGGGCCCAATAAAAAAATAATGAACATTACCCAGGGTGTTACCTTATACCTTTCTTTGGGCATCACCGCTTCGCCATGTTTATGCTCGTACACATAAATAGTTCCGTCTTCAACAGTATCAAAATGTTTATGGGTTTTGTTTTGGTAAGCCCTGACCCAACCCCACATGCCGTAGCCAAATCCGAACAGCAATAAAAACCAGCCTGCTGCTCCCCCGCGAATATGCTCCAGCCACGCGATCTTTGATAATGACCAGCCAAGGGCAGCACCGCCCAAACCCAATATCACAGAGCTCCACACATGACCGCAGCCGCAGATGATGGTCCACATAAGGGTTTTGCCAAAACGCCAGCCCCTTGCCTTTGACAACGCAATAAATGGTAAATAATGGTCGGGCCCGGTAAGGGTATGCAAACAGGCAATGCCTGCGGCCGTAAATACCAGTATTTGTAATTCAGATAACATGCCTGCCCGGGTTTTTTGCAGGAACACTATTGCTGGCTGTGGCCAGCGCAGCGATGCGATTCAGGCAATTGAACAATTGTTCCGCTTTATAACCTAAAATACGTACAATAATGCCGGTAACGGGGAGGGCGCTGATGCCGTAAGTGATCTCCTTTTGTTGCGATAAATAGCTATTGATATTGTCGTGGTATGATGTAATGTTTTCCTGTTCATCAAGTATTATCAAACTGGCCTGGTGTGTATACCCTTCCCATTGACCAATGGCATACACATCGGTAATGCCCGGCTGAACGAGCCAGTTTTCCCTGATGGCCAGCCGCCCGTTAAGATATACATCGGTTATACTGTGATATTTGATGAAATCAAATTGTTCGCCATTGAGCTTGCGGCCACAGGTGAGCATTTCTCCCCACACCAGCCGGTTATTACCCTGCAGGTATATTTTATTGTTGGTGGTGAAAAGGGCCTGCTTATGAGGTACTGCCGGGTGTGGAATGTAAATAAGTGCGGCGCCTTTTTGCAGGTATACTTCCATGTTTTGCCGGGCGCCGTGTTTCATATTGAACAATCGCTGGTACGACTGCGTATGCAGGTGCAGGTGGCTGTTTTCTCCCAGGCTTATCTTTATCCGGTAATCGTCGCCCTCCAGGATGCCGGGCGATGAGCACATCAGCATCAGGTGTAACGGGCCGGCCTGTTTATCTTCGGTAATATTGGCAACCTTAAAGGGCGGCGTGCAATAACTTTGCTTAAGGTAAGTGATACCATTGCGCAAAGCGGTTTGTATGTGCAAATGGGCGATCATCTGAATAAAACCGGTTCTGCTGTTTCTTCCAGTAATGCATACTTTTTTATCCAGCTGATCACATCGGGCAGCCCGTCGCCCTTCACCAGGTCAGTAAATACGAATGGCTGGCCATTGCGCATTTTGCGCGCATCGCGCTCCATCACTTCGAGGCTGGCGCCAACATAGGGCGCAAGATCAATTTTATTGATCACCAGCAGGTCGCTGCGGGTTATGCCGGGACCGCCCTTGCGGGGAATTTTATCGCCCTCTGCCACATCTATCACAAATATGGTACAATCGGCCAGGTCTGGACTAAACGTAGCCGACAGGTTATCGCCGCCGCTTTCAATGAATATGATCTGCACGCCGGGAAATCGCGCAGCCATTTCTTCAACGGCCTCCAGGTTCATACTGGCATCTTCGCGGATGGCCGTGTGCGGACAACCACCCGTTTCCACGCCAATAATTCTATCGGCAGGCAGGGCGCTGTTTTGTGTAAGGAATTCGGCATCTTCTTTCGTATAAATATCATTGGTGATAACGCCGATACTATAAGCGGGATACAATCGCCGGGTCAATCGTTCTATCAATGCCGTTTTGCCCGAGCCAACCGGGCCTGCGATGCCTATTTTTATATATGTTCTGTTCATGTGTTTGTTTTTGTTCGGTTTCACGACATATACAATCTCGAATACAATTGCTCGTGCTGCATGCTGCGGAGATCAAAACCCGTACAGCAAAGGCCGGTCATTTCAATATCAGGGTGCTGATTCTTTTGAACAAGCGCTGCGATGAGCGGTTGTAAGGAGAACAACAGCTGCTGTCCCACCTGCTGACTTAACGGGATCAGTTTAACGCAATTGGTTACAAAACCTGCCGCTGCATTGTAATAGAAACCGGTAAGCGCATCTGTTTTTTCTATTTGCAGGGCGTGGGCTATGATCCCAAATGCAAGGCAATAATGCCCGTGCAATTGTTTTGACCGGATAGCCGTTGCATACCGGTTCAGCCATTCATCATTGCATAAGGGTTGAAAGATCTTTATGAGCCGTATGCCCAGCTTCTGGCTGGCCTGCCGCATTTCCTTTGGGAGTTTGACGGCAGTGCACAGATCATCGAGTTGTTGAATGCCGGTATACTGATTATCGGTAATCTTATCGTATGCCATTGAAAGAAGGGCCGCATCGGTATAATGAATGTTCTGCGATAACATGCCGGTGATAAATGCGCTGGCTGTGGCCGCGTCGTTTACCATTCCCGATTGTACATAGGTTTCCAGGCCGGCGGAATGCGAAAAGCCGCCAACAGGCAAAGCGGGATCACTTAATTGTAAAAGACGCAGCAGGGAAGGGTTCATACACCGGCGTTTGTGAGTTGCATGATCTTTGAGAAAAGGCTGTTGTTGCCATGCCCATGTGGCGCAACTGTCGTTTTTAGCGGTTGTAACAATTTCCTTTTATCCTGTTTTACAACATAACCCTGGGCAGATAATAACCGGAACAACGGCATTTCAAAAGGCACCATCAGTTCGTCCTTTTCATAGAACAAAGGCAGGTGTTTATTACCGATCTCATAACATACCGATGCCATCTCAAAAAGGCTGGCCGGTTGAATAGCCAGCACTTCGCATGGCAAAATATCTACAGCGATGATAATCGTGTCATCTTCATACAGCACATCGCCCTGGGTGAACGCCGGGTTCCTGTCAGGAAATTTTAATGCAATATCGTTGCCTGAGCGGGTTTGTTTACGCAGGATCCGTTTACTGGCCTCAAACCATTCCAGTTGCAGCCAGTCGATACTGCGGTTGTTGATGTCGATCGTGTTTAGGTTACCTGATTTTTGTTGTATTATCATTCGTGGAAATTGGTGGTTTTAAACTTAGAACAGGAAATATCGTTGCGCCAGCGGCGCCACGGCTATCGGCTCGCAGGTTACCGGCCGGCCATCTACAGTTACTTCATAATTTTCGGGGTTCACTTCAATAACGGGTGTGGCGTCGTTATGGACCATATCCTTTTTTGCAATATTGCGGCAGTTCATTACCGGCAACACCATTTTTTGCAATGCATAGTGCTGTACTATATTTTTCTCCAGCGATAATTTCGACACAAATGTTGCGCAGGTCGTATGCAATGCTTTGCCATAAGCCCCGAACATATGCCGGTAGAGCACAGGTTGCGGGGTAGGGATGGAAGCATTGGGATCACCCATTCTGCTGCCGATGATCATACCCCCTTTGATGATCATTTCAGGTTTCGCGCCAAACAAAGCAGGTTTCCATAAAACGAGATCCGCCAGTTTGCCAACTTCAAGCGAACCCACATACGCAGCAATTCCGTGCGTGATGGCCGGGTTGATGGTATACTTGCTTACATATCTTTTTACCCGGAAATTATCGTTGCCTTTACCGCTGTCTTCGGGTAAAGCGCCCCGTTGGATCTTCATTTTATGGGCGGTTTGCCAGGTACGGGTAATTACTTCACTCACCCGCCCCATGGCCTGCGAATCGGAACTCATCATACTGAAAACGCCCATGTCGTGTAAAATATCTTCCGCTGCAATTGTTTCGGGGCGAATCCGCGAATCGGCAAAGGATACATCTTCGGGTACCGATTTATCAAGGTGATGACAAACCATCAGCATATCGAGGTGCTCGTCGATCGTATTTACGGTGAAGGGGCGGGTAGGGTTGGTAGAAGAGGGGAGAATGTGCTGGTACATAGCAGCCTTTATGATATCTGGCGCATGTCCGCCACCGGCACCTTCCGTATGATAAGTGTGAATGGTGCGGCCATTGATAGCGTTGATGGTATCTTCCAGGAATCCGGCTTCGTTTAATGTATCGGTGTGAATAGCCACCTGAACGTCGAACTGATCGGCGATCCGCAGCGAAGCGTCGATAACGGCCGGCGCACTGCCCCAGTCTTCATGGATCTTCAATCCCAATGCACCTGCCGCGATCTGTTCTTCCAACGGCGGTAATCCCGCACAATTGCCTTTACCTAAAAAGCCCAGGTTCACAGGAAAAGCATCTGCCGCTTCCAGCATCTTTTGTATGTTCCATGCGCCGGGGGTAACAGTGGTGGCGTTGGTGCCATCGGCCGGCCCTGTACCGCCGCCGATCATGGTGGTGATGCCGCTGAACAATGCATGATCTATCTGTTGCGGACAAATGAAATGAATATGCGAATCGATACCACCGGCAGTTGCAATGAGGCCTGCGCCGCCATGCACTTCGGTAGCCGCGCCGATGACCAGGCTGGCATCCACGCCATCCATGGTATCGGGGTTGCCTGCTTTGCCAATGCCCACGATCTTCCCGTCTTTGATACCGATATCAGCTTTTACTATACCCCAATGATCGATGATCATTACACTGGTGATCACCAGATCAGGTACGCCTTCATTGCGTGTGGCGCGGGCAGATTGCGCCATGCCGTCGCGTATGGTTTTGCCGCCGCCGAATTTGGCTTCATCGCCATATACCGTATGATCTTTTTCGATCTCTATAATTAGTTCTGTATCGCCAAGGCGTACTTTATCGCCCGTTGTTGGGCCATACATATTGGCGTATTTGATGCGGTTGATGGGCAGGCTCATGCAGACTGGTTTTTGAAATTATTGCTCAACGCATTTTGAACCGATTGGGCTTTGTTTTCTTCGGCGAGGTCACCGTTTACCAGGTTGTTGAATCCATATATTTTTTGTGCGCCGCCAAAAGCCACCAGCGGCACTTCTTTTTCTTCCCCGGGTTCAAACCTTACGGCTGTGCCTGCCGGTATGTTAAGCCGCATACCATATGCAGCCTGCCGGTTGAACTGTAATTGCCGGTTCACTTCAAAGAAATGAAAATGAGAACCGATCTGAACCGGCCGGTCGCCGGTATTGACAACAGTGACAACCGCGGTTACCCTGCCGGCATTGGCAATGATATCGTCAGGTTGTAAAATGTATTCTCCGGGGATCATAGGCAGTTTATGGTTTATTGTTTTTTGTTTCTGGTTGTTCCGTTTCAAGGCTCGCTATTAATGGCACCCATAATGAAATTTATAATGGCCAGATCACCTGATAGGATCATGCACCGTTACGAGTTTGGTGCCATCGGGAAAAGTGGCTTCGATCTGGATCTCGGGGATCATTTCAGGCACGCCTTCCATCACATCGTTGCGGGTTAAGATAGTTGCGCCGTATTGCATGAGTTCGGCAACCGATCTGCCGTCACGGGCTGCTTCCTGCAGGTGGCTGCTGATAAGCGCAATCGCTTCGGGGTAATTCAATTTCAATCCACGCGCCCTTCGTTTTTCTGCCAGTTCGCCGGCTAAAAACAGTAATAGTTTTTCCGATTCTCTTGGTGTCAGATGCATAGATAAATATGAAATTCAGGTATGTATTAATGGAAATACGAATGGCAGGCAATTATTTAAGTTAAGCAAAAAAGCGATACGGTTTTGTGCAGCGGGTAAATAATTTTAGTGGGGTGAGTTTAAAATGGGACTGGTTGATGTGATGTGTTGATTTGTTTATGATCAAGAAATATTGAAATAGGCTGAGGGTATTGGGGAACAGTTAGGGGTATCCTATATTTTTGAGGGATGAAGTATGAGGTATACGAGAATGTGAATACTGGTGCAGACTTTAGCTCATTTGAGTTTATCAGTAAAGGCATAATGGCAATATTACTAAGCAGGTGTTGTTTACACCTACATTAATACCTTATATTTTTAACCTGGCATTTGGAGATATTAATGAATATGGAAATCTTGATGATCTATCCATTAGTAATAATGGTGATAGGAATAAGATTTTAGCTACTATCGTAAATGTCGTTGATAGATATACAAATAGATTTCCTGAACGGTATATATTCTTTGCAGGTAGTACAGAGCATAGGACCCGGTTGTATAGGATGGCGATTAGTTTGCATTTGGAGGAGCTGTCTGAGACATTTGATATATTAGCTGACCTAAATGGAAACTGGGAGTTTGTTCCATTTCATAAGGAGTTGAATGTCAAGGCGTTTTTAGTTAAGAGAAAATTGATTAAATTTGAAATATGAAAAAGAAGTTGAAATTTTACAGTAAGCTGTTTAAAAGAGAGTTTACATTTACTGTTGATGATAATTTGAAGCCTGCGAAACCTACAGGCGCGGTTGCTCGTAAAATAGAAGAGGCAAACGAGCATTTGTCTAAAATTAAAAATCTGGATGAGATACTCAAACGCTATTCTTCACCCGAATGATCTCCGCCGCAATGCTAATGGCAATTTCTTCCGGCGTTTCACTATGGATGGCAATTCCTACCGGCGCATGAATATTTTGTAATAGCGTCTCCGGTATCTCCTCCTTCCGGTAATCAGTGAACATTTTCTCGATCTTACTTTTACTTCCCAACAAGCCCAGGTACCTGAATTTCTTTTTCCAAAGCGCCCGCAGCGCCATGTCATCGGTTCGGTAACCTACCGTCATCACCACCACATACTGGTTATCGCCTTCCGGCACCAGGGAGGCCAGCGCTTCATAGTCATCGATCACTTTTTTCTGATGGGCATACCGGTTCTCGATAAAAGTTTTCAGGCTTGAACGATCGTCATACAAATGAACATAGAAATCCATGTCCTGCATCATACGGCAAAGCGCCAGTGCACAATGCCCGGCCCCGATAACATGCAGGTGATTGATAAAACCAGTCTTTTCGCGATACACCCAGTCTGTTTCCGAGGTCATGGAAAAATAGAAATTGCCGGCAGGAACGCTCGCATTGAATTGTATTCCGGAAGAAGATAACTGCAATGTGCCGTTTTGATGTTGTTCAAGGCTTTTAATGATCTTTTGTATTACAGGAGTATCCTGGGGCATAACGCGGTAAAGCAGCATTGTTTGTTCACCCGAGCAGATCATACCGCTTTGATTGCCGGCAGCAGATTTATTATGAAATTGTTTTTTGATCGTGATCTGCGGTTCCACCGTATACGCATTTCGCAGATCGGAAAAGCCCAGGTGCACGTTTTCCTTTAACTGCTCTTTTGCCATTTCTACAAATTTGTGCTCCATTATACCGCCGCCGATCGATCCTTCGGTGTCGCCGGCTGCATTCACCGCCATAAAAAATCCCTGCCGGCCCGGACTGCTTCCTTCGCTCTGCAGCACATACAACAACATCACCGGTACCTGTTGCTGCAGGCTTTTATTTATCAACTGCCAGATGGTTAATTGTTTCTTCATGGGTTTCAATAGCTCCTTCCTTTTGTTTTTCGTATAACGCCATCAATACTTTTTCGGGTGTCATAGGGGCGGAGAACGGAAATTCTCCTGTAGCATTGAATGCGCGTACCGCATTACGTAATGCAAAATAAGCGCCAATGCCATACATCAATGGCGGTTCGCCAACGGCTTTCGACCGGAAGATGGCGAGGTTGTCGTTCGGTGTTTGCAGACAATCGACAGCTATCTCTTCCGGCACTGAATAAATATCAGGCACCTTATATGTTGAAAGCGCATTGGAGCGCAGTTTTCCTTTGTCGTCATACACCACTTCTTCCATGGTCATCCACCCAATGCCCTGTACAATGCCGCCTTCAATTTGTCCCAGGTCTACCGCCATATTCATACTGGCGCCAAAATCATGCACTACTTTTACCGTGTCAACGGTATAAGTGCCACGGATACAATCAACCGTTACGCCAACAATGGCGGTGCCATAAACATGATAGGCAAAGGGATGACCTTTTTCTTTTGTGGCATCGAAATGTATTTCGGGTGTAGCGTAATGGGCATGCTCCGATAAGCCAATGCGTTTTATATGTCCGGCCATTACCAGCGATTTCCAGTCACGATCGGTTCTTTCCCCGTTTACCCAAACGTATTCATCTTTTAACGTAATAGCAGCTACATCGGTATTCAGTTCTTCCGCTATCATTTTCTTCAGCCTGCCGGCAATGGCGTTGCAGGCCATCAGGGTGGCCTTGCCATTGAGATCGGCGGTGGCGCTGGCCGCAGAAGGAGAGGTGTTGGCGATCTTAAAAGTATTGGTAGTATGGATCTTTATTTTACCGGGTTGAATGGAGAACACCTGTGCGGCTACCTGCAGGATCTTTGTATTCACCCCCTGGCCCATTTCAACTGCGCCGGTAGTGATGCCTACACTTCCGTCTGTATACACATGCACCAGCGACCGCGCCTGGTTCATCAGGGTTTTTGTAAATGAAATACCAAAACAAATGGGCATACAGGCCAGGCCTTTTTTGCGCCATTTACCGGAAGCGTTGAAGGATTCCACCTCCTTATGCATTTGTGCGAGGTTGTATAATGCGCTGGCCTTATGCCAGCATTCGGGCGCTTCACTTTGCGCTTTTTGTCCGTAAGGAAATTCATCGCCCGTTTGCAGCAGGTTTTTTTCCTGTATAACGGAAGCGGGTATTCCCAGCGCTTCAGCGGCTTTGGCAATAGCCGCTTCTATCATGAACATTCCCTGTGGACCGCCGAATCCGCGGAAAGCCGTATTGGGCGGTAAATGCGTTCTGCAACTGTAAGCAGTGGCTTTTACATTGGGAATGAAATAAGAATTGGTGCAATGAAATAATGTACGTTCCAAAACGGCCGGCGACAGATCGGCAGCAGCGCCGGCATTTTGGTAGAACGTTACTTCGTATGCCATTATCTTCAGCTCATCGTTCAACCCGATTTTGAAATCGGCTGAATAAGGATGGCGTTTACCCGTCATGGCCATATCTTCCATGCGGTGTAAAGAATATTTCACCGGCCGTTTTAAATGATGGGCAGCCAGTGCGCATAGTGCGGCCCAGGTATTTGCCTGGTCTTCCTTGCCGCCAAAACCGCCGCCGAGCCTGTTCACTTCCACCTCAACCAAATGCATGGGCAAACCCAGCACCCGGCTTACGGCCCGTTGTACCGCTGTAGGTCCCTGGGTGGATGAATATATTTTTATGCTGTTATGCTCCTGTGGAACCGCATAGGCGCCCTGCGTTTCAATATACAGATGTTCCTGTCCGTTGGTATCGGCCCGGCCTTCGAATACATGCGTGCATTGCGGCCAGCTATCCGATGTATTGCCCAATTGAAAGGTGCGCGGCGGAATAATGAGTTCTCCCTGTACCTGCGCCTCGCGCGGGTCGGTGATGACGGGTAAGGGCTCAATTGTTACTTTAATTTTTTTCACGGCAGCCCGGGCGGCATCTACAGAATCGGCAACGACAAAAGCGACAGGCATGCCACAGAAATGTACCTCATCACCGGCCAGCAACGGTTCATCGGGAACAATGCCGCCGATCTGGTTCTCGCCGGTAATATCTTTATACGTGAAAATGCGTACTACACCGGGAAGGGCTTCTGCGTCACTGGTATCGAGCGCGCTGATAACTCCATGCGCCACCGGTGAGCCAAACGAGGCGCCGAACAGGGTGCCGCGGATCAGGGGAATATCATCGAGATAAACCGATTCGCCCCGCACGTGTGTATATGCATCGATATTTTTCATACGTAGAACATTTAATGCTGAACGCCGAACGCAAAACGCTTAATGCAAATCGCGTTACGCCGAACGCTTAACGAAAGACTGTTTCAACTGCAGTAAAAAAATGAGCTTTGATCAACTGGCCTAACAGCAATCGTTTATAGTCTGCCGTTCCCCGCGCATCGCTGATGGGTGAAATATCCGTTTGCGCAATGGCGATGGCTGCTGTTATCGTTGGGTCATTTACTGTTTTTCCTCTCAGAAAGGCATTTGTTTTATCAAGCAATTTGGGAATGGGCGCAACGCCCCCGGCCGAAATGCGAACATCCTGTATGGTATCGCCCTGCATGGTCATACAAATAGCCGAGTTCACACTGGCAATATCGAGGTGGGTGCGTTTGCTTACCTTTTCAAAATGAAAAAAAGTGTTCTTGCCCGGCAACTCAAATGAAAGCGATTCCAGTTGTTCGCCGGGTTGTTTATCGAGCGTTTTATATCCTTTGTACAATTGCTTTAACGGAAGTTCACGTTTTTGTTCGCCATTACTGAAAAGCAGTGTAGCATCGAGCGCCAGCAGGAAAATAGTGAGGTCGCCGATGGGGGAGGCGTTGATGAGGTTGCCGCCCACTGTAGCAATATTACGGATAGGGGTAGAAGAAACCAGCCTGATATATTCCGGCAACCGCGGAAAGTATTGCTGCATTACCGGTGATTCACCCAGTTCGGTTACTGTGGCCGAAGCGCCGATGATACAGCGGTTCCCTTTTTGCGAGATGCCTTTCAGGCCTTCGTCATCGAGCAGGAACCTGATAGCTGCATCCTGCAGCACCTCGTGTTTTTGCACATATACATCGGTGCCGCCGCCCACCCATTCTGTAGCGGATGATGAATGAAGCTGTCCGTTCAATTCCGTAACCAATGCATATAACCGCTGTTTGATGCCGGCAAACCATTCGGGCAGGATCTTTTTCTCCGCAGCAAATGCCGTTGGTTCCTCCTGTTGTCTGCCCTGCATCAGTTCCGCTACTTTCGCTGCTGCTCTTTCAATTGATTTATACCCGGTGCAGCGGCAAATGTTTCCATCGATATGTGCAGTGGCGTTTTGTGCCGTGGCGGTTTTGGCGCTTAAACAAAATCCGGCGAGCGAAACCACAAAACCGGGCGTGCAGAATCCGCATTGCGTGGCCGACTCATCATACATGGCCTGCTGAATGGGATTCAGCCCTTCCATATTCAATCCTTCAACGGTGACCACATGTTTACCATGTACATTGCCCAACGGGGTAAGACAACTGGTTAGCGAACGGTATTGCAGTTCATTATTTTTCAGCTCACCTGTAAGCATGGTGCAGGCGCCGCAGTCGCCTTCATTGCAGCCCACCTTACTGCCCATTAAATGTTGGTGATACCGCACAAAATCGAGCAGCACCATCCCGGGCGGCAGGCCGGTAGCAATGTTTTTATTATTGAGAATGAATTTGATCAAAGGCTAAACGGTTTCTTTAAAGTTAACGAAAACCGGGCAAAGCGTAAGGGGGCGCCCGATGCGACTTTAATGGTACCTCATTGGTGCCTCGGCTCCGGAGGACCCATCGAGGTAGTTTCGAGGAGGCAAAGAGGACCCAAAGAGGAGAACCCGGGGTCCGGGAGTAGTTCATCACACCAATATCCTGCATTCATCACACCATTTTGCTCCCTTCGTCACGCCGGAAAATACCTTTCCGGGGAGAAATCGCTGTTCGTCATACCGGTTTGCGGAGCCCGTCACATCAGGAGAAGGACACCATCACATATTTGAAAAAGCAGCCCTGGGGGTATTGTATATTTACTGAACATGGGCGCCCTTGTTAACTGGTCTTTGACATAGTTGATTTACTAATATGCACAGCGACGGCGCTGGCTATTTCAGCAATTTCAGATCGGGCTGTGCATACTTGTATACTTTGAAATACAGGGTGGTCTTCGTTTGATAAACACCTTCTATTTTCGAAATATCGTTTACAAACTGCACCAGGTGATCGTTGTCGCGGCACATTACATCCACTTCGAGGTCATAATCGCCCGATGTCATTGCCAGAAAACTCACCTCGGGGCGTTTGCTTATCTTTTGCGCCACTTTTTCCTTGAACGTGGCGGGCCTTACATAAACAGCGATATGGGCATAGGCGCGAAAACCAACCTTATCGGGGTTCACGCGTCCAATGATATTGATGGTGCCTTCTTCGATCAGCTTGTTCACCCGGGTACGAATGGTGCCTATGGATACATTCAGTTTTTCCGCAATAACGGTAAACGACATCCGTCCGTCCTGCTGCAGGCACGATAAAATGGCAAAATCCAGATCGTCAAGTGGGAAACCGTTTTTCTCCATACAATACAATGATGCTACAAAAATAAAAATACTGTTTAATTTTTGGTATAGTACTAAATTATTTTTAATTTACTATCCTTGTTTCTGCAAATTCTGTAGTTCTAAAAACACCCGCTCATGAAGTACGCGCCTGTTCAAAATTTCATCAATGGACAATTTGTGGATGCGTCAACAGACCAGACACTGCCCGTTATTTCACCACTCGATGGTACGGTATTGTCTGCGGTTCCCATGTCTTCTGCCAAAGACCTGGATGCTGCGGTGCGATCGGCAAAGATCGCTTTTCAAAAATGGGCGCATACACCTATTAAAGAAAGGGTACAGGTGTTGTTCCGCTACCGGCATTTGCTTGAGAAAGATCTGCAGGAGCTGGCAGCGCTGGTAAGTGAAGAGAACGGAAAGACAATGGGTGAGGCGGTTGCCGAACTTGAAAAATGCATCGAGCTCACCGAGTTTGCTACCTCGCTTCCGCAACTGGTTACCGGTGAAGTGCTGGAAGTAAGCAAAGGTGTTGAATGCCGCACCGAACATGTTCCGCTGGGTGTGGTGGCATCCATCGTTCCATTCAACTTCCCCAGTATGGTGCCTAACTGGACCATTCCCAATGCCATTGCCCTCGGCAATTGCATGATCATAAAACCTTCTGAAAAAGTGCCGCTGAGTGTGGGCCGCCTGGCGTTGTTATTGAAAGAGGCCGGTTTGCCCGATGGGGTTTTCAATGTGGTGAATGGCGACAGCACCATCGTGAACGCCATTTGCGATCACCCGGGTATTGCAGCCGTATCGTTTGTGGGCAGCACCAAAGTGGCGCGGATCGTTTATCAGCGGGCTACCCATCATTACAAAAGGTGTCTGGCCCTCGGCGGCGCCAAGAACCACCTGCTGGTTTTGCCCGACGCGAAAGCCGACATGACCGCACAAAACGTCGCAGCCTCCATGAGCGGCTGCGCCGGACAACGCTGTATGGCCGCTTCGGCTATGGTGGCCGTTGGGAATGTCGATCACATCATTCAAAAGATCTGTGACGAAGCGAAAAAGATAGTACCCGGACAAAACCTCGGCGCCGTTATCAATAAAGAAAGCAAAGAACGTATTGAACATTATATTACCGAAGCGGAAGCGCAGGGTGCAAAGATCCTGGTTGATGGCAGGCATACTACCGTGGCCGGTAAAGAACAGGGAACCTATGTTGGGCCTACCGTTATCGATTACGTGAAACCCGACATGGCGGTGGCGAAAGAAGAGATCTTTGGTCCGGTCATCAGCATCATGCGCACCAATACGGTCGATGAAGCGATTGCCATTGAAAATGCCAATCCTTACGGTAATGCAGCATCGGTATTTACGCAAAACGGCGGTATGGCAAGGTATGTGATCGACCGCGCCAGCGCCGGCATGATCGGTGTTAACGTAGGTGTGCCGGTTCCCCGCGAACCCTTCTCTTTTGGCGGCTGGAATGAAAGTAAATTCGGCGTGGGCGATATTACAGGGAAAAGCTCCATCGAATTCTGGACGAAACTGAAAAAGAGCACCGTGAAATGGAACCCCGAAGCGGGGATTAACTGGATGAGTTAGGTCAATGTGATAATTTGCTAATATGCTAATGTGATAATGGGTTGCTGAGTGTGCAGGTTCGCTACCGTTTCATGCATCTCGCATAACAGGATGATAGCGCTTTTCACGTTTGCCGTTTCACGTTTTCACGATCGCCCCCAATCCCCCCATTCCAAATTTTCAATCAATTCTCATATGTCATATTCTTCCACCATTACGGAATCACAGGAGATCATTCGTGATAATATGGATTACACGCTCTTTTCATGGAGCAAACAAAAAGGCATTGCGCCCATTGCGGTAAAATATGCCAAAGGCGTTTACCTGTATGATTACGATGGAAAACGTTATCTCGATTTCTCTTCCGGTTTGATGAATGTGAACATCGGGCACGGCCATCCGCGAATAGCACAGGCCGTTATGGAACAAATGCAACAGGTAAGTTATGTAACCCCTAGTTGCGTAACCAAAGTGCGCGGCGACCTCGGTAAAAAGCTGGCAGCTATAACACCGCCGGGGCTTACGAAAACCCTGTTCACCGTTTGCGGCGCCTCAGCCATTGAAAATGCAATAAAGCTTGCGCGGTTATATACCGGCAGGCACAAGATTATCGCCCGGTACCGGGCTTTCCACGGCGCATCATACGGCGCCATGACGGCGGGCGGCGATCCGCGCAAACTGGCTTCCGACGGCCAGCAGGTGCCAAACATCGTTCATGTGGAAGACCCGTATTGTTACCGTTGTCCCTGGGGAAAGGAAATTACTTCCTGCAGCCGCGAATGCGTTAGCCATATCGAGCGGGTGATCGAATTTGAAGGGCCCGGCAATATTGCGGCGATAATAATGGAAGGGGAAAGCGGTACCTCGGGCTGTATAAAGTATCCGCCGGATTATTTGCAAAAGGTAAGGGCCCTGTGCGACAAATACGATATCCTGCTTATAGCCGATGAAGTCATGAGCGGTTTTGGGCGCACCGGTAAATGGTTCGGGGTAGATTATCATGGCGTGGTGCCCGATATCATTGCCACCGCCAAAGGCATAACTTCCGGTTACCTTCCCCTCGGCGCATTGATCGTTAGTGACGCCATCGCTTCTTATTTCGATGATCGTATGTTATGGCTGGGGCTTACATATTCAGCGCACCCGGTAAGTTGTGCGGCCGCACTGGAAACCTTAAAAATTTACGAAGAGGAAAACCTTTTACAGCATGCTGCCGAAATGGGACGTTATATCGATCAGCAGGTAGCACTGTTAAAAAGCAAGCACCCCAGCATCGGCGATTTCCGCAACACCGGTTTGCTGGGTTGTATCGAGCTGGTGAAAAACCGGGCTACGAAAGAGCCAATGGCGCCATATAACGCCAAACCCGACGAAATGGTCATAATGAACAAAGTAGCGGCAAAACTGAAAGAGCTGGGGCTGTACACCTTCGTACGCTGGAACTATATCTTCATTGCGCCGCCATTATGTATTACAAAGGAAGAAGCAGACGAAGGACTGGCCATGATAAGTGAGGCGATAAAAATTGCCGATGAATTCGTAAATTGATATCAGAAGGTGTGCCACACGTTTAAAGTGTGGCACACCTGGCCTATTTAACCGTAGCTGCGGTTTTTCCGTTCCCGCCCAACAATTCCTTTACCACACGCTATAGCCATATGGAATAACCATATTATGGAAATGAACAATAAATCGCTATACAGTGAAGACCTTGCGCCCGTTCCGGTAGCCGACCGCAAGTGGAATACCTGGAACTACGCCGCCCTGTGGATCAGCATGAGCCTTTGCATCCCTACTTACATGCTGGCCAGTTCGCTTATAGGCGGTGGTATGAACTGGTGGCAGGCGATCCTTACCATATTTCTTGGCAATACCATTGTACTGGTACCCATGATCCTTAACGGACATGCCGGTGCGAAGTATGGTATTCCTTTCCCGGTTTTTGCGCGTGCCAGTTTTGGGGTGCGTGGGGCCAATATTCCCGCTATGCTGCGGGCAATTGTAGCCTGTGGATGGTTTGGTATTCAAACCTGGATAGGCGGTGCAGCGATCTACCAGATGATAAGGGTATGGAGTCCTTCGTTGCCTGAAATTGATGCGTCCGCCTTATTCCCACAGGCTGTTCCGTTCCTTTGCTTTTTAGCTTTCTGGGCATTGAATATGTTTATCGTTTACCTCGGTGTTGAAAGTATTCGCAAACTGCTGGTGTTCAAAGCTATTTTTCTTCCCGTGGCGGCGCTGGCCTTGTTGTTCTGGGCTATCAACGCATCCAACGGTTTAGGCCCTATATTACAACAACCTTCCAAATTCACCACCGCCGGGCAGTTTGCCGATTTCTTCTTTCCGGCCCTAACGGGTATGGTTGGGTTTTGGGCCACCCTTTCGCTTAACATTCCCGATTTTACGCGGTACGCCAAAAGCCAGCAGGCGCAAATAAGAGGTCAGGCCCTCGGTTTGCCGCCTTCCATGACGCTTTTTGCGTTTATAGGCGTGGTGGTCACTTCTGCCACAACCATCATCTACGGCACTACCATTTGGGATCCCGTGGTGCTTGCCGGGATATTTGAGAACAAACTACTGGTGAGCGCAGCCATGATAGCCGTGGCCATTTCAACGCTCGCAACAAATATTGCCGCGAATATTGTTAGTCCGGCCAATGACTTTGCCAACCTCGCGCCTTCAAAGATCTCCTTCCGCAAAGGCGGTTATATAACCGGTGTACTGGGCGTTCTCATCTTTCCCTGGAAACTGATCGCCGACCCCACCGGTTACATTTTTACGTGGTTAATTGCATATTCAAGTTTATTAGGCCCGGTAGGCGGTATCATGATCGCCGATTATTATTTCATTCGCAAACAACAGTTATCAACCGCCGACCTGTACAAGGTGAGCGGGCTATATACTTTTAAGAACGGGTTTAATTACAGCGCCATCATTGCCTTACTGGCAGGCATAGTGCCGAATATCCCGGGCTTTTTGACTACCATAAAGGTCATTGGCGCTGACAGTGTACCGGCCTGGATCGCGCATTTATACAACTATGCCTGGTTTGTCGGCTTTTTTATTTCCGGGTTGTCTTACCTGCTCCTGATGCGCAGGTACAAACCGCTGGTATCCGATTCACTCACCGCTAAAGAAGAAACACTGCATGTCGCTCTTGATTAAAAACGGACGGATCATTACTGCCGATGCTGATTTCACCGCTGATCTATTCGTGGATGGTGAAACTATTCAGGCTGTTGGCAGGAACCTGAACATAAAAGCCGCCAGGGAGATCGATGCTTCGGGTAAACTGGTTTTCCCCGGCGGTATCGATCCGCATGTGCATCTCGATATGCCATTTATGGGCACCTTCTCCAGCGACAATTACGAAACCGGCACAAGGGCAGCTTTATTTGGCGGTACCACCATGGTCATTGATTTCATTCTGCAAAAACAAGGCAACTCGTTACAGAGCGCTCTCGATGAATGGCGCTCGCGTTCCGATAATAACTGCGTGGGCGATTACAGTTTTCATATGGCGGTGACCGATTTCAACGATAACACGCGCACCGAAATAAAAAAGATGATAGAACAGGAAGGCATTACTTCCTTTAAAACCTTTATGGCGTATAAGGGTGCGCTGATGATCGACGACCGGCAAATGATCGGGTTAATGGAAGAAGTAAAACAGCATGGCGGCCTTATAAACGTACATGCCACCAATGGCGATATGATCGATTACCTGGTGGCCAAACATCGCGCTGAAAAGAAATTATCGCCTTTGTATCATTACCTGTCGCAACCCGAGATAACCGAAGCCGAAGCTTCGGAGCGGTTTGCCGATATGACTTACTACACCGGTTGTCCGGGTTACATCGTACACCTTACCTGCGAAGGCGCATTGAATGCCGTTCGCAATGCAACGCGGCGTAACCAGAAAGTATTTGTAGAAACCTGTATTCAATACCTCCTGCTCGACGCCTCGCTGTATGAAAAAGATTTTGAAGGTGCGAAATGGGTGATGAGCCCGCCATTGCGTGAGCCAAAAGATCAGGCAACCTTATGGGCGGGTATCAACCAGGGACTGGTGCAGGTAGTGGCAACGGACCATTGTCCGTTCAAATGGGAGCAAAAGCTGATGGGCAAAGATGATTTTTCAAAGATCCCGAACGGGCATCCCGCTATCGAGAACCGCATGGAATTATTATACAGCGAAGGCGTGCATAAAGGAAAGATCAGCCTGAACAAATATGTGGAAGTGGCCTGTACCAATCCCGCAAAGATCTTTGGCATGTTTCCCCGCAAGGGAACCATAGCGCCGGGCAGCGACGCCGATTTGGTGATCTTCGACCCCAACGAACAACATACGCTTTCTGCCGCCACGCACCATATGAACGTCGATTACTCGGCCTATGAAGGCTGGCCTGTAACGGGTAAAGTAAAAACGGTGGTGCTGCGCGGGCAGGTAGCCATTGACAACGGAAAATGTTTGATAGAAAAGGGATACGGGAAGTTTATAAAGCGGAATAAAGTAGCAGGAAAAATATAAAGGGTTTGTGGTTTATTGTTTTTGGTGTATGGTTATCCTGTAGCGGGATTGCTGAAAGAACCGGAGGTACAAAGACAATAAACGCTTCTCAAACTGAAGAACTATAAACAATAAACTATAAACAATAAACTGCATTTATGGCTCGAATTATTAAATCGGGATTGATACAAATGAGTTTGCCGAAGACGGAGGGAGAGGGAACCATAGAAGAGATCAAAGAAGCGATGGTGCAAAAACACATTCCATATATTGAACGCGCCGGTGAACAGGGTGTGCAGATCCTCTGTTTGCAGGAGATCTTCAATACGCCGTATTTCTGTCCGGGCCAGGACAGGGCCTGGTATGAATCGGCTGAAACCGTACCGGGGCCAACCACAGAGCGCATGGCGGAATATGCAAAGAAATATAACATGGTGATGATAGTGCCTGTGTATGAAAAAGAACAGGCCGGGGTGTTATACAATACTGCGGCAGTAATCGATGCCGATGGCACCTACCTCGGAAAATATCGCAAGAACCACATTCCGCATACATCGGGTTTCTGGGAGAAGTTTTTCTTCAAACCCGGTAACCTCGGGTATCCCGTATTTCATACGAAGTATGCAAAAGTAGGTGTGTATATCTGTTATGACCGGCATTTTCCCGATGGTGCAAGGGTGTTGGGACTGAATGGTGCAGAGATCGTTTATAATCCATCTGCAACTGTGGCGGGTTTGTCGCAATACCTGTGGAAGCTGGAGCAACCGGCGCATGCTGCGGCAAATGGTTATTTCATGGGTTGTATAAACCGGGTGGGACAGGAAAAGCCCTGGAACCTCGGTAAGTTCTATGGGTCTTCTTATTTCGTTGATCCGCGCGGACAAATATTTGCCATTGCTTCGGAAGATAAAGATGAGCTGCTGGTAGCGGAATTCGATTTGGGAATGATAGAAGAAGTAAGGAGTGTGTGGCAGTTTTACCGGGACCGAAGACCGGAAACGTATGGGAAATTGGTGGAGTTGTAAATTTTTAATGTGATAATTCGATAATGTGATAATATGATAATGGAATACAGATGTACTAATTTCAAATTGAATTAATGCCAATAAAGAATAACCGTTTAACGGCTGAACAATACGAACAGAACTTCAGTGATATTCACCCGCCGTTCGACAGCAGGGAATCGGCGCTGGTGGAAGCCAATCGTTGTTTGTTCTGTTACGATGCGCCCTGTACCAAGAGTTGTCCTACCAGTATCAATATTCCAAAGTTCATTAAACAAATAACTACCGATAATGTAAAAGGATCGGCGCATACCATTTTTGTATCCAACATTATGGGGGCGGGTTGCTCGCGGGTTTGCCCGGTAGAGAAATTATGCGAAGGCGCCTGTGTGTTCAACCTGTTGGAAGAACCGCCGATCCCCATTGCCCGGTTGCAACGCTATTCAACCGAAATGGCCATGGAGAAAAAGTGGCAGTTGTTCGAACGCAAACCGGCTACCGGGAAAAAGGTAGCGATCGTAGGCGCCGGTCCGGCCGGGTTAAGCTGTGCGCATGTGTTGAGCCGTGAGGGTATTGATGTAACTGTATATGAAAAAGAAAGCAGGGGCGGTGGTTTGATGACCTATGGTATTGCCGCTTACAAGGTAACGCCCCGTTTTTGTGAAGATGAGGTAAACTATATAACCTCATTGGGTGGTATACATATAAAATACAACCAGGAATTGGGTAAAGATCTAACGCTGGCCGAACTAAAGAATAATTATGATGCGGTGTTCCTGGGTTTTGGGGTTGGCCTTGCGCGGCAACTGGATATTCCCGGTGAAGAACTGGGCGGTGTGGTGGATGCCATTAAGTTTATTTATGACATCCGCGCCGGTGCATACCAACAGGTGCCCGTAGGCGACAGAGTTGCAGTGATAGGAATGGGTATGACGGCCATCGACGCGGCTACGCAGGCAAAACGACTCGGCGCCAAAGACGTTACGCTCGTCTATCGCAGAACGCAGGAGGAAATGCCCTGTACAGAAGCGGAGCTCGATCTAGCGAAGCTCGATGGCTGCCGCGTAATCTGGCTGGCGGCGCCGGCTATGTTGAAAGGCGAACATGGAAAAGTAACACAACTGGTTTGCAGCCTGATGCAGTTGGGCGAACCCGATACCAGCGGCCGCCGTTACCCGGTAGCAACCGGTGAGCAGTTCATACTGGAAGTTGACATGGTTATTAAAGCGGCCGGACAAATTCCTTTTTCAGAACTGGTAACGGCTAGCCAGTTGGAAAATACTTATGGAAAGGTGGTGGTGCAAACCAATGGCGCAACCAATATAGCCGGTGTATTTGCCGGTGGCGATTGCGTGAATGGAGGGAAGGAAGTGGTAGATGCGGTGCAGGCGGGGAAAATTGGGGCAGGCGCTATATTAGAATATTTGTTTTAGAAATGAACATTACTATTTATAAAAGGCAGTTTATGGTTTATGGTTTGTTGTTTATTGTTTTTTCTGTGCATCGTAACTACAAATAGCAGGATTTAAACAGTCGCGAACCTTGAAATAAACAACCACAAACCACAAACCACAAACCACAAACCACAAACCACAAACAAATAACATGGCTGATATCTCTGCAAACTTTCTCGGGATAAAATCTCCCAACCCTTTCTGGCTGGCGAGTGCGCCGCCTACCGATAAAAAGATCAACGTGCTGCGGGCCTTTGAAGCCGGCTGGGGTGGCGTGGTTTGGAAAACCCTGGGCAGCCAGGTAAAAAATGTCTCGAGCCGCTACTCGGCCTTACATTACAATGGCTCGAAGGTGATGGGCTTCAACAATATTGAGTTGATCAGCGACCGCCCACTCGAACTCAACCTGCGCGAAATAAAAGAGTGCATCAAATTGTTTCCCGATCGCGCCATGATCGTTTCGCTGATGGCCGATAATACCCGCGAGAAATGGCATGAGCTCATTGCCCAGGTAGAAGATACCGGCGCACACGGACTGGAGCTCAACTTTGGTTGTCCGCATGGTATGACCGAACGCGGCATGGGCGCAGTGGTTGGACAGGACCCGGAGATAGCCCGCCTGGTTGTTGAATGGGTTATGGAGAAAGCCACTATCCCTGTCATTACAAAACTCACCCCCAATGTGCATTCGGTTGTGCCAACCGGAAAGGCGGCGGTGGAAGCCGGCACCAATGCATTGTCATTGATAAACACCATACAATCGGTAACCGGTATCGACCTCGATACTTTTGTGCCCAACCCGTATGTGGCGGGTAAATCAGTATTTGGCGGTTATTGCGGCCCGGCGGTAAAACCCATTGCGCTGAAAATGCTGGCCACCATCAGCCAGGACCCGGTAACCAGTAAAGTGCCGGTATCGGGCATTGGTGGTGTAAGCACCTGGAAAGATGCGGCGGAGTTTATGTTGCTGGGCGCTACAACCGTGCAGGTATGTACGGCCGCCATGAAACATGGTTTCCGCATTGTGGAGGATATGTGTGAGGGGCTTAACAACTGGATGGATGAAAAAGGGTTCAGGACCATCAATGATTTCATTGGCAGATCGGTGCCGCATCTTACCCAGTGGGAAGAACTGGATATCAATTATCATATCGTTGCAAATATTGACCAGGAAAAATGTATTCATTGCGGGCTTTGTTATATTGCCTGTGAAGACGGGTCGCATCAGTCGATCGGCCTGCAATACGGAAACCCGTACAACACGTATACCATCAAGGAGGAAGAATGCGTGGGGTGTAACCTGTGTATGTTGATTTGTCCGGTCGATAACTGCATCACCATGGTTGAACAACGCAAGGGACCCGATTATGTGAACTGGAAGGAGTACCAGGCAAGAGGGCTGCCCTTGAATGATCACTAGGAATATCGAATGTTGAATGTAGAATTTTCAATGTTGAAGTGAATACAGGGAAATGAGAAAAGAAAAAGGGAATACAGGAGGAGTTGACTTGTTGACGAGTTGACTTGTTGACTTGTTAACCAGTTAACTGGTTGGCGGGTTGATAAAGGCATACCCAAACCCTTTTGATATTAAATGTATGGCTTTAGACCTAACCTTTGACCTGCATTCGCTTGCAGCTTGCGACCGTAATTTGTATTTTCGCTTACGGCTGTTCTCCCCATATAACAGAAGACACTCATGTGAATAAAAATATTTCCCACCCAGGCAACCTTTTTATTGGCTGGTACTTGCTAAACAAGGTAAATTAGTACTACCTAACGCACAGGGATAGACAGAAAGGCTCGCTTCTTTAAAAGACAATTCGTACAACTCAGATCAATTTATTGAATTGGCAAACATGATGTTTCTATAGCGGAAACATATGCACTCTTTTGTTTTGGCCCATTGATGAGCTCATCGGGTTAAGCTGTATTTGCCTGAACGACCGGTTATTTAGCGTATTCGCGATGTATTCGCTACAGCAACCTGTAGCCTGAAATTGTTATGCCTGTATGCGTAGGAAACCCGGGCGCCGGCGCCTGAACAAAGAACTGTAAACTGAACTATGAACTATGAACTATGAACTGTGAACTATGAACTGTGAACTAACGATTCTCCATAACTATTAAACTACTGAAACTATGAAATCTGTCATTTACACTTTATTCCTGGGTTTTATTGTACAAACGGCATTGGCACAAACACCGCCCGCCACCTGGCAGGAGCATTGGTTTGAGCATAACCAGTTGCTTAGCCGGAAATTTTATGATAACGACGTGGCGGTATATTACGACAATGCCGTCAGTAATTCCGTTACCTGGCCCAATACATTCCTTGGCGATGTATGGCGTTATACAAAAAGCGTGTATGGCAACTTTGGCAACGATCCCCACCTGTTTGCCATTTTTCATACCAATAAATACAGCGGCGGGCATCCTTCCACTTATTTCGATGCCAGTCACGATAACCGCAACGTGATCGATGTGGGCCCGGGTCCCTGGACAAGCGGTACCGGCGGCGACCTCGACATCACTACGCATGAAGTGGCGCATATTGTAGAAGGCGCCAGCAAAGGTATTCATGGTTCGCCGGCCTTTCCCATCTGGGGCGATAGCAAATGGGCCGAGATCTTTATCTATGATGTGTATCTGAAGTTGGGCAAAACAGGTGAAGCTACCCGCTGGTATAACCAGATGCAAAACAGCACCGATAATTTCCCGGTGGCCGGCACACACTGGTTCCGCGACTGGTTCTATCCCATTTATAATAACTACGGCGGTACACAGGTGCTGAACCGCTTCTTTACTTACCTCGCGCAGTATTTTCCAAAAAGCGGCAACAACTATAGCCGCGATATGAACTGGGGCGAATTCATTCATTTCTGGAGCGGCGCTGCGGGTGTAAGCCTTAAACCGCTGGCTACGGCGGCTTTCGGCTGGACGAGCACTTTTGAAACCCAGTTCAACCAGGCGCGGAATGATTTTCCTTTCACCTATGGCACCGGTGTGGTTAATGTTTACAAACATTGTAACTATGGCGGTTATGTAACGGCATTGGGTGTTGGCAATTATACCCTGGGACAGTTACAAAACCTCGGGGTGTTGAACGATGATATTTCATCGGTAAAAGTGAACAGCGGTTACCAGATCCAATTATACTGGGACGATAATTTCACCGGCACCACGCTTACACTTACCGCCGACAATTCCTGCCTGGTTGCCAATGGTTGGAACGATAAGGCTACTTCTGTAAGAATAACTACCGCCGGTGCAGCTGCAAGAGCTGCTACCATTGCTGAAACCGCAACGGATAAACAGTTGCTTATTTATCCCAACCCGGTATTGGAAGAATTACGTTTCAATACCACCCTGCCATTGTCGGGTGCAACGATCAGGGTGCTCGATGTAACAGGCCGCGAAGTGCTTCAAAGCCGATATACTACGAATACCATAAACGTGTCGAAGCTGGGAGCGGGGGTTTATACCTTAATGGTGATCAATAAAGATAAAAGCTTCATAAGAAGGTTTGTTAAGCAATAATCAAAGTTTGTAAGTTGTTCAGTTGTTCAGTTATTGAGTTAACTTTTTAAGGGCGCCGATGCGCCCGAGTTCTATAGCAATCAATAGCGAGTTTCGAACTGAACAACTGAACAACTGAACAACTGAATAACTGAATAACTGAATAACTGAATAACTAAAACTATAACTATGAAACATTTTCTAACTATTTGCCTGCTTATATGCATTATGCAAACAGTAAACGCCAACTCAGGCATCTACGCCGGCGGCCCTGTTTACAAGAACCGCAACTATTCCATCAGCGAATTAAAAGGCTCGGGTTATACCTGCGTGGTGGTGTGGACCATTCACATCGATGCCAGTGGTAATTTTAACTTCAATGCCGAGTTCCCGCTGGTACAGAATGGGGCTTATGTTGGCGCATCTTCCTATCCGAACTTCGCGGGTGATATTGCCTCGCTGAAATCGGCGCCTACTTCCATCAACCGGCTGGAGTTCTGTTTAAGCGCCTGGGGTTCCTCCACCTTTGCCAATATCAGGAACCTGATCAATGCGCAGGGCACCGGTTCAACCAGTATCCTGTATAGGAATTTCGAAGTATTGCGAAATACGTTTCCCGCGGTGGATGCCATTGGCTTTGATGATGAAAGCACGTATGATGTAAACTCCTCTACCGCGCTGGCGGTGATGCTGGGTAATTTGGGTTTTAAGGTATCGCTGGTGCCGTATACCGCACAGTCGTACTGGACAAGTGTTGCCACCAACACCAATAACCAGCGGCCGGGTACGGTTGACCGTGTCGATCTGCAATGTTATGCCGGCGGTGCAGGCAACAATCCCTGTAACTGGAATTTCGGCAGCATACCGGTATATGCCGGTTTGTGGGATGCTGAAAAATCAACCAGCCAGGTACAAAGCCAGTTAACAACCTGGAGAAATAACTGTGGTGTCGATGGCGGTTTTATGTGGCTGTACGATGATTTCGATAATACAACCGGTACGGAAGCCTATGCCGCTGCCATCAACAATGTATTCGGCGGCGGCGCCGTAAATACGCCCGCAGCGCGCTTCTTTAAAGATTGTAATTATACGGGGTATGCGGTTAGTCTGGCCACGGGCAGCTACACGCTTACCAGGCTGAGGTCATATGGTATTTTAAATGATGATATTTCTTCGCTGACGGTTGAAGGCGGTTATTCGGTGACCCTGTACTGGGACGACAATTACGCCGGTTCCGTTCTCGGCAAAAATACCAGCGATGCCTGCCTGGTCGATGACGGCTGGAACGACAAGGTATCGTCGCTGGTGATCAGCAGCGCCAGTGCGGCGCGGGAGCAAACGGTAACTACAAACGACAGGATCTCAAATATACCGGGGCAACAGGAAATAATATTCCCTGGATCAGCGGGGCCGGCCGGCATTCCCGTACGGATATACGATATTATGGGCAGACAGGTGATGACAGCGAGACCGGTTGCCAACCGCATCAATATTAATTCATTGTTACCGGGCGTGTATGTGATGGTGTATGTGAAGGACGGACGGCAGGTTTCGAAGAAGTTTGTAAAGTAGGAATAGGCCAGTGGGTTGTGGCGAGTAACGAATAGAAGGTAAAATTGCTGATTTAGGGATTTCGGGATTTTGAGATTTGGTTTAATGCCGAACATCATAAAATCCAAAATCTCTAAATCAGCAATTGCTTACCTGTTTTTATCCCCCATTGCAATTTTTTTCTCTCTTTTGTTTTAAAAAAGCCGTGGATATCTTACTTTACAACCATGGCGCCAATATCAAAGGGTAAATTCAACAACCGGCAGTGGCTTTTGATCCTGATCCTTTTTGCCATGATGTCGGTTATTTCGTTTTATATCTTTCAACATGCATTCGCATACCGGCGTGTTCAGGTAGAAGTATTGGTGGCCGCTACCAGTTTAACGCTTTTCTTCGGTTTTATCCTGTTGGTAACCATGCAGGGTTTCAAGTCGGTTGATATTTATGAAGACGGGCTCACCGTAAAATGGCGTTTTTCTGCCCGCGTATTCAATAAAGTAGATCTTAAAGCCTTTTCTGAAACTACCCGCAAGCAGATCAATTACATCGTAATAAAAACAACGGCCGAAGATATAGTGCTGCCCGAACCGCTTATCAGCAACTATGCAGATGTGATACAGCAACTGCAGAAATGGAAAATAAAACGAAAGTTCGAACTGCCCATTACCCGCCATTCACGATACGAGAACAGGGGAGTAGGGGTAATCCTGTTGGTTGCGGGGGCATTCCTGTTTGGGTTTACGATAAAGTCGATCATCATGCCCGAATTATCGGTTGATGGCACGAAACTCATTACACTTAATGGCCGCCTCAGCATGCCGCCCGATATAAAAGGGCCAACCGCCAGAAACGCATTTAGCTACATGCAATTATACCTGATAGAATATCCCGGCATCAACTTTCATATAGATGGGGTGGGTTTTAATTCTATCAGTCAAAAGAAATTGAGCGGCGCTACCCGCGGTACGCCGGTTGAGCTCAGCATTCTTAAACACGAATATGCGGTGAAGATCAGGAATACCGAAGTGCCGGGTTATTTCGATAAACACTACGAGTGGGCTACGATCTATACGTATAGTCTTACCATGAACGGCGAGCCGTTGCTGACCGTTGACAGCTATAATGAAAGCAAACATTCGCTCGATAACAGCAATAAAAAATGGAGTGTGCTTATTGCCATCGTGGCCCTTTCCATGTTTGCCTATGGCTTCATGCTCTATCGCCACCGGAATAAGGTGCCCGTAACAGTACCAGTGGCGGAAGTGCCCGCCAAACCGGTGCCCGATAAAATATAATTCTTCAATACTGAACAGCGGTTGTATCCTGAACCCGGTAATTAGTTTGAAAAGTAAATAATTTATTTCGCCATTACCACTGTGAAAGGAATTACAGTTTTATAAAGCCGGCGCAATAGCGCGAACCCTCATTATCACATTATCAAATTATCACATTAGCTAATTAGCTTTCCCGGCATCAGGTGTTTCGGCAGCGGGATCTCCTGGCTCAATAGATCGGGCTGCGGATCGCGGCGAATGGTTTCTATGGGAATAATACCCGACCATATCGGCAGCGGTTTGTCCTCCTCTTCATCGTTCGGCATTCCAGTGCGCACCTTGGCCGAGGCTTCATCGATATCAAAAGCGATCACCGTTGTTTTTTTAACCTCATTGTCTTTCATGGGGCGCAGGTAATCCCAACTGTCAGGTACGATCTTATTGGTAAGCCATTCCAGCACATCGGCTTTTAATTTCGCTTCATCTATTTTTACTCCATTTGAAAAAAGCACTACCGACCGGTAATTCACCGAATGCGAGAAAGCCGATTTGGCAACCACCAGGGCATCGAGCAGCGTAACGCTTATACAAACCGGTACGCCTTTTTCCAGTTCCCAGATAAAATGACTGCCTACGGAACCATGGATATATAATTTATTCTCATACCGGACGAATGCAGTAGGAATGGAAAATGGCTTGTTGTCGAACACATAGCTAATGGTGCAGAAAAGCGCCTCGTCTAAAATAGGATAGATGGTTTCTTTATCGTAATGCGCTCTTTTGGCCGACCGGCTGGGAATCAGGTGTGGTTGTGGTGCCATGTTGCTTGGTTTTTTTACAAAAGTGTATCTTTATTGGACGAGTATAATCATCCGGTTTTTATAAAGTAAGTAGTCCACTTTACCATGCAGGCACTTTCAACCCTTATTTCGATCGAAAAAGACAGTATTCAACCTGTGTATCTGCAAATTGCCAACCAGTTAATGGTGTTCATAAAAGATGGCAATCTGCAGGCCGGCCACCGGCTCCCCAGCACCCGGCAAATGGCCGACTGGCTGCAGGTGCACCGCAAAACGGTGATACAGGCCTATGATGAACTGCTGGCGCAGGGCTGGATCGAAAGCCGTACGGGCAGCGGCACGTACGTGGCCAAACATTTACCGGAAATACATCCGCGCAGTTTGCTGAACGGTTCTGTCAAACCCATTAACCCGGCGCATGTGGCCGGTTTTGAATTTGAGGAAGCGCCGCACCTCGACCGGCCGGTCATTTGGTCAAAGCACAAGTATCACCTCGATGATGGTTTCCCCGATTCGCGGCTGGCGCCATTGGAAGAACTGGCACGCGCTTACCGCAGCCAACTCCTTACCGGTAATCCGTATGTGCGTTTAGGCTATGGCGATACGATGGGCTCGCTGTGGTTACGGCAGGTGCTGGCCGATTATTTAAACGATACGCGCGGACTGAAAGTGACCGCCAACAACATCCTGATCACCCGTGGTACGGTAATGGGACTGTACCTTTCCTGCACCGCATTTTTACAACCCGGCGATATTGCGGTAGTAGGGGAGCTGAATTACAATGGCGCCAACATGAATTTTTTACAGGCAGGCACCAAACTGTTGAAGATCCCGGTTGATGAACATGGCATTGTGGTAGAGGCCCTGGCAGCTATTTGCCGCAAACAGCGGGTACGCATCGTGTATGTGACCTCGCATCATTTCTACCCAACCACTACGGCTTTGCGTGCAGATCGCAGAATTGAATTGCTGCGGCTGGCCGGGCAATACGGCTTTATCATTTTTGAAGATGATTATGATTACGATTTCCATTACCTGAGCAAACCGCTGCTGCCGCTGGCCAGCGCCGACAAGGCGGGCATGGTGTTATATTGCGGTTCCTTCACCAAATCTATTTCACCTGCTTTTCGCGTAGGTTACCTGGTGGCTTCGGAAAATGTGATCCGTCACCTCGCAAAGCTGCGCCGCATCATCGACAGGCAGGGCGATAATATGCTGGAGAATGCCATTGCCGAATTGTTGCAGAATGGTATCATTCAGCGATACCTGCGCAAGGCGATGCGCACGTACAAACAGCGGCGCGATGTGTTTTGCGAGCTGTTGAAAAATAACCTCGGCGATTATCTCCAATTTCAGGTGCCGGTGGGTGGTATGGCCGTATGGACGCATTTTGATCCGGCCATTGATATAAACGCCGTAGCGCAAAAGGCATTGGCGCATGAATTATTCTTTTCGCCCGGGTACAGAAATGATGATGTAACACCGGTGCTGAATGCCACAAGGCTGGGCTTTGCATCCTCTACGCCCGATGAACTGGTAACCTGTGTGGAGATCATGAAGAAGGTGTTGAAGAGGTGAGTGGGGAGGGTTATGGGTGCAGCTGTAAGCTGTAAGCTTCAAGCTTCAAGCTGTAAGCTGTAAGCTGTAAGCGAAATACAAGGCTGAAGGGCAAATACAGCTGCAAGCTTCAAGCTGTAAGCTGTAAGCGAAATACAGCTGAAAGGGAAATGCAGCTGCGGGCCAGAAGCCGGATGCAGCAAATTCGGTTAATCATACGCTACAGCAGTTTAGCAATTATTGACTTAAAGCAAGCCCGTTTTAGGGGCGAATAAATAAAAGTATGTATCGCGTTAAAATATTAAACGCTTTTCAATCTTTACACACATCCATATTTGTTAGTGTTGCAATTATTAAATTAATTTCGCATGCAATCAGCAGACAATATGTTATACAAACGCGAATAGCATTGTTCTGCCTGCTGAGCCTTCCAATCCCTTCGAATGCTTTAGGCTTACCGGTCTTTCACCGGAATGATTTGTTCGATTCTGAAACCAGTGTAGTTCATTTTACATCCCTGCTGAAGGTTTAACCCTTTCTTTATTACAGAGTACAGGTTATTACCATTGATATTTATCAACCGGTAAGCAGGGTTGTTTGTCTAAAATATCTTATTGAATAGTAGCTATGGAAAATGCACAGTTGGTTACAATTGCTATTGTAGATGATCATTCGATGTTACGGCAGGCCATTCATTTACGATTGAGTTTACTGGGATATAAAATTGTGTTGGAAGCGGAGAATGGCAGAGACTTTTTTGATAAATTATCTGTGTTGACGGAGCCGCCCGATGTTTGCCTGCTCGATATCAATATGCCGGTAATGGATGGTTTTGAAACGGCGGCAACTTTAAAAAGAGACTGGCCGCAGATAAAAGTCGTTTTTTTTACCATGCATAACAGTAAAGCGTTTGTGAATAAAGCCAAACAACTGGGAGCCGATGGCTTCCTGTCGAAAGATGCTTCCATGGAAGAATTGAAAAAGGCTTTATCGGTTACAATGCCTGAATAAGCGATATTACCGTTTTAAAAATATAAAGATGGCGCCTATAAGCGTGAGCACGATCACTACCTGGCGGTACAGATCGTCTTTTATGCGGGCCACCAGTTTTATGCCGCACCAGAACCCAAGCAACAGAAATGGTACCAGTGCCAGATCGGTGAGCAGGGAGCTGGCGGTAATATTCTTCCAGTAAAATACCTGGAAGGGCAATTTAAAGAGGTTGATGATAAGAAAGATCCACGCGCCGGTTCCGATAAAATCATTTTTCGGCAAACGCATGGCCAGAAAATAAATGTTCGAAAAGGCGCCCGCGAGGTTGCCCAGCATGGTGGTAAAACCCGAAACCAGTCCCATACCGGCGGTAAATAATTTATTGCCGGGGATCACCATTGCTTTCCGGAATTCGATCGCCAGCATGATCACCACCGTAAGCACAATGATGGTGGCCATAACCTTCCTGAAAATAGCTTCATTCAGGTCTTTTCCCACAAATACGCCTATTAAGATGCCGATTACCATCCAGGGCATCAGCTTTATTACGTGCGGCCATTGCGCATGGCGGTGGTAATATTTTACCGCCAGGATATCTGCAACGCATAATAAAGGCAGCACGATACCGGTGGAGGCCTTTCCCCCGAACACGATTGTCATAATGGTCACGTTCAGCATATCGATGCCTTTTAAGCCGGCTTTTGAAAGCACGATTATAAAGGCGGAAAGCGCTATCAGCATCAGGCTGGAGGTAGCGTATGCAGCAAACAAATCCATGTGCGATCAGTATAATTATAAAAAAAGCCAAATATAACAATCGGGTACCTTTTTTGAAACATTCCACTACCCTCATAGTGCGAATGCCTGATTAAATTCATAGTGACCGCCTGATGCTTAACGCTGAAGGCGTAACGCTTAACGCGAAGCAACAAATGTGCTGCATTCCGTATTGGTGTTTAGCCCGCTGCATTTTTGCGAAGTTTCAGATAACTGGTATAGCCAGCCGGAGCGGAGTTTAGCGTTCTGCGTTTTGCGTTCAGCATTGAGCGTCTTTTCAATTATTAACCATAAAACAAATCACCATGAATCGACAACTAACGATTGCGCTTGCATGCACTGCCATTTTGCTGACTCATTGTAAAAAAGAAAAGACAGTTCCCGAACCTGAAGTACAGGCCGCCTGGTCGAGCAGCGCCCAGTGGGGCACCTGGAACAATGGCGGTTATACCCTGTACAATAATATCTGGGGCAGCGGAGCAGGCTCGCAAACCATTTGGGCCAACAGTTACAGCAACTGGGGCATCTGGGCCAACCATCCCAACACGGGCGGCATAAAATCGTACCCGAACAGTACCCGTAATGTGAACCGGGCGCTGGGTTCACTCAACTCGCTCACCAGCAGCATCAGTGTTACTTCGCCATCGGGCGGCGCCTGGACCTCCTGCTTCGATGTGTGGGACAATAACCACCAGCACGAAATTATGCTTTGGATGAATTACACCAGCAACAGCAATGGTTCGGGCAACATTAAACCCATTTCCTACAATTGGAACGCTTCGGGCAACCCGGTGCCGGTATTCACCAACCTATCGGTTGGCGGCGCTACCTGGAATGTATTTCGCGGCAGCAATGGCTCCAACAACGTATACTCCTTCCTGCGCACATCGAAGACCAATAACACTACGGTCGATATCCGTGCCATCGCCAACTGGATCAGGAACCAGGGCTGGTTCGGCAATATCACCATTGGCGATGTGCAGTTCGGGTACGAGATCACCTCGAGCTACGGCACCAATGGAAATGGTTTGCAATGGACAACCAACAGTTACTCTGTAAGCTTTAACTGATTTTGCAATTTATAATGGTACTAATGCATACCGCTGTAAAGTGCTGCTGCAGGCTGTTGATGGTAATTGTAATGTTGCCGGCCTGCCGCAAGGAAAACCATATTGAGCGAACCGTCAAAAGCGAAATGCTCGCGGCCGTGAATGCGCTTCGCCAGTCGGGGTGCGCCTGCGGTTCCACCCAAATGCCGGCGGTAAAGCCGTTGCGCTGGAACGATACGCTGGCCCTGGCTGCGCTGGCGCATGCCCGCGATATGAATGCCAATAATTATTTCAGCCATATTTCACCGGGCGGCACTTCACCCATTCAGCGGGCTATTATGTTGGGATATTCCGGAAAATATGTAACGGAAAATATTGCAAAGGGGTATACCTCAATTAAACCGTTGATGCAGGCCTGGCTGCAAAGTGAAGAACATTGTAAGGCCATGATGGATAGTGCGCAAACAGCTATAGGCGCCGCCAATGTGAATTCGTACTGGGTGCAGGAGTTTGGCCACTAGCGTGGATTTGATCAGTTGACGGGTTGACGGGTTAACAAGTAAGCAGGTCGTTTTTCGCAAAAGACACACAAATAAAAAAGTGCCACTCATTTTACGAGTGGCACTTTTGCTATAGTAACCTTATTGTTTTATGATCCTGAACGACTGTTTGCCGGCGGTAATAATAAAATACGTACCTGCAGGCATACCGGTCATATTGATAGTTTCTTTTACATTGTTGATGGTGAACTGGCGCAGCACATGACCCTGCAAATTAACGAGGCGGGCCTGTGTTCCCAGCAATGTTGTATTGAACAACTGAACCGTTACGGTTGAGCGGGTAGGGTTGGGATATAAGGAGATCGCTTTGGTTACCCCGCACGTGTTTGAAATGGAAACAAGTTTTGAATAAGCGGCCTGACCATCCGGCGCCACTTCTTTCAGCCTGAAATAATTGGCGCCTTTCACTAAACCATTATATGTATACGAATAAGCAGCAGCAGCTGTTGCGTTCACCGTGCCAACTGTTTTCCAGTGGCTGCCATCGGTTGACCACAGGATTTCGAATCTGTGGTGGCTGGCATCACCGGCGGTTTGCCATTGCAAACGGGCAATGCTGCAATCGGTGCTGTTTGCATCAAAGGAAGCAAAACTGGCCGGAAGCGTAACCGAAATATATGTTTGTAACGTACCGTCATTTCCAATAGACCAGCCATACATGTTATTCACGAAGTATACGCTGTTGATATCGTCGTTGTTGTTGCTGGTTTGGTCTGTCCAGTTGGCGCCGCCATCTTCGGTATATAAGATGGTGCCATTATCGCCTACGGCCCAGCCGTTGATGGCCGTGGTGAATACCACTTCGTTCAGGCGCTGGCCGGTACCGCTTGTTTGTGCCGTCCAGGTAGCGCCGCCGTTGGTGGTTTTGCGAATAACGCCATTATTACCAACTGCCCAACCGGTATTGGCGTCTAAGAAATAAACCCCATACAGGTCCTGGGTGGTGCCGCTGGTTTGGGCGGTCCAGGTTATACCGCCATCAGTACTTTTTCGAATGGCGCCGTTCTCACCAACTACCCAGCCGGTGGTTGCGTTGATAAACTGAACATCTTCGAGGTCATTTCCTGTGCCGCTTGTTTGTTCGGTCCAGTTACTGCCGCCATTGGTGGTGCTTACGATATTCCCATTTGATCCTACTGCCCAGCCGGTATTAACGTCATTGAAATGTATGCTGCGCAGCGTTTGCGTAACGCCGCTGGTTTGGGCCGTCCAGGTGGCGCCGCCATCGGTTGATTTTCGAATTACGCCATTGTCGCCAGCCACCCAGCCGGTATTGGCATCGGCAAAGTGAATACTGCGCAGGTCCTGGGTGGTGCCGCTGGTTAAGCCGGTCCAGCTATTGCCGCCATTGGTGGTTTTTCGAATGATACCATTATCACCTGCGATCCAGCCAATAGTGTTACTGGTAAAGAAGATATCATTCATGTCCTGGGCAGTGCCGCTGTTCTGTTCAGACCAGAGGTAGCTGCCGGAATTGGAAGTTTTTATCAATGTACCATTGTTACCTACCGCATAACCGGTATTGAAGTTTGCGAAGAAGATGCCATATAGGATTTGGTTGGTGGGGGATGTTTGTAAACCCCAGGTAGCGCCGCCATTGATGGTGGTATATATTTCACCGCCCTGGCCGGCTGCGTAACCGGTATTGGGGTTGGTGAAAAAAACGCAGTTGAAGTCGGTAGCGGTGTTGGTGGTTTGGGCCGTCCAGTTGCTGCCGCCATTGGTAGTTTTCAGAACAACGCCATTGTCGCCCACGGCCCAGCCGGTACTGGCGTTCAGGAAAAAACAACCATTGAGGTCCTGACCGGTGCCGCTGGTTTGACCGTTCCAGTTGCTGCCGCCATCGGTGGTTTTTCGAATAACGCCATTGGCGCCTACTGCCCAGCCGGTAAGGTTGGAAACAAATTTCACATCGTACAGGCGTTCAGTGGTGCCACTGGTTTGAGCGTTCCAGGTAGTGCCATTGGTGGTTTTGCGAATGGTACCGTTCTGGCCAACGGCCCAGCCGGTAGTGGCATCAACAAAGAAGCAACTCTGGTAGTCGTTGCCGCCAACGGTTTGAACGCTCCAGTTGGTCCCATTGGTGGTTCTGAGAATAACACCATTGTCGCCAACTATGTAGCCGTCATTTGTATTTACAAAGAATACGCTGTTTAATTGCTGGTTGGTTAAGCCGGCACCCTGGGTGGTCCAGTTGGCGCCGCCATTGGTAGTTTTTCTAATTCTGCCATCGCCGCCTGCGATCCAGCCGGTATTGGCGTCTTCAAAGTGAACGCCGCCAAGGTTTTCGCCTGTGCCGCTGTTAAGGTTCGACCATTGGGCCGATGCGGCCTGGGTAAGTAATAATGTTGCAAACAGGGCATACAATGCCCTGCGGGGTTTTGTGCAAAGAGCTGTTTTCATAACGGGTTAGGTACTGGGATTACGGTTTTCATAATAGGATACAGTCGGGAAATAAGGGTTTTTTGCGGGTTTCCTAAGGCAATACCCTTGCCAGTTTTTTAACTGGTTGATGTACAAGTAAATAGATGTTGTTTCTACATAGTGTTTATTCCCTTTTTGAGAAAATATTCCCTTTTTAGTTCACAGTTCATAGTTCATAGTTCACAGTTCACAGTTCACAGTTCACAGTTCATAGTTCATAGTTCACAGTTCATAGTTCATTGTTCTCAGTTCTCAGTTCATGGTTTTCGGCTACCGGAGAATAGGGGGCAGTTTGGGGAAATACAGTTATTCAGTTGTTCAGTTGTTCAGTTGTTCAGTTCGCGGTTCATCATTGTTTGAGAGTGTTTCTTTTGGCAGGGTTTTCTGTTGACGCGGTATAATATCTATTTGCACCGATACATTTTCTGTTTGCAGCGGTGCGTTAGCTGTTTGCGCAGCTGCCGCGCTGACAGATTTCAACCTTTAGTTGTCAGCGCGAACATCGCGCTGACAGATTTCGACCTTTAGTTGTCAGCGCGAACACCGCGCTGACAGATTTTGGCATCGCGCTAACAGATTTCGACCTTTAGTTGTCAGCGCGAACATTGCGCTGACAGATTTCGACCTTTAGTTGTCAGCGCGAACATTGCGCTGACAGATTTTGGTATCGCGCTAACAGATTTCGACCTTTAGTTGTCAGCGCGAACACCGCGCTGACAGATTTCTACCATTATTCCTCTGTGCAGCTGCTGCGCTGATGATTTCAGGGCCGTTCAAACAAATACCAGATCGTTATAATTTACAGGCAGGTGATGCAGACAGATATTGATAGCCTGACATCGATGTGCAGGTGAATAAAACAGTGGCGGACAACTGAAGTAGTTTTTTTATAAAAAAATAGATCCGGACAGAAACTGCCGGATCTATCGCCGCACAAAAAACTACAGAGGATAAGAATGTTCTTTGTGCCTTTGATGCCAAAATAAATTTCCGGCTATACTTAAACCGGAAGCCAAACATATACTTGAAATACCAATTTACATCGGGTGAAACATATAACTCATCACCCGACCGAACTGATACTAATATACGAACTACAAATAAATATGTACCAGCAGTGTGACAGTTTGTGAAATTATTTTGATCAATGTCAATTGCTGAAACCGTTTGGTGGCGCACATTGCAGGGGATTTTTGCCGGTGATTGAAGCTAAACCGTGTTTTCCTGCTGAGCGAAAATGCAGCATTTATTTATGCATCGGATCAGCTGTTGATTTCATGTTCCCGATAAACCATGTATATAAAACTAAACCCAGATCAACTAATTGGTGATAAGTAAAAACTATGACCATCGTCATGGTTTGTGATGTGGAATTAACATATCTTAATGCAACGTTCATCCTTCCACTCAGATATCCTGCGAAATTCACCCTTCAGTAGCTGTTAAAAATTTCTTTATGATATTACAAACCAAAAATGGATATCCAGAGGTTGTATTGGCTCCGCAATGCGAGTCATCTACTTTCTATAGCACGGCAGACTGGCTTAGGCATGAGATAGGCATTTCGTTTTGTAATAAGGAACAGCAGGACAATACGATCTGCTGGCAATTTTATTTCGGCGCCGGTATCGCCGTGTTGAGGTATGACCCATCGACAGGTATTTCCGTTTGTCCGGCAATGTTGGGAAATGCAACCATAGAAGAAAAGGCGGCGTTCAAGATGCTGGCGGATACGATGGCTAATTTGCCAATTAGCTAATTTGATAATGTGATAATTCGATAATGCAATACAAATACAAGAGAGTCGATGTGATAGTGTGGAATACGAATAAAGTAGGAACGAATAGTTAGTGTGATATTTCGACGATTGGGCGGCAACGCATAGTTAGTATAACTATTTACATACCTGAGGTATTTAATAAAGTAACGCGTATGCGAATGCATTCTAAAAAGCTGTATTCAATTAGCACATCTGCACATTAGCTAATTGGCACATTTACTAATTGCTTCCCTTTACGGAAAAAGCAATAATTCTCTCAACTGCACTATTTAAAAATTCCCATCCTTATGAATATTTAAAATAATTGTTATATTTGTTTGGCAGTGGATAGAATGTGGCCTGACTAACACTAACGGATGGGTTTTAATCTTCTTTGGTTGCGCCGCCTAAACCCTGATTTTCCTGAAAACAATCATTAATCAATGTGTCTTGAGAACATGCAGAACATGCTGCAGTCCTGAAATTCTCTGAAAACAGCCTGGCTCACGTAATAATATTATCATCATAAATTCCGTCGCCGGTATTTATGATCATGACCATTTTAAAACTTACCAAAATGAAAAGACTGCTTGCTGTAGAAAATAATAACAAGGAAAACCATAATATAATGGAAAGCATACACCTGTACGATAATGGCGCCAATACGTATATGCGCAAACAACCCGACAGGCTGATGGCTTCGTTCAACCAAAACACCAGCCTGCAAAAGTTTAAGAAGAAACAGATCATATATACAGAAGGCAATCACCCTTCGCAGTTATTCTACATAAAGAAAGGAATTGTAAAAACATTCAAATGTAATTCGGAAGGCAAGGAGCTGATAACCGGCATTTATGGCGAAGGTGAATTCCTCGGTTATGTGGCACTGCTTGAAGAAACCGTTTATAGAGATATTGCTGTGGCCGTTGAATATGCCGAGTTGGCGGTTATTCCCAAAGATGAGTTTGAGTTATTGATGGAAACCGACTGGCAGATAGCCCGCCAGTTCATCAATATGCTGGCCAGGGATATATCAGAAAAAGAGAAACTGCTGCTGGGCCTGGCCTATAACTCCCTACGCAAAAAAGTAGCCGAAGCATTGATCCTGTTAAGCAAAAAGTATAAAGACGCTATCAAGATCAGCCGCGATAACCTGGCAGCCATTGCCGGTACGGCTACCGAGTCGTTGATCAGAACGCTGGGCGAGTTCAGGCAGGAAAAACTGATAGATATAAGCGAAGGCTATATAACGATAGTGAATGAAGCAAAACTTAAGACCATGTTGAACTAAGGTTCAGTAAGGTTTTGTTAGAACGGGACAATAGGACCGAAGCGGGTGCAGCCGCTTCGTGTAACAGGGGTGTACCGCCAATGCGGGACACCCTTTTTTTCTGACAGCATTGTTATGGCACCGGCATAGTAATCACGATCTACATCTTTTATACTGATGTTCGCAGATGAAGGCTGGCCAGCGCCCGGGTTTGCCCCACACTGTTGTTTCTTTTGCCAAAAGATTGTGCAGGTTTGAATCTGGTCTGCGTTTCCCATCCACGTCGTTTCTCTCTTTCCGGATCATTCAGCATGGGCAATACCATTCCTGATGGCGAAGACCACCAGTACAACCCTGCTTTTTACCCCAGTTCTGCAAACATCGATCATACTTAAGGCCATAACATTGATCAACGGGTGATTTTTATTAATCCATAAAGTCGTTTCGAACCCATTCATTTAACGATATTATTTCACACAACAACAAATAACACGGGTGAAAACACGGTATTTTCAGGGATAAAAAAAGCAACCGTGCCACTGCTTTCCGGTAAAAACCGGGAGCCGCCGTGGCACGGTCAATATGGTGTGTGATCAATTGGTATTTATCAAAGACCCAGCGCCTTTGATCTTATGGAGGCTATTTCATATTTAATGCTGGTACCCCGTTTAGAATCGGGTATTCTGTGTGTGGCTTTCGAATTGGGACGGATGTAAAAGAAGTCTTCATATTTTGTTTCGTACACCTCACCGTTGGCTTTTATGTACGTGATCTTAACACGCACTTTGTCCATGGTATAATCGGAATTATTGTTTACGCTGATCGTCAGATTAGCAATACCGCCGAGGCTTTTGGTGTCGTAGTCATTGCTTTCGGCCTGTACGTATAGTTTGATATTTTTCCTGATCGTTTTTTTAACGTTTGCATCGCTGCCGGTAACAGCCGACTTTTTACCTTTTCCGTTCTCTGTTTTTTCAACAGTGGAAGATTCGCCGCCGCGCACAATGGCAGCCATAACCCCTAATACAATTATAAAAGGAATGAGAATGATCCAGCGAAGGGATGGTTTGTTTGACTCCGGCTCAGCGGTGTCGTCGATGCTTTGCACAATTGTTTTGCCGCGGATTGCAGGTTTTTTCATAATGTCGGATTGTGGTAGTTACCAGCTGCTAAAATATATTTTTTTTCTGGTACCGGGAAATGAAGCGTACATGAAAAAGGTTGGGCCGCCCTGGTAAGGCAACCCAACCTGACAAGTTCTGGGTGAGCCGGGTTGAAAGGGAAACATCCCCGCATATCTTATACTTCAGCCGGCATTTTCACTTTTCCGGCAAGTTCAACCGTGAGTTCGGCCAGCCTGTTGGAAATACCCACCTCGTTATCGTACCACGAAACGATCTTGGTCAGTTTGTCAATTGAACGGGTCAATGTGCCATCTACGATGGAAGAATGGGAATTTCCGAGGATATCTGCCGATACGAACGGTTCTTCGGTATATTCCAGCACGCCGTTGAGAGAAGTGGCTGCATGGTGTTTGAGCATTTCATTGATGTCCCTGGCGGAAGCTTTTTTTACCAGGTTCAACGACATATCGGCAATACTACCATCGATCACCGGTACGCGATAAGAAAAGCCGTCCATTTTTCCTTTCAGGTTGGGCAACACATCACCAATGGCTTTGGCTGCGCCGGTAGTGGTTGGAATAATGGATTGCGTGGCCGCTCTTGCCCTTCTGAGATCTTTATGCGGCCCGTCCTGCAGCATCTGGTCCATCGTGAATGCATGAACGGTGCTCATGAAACCCGATTCAATACCATATTCTTCATCGATAAGGTAAAGTACCGGGGCAATACAGTTGGTGGTACAGGAAGCAACGGACAGTATTTCATCGGCATCCGTTATTTGATCATTGTTTACGCCCACCACAATGGTTTTTACATAGCCGGTGGCCGGTGCGGTGATCAATACTCTTTTTGCGCCGGCGGTTACATGCTGTTGCGCCTGTTCTTTTTGGGTAAAGCGGCCGGTTGATTCAATTACCACGTCGATCTGTAATTTGGCCCAGGGAAGATTTTCCGGTGCACGTTCGTTGAGCAGCAATATTTTTTGATCGTTTATGATCATGTATTGATCCTGGTGTTCAACGGCGCCGGGAAATTTACCGTGCGAGGTATCGTATTTGAAAAGATGGGTGAGCAGTTTGATATCTGTAAGATCATTGATGGCCACTACTTCAACTTCTTTTTTATTCAGCAGGGCGCGTAAGGTCATTCGGCCGATGCGGCCGAAACCATTGATAGCTACTTTCATATAGTATATTTTAAGTTATTCTTCCATTGCCTGCAGCGATGTTCTGAACGTGCGGCGGTAATCGCTGGGTGAAATATTCATATGGCGGATAAAGGTGCGGCGCATGGAGATCATACCGCCTAAACCGCATTTTACGCCGATCTGGTCAATGCTCAGGTCGCTGTCTTCCAGATAACGGCGGGCCACTTCAACCCGAACCTTTTCAACGAATTTAGCCGGCGTAATGCCTGTTTCTTTCTGAAAAACCCGGGCAAAATTGCGAACACTCATATGGCTGTGTTCGGCCAGTTGTTCAATGCTGAGGTCATCAGCGAGGTGCCTGATCATCCAGGCGTATAGTTTGCCGCCGAGGGAATTTTCAAGCCGGTGGATCTCCAGCACTTTGCTGAACTGCGATTGATAGCCGGGGCGTTTAAGATGTAAGATCAGTTTGCGGGCAACCTGCAGGGCCACATCGCGGCCATGATCTTCTTCTACCAGGGCCAGCGCCAGATCGATGCCCGATGATACGCCGCCGGATGTATATACATTGGTATCGCGGGTATAGAACGGATCGGTATCAACCTGAACATGCGGGTAGCGCTGCTGGAATCGCTGGCTGTATTCCCAGTGGGTAGTGGCTTTTTTGCCATTCAGGATGCCGGCCTCAGCCAACGCAAAAGCACCCACGCAAATAGAACCGATGCGGTTGACGGTGGGGTATACGTCTTTCAGCCAGTGAAAAAAGCGGTCGCCGTTTTCAAGCAGCGGCATAGAGAAACCGCCAATGAGGAGGGTATCGATATGTTGTGTTATGGTGCCAATGGTAGCCTGGCAAATGACTTCGATGCCTGCTTTGGTGGGTATCTTTTTCGAGTTCAGGGGCGAAGCGAGCAGGATATCGTAGCCGCCATTGCCATTGAGGAGTTTGTCGGCTGCGGCAAATACATCGCAGGGGCCGGCAATATCGAGCAGAAAGATGCCTGGCATTGGGACTACCACTATTAATTTCTTTTTTGCCTTTGCCATGATGTAAAAATAGCAATAATGAGCCATGGCGTAAATGACATATTTTATACAATTCCGGCCATGGAGCAAACCTGTGTTTACAACATTTTAATGAGAAAATAAGCGAAGTATATCGACCTTTGCCCGCAAAACGAATGTTATGGATTGGTTCATATTGATAGTAGCGGGATTGTTTGAAGTAGCATTTGCTTCATGTTTGGGAAAGGCGCAGGCATCGAGCGGAAATACGGCCATAGGCTGGTACGCGGGGTTTGTGGTGGCGTTAACGGTAAGCATGCTGCTATTGATGAAAGCCAGTAAAACGCTTCCGATAGGAACGGCCTATGCCGTGTGGACGGGAATAGGAGCGGTAGGAACTGCGTTGGTAGGGATCCTGGTATTTAAAGAGCCGGCCAATTTTCTGCGCATATTCTTTATAATTACGTTAATTGGGTCAATTGTGGGGTTAAAGGCGGTTTCGCATTAGGGGTAGGGAAAGTGTAAAATAATTGCCATCTTTATACAAAGGCAATGCAATGGCCCTGCTTTTTTGCCAACACATGTCTTAAAAATGTACATTAGCGTACCAGGTGTATCAATAAAAGTATGAACGAATTTACAGGAGAAATGCCAGCGGAAGACCAGGTAAGATCCAGAAAACGGGTTACAGACCATGGTGAAGTATTTACAGCTCAACGTGAGGTAAATGCGATGCTGGACCTTGTACAACAGGAGACAGAAAGAATTGATTCCCGTTTTTTAGAGCCTGCATGCGGTACCGGAAATTTTCTGGTTGAAATTTTAAAAAGAAAATTGACTGTTATAGAACAACGGTACGCTAAAAGCCAGTTAGAATATGAACGATACGCTATTCTTGCCATAACAAGTATTTATGGTATCGATATCCTGGAAGACAATGTTCAAACCTGCCAGGGCAGGCTATTAGGCGTATTTACCCGCTATTATCAAAAGAATTACAAAGAAATAAAGGCTGATCTTTTAAGGTCGGCAGCATGTATCCTGGGTATGAATATTATTTGGGGTGATGCGTTGAATTTAAGAACACCCGGCGAAAACCCGGTTCCTATTGTGTTTTCAGAATGGACCTCTGTAAACGGGATGATCAAACGAAGCGATGTATTGGAATCTTCTGCATATCCATTTCATACGAGCATGACAAAAAAAGTAATCAGGAGTATGAAATTCGATGTAATTGTGGGAAATCCGCCTTACCAGATGAGTGATGGTGGATATGATAAGAGTGCCAGTCCGATCTATCATAAATTTGTTCAACAAGCCAAAAAGCTCAACCCACGCTATCTTACGATGATCATTCCGGCCCGGTGGTATTCAGGCGGTAAAGGCCTGGATGAGTTCAGAAGTGAAATGCTGGCGGATAACCGGCTTGCCGTCATTCATGATTTTCCTGAAACCTCCGACTGTTTCCCCGGGTTGAATATACGCGGCGGGGTGTGTTATTTCCTTTGGGACAAAGAGCATAAAGGAAATTGTGCAGTTACAACGCATAAGGCCGGAATTGCAAATAGTACTGTGGTAAGACCTTTACTTGAAGAGGGAAGTGAAATATTTATCAGGTATAATGAAGCCATTGGTATTTTAAGAAAAGTTCAAAAGTTTAAAGAGGCGTCATTTCAACAGATCGTTAGCTCAAGAAAACCATTTGGCCTCGCAACGAATTTCAGCGCCTTTGAAAAATCAGAAACCGCTCAAAAAAATATTTTTCTCTACCGTTTTGGCGATAACGGGTATGTTGGTTTGAACCAGGTTGAGAAAAATAGAAGTTGGGTGAAGGAGTATAAAGTGCTTGTTCCAAAGGCCAGTCCGGGCAGCGATGTATACCCACATCAGGTTTTAGGTACTCCATTATTATCAGAACCGGATTCCTGTTGTACGGAAACCTACATTGTAATTGGACCGTTTGAAAAAAAGGAAACCGCACAAAATGTAATGACGTATTTATGTACGCGTTTTTTAAGATTTTTAGTGATCTTGATTAAAAATACACAGGACGTGCCCAAAGGGGTGTATGCTTTTGTTCCCATGCAGGACTTCAATGAACCGTGGACCGATGAAAAGCTCTATAAAAAATATGGTATCACAAAAAGTGAGCAGGAGTTTATAAATACATTAGTTCGTCGAATGAAATTAGACAATGAGCAATAAATTCTTCCCCAAACGGCCAGTTGCCAGCCCTATACTTTATGTATATGAATTGATTGATGTGCCATCACATACAGGATTGTTGAAGGTAGGCTATACATTTCGTTCATCCGAAATACGGATCGATGAGCAAACTAAAACAGCAGCTGTTAAATACAGGATCCTTCACGAGGAATCTGCTATGAAGAATGATGGCACTGCATTTATAGACAGGGAAGTGCACAGGTTGTTAAGAAAGAAAAAAATAAAGAATCCCTGTTCCGGGCGCATGGTAAAATCAAGCGTACGGTTATCCTCGTTCTTTATTCCGCTTTTTGATCTCTATTAATGCAAAAAACACCAAGGCTAACAAGCAGCTAAAAGTCTTTTACGTTCAGGCCTGTCACTTTCTGGCATCCTCATATCTTTTGAACTTGTACACCGCATCATGTTTTGTGAATGAGGATATGCCGGGGCGGTTTGCAAAGACTATCGGTAGAGGGTCTTAGTGAAATAATACGATATCTTATCATATTTTTTTAAGTATATCCCCATTGCCCAGTATTGACAAATACTCAACGGTAACGATGTCATTTTCCTTACCTGTGTCGTAATCTTTCATTTTATGCTGCAGTAACTTTATTTTTCTATCATCGATCAGTTGATATTCCGTATAATAGTAATCTGGATTTTCTTGGCTTACATCACTGTCGTACTGGTTACTGATATGAGCCTTCGCAACAAAATGCTTTTTGTTTTTTACGGTTAATAAAAATTCATCGCTACCTACATTAGTGGAATATTGCAGAATAATAACCGAAACAGAATCGTTGATTGGCCAGGTACGGGTTATTGATAAACGGGTTGTGGAGTCGAATGGAATTTCAAATGCATCGAGCTTATTTAATTGCTGTGTCCAATAGCTCGTTACAGGCATTTCATTTTTTAATAAATAAATTAAATAATCTGATGAGGTGGTATCAGCGGGGATAGCCATTGTCTGGTTTGCCGCCTCTTTTGAAATTTCAATTGCTTTCTTCAGGTTTGTATCGATTTGAACGGCGCCGGCATGCTGCTTTTTTACCTGCCCATAATTGCAGGAAAGAATTAATAAGGAGAGAGTGACCAGCAGTTTAGAAGGAGGCATATATATGGAAGGTTTTGGCAGCCTAAAATAGAATAGAATTTTGAAGAATACAAGGCGAGTGGTAAAAACCGCCGTTGTGCTATGATTATAAATACCTGTTTTTGGGTTAAGACTAACTAACGGCATATATTTAAGCGAAAGGCAATAAATTCGAAAATGGATAGGGGAAAATCTAAACTATATAGAAAAGTGAACACTAAGACAAGGGGTGTTCACCATGATTTTGGTGGAGAATATAAATATACAAGAAATAAGAAGAAAGAAACATTGCAACAAATAAGAGGGACAATGTTAGGCAAAAAAGAAAGAGGTTTAGATTATACTCCACTTCTTTCCATTTTTATTATCAAAAGTTGGTTCTGATTGGGATGAAGTTTTTGGTGAGGCAGAATCAAGGTTAGATAAATCTGAACCAATATTTTGGATGGTTGCTTTAAATGAAGAAAAAAAGAAAGATTATATTAGAGTTGGTGAATCGACCTATTTTTCTGGTTTATTCGTTGACGAAAATCGCATTTTGCAAAAAAATAATCCAAATTTAAGAGCGATTGATATGAAACCATTTTGCAGTTGTTGCACACATACATTTAATGGAAAAATATTTGGAACTGAGTAAAATAACAGCGCCCATGGGCGAAAGCCGGTTAACGGCATATATTAAAGTGTTGGTGGCAATTTTATTTGGACACAACCTGACAACTTCAAATTTATTTCAATCTAGTTGTATTAAAATCAGGAAGTTCCATATCAAAAGCATACACCAACTGTAAATCACTTACTTGATAATTTAGTTAGGTTGCCAAGATTATGAATCAATTGCATTAGATTAGTGTCCGGTAATTATAAAATCGTTTTAAATGTTGAAAAATTATTTCAAAACGTCATGGCGCAATTTGAAAGCCAACAAATTTTACAGTATCCTGAACATAGGCGGCTTGGCTGTAGGATTGGCTACAGGATTTATGTTGCTGCTTTGGGTGCAGAATGAACTCAGCTACGATAAATATAACCATCTGTATAAAAATATTTACCAGGTAAATTCGCACATTACTTTAGAAGAAAAATCACTTGTCTGGCAAGGGTCACCCGCACCATTATCTATAATGGCAAAACAAATTCCGGGTGTAATTTCTGTTTTAAGATTAGTAAGTGATGATGAAAATCCAACACTGTCTGATAAAGTATTGTCCAATATCGATCTTACAAAAGTATTCGACAATAACAATATTCTTTATGCCGACAGTAATTTTATAAGCTTCTTCAACTACAAATTGTTGCATGGCAACCTTAATGCCTTTTTGCCGAATGCGCATTCTGTTGCACTTACACAATCAACAGCAAAAAAATTATTTGGTACGGATGACGCCGTTGGCAAAATTGTGCGGTTTGATAAAAACAGTTTCACGGTATCAGCCGTTTTGCAAGACTTTCCTCATAATTCTTCTCTGCAATACGACGCTATTTTTCCAGTAGATTATTATGCTCAGCAATTCACAGCTCATGGCGGCAATCATGGTTGGAAAACAATTGATGAAGATGTAAACGATTATAGTTTCAGAACATTTCTTCTGATAAATCCAAATGCTAGTATTCCGGGTATTGAAACAAAACTTACACATTTATTTAATGCAACAGACAATGGTCAGGCTGCGACAACTTTTCAATTGCAGAACTTAGGAGACCTTCATCTTACAGGAATTGATGGCGACAATTCTGCATTAAAAATGGTAAGAATAATGTTGCTTGTTGCAATATTAATATTGATCATAGCAAGTATTAACTATGTAAACCTTTCTACGGCTCGTGCACTTGTAAGAAGTAAAGAAGTAAGTATAAAAAAAATCATTGGAGCAAAAAGAAGGCAATTGTTTTTGCAATTCATTACTGAGACAGTATTGACATTCGGGTTTGCTGTTTTTATTGCAATTGTTTTAATCACTTTATTGAAGCCGCTGTATGATAGAATTACAGGCGAACAATTAGTTCTTTCCCTCTCCAATTTTTCTATGTTAAAAGTATTGTTTTTCGCTTTTTTAGGAACAATACTAATTTCGGGCATTTATCCCGCACTGTTATTATCATCTTTCAATCCTTTAGGCGCCATACGCGATAAAAGTATTTTGGGTATTAAAGCGTCTTCATTTAGAAAATCATTAGTCGTTCTTCAATTTGTAATCTCGTTCATATTGTTAGTTAGCACAATTGTAATGGGAAAACAAATGGCATATATAATAAATAAAGATTTGGGTTACGATAAGAACTATGTTTTTATGGTTTCATTTCCCAAAGAAGCGGCGAAAAGTGCTGACGCTATAGAAAATGAATTGCAATTGCAAAAGAGCATATTAAATGTTTCGTTTAGCAGCGCGGCAGACATTACAAATGTAACAGAGATTTCAGGAGATATTATTTGGGATGGAAAAACAGATGATGTTCCATTTATAGTTTGGCGTGTACAGGCTGATAAAAATTTTATACCTACGATGAAGTACCAGCTTATTGCAGGAACAAATTTTACGGGAACGTCTTCTGATGATAATAAATATATTTTGAATGAAACGGCAGTAAAAGCTATGGGTTTAAAACCTCCCTATGTCGGCACAAAAATTGGCTACGGGAAAGCCGATGGAGAAATAGTAGGTGTAATAAAAGATTTTAATTTTAAATCGTTGAAAGATCCTATTGCACCTTTATTAATAAGAACGTCTGGATTAAAGAACACTTTATATGTGCGAACAACCGGAGCAGGTGCTCAGGCATCCATCAAAGCCGTAGAACAGCAGTATAAAAAATATGCAAACAACGCACCTTTCTTTTATAATTTTCTTGATAAGACATTTGAATCGCATTACCAATCCCAACAGCGTGCAGGCACTTTGTTTACAACTTTTGCAGCCATCGCCATTTTTATTTCCTGCCTGGGTTTATTTGGATTAGCCACTTATACAGCACAGGTAAAGACCAAGGAAATCGGCATCAGAAAAGTGCTGGGTGCAAGTGTCGGCAGCGTTGTTCAATTGATCAGTAAAGATTTTTTGAAATTGGTAATTGTGGCAACTGTAATCGCAACGCCGCTGGCTTACTGGGCAATGAATAAATGGCTGCAGGATTTTGCCTATCGAACCAGCATTAGCTGGTGGATTTTTGCTGCATGTGGATTTGCCATGTTGTTGATTGCAATTGTTACATTAAGTACTCAAACAGTAAAAGCAGCACTTGCAAATCCTGTAAAGAGTTTGAGAACGGAATAATTAGGAGAGAAACTACCACCAACATTTGGTTTTCTGCTATGCCCGGCGTCAGGAATCGAACCACCCAAACTACTCTTTTACCATCACTTAATATTTCTAGTCGATAAAAGAGAAATTACTCTAAACTAAAAAGGCTTCAAGTCCAACGACTTAAAGCCTTTTTAGTTTTGGTGCCCAGGACAAGATTCGAACTTGCACGCCGTTTCCAGCACCACCACCTCAAAGTGGCTTGTCTACCAGTTTCAACACCTGGGCACTTCAAATTGGGCTGCAAATTTAATTGATTTACTGATATGTAGAAATGTTTTTTTCTAAAAATACAGAACCTTATTTTTTTGCCTTTTGAGGCTGGGCAATCTCCTTCAGCACGATCCTGAACGTAGTACCCTTTCCCGGTTCAGAAGCCTTTACGAACAGCTGTCCTTTATGATATTGCTCAATAATACGTTTTGACAGGCTCAAACCCAGGCCCCAGCCGCGTTTTTTAGTGGTAAACCCCGGTTTGAAAACCTTGCTGATATTCTGTTTGGCTATTCCCTTGCCCGTATCGGTGACATCGATAAATGTTTGTCCTTCCTGCTGCCAGATATTGAGGGTGATCGATCCCTTGCCTTCCATAGCGTCGAGGGCGTTTTTCAACAGGTTTTCAATTACCCAGTCGAACAGGGGCGGTGAGATCATGGCATAGATCTCATTGATATTTCTGGTGTTCAGCACAAACTGCACTTTGCCTGTGGCCCGTTTGCGAATGTATTCTACCATGCTCGATACCTGGGCTACTATATTATGCTTTTCGAGGTGCGGCGTGCTGCCTATCTTACCGAACCGGTCGCTCACAAGCTTTAAACGGTCTACGTCCTTTTCCATTTCGTGCACGATCTTCTCGCCGGCGTAGGTATCTTTCAAAATTTCTACCCAACCCTGCAGTGATGTTAATGGTGTTCCCAACTGGTGGGCAGTTTCTTTGGCCATTCCTGCCCAAACCTGGTTTTGCGAAGAGCGGAAACTGGTAGTAAGCGCCAGAATGGTAATAATAATGAACATGCTTACGATAAACAACTGCACAAGCGGGTAATAGCGCACCTGGTTTAATAATGAGGTATGTCCGTAATAATAGAGGTTTTTCTCCACCGGTTTCAGGGGATCTATCCATTCAATGGCCGGGTTCTGCGCCCGGAATTCATTCAGTTTCCTGCGAACATAACCGCTATCACTGGCAACACTGGCCGAATCGAGGTTCACATGATCGAGAATGTGCCCCTGCTCGTCAGTAACTATGATGGGTACGGTATTATTCTCCGTTATTATAATAGTAACCAGTTTATCGCTTAAACCGGTAGTATCATTTAATAACAATTTCGTGGCTTCTACCCATTCTATTACCTTTTGCCGTTCTTCACGGGCAATTTTGCGGGCGAGATACTGCGAATAGAAAATACTTCCGCTTACAATAGCTATGGCAATGAGTGCTAATCCGGTTCTCCAGTTAAAAAGCGGTTGAATCATTCAACTAATTTATAAAAACCGTTCCTTTGCATCCTTTATTTCGTTGATTTATTTTTACACCAGCATGGCGGCACCACGTGTTTCGATAGTGATCCTGAACTGGAACGGGCAAAATTTCCTTCAACAGTTTCTGCCTTCGGTTTTGGCTACTACTTATAATAATAAGGAAGTGGTGGTGATCGATAATGCCTCAACCGATGATTCGGTGAGTTACCTGCAACGGCACTGGCCAACAGTACGTATTGTGCAGAATAAAGACAATTATGGTTTTGCGCAGGGGTATAATGAGGGCCTGAAACATATTCAGGCGGATTATTACGTGCTGCTGAATTCCGATGTGGAAGTAACGCCCAACTGGATCGATGGCATGGTAGCGCTGCTGGAGAAAGACAGAACCATAGCGGCTTGTCAGCCCAAGATCCTGCAGTATGCGCAAAAAGACCTGTTTGAATATGCAGGGGCGGCAGGCGGCTGGCTCGATCACCTCGGGTATCCGTTTGCCCGGGGGCGCATTTTTGATGTTTGCGAGAAGGACGAGGGGCAATATGATACGGCGGAGCCCATCTTTTGGGCCAGTGGCGCCGCCATGTTCGTAAGGGCCAATCTGTATCATGCGCTGGGGGGGCTGGACGAATATTTTTTTGCCCACCAGGAGGAGATCGATTTCTGCTGGCGAGTGCAACTGGCCGGGTACAGGGTATTTGCCTGTCCGCAATCAGTTGTATATCATGTAGGTGGAGGAACCCTGCCGAAGGGCAATGCGCGGAAGGTTTTTCTGAATTTCAGGAACAACCTGGTGATGATGGCAAAGAATCTACCGCGGTGGGAGGCAATATGGAAGATAAGTTATCGTTTTTGGCTGGATTATATTTCTGCCTTTAAATCATTGCTTTCGGGGCAGAAAACCTATTACAGGTCGGTTATGAAGGCGCATGGCGCCTTTTTGAAGTGGTTATTCGTGACGAGAAAGAAGGGTTCGTTCCTGCCAAAAAAGAAAGGGGAGCTGGGCGGATATCTGCACAAAAGCGTGGTGTGGAGTTATTTTGTAAAAGGCAAAAAGACTTTTACAGAAATTGTTGATAATAAAAGGTGAATTTTTAGATTGAACTATTATTTTTGCACTGCAATTAAATGAGTTATGGCACAACTGGAAAAAGATCCCCGCGATAAAGACTTTAAACGTAGCTGGGTAAATTCGTCGGTATTTTTGTTTTACCTGCAAGTATTTTGTGTTCTGGCGTTCGTACTGGGCGGTTGCTACAGTTTGTATACGCATCGTTATAAAGGAAAGCCGAAGGTGGAAGTTCCTGCGAATACGCAGTACACGCCACAGTATAAATAGTGGCAAATTTTTCGAAAAAAAATTTTGCCGATATCAAACAAATCCTATCTTTGCAATCCCAATAACGAAATAGCTAATCACAAGAAGATCAGCTGGTTAAAGTAGGAAAAAAGTTCTTTTCAAAATAATTTGATCGCCTTGAAAAAGGCGGTTATATGCGGAAGTAGCTCAGTTGGTAGAGCGCAATCCGCCAGTTGGCGGATTGAGGTCGCGGCTGAAAAAAATAGTATAAGTTCTTTAAAAATAGACCGAATTTTATTCGGTCACATATGCGGAAGTAGCTCAGTTGGTAGAGCGCAACCTTGCCAAGGTTGAGGTCGCGGGTTCGAGCCTCGTCTTCCGCTCAAAGATTCCATCCACAAGGTGGAATTTTTTGTTTCGAACAGGTCCTAAGGTTATGTACCGGGATCAGGTATTTGGTGTAGATTTAAGATACGGTTTACCTGGTTGAAAAACCAGTAAACGCGAAGAAGGTACACCCGGGTGGTGGAACTGGTAGACACGCAGGACTTAAAATCCTGTTGGCAGCAATGCTAGTGTGGGTTCAACTCCCATCCCGGGTACTCTTACAAAAGCCCTCCGATACATCGGAGGGCTTTTGCCGTTGTAGGAAACTCCATATTCCTTCAATACTTACGTTTTTTAGCAGGCACGCGAATTGGGATAAAATCTTTAAGCTCTACTACTCTTTTTCACTTAGTTTGTCCTTCGCGGTTACAACAGCGGAGACGCCATTGATATAAGCGGCGCAAGGCACGCTTACGGGCGGACTTAAAGAATTATATTTACCTTCTGTCAACAACCTCTAAATTCTTGAATACATCTCTTTTTGATAGACTTCACCAGGAAGGCATAATATCCGGTCTGTCTTTGGGAAAAATAAAGCATTTGGAAAGCAACCAAAACCTTATTTATTTGCTCAGAGGCAATGAAGATCGAAAAGGGACGAACACTTATATCGGGTACGAATAAGGAGGTAATCCTGATCTCTGGTCAATCGCCTCAAATTACTTAAGTTGTGGTGGATATGTTTAATTTTATTTAATCGGGTGAAGACAAAATGCCTAACCAAATAAGCAAAGCCAGAGATATTTTAATTGCCACGTCTACACTAGTTGACAAAAAGTTTCTTGCACAAAGGCAACTTATAAATTTTCATGAGTTCATGGAGCGCCATGAATATGAACTGGCATTAGATAGTTTAATCGAATTATCGGATGAAGTGGAAGACAGGTTTACTTATGAATTCTGGCTTAATCTCGATAAGGCTGCCGGATTAATGGAATTGACGCATATACAGGAAATAATCAAAAATAAAATTTCAGATTTCTGGTTTAACCAAGCAAAGAATTTTTCTCTCAAGGAGAAGGAAATTGAAGCTGAAATTCAGTTCTTAACAACTGAAGAAGGCGGAAGATCTTCATTTATTTACAGTGGCTATCGGGGTACATTTCATTACGATGGCCAATATAATTCGGCTGCACAAGAATTTATTGGCCAGGTTAAATGTTATCCAGGTAATATAGTAAACGCATACATGGCCTTTGCTGCACCAGAAGCACAAATTGGTAGATTATATGAAGGGCTTATATTTGATATAACAGAAGGGGCAAGGATTGTAGCACACGGAACAATTCTAAAAATATTCAGAAAGGATTTGGTTAAAACATAACGTATTGAATTATTTCTATCTCTACTAAGGTCGACATGCGCTATTATGAAAATAGCGAACGAACT
>NZ_LWBP01000077.1 GCF_002078015.1 Niastella populi | reverse complement strand
TGCGGGCTGGAAAAAATTTGGTTGCTTGTTATTGTAGATGGTGACAGCGAAAAATCAGATCATGATCTCGCTCCTGATTTATTGCCTCAAAGGGAATTCAGTTTTGATAATGTTTTTGTTTTTAATACATTCAAAAGCATTTGCTTGTCAACGAGGGAGGGAAGAAATGATATAAATTGACTTATTCGATTATATAATAAGAGTGAGATCTGATTTATGTACGTTGGTGATAAAAGTGATTACTTATTTAAACAATTATATGTTTACTAAGAATGATGACAAAAGATATTTTAGGTTTAATGCGGTTTATGTTATCGAGTCATTGAATAATTATGAGCTTCAAACAGGTGAAGTGCTATATAATGATATATTGCGGTACATGCCATATAAGATAGAGATAATTAAGTGCAGATTATTTAAAGTTAACAGTAAAGTTGAATTGGTAAACACTTTTAATGAATTAAAGGAAGATTTTCATTCTCATGGTACACACCCTTTTTTGCACTTTGAAATTCATGGTGCAAAAGAGGGACTTGTATTAAACTCTGGTGAATTAATTAAATGGCGTGAGATTGCAAGTTTATTGCGTGAATTGAATATTATGACAGGGAATAATATTATGGTTTCTCTTGCAACCTGTTATGGTGCTTATATATATGGAAGTATTCTGCCTTCTTTACCTGCGCCATTTTTTGCTTTTATTGGGCCTTGGAATACTGTTACGTCAGATGAAATAATGGTGAGCTTTACGCGATTTTTTGAATTTATTTTTGCCGCTGAAAGTTTAAAAGATATAGATTTAGATCTTGCTGCAGAAAAGTTGAATGAGGAAAATGATGTTACTGAGAAGTTTGGCTTTCATCTTTCAGAAGCCGTTTTTGATAGGGTGGTGAATCAAATTGAAGAGAAGTTAAAAGACCCAAACGAGTTTAAAAAGCGTGTAGAGAATCTTGTAGAAGAAGGGTTGAAAATAGAAAGCATTCGTAACAGTTTTACCAGAGAAGAGTTAAAAAAAGCTTCTGAGGATTATCTCAGAAGCCCAAGTTCAGTAAGAGATAGAATGAAAAATGATTTTCTTATGCGTGGATAAAGTAGGCCTGTTTCAAATTTATCGAGGTTTTGTTGCCTCGGAGGCTTTTTAAAGGGATTTTTATGCTACAAGTAGAAAAGCACAAATACAATCTATGAGTAGCAAAATACGAATCGTAAAAAGATGCGGATACTGTAAGAGTGAATTTATAGCTAAAACAACCGTTACGCAATGCTGTTCTGACAATTGCGCAAAGCGATTTTATAAGAGAAAGAAAAGAGATGAAAAGATTGCGCAGGCTAATTTAAAAACTGAAATTAAGAAAAAGCCCAAGATCAATATAACGGAAGATCAGATTAGGCTGATTAATACCAAAGCAATACTTACGCTTAAAGAATCGGCGGTATTACTCAATATATCAGAACTCACAATGAGAAGGTGGGTGTTATCCGGGAAAGTAAAGTCTCAAAAGGCCGGTAAAAAGCACTTGATTCTTCGTACTTCACTGCCTGTTAAAGAATTATAAACGAATGATTCACATCAACCACTAAGAAAATAATGCGATTTTGATAAGAGGAAAATCACCCTATCCTGCGATTTACAGGATGTTATACGCGGGTACAGACCTGTGTTGGGTGCGGCGGAAATTTCAGTATTCCATTTATATTGTTAGCCCTACTTTTGTTTTCTTTTTTTGGTTTGCTTGTTCATGGTAATATAATTGGCTTCAATTAATTGTTCCAGTTGAATATAGAAGTACAGCAACCTATCCCAGCTTATACCTTCAGAATAATTAGGGTGATCAGTAGTGATGGCTGCTTCTACCATATTCTATAGTTCCTGCCTTACATCTGAAAGGTGAAAGTCTAAAAAGAAGTTCTCTATTACATCTTGCGGGTTCTCATTAGTTATGCGGATCGGTTGATTATAAATGTCAGGGCGGTTAAGAAAATGATTCATACAATTTTTGTATGCACTATCGCAACAGTTTTTAACCTGGACAACATTAACTGCTTTATATAAATTCCTACAAATCTTACGAATCCTACAAGTCCTACATTTAGATAGTGAGTTGTTGTTGCTTAAGACTTCGTTTTTAAGTAATGGAAAATGATGTAACCAACTAAAAATTATTTGTTAGGATAGGGAGTAGACAGCTGTATTACAAGAAGTATAAATGAAGTAATTACATGCAGATATGGCACAAATAATGATGTAATTAAAAGGTTTTCTTTAGAAGATAATATCATATAACCCGTTAGTTCATACGTGATTATATGTTGTATGGGGATAGTCACACCTAATACGTAAATCTGCTAGTTTAGTTGTAAATTCCGTTGATTCTGACCCCGTTGTT
>NZ_LWBP01000076.1 GCF_002078015.1 Niastella populi | reverse complement strand
TCGCTTTCTATTGTAGTCACCACCAGCCGCGCGGCTGTGTCAGCAAGTATATAACTGATACGTTCCTGGGGATAAGCCGGATCAATGGGCACATACGCGCCGCCTGCCTTGAGGATGGCAAAGATGCCTACCAGCATCTCTACGCCCCTATCCATACAAATGGGCACCAGTGTTTCTTCACGCACGCCCTGTTCTCTCAGGTAATGAGCCAGCTGATTAGATCGTTCATCGAGCTCTCTATAACTCAGTTCTATATCCTCAAAAACTACAGCTACGTTATCAGGGGTCTTTGCTACCTGCTCTTCAAATAAATCAACGATCGTCCTGTTCTTTGGATAAGCTACCGCTGTTCCGTTGTAAGTGACCAGCAGTTTGCGTTTCTCTTCTTCTGACAGATACCCTATTGTTGAAATTTTCTGTTCCGGAGTTTCCAGCAGTGCGGTTAACAGTTGCCTGTAATGCCTTATCAGCCCTTCAACCATCGCTTTGTCATAGACGTCGGGGTTGAATATAAAGTTCAGGTGTATGTAATCACCCAGTTCCCGGACCGCGATCTCTATATCGAATTTTGATGTGTTATAACCCTTGTCCGCGATCTGGTTTAATTCTTCATCTGATAATTCAAACCTTTCTGGTCTTTCCCCATTGTTTTGAAGGATGAGCATGATATCAAACACTGCGCTCCTGCTTGTATCCCGCTGAAGGTTTAATTCTTCCACCAAACGATCAAAAGGATACATCTGGTGGTTATAGCTCTTTAAGGTTTCCTCTTTTACGGCCTGGTAAAAACGATCAAAGCTTTCCTCAGGATTAACCTCATTTCTTAAAGCCAGCGTGTTGATATAGAACCCGATCTGGTCTTCCAAATCCGCATGCTCCCTGCCCGCTACCGGTGTCCCTATGATAAGATCTCGCTGCGAAGTATAGCGGTACATCAACACATTCCATGTGGCCAGCAGGCCCATGAACAGACTACCACCATTCTCCTGTGTATATTGTTTTAGCTTAGCCGTAGTTGGCTTATTCAGGTAAGTAGCCAGACCATGCCCCTTATAGGTCTTCACCTGGGGCCTCGGTTTAGTACCAGGTAGATCCAGCAGTGGCAGTTCTCCCGAGAGCTTGTCGAGCCAATACTTTTTATGGCCTTTAAATGACTCTTCATTTAACTGGGATAAATGCCAGGCGGAATAGTCCTTATACTGGATTCTTAGGTCATCTACCTCAGGCGCTTTGCCTGCCTTGTAAGCTTCATAGTATTTCAATACATCTTTGGACAATACCTCCATAGACCAGCCATCGCTGATGATATGGTGCATATTGAAATAAAATACATATTCCGCTTCCGCTACCTGCAGTAAAGCAGCCCTCAGTAATGGCCCTTTCTCCAGATCGAATACCCGGTAAGCATCTGCTGCGATATAGTCTTCTACTTCTTCATTCCTGTTTGCCTCTTTTCTAAAGTCCTGGTACTCGATTACAAAGCCCAGGTCTTTTCTTTCCAGCACCCATTGTCTCATCTCTCCTGACTCATCTTCCCGGAAAACTGTTCTTAAGATCTCATGACGTTCAATGGTGGCATCTATAGCCCGCCTGAAGTTTTCGATCTCAATGTCCTGATTCAGGTAAATGCTTCCTGGTATGTTATAAGCTGCCGAACCGCCTTCAAACTGGCTCAATACCCAGAGTCTTCTCTGGCCATCTGAGATCGCATAACTTGCCTGCGGAGTTAGTTTTTCTATCTGAACAAATGCCTCCCTGGTTGAAGATGCTATCAGTATGGCATGCGATGCTACGCTGGTATGAGCGAACAGCTCTTTTAAACTCAGCTTTACTGACAACTCCTTTTGATACTCATTGCCCAGGCGTATAGCCTTTAAACTATGGCCTCCCAATGCGAAAAAGTCATCATTAACCCCGATCGTTTCCCTTTCCAGCACTTCTTCCCAGATCTTTACCAGCTTTATTTCTATCTCGTTTCGTGGAGCTACATATTCCACGCCACTCGTTAATCCCAGTCCTTCAGGACTTGGTAATAATTTCTTATCCACTTTACCGTTTGCGGTTAATGGTATTTCCTTCAGTTGAACAAAGTGAGCGGGAAGCATATACGCCGGAAGCTGCTCTTTTAAATAGCCTCGTAAATCGCTTGTGTTTAGTGCAACATTGGAAGTGATGTAAGCAACCAGTTCATTTTCTCCTGACCCGTTCTCTTTGGCTAAAACTACAGCCTCCTTTATCTCTTCGTGGCTTAATAAAGCATGCGCTATTTCTCCAGGCTCTATCCGGTATCCCCGGATCTTTACCTGGTCGTCTTTTCTGCCTATGAACTCAATGTTCCCATCGGGCAGCCACCTGCCCAGATCTCCTGTTGTGTATAGCCGGTCTCCTTCTTTAAAAGGACTTGATATGAACTTCTCTTTAGTCAGTCCTTCCTGGTTCAGGTATCCTCTGGCCAGACCATTACCCCCGATACAAATCTCACCGATTACACCTATTGGCTGGAGCGCTTCTGTTTCGCTTAATATATAGATCTGTGT
>NZ_LWBP01000075.1 GCF_002078015.1 Niastella populi | reverse complement strand
CAACGCCGTTTGTGGGTGCTGAGCCAGTTTGCAGAGGCGAGCATCGCTTATAACGTTCCTGCTGTATATGAATTTGAAGGGGAACTGAATGAAGAGGCATTGAAGTTTGCATTCGATGCTGTGATTGAGCGGCATGAGATCTTACGAACCGTGTTCATAGAAGATGAGCTGGGAGAAGTGCGGCAGGTTATTCTTCCTTTTTCAAAAGCGGGCTTTCATATTGTGTCGAAAGATCTTCGTAATAGCCATCAACCAGCC
>NZ_LWBP01000074.1 GCF_002078015.1 Niastella populi | reverse complement strand
TTGTGTCGAAAGATCTTCGTAATAGCCATCAACCAGCCCAGGCGGTTGAAAAGCTGGTGCGGGAACAATTTGTACAGCCTTTTGATCTTGCTTCAGGTCCGATGCTGCGGGCCGGGTTGTTTCAAACCGGCGATAGTAAATGGATCTTTACCTATGTAATGCATCACATCATCAGCGATGGCTGGTCAATGAATGTTTTACTCAATGAATTACTTACTTTTTATAGGTCATACGAGAGTGGCGAAGAACCGACACTGGCTTCTTTGCGCATTCAGTTTAAAGATTATGCATCCTGGCAACAGCAACTAAACGATGATGCAATAGAGGTTCATAAAACCTATTGGTTGCAACAAATGGAAGGTCCGCTTCCGGTGCTGGACCTGCCTGCAGACCGGCTACGCCCTGCCGTTAAAACATACAATGGAAGTAACCTGATCACTACATTAGATGCAAACGGAACGCAAGGGTTAAAAACGCTGGTAAGGCAACAGGGGGCCACCTTGTTTATGGGGTTATTGGCCCTGGTGAAAACATTACTATATCGCTATACCGGGCAGCAGGATATTATCATCGGCAGCCCCATAGCGGGCAGGGACCGGGAAGAAATGGAACATCAGCTGGGATTATATGTAAATACACTGGCGCTAAGGACCAGGTTTAGCGGAGATGGCAGTTTCATGGACTTGCTGGATAATGTAAAACAGGTAGCCATGGCTGCTTATGATCACCAGTTGTATTCGTTTGATGCGCTGGTTGATGCCCTGGATCTGCCGCGCGATCTCAGTCAAAATCCATTATTCGAGGTAATGGCGATCCTGCAACCTGCAAACGAGGATGGCCGCAACAGACGCGAACAACAGGACAAACTTGCAATAAGCAGCCTGCATAAACAATTCGAAAGCCCGGTCAGCAAATTTGACCTGAGCTTTAGCTTCCTGGAAAAAGATAAAACAATAGAGGTAAGTGTTGAATACAACAGCGATATTTTTAACCAGAATACCATGCTGCGCCTGTCTTCGCATTTGAACCAGCTATTGACCGCTATTACCATCGATCCATTGAAACCGATCAAATACCTGGATTATTTGAGTGATGTTGAGAAACATCAGTTGTTTACAGATTTCAACAAAACAACGGCCCCATATCCCAAAGAGAAAAGCATCATTGATATGCTGGAATCGCAGGTATTGTTGTATCCGCATAAAATAGTGATACAGGATGAAGAAGGGGTTGTTACTTATAGTGAATTAAACCGGAAGGTAAACCTGGTGGCCAAAAGCATCATCGATGCATTTGGCACTGAGGATAAAGCGCCTGTTGGCGTGCTGTTATCAAGATCGGCTGAACTGGTGGCCGTTTTATTGGGTGTTATGAAATCGGGCCGGGCCTATATACCCCTGGATAGCAGGTATCCTGTTCAAAGGTTGAATTATATACTTCAGCAAAGCGGTTGCACTTTGTTGATAACAGAAGAAAAAGCTATGCTGCCGCTGGATACAGCCGGCATGAGTATGTTGAGGCTGGAAGATATTCTGGAATTGGATAGGGAAGAATATGCTGTCAGCAGCCTTGCTTCGGCCAGTGATGTTGCATATATCATTTATACCTCCGGCTCAACGGGTAATCCGAAAGGAATAGCAATCAAACACCGGTCGGTAGTGAACTTTTTAACCAGTATGCAAAAGCAGCCCGGGTTGAAAGACGGCGAGCTGGTTCTTGCCGCCAGCACCATCTCATTTGACATTTCTGTATTGGAGTTGTTTCTGCCCTTGCTGAGTGGAGGCTGTATGTATATCGTAAGCGCCGGCACATTGGCTGACCCGCAGCGGATCATAGCAAAGTTGCAGCAAGTAAAGCCTGCTGTGATACAGGCTACACCTGCATTTTATCAAATGCTTTTCGAAAGCGGCTGGCAGGGCCAAAAAGGATTGAAGGTGTTATATGGCGGTGACCTGCTGAGTGAATCGCTGGCTGACAAGATCTTGAAAAGCTGCGGTGAGTTGTGGAATATGTACGGTCCTACCGAAACCACTGTTTGGGCTACTCTTAAAAAAATTGAAAAGGCCGCTGACACCGGTAATGTAGGCAAACCTATCCATAACACTACAATCTATATCACAGACGAACAGTTACAACCGGTTCCTGTTGGCATTCCGGGATCGATCTATATCGGGGGCGACGGACTGGCACTGGGTTATTACCGGCAGGAAGCATTGACGGCAGAACGTTTTATCAGCAGCCCGTTTAATGAAGAACAAAAGATATATGATACCGGAGATGTAGGTAAGTGGAATGCTGATGGCACCATAACGTTCTTAGGCCGAAAGGATAACCAGGTAAA
>NZ_LWBP01000073.1 GCF_002078015.1 Niastella populi | reverse complement strand
TCTATCAGTCCTCTGACAACCTCATCTGTTTCTGCTATAGATATTTCCAGACCTTCAAAGGTAGCAGGAATTAACAAGGTTGATACTACTTTGAAAATGATATCGATATTGTGATCGCGGTTCTGGTTTTTTAAACTTCTTACCAACAATTGTCTGTGAGTCGGCAAAAAATCAATTATTTGAAATTTGTTTGTCATATCTGAAAATATTGCCATGTCTTGAAACGGTTTTATCTTGAAAATTTCAAATCCTGAATATGTTTTTCCATTAAAATAAAATATTGTTCGGCTGCCGCCTAATTTCATCTTAACAGGATTTATACACTTCCTTTCTCGAACATACCCTTAAAGAATAATTTAAAGAGAACCAGAGATAGGTCACTTCGGAGCATTCTAAAAAACGACGAAATCAACAACATCCTATATGGAAATAAATTTCTATGGTCAATTAAATCCAGCTATTCGTTTAACATTATCTACATACGTCTAACCTATTAATAATACATAACATTTCGTATCTTTAAAAAAAGAGGATATGATTAGTATGAATTTGATGCAGGCGAAATCCTTTCTATTTTTCGAGTTACCGTTAGACAGCCGTTATATCGGCACCCAATTTACCACCACCCATCACCAACTAACAACCGCTCATCCTGGATAGTGTTTACAGGCCACCCGGCAGAAGCTCACAGCCAGGTATTGGTTTAGGTATGTTTTGACACATTTTGCGAGTCTTTATTTTATGGCGGTTGCTGTAACTTTACCTTTTAATACCCAACTTAACCAATTTTATCTGGCAGCCGTTTTAACGACTGGAGTAATAAGTTTTATTATACTCGCCGTTACCAACTACGGCCCCTTGTTCTTTTCTGATTTTCTACCCAAGCTGCAAACCATAGCCGCAGTGGTTGAAACTCGCCAAAATGAGCTATTAAAAGATGATCTGAAGAAAGGGTTAAAGAATCAAATTGCTGACGAAAATGAGAAACTGGGATTTTTACTGGATCAAATATCTACCCAACGGGAACGGCTGGATACGTTGCAAAATGAAATTCCTAAATGCCGACAGAAACAAAATGCACACTTTTTCGCAGGTGCTAATTTTTTATGCATTTTATAAAACCGCTGGACTGAACGCTCTTCACTGCAACGACAAAACCGCTGGCCAACTTATGAAACTATTCGGGAAAGACCAGGGCGGCATTAAGGACAGCTTACAGCTAATTATAGGCCCAAAACAGGAACTGTCACAACGGTTCAGAACCGAGATCCAAAACCGGTTTAATGATGTCTATACGATTTTTGAAGAATTGGAGTTTTCTGAAGGCATACGATTACTCAGGTCTATGGAAACCAAATTCCTAGAATGACATGCGCCTAACAGTTCCTAATTGAATGGCTTGGCTAGCCAAAAGAGAATGAATATTGCTTGGCTTACCTCTAACACCTATCAGTAGTGGCAATGTCACTACTGCCGGGCAAAAACAACCATAAGTAAATATTTCTTATTCAGTCCCTTTCTTGCGTATCCAATAAAATCAAGCAGCATACCATACTCATCCATGGTATTTTCTCTTTGCATTCTTTTTATCCATTCTTCGTAAAATTCATCTAAATAGTCAAAGTCAACAAGGTGCTGCCTTAGTGACGACAAATCCAACACATAGCTGTTTTCGGTTCTATAAATCTCTGTTACGGGTCCGCTACCTTGAAAAATAAAGTCAATAAGTTGATGAATGGTGGGTTCCGAATTTAAAGTATTTCCTGTAAATAAACACTCTCCCCTCTCGTCATACATATATTTTTCAGGCAGCAACTCTGTACTTATTTCTTCTAAAATATATTCATCCGCTGAAAATATGGTAACATCCCATTTCATCCCTCTAATGTATGAATAATTGTAACGCCAGCTCCATCAATTGAAATTGTCAAGTAAGGCATTTTGTTACTTTCTAGTCCCCTAAATAGGCTGATCTTTCGGTTATTCTTATAATTAAGTATACTTACCTTTTTCCCGCCTTCTCCGAATAGTATTTTCGAAGCCTAAAAAGTAACGTATATGCAAGAACTAATGAAGAGTGGAAATACCCCCATGTTATTTCCTTATGATCCTGTCGAGTATTGGCAAAACATCGATAAACCGGCTTTTAAAATGAGTACAAGTTATTGCTATTTAGATTTAGACTTTTTAAATATTTCAGGCAGCCCAACCTTTTTAAGAAATACTGACGCCATTTCTCTTTTTTTGACAAAATAAGGATCATTCTCGTAATCCTTCATTGATGTATCAGTGGCTAACACAGCCCTGGCAGTTTTCTTCCTTTTAGAGAGATTTTTCATTTTAAATTAATTTTCTTAAA
>NZ_LWBP01000072.1 GCF_002078015.1 Niastella populi | reverse complement strand
CAACACCTGTTGAATTTCGGCAGGTGGTTCGCTTGAGTTCATAAATGTGGCGACACCCATCGGTGTATTCATGTTTCGGATAGAGTATTGTACAATTGAATTCTGTTTTTCTTTGCAAAGAATGATGCCAATACTGGGAAGTTCATCAGGAAGTTTGATTTTATCATCCAACACATTCAGGTAAAAATGCAATTGACCAGTATACTCTGGCTTGAAATGGTCTTTCTTAATCTCAAAAGCCACAAGACGCCGGAGGATACGATTGTAGAAAAGTAAGTCAATTG
>NZ_LWBP01000071.1 GCF_002078015.1 Niastella populi | reverse complement strand
CTATGTCATGCTATTTATCAAGTAAGTTCTAAGTTATTGAATGCATAAAATAATTGTAAGTTAGAAAAATCGCGAGCCATTCACCATTGACCATTGACCATTCACCATTCACCAGTGAGCCCCCTGCATAAACATATTACGCTTTTACTGTTGTTGCTCTTAATTGGCGCACTTGCTGCCCATGCGCAACAAACGCCCGGCTTTTATGTGCCGAAGAAGGGAAAGGTGTATTTCTCCGGTGATACCGCAACCATATTTTCGAATGTGGTGAACCAGGGCAAACTGGGGGTTGATAAAAAAGCGGTGGTGAATTTTAAAGGAAAGAAATGGGAGAATGATGCCGATGCGCTTATAACCGATGAAGGGAACCGCGGTGAAGATGCATCGGCAACGGGCGGCCTTGTTCGTTTTAACGGCGATAGTGGCCGCCAACAAATAGATGGTGGATACAATGCCGTTACCCGCGCGGGTGCTGCCTTTGCGCATCTTGAAATTCAAAATGCAGCGGGTATAGAGCTCACCGGAAGCACCACTAAGATCAGGCATAACCTCAACTTCAATAGCGGACATTTATACCTGCAGAACAATACGCTCGTAATAGGCGAAGGCGGTCCCGGTTCCATAACCGGTTACGATGCTGTCAAATATATTATAACCGGCAATACAGGTACCGGCCTGTTGGTGAGGGAGAATATTCGCTTCCGCGATAGCTGGGTAATTTTCCCCATTGGTACCGGTGTAAATGCATATACGCCTGTTTCAGTGCGGAACAGGACGGGCCAGGGCGATGATTTTCATGCCCGGGTTTCAGATGGGGTGAAGCAGCACCTGTTCACCGGCGCCGACCTCAAAGATCAAAGCGTGAACAAAACCTGGGAATTAGGCAAACGCAACCATCCCAATACCGACGATGTGGAGGTATCGATCCAGCACCTTACGGCCGATGAAGGCAGCCGGTTCAGCGCTAACCGCCAGTATGCATACATTTCGCAATACACTGCTGCAGGTTGGGATACATCCTATCCGCAAATCGCTCCTTCAAACAATGGTTATCTTACATCGGGTGCGGCGCTGGCCAACAGCGGCGTAAATACCCGATCGTTAAGGAGTAAGCTGGCCTCCACTTCTTATTTTACCAAATTCACCGGCAAGGGCGATACCGCACTTCAGTTTACAAAGGTTTGGCTGAATGCCTATAGAACGGATCATAAAACTGTGCGTGTATACTGGACCACCAATCCCGAAGTCAACATCAGGTATTTTGTTGTTGAACGCAGGCTGAGCAATGAAACCATATTTACCGGCCGCGACTCTATGTTGTCGCAGGCACTTAACGGATACAGCAACATTAATTTGAATTATACCGGCGATGATGCTAATAATTATACCGGCATCAGCTATTACCGTTTAAAGCTGGTTGATTATAGCGGTGGTATTTCGTATACAAAGATCGTGGCCGTCGGCGGCAAGCCGGGTGGCTTCCAGTTATTGTTGTGGCCTAATCCCACAGCCCGTCATTTCTACGTAGGTATCAACGGAGCTGTTGCTGTGAAGTATGTAGTGATCTGGAATGGGTTGGGACAAATGATCCATCGCGAGCCCGTCAACGACCGAAGCATTATTCCAATGCACATCTATTTACCGGGTAATTACCTTGTAGGCTTTATTTCGGAGGGCGGCCAGGTGCTCGAAACGAAGAAGTTGATCGTAACGGGTGATTAAGGGTTAGCGGTTCCTGCAAAGGTTTCCGGCCGCGCATTGGGGCTTTTTTTGTATATTACATTTTGAATATTCATTCATTTCAAGCCATACAATTGCTTTCTTTTGTCCTGATTTTTACCTGAACCTCACGGGACCTTCACGGTACACTCACGAGACGTTTACAAGACCTTCACGAGACATCCACGAGACCTTCACGGGACATTCACCTGATGTGAATCCACTGCTAATCCTTTGCAAGTCTATTGTAAATCCTCCTTAATTGTATTAAATAGCTTATTCAACCATATTCAATACCCGGTTTTGGGGTATTAGGCAACGCCTTTATCTGGGTTCGAACGGGCGGTGAAGGGTAGGAGAATGCGCTGGGATAGCGCTGGGATAGCACTGGGATAGCGCTGGGATAGCACTGGGATAGCGCTGGGATAGCACTGGGATAGCACTGGGATAGCACTGGGATAGCACTGGGTATGGTATTGCGCCTGTGTTTCCCTGTAGGGTCCGTAGAGCATTCCTGTACAATACCCAGGCAATAGGACCACCAGTTTACTACGATACCAGTACCATTCACCTGCATTACCGGTACCTGCCATGTGGCTAACTCAACGTTTTGCGCAGCGGGGAGTTAAAAAAAAGTCTTAAAAAGGCAAAATAGATTTGTTGGTATTGAAAATCCGGTTACCTTCGCACCCCTTATTAAAAATAAGGCGGCGGAGAAAACAGAAGAGAATAGAGAAGAAGTTGAGGATCAATAAAAAAGTTCTTAAAAAATTCGGAAAGATTTGGTGAAGTGAAAATAACGCCTACCTTTGCACCCCCTTACGAAAGGACAGTGAAAAGGAGGAAAAATGAGAGAGATAGAAACGGGAAGCATTCACTGAAAATTGCTCTTAAAAAGAAGAAAAAAGAAAGAGAAAAAGTGAGAAAAGATTTTGCAGAATGAAAGAAACTCTTACCTTTGCAACCCCAATCAAAAAGATAGGGAAGAGAGGAAAGAAAGCGAGGCCGATAGCGATCGGGAGAGAGCAAGATAACAAGTCAGATTGAAACGATAGTGA
>NZ_LWBP01000070.1 GCF_002078015.1 Niastella populi | reverse complement strand
TGCAGCAATGTATGGCAGGTAAAGAAGTGCAGCTATCACTGCGCTACGTCATTTTTGGTGGGGAAGCGCTGAACCCGGCCAAGATCAAACCCTGGAAAGAACAGTTCCCGGCCTGCCGGCTGGTAAATATGTATGGCATCACCGAGACTACTGTGCACGTTACCTGCCAGGAACTTGCTCTTGAGCACCTGGACAACAGCAGCAGCGTAATTGGCAAAGCTATTCCGACGCTGACAATTTTTATTTTAGACAATGCGCTCGAGTTAGTGCCTCCAGGGGTAGCAGGGGAGATTTGCATTGGAGGAGCTGGTTTGGCACGAGGCTACCTCAACCAGCCAGCCTTGACAGCAGAGAAGTTTATTGACCATCCATTCGAGGAAGGAGAGCGCCTCTATCGTAGCGGAGACCTGGGACGCTGGCTGCCCGATGGCAATATCGAATATTTAGGCAGAAAAGATGAACAGGTAAAGATCAGGGGGCACCGCATAGAACCTGGAGAAATAGAACATGCTTTAGAGCAGAATAAAGAGATAAACCAGGCAGTTGTAATAGTCAAAGAAAACGAATCAGGAGAAAAAGAGCTGGTAGCCTATATCACTTCCGGTGTTGAGCAAAACACAAGTGAGTTAAGAGCTTATTTAAAACAGACGGTGCCTGAGTATATGCTTCCTGCCTACTTTGTACAACTGGAAGCCATGCCATTAACAGCTAATGGCAAAATAGACAAGAAATTATTACCGAATCCTGAAGGACTGGGATTAACGAGTGGTGTGGAATATGTAGCACCACGCAATGAGACGGAAGCGAAGCTGGTAAAGATCTGGGAAGAAGTCCTTGAGCGGAAAAATATCGGGGTGAATGATGACTTTTTCGCATTGGGAGGCCATAGTTTAAACGCTATACGCCTGGGCAATGAGTATCAAAAGGAGTTGTCTGCAAAGCTGAGTTTAAAAGAGCTGTTCGCTCATACCAGCGTAGCCTCGCATGCCATACTGATAGCATCTTCAACCAGGGAGGCATTTGTTCAAATAGAAAAAGTAAGTCCCCAGGTAAGTTATGCTATCTCAGATGGTCAAAGAAGACTCTGGGTATTGAGCCAGTTTGAAGGCGGTTCGGCAGCTTATAACATACCAGGAAGCATTTACCTGAACCAGGATATTGACATCGAAAACTTCAGGCGGGCGATAGATGCCACCCTCGAACGTCATGAGATCTTAAGAACTATCTTCAGGGAAGATGAGTCAGGAGAGATCAGGCAATGGGTGCTTCAAAGAGAAGGCTTAGGCTTTACGATCGATTACCAGGATTTTAGAAAAGCGGCAAACAAGCAGGAAAAAGTAACAGCCTATATTTCAGCAGATTCCTACCGGGCATTCGATCTGGCAAAAGGGCCTTTACTGAGGGCCGCCTTACTGCAGGTAGCGGAAGCGGAATATGTATTCTACTTCAATATGCACCATATCATCAGCGATGGCTGGTCTATGGAGGTATTGTCCAAAGATGTATTGAAATACTATGAAGCTTACAAGGCAGGCAAAGCGCCTGAGTTAAAAGAATTAAGAATCCAGTACAAGGATTATTCAGCCTGGCAGTTGGCGCAGTTGAAGGATGAGTCATTTAAAGCACACAGGGAATATTGGTTAGATAAACTTTCGGGAGAATTACCACTGCTGGATCTGCCGACGAGCAAACAGCGGCCAAAAGCGAATACCTATAATGGTCATAGTTTGCTCACTTATCTGGATAAGGCAACAACGGCTAAACTAAAACGATATACACAGGAGAATGGAGGCAGCCTGTTCATGGGCTTACTTGCCTCATGGAATGTGCTCATGTACCGCTACACATCACAAAAAGATATCATCATAGGAGCTCCGGTAGCGGGCAGAGCGCACGCGGATTTGGAAGATCAGATGGGTTTCTATTTAAACACGCTGGCTTTAAGAAATAAGGTTAACCCGGAAGAAAGCTTTGCGCGTTTTTACCAGTCTGTAAAAGAGGATACGGTAAAGAGCTATAGCCACCAGATGTATCCCTTCGGCCGGTTGGTAGAAGAATTAAACCTTGAGCGGGATACAAGCAGGAGCGCGGTGTTTGATGTGCTGCTTGATCTTCACAATGGAGAAAGGTCAGAAGGACTTGCATCATTATCAACAGAAGAGATAGATCTGATTATAGATCGGGGATATCGCATATCAAAATTTGATATCGAGGTTATCTTCCAGGAAGAAGGAGACTATTTATCGCTTCAGATAGGCTTTAATACTGACGTCTACGAGAAGGCCATGGTTGAAGGGCTGATAAGGCATTATAAGCAACTGTTAACCGCCCTGCTGGAGACACCGGAAGAAAAGATCTCACAAATAGATTACCTGTCTGAGCAGGAAAAGAATGAATTGCTGGTGACCTTTAACGATACAGCCGTATCTTTTCCAAAAGATAAGACAATAGTAGACTTGTTTGAAGAGCAAGCCGCGAAGACACCGCACAATGTAGCCATAATATTTGAAGATAGAGCGCTGACGTATCGCCAGCTCAACGAAAAGTCTAATCAGTTGGCGGCATATTTGCGACAGAATTACACTATTCAACCAGATGACCTGATAGGTATACAGTTGGATAGAAGTGAGTGGATGATCATTTCGATGTTGGGAGTATTAAAGGCAGGAGGAGCTTATGTTCCGATCGATCCGGAATATCCATCTTCCCGGAAGGAATATATTGTAAAAGACAGTTCTATAGCTCTGCTGATCACTGAGGCGAGTTTCATTTATGATATTGATTATTATGATGGAGCAATTTTTGCCATCGATGTAGAATTTGATCCGGATAATTATAGCG
>NZ_LWBP01000069.1 GCF_002078015.1 Niastella populi | reverse complement strand
GGCTGTAGGTTACAACTTTCGAACCGATTTGTGGAGGATCTCAATAGAATAACAATTTATTGCAATAAGTATTTAGTATGGTTTCAAACATCAAGATAAAAAAAGCATATGTGTCAGTGATGGGAATTGAGTTCGAACAAAAAGGATGATCTAAACCTAACCTGAGTTGTATTTGCGCTACCAGGCAATAACCGCGTTTTTTTGCTAAGTAGCTAAAAAATAATAGCTTGCAAAATTATTTTCTGTTAAACGTAGCGTGTAATACGCGGAAATATAATGTTGCCTGCGAGCGTACCGTGACACAACCTGAAATTTCAAGATGGACTATAAGTTAGAAAAGCAAGTTTGGACAGACGCAGATTATGAGCAAATGGGTTGGCACGACTGTAACATTTACAAAATCCGTTTGACGGAAGATTTAGAGTTAGACATTGACTATATTCTTCAATGGAACAAGCCTGACTTGGAAGGCTTGCCTTTTACGTTTTGGGTTGCACCAGCGACACTTGTATTTAAATCGGTGCAAGACCTGACATTTGATTTTGACATTGGTTTTGAGAATGCTTTCGAAATTGAAGACATAGAAAAGGAAGACGGAAATCGTTGGACAATTATTACTCGACAAGGCGACATTCAGTTTAATTCAAAAGGTTACGAGCAATACATAAGGCAAGAGCCTTTCTTTGAGTTCGGGCAAACAATCACATTCATTGAACGCTATGGTCATTCACTTGACAGAACGACCAATCAGGAAAATCCTAACAGAATTCGGGAAGACGTCGTTCAACAGCGGCAAAAAGATTTCGAAGATTATGAGAACGTCAAAAAAAGACACCTCAAGAAACAACTTCGAATTCCGCCACAAACACAAATGCTTTAACGTAAGCTACAACTCAAACATTTCGTGCAAGGCAAACGATATGAAATATTAGATGGTCTTCCCTCATACGGACCAATGTACATTCCGATTTCGCAAGACGGTATTCCTTTTTATTCTGAAGGTTTTGTTGTACGCTTTTATAAAAGTGACGGAACAAATTGGGTGGCCAACTTCAAATCTGGTTGGACAAATTTCAGTGGCGTTTATGACTTTCCTGAATTTAATAGAACTGTAATTTTTGCTTTCGGACAATGTTATATCATGGTGGACCATGAACAAAAGCCGTTAAAAGCATTTGGCGTTGGATTTACCAACGTTTTTCAAACAGACGACAATATTTTGATTGCAGTAGACCAAACAGACTTTACTGTAATTGAGGTTGGTAGTGACACAGTATGGCATAGTGAAAGAACATCGTGGGATGGTTTTAAAGACATCGCTTTTTCCGGAGATTATGTGACTGGTCTTGCTTATGAACTTACAAGCGATGAAGGTGAATGGAGACCGTTTTCTTTCAATTTCCGGATAAAGGAAATTGTTGGCGGCGCTTATCATCTGCAAGAGAATAGTAAGCCGTGGTGGAAACTCTGGTAGAAATTTTTTGCAATGGGTATACAGCTTACAGCGGTTTGGCGTCAGTGGAGCTTGACGATGCTCCACTAATTATTAGATCCCAATTGCGTGATACCAACTTTCCTCCGGATTTGCGTAGATCTACCTGCTAACCCCGAATGGGCAAGTCCTGTACCCTGACCCCAGGGAGAAAAGTAAGAACATTGGTTGCCAATTGGCAGAAAGTCTCTACAAAGAATCGCCATTTCCCACAATGAGCAAATGTTGAGGAGTGGGCTTTTTGTTCTAGCTAAAGACTAATTTCGAACCAACTATTAATTTGATTACCTGCCTCTTGTTTAAAGCGCATTTAAATCTGAGGAAATATTTCGAACAAG
>NZ_LWBP01000068.1 GCF_002078015.1 Niastella populi | reverse complement strand
TGATTACCTGCCTCTTGTTTAAAGCGCATTTAAATCTGAGGAAATATTTCGAACAAGAAAACGCCTTCAAATTCAACAACTTGAAGGCGTTTCAATTTAATCGGCGGAGAGAGAGGGAAGTGAACCTACCCTACTCCTTATTGTTAGTCAGTTAGTTGAGTGCTGCAAAATGGGGGACTCAATAGATGACGCTGTGATATTTGACACTATAAGAACTGATATTCTTTTGTAAAGATAGATAAAACAATTAAGAAGATAATTTGCATTGTCAACGGGCACTAAACTTGAATTTATTACAATCCAATACTGCCATGAAGACCAAATTTAATTTTTCTCTTCGCTTTTATATATTTAACAACCTGTTCTTTCGATTTGAATTCCGTAAAACTGTATCCTGTCCACAAGTCTATAACTTTATCGTCCTGCAATTTCAGCATAACTATTTTTGTCGAAACGCCAACTCCCCCGGTTAGATAAGTAATAAGAAACGTTCCCTTACTTTCTGAAAAGAATAACAATTTCCTTTTTGGTAACTTCTGTGAAGATTCACAACAACATCTATACTCTTCATTTGGATTGGCAATTGAAAAATTGTCGCTTGTCAGACAGTTAAGGTATTGCATTATTGAACCAGGAATCTGGTTCTTATCTTTCGATGTTTTAAATTTTTGTGTTTGTAAATCGGAAATAAAATCATCTAAATTCTCATCCAGATAAATTTTCATTGTATCAACCGTAATGCCACAGTTATTCTGCGCAAAGGAATAACTTGAGAGCATTAAAAAAAATAAAAATGTAATATATCTTATTGTTATCATCTATTGACTAAAAAATAAATTCAGGCTTATTTATTAAGGTTACGAATACATTTTCCTACTTAATGAACGCCTGCTCAACGTATACAGTGCTATCGAAAACGTTCTTTTATTTCTAACATTTTACCTTTAACAGAACCTAACCCAATTAGATTTCCATGATGGTTTTCACCCAAGAACCAGTTGTAAATTCTTGCCATGTTGACCCAGGGT
>NZ_LWBP01000067.1 GCF_002078015.1 Niastella populi | reverse complement strand
TCCCGAAGGAGTGACCTATAATCGCGAAAAAAGAGCATTTCTAACCTCCAAAGTAAATTCGCTGTTTGAGCCAATTGCGCAACTGAACTGCATTACAGGCGGGGATAAAGAAAAACGAGGGTGTCTCAATAGTAATTTGGGGCACCTTTTTTTATTTTCATTTTTTAGGGTGGGTTTATCCACAAAAGCGCTGTATAACTAAAGGTATTTCTGGTTTAGTAATAAGCACTGGTCGTGTTGTTTTTAAGGGTATGGCAAGAGGCAAAACATTATCGGTTGTATTTAAAAGCAACTTCCAAAACCAGGCGATGTTACTTCCGCCTGACATAAATGAACTTATATCTCCTAATCATCCAGTTAGGGTTGTAAACGAAGTGTTGGAGAAGGTAGATATAAGTGAACTGATCAAACTATACAAACCAGGTGGTACCAGCAGCTATCATCCCCGCATGCTGCTCAAAGTGCTGGTATACGGATATATCAATAATATTAAAGTAGCCGTAAAATTGAAGAAGCGGTATCACAGAATATAAACTTCATGTGGTTGGCTGGGATGAGCACCCCTGATCACAATACCATCAACCGCTTCCGGGGACAACGTCTTCAGAAAACATTACAACCCATATTTACTCAGGTAGTCTTACTGTTATGCGAAGAAGGATTATTGAGTATCAAAGATTTATATACAGATGGCACCAAGATAGAAGCCAATGCCAACCGTTATACGTTTGTATGGGGCAATGCAATCAAACACAACAGGGAAAAAATAAAGGAGCAGTTAAATGAATTGTGGCAGTACGCCAAGTCCGTTGCGGCCTCAGAGTTAGATGATACTGATCCGTCTGGTTTTGATAAGATCGATTCACAGAAAGTTACTCAGACCATAGATGCGATTAATGCTGCGCTCAAAGACAAGAAAGTAGCTAAGGGCGTAAAGCAAAAATTAAACTATGCAAAAAAGAACTGGCCGGCCAACCTGGATAAATATGAAGAGCAGGAAAAAATTATGGGCGAACAAAGAAACAGCTATAGCAAAACAGATAAGGATGCCACTTTCATGCGCATGAAGGAAGACCATATGAAAAATGGTCAGTTAAAACCAGCCTATAACGTCCAGATCAGTACTAATAATCAATACATAGCCTCTTATAGTATACATCAAAATACGACCGATACCAACACGCTGATTGATCACCTTAGCCAACACATAAACAACTTCAAACAAAAGCCCAATAATGTTACTGCCGATGCAGGTTATGGAAGTGAAGAAAATTATCAATGGTTGGAAAAAAAGCGTATAACGGCTTATGTCAAGTATAACCAGTTCGACCGGATGCAGAATGAAACCATACGTAACAAAAATCCATTTACTGTAGATAAGCTTACCTATGATGAACACAACAACCAATACATTTGCCCGATAGGCGAACCAATGAAACATATTGGTTGGACGATAGAAGAAACAAAAGCAGGGTATCCACGAGTGATAGATAAGTACAAGGCTTCAAACTGCGAAGGCTGTTTTTTATATGGAACCTGCCATCAGCAGAAAGGTGATCGCATAATAGAGGTTAGCCTAAATAACCAACGCCTCAAAGAACAAGCAGAAAAACGATTAAAGAGTAAACGAGGTATCCAAAAACGTAAACAGCGTTGCTTCGACACAGAACCCGTGTTTGCAAATATTAAATATAATCATAATTTTAAGCGCTTTATACTACGAGGCAAAGAAAAAGTAGCAGTTGAAACCGGTTTACTGGCACTCGCACACAACTTAAGAAAGAAAGCGGCTTAAAAAAAGCCAGTGCAAATCTCCGCCCTTTAAAAATCATCTTCCGAAAATCATCTTTCTCAAGAAATTTTACTTCGATTCTATTACACTCCATACATCGCCATAAAACAAAAAAAGGGCGCCTCTTATTTTTGAGACGCCCTCGTCCAATTTAGTCGGGTCAACTGGATTCGAAAGACCGGTGAAGCAACTGAAGAGAAAGATATCTTTTACAACGGTAAGCCTTTCAATCAAAAACTGTTGGTCCATCATGTTTTGTAATTCTTTTTCGGATAATGCAGTTCTTTCTACCTCTCGATCCCTCATCTTGAATTGAATGAAGGGATTTTTTGATAACCTGCCACTGCGTAAACAATGATTGACTATTTTATTAAAATTCCTTAGATATTGCATTGTTGTGTTATGATTGCATTTACGCACACTTTTCAGCCAAAATTCAAACTCCGAAATAAACTCATAATCCAATTGATTAATATCTATATCAGTGACCTTGTACTTCCACTGTAGAAATGAAACCGTGAAAGAGTAAACAGTCTTGTAACGTGTAAATGTGCCTTTCGAAAATTCACGACCGACAAGTTCAGCCATTTGCTCATTATGCCGCTGAAATATCTTCAATAGCATATAAACTTCTTTCTTAATTTCATCACCGTGTAATTTTGTCTTAATGTTTTCCGCGGTAACGGGCTGATCATTGTCTAGCAATTGCTTCCTTATCTCATACACTTTTCTCTCAATTATATCAAGATAATCGTTAACAGATTTGGCGTACTGGGTTTTACCCTCAACTCTCCCTGCAGTGGCATTCCATTTTAACGGGTCGCATTTCATTTTGGTACTTACTTCACGACTTGCTCGATTAACGGTTATGCATAAGTAAATAGGCAATTCAGTTGCCTTCTTATTCCTGGTGGTTTTAAGGTGAAAAAATAAACCGAAACTCTTTTCCATTTTCTGCTCATTTAATGGTTTGAAAATTACGCCAAAGGCATAGTTGATTAATCGAGTTCAGTTCTTACAAAGTGTTAATAAATAGCGCGTTGTGTTAAGTTTCTGGAGTCTTTATAAGTTTAGGTAAGACTCCGCGGATTACTCCGGTAACTATATCCATAAAGTGCAGTAAAAGCAGGTATGTTTAAAATGCAAAAAGCCTGCAAATGCTTGATTTTGAAGGCTTTCTTGTTAGAAGCTTATCTCAGTTAATTGCTCACCGCGGAAAGAGAGGGATTCGAACCCTCGTACCGAACAAGCCGGTAAACGGTTTTCGAGACCGTCCCATTCAACCACTCTGGCATCTTTCCGTAACGGGGTGTAATTTAATTGATTCCTGTAAATCGGCAAAAGACTGGCTTTTAGCACTACAATCATATGGTAAATAGCATCAAACCCCTACAGGAATAGCCTGCGGCTCCCACAAAACCCCTACTTTTTACATGTAAGGTCCTTGAGAGGTTCTGTAGACGTTTTAGAGGGGTTCAGGCCTGGTCATATACAATAACCTACCATTAACCATAGGATATCTGTAGCTTATCCATGGATAAACATCCTGTAAAAGTCTTGTAAATGTCCCGTAAATGTCTCGTTAAGGTCTTGTGAAAGTCTCGTGAGGGTCTCGTTAAGGTCTCGTGAAAGTCAGGCAATGATCCTGATCAAGAAGAAGGAAGGGCTGATCGTAGTATGAGTATAATTTGTAGATTGTATAACTCATTACAATATACTAAAATTTATCTTATGGCGAAGCGGGATGCTGTCATTAAAATAAATGGAAAATTCGATGATGAAGTGTTTGTAAATAACAAATACGGACGCCACATTCGTAAAGCGCCCAAAAAAGGTACCAAAAAAAATGAACCGGCCCTTAAGGAACAATATAACCGCACCGGCTTCCTGAATACCCTCGCCGGTGATTTGAACAAAGTGATCGGCGCTTACGCCGGTCCGTTAAAGCCTACTAATTTTTACCAGGTGCTTCAACAGCATTTCCGCAAAGAACCGGTGAATAACCGGTTCCTGTTGCTGAAACAACTGGAAGGCATGGAAGTAAATCCAAAATATGCACTCAATAAACTGGGTGATGCCAGGGTAACCGTACTTACTACCGCAAAGACAATAACCGTGAATCTGCACATTCTTTTTCATCCTTCCAGGTATGTTGGCAGATACAAAGCCGATTGTTATACATATGAAGTGTCCTTATTATGCTGGAAAAAAGGTAATGGGGCTTCTTTTCATGCACGCCAGTTCAGTGAATGGATCTCCCTGAAGGATGGCCTTCCTGATTTCGATTTCGGGTTTACCCGGCCGGCCGGTACGGTGCACTGGCTTGTATGTTTAAAACAACAACTAGGTATCAACGAAGAACCGGTTCCTACTTTCCGTGCAGAAGGAATGATGATCATGTCTGCATGGACTTCCGATAAAAAAGATCTGGCATTGCTGGCTAAAAAAGAGGAAGAGGAGAGCGCAAAGGCCGAAAAGGCGGCCACAAAAAAAGTACAGGAACAAATAGTGCGTGTAAAGGCAAAAGCAAAGCGACAACTATAAGATGGGCCATCGGCCCATTTACCTGCCTAACCTATTTTAGCAACTAACCTGCCCGGCAATGTCGCGGGGCAGGTTGTTATATAGAGATTATTTAATACTATAAAAGAAGTTCCGAAGCTCATCTGCAAAAACGCCCGGTACTTCAAGCGCAGCGAAATGTCCGCCTTCTTTCATTTTGTTGAAGCTCACTACATTTACAGATCGTTCGGCCCACTCTTTTGGAAATTGTGCTTCTCTTGGAAATAACGCCACGCCGGCTGGTACATTGGTCTTCTTCAAAGGCTGCGCGCCCGACCACTGGGCAATGGCATCCGCTTTGTACATTCTCATGGAAGTGCTAACGGATTGCGTTACCCAATAGATCATAATGTTGGTCAACAACGCGTCCCTGCCGCCGAAAGCCTCCTCTATTATTTCAGCCGGTGCACCGGCATTGATAAAACTAAGGATCCAGCCGGCAAGCCCAACGGGCGAATCGTTGAGGCCATAGGCCAGCGACTGCGGTTTGGTGGCATGTACCATGGCATAAGCTCCTTCGGCATACCACCACTGTTGTACAAACCCGGCGAATTGCTTTTCGGCTTCTGTCATGGTAGCCGGATCTTCCTGCCCCATAGGATAACCCACATCGGTAAAATGTACACCGGCCACTACTTCGGCATATTTTGAGGCCAATGCTTTGGTAACGTTCATGCTTATATCGCCACCGGCCGCATAGAATTTTTCATAGCCGAGGTTCCCGGTCATCAGTACTTTCCATAAGTCGGCAACCGCTTCACTGGAGAGGGCTGTTTTTTCAGAAAAACCAAAGCCGGGAATGGATGGAATAACCAGGTCAAAACTTTGATTGCCTTCGGTGAGCAGGGGGATCATTTTGTGAAAGCGGTAATAACTGTCGGGCCAGCCATGGGTCAATATCAGGGGTTTGGCATTGTTACTTTTCCCCTTTATATATTGAAAATGTACTTTTATGCCATTCACATCGGCGATGTACTGGGGATATTTGTTGAGCAGTGACTCGTGTTTGCGCCAGTCGTACGATGTTTGCCAGTAATGAACCAGGTTTTTCAGGTATGCTTCACTGGTGCCAAAAGCCCAGCCCGATCCATCGGCTTCGCCCGGCCACCGTGTATTTTGCAAACGATGTTTCAGATCATCCAATACCTGTTGGGAAACCGTTATCCTGAATTCCGTTACATTCTTCATTGCTGATATTTTTTTGGTTGAGAATAAGCGAAAAATAAGTTGACGAGTTAACTAGTTGACGAGTTAACGGGTTAACAAGGTCTGTACTTATTGGTTGAGGCAACAAAGCTATGCTTTCGGCAAGCCATCCGGCTTGTCAACATTTCGGAATAAATGGTATAAACTTCGGTTTCTTATGCTCCTGATCAGCAATGTTCCGTTTATCCTTTGCGGTATTGGGCGGGTGTATTTTGCGTATGCTTTTTAAATGACTTCGTAAAATGGGAGGCATCTTCAAAACCTAAACAATGGCATATTTCCTGAATTGTCATAGTAGTTTGCCTGAGCAGGCTTTTGGCTTCCATCATTACAAATTCGTCGATGAAGTTTTTGGCCGACTTCCCTAATTCAACCTGTAAAACCTCGCTCAGGTATTTAGGGGTGATATTTAATTTGCCGGCGTAGAAAGACACTTCCTTATTCCGGATGAAGTGTTCGCCCACCAGTTTCCTGAATTCCTGCGTAATTTCTTCCCGCCTCGAAACAACCGCGTTCCTTGGCCTGTCTTTATGAATGGAATGAAATGTATTGACTAATGAGAGCAGCGAATAAACGATTCCGGGGATGGTTTCTTTGTCGTCTTTCAGCACTTTTAGTAAATCAAACAACGATCTCATCTTTTTTACCTGTTCTTCCGTCAACTGTATAACATGATTACCACCATGAAAAAAGAACGACAGGGAATTCAAAAAAGACTTGGCGTGCATGCCCTCAAATAATTCTTCCGTAAAGTATACCGTATCGTGTTCTGCCGTATAATTGCCAGTCCATTGGCAAACCATTCCGGGGCCAACCGTAGTGAGGCTGTGAGATCGTAGCGTATAATCGGTACTGCCGATCTTGAAGATCTCTCCTTTACCTGTATAGGTAATTCCCAATCCATAAGCGAATGTTCTGAAAGGAAAATTTACGTGTGCGCTTTGATAGGTTTGGCTATCGGCTAGAAAAAATGGCAGGTTAAAGCTATGGGCATTCTGGTGTTTGAGGTACTCGTACAGGTTAAAAGACTTGAGGTTGAATTTTTTCTGCATATGAATCTTGTTGGTCGGAATGACTTTATAAACATCGCTGGTCAATATTATGGTTATTTTCCTTCCTGTCCGAATTCCCTGACCGGAAACCGAAAAAAAGGAGCTATGTAAATTACACGTAACCGATAAATGCAAGCGCCGGGCCGCCACTACCGATGCCAATGGCCGTGAGTTTTGGGGTAACTGCAGCGCCTGCAGCAATTCGGTGCCGGGGCAAACGGCCGTATCACAACGCCCCCACCCATGGTTGTATGTAATGCGGGTAACCGTTATTAATAAAAAACCGCGTGTATCCATATCAGATAAATTCGATAACTTTAAGAAAAGGCGTACACTTCATTCCGGAATCATTCCATCTCTTTTAATCCGGCTCCATTTTCATTTTTACTATATCGTTTTCATTCATCTCAAATCTATTTTATGAACCGATTAAACCTTACAACAATCGTTCTCGTGTTACTAACGATCGCTTCCTGTAAAAAGAGCGTTACAAATGATAAAGGATCTCCTGTTGCCGGTTCCGAAACCGTCAATGCGGTAGAAGAATGCCAGCCCACTATGTACAACCTGGCGGTTGACTCTGTATCGGGCGCTTCCTATATTTTTAAAGTGGCAGGTTCGCCCGGCGCCGGCCCTATTTCCGTTTCTCCATATAACGTAAGCGGCAACAATCAGCTGAAAGATCTCAGCGGCAATCCCATATTGCGCGCCAGTGGTTTGGCCTACGATCCCGCAACCGGGATCTTTTATGGCACAACCGGTATCTCGGGGTCACCGATACCGAATGCCATTTTCAAATTCACCGATCCTAACCTGGTGAGTATAACACCTGCCGTAAACAGCTGTGGCATTGCGCTTGATTTAAGCGATGTGGAAAGAGACCATACCACCGGCGCTTATTTCGCCATCAACCGCGGTACGGTAGCGCCCAATAACCGCATCGTTAAACTGGGATTGCCCGGTATGGTAACTGTAAATTGTTTGCCGAACCCGCTGCCCGTAGGTTTAAATGCGCGTGGGTTGACCTTCAACTGCAACGGTATGTTATACGTTATGCATACCAGCGGCATCAATGGTACCATCGTTTTTGTGAATAAAGTAACAGGTTTGAACGGACCTGCCTATGCGTATCCCGGCCCCATTACAACGTTTGCATCAGTGCCAACCCCTGAAGTGGGATTGCATTTCGATTGTAGCTGCATAGGCCGTTTCATCACCGGCAGCTTTAACCCAATAACCGCTACCCGCTATACGGATGGTCTACCGGCAGGTTTGGGCGGCCCCATCTACAACACGGTGGTGGGCGCAATAAAACCTACCGTTGATTTTGCCCGTCCGTATTAAAGCAGTGGAATGACGCCGGAATGAACCGCCTTTAAAAAAGACCCATTATCGCTCGAAGAGGATGAATTTTTAAGTTTTACCAAAAAAAAATTTAATTGCCGGCCTCTCCAATTGCCTGATAACTGTGTTGTTTTGGCCGATAACTGCGCAATTTTGCCAATAGGCGTGTAAAACATTGAATTTTGACCGGTTGCCCCATACCGGCACGCCCGCTGCCTCTTGTTTAAACGAAATTCAACAAGTAACTTTCCGCTGCCAAAACTTTAACCCAGTATAGCCACCATTGATAATCCCTAAACCGCATGAACGCACCATCCCCGGCCGGAATATACCTGTTAGCCCTGATCCTGCTTACAGGTGTTTCAGTTAAGGCCCAGCTAAACGTTAACTTTACCGTAGATAAAACCTCAGGATGTTCGCCGCTTACCGTTTCGTTTACGAATAAAACAACCGGCGCTTCCGCCAATGCCGTTTACAGTTGGGACCTTGGAAATGGCAACACATCGGCGCTTGCCAGTCCGTCTGGTATTTATATCGATGAAAAGTCATACACCGTTACGCTTACAGTGCGGGATGGTAGTCAAACCGCCAGCAGAACGGCAACCGTTACGGTACATCCAAAACCGGTAGTTGATTTTTCCGCTCCCGTAGTAAAAGGCTGCAATCCTGTAAATACGACGTTTACCACCACCGTTCAGCCAGGCAGTGGCGGTATTACCAGTTACCATTGGGATTTGGGCGATGGCAGCACCCGGCAATCCGCTTCGCCCTCCATTTCACATAACTATACACAGGTGCAAAAAGCATCGGTAATTTTAACAGCCACTAATAATTTTGGTTGTTATAGTACCGTTTCAAAGAAAGACTATATAACCATTCTGCCGGCATTGACGGCTAATTTTACTGCCGATAAAAATATGGTTTGCCGCGCCGGGGACCCTGTGCAATTCACTAATACCAGTACCGGCCCCGGAACACTCAGTTACGCATGGAACTTTAGCAATGGCAATACCTCCACCCAACAGAACCCTCAGCACGTTTACAATACAAAAGGTGTTTATTCTGTTTCCCTAACGGTGAATAGTTCTGAAGGCTGCGCTGCAACCAAAACATTGAATAACCTGAACGTAGAAACTTATAGGTCGGATTTCTCTGTGCCTGTACCTGTTTGCACCGGGGTTGGCAACATGTATACAAATACCAGTACACCTGCAGCCAGTACTTATTCATGGTATGTAAATAACCAAAACACTTACTATAATAACACTTCTCTTTATCATTACCTGTATTCATCCGGAACCTATACTATAAAGCTGGTAAACACATTTGGCACCTGTAAAGATTCTGCAGAGAAGCAGGTGAGTGTAAAACAAACGTCAGTTTTAAATGGGTTTGTGGCTAATATTAAAGGTGTTTGCGGCGCTCCTGTAGATGTTGAGTTTAATGATACCACTCCCAATGCAGCAAAATGGGAGTGGGATTTTGATTATTATAATGGAATAAATGTAGAATCTTATGTAAAAAACCCGGTACACCGTTTTACCGGGGAAAGCAATTGGCTGGTAAAGCTGACTATGACCAATACAGACGGCTGCGTTAGCAGCGTCTTTCAGAACGTTAATGTTATTGGACCGCAGGTAACTATTGGTTATGTCAATCCCAACGATCCATCGAAAAATCCCCGGTACTGCACCAATAACCCTATCGGGTTCCGTGCCTATACTAATGAAGAGATCGTTTCTTATAACTGGAATTTTGGCGACGGAGGCACCTCCGCTCTTGAAAATCCGGTGCATGTTTATACAACACCGGCTACTTATCACGTAACCCTCACTTATACTACTAAGAAAGGTTGTACCAGGGTTGCTCATATGTTCTATGATGTACCCATTGCCCAGGAATCCAAAATAACGAACATTGTCGCTTCAACCAATACCGTTTGCGGAAACCAACCAGTTAATTTTACCGCAACCGTTACGAATTCAACTTTGGGGGGACAATACTATTACTGGAATTTTGGGGATGGAACCAGCAGTGGCGGATATCAATATGCCAACACAGTAAGTCATCAGTATTTTAAAGACGATACGTATACGGTTACGTTGATCTATGGCGGTATTAATGGTTATTGTCCTGATACAATGACAATGCCCGGTGTAGTTAAGGTGCTGCCGCCGATACCCAAAATAACCGCCTGGGAAAACACTTGTGACGGCATGAGGGATACAGTTACTTTTAAACAAAGCACTGTTAAAGGACAAACCTGGACCTGGGATTTTGGTGACGGCGCCACTTCCACACTTACAACAGATGAGCCTTCTGTTAAACATGGTTATGCCAATACCGGAACCTATAAAGTGGTTCTTACAGCCACGAATGGGGCGTGTTCGGTAAGGGATTCTGTTACGGCATATGTATTGAAGAAACAGTATCCAATACTTTCTTCCGTTCCTGCTTCCGTATGTAAGAATGATCCAATACCAATAAATGTTTCAAATGTTGAACGAAATCCGTTTGGAAGATTTTACTGGATTGAAAAAGCGCTTTACGGCGATGACAGCTATGCCGGCAGTTGGGGCGGCAATGATTTCGAAACGGTTTTTAATGGCTACCTCTCCTATAATAATCTTATACCAGGGAAGAAAGATCTGAAAGTGGTTATCAGAAATTATTCGGGGTCATATTATCACTTAACATGTTATGATACTACCAACGTGGTGCCGTTTTTAGTAAAAGGTCCCATTGTCGGGTATAAGATCACCAACAACAATGTATGTTTTAACACACCGGCTGCTTTTCAGGATACTTCCATAAGCGTGGGCGGAACTATACAAAAGTGGGAGTGGAGCTTCGGCGACGGCCAGACAAATGTCAATACACAAGGCGGCACCGTGTCGCATACATATAATACACCCGGTGATTATTGGGTAAGCCTGAAAGTAACGGATAATTCAGGTTGTCAGGGAGCCACTTCAAGTTACTATTCACCAGTAGAGATTACAGGCCCCAAAGCCGCTTTCTCAACATCAGCTACAACAATAGCACTGGCCGGTACCGTTAATTTTTTCAATAATACCAATAACAATAACGCCTTCGGCACCACCTACCGGTGGCAGATCGACGGCGTTGAGTTTTCAACTGATTTTAGCCCTTCCTATACATTCAACCAGGCGGGCACATATACCATCACACTGATAGCTACCGGCAATTCGGGGAGCTGTTCTTCAACTGCTTCACAGGTTATAACCGTTAAAAACTTCAATGCCGCGTTCGATATGATCACGGCTGCCATAACACCCAATAGTTGTCCGCCGGTACTGGTGCGTTATACCAATAAATCGCAAAACTATAACCGCCTGGTATGGAATTTCGGCGATGGCACTGTTATTGAGAATGTGGCTAACCCCAGCCATTTTTATGAGCAGGCGGGTAAGTACTATATTACGTTACAGGTATATGGCGCCAACGGAGTAAATGGTACTTTTTACGATTCCGTTACCATCCTGCAGCCCGAGGCGGTTATGCAAAGCAGTGCGCTGGATATATGTAAGGGAAGCAGTATCACCTTGAACGCCGTTGCCAAAAATACCGGTGCATATGTTTGGGATTTTGGCGATGGTAGTGTGGTTTCGACAACGGATACGTTTGCAACCCATCAATATTCTACATCGGGCTTATACTCACCAACCCTGATCATGGAACAGGCAGCAACCGGGTGTACCGGTTCTGTGCCACTGCCCGATAAGATCAATGTGCGGCCCAATCCCGTGGTTACTATTTCACCGGCGCAACCGCTCATTTGCAAAGGCGCCTCCATTCCGTTACAGGCAAGCGGCGGCGTTACCTACGAATGGCTGCCGGCCGCCGATCTGAGCAATACGGCAATTGCGAACCCGGTGGCGTCACCATTGCAAACAAGTTCTTATACGGTAAAAGTTACAGATGATATCGGTTGTAAGAATACGAGTAGTGTTACCGTGGAAGTGGTACAACCGGTTCAGGTTGTTGTAAGCGGTGATAATGAGATCTGCCAGGGCGAAACGGTTAACCTGAAAGCAGGCGGGGCGGCCATATACAAATGGGTGAATGATATCGATGGCCTGAGTGATATCAATATTCCCGATCCAACGGCAACACCGGGTGGTACAATCACCTATTCCGTTGCGGGTTCAGATGCCCATAGTTGTTTTTCCGATACGGCCGGCATCAGGATTGAAGTAAGACCCCTGCCTGCGGTAAGTGCCGGGCAGGATGCTCAGTCATGGCCCGGTGAACCTGTACCGTTGCAGGCTACCGGCAGCAGTGATGTTATCAACTACAAATGGACACCTGCTGATTATCTCAGTTGCACTGATTGTGCCAACCCGGTTTGTACACCGCTCAGCACAAAATCATATGCCATTACCGTAAAGAACCAATATGGCTGTGCCGCTACCGATACTGTGGTAGTGAAATTGTTGTGCGATGAGAACAGGGTGCGGATCCCGAATGGTTTTACCCCGAATGGCGATGGCCGGAATGATGAGTTTATCATTAAGGGTATTGGCATTATCAAACACCTGGTGATCTTTAACCGCTGGGGACAAAAAGTATACGATCGCAGCAATTTTATTGCCGGCGACCGGTCATTGTGCTGGAATGGTACCTTCAATGGTTACCCGGCCGAAGCGGGTTCCTACGTATATTTTGTAGAGCTTGAATGTCCGGAAGGAACTTTCTCTAAAAAAGGCACCATGACGCTGGTACGTTAATGCTGCTGAAACATATAACTGTGCCCCGACGGTGCCGTCGGGGCATTTTTTTTCAGGTGGCGGCTCAATGAACACCTAACAATATCGTAACATACCACCTGCGGTGGTCTGGCGTTAATGGCGGTAATTTCGCCGGTTTAATATTGGTGCATACAAATGATCGGTAAGAAAACAGGCGTGGGTTCAGCAACCCGTTATATTACAGGTATTTTGGTAGCGGCAACGGCCTGTTGTATCCATTTCTCCTTTAACCCGCCTTTTAATGATACCCGCGCCATAGCCATGGCTTACGCCGATGAGTTTGAAAAAGCCGCTATTGAGCTGGAAACAATTGCCAGTGCATTTAAATTCAACAAGGCCGGGTTGAAAGAACTGCAAACCGCGGTGCTTTCAACCAGGCTGGCATACAAAAAAGCGGAATGCGTGCTGGCTTATTATTATCCTGAATATATTGAAGAACATATAAACGGCGCCCCGGTGCTTCATATAGAACGTAATGACAGTCGCGCCATTGTAAAGGAACCTGAAGGTTTACAGGTGCTCGATGAACTGGTAACCGGCGACGCCGATGCCGGGAAAGTGAAAATTGCGTCGCTGGCCCAACTGCTGAAAACACATTGCCACACCCTGCTGGCCGGATTTAAACAGCAGCCAGTAAAAGAAAACGAATGGATCGATGCCATGCGATTGCAGCTCATTCGTATTTTTTCAAAAGGCATTACCGGATTCGATACGCCCGGCTCATTGAATGCCCTGCCGGAAGCGGTGAGCTCATTGACGGCACTTAAAACAATATCGGCCGTTTTGCTGAAAGAAATGAACAAAGAGAAAGGTGGGAATAAGCTTATCCGGTTATTGAACGATGCCATTGCCTTTCTGCAACAAGCCGGATCGTTCGATGATCTTGACCGGCTGACATTCCTGAAACAATATATCAATCCGCTGTATGCCGAACTCTTGCTGTTGTCGTCCAAAACGGTAATCGCAGCAGATGCCTGGAATAAAGCAAGCCGTAATATTTTTGCTGCCGATTTTCTGAACCCGTATTTCTACAGCGGATTGAAGGAACAGGAAGATAACGACGCCCTGCGTTCGCTGGGGAAGAAACTGTTCTATGATCCTTTATTAAGCAGCAATAACCAGATCAGTTGCGCCACCTGTCACGATCCGGCAAAAGCGTTTGCCGATGGCCGAACCAAATCATCGAGCAATGTACAGGGGCAAACGGTACAGCGAAATGCACCCACACTGTTGAATGCCGCATATGCCCGGCGTTATTTTTACGACATGCGGGCGTTTACCCTCGAGCAGCAGGCCGAACATGTTATTTTCAACCAGATGGAATTTAACACGGCATACGCCGCCATTCTGCAGAAGTTGAATAGCAATGAACAATACCGCGGCCTTTTTAAAAAGAGTTTTGGCGGCAGCCATATAAACCGCGATCAGTTCTCCAAAGCACTGGCTTCCTACGTGCTTTCGCTAAGGGCATTGAATAGTACGTTCGATAAATATGCGCGGAATGAAATAAAGACCATCGATGCGGAAGTGCAGCAGGGGTTTAATTTGTTTATGGGAAAAGCCCAATGCGGTACCTGTCATTTTGCCCCCACGTTCTCGGGACTGGTACCGCCCTTATATACAGAAAATGAAAGCGAAGTGCTGGGCGTTCCGGAAGATCCTGACGCCCCGGTAAAAAAAGCAGATGCCGATAGCGGCCGCCTGGGCAATAAAATATATAGTGAACAGGCCTGGATCTTTGAGCGATCGTTCAAAACGGTTACTGTACGCAATGCCGGGCTCACAGCGCCTTATTTTCATAACGGAAGTTATAAAACGCTTGACGAGGTGGTTGATTTTTATGATAGCGGCGGTGGCGTTGGAATGGGATTGGAAATAAAAAATCAAACGCTGGGTGCAGATTCGCTGCATTTGACCGATGGTGAAAAGAGATCATTGGTCGCTTTTATTCAATCGCTTAACGATACCGGTGAAATCACAGGTTATTGAGTTATTCAGTTATTGAGTTATTCAGTTGTTCAGTTATTGAGTTGTTCTGTTATCAGGTTCGAGCAACAAGGAATTGATAAAACACATGGACAAAAAAAGATTCATCATTCTTCCTTTTTTATTGTTATCCCTGTTGTTTCAACTTTCGTTTCGCAATAATGGGGCAGAACCGGACCTGCGTTCGATAATCATAACGCAGGCAGAACAATTTTCTCTTCAGGTAGATTCATTGAATATCGCTGCGCAAGCCTGGGCTGCGGGAAAAATAAAACCGGCCGCGCTCAGGCGGCAACTGTTAAAAACAAGGAACAGTTACAAAGGCGTAGAATACATTGTTGAATATTATTACCCCGAACATACCAAGGAGCATCTGAACGGTCCGCCGTTGTATCATGCCGATCCGTACCCATATAAACAAGACGCTTATTATTCCATGCCCGCTGCAGAATATGTGAACAGTGCGCCGCTCGATTATCTCGAAAAAGACCATTATCTCGATTCGCCCAAAGTGATAGCGCCCCGTGGGTTGCAGGTGCTCGATGAATTGTTGTTTTCCGGTGAGGCAGATACCCAACAGGCGCTGCAACTTACCGGCGAATTGAAAACGAAATGGGCCATTGTAATGCAGGCGCTGGTGAAAAGAAAGTTCTTTCAGCCGTTCGAGATCATGGAGGCCAGCCGGCAGGAGCTTATCAGGATCTTTACACTCGGTATTACCGGTTTCGATACGCCGGGTTCGCAAAATGCGCTGGAAGAAGCGCGCGCTGCTTTACAGGCAATACAGCAGGTAACCAAACCGCTTGTGACCGCGTCGCGCGTTCAGCCCGTGACACGGTTATTTTCAACCGCCAATACCTTTCTTTTACATGCAAAAGATTTTTCAACTTTCGACCGGCTTACCTTTCTTAAACAATATATCAATCCATTGTATAAGGTATTACTGCAGGTTCACCAGCAACGGCAGTTGACCACTTCGGAAAAACTTACCGGCAAACCGGCGCCCGTCAATTATTTCAGCACCAATTTGTTTGCCGCCGATTTTCTGAACCCATATTATTACAGCCTGTTGAAGGAAGGCCAGGATAGCGAACGCCTGCAACAACTTGGAAAAAAATTGTTTTACGACAAACGCTTAAGCCGCTCCGGCACGTTGAGTTGCGGCAGTTGCCATCAACCCGAAAAAGCGTTTAGCGATGGCATGCCCAAATCGTTGACAGGGGAGGGGAACAATACCGTGCAGCGTAATGCCCCCACGCTGATCAATGCGGTATATGCCGACCGTTATTTTTATGACCTGCGCTCGTTCGATCTCGAAGACCAGGCCGGCCAGGTGATCAAAAATCACCTCGAGTTTGATACCGATTTTCCTGCCATCCTGAATAAGATCAATTCCGATACAACGTATACGAATGCGTTTGACCGCGTTTACAATAATAAAACAAAACCGGTAAGCCGCAGTCAGTTTGCATCGGCGCTTACTTCCTATCTTATTTCATTGCGGTCGTTCAACAGTTCGTTCGATCGGTATGTACGCGGTGAAAAGAAAACCATTTCACCCGTAGTAAAAGACGGCTTCAATTTGTTTATGGGAAAAGCGAATTGCGGAACCTGTCACTATGCACCCCTGTTCAGCGGACTGGTACCGCCTTTTTACAGAGAGAGTGAAACCGAAGTGATCGGCGTATTGGCCAAACCGTTGCAGAAAATTGTGGATAACGACAGGGGCAGGGCGGCCAACAAAGTGTTTCAGGAAGATCTTTCGATCTATGAACATGCATTTAAAACTGTTACTGTGCGTAACGTGGCGTTGACCGGTCCTTATTTTCATAATGGGGCATACAATACGCTGGAGCAGGTGGTCGATTTTTATGACCATGGCGGCGCCGCCGGTGTGGGACTTGCCAATGAATTACCCAATCAAACTTTATCGGCTGATTCGCTGCATTTGTCGAAGTATGAGAAGAAAGCTATTGTTGCGTTTTTGCGATCACTAAGTGACTCTTCGGTCATTAGAAAGTTCGGGCCACAAATCGGCAATCGTGAAACGGCAACCCCCAAAAACTAAAAAATAAGGGCCAGTACTGGTATTACCTTTATCAACTATCATCTTATCGACTTGTCAACCCCTCGTCAACTCGTCAACAAGTCAACTCGTCAACTCGTCAACAAGGCAACTCGTTAACTATTCCTTAAAGATATCATAATGATTAAAAGACGCTAAAAGGTTTTTTAAAGTCCACTTTTGCTGCCGTAAATTATAACCCTACGGATATGACCAAACAAAGGCTATGGTTACTGCTTACAGCTCTTATTGCTTTGATAACAACTACACGCGCTCAATCATTACCCGGCGACTCCATTGTATTCGGACCCATGTTCAGTCCGGTTTACAATGACTCTGTGCGGGTATGGGTGCTTACCAAAACAAATACAGGTTCGGGCGATGCGCTTTCCCTCGAGGTTACGGCCGGCAATGCGCCCGGTACGCCCATACCCGGCGTAGTGCACAATACCGATGACCGCCTGGGGTACAGGTTGCGCTCGTTCGTATATGCCAGCCTGGTGGCTGGTGAAACCTATAGCGCTGTACTGAAAAGAAATGGGGTAGCAGTTCGTACTTCAACCCTTAAGAATGCCGCAAATACCATAGGCGATTTTGAATTCCTTACCGGCGGCTGCGGACGTATTTACGATACCACCCGCTGTATCGACCGCCCTGAATCACAAACACACAAGAACGGCGATCCCGCTATCTTCAATAAAATGGCTGCCGAAGGCAGCGACCTCATGATCTGGCTGGGCGATGCTACCTACCTGTTAGGTTTGCAACACGCCATGGGACAATGTCCGAACGGGGTCGACGACTGGGCCAATAAAGATATGGCCTTTGCCCGTTATATATTTTACCGCCAGTTTCACGATTCGTTAACGAGGGCCATGCCGCAACTGGCAATCACCGATAACCACGATACCGGTCCGAATGAATTTGACAAAACCATGCCTACGCTTGGCGCCATGAAAGAGATCTTTATGGACTGGTGGCCCAATCCTGAATACAAAAGCACCAGCGCGGGACAGGGACTTTTCTCTTCTTATAAATACCAGGATGTTGAATTCTTTCTGCTGGATAACCGCAGTTACCGCGATGGCATTCAACAACAGCTGGGACCCGAACAACTGGATTGGCTGAAACAGGGCTTACTGAATTCAACCGCTGCATTCAAAGTGCTGATCTCAGGAACGCCTGTATTTGCCAAACATTGGGGCGGAAGGAATTTTTCCGTTACGGCACAGGCCGATGACCTTATGCAGTTCATTAAAACAAACAATATAGATGGCGTTCTGGCGTTCAGCGCCGATATACATGAACAGGAATTTTACGGCCGTTATGCCGATGGAAAATACCCGTTCTTCGATATCATTTCCGGTAACCTTAACTCAGACGTAGGCAACGGCCAGTTTTCTGTGAATTACAACAACGAGCGTATGCTGCGCGGGGTTAAACAAACTTACGTACGCGTAAACGTTTATGGCAATGCCGGCGACAGAAGAATGAAAATAGCTTACGTAGGTTTAGACGGACAAGCATATTTTCAAAGCATCATTCACGCCGATATGTTAAAAAGCGTGGATGAAAGCGCCAGAAGAATATCGCTGCAGTTCACCAATTCGTTGAAAGACTCTTCTTCCTACGACCTGCTTGTAAAATCGGGAAGTATCACCTATGAAAACGATCGCAAAGGCAATGCGCTGGCGGCGGCCCGGTTCAATTCCGGTACGGCGCTTAGCTACCCGGCACCTGACCTTAGCGACAGGGCTTTCAGTATCGGTTACTGGGCCAATCCGGCACAGTTCCTGGCTGGCGCAAATGTCGTTCTGTCGAACGCATCGGCCAATGCAGGTATTTCGCTGGGTTTTAATAGTGACGGCTATCCGCAATATACCGATCATAAAAACAATACAACCTACACAGCTACGCGCAACCTGGTAGTTAATAAATGGGGTTATATAGTATGGAAGTATGATAATGTAAAACAACAGTTATCGCTGTTTTACAATGGATGGCCGGTACAAAGCTGGAGCAATGTAACCGCACCGGCATCTTCTTCGGCCGACCTCATCATTGGCAGCGACTTCAATAACAACCATTATACAGGGTTGCTCGATGATGTAACTGTTTATGGAAAACTGATCTCCGATAGCCGCATACTCGAAACTTCGGGTTATACCTCGCATAGGGGCGGTGTATTGAAAGTGGCCGGCGCATCGAATATGTTCATTCCCGGCGCCGCCGTCAATACCGCATTGGGCGGCAACTTCACTATAGAATTCTGGGGAAAGCTCAATGCCGACCCCGGCACCAATTTTAAAATACTGGCCAGCAACGGCCGTGTAAATAATAACACCACCGGTATTTCCTTTGAGTTCCCCGATAACAATAAACTGAATATCGTATGTGGAACCAATACCGGCAGTTGGAACACGATTTCCGATAAAGGCAGTTCCTGGAACATCGGCGAATGGAACCATGTGGCTGTTTCTGCAACAAAGAACGGCATGCTGGTATATTATGTAAATGGCGAAAAAATAGGGGAGACCGCCTTCGCCGGTTACGCAGCCAATACATTCGGGCTGGCCTTAGGGTATAGCACTTATTATGGCGGCAGCGGTGTTCAGGCAGAAATGGATGAACTGCGCATCTGGAATGTAGCGCTTAGCCAGGACAGCATCCGCAAGCGGATGCACTATCCGCTTAGCGGTTCAGAAACCGGTTTGCAGTATTATTATACTTTCGAAAAACATACCGATACCTCCATTATCAGTAAAGGGGCGCAGCCTTATGAAATTACATTGAAAGGCGGCGAACTGGTATCGGCCACCTCACCTGTAGCCGACATAGCCAGCGAATATAAAAGCAGGGTAACCGGTAAATGGAGCCGTGCCGGCGCCACCAACAATGGATTGAGCTACCCCGATGCCATTACTGTATATAACAGCAATATCGTTACCGGTAAAAATGACGATAACACACTGGTAACCGGAAAAACCAGCGGCATCGATTATCTGAAAGGCGGCTGGCAGATCGATCCGCTGAACAATTCATTTGCCACTATTAAAGTTAGCCTGGCCGATGCATTGCCCAAGGCCGATTCAATAATCAAAATTGCCGGCAAATTTTATTTATTACAACAAACCGCAATAGCCGATTCACTGGTGACCGTAAGCCAGGGAAATTATGACGGGCAGCATATCACCTTCCCCAACGTATTCCTTGAAGAAGGTGTTTATCACCTCGGCTGGCAGGCCGATACAACCGGCCTTTCGATCACCTCAACCTTTAAGGTGAATACCGGCAGCGATGATGCCGAACAGGATATTACTGCCGGAACGATGTATCTCACCAGCTCTGACCTGGAGTTCACCAAAGATGGCGCCAGCGATCAACTGCTGGGATTACGCTTTACCGGGGTAACCATTCCGCAGGGCGCTGATATCACCAATGCATATTTGCAGTTTACGGTCGATGAAGTAAATACAACCGGCGATGTAAACCTGTTGGTGGGGGTAGAGAATACCGATAACCCGCTTGCCATGGCCACATTCGATTTCGATATCTACCATCGGATCATGAACTATGGCGATACGCTTATCTGGAAACCCGGCCCGTTTGCGGCAGTAGGCGATGCAGGCGCCGACCAGCGCACGCCAGATGTTTCAAAGCTGTTGCAATCTATCGTTAACAGGCCGAACTGGAAACCGGGCAACGCAGTATTGTTCACCCTTATAGATCCGGCAGCAGCCCAAATACCCGGCTATACCGCCAATACCGGCAAACGTGTAGCGCAGGCTTATGAAAACAATGCCGCCAACGCAGCCAAACTGGTTGTAACCTATACTGTTCCCGACAGGTACCAGAACGGAACGTTCCCGCTTGCTAAAAAAGCATCGTGGAAATACAACGACAGCGGCACCGATTTAAGCCATACCAACTGGACTGATCTACACTACAACGACAGCAGTTGGGCCTACGGTAACGGGATCCTCGGTTATGGCGATGGCAATGCAACCACCACGCTTAACTATGGAAGCGATGCCAATAACAAACGCATTACCTATTACCTGCGCAATACCTTCACCGTAGATGACCGTACAAAATACGATTCGCTGGTATTCGATGTGTTGCGCGATGATGGCGCTATTGTGTATGTGAACGGAACCGAGGCCTTCCGCATGAATATGCCTGCGGGAACTGTCAACAACAATACCCTGGCATCTGCCGCAGTGGGCGGAACCGACGAAACAACGTACTTCCGCGCCAAAACCGCCAACCTGCTGCAGGATGGTCTGAATGTGATCGCCGTGGAATTACACCAGAATGCGGCCAACAGTTCCGACCTCAGTTTTGATATGGAAGTAGGCTTTACAACGCCGCCATTGAAACCGGCTACCTATCCGTTAACAAAAAGCGCCGTCTGGCATTATCTCGATAACGGCTCAAACCTCGATGCAGTTGCCTGGAAGGATACCACCTACAGCGATCGCGACTGGGCAACCGGACAGGGACCGCTTGGCTATGGTGATCCTATGACAACCACCATTGGTTATGGTCCAGATGCCAACAATAAGTATATAACCTCTTATTTCCGCCGCGATATGACCATCGATACGGCTGCATTGCCCGATTCGGTTGAATTTGGCGTGCGCAGGGATGATGGTTTTATTTTCTATGTAAATGGTGTTGAAGTGATCAGGGATAACATGCCCGCCGGCGTTATAACATATCAAACAGTTTCTGCCAATACCATCGACGGCGCAGCAGAAAGCATTTATTATACATTCAAATTGCCAAAGACCATTTTCAGGCAGGGAAGGAACCAACTGGCGGTTGAAGTGCATAACCGCAGCGCCAACAGTTCTGATCTTGGTTTTGATTGTTACATAAAAGATGCACCCAAACTGAATCCGCCGGTAGCCTGTACCGATAAACATATTGGCTGTTTTACATCCATTGTGCCTACGGCGCAAACCAACAAAATGATCATTCCCGCGGAACACGATTTCCAAATGATCTTTAAACAGGGCGATGCTTATAAGAATGCACCAGGAACCGTTCCCGGCAACCACGATTTCACCGGTTATGTTCCAATGAATGGCAGCAGCGTACGCGGTCACTTATCGGTGAACCACGAGAATTCACCCGGCGGCGTATCGATGCTGGAAATACATTACAACGACACTACCCGGTTATGGTATGTCGACAGCTCGAGACCGGTTGATTTTTACAACAACGCGTTGGTAACAACTATGCGTAACTGTTCGGGCGGTATAACGCCATGGGGTACGGTTATTACCAGCGAAGAATCGTTGAACGGCGGTGATGTGAATGGCGATGGCTATGAAGATGTGGGTTGGAACGTGGAAATTGACCCCGTTACAGCCAAGGTGATGGATTATGACGGTGATGGCAAACAGGATAAATTATGGGCCATGGGCCGCATGAACCACGAGAACGTAGTAGTAGCTGCGGACCGCAAAACAGTTTATTACGGTGAGGATGGCGGTACACATTGTGTTTACAAATTCGTAGCCGATGTAGCCGGTAACCTGAGCGCCGGTAAAGTATATGTGCTGAGTCTCGATCAGCCGTTAGTAAACGATGATCCTTCAGGCAACACGGCCCGCTGGATCCAGTTGCCCAATGCAACCCCGAATGACCGTAACAATATGAGCTCCATCGCCGCTTCGCTGGGCGGAACGAATTTCAACGGGGTGGAAGATTGCGAGATCAGTCCGGTCGATGGCAAAATATACTTTACCTCAAAAGGAAAGAACCGGGTATACCGCTTTACCGATAAGGGTGGTATTGTAGAGAACTTTGAAACATTTGTTGGCGGTATGTCGTACCAGTTGAATACCAGACAGGGTGTTTATACAGAAGCCTGGGGCGGTGGTAACGATAACCTCACCTTCGATGATAAAGGTAATTTGTGGGTGCTGCAGGATGGTGGCAACTACTACATCTGGGTGGTGCGTCCCGATCATACCCAAAGCAATCCGCGGGTTGAATTGTTCGGTTCTATGCCTTCCGGTTCAGAGCCAACAGGTTTGACGTTCTCGCCCGATTACCGTTTTGGTTTTGTTTCTGTTCAACACCCGGGCGGCAATAACGTTGCCCAGCCGGATGCTACTTTAAATAATGTAACCTTCAATGGCTCGGCTACCATCGTGATCGCACTCGATGAAAACCTGGGCACGCAAAAGCCGGTGGCCAATTTTAAAGCCGATACAACGGTTATAACTTCCGGAAATAAAGTAGTGTTTACCGACATCAGTAAGTATTACCCTACAACAAGAAGCTGGAAGTTTGAAGGCGGCACTCCTGCCACTTCAACAAAGGCAACGGAAACCGTAACCTATAACCAGGCCGGTAAGTATAAGGTAGAACTGGTGGTATCGAATGCCGCAGGCGCTGATACAGTGGTAAAAACGCAATATATTACCGTAAACAGTGTAACGGCCGTACCGGATGTAGCGCTGGCGAAAGAATTGAAAGTGTATCCAAACCCAACAGACGGCTGGATAAAAGTGGAATTCAGCCTGCCGGTTGGTAAAAAGATAACACTGGAGCTATATGATGCCATTGGTAAAAAGCTCACCAATCTCGATAAACTGGTTTCAACCGGTACTTTACAACAAATGGATTATAACATCCGTCCGTATGTGAAGAACAGCCAGGTGTTCACGATCGTATTCAGAACCGAAAATGGTATTGTGAGCCGCCGGTTATTATACCTGAACAGATAATGTAATTCAGGTGTGCCACGCTTTTAAAGTGTGGCACACGTCTTTTGATAATGAGAAACTTCCTGATCATAACATCCGTTTTTTACAGCGTAATGGGGTTTGCACAACATGCAGACCCCATTAATGCTGTTGTATACTTCAGTATTGGCGGGGCTATAGCAAAAGATAAAAAGGCTACACAATTGAACCTGCGCGATCAGCAGCTGTTTTCGGTAAATGACAGTATAAAACAGCTGACCCACCTGCGTTTTGTAAACCTGATGCGCAATAACCTCGAGCAATGGGACGATGACCTGTTCCAGCTTAAGGAATTGAAAGGGTTGAATATCCGTGAGAATAAATTAAAACAGCTGCCCGGCCAGATAGCGAAATGGCGCCGGTTGGAAGCGCTCGATATGGCCGCGAATTCCTTTGCAAAGATCCCGGCAGCTATAGGTAAACTCACCGCGCTCAGGTATTTGCATGCCTCGCTCAATGTGCTGGTTTCGGTTGATGAGGCCATTGGCCATTGTAAACAACTGGAAGTGCTTGAACTGCAAAATAACCAGTTGAGCCGGCTGCCCGCGGCTATTGGTGAACTGAAAAAGCTGCGGGTATTGAAGATCGGGTATAACCAGTTCAATGAATTCGATACGGTTTGGGAGGGGCTCGATTCACTGCAGGAGTTGCATGTTGAGTTTAATTATTTAAAACAGCTGCCGGAAGGAATTGGAAAACTGAAGAACCTGAAATCGTTGATCGTTACCGGCAACCGGCTCTATTCGTTACCCCAATCGCTGAGTGATTTACATAATTTACAATTGCTGATCGTTACGGGAAATAATATCAGTCATTTACCCGCTGATCTTAGCAGGCTGAAAAACCTGAAAACGCTTATCGCCCTGAACAACCCCATAGGCGCCGGGGAGAAAAGAAGGATCAGGAATGCATTGCCCGGTTGCCAGGTGTATTTTGATAAGGACTGAGATCATTCAGGCGTGCGTGAATGGGTTTCAATGAGATGGTTACATGGTCGGTTATCATAAACCGGTGGTTAAAACACTGAATTTGATCCTTTTTTGAGGAATGAAAAGGAAGGTTTTGTTCCCCGCCTTTTTTGACGCAATTTTGCACCCGAATGGTGCAGATAGGAAACATACAACTCCCCGATTTTCCGTTGCTGCTTGCGCCCATGGAGGATGTAAGCGACCCGCCTTTCAGGGTGGTGTGCAAAGCCAATGGAGCCGACCTGGTATTTACAGAATTCATTTCAAGCGAAGGATTGATCCGCGACGCCATCCGGTGCCGCAGAAAGCTCGATATCTTCGATGAAGAACGTCCTACGGGCATTCAGCTTTTTGGCGGTGATGAAGCCCGTTTGGCGCTGGCAGCCAAAATAGTAGATGTTACGCAACCGGAACTGCTCGACATTAATTTCGGCTGCCCGGTTAAAGGCATTGTTGCCCAGGGCGCCGGCTCGGGTGTGTTGCGGGATATTTCATTGATGGTGCGGTTGACGGAAGCCTGTGTACGTTCAACCAATCTTCCGGTAACTGTAAAAACGCGGTTGGGTTGGGACGATGATTCAAAGAATATTGAAGAAGTGGCCGAACGACTGCAGGATGTTGGCATCAAAGCGCTCACCATTCATGGCCGTACCCGCTGCCAGTTATACAAAGGCGAGGCCGACTGGAGCCTTATTGCCAAAGTAAAGAACAACCCGCGTATACATATTCCCATCTTCGGTAACGGTGATATCAACAGCGCGCAAAAGGCGCTGGAGTACAAAAACCGGTATGGCGTTGATGGCATAATGGTAGGCCGTGCCGCCATCGGTTATCCCTGGATCTTCCGCGAAATACGTCATTATTATAACACCGGCGAACAGTTGCCTGCGCCAACCGTTGCCGAACGCGTGGCGGTATGTAAAGAGCAGTTGCGCAAATCGCTGCAATGGAAAGGCCCCGTTGCCGGTGTATATTCCATGCGCAAGCAATATTTTCAATATCTTAAAGGATTACCCGGCATAAAAGACTTCCGCACACAACTGGTTACTTCAACAGAACCGGAGATCATCGATGCGGTGCTCGATCAGATCCTGCAGCGTTACGATGGTTTTGAAATGGAAAGGGCACCTATCGAACTGGTGAACTATCATGAGAATTGTCCGTTGTAAAGGCTTCTTTGGATAGGATCCTCAATATATTTATTAGACCAATATCAACACATATGGCGCATAATCTTAAATTCCCTACCTTGCGCCCGTTATCGGTCCCCGGTATTACCTACCGGGGTTAAAAGGGAACCCGGTGTAAATCCGGGGCTGTCCCGCAGCTGTAAAAGGCTTCACGTATGTGAAACGGCTTGTACTACAATGCCACTGTTCTTCCGGAAATTATGCGAAGAATGGGAAGGTGAACAAGCCGGGCCTTAAGCCAGAAGACCTGCCATAACAATATATTTCGCGGCTTTCGTGGAAAAAAGCTGGTGAAAACAATTGATTCTTTGCAGGCGCAAACACTCCTCTTGTTTTTACATTTTTTCCTATTCGTTTACACGCAACTATTACCATTCAACCTTTATCCTGTTGCATTCCCTTTTACCAGGGGCTGAAAAAATATTGCTATTGATTTATTGTACATGCGCTTCAATGCCGTTGTACCGGCATTGCCTGCACTATACTGTAATAAACAGCCAACGGCCAATTACCATCAATGCTTTAAAATATGCGCAGAGGCGTTCTTATATATAATTTACTGTTCCTGGCTGTAGTGTTCAACTACCGCGCTTCCGCGCAAACGGGCGATAGTACGAAACTGTTGAATAAAGTAACCGTGTCGGCCCTGAAAAAGAAAAACAACTTCACCGCGGCAACACCGCTGCAATCACTGAACAGTGAAACGCTGCAGCAGTTGAACGCGCCTTCCGTTGGCGATGCCGCCCGTTATTTCAGTGGGGTACAGGTAAAGGATTATGGCGGGGTGGGGGGATTGAAAACCGTATCCGTGCGCAGCCTCGGCGCCGCGCATACGGGAATATTGTACGATGGTATTCCGGCATCGGATGTGCAGAGCGGCCAGATAGACCTCAGCAGGTATTCCACCACGTTTGTTCAATCGCTTGATCTGCAACAGGCGCAACTGCGCCAGTTGTTGCAACCTGCAAGGGCATACAGTTATGGCGCTGTGCTGGCCATCAATACGCCTGTAATGTATGTGAATACGTTTGCCGGGAAACAATGGCGGGCCGGACTTAAAGCGGGTTCCTTCGGTTTGTGGCAGCCGTATGGCGGCGTTCAGTTACCACTGGCCAGGAATATGAGCGTGAACATCAGTTCGGAAGCTGTTTTCTCCAAAGGCGATTACCCGTTCACTATAGAGAACGGTCCCGATTCGGAAAAGAGCAGGAGGCAAAATGCCGGTATGCGTTCATTGCAGGGCGAGATCAACGTGGCGAAATTATTTGATGACAGCGCTGTGCTGCAGGTAAAATTATTTGGCTACCATTCAAACCGGGGACTGCCCGGGACGGTTATATTTTATAACGACCGCTCCGTTCAGCATCTCTGGAATAAGGACCTGTATTTTCAAACCCGGTATCGCAGATCGCTGGGTAAACATACCGGCTTTCTTACGGCCGGGCGGTATAGTAACAACTATACCCGCTATACCGATCCCGATTATCTCAACAACCAGGGCGGGCTCGATAACCGGTATACGCAACGGGAAGCCTATGCAGCAACGGCCATCGATCATAAAATAGACGATCGCATCACTATAGCTGCTTCTTCAGATGTGTCTTATGCCTGGCTTTCATCGAATATGCCTGCTTTTGTACAGCCCACCCGCTGGAGTTTCTGGAACAATATGTCACTTCAATTCAATGGGCGCCTGTGGCAATTGACCGGTTCATTACTGCTGTCGACTGTAAACGATAAAACAACAACCGGCACAGCCGCCGCCACAATTAATAAATTAACACCATCCATAACCGGCAACCTGCGGTTGGGTGAGCGCAGTCCGTTCATGATGCGCCTGTTCTATAAACATGTATTCCGCATGCCTACCTTCAACGATCTGTATTATAACATGATCGGCAATACTTCCTTACGGCCTGAATATGCGCGCCAGTATAATGCAGGCCTGGTATTCTCGAAGCAGTTTAGCGATGCCTTAAAACATTTGACCATTGGCATCGATGGTTATTACAACCTGGTAAATGATAAGATCGTAGCCGTTCCCAATAAGAACCTGTTCTCGTGGACGATGCTCAACCTTGGCAGGGTTGATATAAAGGGTATGGATGTTACGGCCGAGTTGAGCGGGCAAATAACCGGCGCCGTAAGCTGGTTCTCGCGTATCGCCTATACGTATCAACGGGCCATCGATATCACCAATCCCGCTTCCGTATATTATAAGAACACCATTCCTTATACACCCGATCATTCGGGTTCGGGTTTGTTCAGTTTGCAATACGGCCGGTGGAGCGGGGGCTACAGCCTGTTGTTCTCTTCAACCCGGTATACCATCGGGGAGAATAATCCATTCAATATGCTCGATGGCTGGGGTACGCAGGATGCGTTTTTGTCGTGGGCCAAAAATATGAAAGCCTTCCGCATGCAGATCAAAGCATCGATAGATAACCTGTTGAATAAACAGTATGATGTAGTGCGGTATTTTCCAATGCCAGGCCGTTCATTTAAGATCAGTTTACAACTTAACAATCTATAATCAACTAAAATGAGAAAGTTTCGGTTCCTTTTACCCCTTGTAGCAATAATGGCTGGTATGGCTTCCTGTAACAAGGATGATGTTGCAAAAGAAGTTCCGGTAGTAACAACCGGTGTATATGTGCTGAGCGAAGGCCTGTTCAATAACAACAATACCACGCTCACTTATTATGACCTGGGCACGGGTACTGCTGTTACCGATTATTATGCCAATGTGAATGGGGCCGGCCTTGGCGATACCGGGAACGATCTGCTGCTGTACGGCGGTAAAATGTATATTGTTATGAATGCTTCCAGCAATGTGCGGGTAATGGATGCGGTTACCGCAAAGAGCATTAAAGAAATAAAATTTGAAACACCGGGTGGCGCCAAACGCCTGCCGAGGTATGTTGTGGCGTATAAAAACAAAATACTGGTGTCGGCCTGGGATAATTCGGTAGCAGTTATCGATACCGCTACGCTTGAAATAGAAAAGAACATTGCCGTGGGCGCCAACCCCGAGCAAATGGTAGTTTCAGGCGACAAATTGTTTGTAACAAATTCAGGTGGTATAACGCCCGGTCATGATTCAACCATTTCTGTTGTAGACCTGAATACATTGACCGAGTTGCGGAAAATAACAGTGGGCCTTAATCCTAACTGCATAACGGCCGACAGCGCCAATAATGTTTATGTGGGTTGCACCGGTGATTATGCCGCCGTAGGGCCAAAACTGGTTAAAGTAAACACCCTCACAAATACAGTGGTAAAATCTGCGGATACGGCTGTTGGTAAGATCCGTTATTTCGACGGAAAGTTATATGCCACCGGCGGTTACCTTGGTTCTGCTTACATCCGCGCATTGAATACCGCAGATTTTTCTGCCATGGGCGCCAATTTTGTAACCGATGGAACACAGATCACCATGGCATACGGACTTAACGTAGACGATACCTCTGGCGATATATGGGTTACAGATGCCAAAGACTATGTTTCTTCGGGTGAAGTTTTTTGTTTCGACAAAGGGGGTAAAAAGAAATTCAGCTTTAAAGTAACACCTGGTTTGAATCCCAATACGGTTGCGTTCATCAGGAAGTAGGAAACAGTCGTTATGAAGATGTGCCACACTTCGAAAGTGCGGCACATCTGGTGTGGCACATCTGGTGCGGCACATCTTTTACAAATCAGTTTTCCTGCAAATTGATATTGACGCGAAGGGCCTTCAATCCGCTCACGCCCTGCAATTCTTCCAGCTCGAGGTATTCCATGCCCGGTAACAACAGGTTCTTGCTTTGCAGGAACATAACGTATTCCTGGTACTCCTGTGCTTCTTTGGGATTACTGTACACCATGGCGATCTTGCCGGGTTGGGTGAGCCGCTCATTGGTGCCGCGGATATTCACTTTATCAAGCCGTTTCTTCATGATCTCGTAGCGGATGTTGTAAGAACCTTCCACATCAAAACGCCGTTCATCTTTCCGGAAGCTGATGCTTATAGGCTGGCTATGGATCAATATCAGCTGCGTGGTTTGTAACGGCACCGCCAGGTTGGGGATCAATGCGTGGGTGATACGGGCGATCTCTGCCATAGAACTTAACTGCCATAACCTGATATTCTTCAGGTAAAGCATGTTGAACGGGCTGTTTGGCGCAATGGATTGCCCGATGTAAATAGTATATTCAACGCCATCGGTTTTGTATTTTTCAAAATAATGCGGATAAGACTGCTGCATTATCTCTTCCTGTTTTTCAAAGCTCTGCAATACCGTATTGTTGATGGTAGTGAGCGTGTGTTCATATTCGTTTCGGTTGCGGTACAGGTAACCTTCCGCGTCGTTCACCATATTGAAATAATTGCTGATGATCTGCTGCGCCTGTGGGTTGCTGGTTTGCAAATGTGAAAGCACGGGATCGGCTTCTTTTTCGAAGAATTCGTTGATGCGTACTTCATCTTCAGTCGCCAGCCCGTTTTCAATGGCCTGCCTGAAAGTGAAATTCTTAAACTTCAAACCTTCCAGTAACGGAAGCTTCAGGAGGCTTTGCAATTTATCGAGCACCTCATCAACCAGGTTGATATGTTCCTTCAGGTCTTTTTGAATAGCGCGGCTTCTTTCAACAGATGAATTCCGGATGTCCACAGCGCCGTACAACGGGTATACATTATCAAAGACTACATTGCCTGTAACATTCGGCTCTTCGTTATTTTCATTGTGCATGTATTCCCAGGCCACTTCGGCAAATTTCCATTCAACGGCCGGTTGCAATGGCGTGAATTTTTCCTTTATGATCTTTTCAATGCGGTTATTGAACGTGTCGCGGTTCTTCAATAAAGCCAGCGACAGCAGCGGCATGGCAGGTTCTATGCGGTTCATTACATCCTGGTTCAACTGGCTGGGAATGGGCGAGCCCAGTTCCAGCGCGCCCAGTAAACCATCGTTGTTCTGAATGGGGTAAATTATATAACTTTTTAGTCCCTCGTCTAATAACGGCTTTGTGAACGGCGCTACTTCCAGCATTTTTTCATCCAGCACCGAAAGCGGCATGGCTTCGGGGTGTGCGCTGAAGTAATCGACACACATCTGGTAGCTGGCTACGTCTTCAGGATTGGCGGCTTTCCAGTTTTTGCCCAGTATACCATGCCTGGTGCAGTTCTCGTCCATCACAAAGCGGCCGTTGAGTTGCATGAATGGCGTAAGCCCCACTTGTACTTCATTTAGCCCAATGAGGCCATGGATGCTGTTCTTCAGGCTTTGAATTACGTTCAGGTTGCAGTCGTGGTGCTGCAGCAGTATTTTTTTTATGGAGTCGAGCGATTCCTGGGTGGTGAAGTCCTCAGCGATCCAAACTCCAAAGCCTTCCACCTCAAAAAGATCGAGCGGCATTTTTGCCAGTTGCTGATCGAGGTCAAGAATTCGCAGGGAGTTAAGGCAAACGGCGCAATCCTGGATCTGGGGCAGGGTGCCTTTCAGGGTGATATCGATAAAACGCCGGTCGTACCGTAATTTGTAAAAACGCTTCATACCGGTGGCTTTATCCGTTACCGGGTAAACCAGGTGGGGGTCTTCATTCAGTTTGATGTTATAGAATTTCGCCAGTACATGCTCATACATCAGTGAGCACTGGGCTTGTTTAAGATGTTCGTGCGATACATTTTCAGGTAACAGGAAATGCCCGCCGGTTTCATCGATAAACAGTTTTTTAAATGGCGTAGAATAATTGAACACCGAGAACTCGTACGGCACGCCCATGGTGAACACATTTTTTCCTTCTTCACTTACTACGGGGAACAGGGTAGTGCCCAGCATTTCAAGCAGGTCGTGGTTTTCTTCCAGCACATGTTCATCTGTTACGGGTTCCAGCAAAGCCGGCGATTCTTCAAACTTTTCAATAAGGTAATTATAGATGCCCGACCGTGAATCGGAGCTGTCGTGTATTTTATCTTTTAAATAATTTACAAAGGGACGAAACGAGATCTTGCTATCGATAGATAAACAGTTATCTGAACTATTTATATTGGCGGCAAGTATTTTCAAATTATTGGCGGGCCTAATGGCAGGTGCTATCATTTCCGACATGGCGCAGTATTTTCGTGTGAGTAAAATAAATTGAGCGGTCTATAAAGTTAGTAATAAACTAAGGTTTATAGACAATGTATTTTACTGCTTACTGGCCAAACGTTAAACCACCCTTCCCATAAAAGGATCGGTCTTTGTTGCCTTGCCGGTCTCCACCCGGCCGGCATACCTGCGCTCAAAATGCTGATTGCCTTTTAGTTTGACGGAAAAGTCGTACCAGCCGTAGCTTTTAGCGGTATTGACGTTTATCGACCTTCTTATTTTCGCTTTTCCTGCCGGAATGGTTATGGTTTGCGCGGGTGTTTTATACGCATTGTCTGTTATTTCAAGCACAACGGCCCGGGTGCCTGCATTCGTGAACCGCAGGATAATATTACCGGTGAGCAGGTCTTTGCGCAGGGCATCAGTTTCATAAACACAATCGATGTTTACCGGCGCATCGTCTTTTGTACCCGTGAGTTCCCTGAAGAACCCATTAGGACCATACACCTGCAAATGATAATGGCTGTTTTCAAAATCGCTCAGTTGCCAGCCCGATTTCACATCGTGCCCGGCTTCAACGGCAAAGGCCCAATTCTGATGCACCTGTTGCTGGTATTTGCCCGGGGCGTAAATATGAAATGGTGAACCGGCTGCATTTTGTTTAAATACGTTATTGCCTGCTTTTAGCGTGATGTTGATGGTTGAGCCGTTGGCCGACAACATGCCATCGGCATATAATTCATAAGGCAGGGCGCAGGCGTTGCGAATGCCTTTTTCCTGCTGCGGCATTTGTGGCGATTGCCAGGGCGCTTTATTGATGGCGGCAATTTCTTCTGCCGTAAGCTTTTTATAGTTCGATGGCACCTGTTTGAACTGCGCTTTATGGATGCTTTCTATAAGCTCATCTCTTTCGAGGAATGGGGGCAGTGTAATCTTTTCTCCATTGTACGGTCTGAATACAGAGGTAAGGTCACCACAAACGGTACGGCGCCATTTCGAGATGTTGGGTTCTTCTATTTTCTTTCCTGTCTTATGCGACAGAAATGCTTCCAGGAAACGCAGAGAGGAAGTATGATCAAACACTTCTGAGTTTACCCAGCCGCCGCGGCTCCAGGGCGATGCTATCACCATGGGTACACGGTAGCCGAGGCCGATGGAACTTTCGCGGGCCAGTTCTTTTATCGATTGCTGGTCCCTGGCAACATATTCAACACCGGTATCGATTCCGGCCGAAGTTAAGCCGGTTGATGCTTTGTCGGGATGCGGGGCAACAAACGGCGGCACGTGATCATAGTAGCCGTCGTTTTCATCATAGGTGAGAACGAAGATGGTTTTTTTCCATACCTCGGGGTTTTGGGTGAGAATATCCAGTACCTCGCTGATGTACCACACACCAAACCAGGCAGACGACGGATGGTCGGAAAAGTTTTCGGGTGCTATGATATACGAAACGGTGGGCAGCTTTCCATTTTTTACATCATCCCTGAACTGGTGCAGCACATCGCCTTTAGGCGCTTTTGTTTGCCGTTCGGTATCGCCGTCTTTATACGTAATTGTCGTTAGCTCATGATAGTGGGGATCGTTCTTATTGGTCTCGAAAGCTTTTTCGTGCAGGTTCTTTTCCCGCGTGGAAAGGCGTTCGTAGTTTTCCGCGGTATATTTCTTTTGATCTGCCTCCAGCATGGCGAGGTGCGCTTTCATTTGCTCAAGCCTTTTCTGCTGTTTGTCACTGCCGGTTGAACCGTTTGTAGAAGCGGTGAGCTGTTCCTGTTTTTTGATCTGTTCGGTAAGCTGTGCTATGGCCTTCGGCAGATTGTTCCGGTACGCGGGATGGAATTTTACATTGTATTGCGAAAAGAATTCCAGCGGGTTATCGGTGAAATTGGCCAGCCAGCTGTCTTCTTCGCCTTCAAACCCAACGCCAACGCTAATTTCGTTCTGGTACACCTTCCATGAAACGCCGGCTTCTTCGAGCCGCTCGGGAAAGGTACCCCAGCTTACCATGGTATCATAATCCGCATCATTATTCCAAACGTTGGCCTGTACGTTTGCATCAGGTTTTTCGCGAATGGTACCGCTCCAGAAGTACAAACGGTTGGGGGTGGTGCCGGTAAGGGATGAACAAAAGTGCTGATCGCAAACGGTAAAGGCGTCGGCCAGTGCATAATAAAACGGGATGTCTTCGCGGTTATGAAAACCGAGGGTCAGCGGCATGGCGCGGTAATCTTTATTCCCTGAATGTTTGGCATCGAGCCATTTATCGTAATGGCCGTTGTTGCGGGCGTCAACCTGGTCGGCCCAGGAGTGGGGGAGGGAGCTCATCCAGGTAGCCTTTGTATTGTGAATATCGAGGCGGAAGGGCGCATAAGTTTCGCCTTCTTTATTTGTTTGCAGCCAAACGAGGTTGTTGTTGGGCTGGCGGATTGCCCGCGGATCATTAAAACCCCGCACACCCTGCAGGGCGCCAAAGGCATGATCGAACGACCGGTTCTCCTGCATCAGGAATACCACATGTTCAGCATCTTTCCAGGTGGTTCCGGCATCGGGGTCAATGGCCAGCGCTTTGGCAATAGCGGGTGGTAATAACTGCATTAAACCGGCGGCGCCCGAAAGCACGGTGGCTTTTTTGAGAAATTCTCTACGTGTATCCATGATGTGGTATTATATTAAAAAGTCGCGATAAAAGTAACGGATTAACCTTTCTGATCTTTTGAATGTATGAAAAATTAAACAGATGTTAATAAAGGGTAACGGTGAGAAAGAATTGTTGCACAGTATTTGTAAAATATAAACTCAGCAGTCACTTATAAGATATTTTTGAAAAACACATCCAGGAACACCAGGACTATACAATCTTTTAAAACTGCTTAACCTGCATACCCTTCTCCGCATTTATTCAGTATCGAATAATCCCCTCCCGCCGGCCTGATAGCCTGGTCTTCCGCAAATTCGTTAGCCTATGAAAGGGATTTTTACCTTATTCGTATCAGTCTTCCTATTGCCATATCCCTGGGCACAACCGGTGAATGGTCAATGGTCAATGGTGAATTCCAAAACGGGAACCACCAACCATCAGCAACAAACCACAAACTACAAACAAGCCGCAGGCTCCTGTCCCGCCAATATTGATTTTGAAGCCGGCGCATTGGATAACTGGAAATGTTATGTTGGTTCCACTTCGGTGGAGAACAACGATAATGCGATAACTGTAACTCCTTCCAGCCCGGTCACAGGCAGGCATACCCTATATGCAAAGGGTGCCGCTACCGACGTCGATCCTTACGGTTTATTCCCTGTGAACCCGCCCGATGGCAGTGGTTTTGCCATGCGGCTGGGTAATAATGTAAAAGGGGGTGAAGCGGAACGCATCACCTATCAGTTCACCGTACCGGCCGATGCGAAAAATGCGTCATTTACGTATCGGTACGCCGTGGTTTTCCAGGATCCCGGCCACAATAAGAATGAACAACCGCGCTTCATTGCCCGCATGAAAGATGTGCAAACCAGTCAATACCTTCCCTGCGCTTCCAACGAATATATTGCCACCGCGGCCTTACCGGGATTTAAGATATCTCCGGTTGATGGTTCGGTTAAGTACAAGAGCTGGTCATCGGTTTTCATTAATGTAGGGGCCTATGCCGGAAGAACCCTGGAACTGGAGTTCACGACTGCCGATTGTACCCTGGGCGGGCATTGGGGCTACGCCTACGTTGATGTGGGTGACTGCGATGTGACGGCCATGGCGCATTATGAATGTAATCCCAATATCGCCAGCTTTACAGGTCCGCCGGGTTTCCAGGAATACCGGTGGTACGATGGCAATTTCAGTACGTTGCTGGGCTCGGGTGAAAACCTGGTGCTCGATCCCGCACCAAAGATCAATACTATAAATGTGATCGTTATCCCATACAGCGGTTTTGGTTGCAGCGATACCTTACAGGCATTTATTTATCCCATTCTGCCGCTGGCCAATGCCGGTCCCGATACGGTGATCTGTCCTGAACATCCCATAACCATTGGCACGCCTGCCGCCAGCGGTTTTACCTACAAATGGTTTCCCGCCGATTTTTTGTCAGACTCCCAGGTGGCCCAGCCGGTGGGTACGCCACCCAAACCAGCTACCTATGTGGTTACGGTTACCAGCATCGAAAGCGGGTGTATTGACAAAGACACCATGAACATCACCGTTTTTCAACCGATAGATGTAACGGTTTCACCCGATCAAAGTATGTGTGAGGGACAAACTGTGAACCTGCAGGCGGGGGGAACGGCGAGGCTATATACCTGGTCGCCGGCGCAGGGGTTGAACCGCGCCAATATTGCTAACCCGGTAGCAGCACCGAAAACAACCACTACCTACCAGGTGGTGGGGTTCGACGGGCATTCATGTTTTACAGATACAGCTTTGATAAAAGTGGTGGTAAATCCCAAACCGCGGGTTGATGTAGGGCCTGATGTAACCATGGCAACCGGCAGCACCTATAATTTCGCGCCTTCCACGCAGAACGGGCCCATCGTTACATGGCAATGGTCGCCATCAAATGATCTCAGCTGCACCAATTGTTCAACGCCTGTTGCTGCAGTTACAAGGAACACAACGTATCGTGCTACGGTTACCAATGAATTTGGGTGTGTGGGCGCCGACTCCATGAACATAAAGACCTTTTGTTTGAATACGCAGGTGTTTATCCCGAATGCCTTTTCGCCCGATGCCGATGGCGTGAATGATGTTTTTATGGTTCGCGGTAAAGGCATTGCACAGGTTCGTTCGTTCAGGGTATTTTCACGCTGGGGCGAACTGGTGTTTGAGAAGAAAAACTTTCAGCCTAATGATCCTGCCTTTGGCTGGGATGGGCGCGTACGCGGTAAAACAGGACCTTCGGAAGTATATGTGTATATAGCCGATGTGATCTGTGAGAATGATCTTATAAATACCTATAAAGGAAATGTTACCCTGCTGAAATAATGCGGAACGCTCAACGCGGAACGCGGAAGGCAGTGCAGCCTGGCAAGTCGGAAAAAACCAATGAACTGAACAATTCATTTGTATGTACCCATATTTACGCCGTTGTATTTTTATATACCTGGTCTTTCATGTATCTGTAGCGAAAGGCCAGGATATTCACTTTTCGCAATTCTATGAATTCCCGTTGATGCGCAACCCGGCGCTGGCAGGCATCTTTAATGGGAATATGCGGTTTACGGGCGCCTACCGCAATCAATGGCAAAGCGTAACGGTTCCATACCGGACAATGGGCTTGAGCGCAGAATGTAAAATGCTGCGCGGGTTTTCGACAGGCGATTTTATAACCACCGGTTTACAGGTAACCAATGACGTGGCGGGTGATTCAAAACTGCAACGCACGCAGGTATTTCCCGTTGTTAATTATCATAAATTACTGAATGACGATAAAACTACCTTTCTTTCGCTGGCATTTATGGGCGGGGCCGTCAACGAACATTTTGATGTTTCGAAGTTGCGCTTCGATGATCAGTATGTGAATGGCGCCTACAGTGTTTCGAACCCTACCCGGCAGCAATTCGGCAGTACGGGTTTTACCTATTGGGATGCATCGGTTGGCGTAAGTTTCAAAACGAATGTAACCAATAATGTAAGCATGTATGTAGGCGGCGGGTTGTTTCATATTACGGAACCGCAGATCGCCTTTACAAAAGACTACGATGTTCGGCTGAACCGGAAATGGGGATTGAATGGCGGGCTGTCTGCATGGATCAACAATATGGATAAGATCGTTTTTTATACCGACCTGTTCATCCAGGGCGGCAACCAGCTGTTGCAGGGTGGGGGACTGTATACCCATTGTTTTGATGAGAATGGTGAAGAAGGAAGTTTATCTGTTGCGGTGGGCGGTGCATTCCGTTGGAAAGATGCGTTTATTCCTATAATAAAGTTGTACACCCATCAGTTGAGCATCGGGCTTAGTTATGATGTCAATATCAGCAAACTCACTACCGCATCACAGTTCAGGGGCGGTTTTGAATTATCGCTCTCCTATACAGGCTTATGGAAAAGACTGGCAGAGAGCCTCGAGAAAGTGGAGTGCCCTTTGAAGATATGGTGATCAGTTGACGAGTTGACGAGTTGACTGGTTAACAAGCTATAAGGCTTGAATGGCTAAGCTCCGGTCACCGGTAAAAACCTCTTCTGATTAATTTTTTATTCCCATTTTATGTAATCCCCGAAACGGTCGCATCCAGTTATTGAAATGCCAGAATAATTGACCATAAAATAACTGTACGTGAAACGACTGCTATTGGTACTCCTGTTCCCTGTGATCGCTTATTCGCAGGAAGTGACCCCCGTTTTATCGAAAGATTACCTGGAACTGATACAGGCAGATACCTTGCCTGTAATGAAGTTCATGCCCGATACCATGAATAATTTTTCGCAAGCGCATTTGTTATTGAATAAAGCGTATTACGGCTTCACGGTAGGCCGCATCAGAATAAAACAGGGCGTGCTCACCATTCAGCCTGAGTATCAAAAGGTGCTGTACCTGACCGGACAATTCAATACGCGGGTTGAAGTTAAACGCATCAACCGGTTGCCGGCCGTACAAAACCAATACGTACAGGGTAGGTCAGAAAATGGCGCCCTTGTATGGCGTGGCGCTGAAACAGGCGAACCGTTCAGTTATGGGCCGGCAGCGCAGTCCCTGGAATACGATGGCGGCAATTATGCTTACGATGCCAACGGAAAACTGGTGGCGGCCGGTACGGGAAATGGCCGTTCGGCTAATAATTATAACAACCCTGTTTTCAGAACGGCATCTATGTTGTTGCAATCATTACGGTTGAACGCACGAATAAGATCTGCCGGTAATGTTTTGTACAGTACAACATTCAGGCTGGGGCATTCCACAGAAAACACCTTTATCAAATACAATAAAAATACTTCACGTAATGCATCGGCTACGTTGGATGCTAACCTTAAAAAGCTGAGTATTACCGCAGGTTATAGTTTTTTGCGGGATGAATTATCTAATACTAACCGGAACGGGTTTTTGAACCGCGTTTATCAGAATGCGATGCTGACGCCGGTAAGTTTTGATAATGTTCACAACGCCCGCCAACCCAATGTGCCGCAAACTTACAGTCCGGTTGCCGATAATGCTATTTACCTGCTATTGAATAACGGCAACCGGTTTGTACAAACACATCAAACCGGTAGTTTGATAGTGGAAAAGAAAACCGACCTGTTCAAATTCAAGCTTACCCAGTCTGTTGAACACCTGTATCAACTAAGCCGCGAAGGGTATAAGCCGGGCAGCGTATATTTTCCAACCGGTATTACTGTTGACCGTAACCTAAAAGACGTTTCGTATTTGCTTGACGCCACCGCCTCTTACGATATTCACTTCGATGATTACAGACTGATCAATACGGCAGGTACGCATTATAAATTTGCAAACAACCGGTCGGTCATCAGGTACAGCCTGCCCGCTGCATGGCGTTACCAGCGTTCTGCACAGGAAGCTTCGCTTTTTTATGATATTTCGTACAAGCCATATAATTGGGACCTTGTACTGAAGCTTGCCAATAAAATGTATGTTTCCAACACCGTCAGCAACAATAATTATTTTCTTCCCCATGTAAGCGGGGCTGTACGATGGGGGAATAATTCAGGCCGCGATTATTATTTCTTCAAATTAAGCGGTTCCTGGAACCGGTTCAATAGCGAGCTTCCCGTTGGGCGGTCTTATTCGACAAACAGTTTACTACAACTTAATATCCAACAGGCTTTTCAGTTCTTTCCTGTAACCGAAGTAAAAGGCTTTGATGGGTTGAAGGCGATACAACACAATGAATGGAATGGGCGTGTTGAGCTGGGATATAAAGGGCATGTGCTGTATGGGAATATATTTAGCCGTACAACCGCCAACGATGTTTTTCCGGTAATGGAAAACAATCAACTTGTGCTCAGGAATATAGCCGCCCACCGCAATAGCGGCGTAGAGGTGGGGTTCACCGGCAGGACCAGCAACCGGTACTTCAATACGGAAAATACCATCTCTTATTTCGTTAATAGAAGTAAAGTAACAGCTGTAAATACCGGCTACGACTATACTCCCCTTGCCGGGTTCAGCAATATACATACCGCTATTGTAAAAGGCGCAGCACTGGGCAGTATCGTTGGCACCGCTTATCAACGCGATGCAAATAATAATATCCTTATTGGCAACGACGGATTCCCGCTGGTGAACAATACACCTACCGTGATCGGTAACCCTATCCCTGATTTTGTAATGAAGATGATTAATGACGCCACCTGGAAAATGTTCTCGATCGGTCTTTGCTGGGAGTGGCGTAAAGGGGGGCAGATCTGGAATGGTACGCAGGCCATGCTCGACTATTACGGCCGCTCGGCTTCTTCTGCCGAATCGAGAAATACAACAGGTTATATTTTCGCCGGTGTATTGCAGGATAAACAACCCAATACCCAACCGGTAAGTTTTTATGATGTAAACAAACCGGTTGAGCAAAGCCGCTGGACGCGCTACGGTCACAGTGGCATAGGGGAAGAATATATACAGGAAGCCAATGTGCTGCGGTTGAACAATATCAATGTAGGTTATAAACTAAAGCTTGGAAAGTATGAGCGGCAACTGGTAATAAACCTGTACGCACAAAACCTTGTTCTTTACTCTTCCTACAAAGGCGCCGATCCCAATCAACTGCTGTATGATCTGCCGGGCGCCGCCGGTCTCGACTTTTTCAATCTTCCTTCTGTAAAATCATTTGGTTGTAGCATCTCCATTCAATTCTAACGTTATGAAAAAAACGATAAATATTTGTTTGCTGTTACTGAGCATGGCCTCTTTACATCCGGTATTGTGTATGGCGCAAAAGATACAGTATGCCGACACGAAGGAAAAAGTATATGTGCAAACCAGCCATGTTTTTTTTAACCCCGGCGAAACCATGTATTTCAAAATATATGTGGTTAATGCCAACAGCCAGCGACCAACGTTCCTTAGCAATGTAGTTTATACAGAAATACTGGGTCCTTCGGGAAATGTAGTGCAGAAGATGAATTATGGAATAGAGAACGGTTACGCCGAAGGTTCTTTTGATTTTAGCGAAGAGGCGCCCGGCGGTATGTATAAAATTAAAGCCTATACCACCTGGATGCGTAATGAAAATGAAAATACCATTTTTGTAAAGGAGATCACGTTGATGAAAGTGATAGCGCCGCGGGTATTGATGAAACTCGACTTTCCCGAAAAAGGTTATGGCGCTGGTGATGAGGTAAAAGCCGATTTCTCCATGCGCAATCTCGATAACCTGCCCATACGTAATCAAGTGGCCAGCTTTAAGGTATCAATTGGTGGTGAAGTAGTACGATCAGATATTTTTCAAACCGATGACCGGGGAAAGGCCCTGCTGCGTTTTTCACTTCCAAAAACACTAAACACTACCGATGGGTTGTTGAACATCACCGTTCATTACGATGCCTATACCGAATCGGTTTCAAGAAGTATTCCCATTGTGCTTAATAAGATCGATCTGCAGTTTATGCCCGAAGGCGGAACCCTGGTACAGGGAATTACCGGTAATATGGCGTTCAGGGCAGTAAACGAACATGGAAAACCGGTTGATGTAAAAGGGGCGGTACTTGACAGCCGGGGTAATAAAGTAGCCGCTTTTGAAAGCCTGCGTTTTGGGATGGGAAAGTTTACTTTTACGCCGCAAAAGAACGAAATCTATAGCGCCGCTATTACCACGCCGGCGAATATTAAACAACCATTCCCCCTGCCGCCGGCATCGGCACATGGTATGGTCATGAAGATTACCAATGCCGATAGTAAAGAGTTGACGGTTAAAATAGCTTCTACCCAAATAAGAGAGGTGTTGCTGGTAGCGCAAACCAAGAATACCCCTTGTTATACTGAGAAGATAACCGTGCAGGCTGGTGAAAATACGATCGCCATCGATAATAATAAGTTCCCGGCCGGAATTGCGCGGTTCACATTATTTACCGATGATAATTTACCGGTAGCGGAGCGGCTGATCTTTCTGAACGGTCAAAAGAACCTGCAAGTAGGCATTAGCACGGATAAACCCAAATATTTGCCCCGCGAAAAAGTTACCCTAACATTGAAAACGTTTGATGAAATGGGGAACCCGGTGCCGGCTAATTTATCACTCGCCGTGCTGGATGACAAATTATGGACCCTCGCCGATGACCGGCAGGATAATATCCTTTCCTGGTTATTGATGAGCTCAGAATTGAAAGGGAAGATAGAAGAACCGAATTTCTATTTCAAAAAAGAAGAGCCGCTTGCGGCTGCAGCGCTTGATCTCGTTATGCTTACGCACGGTTACCGGTATTTCGATTATACTACCGCGGTGGAAGAAAACGGCGACCTGGTTTTTCAACCCGATCAGCCGCATGTGCTAAGCGGGGTTGTCGTAAATACTAAACAAAAACCGGTTAAGGCTTCCGTATTCCTCGTGCATCATGTCACTGGCGGCAGGGCCATCCTGTATAAGACCGGCGACGACGGCGTGTTCTTTTTTTCACAGCTTTACCCGAAAAGTGATTATTATGTAATTGCCCAATCATACAATAAAAGAGAAAAAATAAATATCAAAATAACGCAAAATGGCATTGGTTATAATCCCATCAAAAAAGGCGATGGCAGCCAACTCCTGTATACAAAAGGCAATGGAGATGCCGTTGTGCCACTATCGCCTACTACACGGGTAAGGCAATTAATGGCGCCGCAGGCGGCTGATAAAGAGAAACAGCCAATGACGGGTTTGTTTGATAATATAAAACCTGGCAAGCTCGATGAGGTTGTTGTTATCGCTTATGGAACTTCAACAAAAGGCCTGAGCACAGGAAATATAGGCATATTTAAGGGTGCCGGTATTGCACCCAACGTTTTAACAGCGCTGCAGGGCCGGGTGGCTGGTTTGAATATAACCCCGGTAAATGGAATTGCAGGAACAGCCGAAAATGTAAAGATCCGTGGCGTCAATTCAATAGCATCAGGCAAGGAACCCCTTATTATAATTGACGGCGTACCGGCCGCACATTATCGCCTCACCGCGCTGGAAGCAGGTGATATAGACAACATAGAAATTTTGAAAGACGCTACGGCCACAGCTATATATGGAAGCCGCGCCGCTTTTGGCGTTATTATCGTATCTACTAAAAAGACAAAATATGGCGGGTTCCGCATCGATCTGCCTGCAACGGAATATTTTGCTTCACAGGTGGTACGTACAGCCGATGGGCCTGCATTTAAAGCTGCCCGGCGGTTTTATGCACCCAAATATCTTTCTATCTATCCGCAGGCGCGCACCGATTTCAGAGAAACCATTTACTGGAACCCGGTTATACAAACTGATAAGACGGGCACAGCCCGGGTGGAGTTTTATAATTCGGATGCCAATACTACTTTCAGAGCCATTGCCGAAGGCATCGGTTATAATGGAAAGGCCGGCCGGGCAGAACATACCTATATTACAAAGAACGCATTACAGGTAGATGCCAAAATTCCGCCTTATTTATCAGTTGGCGATCATGCGCTGATACCGCTGGTCATAAAAAATAACAGTATACAGGACGCTACCGTTCGCGTGACTGTAACGTTGCCTCCGGGGTTGAAAACGGGCTCATTTCCCGGTACTATCCGGTTACCGGCCGACAGTTCGCAGCAATTGCTGATACCCATAAAAGCAATGGCTGCCGATACCGGTATTATTGAGTTTGTGGTTGAAACCGGTCAAAGAACAGAAACGGTAAAGCTGCCTGTAACGGTTGCCGAAAAAGGATTTCCGGTAATAGAAACCCTGTCGGGCAACAGAACGGGGCTGCATGAGTTTACAATCAATAATGCAATGGCCGGCAGTATACGCACCGAACTGAAGTTGTTTAAAACACTGGAAGGACAACTGCTCGATGGTATAGAGTCTATGCTGCGGGAGCCTTATGGTTGTTTTGAGCAAACATCTTCTTCCACCTATCCGAATGTTTTTATTCTGAAATACCTGCGTGAATCGAAAATAGTAAACCCCGCCGTAGAAAAAAAAGCGCTTGATTACATTGAGAAAGGCTACCGGCGATTGATTGGTTTTGAAACGGCTATGGATGGTTTTGAATGGTTTGGCAAAACGCCGCCGCATGAAGCGCTAACCGCTTATGGGTTGCTCGAGTTCACCGATATGCAGGAGTTTGTCGATGTAAATAAAAAGATGCTCGAAAGAACAAAGGCATTTCTGTTAAGGCGCCGCGATGGCAATGGTTCCTTTAAATTATCATCAGGCGGGTACGACCGTTTTGCTTCTGTGCCTGACAAGATTGCCAACATTTACATTGTATATGCATTGACGCAGGCCGGTATTGGCAAAGAGATCGTACCCGAATACGAGGCGGCTTTTAAACATGCATTGGAATGTAGCGATGGTTACAAGATGGCCATGATGGCACTGGCCGCTTCGAATATGAAAAGAACCGGTGATTACCGGCTGCTGATGGATGCGCTGCAAACGGCTTATCAAAAGAATGGCCTTGCTTCGCAAACCAGTGTGGTGAATTCGCGCGACGCCTCATTGCGGGTCGAAACCGCTGCGCTCTATGCGCTTGCATTGATGCGTGAACCCCCGGCAGAGATAGGTATAATAGCCAACCTGATAACGAAGGTACTTACCGAAAAATCTTATTATGGCTATGGATCAACACAGGCCACGGTGCTGGCGTTAAAAGCGATCGTTGAATATTCAAAGCTTATAAGTAAAGTAAGCGAGAACCCGCAAATTACATTTACAATGAACGAAACCACTGTTGGTACCGACAGTACTTTTAATGCGGTTGTTAATGAAGGTAAGAACGTATTCGGTATTCAATTCCAGGAACAGGCTTCCGCTGTGCCCTATAGTCTGCAGGTAGCGTACAACACGTTTACACCGCCAAACAGCGAAAAAGCGGAGCTTAAGCTTACGACCAGGCTGGCGGCTGCTCAAACAAAAGTGGGTGAAACCATGCGGATGGATATCGGGGTCACCAACACCAAAAACCTGTTGCAGCCAATGGCCATTGCCAAAATAGGCATACCTGCGGGTTTATCGGTACAACCCTGGCAGTTGAAAGAACTGATGGAAAAAGACCAGGTGGCCTATTATGAAATTTTCGATAATTACCTGGTGTTGTACTGGATGGGATTTGCGCCCGATGAAACAAAAACCATCCGGCTCGATCTTAAAGCGGAAATAGCGGGTACCTACAAAGCAAAAGCCAGCAATGCCTACCTGTATTATACGCCCGAATACAAATACTGGAACGATGGGGTAGAGGTAGAAATAAGGTAAATGCAGAACGTTGAACGCTAAATTCTGTAACAAGGGTGCGATTGCTGGAATGACAGGTTCAAAAGGGAATTACAACCTGCCGGCGGATATGCATACAGGATAAAGCCGTTACCCGGTGCGGAATTATCAACAGATCAAACATGGTTCTCTTGATAAGATAAAAATGACTATAAATAAAAGAAGAGAGCCATTCCGCAAACCGGAATGGCTCTTCTGATTAATTATGTTCACCGGTTTACCGGGTGCTTATAATAACTTGGTTGAGAACTTCCATTCTTCCTCGGTATACCCGCTTATCAAAATAAGATTGGTGGGACTGATCGCTTTGATATTCCAGATCCGTTGCTGATTTTCGATGGTTACGATAATGGACTTATTACCGGGACCGAAAACCCATTTGCCGTTTTCTGTAACCTTCATCGACTGGGCCTCGTAATCGCCATTCGTTTTAAAATAGGCATAGGCGCCCTTGATGAGTTTACTGGCCATTTTAAGCTGGGCCTCACTTCTGCCCGGAACTACCCGGCGGGTCAGGTACCATTTTTTGCTTATCTGGCTTTTAGAAGCTTTTACAGTTTTTATGTTTGGAAGTGGTTGCTCAATATCGTCAGATTCAGTGATGTCGGTGCGCGTCATGATGAAAGCGCCTTCCCCCATACTAAGAATGAGCTGATCCTGTTTCAGGCCTATGATCCTGGATTCGTTCGAGTGCCCTTTGTAAGAAGTAAGCCTCACCCTGCTGCAGGAATCATTGGTGCTCCAGATGCCCTCATCGATATTGTTCATCACAAAAGCCTTGTAATGATTGTTGGGCTTGAAATAAAGGGTCATAGCCCCAAAATACTCTTTGGCTATCTTCAGGGTGTTAGTATCGTATCGTTGTTTGTTGTAAACATCGTAATATTTCCATTTACCAACCAGTGAGTCAGTTTTCTGGGCATGTACGGACACGGATAAACCAATAGGAATTAGGAATAGGAATCTAAGTTTTGTCATGTTTGTGGTTTGTACGGTACCTTGCACTTCAATCCATTACATGGATATCTACCATAACGCCAGGTAGGGGCAGGTAATTGCACTTTTAGGGTAAATTTTGCAAGCGGAAGATAATAACTTTGCATCACCAGTGCAAGGGAATAGTAAAACCTTTTGCATTTCAGCCCACAGGTGCGCCGCCGGCTTTGATATTCAGCAAATAAATGCCGCGTGAATAATTTTTTTCGGGGTTTTACACAATAAATAAAAATAACTTTCTTTATACGAAGATTGTCCTTTGTACACTTATATTTACCCCCCCGCTACCGGATAAGCACGGTTGTTCCCCTTTTGAACACTTTTTCTCCCGTATCGATCAATGTGTACCTAAGCATCCAAACATATACGCCGGTTGATTGAAGCTGTCCGTTTATGCGCCCATCCCATTGCCGCGTCCAGTCGGTTGTACGAAATACAACTTGTCCGTACCGGTTATAAATGAAGAATTCGAGGTTGATGGCCTTCCATGCATTAAGCGGGTACAAAAAGTCATTCTTTCCATCGCCATTAGGCGTAAAACCATTAGGAACCGCAATGAAACAACTGTTCACCACTTTCATCTGATGGGCAACCGTATCGTGGCAGTTGAGATTGTTTTGAACGATGAGCCTGATGGTATACATTTTCGACCTTCCGGATGTAACAATCGGATAGGTTTCGGGCAACGGGTTCTGCAATGAACTGTAATTGCCGTTGCCGAAGTCCCAGTTCCACGAAACTATTTTTCCTATACTGCTATCAGTGAATACGGCTTTGTCTTCCGGGCATAGGATCTCAGGAAATTTAAAGTTTGCTTTCAGTTCATTATCGAGTAAAACGGTAGTGGCAATACTGTCTTTACAAACCCCGTTCGATACGGTGAGTTTTATCAGTTTCGGGCCAAATTTGGTGAAGATCCAGGTGGGGTTCTGCAAGGTGCTGTTGCCAATGCCATCAAAATCCCAGTTCCACTGGTTTACGCTATTGGCGCCGGGGTGAGCGAAGTGAAGCGTATCGGCTTTACAGCCATAGTGAAGTTGATAAGTGAAACCGGCATTTACGGTATCGGCGGTTGCAAAGGGCAGGGCAGCGCCGGCAGGTGTTTGCTGGCCGCATTCATCGATGATGGTATTGCCATCAGTGCCGGGTTGTAAAACGATCTGGTAATTACCTGCCGATTGTATAGGCGCCGAAAGCTGAACCACGATGGAAGTAGTTGCGCCATTTACGCAATTGCCGCTGGCGCCGGTTACGGTGATGGGGGTAGAACCGGTTACCCGGAAATCGCTGCCATTGGCGGCGATCGAATTACAGTTGATGGGCCTGCTGAAAACAAGTTCCAGTTTATCGGGCGCACAGCCAACCGGTTTAATGCTGTCCATGGGCGTTGGCTGCACCGGCGTTACAACGAATGCAAAGTTATTGCCAACAGGTACGCTGTTGTTACAATGATCGAGCAGCGTATTCCCGTCTGATCCGTTCTTCACACTCACTGTATAACCACCCGGCGGTAATGCATTGCTCATGGTAAGCACTATGGTATCCATATCGAAACTGTTGCTGCAGCCAACACCGGTAGCAGCAACAATAGATGCCGCTGTGGATGATAAAGTAAAGTCGCTGCCGTTGCCGGCAAGACTGTTACATTTTATTTTTTTGTTCATCACCAGCGTTACCGTAACGCCGCCGCAACCGGCCCAGCCGTTTTTTATACCGGGTTGCAACGGATCGGTAATAACACCGGTACCGCCGCCAAATGATAATTTGTAACCGCTTTGTGAATTGGTGAAATGGCTTATCAGCAACAGATATTGATGTCCCTGCTGAATGGTGGGCATGGCACTGAACGAGTTGAGGTTTTGTGCCGGGTCGGAAGCGCATTGGATGTGATTTACACCCGATGCAGAGGCCCCGGTTGCGCCAAAAGTGCCCGCCCAGTTACCGGTAACGATAAGTGATTTATTGGTAAAAACTTCTTCGGCATTGCGACCGGTGATGTCGTATAACATCCAGTCGTAATCGTCGCCCATGTCGTTGGGCGTTATCAGAAAACCCAAGGTGCCGGTTTGGTAACAGGTAAAGCGGTACCAGAATGGATTTTTATCGGCATAGGCAGCGCCATCATTTTCGCAGCCGGGAACTGAAAGAATATGACTCTGGCAAATGGGTACATTTGACTGGGTGAAGGTTTGCAAACCACAAACAGGAAAAGCCGTACCAGGCGTTTGACCGAGTGTAGTGCAGTTTTGCGCCGTAAGGCGGGTACACAATAAGATAAGTAAAGCCAAACCAGGGAATCTCATAAGCATAAGGCAATTGACCCCAAATAGGTTGGTAACGTTGCTTAATTCAATGTGATAATGTGATAATTAGCTAATATGCTAATGCTTTAATGGCCGACTCACGCAATTTGTTAAACCTCACACATTTCGAGAGGTATTCCATTATCAAAGTATCACATTATCGAATTATCACATTGGTATTTGGGGCGTTTTAAAAAAATCATGCGGCGTTTGTCCGGTAAACGACCTGAAATCCTTTATAAAGTGTGCCTGATCGTAATAGCCGGCCGAATAGGCAGCTTCAGTTAAACTCACCGCGCCGCTGTAATTTTCGATCATGTTCTTCAACCGAACGATAGCGGCAAAATGTTTTGGTGTAGTGCCGGTAATTTTTCTGAAGCGTTTCTCAAACGGATCGCGGCTGATTGGCAAACTGGTAAGCAACTCTTTTATTTTAATATCTCCCTTCAACAATTTTATCTGCTGAATAGCTTCCCGCACCAGGTGATCGGGTTCTTTTCTTTTCAATTCCGAAAGCAGGAAACGCTCTATGATGAATATGCGCTGGTTGTTATTGCCGGCTGCCGCCAGTTCTTCTTCAATGGCGTTCACTTTAGAACGGGCAATAAGATGATCGAGCGAAATGCTGATGCTGCCGAGTTCATGCATCGGTTCCCTGAAAAAAGCGGCCGCCCCGCCTTCATTAAAAACAACCAGCAGGTTGCTTGCGCCCTGCTCATAATCTACAATGCGGCTGCAATCCCTGATGCCCGAAATGGTGGTTTGCGGAAACTCCCGTGTAAGGCCATTTTCCGAATAAGAAACATTTCCCCGCAGCCTGAAGGCTATTATAATGGAGGTATCGGGCAGGATCCGGTTGACCATGCCGTGTTCACTTTCAATGAACCGGAAACATTTTATATATGGCTGCAATACAGGCGAGGGAAGGAACTGTTCCATATTGACCCGGATTTTCGTTACAAATCTACAAATCAGTTCATTTTAAGTTCGGGAACAAAGTACACATTTTTCACGCCGGAACGGCGGAAAGACCGGAGGCAGAGAAAAGTTCAAAAATAATTTTGAGTACCAGCAGGTTACGTATATATTTTCAACCAGTTGGTTACATGACCGGGATGTAACCATGGTAACCACCCGGCTTAAGTTAACACACGAAGGCCTCGAAACTTTCCCGATGAGTAATCCCGACTTCGATAAAAAGAATTTCGAACAGGGCTCTACGAGCATCATTGGCACTTCGTTAAAGAAGTATGCTGAAAACGTAAGTGTTTAAAGGGCGCCGCTATTTTTTATTTCGCCTTTCAGCCGGAAGCCGCAGGGTTGCAGCCCCGCTTTTATTAAAGTGGCTTTTGAAGCGTTGTTATTGATGCCGCAGCGGGCTGCAGGCACCCGCCCCATGCGGTAGATCTCTTTTTTCAGTTCCTGAACCATTAAACTGCCGAGCCCCTGCTGCCGGCAGTCTTCTTTTACATCCATATAAATATCTGCATATGGAAAATTATAATTGATAAGAAAACCGCCATTGGCAACCAATTCTCCGTTTTGCATCAGGTAGTATCCTTCAAAATGAACGGGGTTGTCGTCCTGCGGGGGCCTTTTACCAAACTGTACACCGGGTATATGCAAACTGGTTTTAACATGTTCTTCGAATAAAATGGCTTCGGCATAGATGTTCTTTCCAAATTCATACAACATGCCGGTCAGCTGTTTGTCGTTACTCTGGCATTCGATAAGTTTTGGTCCGGAAGCTGTAATGAACTGGTGAAAGATGGAACTGTTGTGTTTTCTGTATGGCGGTAATAGATAAAACTCAAAAATGGTATCGCGGTCTTCTCTTTTATCGGTTCCCCACACCGCTCCATAACCGATAGTTGTGCCGTCGGCCATGAAGATATAGGCATCGGCCCAGCCATAATAATGACATTTATCGAATACGAACTGAAAGTTGTTCTCATGCAGGAACAACTTGCGAAAGTCTTTAATGTCTGCTGAAGTTGTTTTAATGATCTGTAATTGCATAAGCAAAGAGTTAATGGTCGCGGGTGCATTGTTTCCGGTAACTTAAGTTAACTATTTTAAGTGAACCGGTATAAAAAAGTAAAAGCCACCATCAGGCAGCTTGAACTATAAAACAGGGGAGGATTAAAATGCGCTTACATCAACATTTGGGAATGATTATTTTTAACTGGCAGCCGTTACCTGGCGCGGAATTTAATTCTACCCTGCCATTGTACAGTAATGTTCTGTCGTAAATATTTCGTAAACCAATTCCTTTTGTTCTCTTCAATGGGTCGAAGCCGGCGCCGTCGTCCTGCACGGTAAGCTCAACGGTATCGGCATTGTATTGTAGCTGAATAAGAACATTGGTGGCCTTACTGTATTGAATGATATTCTTTAATTGTTCCTGAGCGATCCTGTACAGGGCTATTTTTTTTCCTTCGGAAATACCTTCGCATTCCTGTTTATCGTACAGGAATTTAACCTTGAACTTACAGGTCATTTTTATGTCTTTCACCATTTGCCTGATGCTATCGGCCAGTGTTTTTTCTTTTAGTTTCGGCAGCACCATTTCGCGTGAGATGGCCTGAATATCTGCAATGGCCATGTCGAGCGAATCAACCACTTTTTTCGCTATTACTTTATTCCCTGCTTCGGAAGGTTTCAACAGTCCCATATACAGTTTGGCAACCAGCAACAGCTGGTTTATATTGTCGTGCAGCTCCTGTCCAAGCCGGGTGCGTTCTTTTTCCCGGGTATCGATGATCGACTTTGCGATCTCCTTCTGGTGTTTGATCTTTTCCTGTATCAACTGGTTTTCCAGTTCCTTTATTTCGGTAAGATCGAGCAGGGAACCGATGATCTTTACCGGTTTGTCGTTCTCGTAAACGACAATACCGCGGTCGCGCACGGTGCGGTAAGAACCGTTGATGTATTTGAACCGGTATTCCCACTGCCAGCTGGAGAGTTTGTTATGCATCACGTTATTTACATGTAACTCTACCCGCTCGCGGTCGTCGGGATGAATGCGGTTACGCCACCACGAAAAGCCTTTGGTTTCTTTCTCGTTGCTGCCAATAAGTTCTATCAGCGCTTTGCTGCGAAAGAACTGATCGGTTTGCAGGTCCCATTCCCATACGGCTTCGGTGCTTACCTGGGTTAAGCGAATGAGGCGTTCATTGGCATTGGCAATTTCCTCATGTATATTATAGCCATGGGTAATGTCGGTAGCTTCACCACCGAGCAATGGTTTATTGGAGCTGTTGGGAACCGGAAAAATATTCACCAGGAAATACAGCGTGGTGCCGTCGGCCAGTGCATGTTTATGCACCTTTTTATGCGCAACGCCTGTTTCAAGCACCTTGCGGTGCTCTTTCTCAAATATGGCGGTAAAGAAGGGCGGTATTGCCTCCACCGCTTTTTTGTTGATGTCGCTTTCTTTCAACCCAAGGAACCGCATAAAGGCCGGGTTGGCGAAGATCAGATTCTCCTGGTCATCTATCAGCCAGGTCATGGCTGACGTGTTGTTCAGAAATTCTTTCCGGAACAGGTTGTTGTCCGGTGTTTCTGTTACTTTTTGCCAGGGCAGCTCTTTTATAAGCGTAACAAAAGAAAAGGGTACGGAACGGGTGTCATCAAAGAGAGGATAAAAAATAAAGTGTAACCATTTGCTTTCAGGGCATCCTGCCTGCATTTCAATCACCTGCTCATATGCCTTACCTGAAAGCAGGGTTTTCATAGGTGGGGTGTTTTCAAATGAGATTGGATCTGTAAATATTTTTAAGGGACTGCAAAAGTCGGCCAGTTGTGCGTTGTTCAGCAGACTTTCGGGATCGGTGTTTAATAATGCGGCAGCCTTTTCGTTAGCGTCTACTACATTTCCTACGCCATCCATTACAAGAATGCCTGTGACTGTGGCGCTTTCTGGTTTTTCATTTCCCGTTTCATGTCCTATGCAGATGAACAGGTTCTGCATATCGCCGTTGGTTTTCAGTTTGGCAATTTGCCAGTTTGCCTTGTGTACTGAACTGTTCAGCAGGTTCATATTGAGCCGCGATGGATTGGCTGCGAACCCGGCTTTCTGCAAGGCGGCTTTTAACTGCCCCGAGCCTAATGGCGAAATATATTTAAAGAACAGGTTTTTGGCGGTGGAATCATTTTCAATATGAAGACAGTTCACCAACTGTTCGTTGGCAAAATGAATTAAACCGTTTTCGTTGATAACGGCAAAATAACAGTCTTCAAAAGAATCTACAATTGCTGGTTGGTCTTCTTTAGTCATACGGGCGACGGGTTTAAGTTTTCACCTTGTAACCAATGAAGGGTTTTTGATTAGTTCTGATTTTGTATTTCGTTACATATCATACTCGTCCTGTTTTCGATTTCTTCAAAATCAAGAGATTTATCAAAAAAGTAATCGGCGCCGGTCGACAGGCAAAGCTGTTTATAATATTCATCGGCGTGATTACTGATCATCCATACTTTGGTACCGGGATACCTGCATCGGATCAGTTTCAATAACTCGATACCATTTTTGCCGGGCATACTGATATCGAGTAATGCTAAATGTACTTCTGTTTGCAGAAGCCAGTTAACGGCTTCCTCGTAATTGCAGGCTTGTAAAACAGGATTAAGGTTACGATCGTTAAGTAAGCAAATAACCCGTTGTCTGAACATGACTGAATCGTCAACTACCAGCACAGTTAATTTACTTCCAGGCATAGCCAGCAACTTTCTATCAAATTTAACATATTAGCATACTTCTAATAAATAGTGGTATATATGTTTATTTTGTAATCGTTAATCAGGATGCCTTGTAGTATAAAGTCGACAACGACCGCAACGATGGAACTTATTGTAAGCGTGTTAGGTAAACATTTATTTCAATAAGCGTCTGTTTTATTTTTTATCTATTTTGATTATCATTCCATTGCAACACTAACAACCGGTAGTTTTATTCGATGAGCTTTTTTTCCAGCGCATACCTTATGAGGTCGGCATTTGTTTTAAAGCTCATTTTAGCCAGTATTCGCGCCCGGTAAGTACTGATGGTGGTAGTGCTCAATGATAGGGTATCTGCTATTTCCGAAACCGATTTACCCCTGGCAAGTAACCTGAATACATCAAATTCCCTGTCGGAAAGACGTTTATATGGTTCAGGCTGGCTTTCATCTTCAAGTTGTGTGGCCAGGGTTTCAGCCAGTGAGGGAGTGATATATTTCTTGCCGGTTAACACCCTTCTTACCGCATTCACCAGTTCTTCATGCGCCAGGTCTTTACTGCAGTAACCGCTTGCACCGGCTTTCAATGCGCGAATAGCATATTGCTCTTCAGGATGCATGCTTAAAATAAGTACCGGCAGGCGGGGGTGCGTGATCCTGATCTGGTGTAATGCTTCCAGCCCGCTACGGCCGGGCATTGAAATATCACTGATGATTACATCCCATTTGCCATCATTGGCTTTCTGCACCAATTCTTCCGCACTGGCGCATTCTTCAATTTCGCCAAACGGATATTCATCCAATAAGATCTGTTTTAATCCCTTGCGAACTATGGCATGATCATCGGCAACGAGCACTTTCATGGTTGGGGTTATTTCTCAATCTTTTTATGCCCCTGGTTTTTTTAGCGGGCGGTTAAAAATTAAAATTTCGTTGATTAATAGGTTACTGTTATCATAAACGGATTATCTGTTCATTTATTGATCGGGTTGCAATTTTGGCGGCTCTTCGGGTTGAACCGCGGTAGTTACCACTATGGTTGTGCCTTCGCCGGGTTGGCTGTTTATATTGAACCGGCCGCCGATCATCAGGGTGCGTTCCTTCATGCCCAGCAGGCCAAGGGTTTGTTTTTTGCCAAGCGCATTCAGATCAAAACCGATCCCATCGTCGAGTATTGTTAGAATTACCTCGTTATTATCGAGTTGCAGTTTGCTAAAAACATTTTTAGCATTGGCGTGCCGCGCAATATTGGTCAGCGCCTCCTGGTAGATCCTGAACAAAGAAGTGGCTATGGCATTGGATACAGGTAGATGCGCGATCGTGTGCTCGAAGGTGATCTTTATGCCCGATCTTTTTTCAAACTCCTTGCTTTGCCACTCAATAGCTTCAATAAGGCCCAGATCGTCGAGCATACTGGGGCGCAATTCCGTTGCAATACGGCGTACCGTTTTAATGGTTTCGTTCAGCATCTTCAGCGTATCGCCCGATTTTTGCAGCAGGAGAACGTCATCGTACTTTTGCAGTTTCTGATGCAGCCACGAAACATCCATTTTTAATATGGTCAACTGCTGGCCCAGTTCATCATGAATTTCCCGCGCAATATTGGTACGTTCTGTTTCTCTTATATTCAAAAGGTGGTCCGACAGGTCGCGCAGTTGCGCCGTATGTTTGCGAAATTCCCTCGTGGCTTCCAGTTTATCGGTAATATCGATGGCCAATACCAGCCGGGCTTTCTTTTCATTGTAAAGGAAATCGTGCGAATACACTTCCACATCTATAACGGTACCGTCTTTTTTCATATGCCTGAATAAACCCATGCTTACAAAGCCTGAACTTATAGTAGGTGCTTTGGAATAGAATTTTTCAAATTCTTCGGCCGGGCGGATATCGAGGGCGCGTAAGGCAAGGAACTCTTTTTTTGAATAGCCGTATGAGATCAGCGCCGCTTCATTTACATCGAGAAAATGAAAAGTTTCAAGGTCCACTATAAACATCGGTAATGGACTTTGCTGAAAAAGCAACCGGTGTCTTTCTTCACTTTGCTGTAATGCCAGTTCGGTTCTTTTTTGCCTGGTAATGTCGTTTACAAATGAAATTATACGGCCGTCGGGCATCGGTTGCAGGGTGAATGCCGCGTACCAGGCAGCACCATCCTTCGCGCGCATCTTTCTTTCCCAAATGAGGCTGTCGCCCGTCTTCAACCGGGCGGTTGCCGGCATTGGTTGTTGTACCTCATCTATATGTATCAGATCGGCAAGGGACATAGTGAGCAATTCCTTTTTGTTATACCCTGTTAACCGGCAGGCGCCGGCATTGGCATCGAGGCAGGTAAGTTCATTGTCGAAAATAAGCATGGCATCACCGTGCTGGTCGTGGAGCCGGAAATAATTTCCGTTACCTGATGTGAATGCTGCTGTATTATTTAGGGAGCTGAAACTTTTTGCAGTGCCGGTTCCCTTATTTACATGATCTATATCAAGTGGTTTGTAAATAAACAGATAACCGCCGGCAGATGTATCAGGCGCAATGGCATGCCTGGTAATTTGCAATGCTAACTTTTGTTTGTCATTGTTTATAAAGTCTATAACTCCCTGGGTAAAATCGCCGTTTGTAATGGAAGCGAACTGGCTATTTGAAGAAGAGGCGTTGATTGACAGTGTGGAAATGTTCAGGCCTGAGGTATCTTTCAGTCTGAAACCGAACAGGTTAGTCGCTGCAATATTGCAGGCAACGATCAGGAAGCTGGTATTGGTGAATACGGCAGCTTCATTGATATGCTGTATAAGCAGCTCGATGGTTGATTTGGTCGGGATCTCGTTTTCCATGCGAATAACGGAATGCAAATACACTCAAATTCAGGTACACTTTTCATAGGAAAACGATTCATCGCAAGATTACCTCATATTTTTTAATTAGCAATAACTTAATGTATAATTGTGGGTAACTATTGGCGCTTTTTTAATTATTAAAAAAGTGTCGCAATGACATTACTCGCATTGATAAATAGAAACCTGTATTTTTCGAAAGTGATAACATTGGTTCGTTAGTTTATGATACCTGCTTTCTTTTGATGGCTTGTGAACTAAGTTACCTTTGTAGCAGAAAGTTTCTTACCATTTAGCCGACAATAACCTCACCTTCAAAATTATCTGGTTAAACCCGTAAAAACGTCAACCTTATTGTAATTCGTACTTTTTATTCCTTGTTGCCATTGACCGGATCCCGATCCGCTCAGCGACAAAGAAGCAACTCAAATTTATTTATTATGAACAATTATGGCATCAAGGTAGCATTGGTTGATGATTCATCAGTTATCAGGAACAGCATTTATGAGATCATTACATTGTGGGGTTACGATGTAATGCTGAGAGCGGTAAACGGAAAGGATCTTTTAAAACAATTGTCGGCCGGCAATGTACCTGATATATGTATTACCGACCTGAACATGCCGGTGATGGACGGTTATGAAACCATTGCGGCCCTAAAAGAAAAATGGCCCGATATAAAGATCATCGCTTTTTCAATTACCAATAATAAAAAAGAAGAAGAACGTGCCATTGAAGCAGGTGCGCACGCATTTGTTTCGAAATTAAGTTCCATAACAGAACTGCAAAAAGTTTTGCAGGATATGCAGCTGCCTGCCGGCAGTGGATACTGATAAAATATTTCGGTCATACGCATACCGGGTTTTTACCAACCGGATAATTATTCACATCTTTTTGACTTCAGCCGGGAAATGGATCCGGCCTCATTAAACTTTTACTTCCAACAACCTTCTATTACGTTTATACCTGTTTGAGTCATGGTTAATTCAAACAGGTTGTCGTTTTTCCAAAAGAAATCATAATTTATCGGACTGTGCAAATAAATCATATTACAGCACGTTTCGTAAAAAAGGCATAGTATTTGAAATTAGTACAAGTTCATCTGTAGGAATGTAAGAATATTGCTGTTGTATCTCCCTTTCTGATATCCTTGCCGTAAAAGACGGTTTTATTCCCAAAATATTTATTCTTTTATACTATATATATCAATATATGTTACAAGCGCTTCCATATCACCTGAAAGTTCGGGATCATTTTGTTCGGCAGGAGAAAACCTGGAATTATTTTGCTGCAGTAAAAACAAAAGAGGAACAGCTCGCTCAATACAAAACGGAATTGTTAAAAAATACTTACAAGTTCGATGAGCAGGCGGATGCCGGTATATATGAAAAAGTCAATAAAGCAAAGGAAAAACTGGGACTGGAGCAATTACCCGTTACTGTTTACCAGGCACAGTACACCGATGAAATAAACGCAAGCATCGTTTTTCTTAACAATGAAGCGCATATTGTTTTCAGCGGCCGCATTACCCAACTGCTCGATGAAGATGAACTGCAGGCCATACTGGCGCATGAACTTACACATATAAAACTGTATAGCTCGCTGCAGGGCGAACTGGAGATTGCCGAGCGCATCATTATGGCAATTGCGGGTAATTATAACAGTGACGCCGCCTATTCTGAAACCGCACGTTTGTACAGGTTATATACCGAAATATTTTGCGATCGCGGCGCCTATACCGTTGTGGGAGATACGAAACCGGTAATTACTTCACTGGTCAAGATAGCAACGGGGTTGGATAAGGTTAGTGCGGAAAGTTATACCAAACAGGCTGATGAAATATTTTCAACCGCCAGCGGCGTAAAAGCCACCACCATTTCGCACCCTGAAAACTTTATCAGGGCAAGGGCCATTCAGCTTTGGCACGAAAAAAAGGAAGCGGCAGAACCTGAGATCATCAGGATGATAGAAGGAATGACCGACCTCGATCAGCTCGATGTGTTCAAACAGGAGGAACTGTTGCAACTCACCCGGAAGTTCATGCAGTTGTTGTTGAAACCAAACTGGTTTCGCAGTACGCTGGTGACCAGCCTTGCCAAACAATATTTTGTTAATTTCTCCTATGATGATTCGGTAATGCCCGATGAAGCGTTTACCCAAACGATCGGCGAAGCGCATACCAGCATAAAAGATTATCTCGGGTATATTATGCTCGATTTTGCACTGGTCGATGGCGAACTGGAACAAATACCCTTTGGCTGGGCTTTCCAGTTTTCCGAAGCCATTCAGTTGAAAGATGTTTTTGATGCTATCGTGAAAAAGGAACTGCAACTGAGCGACAAAAAGCTTCAGCAACACAAGCAAAAAACAATGTCTGCCTGGTATAAAATAAAAGAAGGGGAGAAGGAGCAGATTTACGAGGGAGATGAAAAACTTACTACAGCCGTACCGACCGGCAATTAATATCGCATTATTACTATACTGATCTCAATCTATTGATTATGTCAATACAGGTTCAATCCTTCAGGCAATTTTTGAAAACAGCATTCGATAACGGAGATTATGCCACAGATGATGTAATTGCATTTGTGCTGCCTTTGTGCAAAGAGGTGATCGGCTTTCATGAAGCCGGGCTCGTTGCCCCGTTTGAAAATGAAAATGCATTGTTCATAACCGAAAACCGGCTCGATGTGGATGAACGGGCAGCGCATAAGCCAATGAATGCCATTGGCAAAGTAGTGGCCCTGTTCGAACGGCATAAAGCCCGGCATTTTGATCTCACAGGTAGTGCAAAATCCGAAATAGATATAGATGACAGCGCCGTTTCAGTAGAGAATATACAAATTCACCTGAATGGCAATGAAACGCTTACCTCGCCGGCCTATATTCCCGGTTACCGTTGTTTTGAAATGAACCTCGGGCACCACGATGAGCTCACCGATATATTTTGTCTTGGCTGCGTATTAGGCAGTATGGCGCTGGGCCTGAATTTAAATGAAGAGAAAGACCTTGCGTTATTTGCAAAATACCGCGGCAACCCGATCTTATACAATCACCGCATACATCCTACCATCAGCTCACTGATCGCTGAAATGACCGAGCTGAGCCGGCAAAAGCGGGTGCAGGATCTGTACGATATCGTGAACCGCCTGCAGCATTACCGCGATTACGATCCCGAAAAACAAACCGATCTCAGTAACATAGCCGGCTGGATTAATAAATCACTGACGAACCGAAACCAGCTTATCTTAAATAAACTGCGTAACCGGTTGTTCGATACCAGCAGGCGCAACCGCTTATTGTATTACAAACCGAATATGCGGTTTGTGAATTTAACGGTAAGCAGCGTGCCTATGGTGCTGCATTATCAAAGCATCAGGCCCGAGTTGTTGTTTACCTGGAATAAGGATATTTCTGAACGGGTGATAGGTATGAAGGAAATTGTGCTGAACAAATACCTGCGGTTCGAAGATCATTTGTACCTGCCGTCCTCGCTCGATAAAATACGCATCGAAGCGCAACGCGATATTCAGGAATATGGTTTCAGCCAGTTGAAACTGGTAATTGTATATCTTAACTGGCATAACCTGAAAGAAGATCCTGATGAAAGGATCCAAAGCCCGTTGTTGCTGGTGCCGGCTGAACTTAAGAAGAACAAAAAATTAAAGGAAGACCATTTCATATTGAAGATTACCGATAACGTGGCCGAAGTAAACCCGGTGCTGGCCAGTTATCTGAAAGAATTATATGGTATCGAACTGCCCGATTTCGTTGATCTCGATGAAATGACCCCCGAGCAGTTCTATCAATTGCTGAAAAGCCAGATAGATGCCGCCAACCAGGGGATCGTGCTTAACTATATTCAAAAGCCTCGCATCAGGCTGGTGCATAACGTGGCCAAACAAACCGTCACCAATTTCAAAAAACGCCTGCAGCGCACCGGCAAACAACTTGATAGCTATAAAGATGTGGGTTATAGTTATCAGCAGGAACAATATAAACCGCTGGGACTTGAAATATTCAGGCAAAAGGTAGAACCCAGGACCGGGTTCCTCGAAACGCTGGGACACGAAGATGCGCATATTATGCCTTCCCGGTTAACGGAAAGCAACGCCGATAGAAGAAAACCGTTGTTTGAGCTTTCTGAAAGCGAAGGCAATCCGTACAGCTGGGATTTTGATATGTGTAATATTGTATTGGGCAATTTCAACTATAAAAAGATGAGCCTGGTGCGTGATTACAATTTTGTAATTGACAACCAGGTGCCCAATGAAGTGTTTGAACAGTTGTTCAGCAGCAAGCCAAAACCAACCGCCGCAACTCCGCAGGAGCTGAACAATACCGATGACTGGTATCACGTGATCACGGCCGACCCAACGCAAACAAGGGCCATCCTTAAAAGCCGCGATAAAGAAAGTTATATTATTCAGGGGCCGCCGGGAACGGGCAAAAGCCAGACGATCACCAACCTTATTGCCGATTTTGCGGCCCGGGGCCACAGCATCCTGTTCGTTTGTGAAAAACGCGCGGCGCTCGATGTTGTATATCATCGCCTGAAACAACAGGGGCTCGATGAATTGTGCTGTTATATTCACGACAGCCTGGGTGATAAAAAAGAATTCATCAGGAACCTGAAGGAGACCTATGAAGATTTTACCAAAAATAAAATGGATCTCGAAAGGATCCAGTTGAGCCGCGAGGCATTGTTGAAACAAACCAATGACCAGTTGGAACTGTTGAAACAATTTCATGCCACCCATACCGCTGTACCCGAACAGGCCGGTATCGAATTCAGAAAGTTACTCGAAAGGGTAGTGGAATTGAAAGAGCACCTGGTAACCCGCTCGGTAAAGGATGCGGATGCATTACCGCATTATAAAGAATGGCTTGAGTTCGGTAATGTTATTCAGCAGTTAAGCAATGCGCTGGAAGAAACAGGCGCCGAACCTACTTTTGCCGAACACCCCTTCAGTAAGATCAACGAGCATATCTTCAGCAATGAGAATCCGCAAACGGTACTGGAGAACCTCCTGTTGCACAGCCGCAATTTGCTTACCGATATAACTTCTGTAGTACGGGATAACAATATTCCGCCCGAACATACCAACCGGTTAGAGCAGATCAAAAACCTGGTTCAGGTAGCCATTGTATTGAACCCATTGGCCGAATCAGATAACCTGTCGCTGGTAGATGAAGGCAACGAAGCCGCCAGAAAATTCGATAAGGGGGTTCATTTATACAAACAGCAGCAACAGTTATATGAGCAAATAAAAGAGCGCAATAAGAACTGGAAGAGCAGGCTGAGCGAACAGGATATGCTGGCTGCCATTCCGCTGGCTGCCAAATACGAGCAGTCGTTCTTTAAATTCCTGAACAGCAAATGGAACCGGTTGAAGAACAAGATCGATGAAAGCTACGATTTCTCGCAGCACGCCGTACATCCCGGTTATGGCACCGTTTTGCAACAATTGAAAGAAGAATATGACGCCGCCAATATGGTGGCTATGGAAAGGCACTACCTGCAACAACAGTATAAAGTCGATAATGTCGACCTCACTCATTTAAGCATCGAGCGCATCAGGGCGCGGAAGGGCGATAAGGAGATCGATTATTTACTGCATCATGCCGAAGCAAATGAACTGGTAACGAAGCTGAGCAAGTTGAACCAGAACATGCAAAAGCTGCAGGCCCAGTTACAGCAGTGTTTGAATGAGTATGATACCAAACCGGTAAGCGATATTTACGACGAGCTGGAAAGCATCAGCATGAATGCTGAAAGCCTGCGCGACCTGTTACCGGCTTTACGCGAATATTCCGAGTTGCCAGAACCGGTAAAAGAGGTGTTAAGAAAGGTGCCGGTTACGCCTTTACAGGCTGAAGCAGGTATGGCCAGCAAAACCCTGTCGCATATTTACCAGCAGAATAAAAGCTTTGCCAATACCGATATGCAGGCTATTGAAAAAGCGGTAAGGCAAATTCAGCATTGTTACAAACAATTGCTGAAAGTAAATGCCGACTTTATCAGGGCGGCGGTGCGCCAGCGCTTCCTCAATAACGTAGAGTTAAGCAATATCGCCAGCAGCCAGTTATCGCCCGAACAACGCGAGTTCAAAAAGAATTATACCGAAGGCCGGAAGATCCTGGAGAATGAATTCAATAAAAGCATTCGGTTCAAAAGCATCCGGGAGCTGTCGGCCAAGGAAAGCGGCCTGGTGCTGAAAGACCTGAAATCGGTATGGCTCATGAGCCCGCTGAGTGTGAGTGACAGCTTGCCGGTCGATATCGGCTTCTTTGATGTGGTGATCTTCGATGAAGCCAGCCAGATCACGCTGGAAGAGGGCATACCGGCCTTGTACCGCGCCAAACAAACCATCATTGTGGGCGATGATAAACAAATGCCGCCAACCAATTTCTTTACCGTTCGCACAGAAGATCCCGATGACCTTGAAGTATATAGTAACGGTGACGATGATGAGCTGCTGAGCAATGATGCCGACAGCCTGTTGGTACAGGGCGCCCGCAAACTGAACAATGTAATGCTGGGCTGGCATTACCGCAGCCGCTTCGAAACGCTGATCAGTTTCAGCAACCACGCTTTTTATGAAGCGAACCTGCTTACCATCCCCGATAAGACCATTCATCACACAGAAAAGAAATCGATAGAGGTTGCCAGTGCACAGGATGCGGCCACACACGCCGATGCCCTGTTCGACCGCAGTATCAGTTTCCATTTTCTGCCCAACAGTGTTTACGAAAAACGTATCAATACCGATGAAGCGGATTATATCGCCTTCCTCGTAAAAACATTACTGCAACGGAAGATAAAAGAAAGTATAGGCATCGTTGCCTTTAGCCAGGAGCAGCAGGAAGCCATTGAAAATGCATTGACAAAACTGGCGTCAAAAGACAAGGCTTTTGAACAGGCGCTTGAAGATGCCTGGAGCCGTACGGAAGAAGATCAGTTCACCGGTTTATTTGTCAAGAACCTCGAGAATGTACAGGGTGATGAGCGCGACATTATCATCATGAGCGTATGTTACGGCTTCGACTCGCGCAAAAAGATGATCATGAATTTTGGTCCCATCAATAAAAAAGGTGGTGAAAAACGGTTGAACGTAATATTCAGCCGCGCCAAAAAGCATATGGCGGTTGTAAGCAGCATACGGCACCACCATATCACCAATGAGTATAACGAAGGCGCCAACTATTTTAAACGCTTTTTACAGTACGCTGAGCTGGTAAGCTGTGGCGATATGAGATCGGCCCGTACCATTCTTGACAGCCTGGTGCTGCATAAAAAAGAAAGATCGAAATCAAAGGCCGATAGCATCATTCTGCAGCAGATAAAAGAGCAGCTGGAAAAGAAAGGGTATGAAGTGGCCGAGCAGGTAGGTCAGTCTGACTTTAAATGTTCGCTGGCGGTAAAAGCAAAACAAACCGATACAACCTATAGCCTGAGTATTTTGCTCGATGATGACCGGCATTACAGGAACGAGAACCTGCTGGAGCAGTATTATCAGCGCCCGGCCATTCTGCAAACATTCAACTGGCGTACCATCAACGTATTTGCAAAAGACTGGTTAAGCCAGCCCGACAGGGTACTGGAGCAAATAATAAAACGCCTGCACCAGGAAACCGGCCAGGAAGAAGAAGAAAAAGTACCAGAAGGGGAAGCGGCTGCCGAACCGGTAATGGCTGCCACTGATCTGGTTGAACCAGTTACCGGTATTGCTAAACCGGAAGCGCCTGCAGCGGCTACGCCGTACGATCATTTAACATTCCACCGGCTTATCAATAACGAAGGTGAATCGGGCCGGTTCTGGGAAGCTGCCCTCGATGGCTGTAAACTGATCGTTCGGTATGGCAGGGTAGGAACAAAAGGGCAGGTGCATGTAAAAACCTTTGCGAAGGAAACTACGGCCCAGCTTGAAAAAGATAAACTGATCAAAGAAAAAGCTAATAAAGGATATAAGCCCACCTGGCTTTAAAGGCTGAAGGCTGAAGGCTAAAGGCTGAAGGCTGAAGGCTGAACGCTCAATGCTCAACGCTGAAGGCTGAACGCTCAATGCTCAACGCTAAAGGCTGAAGGCTGAACGCTCAATGCTCAACGCTGAAGGCTGAAGGCTCAATGCTCAACGCTAAAGGCTGAAGGCTGAAGGTAGAACGGTCAATGCTCAACGCTGAAGCTGAAGGCAGACCACTGAATGCTGAACGGTCAACGTACCCCTGGCTTTCAGGAGAGCCCTGCCTGTTGAAGCCTCGCGGGATGCCTCAGAAGTTAAGCCCGGATTTCGCGGGCAGGCATTAAGCCTTAAGCATTTTTCAGCGGTATCGTTACTTCCAAACGGCAGCCTTTGCCGGGGGAAGAAAAGATATGGGCTTTGCCATTGTATGTTTCAACCCGGTTCAGGATATTGGTAATGCCCACGCCCTTGCGCGACAGGGCAGTGTTGAAGCCTATGCCATCATCTTCTATAGAAAGAAAAACCGCCCTGGCTGTATTGTGGAGTTTAATGTTGGCTTTGCGCGCCCTTGCATGCCTGATAATGTTGGTGAGCTGTTCCTGAATAATGCGGTAGATGGTTTCTTTGATGTTGTCGGGCAGCAATTGCTCGTTCAGGCCATGCAGATCGAGGTAAACGGGTTGCTGCTGCACAATGTTATCGATTGTTTTTTGAATCTCGGCCATCAGGGTGGTTTCTGCAAACCTGGGTAACACCAGCCGGTGCGAAAGGTTGCGGATCTCTTTGATCACCTGTTCAATATTATTCTTGCATCTTTCAATTGTGCTTTTTTCTTCGTCATAATTTTCAAGCCCGTATTCGAGTTGCAGTTTTACCGCGGCCAAGATCTGGTTGATATTGTCGTGCAGTTCGCGGCCCAGTTCGTTCCGTTCATTTTCCTGGGTCTTTAACATTATACGGTTGATCTCTTTCTGCTGCTCGAGTTTGGTTTTACGTGCAGATTCATTGATCAGTTCTTCGGCGGTAATATCTTTAAGCGTGGCTATTAAGCCAACGGGTTGCTTTTTTTCATCGCGGGCAAAGGTAACGGTAGCCAGAAGCTGAAATACCTGTTTGTCTTTCCTGGTATATACAACCTTGCCCTGCCATTTACCTGTTTGTTGCAGGATCTGCAATGCCTGCTCGCGCGAATCATCCATGTAATCGTATTGTATAATATCACGGAACAGGTTGCCGGTTGCGTTTTTTGCTTTGATGCCATATACCTGTTCGGCTCTTTTGTTGATGTAAATGATACGCAGATCCATGTCGGTAAAGATCACCGCATCACTGATATGATCGAGGAGAAAATCCTTATAAGTGGGTAAGGGCTTATTACTAGTGACACCGGTTTGAGTTGCAGCCTCACGGAGTTGAACGGCAGTGTCAGGTACTTCAGGGCCATAGAAGTGCTGGGTTAAACGGTTAGTTTGGCGCATAGGGATGTTGAGATTTTAATTGAATTGCTTACAGGATCAGGTAAGAGTGTACATGTAAAGTAAACGCAGAAATTTCATCTATAATATGATTATTATCACCTAGGGGTATGTTTCTGGCAATAAGTTGTCCCGGATCAACTAACAAGTAAGGATATCTGTTATCTTTTTTATAGGGAAGTTCTGTTAGGGGTAAACGAAGCGTTATTAGTGAGGGTAAGTATGGGGTAACGGGTAAGGGTTTGTGTGTACGTTTTTGTCGCAATGTGCGTCATTGACCTAAAGTAAATTAACCCGGTAATTCAAAACAGTTGTAATTGCGCTGCGTATTGCTCAAACGTTTATCTTTTGCAATTCATTTTGTTTACAGTACATTTTTTTTTAGGTGCAAACTCTTATTGAAAAAAGGCGGTCGGTTCGCCAACTGGCGAACCGACCGCCCTGAAGGTTTTATTTCCTGGTCGTAACGTAACCATTGAATGAGATCGGCTGCCGGTTATAACTGGTAACACTAACAGATGCGGAGCCATTGTCAAAGATGCTCAGGTTAAGCTGACGCGGATCATGTACATCTTTAGGGGTAATAACAACATCCCAGCCGCCCTTTTTTCGGTTCGTTACAGCGTATTGAAAATCGGTTGAGGTAAAACGAAGCGGTCCTTCAGCAGGATTAAGCGGTGCCGTGAACGCCCGGCCGAAATAGGGCAGGTCGCTGACGATGGTATCCCTGGAGATCTGCAGATCGAAATCGGAGGTCAGTTGCCTCGTGCTGCCCGACTGCGGCAATGCCGTTTGCGCTTTGAAAACATAATTCTGAGCCTCTACAATGCGTTGTATTTGCGCTTTTTTATCTTTTTTATGCTGCGCCTGCAAAGCTGCGGGCAGCAGCGCAAATGCGATTACAGCAAGCCCGAACCAGCGGCTGAATTTTATAATATTATTTTTCATATAACTCCCTGTTTTTGTTCTATATACAAAACGGCAGGGGGCTACAAATTGTTTGTTAAAAGCAGCGGGGCAACAGGCTGCAAAACTGCCAGGAAAACAGGGTTTTATATAAAACTTCTAACGATCAGTCCGATCAGGATCGAGAGCGAAAAGCTCATCAGGGTGCCAATGAGGATATATTCGGCCTCTTTCCGCGCTTCAGTGCCTTTGATATCGTTGAACCGCAGGATCGATTTGGCGGCGATCAAAAAGCCAATGCCTTCAAAATGGCTGCTGATAACAAAGGTGAATACGAGTACGCGTTCAAATATGCCGATCCATTTGCCGGCTTCATTCAGGCTTACAGAGGAACGCATGGTTTGTTCTTCGGCCTCGCGCCGCCAGCGTTGTGTGGCGCTGGCCAGCAATAGTGATAATGGAAAGGTGACCATCAGGTAACCGGCTGCTATGGCCCAGGCCGACTGGCTTTGCATTACCGATCCCCAGCTTTTGGGGATCCAGCCGGCAGGTGCAATGAACAGGCTCCATAATACAAACAGGATGATCAAATGTGCCACCTGGTCAATGATAAAATAAACCACTTTATCTGACTGATTCAGTTTCCACAGATCGATAACAAAGTGGGTAAGCATTACCAGCAGGGGAACGATCCATAAATTCCAGCCGGGAGCAAAAAGATAAACCAGGATGCCATGTATGGCGCAGTGCAGGTACAGCATCCATGACCGTGCTTTCAATCGTTGCTTGTGGCGTACCATAGCGCGCGATTGTAATAAAAAGTCGCCAACGAGGTGAGCGAATATCCATTGAAATAAGGTTACCATTTTAGAATGCTTAATGCCGAATGCCAAAGGCTGAACGCTGGTTCCCGATCGTTCAGTTTATCCTGCAAATGGCGATCAGATTTAAAAATATGGTTACAACTCAAGCTAAAGGCTGAACGCTTAATGCCGCTCTCCGGCATTCGATCTTCCCGCAATAATCCAAACACTTCGAAACACGGGCCGGGCCTTCCGGGTTAAGCCTTCGGCGTTCAGCGCTAAATATAATTTAAAGGGTTGGTATAACCGATTCGAAGCGGGTTAGAATTTTATGCACAACGTGCCAGCCGGCTGCCTGTAAACGATAATAAACCGAGGGTTGCTTAATTTTTAATTTTTGGGCTATTTCTTCCTGTGTCATTTCGCGTAATTGCATGTATACTGCTTCTGCCTGCTGAATTGACCAGTGCTGAATGTGATAGTTTAAAGAAGAGCTATGCACCTGCCACTCGCTGGTGAAATCGTCGTTATCGCCTGCAATGCTTATGATTTCACCGCTTTTTACAAGGGCATCGAGAAACGGGCCCGATGCCTGGAATGCGGAACCATCGGAGGTGATCACCTGTTTGGTTTTATAGCTGATGTCGCCTACGCCAACAGCCAACCGCATTTTATAGGCATATTGTATCAAAAAGCTATGCAGTAATAATGTTAATCTTAATACCGACATGCGGTTAGTGGTGAGTATACCCTGTATACTATCGCCCCGGTATTGTTGTACCTGCAGATCGGGATATTCGTGAACGAACTCATTAATGAAAGCATCGAGCAAACCCTGCAGTTTTCTACGGGCTGCGGGTTTCAGAAAAGAAGAACCTACGATATCGCCACTGATAACTGCTGCTTTTTGATTAGTTGCCATAACCCGCTTTTATACAAATATAAGCCTATAAACTTATAATATCGTATTATAAGTTTATAGGCTTATAATATGGCATTATAAGTTACTGGACTTATTTATAATTGGCTGATAAGCATCATGTAATGGAGGAATGTGCCTTCCGGGGGCAATGTATTAAAAGTGAAAACCCTCCTTTCCGGCAGTTGCCGGAAGGGAGGGTTTTGTATATAAGATCGAATCGTTCGCAGTAACAAACGATATTAATACCTGTAATGTTCAGGTTTGTAAGGCCCTTCTTTGGGAATACCCAGGTAAGAAGCCTGTTCGCTGGTAAGTTCATCCAGTTCAACACCGATCTTTTTCAGGTGTAAACGGGCAACTTTTTCATCGAGGTGTTTAGGCAGAACGTATACTTTGTTCTCGTAGTTCTTGTTGTTGGTCCACAGTTCCAGCTGAGCCAGTGTTTGGTTTGTGAATGAGTTGCTCATTACAAAACTTGGGTGGCCTGTAGCGCAACCGAGGTTCACCAGGCGGCCTTCAGCCAGCAGGATGATCTCTTTACCGTCTATGTTATACAGGTCAACCTGAGGTTTAATGGTGTCTTTGGTATTTCCGTAGTTGTTGTTCAGCCAGGCTACGTCTATTTCGATATCGAAGTGGCCAATGTTACAAACGATGGCTTTATCTTTCATTGCCTTGAAGTGCGCAGCGGTGATGAGGTCGCGGCAGCCTGAAGCGGTAACGATGATATCGGCTTCCTTAACGGCGTCGATCATCTTCTTAACTTCAAAGCCGTCCATAGCAGCCTGTAAAGCGCAAATAGGATCAACTTCTGTAACGATCACACGGCAGCCTGAGCCGGCGAGTGAAGCGGCAGAACCTTTACCTACATCGCCGTAACCGCCTACAACGGCTACTTTACCGGCCAGCATTACATCGGTAGCGCGGCGGATAGCATCAACGAGGCTTTCTTTACAACCGTATTTATTATCGAATTTCGATTTGGTAACTGAATCGTTTACATTAATGGCAGGGATAGGTAAGGTACCTTTAGCCATTCTTTCATACAAACGGTGAACGCCGGTGGTAGTTTCTTCGCTCAATCCGCGGATGTGCTGAACCAGTTCAGGGTATTTGTCGAATACAATGTTGGTAAGATCGCCACCATCGTCAAGGATCATATTCAACGGGCGATCGGCGCCACCGAAGAACAATGTTTGTTCAATACACCAGTCGGCTTCTTCAATGGTCTGACCTTTCCAGGCATAAACACCGATACCGGCAGCGGCAATGGCAGCAGCGGCCTGGTCCTGGGTAGAGAAGATATTGCATGAGCTCCATTTAACCTCGGCGCCCAAAGCCACCAGGGTTTCGATAAGCACCGCAGTTTGAATGGTCATGTGTAAGCAGCCGGCAATACGGGCGCCTTTTAAAGGCTGCGAAGGACCGTACTCTGTACGTAACGCCATCAAACCCGGCATTTCAGCCTCTGCAAGGCGAATCTCTTTACGACCCCATTCTGCAAGACTGATATCTTTTACTTTATAGGGAAGTGTAAAATCAATGTTCTTGGTGATAGTAGACATATCTTTTTGAATATTTATTTCGGGCGCAAAGCTACAATTTATGTATGAAACTCAGCGCAATTCCCGCTACAGGAAGACAGGTTGTTATTTTATTCCCTTATTCGATAGCGGTTAAAGGTTAAACAATTGATTTATAATATCTTTTTGGTAAGATCGGCTACGGTTTTCTTCTCCAGGATCCGCAGGTTGGCGTCCCGTACCAGCACCATCATATCGTGCAGGCCGCATTGCTTTTCATCGCAGTTCTTGCATCGCTCATAGAAGTACAGGCTTACACAGGGAAGCATGGCTATGGGGCCATCTATCAGCCGCACTATCTTGGCCAGGGATACCTCCTTTGGGGATACTTTGAAGAAATATCCGCCGCCTTTTCCTTTTTTACTTTCCAGAATACCGGCTTTTTTTAGTTCCAGCAATATGTTTTCCAGGAACTTAAGGGGGATACGTTTCTTTTTCGAAATCTCTGCAATAAGAATGGGCTCATTTTCTTTCTTTTCAGCCATATACATCAGGGCCTTAAAGGCGTACTGGGCTTTCTTGGATAGCATGTATTTTCTTTTTAAACACGTAAAGTACCCTCCGGTGACGCAGGGCTATAAGGGCGTAAGATAAAATAATTTATTTATCATCCGGTAAGAAAGCTGAACGTAAAACGACTAACGCTTAACGCTTAACGCGGAATGCCCTACGCCCAACGCCAAAGGCGGAAGGCATAAGGCAAAAAGCCCGGCCCGAACTCGTGGTGTATGGGTTATTGCCGGAAGATCGATTTCCGGAAGGCAGCGTTAAGCTCTGACGGAGTCTGACACTCATCAGTGTCGTCAGACCTTCAGCGTTTAGCGTTTGGCATTTTATCTTATGCTTACCAGCTTGTTCATATAGGCGTATTTGATAAGCCCTATGACGCTATTTGTTTTGGTTTTGCGGAAGATATTCTTGCGATGCGTTTCAACAGTACGTTCGCTTATAAACAGCCTTTCTGCTATCTGTTTATTGCTGTACTCCTGCTCTATGAGGCGGATGACTTCGAGCTCCCGGTCGGTAAGATGAGTTGTTTCGGGTGCTACTTTTCGGAGGCGGACAGTAGGATTAGGCATTTCCTGTAAGGTTTTGTCGTTAGTGTAAATATGCTCGATCATGTTTTCCAGTGCTTTGGTTATATTATGTTTATCAGTGCTTTTTAACACATACCCCGATATATTTCCTTCTTCGATCATTGTATTCACGATAGTGGTTTGCTCTTGCTTATAAAGGGCTACCATTTTTACCCGCGGAAACAGCCCTTTTACTTTGTTGGCCAGTTCATGCCCATCCCTGTATAGCATAGCGATGTCGGCGAATAAAATATCAACGGGTGTGCAGGCCATCTGCCGAAGCAGTTCCTGGGGGTTGGTGGTTATTATAACAGCCTTGAAGTATTCATGTTTATGAAGTAGCGACAGCACCCCATCGATTACCGTCTGGTGATCTTCTGCAATAGCCATTCGAATCTTTTTACGTTTCATGTTTGGCGGGTTAAACATTCAACCGACAAAGGTTATGGGTTATATGGCTTTAGTTTACACGAAGACCTTTTTACTACCGGCCCTTAGGCTGATAGTATCAAATCTTCTGCCACTGCCGCACATATGCGGTCTGAAATGCTTTTTCATACCCTTTGCCAAAAAGGGTTTGCCGAAGTAAAAGCCATAAAAAGAAGTAAAAGGGACGAACGAGGCTAAAATAGTATGTGTTAATGGTGGGCCGGGTGAGGTTTTCCCATATTCAAGTATTGAAGCAGGAAAGGTATAAACACAACAAGGATGATCCGGTTTAAGACTGTTCATGCAGCAGTAGGTTTGGTAATTCCAACTATAATTTACTTAATTACCCGACAAAAACTTACATTTCGTATAAAAATTGAGTAATATCAAATCGCATGTAAGGCAACCGGTGATCATGTGCGTGTACCCGAATAAAAAACAGGCCCCTTTTTTCGTGTTATTTCTACTTGAGACAATCTATTTTATCATCTTTTGTAAAAAGAAGTAACTATTTATGTGCCCTGAAGTAAAATACCACGACATTGGCGTGGTATTTTAACTATATATTCTTTTTACTTATTTGTATGGTGTATACTACAGCCCCAGTACATCTTTCATTCCGTAAACACCTTTTTTATTCGCGAGGAATTCGGCAGCCAGCACGGCGCCGGTAGCAAATCCCTTGCGGTTATGAGCCGTATGTTTGATCTCTATATCATCGATCTCTGAAGAATAGGTTATCCAGTGGGTGCCGGGAGCGGGGTCAATACGCTCACTGATAATTTCCAGTTCTTCTTTATTGGCGGCAGGCTCATTCACCCATTTCTTCTTATGCTCCAGCGATTGTAAAATGCCTTCTGCTAGGGTAATGGCGGTACCGCTGGGCGCATCCTTCTTTTGGGTGTGATGCACTTCTGTAAGCTTTACATCGTATTCTTTATGGGGAGCCATCAGCTCAGCCAGTCTTTTATTGATGGCGAAGAATATATTCACCCCTACGCTGAAATTGCTTGCATACAACAGGGCGCCATTATTCTTTATGCAATGTGTTTTAGCTTCTTCAAAACGTTGTAACCAGCCGGTAGAACCGCTTACCACGGGAACCCCGGCATTGAGGCACCTGAGCACATTTTCAAAAGCCACATCGGGGCCGGTGAATTCAATAGCTACATCGGCCTTCTTTATGTTTTCGATGGTATTGTCCTGAATATTCTCTATTCCTACTTTTAAAACAATTTCGTGGCCACGTTGCAAGGCAATTTCTTCAATGGCATGACCCATTTTGCCGTAGCCGATCAATGCAATTTTCATTTTTGGAGTTTTAAGTTGTAAGTATTAAGTAGTAAGTGCCTGGTACCTGAACCTCAAAACTCACTACTTATGACTTATTACTTTTAGCGGCGCTAAGGTATTGCTTTTTTAGAGTATTAAGTTGTAAGTATTTAAGCAGTAGTTGCTTTCGTACAAACTTACAACTTACAACTTATCACTTATTACTTACTTTGAATACCAGGCTTACCCCAATGGTTTGATTGGATAGGAGGGCTGGCCTTACCTGCATGCTCAGGTTGTCGTTTACATTGAAACCTTTCAGGTGGGCGTCAACAGTGGCGTCTATAACATTCAGTCCCCAGAACAACAGGGTGAATAAAATAGAGTAGTCCATGTTTTTACGAAAATCGTTTCGGGCGTTCAACAGGGCCGGCGATCTGCCCTGGGTTACCCAGTTTTGCAGGCGTGGGTGCACCTTTGCGAACATATCGCCATAATTAGGGTCGTTTGGACCGGCTTCCACAACAGACAACGCATATCTGATACGGTTATACCAGGTACGGTTGTCGAAGAAGGTATAAATGGGTATACCTACCGCCGCATATACAATGGGAACTTTCCAGTATTTTTTATTGTAGATCTGGCCCAGACCGGGGAATATAGCAGAATAAATAGCCGCCTTGCGTGGTTCGAAAGTGCGGTTACCGGCTGAATCTCTCCATAGACCCTTTCTTACCGTTTTGCCGGGTACTACTTTACCAGTAGTATCCATTATAACGAGCGTGTCTTTTTGTTGTGACACGGCCAGCATGGGTAACGAAAGGATAATTGCAATTACAAAGAAAACATGCTTCATGCAGGCGAACTTAAGCCGAGACACCGATCTGATCTAATATCTTATTCAGTTCCTGGATTGAATAGTATTCAATCGAAATAGCTCCGTGCCCGTTTTTGTTATGATTTAATCGAACCTTGGTACTAAAATGAGTTGCTAAGTTATCTTCAATTTTCTTGTAAGCAGGTGGAAGTGTGCTTTTTACGGATTCTTTAACAGCAGCGCCGGGACCGCTTTTGTACATTTTACGAACCAGGTCTTCTGTTTGCCTTACCGAAAGGCTGCGGCTTCTGATCTCGTTAAATATGAACAACTGCTTATCCACGGTATCTACATTGATGAGGGCGCGGGCATGACCCATGCTGATCTCATTCTTACGCACGGCTACCTGAATGTCAGGCGGCAGTTTCAGCAACCGAATGTAGTTGGCTACAGTGCTTCTTTCCTTGCCCATGCGTTCGGCCACCTGCTCCTGTGTGTAGTTCAGCTCTTCCATCATGCGTTTATAGCTCAGGGCTATTTCCACGGCATTCAGGTCTTCGCGTTGCAGGTTTTCGAGCAGGGCCAGCTCAAGCAGTTCCTGGTCATTGGCCTGGCGAATATATGCCGGCACGTCTTTTAAACCGGCTATTTTGGATGCGCGCCAGCGGCGTTCACCCGAAATAAGGCGGTATTTACCATTGGCCGTCTGGTGCGAAACGGTAATAGGTTGCACAATGTCGTGCAACTTTATAGAAGAAGCCAGTTCCTGCAGCGCCTGCTCGTCGAAATCGTGACGGGGCTGGCGTGGGTTAGGCTCAATTTGATCGATGGGAATTCGCAATATGGCAGTAACCGTTTGGGCAACTTCCTGTTTCAGGTTGCCGGCTGAGTTTTTCAGATCAGAATCTATATTCTGCAACAGGGAACGAATTCCCTTACCAAGCGCGTCTTTATTTTGTTTGGGGTTGGTCATTGATTGTATATGATGATTTATTATTCTAATATACGCTCTTCCTGCTTAATTTTCGTCATATCGTTCTTTTGCAGGATCTCTTTGGCCAGGTTCAGATAGTTGACAGCCCCTTTACTTTGACCATCATATAAAATCACCGGTTTTCCAACGCTGGGCGCCTCGCTGATGCGGGCATTGCGGTGGATAATTGTATCAAACACCATTTCATCAAAATGTTTGCGCACCTCGTTCACTACCTGGTTACACAGGCGCAAACGGCCGTCGTACATGGTCATCAATATGCCTTCAATGACCAGGTCGGGATTCAAACGGCTCTGCACGATCTTAATTGTGTTCAATAATTTGCCAAGACCTTCCAAAGCAAAAAATTCTGCCTGTACCGGAACCATTACCGAATCTGCGGCGGTAAGCGCATTTACGGTAATTAAACCCAGTGAAGGAGAACAATCGATGATGATAAAATCATACAGTTCTTTCACCGGTTCAAGCAACCCTTTTAATACACTTTCCCGGTTAGGGTAGTTGATCATTTCAATTTCAGCACCTACCAGGTCAATGTGCGACGGAATGATATCCAGATTGGGGATCTCCGATTTTAAGATCACATCTTTCATCGGGGTACTGCTTACCATACAATCGTACAAACTGGTTTGAACATTGTGCAGATCGAAACCCACACCGCTGGTGCTATTGGCCTGCGGATCGGCATCTACCAATAATGTTCTGAACTCCAGAACGGCCAGGCTGGCCGCCAGGTTGATGGCGGAAGTAGTTTTTCCAACTCCCCCTTTTTGATTGGCTACTCCAATTACTCGGGCCATAGTGATTAATTACATTCCTGCCTGCTTTGCCTTCCCGTTGTACGGACTGCCAGGCAGGTCGTTGGATTTTTTTTAATTGGTTTCACTTGCGTCGGCTTCATGTTTTGGTAAAAACACGAAAAATCAGCATATCTAATTCGTCTTTTCCGGTTGTTAAACCGTAGAAAGGGCAAAATTCGGCGACAATATACTTATTTACCGCATTTAATACAGGGCATAAGGCCGATAGTGAATAAAATTGTATCAAACTCAACAATAAAAAGCATCCCCCAAAAAAGGAGGATGCCCTTACTGGAATGCAAAATTATTACATTAGGCTTATTATCAGCATTTAATGTTTTAATATTTTAAAAGCCGTTATTTTTCGCCTTTTTGAAAAAAAATAACCCCGGAAAACTACCGCCCCAACATCGTTAATGTCCCAGCCATCGCCGGCGGTTACAGTTTTATCGTTTCTCCAATATTCAGCAAATGCAGCGTACAACTGGTATCGGCAAAAGCCTTTTTTGCTTTTTCATGGTCGATCTTTATAAACCCGAACGTATCGTAGTGAACGCCGATCACCTGCTGGCATTTGACCATCCGGGCGCATTGAACGGCATCGGCCACATCCATGGTAAAGTTGTCGCCAATAGGCAGTACGGCAAAGCTCAGCTCGGCCCAGCCGGGTATCAGCTGCATATCGAGCGTAAGCGCCGTATCGCCGCTATAATAGAAATTTCCTTCGGCTGTGTAGATGATAAAACCAAAAGGATTGCCGCCGTAGGTACCATCGGGCAAACCCGATGAATGCTGCGCCACCACCACTTTCACGGTGAAATCGCCAAAATTCCACTTGCCGCCGGTGTTCATCGGGTGTGCATTCGAAACCCCCTGTTTACCCAGCCATTCGTAAATTTCCCAACTGCAGATCACTTTGGCGCCGGTTCGGCCTGCTATGCGCACGCAATCGGCAATATGATCGGCATGGCCGTGCGATACCAGTATGTAATCGGCTGCAATGGTATCTACATCAATTACTTTATTGGCCAGTTCGTTGGGGGTTATAAATGGATCGAACAACAGTTTTGTACCTTTGACCTCTACTGAAAAGCAGGAATGACCGTAATACGTAAAATTCATGTAGTTTGATTTGTGTGCTAAGAAAAATAAAAATATACAACCAGGAACAAAGTTCTTCGTTATTTAAATAATACAATGAGTGAAATTTATACCATCGTTTCCGGCACCAACCGGCCGGGAAGCAATACTGAAAAGGTAGCGCGGCACTATCAGCAGGTTTTAAAATCAAAGAACATTACTCCTAATTTCATTTCTCTCGAAGGCTGGAAATACGTTGATAAAACCCCTGAGTTCGTACAACTGGAAAGCGATATGCTGGTACCTGCCACTAAATTTATATTTATTTGCCCCGAATACAATGGCAGTATCCCCGGCGTATTGAAACTCATGTTCGATATTTCAGACTACAAAAAAGTATGGTGGGGCAAGAAGGCCCTGCTAACCGGCGTGGCTACCGGCCGCGGCGGCAATTTGCGCGGGTTAGAGCATTTAACAAGTATTTTACATTACCTGCGGGTGGTGGTACATCCCAATAAACTGCCTATTTCATTGGTTCATAACCTTATGCATGGCTCCGGCGATTTTCATGACGCCGGAACCGTAAAGGCCATCGAAATGCAGGTGGAAGAATTTATACAATTTTAGTGAATGTGGTTCGTCTACCTGATTAAATGCAATTTCTGATTGTGAGATTCAGGGATTTTGAGATTTCCCGGAGTTCGGCATAATAACAAATCTCAAAATCCCGAAATCCATAAATCAGCAATAATTAGAATCAAACAGGTTTCACATTACAGGAATGCTCTAAAAGAAACGAACACATTCAACACAAGAAACAATGCGTAATTCAGGTTTTTTCTTTTTTTTGCTGGGCCTTATGGCCCTGCTTGATTTTTACATTTTCCAGGCCCTGCAGGTAGTACTGCCCGCTTCATCAAAAGCCCGCCTGGCTATTATCATTACATATTGGGCGATGTCGGCGGCAGGCCTGATCGTTATCTTTTCGATCCCTTACGTAAATTTCGACTCCCTGCCGCGTTGGGTAGTTACTTACGGACGCGCGATCATATTCGGCCTGTTCATAGCCAAACTGGTAGCTTCAGTTTTTTTCGCTATCGACGATATCCGCCGGGGCGGAACCTGGCTGTTTTCCCGCTTCTCGCAAAAGCCGGCAATAAGTGTTGCCCACGATGGGGCGGGAATTACCCGTTCTGTTTTCCTGAGCTGGATGGGGCTGGCAGTGGGCGGAACCGTTTTCGGCACCCTGGTGTACGGCTTTGGCAATAAATACCGCTACCAGGTGAACCGGCTTAAAATGAACTTTAAAAACCTCCCCGTTGCATTTAAGGGAATGAAGATCGTTCACATTTCAGACATACATTCGGGCAGTTTTATGGATAAGGAAGCCGTTGAAAAAGGCGTACAAAAGATCCTGAAAGAAAAACCCGATATGATCCTGTTTACCGGTGACCTGGTGAATGACCGCGCTTCAGAAATGAAGGAGTATATAGACGTGTTCAGTAAGCTCAATGCGCCATTGGGGGTGTATTCAACCCTGGGTAACCACGATTACGGCGATTATGTTCGCTGGGACAGCCATGAAGCCAAAATGCATAACCTCGAGCAGTTGAAACTGGTGCATAAACAAATGGGCTGGCGTTTATTGATGAATGAACACGTGGTGCTGGAAAAAGACAGCGATCGTATTGCCCTGCTGGGTATAGAAAACTGGAGCGCCAAAGGCAATTTCGGGCGCTATGGAAAAATGGAAGATGCGTATCCGGGTGCTGAACAATATCCGTTTAAGATCCTCATGAGCCACGACCCCAGCCATTGGGATGCGGAAGTACGCACGAAGTATAACGATATCGATCTAACGTTATCGGGCCATACCCATGGAATGCAGTTCGGGGTTGAAATGCCCGGTTTCCGCTGGAGCCCGGTGCAATACATGTATAAGCAATGGGCCGGTTTATATGAATCGGGCCAACAGAAATTATATGTGAACAGGGGATATGGGTTTATCGGTTACCCGGGAAGGGTAGGGATACTGCCCGAGATCACGGTTATTGAACTGTCGTAGGAAATTAAAAATGAAGAATTAGAAATGTGGAATAAAAAAGGCAAATACAAAATGCCGAATATCAAATGTTCAATATAGAACATTGAAGTAAATACAAACAAAAAAAAGGACTGTCAAACATACGTGGGTTGACAGTCCTTTTTTTTTAAGGAGGTTTTCTTAAGGGCTTCAGAAGTAATACTAACAGATAGAATCTGTGTTCAGGCCTCACCCGGTAGAAGCACATGTACGGATTAAAAGGTACAGGTTACGGATCCGAAAGATTTCAGAAAGTAAGAGGGTAATTCTACGGGCAGGGAAAAGGTAAAGTAAGGAGGACCGGCTAAAATGCTATTTGCTACTTACGGTTTGGGTTGTTATAGATGAAAAGTTGTTTATGCGCGATGGGCCTTCATAAACCATCTTAGCCAGTCCTCTGTGATTACTAAATCAAGCCTTAACCATGAACTCATTAGGGTTATTTATTTTGCCAGAGGCATTTCTACGGTAAAGGGACAAGGGCGTGTTCTACGATGTTAGGGATTAGGGGAAAAACTATATAAAATAACTTATTGCTAATTTATTTCATGCGTTAGTTTCAGTGGGTTTTTTCGTATTGACATCACAAAAATACGTTGTGAAAACCCCCTTTTGCCGGTACATTCGATGAATCGGGTAAATGTATAGCCGAATGGATTTAATTGCCCGGTGAACACGGAAAGCAATTGGCAACCGGCAGTGGGCAATAGACAAAAAATTACAACAAATCAATTGATAATAAGCAGCTTACAAATTAATACCCCATTCCCCTGCGGGGTGTTAATCCTGCCAAAACGAAAGCCCGCTGCAATTCCCCTAATGAAAGCAGCTGCAGTTCGCGTTTGATTTGTCAATTGCCTATTGCCTATTGGAATAAGCGTTCAACAGCTGGTTAACTTCCTGTAGTAACTGATGCTTGTAGTCGTGAAGTTTATCGAACTCAGTAGAGAGGGCGGCTGCAGCCGTATTCTTTTGGGCTAGTTTCTCCAGTTTTTCCAGTTGTTGAAAAAAGGGCGTGTTCTTGCCAAGGATAGAAACGGTACTTTGAATGTGATGTGAAAGCGAGGCTACCTTCGCTGCGTCTTTTTGGTCAACAGCCTGCTCCAGGGCTTCCATTTCACCGGGGAACTGTTTAAGGAACTGCTTTATGATGGTTCTCAAAAAATCACCGCTGCCCATCACCATATCATCCAAAAAGTTCAGGTCAATATAGTGCAGGTCGTTCTTCAGCGATTCAATATTGCTGTTGCGGTCGTCGGCCAGGTATGTTGTAAGCAAACCGAATAATTCCTTTTCGTGAATGGGTTTCGAAATGTAATCGTTCATGCCAAAGCTTAAACATTTCTCCCGTTCGCCCGCCAGTGCATGGGCTGTCATGGCAATGATGGGAATATCGATTTTTAGGTCTTTTCGAATAGCCTGGGCGGTTGCATAACCGTCCATGAGGGGCATCTGAATATCCAGCAACACCAGGTGAAAGGTAGCGCGTTGCAACCATTCAATGGCTTTTGAACCATTATCAGCCAGTTCATAATTCACCTTCCAGCTTTGGAAAGTGAATTTTATCAACAACTGGTTCATGGCATTGTCTTCTACTACCAGCACCCGGGCATTGGGAAATGCGCCGGCGCTGATCTCCGTTCTTTCTGAAAGCGATGAGGGCATGGCCTGGCCAACCGGCATCAGTGAATATGCTATTTCAAAAATAAATTCAGTGCCTTTGCCGGGGGCGCTGTCAACGGTAATATTACCGCCCTGCAGTTGCACCAGGTTACGTACAATGGAAAGCCCCAGGCCGGTGCCGCCGTATTTACGGGTAGTATCGGTTTCTCCCTGTTCGAAGCGTTCGAATATGGTATCCAGTTTATCGGGCGGAATACCAATGCCGCTGTCTTTCACCGAGAACCGCAGGTTTACATGATCGGTGTTTTGCGAAAGGGTAATGATGTTGATGGCGATACCGCCTTTTTGCGTGAACTTGATCGCATTGCTGATAAGGTTCACGAGTATTTGCGTAAGCCGCACTGCATCACCGGTGAGTGTGTCGGGAATATTATCCTGAATGAATAATGAGAAGGAAAGGTTTTTTTCGCGGGCCTTGTGATAGAACATGGTTTCAATGGAACTGCAAAGGCCGCGCAGGCTGAACGGATTTTTTTCTATCCGGAGCATGCCCGCTTCTATTTTTGAAATATCAAGAATGTCGTTGATAATGGTAAGCAGGTTTTCACTGGCCGATTGTATCAGGTTCACGAACTGTTGCTGCTCACCGGTCATGCTTGTTTTTTGCAACAGGTTGGTGAACCCTATAACCGAATTGATAGGCGTACGTATTTCATGGCTCATGTTGGCCAGGAACTGTTCCTTTACATTGGCCGATTCAATAGCCTGCTGCCGTGCTTCTTTCAAAGCGGTTTCGGCTTTTTGTTGTTGGGTGATATCATAAATGGTAGAACGGCTTGAAACGTAATTGCCGTTGTCGTCATAAATGGCAACGGAGTTCAGCACAACCGGAAAAGTGCGGCCTGTTTTGGTGCGCATGGTAAGCCGGCGTTCTTTTACCGAACCGTTCTTTTTGAATGTGGGAAAATTCTCCCGAACGCTTTTGGCGGTTTCCTCATCGAGGATATCGTATATGTATAGTCTTCCAACCACTTCATCGCGGGTATAACCCAGCCAGTTCAGTTCGGTATCGTTAATGGCCACTATACATGCGTTTTCGTCGAGGGAGTGATAACCACAGGGCGCATTGTTATACAGGTCCTGGGTTTCTGCAGAGATCCTTTCTATGTTAAGGCGGGCTTCTGTTTCATTATCATTGGCCTGTTTCAGTTCTTTTATCAGCTCGTGCTGCCGCAATAAATGCCTTATCACCAGCGTACAAAGTATTACTATGCCCGATAAGCCAAGTATGGTTAGAAAGCGGCTGATGAACAATACGTAAATGGTGCGCCGCCTGTTCTCCTTGATGCCTGCCTGCAACTGCTCGTATAATTCTTTTTCCAGTTGCATGGAAAGGTCGGTAATACTGTCGCGTAGAATGATACCGGTTTTGCTTGATATCCGTTGTTCGGCATACACTTTTCCCAGGCGGGTATATGCATCGATAATTTCGTTATTGAGCTGTATTCTCTTTTCAATAAGGGAGGCGAGGCGGGTGAAGGAGGCCTGGTTATACTGGTTAACGGAGGCCTTTTGCAAACCGGCCAGTTCATATTTTAGAAAATTGAGCGTATCCTCAACGCCTATGATAAAATTGCTGTCGCCGGTAATAACAAAACCACGCACCAGGCTTTCGGTGAGGATCACATTTTTGACAATGTTCTGAAGTTTATTGTGCAGGTGAAACGACTCGATGGCTTCGCTGCTGGCAGAGCGGGATTTACTAATGATGCGTTCGGTGTTGAATTGGAGAATAATGCCCGCTGCAATAAAGGCCACCGAAAAGGCAACACTATAGAGAATAAGTTTGTTAGGTTTGATTTGTTTTTTCATGGTAACAGATGCTACCTTAGTAACCTAACCTTAACCGGAATATCAATATGCAATAGAAAATATGCAATAAGCAATTGTGTTCGCGAATTGCGGAGTGCTTGAATACCGACAAACTGATACCGGTTAGGGAATAATTTGCCAATTGCTTATTGTCAATTGCATAGCGTGGTGCAGGTTACAATAGCCGTAAAATACGTTAATACCGTTGATTACTGCACACAAATACAGTGCAATTTAATATAATCTTTACAATAACTTTATCTTCTGAATTAATTTACTCCGGTAGCTTTCGGCTACGGGAATAGCGGTATTTATGATGTTGACGGCGCCATCTTCAATAGAATCGATCTTATCGAGGGAAATGATATAACTCCGGTGAACACGCATCAGTTTTGCAGAATTGATCTTTTCTTCAACCGCTTTAAGTGTGGTGTGTACAATATGCCATTGGGTTTCAGTGCGTATTTTAACGTAATCACCCATGGCTTCTATCCATAATATTTCACCCAGCTTTAATTTTTTCAATATGTTGTTATCCCTGATGAACAGGTAATCATCTACGGCGGCGGTAACTTCCGAATCGTTGCGGCTCAGGATATCACTCACTTTGTCAATAGCCTGCATCAGGCGGGGCAGGTTTACCGGCTTTATAAGGTAATCTACCACGTTCAGGTCAAAGGCTTCAGCCGCATATTGTTTCCGGGAGGTGGTGAGAATGGCAAGTGTTTGTTTGGGCAATATTTTCAACAATTCAAGGCCGGTCATGCCCGGCATTTCTATGTCTAAAAGAACCAAATCAGGCGGATTGGCCGTAATATTGCGGTGAGCCTCAATAGCGTCTTTACATTCGCCGGTGATCTGCAACCTTCCGGTTTGCAGCGCCAACTGATGCAAAGTGAGCCTCGACAGATCGTTATCATCAACTATTAAACAGGTTATCATAGCGTAATGGTCGTAATAGTTAAGGTAATATAAGTTAGCAAAAAAATAGTAATGATTAAACCGGCTACAATTTTTTTTATCTCATCTTCGTTGTGCTCTGATCTAAGCACCCGGTATACCCCTGTACGGATAATTAGCAAACGTATGAAGAAATTGCTCGTTCTGCTTGTTTTTACCCTTGCTATGCAATCAGGTTTTTCCCAAAACGGGGGAAAACTCGATTCGTTATTTCTAAAAGGCGATACCACGGCCATTATGGATTCATTGCTAAAAGATTTTGATTCCTATTTGGACAGCCTTATTGGCCGTAAAAGCTTCTTTACCCTCAATGCAGGCATCGGTACCGGTTTCTTCAGTTTTAATGAAAAAAATTCCGTTACCATCAATACCGAAAAGAAACTCATTTTTTCACCATCGGCCGGGTACTTTCATAAGTCAGGCTTCGGTATTTCCGCTTCAGCCTATGCGCTGTTGAATAACGGGATGAATTTTTATCAATATTCATTTAGTCCGTCATACGACTGTATAAAAAAGAGCTTTTCAACTGGTATCGCATATACGAGATATATCACCAAAGATTCGCTCGACTTTTATACAACGCCTATTCAAAATGAACTGTTCGCCTATTTCTCATACAAGAAATGGTGGGTGCGGCCCACGCTAAGCCTGAGCTACGGTTGGGGAAGTAAGGAAGAATATGAGAAGAGAGAAGCCGACCGCCTGTTGCGTTTGCTCCGCAACCGCTATTATGTGATCATAAAGAACGAGCTCTCGGTACGCGACTTTTCAGCAACCATATCTGTACGCAAAGATATAGACTGGTACGGTGTGCTGAGCAAATCGGATAATATAACGTTAACGCCCATTGCCATGTTGAATGCCGGTACGCAGAACTATGGCTTCAATACATCTTATTCGTATAACTTTTCACCGGTACGGGCCAATTCATTGCCCAGTAATTCTGAGATCTCAGATAATACACAATTTGCGTTACAATCGGCCTGCCTGGCGCTCAGGGGCAGTTATCTGAAAGGCAGGTTCCTGTTACAGTCGCAGGTACTGTTCGATTATTTTCTTCAGGACCTCGATGACGCCGGTTCAAAACTCAGCACCGTTTATTCCATTACCGCCGGAATCAGTTTCTGACACCTGATTTTTAGGCATCTCTTCACGCAGCTGTTAAGACAAATTAACAGGCATTGCTGAACCTTGGCATATAAGTTGAAATTCTATAGTTGAACCATAAATAACAGAATATGAAACTAAAATCCCTGGCGTTATTAACAATTGCTTCAACTCTGACTTCGCTTTCATTTGCACAAAGAGGTGGGGGCGGATTTCACATCGGTGCAAAAGCTGGTGCCAATATCTTTAAAGTTGACGGCACATCGATGAAAGATGAATTTATTTTTGGATACAACGTGGGCGCATTTGCCGAAATCAACTTTACCAAGGAAATAGGCATTCAACCCGAAGTAATGTGGAACCAGACGAATTTCCGCACCAGTACAAGATTCAATGATATTTATCCGGAAGGCGTCAATGATGTAAAAGGTAAACTGAATTACTTAAGTATTCCTATCCTGTTCAGTTACTCCCCGGCCAAGATCATTTCATTTCAGCTCGGACCCCAGTTTGGCGTGCTGCTTAACCAGGATAAGAGCCTTATAAAGAACGGAGAAGAGGCCTTCAAGAAGGGCGATTTTTCGGCACTGGGTGGTGTGCAGCTGAACATCGGCGGCGTTAAAATTGGCGGCCGTTACGTAATAGGGCTAACCAATATCAATGATATCGATGATAGAGAAAAATGGAAAAACCAGGGATTTCAGGTGTATTTAGGAACCAGATTTTTATAAAAGATTCCTCAAAAACGTAAAGAGAACGTATCAGAAATAAACGTAGGGCTTTTTAAGCATATAAGGCAACCCGGTTTAACCAGGTTCCCGAATAAAAAGAGGGTGTTTCGTTGAAGAAACACCCTCTTTTTTATACTTAAAGTCTGATTCAATTTTAGCTTTAATCGCTTGTTATTTGTACGAATAAGCAAAGCCTTTTTTGATGGACTGGGTAGACCATCTGCTGTCTTTTTCGCTTGTAAGCAATACGAATGGGGCGCCTAATTCAGCAGCTTCTTTTTTCAGTCTTTCCATTGATTTCCTGTCTGCATTGCCTGCTGTGCGGTAAGAAAGCATACCAGCGGTTTTACCTCTGATCTCGCCTTGTTTTTTAAGACCTACAGAGTTAGCTACATCTTCCAGGATAACTACTTTTTCCCAGTCGTCTTTGCCAGTAATAACAATTTTTTCAGTGATGTCTTCCTTACGGCCACTTGCATACTCAATTTTAGCAACAGCGTATTTGCCAATAGTTTGCTCAGCTGTTTCGTTGGGGTAAGTGTAGGTAATTACAAATTCGCCAACTTTGAGGATCTTAACATCCAGTTTTTCTCCTGTATGTTTGTGCATTTTATCTTGTGCAAAGGTGGCGATAGTTGCAAGCAGAGCAACCACTAAAATAATAGGTTTGCGCATTTTAAGGGTTTTTAAGCTACAAATTGTTGTTTTGATTAATAAGTGCCAAATATAACGTTCTTGCTAATATTTTATTACAAACCCCGGGTCAATTTTATCGACATTCAGTGGATATATTTAGCCTGAACCAGCGCTTATTAGTTCCGGTTAACATAATAGCTGTCAAGATGACTTTTTATTATACTTCCGACCGCATTCTTTTCCAGGCGTTAATAAGGCCATTGGTGCTTGAATCGTGTTTGCTTACCGGGTTGTCGTTCTGCAGCTCGGGCAGAATGTTATTGGCCAGTTGTTTGCCCAGTTCAACACCCCATTGGTCAAAGCTGAAGATATTCCAGATAACGCCCTGTACAAAGATCTTATGCTCATATAAGGCAATGAGCTGACCCAATGTATATGGTGTTATCTTTTTGATCAGGATCGAATTGGTAGGCCGGTTGCCGGTAAATACTTTGAATGGCAACAGGGCTTTTATTTCCTCCGGCGTTTTGCCCGCTTTTATCAGTTCCGCTTCAGCTTCCACTTCGGTCTTTCCGTTCATCAGCGCTTCTGTTTGCGCAAAGAAGTTGGATAACAGTTTGGCATGATGGTCGCCAATAGGGTTGTGGCTGATAGCCGGCGCAATGAAATCGCAGGGGATCAGTACGGTGCCCTGGTGTATCAGTTGGTAAAACGCGTGCTGGCCATTGGTGCCGGGTTCGCCCCAGATTACCGGACCGGTATTGTACCGAACGGTTTTGCCTTTGCGATCGACGCTTTTACCATTGCTTTCCATATTGCCCTGTTGAAAATAGGCGGCAAAGCGATGCAGGTATTGATCGTATGGCAGAATGGCTTCTGTTTGGCTATCGAAAAAGTTGGTATACCACAGGCCTATAAGCGCCATTATTACCGGAATGTTATTTTCCAAAGCCGTGGTGCGAAAATGATTATCGGCTGAATTAGCGCCTTTTAAAAGCGACTCAAAATGTTCGTAGCCGATGGTAAGCGCAATGGATAAACCAATGGCGCTCCACAGGGAATAACGGCCGCCAACCCAGTCCCAGAATTCGAACATATTGGCTTTGTCGATTCCGAACTTCACCACTTCTTTTTCATTGGTGCTTAGCGCCACGAAATGTTTGGCAACATAACTTTCGTCACCGGCTGCTTCAAGGAACCAGTTACGCGCCGTATGGGCGTTGGTCATGGTTTCCTGGGTAGTGAATGTTTTTGATGCAATGAGGAAGAGTGTTTCCTGCGGTGTTACCTTCCGTAAGGTTTCGGCAATATGGGTGGCATCGACATTCGAAACAAAGAAAACCTGGATGTCTTTTTTCCAGTAAGGCTTCAGGGCTTCGGTAACCATGTACGGACCGAGATCGCTGCCACCGATACCGATGTTGACGATGTATTTTATTTTATTGCCGGTGTAACCAGTCCATTCACCGCTGTGAATACGGTTACAGAATTGTTTCATTTGTTGTAATACCTGGTGAACCTGCGGCATTACGTTTTTCTCCTGCGCGTAAATGGGGTCGTTGTCGAAGTTGCGCAGGGCGGTATGCAGTACAGATCTGCCTTCCGTTTCATTGATGGCAGCGCCGGTGAACATGGCCTCTATGGCTTCGGGCAGTTTGCATTCATTGGCGAGGTCGGTAAGCAATGAAAGCGTTTTTTGTGTGATGCGATTCTTGGAGAAATCGAACAGAATGTCTTCAAACGAAATGGAAAAGTTTTTGAATCTTTCCGGGTCGTCGGCAAACAGTTCGCGCAAATGGGTGTCGGCAATTTTTTTATAATGGCGTTCGAGTTTATCCCACGCTTCGGTATGGTGCGGCTTGATCTTTGGTAACATACGTCTTTAAATTAGGCCTCAAAAGTAAATGTTTCTTCGTACTATGTTGAAAGTTCCTGATGGCAGGAGGTAGTTGCAGGTTACCGGTTTCCTGTTATAAGGGAAAAGCCGTTAACCAGCTTCTGTTTTTCCTGTACCGGCACCCGGTAACCGGTACCCAGATGCCCGGCTGCCTAACAGGGCAGGGAAACATTTCTTTCATTACTTTACGATAATCGCATTTGCCACTTTTCGTTCCCCCGCATGGTCCCATTTCTTATTATCGGAAGGGTAATTAACCACCCCATTACCGGCCTGGTTGCCGATCCACATGGTAGTGGAACCGCCGCCGTCCATATTGATGCCGTCCTTTGCCTTTAACCATTTGATGATACTGGCCAGTTCGGGCAGCGACATCCCGGCCGACTGTTCATTACGGCCATCGACGGTAATGAACAATACGTGTTTTTTGCCGCGGCAGGCAACGGCTGTGCGGGGGTGGCGTGCCCGGTTGAATTCGCCGGTATCGAGCGCCTGGCGTTCACCCTGCCATAGCAGTAATGGACCGGAATTCATGATGTCGGCTGCTTTCAGCTTCGATTCCCAGTCGGCCGACCCGTCCCATTTTTCAATTTGCAGCCTGCCTTTTTTTATAGCCACCGCGGCCTGCTGGTGCCGCGCCCTTGTATTATTCGCCCACAGGCGGTTATTGCTCACCACCGAATCGTTCAGTTTTATATAATCTACCGAACCGCCGTTCTTTATATCGAAAAAATTGCCATTGATGGCGGCAATGGCGCCGGCCAATCTTCCAAATTCACTTACGGGTTTAAGCGTTTTGGCTTCACAGGCAAGTGCAATTGCCCGTTTTTTCTTTTTAAGTTTTATTTCAATGATATTGACGTTCTGGTTCGAATTGAACAGGTCTTTTTTAAAATGATAATGTTTCCAAACGATGCCCGGTGCAACGTCTTTGGTTTCCCATTGGGCGGAAGTAAATACCAGGGAATCCTGTTGAGAAAATGATGCCGCTGCATTTACAAAGAGAATAAATGCTATGAGTAAGTGTTTCATGTTGCAGGTTTAAAGTTTCTGTTTTCAGGGAGATAAAGTTGATTGCCTCTGTGAATAGAAGTATGTTGCCGCTTACCGGGCAACATGCCGATGCTATTCATGAAGCCAGGTTACACCTGCAGGTTTAGGATCGTATTGACAACATACTCTACCATCTCCTGCGTTATTCCCAAATGCAGCACCATCCTTATCTGGGTAGGGGAGATGGGGATCACCAGGATATTCTTTTCTTTTAGTGCCGCTGCTATTTGTGCCGGCTGATAGGGTGGTTGAATTTCAAAGATGATGATATTCGTTTCTACCGGTAAAAGCCCGGTGGTAAATGTTGTTTTAATAAGATTGCTTGCAATTTCTTTGGCATTCTCATGGTCCTGTTGCAGACCGATGATGTTATTTTTAAGCGCATAAACACCACAGGCGGCCATATAACCGGCCTGTCGCATACCACCGCCAAATACCTTACGAATCCGCCGCGCTTTTTTAATAAAAGGCTGGCTGCCCATAAGAATACTTCCAATAGGACAACCCAATCCTTTATTCAAACAAACCGAAATGCTGTGAAACAGGGCGCCGTATTGTTTTGGCGATTCGTTACGTGCAACAATGGCGTTGAATAGACGCGCGCCGTCGAGATGTAATGAAAGGTTGTTTTTATCGCACACGGTGCGTATATGTTGTATCTCCTCTATATCATAACAACTGCCGCCTCCGCGGTTGGAGGTGTTTTCAAGACAAACAAGCGAAGTATGTGCTTTATGTACATCATCGGGATTGATGGCTGCTGCCACCTGTTCGGCGGTGATGCGCCCGCGGTTGCCCGGTAATAATCTCGATTGCACGCCGGCGTTGAATGCCATGCCGCCGCCTTCATACTGGTACACATGCGCTGTTTGATCACAGATCACTTCATCGCCTGGCTGGGTATGTACTTTAATGGCGATCTGGTTGCTCATGGTGCCCGTGGGACAATACAAGGCGGCTTCCATGCCAAACAATTCCGCTGCCATCGATTCCAGCATATTCACTGTAGCATCTTCTCCAAATACATCATCGCCTACGGGCGCTCTTAACATCGTTTCCAGCATACCTGCTGTTGGTTGGGTTACTGTATCTGATCGCAAATCGACTGTCATAATTGGTGTTATGATAATGAATGATAAATGTAATCACCAATAAGGAATTTGCAAAAAAAGCACCGGCGAGAAAGCGGTAAGGTTACAGCAAAAAGCAAAAAGCCGAAAGCCGAAAGCAAAAAGCGGAAAGCCAACAGCCCAAAGCAAAATGCTGAAAATACAAAGCTGTATTGGCTTTAAGCTGCAGGCCTTTAACTTTTAGCCCGGTTCAGGTGGCCATTAATATAGCATAACATGCCGGTAGATTTTTTTAACATGTAATTAAACTTTGATTATAATCCTCCATCAAAAACCCGCACTTCACCAATAAGCAAATTTTTACACTTTAAAAGAATACACATGAAATGTAGAATTTCAGCAGCTATTGCTATGCTCTTTCTGATCGCTTTATCGGTAGTTTCCTGTAAAAAGGATAACAGTACACAAACACCTGTAAGCGATACAGAAGCCCAAACGATCAGCCAGGAAGATGCAGCCGCCGAAACCGAATATGACGACATCACCGAACTGGGCCTGGCTGCAGGCGCCGATATGGAAAGCGGCGCTATTGATAATGGCCGTATAGCAACCGATGACAACACCGCACGTATTCGCATCGACCTGTTTGTAAACCTCGCACTGAAATTAGGTCCCTGTGTTACGATCACTGCTGAACCTAACGACACCACATTTCCGAAAAAAGTTACTGTAGATTATGGCGACGGCTGTATTTGCCGTGATGGCAAACTCAGAAAAGGTAAAGTTATCTTACACTTCTCTGCACCACCCCGCAAACCGGGCGCTGTATTGACGATCACCTTACAGAATTTTTATGTTAACCGCGCACATATCGAAGGCGTAAAAACAATTACCAATCTCAGTGCCAATGGCGCCGTAAAGTATTCCGTTAAAATTGAAGGCGGTAAAGTAAGCTGGCCCAATGGAAGAGGATTTACTTATGAAGGCACCAAAACGGTTACTCAAATTGAAGGCGCTTCAACCATTGCCTGTGCCGATGATGTGTATTCGATAGAAGTACGTACGCAGATCAAATATGCCAATGGCATTACTGTAACAAAGAATACCGAATCGCCGCTTATTAAACCGGTGGCCTGTCATTGGATCACAAAAGGCGTGTTGAAAATTACTATCAATGACCGCGTGTTGTACCTTGATTTTGGTGCCGGTGGCGATTGCGATAAAAGAGCTTTGCTCACCTGGGCAAACGGCAGCGTTGAAATTAATTTGTAAGTAATAGCTGAAACACAAAAACGTAGAAAGGGTGGGCATCTGGCAACTGCGGATGGCTCACCCTTTAAAATGTTAGGTATTGCCTGTTGATCTTTGCACTTCCATCCACGTACGGTCGGCCGGCAGTATAACCATGGCCACAAAACGTTTATAAGGCCCGGCGGCGCCGCCCAATAAAAAAGCCCCGACGGAACCGTCGGGGCTCTTAAATTAATAGTAATTAATTATAGTACATCGAATACTACCAATAATGCGTATAATACTGGAATGAGCCACCAGGCAAAAGAAAAAATTGCCAGTAAACAGAGCAACAGGGCCAGCACTGTTTTATAGTTGAGCTCTTCTTCTTTCAGAAATACTGCCAAAGGTGGTAAAAGAATAGCAAGAATAACCAGTAAGATAAGACGGGCGTCTTCATCCATCATACCCTCTTTTTTCTTTTTCTTGTACTCCTTAAACGCTTTTTTTGCTTCTTTAAGCCGGCTCTTCTTTTCAGCTTTCGATAGATTATTGAGCTCATCAACCGCCGATTTTACTGTTTCATGCGATGGTTCGGCTTTTGCTGCAGCGGGTACGGGTTCACTTGTTGTCACAGGTTCGGTAGCAGGAACGGAGGCCGCAGGTACAGATGTAGCCGAAACAGATACCATCAACAATAATAACAGGAATCGGGTAGTGATCTTTTTCATATTAGATAATTTGGGTGAACAAAGATAATGCGGAAATTTTCAGAATCATAGCTGCATACAATTAAACACATACAAAATGTTCACACGACAGTTTAATGCAAAAAGCGCTTAGTATTGAATGTGTACATTGCTTTATTTCAAACAATATTGTTACTAAGCATGGGGTATAAAAACGGTTGACATTATCAAATGAGGGCGGTGATCGGGTGATTGTGTATGACGGTTATAAGTGGCAGTGTAAACGGAATGAAATGAAAAGGTTGGTAAGGCATGCCTGGCTCACGAAAAGGAACCGGTTCTCATGCAGGGGTGTTCAGCTAAACAAAAAAAAATCCCGACGCCGGCGCCGGGATCAATAATTTAAATCTTTCCAGACTTAGATTGCATCAAAAACAACCAACAGTGCAAATATTACACCAGGGATCCAGAAAAGTAAAGTAAGGATCAGGCTGATCCAGAACCTTGAATTTATTTCTTCTTCTTTCAAATAAACAGCCAATGGCGGTAACAGGATAGCGAGAATAGCCAGTAATACTATATCGGTATCTGCTGCACGCCCGGCCCGTTTGTCGGCCCTGTGTTCTTTCAATACTTTTTTAACCTCTTTGATCCGTGATTTGCGCTCATGTTTTGAAAGGTTCCTGAATTCTTCAACGGCAGTAGTCACTGTAGCCGGAGCTGGTTCGGTTTTAGCAGTATTGTCCGAAGGTAAAGAAGCTGCCAGCACCGGGGAAGAACAAAGAGATACCATTACCAGTAAGGTAAGAAAACGGGTAGTTATCTTTTTCATATTAGATAATTTGGTAAACAAATATTGAGGAATTTTTCTGGAATCATGCATAACATGCAATTAAAAGACCACACATGATTTTCACATTGCTTATTATACCGCTAAGATAACCCGGTATGGTAATAAATGTATCATTTGGTTTTAAAAAACCCTGCGCTTTATATTATTCAGATTGGCAAAACGGTTACCCCTGTATTGGGAATAGCGGACTGAGACAGCTAAGGTAGCGGTGTATATTACGGTTAGAGTAAAACCACGCATATAGCAGCGACGGAAAAGAAATGTTTATTATTGCAAATACAATTTTTGTAGAAAATATTTACCATGGCTGGCATAAGCAAGTATTACAGACAGGAAGGGACCATGCAGCAGGCTGCGGCATCGTTCTGGCAATGGTTTGTCGATAATGAGCACCGGTTCCGTAAGCTTGAAAAGAATGATTCTGATCAGGCTTTGTCGTTTTTGGAGGAGCTGATACAGCAAATGCAACCCTTTAATCCTTATCTTAAGGCATTGGCGGGTCCGGATAATAGTGGAAATTTCGAACTGATCATAACTTCCGATGGCGATATAGCCCTGTTTTGCAAGGTTGAGGAACTGATAAAAGCCGCCCCCGCGGTTGACAACTGGGTATTCACCGCGCATAAACCGGCGCTTGGCTTTGAAGGTATAAGCATCGACCTGTACGGTCTGCAGTTCAGCACCGATACCACCAGCTTTTATCCTGTTGTGCAGGAAGATTATCCCGATGAAGTAAATATTGTGATCACCCATTCGGGTTATAACAAAGAAATGGACGACCATTTTCAGGCGGGCGGTATGATATACCTTGAAAACGGTTTGGGTGAGGTGAACACGGCCACCAAGATCGATAATTATGAAACCGGTCCTTTGCCGGCCGCCGATAAAGAAATTGAGGTTATACCCATCCCAAAGCTGAGCGAATACCTGAACTGGCGTGAAAAAGAATTCGTAGAGAAGTACGAATCGGTTCCGGCCGAGCGCCCCGATACCTATCATTTGCTCGAAGCCGAAGACCGGGATGGAAAGAAGATGTTGTTAACGGTTAATATGGATTGCAGGTATTGGGATAAAAAGCCGGCTTATTCATGGTTATTGCAGGTTAATATAAATTATACCGGCGACGAGAACGGGTTTCCGTCGGAAGAGCAGTTGATCGCTTTGCAAACGCTCGAAGAGGAAATGTTCACCCTGCTGCCCGAAGACCGCACCATTCTGGCCGGAAATAAAACGTACGACAATTGCAGGAATATTTATTTTTATGTAAGCGATTATAAAACCACGGCGGCGAAACTGGACCAGTATATAGAAGGCAAGGAAACCATTTACGAGATCCTGTTCTTTATAAGAAGGGATAAATACTGGCGGGTAATGGAGCAGTATTTCAATTTGCCTATTGAAGATTGACCGCCCGGGAGCTATCGGAACCTGTCGTTCAGCGAAAAATTGGAATTGGTTGGTGCAAACCGGTTATATTTGAGGCGTAATGCGGTAACCGGCCAGGTAACTACCTGAGCGGCAGGCTGTAATAATAAAGACGTTTTTTGCGTTTTTCGGTAATATTCAATTTCCTTAGAAACAACACGAGTAGCTGTATGCACGCCTTGCGCCTGGATTTATTGCGATATTGGGTACTCATAAAGTCCATTGGGGTCACCCCCGATATGGAGGAGTATGAAAAAAGGAAAATGAGCATCTTCAATCAGCTTAATTTCCTCGGCATCATAACAGGCATCATAGTACCGATCATCGGCATCTTTTTCAACGATCACCTTCCCCCGCTGGCCTGGTTCATTGCCGGCTCTCCGTTAGCCATCAGCGTAATCGTTCTGTGGCTGAATTCTGAACAATATTACGAACATGCCCGGCTGGTATATTTCAGTTTGTATCCCATTGCCACCTGCCTCGTATACCTGGGTAAGGTGGATGTAGGGGTAGAACTGTTCTTTGTACTGTACGGTGTATTGTCGGTTTTCTTTTTACAACAGGTGGTTCACATCGTATTTGCCTTCTCTTTATCGGTGGCCTGTTACTTTTTTGCCTGTATCGTTCAACACGATTTTTATTTCAAACTGGTAACCGCCAATTATTACTTCTATGTTTTTAATCATATAACGGCGATCTCATTTATATTTTACGCCATCTATTTTATAAAACAGGAGAACACCGGCTATCATTTTAGTTTGTTGAGCAAGTCGGATGAGTTGCACCGCCGTAATATCGAAATAGAACTGCAGCGGCAGGAAATAGCGCAGAAAGCGAGTTTGCTGGAAGAACAAACAGCTAAACTTACTGAGCTGAACCAGCTAAAGAACAAATTGTTTTCGGTAATAGCGCACGATCTTAAAACGCCTATGTATGCGTTGCGGAACCTGTTCAACAATATGCACTTCAACGCTATGCCGGTGAAGGAATTAAAGGCATTGCTGCCCGGTATCGTGAATGAAATGAACTATACCACCAACCTCATGGAAAACCTGCTGCAATGGGCCAAATCGCAAATGGAGAATTCATCGCTGCAGCCCGAGGTGCTTGATATAGAGACCATGATAAGCCGCGTATTGCAGTTGTTACACTGGCAGGCCAGCAATAAACGTATACACCTCGAAGCCCTGGTAGAGGAACCGCTTTTTTGTTATGCCGATAAAGAAATGGTGAACCTCGTACTGCGCAACCTGTTATCAAATGCCATCAAGTTCACGCCCGAGAACGGGCATGTAAGGGTAGGGGCGCGGGAACATGCTTCCGGTATCGAGATCTTTGTTCAGGATGATGGCATCGGTATTACCACTGAACGGCAGCAACAGTTGTTCGGCGAAATGTTCTATACCACCAAGGGTACCAATGAAGAAACCGGTACAGGTTTAGGCCTTAAATTATGTAAGGACTTTCTCGAGAAGAACGGGGGGCAAATAGCCGTTCAAAGCCAGCCGGGTAAAGGAAGCACCTTTACCGTTACCCTGCCCAGGTTTGGCGGCCAGGAGGGACCGAGGAGGAAGTGATAATGTGATAATGCTTGCCTGCTGCGATTTCGCGAGCTTTCACAAAGCAAAGCCGGGCCAAAGGCGCGGAACGCGACTATCAAAAATATTCATAAAAAAGAAAAAGGATCATCCGCCATCCGGATGATCCTTTTGTATTCCATTATCACATTATCGAATTATCACATTAGCTAATTTGCTACCTACATTCAACAGCGCTACCTATTTACTTAAAAATTCTGTCGAAGAACGCTTTCATATCATTCCAGCTCGCGCTATCCGCGGCCGCATTATAGGCAATAGGGATATTCCACTTTTTACCAGCTTCGGTGGCATTCGGGTTGGTGAATGCATGTACCGCACCGGGATATGCATTGAACGTATAATCGGCTTTGATAGAGTCCATTTGTTTTTTGAACCTGTCAACTTCTTCTTTGGGTACGAACGGATCATCTGCGCCATGGCACACCAGCACCTTTGCTTTCAGCAGGTCTTTGTTCGCCGGTGTTCCTACCAGGCTGCCATGAAAGCTAACTACGCCTTTCAGTGGTTCGCCAAGGCGGGCGGCATTCAACACCATACCACCGCCAAAACAATAACCGATGGCGGCAATTTTACCGGTATCTGTCTGGTTGAAATTCTTCAAAGCAGCCAGGGCAGCTTCAATACGCGTCAACGCTTTTTGCGGATGCTCATAGAACGGTGTAGCCAGTTTAAGGGCTGTTGAAGGTGAATCGGTAACCAGGCCTTCGCCATACATGTCCATAGCCATGGCTATATAACCCAGTTTGGCCAGTTCACGGGCGCGCATTTTAGGATATTCGTTTAATCCCCACCATTCCGGAACGATCAGAACGGCCGGACGTTTGGCATCGCTGCTGCTATCAAAAGCAACAAATCCTTTCATGGTGATGTTATCGCCGTTATAGCTGATATGCTCTTCTTTTACCCCGGGTTGTTTTGTTTCGGTTGTTTGTGTGGTTTCTTTCGATGACGGCTGATCATTACATGAGAGCATTGCTGCCAGGGCAATGACCAGGAATGAAAAACGGAATGTTTGTTTCATAATCATTATAGGTTAGTTATAATTGAATCCGGAACGTGAAGGTCGTGATTATAGTTGATAGATCCCCGACTCCAGTACGATACACCCATTAATAAGGTTGCTATACAAATTACGCAGCTTCTCCATTGCGGTATCTCCCATCAGCATATGCAAGCCCAATGCCGGTAACCCTTTTTTTGAAATACGGCTGAACAGGTTATCGAAAAAGGCGATGCCTTTTGCCGATTCATTGGTAGTGTGTATGCGATGAAAACCTGCCTGCTGCAGGAGTGCATGCAATTCGCCTGATGTAATTAAAAAGCTGATATTTTCATCGGCGGCCCAGGGAACCGGAAACTGAATGGGCAAATGGTCATGGCTCAGGATATCGTAATAAGCCAGCCGGCCGCCGGTTATTAAAACGCGACCCATCTCTGCATAGAACGTTTTTTTATCGGCAATGTTCATTTGCACATGTTGCGTCCATACAACATCAAAGCTTTTATCGTTGAAAGGAAGGGAAAGCACGCTGCCATGTACGAACCGGGTTTTGTGTTGCAGGCCTGTGAGGGCTGAAAGCAGGGTGGCAGAACGTATATAGTCTTCGGTTATATCAACGCCGGTAACATCGCACCCGAACTCATCGGCCAGCATGCGGCAGGCGCCGCCCAAACCGCAGCCGGCATCGAGAATGCGCATGCCAGGCTGTATACCGGCCGCTATCGCCAGCTCGCGCGATACTTCCTGTCCGCGTACATGAAACTCATCAATCGCTGCAATATCCTTTCTGGCAACCTTGTCTTCCGGTATGCCTGCATGGTGCAGCGCCTGCACAATAGCCTCGTACAGGTCATTATATGCGTAATGAGATGCTACCTGTGGATCGGTCATTGATTTGAATAGCTTTTGATACGTAAGTTATTAAGTTAAATACATTGCGGCGAAAAATAACCGGGTCTTTACAACTCGATAACAGGAAGGAATAATTATTGCATTTTCCTTCAAAACCAATTACATGAGTGCACCCATTCAATTGCTTGGTATTTCAGGCAGCCTTAGAAAAGGATCTTTCAATACTTTTCTTTTGAATACGGCCATGCAATTATTGCCGGAAGGCGTTGCCATGGAGACTTTCAATATTGGGGAATTGCCGTTGTACAATGCCGACCTCGATATGCCCGCGGCAGCACAACGTCCTGCCGCTGTGCAACAGTTCAGAGATGTGATGGCTAAATCGGCCGGGCTGGTGATCTGTTCGCCGGAATACAATTACGGTATACCGGGTTTGTTGAAGAACGCCATTGACTGGGCATCGCGGGGAAATGATTCGCCCCTCATCAAAAAACCTGTGGCCGTTATGGGCGCTACCATTTCGTTGTGGGGCACCGTTCGTATGCAGTTGGAATTTCATAATATTTTCCTTTACCTCGATATGCGGCCGGTGTATAAACCGGAGGTACTGATAGCCCAGGCCGAAAACAGGTTCGATGACAAAGGCAATTTGACCGATAGTAAATCGCGCGACCTCGTCAAACGTAAGCTGGAAGCGCTGGTGAATGCGATCAAGGTAACAGGTTGACAGGTTAACAGGTTAACAAGTGGGGCGAGGTAACGGATACAGAGCGCGCTGAAATAAGTGTATCCACGCCAACTTGTTAACTTTTCAACTTTTCAACTATCTTTACGGCATGACACAGGAAAAAATAAACGATATGAGGTCCCGCCTTGGTGGACTGAGGAGGTTTCTTTGACGTCGACAACCGTCAGTACAAAATAAACGAAGAGAAACAACTATCCCTTTCGCCCGGTTTTTGGGACGATAACAAACGGGCCACTGAAATACTCAAAAGTATTAAGCTTAACGAATTCTGGATGAAACTATACGACCAGTCTAACGCGGCCGTAGAGGATTTCGTTGTGCTGTTTGAATTCTGGAAAGCCGGCGAAGCCAGCGAAGAGGAAACCAAGGAGGCCTATGAAAAGGCCCTACAGCAGCTTGACGAGGCCGAATTCAAAAGCACGCTTAACCAGCCGGAAGATGAGTTGCCGGGCGTACTGCAGATCAACAGCGGCGCCGGTGGAACCGAAAGCCAGGACTGGGCCGAAATGCTGGCGCGTATGTACCGCATGTATGGCGAAAAACAGGGCTGGCAGGTTACCGAGCTAGACTGGCAGGAAGGTGATGGCGCTGGGATCAAAAGTGCTACCCTGCAGTTCGACGGGCCTTTCGCTTATGGTTTTCTGAAAGCGGAAAGCGGTGTGCACCGCCTGGTTCGTATTTCACCGTTCGACAGCAATGCCCGCCGGCATACTTCCTTTGCCTCGGTATTCGCATATCCGTTGGTCGATGACAGCATCGAGGTGGCGGTAAACCCGGCCGACCTGGAATGGGAGTTCTACCGGAGCGGTGGTAAGGGTGGTCAGAACGTAAACAAGGTTGAAACCGCCGTGCGTTTAAAGCACCATCCTAGCGGTATTGTGGTGGAATGCCAGAAAGCGCGTACACAGGGCGAAAACCGTGAAATGGCGATGCAAATGCTTAAGAGCCGCCTTTATGAAGAAGAGTTGCGCCGCCGTGAAGCTTTGAAGAATGCCACCAATGCATCGAAAAAGAAGATAGAGTGGGGCAGCCAGATCCGCAGTTATGTGTTCCATCCGTATAAGATGATAAAGGACCACCGGACCGATTTTGAAGTGGGTAATGTGCAGCCGGTAATGGATGGTGAACTGGATGGGTTTATAAAAGCGTATCTGATGATGGAAGCAGGAACGACGTAGTTTATGGTTTATGGTTTATGGTTTATGGTTTATGGTTTATGGTTTGTGGTTTGTGGTTTGTGGTTTGTGGTTTATGGTTTGTGGTTTATGGTTTGTGGTTTGTGGTTTGTGGTTTGTGGTTATCCGAAATTCGAAGCGAACTATAATTTTTTAAATTCATGATAAATGAAAAGGGTGTATTCCGAAATACGGGATATACCCTTTTTGCATTATTGAGAACTGCCACATATAGTCGGGTATTTCAAAGCGCGGCAGCAACCACAAACTATAAACAACAAACAACAAACTAAAAAAGCGCGGCGCAACCACAAACTATAAACTACAAACAACAAACAAAAAAACACGCCTCCCGATGCTATCGGGAGGCGTGTTTCTTGCGTGTATCTCAGTACTGAGAACCCAGAAACTCATCACTGAGAACTCAGAAGTAATTTTGCCTGCAGTTTCATAGTTCTCCTATGGTCTGCAGGCAAAATATGAATACACCAATTAATATTTCCAAGAGTAATTATTAAACCAATCCGGCATTACTCATGAGTATACTTCATTGTTTACCTCATTGCAGTTTCGTTGCTGAGGCCTTGTGCATATAACGAACCAGGTAATACGTTCCAGATCAAAGACACCATGCGGCGACGTTTGTCATCAGCCTTGTAGTCTTTTACTCTGTCCGGGTAAGGTAACTCTTCACCTTTACCCATCCACTTAATGTCGTAGTTGATGAGTTTGGGGTTAGGAATAAGACCTTCGTTTATTTTGATAAGGTCAACCAGAAGGTTGGCAATAGATTTTGCTCTAAGTTCAGATAATTTAACGTTTAACTCCTGGCGGGTAGGGTTGTTGGTTTTCATCTTGGCGAGCAGCGGAGAGTACAAAGGAGATTCCTTTGCGATCGGCGTTTCGTCAGAGAAACCATAACATACAATTACCGCCACGAACCTTTGTCTTGGGTGGTCACCAAAGAACTTGATGATCCGTTGTACAATTGGTTCGATTGATTTTTTGGCCTCATCCTGTTTTTCAGGAGGAATACCAAAGCCACCGGCAGGGAAGAAAGTTGCTGTTTCGAACGAAGAGAAAGTTGAGATGTCATAAAGGTCATTCAACGATTTCAGATCGGTCAGCGCACTTTGGATAATTACGTTTGTGCGCTCAGCAAATTGAAGTATCTCTTCTTTGGTACCGGTTTTTTCCAGTTGAACCGCAACGGCGAGCTGGGTGTCGATCTTTCTCTCGGCGTCTTTCAGGTTCCGGATGATCTCCTTACCAATGTCTGGATCTACTTCATAATTCTTAACTTTTTCAACAGTCAACGCGATGGCACGCTGAGCTTCTTTTTTGACTAACTCAAGGGTTTCTTGTGTGGTTTTCGTCAGGTTTTGGACTTGTTTGCTCGGGCCGCATGATACAGCCATGCCCAGCGTAAGTCCAGCTACAACCATGATTAATAGGCTACGAAGCATAAGAGTAAAGGTTTTTAATAAGCAGGACCAAATGTGACCTGCTCCTTTGGTTTACTAATTGGCTTTTTCGGATTGGTTCTTGAATGGATACTGGAAGTATCTATCTGACCTTTAACGGCAGACACGCGAATATATTCTCTTTCTTTAACATTTTCTTTCTTTTTTTGTGGTGCTGCCGGCTCAGAATATGCGTAAGAACTGTACGAATTGTAAGAATTACTATTCTCCTTTTTTTGCGCGGTTGTTTTTACTGTTTCAGTAACTGGTGTAATATCAGATGTTTGCGCAGCCATTGTAGCCTTGTTCTTCGCAGCCTTCGTAATTTCCGGGTCCGATTCGGTTACCGGCGTCCAGCTAACGGACGTAATATTCGCAGATGATGGTAGTTTTACCTTTAGTAGTTTTTCGATCGACTCGTTTATCTCATTGATGTTGTCATCTTTGATGAACGCGTACGATTTTATCCCCATTTCATTGAACCATTTGCTCCAGATGGTGGTAAGCAGGTTGTACTCTCCGGTCCAGTCGTCTTTCGGGTTCAACTCAAGAACGATCACTTTTAAGTTGGGGAAACGTTTGTTCACCGGCAGCAGACCGTAATCGCCTTCTTTGAAACGGCTGTTCCAGTCGGGCGCTTTTTTAAGGTTGTTGATGATCTGTGTGCAGGAAGTGTAACGGTTGTTGCGTGAAGCGCGGCCGTTCAGGCTTTCAAAATCCATATAACCATCGGTGATGATGAACAGGGTGTTTTGAGCGTCCTTCTCGAGGTCATCCTGAAGGTCTTCATTAAAGTACTTCCAGATGTCGGCGCCGGCATAAGAGGTACTGTTGTTGCTGATCACTGCTTTTTTGTAGATCTGCGGCAGGAAGGCGTTGAAGTTCTTTTCCGTTTCTTCCAGCAGCTTCGCCTTTTCTTCGGGCTGTGCCGCTGCCAGTTGAAGCCGCAGGTTGCCGGCCATATCGTACACTTCGCTGGAAGTAGTCCGTTGCGGAGCTACCATCAACTTCAACTTGTCTTTAACGGTAAAATATAACCTGGTGGGATCTTTTGCATTCAGTTTTGATTTGAATGCCGCGTAGATCGATTGAACGACCTGTATGTCTTTCGGAACCTGTTGCTGGTTGTTGAACAGGATGCGGTCGCTCAGATCAAGCAAAACGATGTAATTGTCTTTAGGCGGTGCGGATCCATCTTTTTTTGCATCCTTCACTGCTTCTTCGATTTCATTGCAGCCCGCCAGAGCCCAGGCGCAAATGATAGTGATTATGAGGTAACGTGCCATAACTCAAGGATAAAGAAACCTATTATAAAATTATTTGAAATAAGACTCCTGGAATTCTTTCAGCTCTTTAATATAGGCGTCTGTCCTTTCGTTAATAAGCTTGATCTGTTCTTCGCCTTTCTCGCGCCCGTATAAAGTAGCCAGGTAACCGTTCCAGCCGTCTCTGAAGTAATTGATATTCTTCTCAATTGCATCAACCGGCAGAACAAGTCTTTCTTTTTCCTTGCTAAGGTCTTCCGCTCTCTGGGTTATTTGTTGTAGCTCGGTTTCGTGTAACATTCGTTTTTCTTCCAGTTGCAGGATCTCGTCCTGTAAACGGTGAATACGTTTGTAACGTAGTTTCAACTGGTTGCGTTTGCCCCATTCCATCTGCATCAGGTAATATACAGAACTCCAAATGGCAAATACACCAAAACCAAGGAACAATACCAGGTAAAATCGCGAATCTGCGAACACCGGTACTATCAGCGTTTTGAACTCATCCCGGTTCAGCTTGATCAAAATCTCATTCACAGCGGTGTGAACCTGAAGAGCCAGCAATACGTCGCCGATAAAAACCAGGCTTAGCAATCCCCATACAACTTTCTTGTATTTCATGCCTCTTTCTGAGAACAGGTGAATAGATGTTCCCAGGGCAAAGAAAATAGTGGGGAATACGATCAGGGGGGGGTAGTTAATGATAAGATAGACCAGTCTTCGAAGGCTGGGTAACAATTGTATGTTTAGCCTTCCTTCCTGGAAAAGGGAAATTGGATCTACACCATTCAACGCAAAATCTGCTACACTCATGTAAAAGTATAACAAGTAAAATGAAAGTGCAACTAAAAGAAACAATAAAAATAAAAAAGTACCCCAGCTAAAGCTGTTATATTGTAATTGTTGGTTATGTGTGCGGGGTGAATTTATTTCATCTAATTGATTCTTAAGTAAATTTATCTCCGACTGTTTGGCCGGTACCAGCCCTTTGGTTATGTCGCGGCTGTTATGGATCTCGTCGACCTTGCTCCTGACCTCGTAGTATTTTTCCAGTAAACCGTCTATTTGCTTCTGGATGCGGAGTTTTATTTCTTCGGTTTTGGGCAGTAGTTTCATGGCATCCTGCTCAGAAAGGATGGAACCGCTTCGCACTTTGTTCAGCAGTCCTTTATAAGCTTCGATACCACCTTTGTAAGTACCGGCCTGTTCAACGCCGTACTCGCGCATGTCTTTAACGACAATGTTCGACAGATCAGGCATATGATACCTGTTGCTATCGGTTAGTTTTGATTTTCCGGAAATGATCACTGATTAACGGTTGCGTTTTGAGGGTAAATGTGTTCAAATTTAATTTATTGCCTTATACAAAAATCGCTATGTGCACGCCCTGTGGATAAAAGCAGGTCATCATGTTAAATTAGATTTATAATATTATGTTCTTCAGAACTTTGCGGTTGATGCCCTTATTTTGTTAATTCTAAAGCAGCTAAGTACCTTCGCAACCTCAAAAACACATGACATTATGGAATTCGGCTATTTTCACTACCCGTTGCCGGCCAACGAGCCTGTTTTATCATATGCTCCCGGCTCGCCCGAAAAAAAGCGGCTCAAGGAAGTACTTGACCTTTTAAAAAAGGAACAGGTTGATGTGCCTATGTATATTGGCGGACTGGAAGTGCGCACCAACAAAAAGGAAACGATGCACCCGCCTCATGAAATAAAACATGTGCTGGGGCATTATCATACCGGAGAGGAAAAACATGTAAAGCAGGCGATCGAAGCTGCGCTGGCCGCCCGTGAAAGCTGGGCCGCCATGAGTTGGGAAAACCGCGCGCATATCTTCCTTAAAGCGGCTGACCTTATTGCTACGAAATACCGCCCGTACATGAACGGCACCACCATGCTGGGCCAAAGCAAGAACGCCTACCAGGCCGAGATCGACAGCGCCTGCGAGCTTATCGATTTCCTTCGCTTCAATGTGCATTTCCTGAGCGAGATCTATCGTCAGCAGCCCGTAAGCGCTGCAGGTGTGCATAACCGCATGGAATATCGTCCGCTCGAAGGTTTCGTACTGGCGGTAACACCTTTCAACTTCACCGCTATTGGCGGTAACCTGCCTACCTCTGCAGCCATGTGCGGTAATGTAGTGGTTTGGAAACCTGCGCATACGCAGGTTTACTCGGCGCAAATGTTCATGCGCATTTTAAAAGAAGCCGGATTACCCGATGGCGTTATAAACCTCATTTACGTTGATGGCCCTACGTTAGGTGATGTGTGTTTCAGCCACCCCGATTTCGCCGGCGTACATTTTACCGGTTCAACCGGTGTGTTCAATAAAATGTGGGAAACCATTGGCAGGAACATGAACATATACAAATCATATCCGCGCATAGTAGGCGAAACAGGCGGTAAGGATTTCGTACTGGCGCATAAGAGCGCAGATCCCGATCTGCTGGTGACCGCTTTACTGCGCGGGGCTTTTGAATTTCAGGGTCAGAAATGTTCTGCAGCGTCACGCGCTTATATTCCATCGAATATGGCTGATGAAGTGAAGAAAAAACTCATCGCCGGTATTGAAAGCTTTTCAATGGGCACGGTTGAGAACTTCACCAACTTCATCAATGCCGTTATCGACGAAAAAAGCTTCGATAAAATTGAATCATACATCCAGAATGCGAAGAACGATCCCAAGGCGGTGCTTTGGGCGGGTGGTAAATGCGACAAAACAGAAGGATATTTTATTCAGCCCACTGTTATAGAAGCAAAAGATCCGTTGTATGTTACTATGTGCGAAGAGATCTTTGGACCCGTGTTGACGGTATACGTATATAATGCCGATAAGTTTGAAGACACCCTCGAACTGGTGAATAAAACATCGCCTTATGCACTCACAGGTTCTATCATTGCACATGACAGAAGTGCCATCAGCCTCGCAACGGTTAAACTGCGTCATGCGGCTGGTAATTTCTATATCAATGATAAACCTACCGGCGCTGTTGTAGGGCAGCAACCTTTTGGCGGCGCCCGCGCCAGTGGCACCAATGATAAAGCAGGTTCTATCCTTAACCTGTATCGCTGGCTCAGTGCAAGAACTGTTAAGGAAACGTTCAACGCTCCTGTTGATTATCGTTATCCGTTCATGGCGGAGGAATAGTTCATAGTTCTTAGTTCAAAGTTTATAGTTAAATGCTCATATAAATTAAAAGCCCTCCCGATGCATCGGGAGGGCTTCTTTATGAGAGATTGAAAAATAACCAAATTATTTTCCGCCCAGGTGAATCTGGAAACCGATGTTCACACCAAATTGTTTCCATCTGTCATCACCATAAGCATCGCCACCGAATGATTTATAACCCAGGGTTAATTCAAGGGCGGTGTTAGGAGTAAGGAATACTGCAGGACCTGCCTGGATTGCCCAGAAGTTCAGGCTTTCTTTATCCTTAGCACCAGTGCTACCAAAACCATAAGAAGCATCAGCAAAAATGTTTACTTTCTGCGCTGCATCCAGGAAATAATAACGTACGAAAGGAGCTGCAGTGAATTGTGTAGATGCGTCATCGTCAGTTTTGTCTTTATCACTGATGTAGCTTAAACGTAAACCACCGGCCAGTTTGTCGATAAAGAAATAACCTGCATTAGGGCTGATCTCGAAACGTGTGTTCTTACTGTCATCAACATCGCCGTACTTGCTCGATGTAAAGTTAACCTGCCCGCCAACCAGCCATTGGCCTTTGTTGATCTGGGCAAAAATTGCGTTGGAACTAACAAGCAAGAAGGCAGCGAATAAAACCTTTTTCATTGTTTTAGTTTTTACCAGGTGTAATAGTGATTTTTAACGGGCTCAAAAGTAATGTCAAAAATTTAAAATAAAAGTAATGTGCAATACTTTATTATTGTGCAGATAATTATAATTTTTTTTATTTGATCATTCTCAATAATACCTCAAGATAAGCGTTATGCGTACATAATAAACTATAGTTGTTAAAACAGCAACTTTATGACCACACGCATATACGTGTGTATGCATGATGCATTGTTATCTTATACTTTGCTCTATTTTACTATGATGGTTTGTGGGTAAAATGCATTGTAGTTACCTTCCTTCTTCTATCTGCTTCGTCACTTCAATCAGCAAAATGCGCAATTCATAACGCTTGCCATCTTCTATGACCTTATTCAGGATTTACTTTGTTGAAAACTCAGTTAATCATGAAGAAAGTTTTAAGAACATTCACAGTTCTTGCTGTGCTCTCAATTTCCTTTGTACTATTTTCAGCTGCCATACCCGCCGGCAACACGTCAGAAGCGCCAACAAAAATGCAACAGGCAACACAGGCATATAATGCTGCTGCTGCTGATGGTAAGGTATCGTACAAAGAATTGAAAGGAATTGCAGAAGATCTTAAAGGAAGCAAATTAAGCTTTAAAGAAAAGGTTGCATTGAAGGTCTTCGGCAAAAAGATCGCATCCAGAACTATTGCCAACCCCGCTGCTGCTGGTGAGAAGTCGCAAATTGTTGCCGCCATTCTTTGTTTCTTTTTAGGCGGTATTGGTATTCATCGTTTTTATTTAGGATATACATGGCAGGGCATTGTTCAGATCTTCACTTTAGGCGGTTGCGGTATTTGGGCATTGATCGATTTTGTTCGTATTCTGTTGGGCGATCTGAAGCCTAAGGATGCCGATTACGACGTTACTTTCTAAACTTTTAAATGATCAGGAGGTTTCGATGCCGGCATCGGAACCTTTTAATATATGGAAGATGAACTTCAGATATTACTATACAATAGGTAAACTTGTATTGATTATTGTTACACCTATATTATTATTGTTATTCCCTGCCGGTTTTTTCGATGGCGGCGAATCGGTTTGTTTATCAAAATTATTACTTGGCCGCGATTGCCCTGCCTGTGGCTTAACCCGTGGCTGCATGCACCTCATCCATTTCGACTGGGAAGAGGCATATGCTTATAATATGATGTCGTTTATAGCGCTGCCCATGGTTGCCATAGTTTGGGTACAGTGGGGCATAAAGGAATTGAAAATTCTTAAAGCGTATCAAAAAAGGAGGGCGGGAATGGCCGGGTGCTAGGACGCAAGGGGAAAAACCCCTAATTTGCGTTTTTTATCAAACTATTTTCCTTGAAGACGATTTTAAATGAACAGCAACTGGCCATTATAATCCGGCGGCTTAGTCACCAGGTTCTGGAGAATAATATTGATCTCGAAAACACGGTTTTTATCGGCATTCAGCCGCGGGGCATTTTTGTAAGCGATCAAATGATACAGGTGATCCGCCAGCTGGTGGCGCCTGAAAAAGTGCAGTACGGGCGGCTGGATATTACTTTTTACCGGGATGATGTACGCAACCAGATCCACGTGCCCAATCATACCGATATTCCCTTTAGCATTGAAAACAAGAATGTGGTGTTGATCGACGATGTATTGTACACCGGGCGTACCATCAGGGCGGCGCTGGATGCCCTGCTCGATTTCGGGCGCCCGGCCAAGGTGGAGCTTTGCGTATTGATCGATCGCCGTTTCAGCCGGCAATTGCCCATTCAACCCGATTATACCGGCCGGTCCATCGATTCCATCGTGTCGCAAAAAGTAAAGGTATTCTGGAAGGAACGCGATGGGAAAGAAGAGGTTGTGCTTTTATAGGTGCTGATTTGTGCCGCACCCGTGCGGTAGAAAAAGTAACAGGCAACTAATTCATTTTTCCCTTAATTTCGCTGCTTGAAATGCAACTTTCAGTAAAACATCTGCTCGGCATACGGGATCTCACCCGTCAGGACATTCAGATTATTTTAGATACTGCCACTCAATTCAAGGAAGTTTTACAACGTCCTATCAAGAAAGTTCCTTCCTTACGGGATGTTACCATCGTGAATTTATTTTTCGAAAATTCTACCCGTACCAGGATCTCTTTTGAACTCGCTGAAAAGCGGCTGAGTGCAGACACCATCAATTTTACGGCCAGCGCTTCTTCCGTTTCAAAGGGAGAAACCCTGTTGGATACCGTGAATAATATTCTGTCGATGAAAGTGGATATGGTGGTTATGCGGCATAGCGCCAGCGGCGCTCCGCATTTTCTGGCCAAACACATTCCCGCTGCTATCGTAAACGCGGGTGACGGCATCAATGAACACCCCACACAGGGTTTGCTCGATGCTTTCTCCATGCGTGAAAAGCTGGGCCGCCTCGAAGGCCTCAAAGTAGCGATCATTGGCGATATTATGCACTCCCGGGTGGCCATGAGCAATATTTACCTGCTTAAGAAAATGGGCGCTGAAGTAACCGTGGCCGGTCCGCCAACGCTTATTCCCAAATACATTCAGGAGGCTTTCGATATCAGGGTTGAATACAACCTGCAAAAGGCGCTCGAGTGGTGCGATGTGGCCAATGTGCTGCGTATTCAGCTCGAACGTCAGAACCAGGTATTGTTCTCCTCACTGCGCGAATACAGCCTGGCGTATGGAATAAACAAGCGTTTGCTCGACAGCCTGAACAAGAAGATCGTGATCATGCACCCCGGGCCCATCAACAGGGGCGTGGAACTTGACAGTGATGCCGCCGACAGCAACCAGTCGATCATTTTGCAACAGGTAGAAAATGGGGTAGCGGTGCGTATGGCAGTGTTGTACCTGTTATCGGGCGGAAGGGAAATGACAAACTAGTTTCTCGTTATACACTTAATACTTATACATGCAACGCATTGCCTTATTTCCGGGGACCTTTGATCCTATTACCATTGGTCACCTGGATATCATTCATCGTGCGCTTCCGTTATTTGACAGGCTCGTTATTGGTATCGGGCGAAACGCAAATAAAACGGCCATGTTTTCAGAAGAGCAACGGATGAAATGGATCCGCGAAATATTTGGCGAGAACCCTAAGGTGAAAGTGGAAGTGTATGAGGGGCTTACGGTGGAATGCTGCCGTAAAGTGGGGGCTAATTTTATCGTTCGCGGTATACGGTACGTGAACGATTTTGAATATGAAAAGGCCATTGCTGATATGAACCGCAGTCTTGACAGGGACATTGAAACTGTTTTTCTTACCTGCCTGCCTCAATACACGTCCGTAGCTTCTACACTGGTAAGGGATGTGATCAGGAACGGGGGCGATGCCCGGCAGTTCCTGCCCGAAGCCGTTTCGAAAGACATTTAAAACTAATTAGCTAATTTGATAATGAGATAATGTGATAGTGCCTTTGGCTCAACAGTTCTTATAAATTTCAAAGCTCTCGCGTAAGCACTCACTAAGCCTGTATTTCATTATCACATTAGCAAATTATCACATTATCACATTATTTATGATCTGGCATAAAAAAGACCTGCTTTTACAGGAGATCATTCATCTCGGCAAGGGCACCATGGGTGAACATATCGGACTTGTGTTCACGGAGGTGGGGCCCGATTACATAAAGGGAACCATGCCGGTGGATGCCCGCACCCGGCAGCCTTATGGCTTGCTGCATGGCGGCGCGTCCTGCGTGCTGGCCGAAACCCTGGGCAGCGTAGCTTCTGCGCTGGTAATTGACCAGGAAAAATTCATTTGCGTAGGCCTTGAGATCAATGCCAACCATATTCGCGGGGTACGCGAAGGCATTGTTACCGGCATAGCGAAACCCCTCCATATAGGCGCATCAACCCATGTTTGGGATATCAAGATCCACGACGAACGGGAAAAACTGGTTTGCGTAAGCAGGCTTACGGTGGCTGTTCTTAAAAAACAATAAGTTATTTAGCCATATGGAACTGAATAACTTATGAACTGAATAACTTTCCATTTAGTATCCCGCCGCCTTCAGCACATCGATTATAGCCGGGAAAGTATTCGAAACATAGTTATTCAGGTCAGCAGGCGCTCCCCATTCAATTTGTGTTATCTGTTCAATGGTTTGCGGCGTTAAAGCCTGCTTTTTGGGCGCCGATAACAGGTACCAGGCCGTTTCTTTCAGAATATGATGACCACTTTCATCGTAGGTATGCCAGGTGGTAATGAGGTGATTTTTCAATTCAACCTGCTGTAAACCGGTTTCTTCCTGTATTTCCCGCACCGCACATTCCTCCAGCGTTTCGCCGTCGTCGAGTTTGCCCTTTGGAAGGTCCCATTTTCCGCGGCGGAAGATGAACAACAGTTCCCCGGCTTCGTTTTTTACCAAACCGCCGGCAGCTTTTATCATAATGAACTTTTTCCAGAACGCTTTTCTGAGCTCTTCGACATTATTGTGAAGGTAAATGCCGGCATGCACCTTGTCCTGCCGCATTTCATGGATCATGGAATTGATGCCGCCATGCGAGAATTCATCTATTAGCACGGCATCGTCATGATGCGCAAACGGTTCAATTTCGGGGGTAATGGAATCGGTAAGGAACAACGGTTTCTCGTTAAAGTATATCTTTATGTGCATAACTTATTTTCAGTTTTCAGGTATCAAAGGCCAATTTCGCCGCAAATAACTTAATCAATAATATGTCTTCGAACGAAAAGGCTGTAGCCGAAAAGTTATTACAAAGTAATGCTATTAAATTAAATCCCGCACAACCCTTTACCTGGGCCTCGGGATGGAAAAGCCCCATTTACTGCGATAACCGCCGGGTATTATCATTTCCCTTCATTCGCGATTTTATAAAATCGGAAATGTGCAATGTGATCTTCCAGGATTTTCCCGAAGGTGAGTTGCTGGCCGGGGTAGCAACCGCAGGTATTGCCTGGGGCGCTATGGCTGCCGACCAGTTGAAGCTGCCTTATATATATGTACGCCCAAAACCAAAAGAACATGGATTGGGCAACCAGATAGAAGGATATTATACGGCCGGCCAAAAAGTGGTGATCATCGAGGACCTCATTTCAACCGGTAAAAGCAGTTTGCAGGTGGTGGATGTGGCGAAGGCGGCAGGCCTGGAAGTGCTGGGAATGGTGTCGATCTTTACCTACGGTTTTCCGGTGGCAACCGAAAATTTTGCCAAAGCCGGGGTGCCATATATCTCTCTTACCAACTACGGAAGCCTCATAGAACTGGCCGTTGAAAAAGGCGTTGTTTCTGCCGACCAACAGGAAATTCTAATGGAATGGCGGAAGGATCCGGCCAACTGGACAGGGAAATAAGTTAACGGGTTCACTAATTAACAAGTTGACTGGTAAACCCGGTGACCCATAAAAAAAACCGCCTGCAGGCGGTTTTTTTTATATAGAAATTTTATTAATAGCTACTACATACCGCCGCCGTCTTCAGGCTTTTTACAGCATTTGGGCAGTTTTTCGTATGCGTCAGGTTCTGCCTTTACATCATCGGCATCATACCCTGCATTGGCGATGGCGGCCTTAATATTTTCCGCATTGGTACGCTCTGCATAAAAGGTAACTTTAGTAACATGCTTCTTGAAATCTACATTCGATTTCTGAACTCCATCTTCGCGTTTCAGGTATGCCTCAATGCGTTTTTTGCAACTTTCGCATTGAACGGTTGGGGTTTGAATGGTTACAGTTTGAATCCCTTTTTTAACCTGTGAGGAAGCGAAGGTGGTAATTCCCATAACGGCGATGGCCAGTAAAAGTAATTTCTTCATACCACTTGTTTTTCCAAAAGTAATTATTTCAGCACATCATTTTCGTTAATTTTTTATCAATGGCGCCAGGCAAAAACAAACGCGCCGGCAGGCAAATAATACGATTGGCCGGCGGGTAACTTTCGGTCGTAAGTATCCGTGGGCGAGCGCAGGCGTTGCTTTTTTTAAGCGCACATTTTTAATGCAACGCCGAAAAATTTGCCGCCAACATGACATAAAAATGAAACGATCAGCCGCCGGTTTTCCGGGCAAACCACGTAGTTTTTTAACGATAGAAAACCGGTGCAAACGGAAACGGGAAGCCGCCTTTTTAGCCAGGACTTCAAAATTGGCCGCACTAAAATTCATTCACCACCGCAAAAAATTTTATCAAAATTGAGCAGTTGCCGACCAGTTTGCCATGTTAATGGAAGGTCGGTTTTTTAATAAATGGTCAACAGGTTCACCAAAAAATGGGCGGTTCCTGGTCAGCGATTGTCGATCACCGGTTGTACTTTTTTCAAAACCGGTCAATAGGCGGGGTGGGATGGAGCGATATTTTTGAACTGGCGGCCTTGTTATTTTTTGATCTGCTCAAAGAATGATCTTCGTCAGGCAGTCAAAAAAAATTCCTGAATTCTTTAAAATGGTTGCATACCGCAAAAATTTTTTTCGAAATATTTTCCGGTAAAACGGCTGCTCCAATTTTTGGAAAGAAAGGCTTTTTGAATTTGGAACCAGGTAACTGATTCCAAATTTTGGAATTTTAATTATTGAGAAAAATGCCCCGACTCCCGGGTCTTAAAATTTGATTTTTTGCATGCCGGCATACCTGATCGGGTAGTTTATAAATAATCCGCCGCGACCAACTTTTGCACTTCCGTCCAGTTTAATATGTACACTGTCCTGACCCGCCGCCAGGGTTTGTATCAATCCGATAGCGGTATTATTCATGTCGACTTTTAAAACCACCGGCAACAAAAAGGTATCTTTTTTAGGAATCTGGATGCTTGAGTCAAGGGTCGTTTTTCCAAAATAACTGTTGTTGGCATACACGTCAACCGACCCTCCTTTCATGGTCACGGGGTACCGGTTCGGATTATAAAATTCCACGTCTGCCCCCACCGTCGATTCCTTCAACCCGAATTTGATCACCTTAAAATTTCTCACGCCGAGATAATCGAAGCCTGTCGGTTTGGCACAGCCAACTGCCAGCAAGGGTAGGAGCAACCACCAGCTAATTTTTTGCATGTCGATGATTTTTAGGCCACAATGTACCGGATAAATTTTTCCGGCCAAAAAAGGGATCGTACTTTAGGTTTTTCTTTGCTAAGAACTTTAGATTTAGAGGCCTCAAAATTTACAAAAAAGCCCAAAATCGACTGCCAGTATTTTTAGTAGATGTTATTTGAAGTAAAATTTTAATTATCAGATAAAATACATGGTTTAATTATAATTAAAATACCAAATTTTAAGCACATAAAATGGATGTTTTTCACTCATTTTGGGCCAATCTTAAACAAAAAATGAGAAAATAGAGATTGTATGAAGTTATTAGTTGAAAGTCAATATTTTCCGAGTGTTACTTTGATGAAAAAGTCAATTGAAGTTTCGAATATAAAATTTGACGAATATGAACCCTGGCGAAAAATGAGTTTCAGGAACCGCTGTGTGGTAGTTGGCTCGCACGGTGCCATCAACCTGAGCATTCCGGTGCTGGAAGGACGCGAGCAGAAAAGGTTGTTGAAAGAAGTGGCCATCGATAACCGGAAACCCTGGCAGGCGCAACATTGGAAAACCATCACCTCCTGTTATAACCGGTCGCCCTGGTTTGCCTTTTTTGAACCCGAGTTAGCCGGCCTGTACCGGCAGCCGGTGGAGCTGTTACATGAGTGGAACCGGATCTGTCTTAACTGGGTTGTGATGAAATTGGGAGCGCCCATTCATGTTGATTATTTGAAATATGTTCCTGGTGAGCAGGATGGGGTGGACGAATCGCAAGTGGTTGACTGGCGGAATAAAATAACCCCCAAAAGCATTCAGACCGACTTCCCTGACCCGGTTCGTTACCACCAGGTTTTTGAAGAACGGATAGGATTTATTCCTCATGTTTCCATTTTAGACCTGTTGTTTTGCGAAGGCAAAAATGCCCGCCATATCCTGGGTTCGAAAGCTTAAGATGCGCCGGTTAACAGAAAAATTCCAAATTTTGGAAATGGGAAAATCGATCGGGTTACAAAAAAGCAGGGAGCGTATGGTTTATAGGAGCCTGACCGATTCAGGTATTTTTTTACATTTTGTTGTACTCTTTTAGAAATTTGTTGCAGCAACTTTAGATGTTTAGATGTCTGTAGATTATCAGTTAGTCACACATCTGGTTGTGAATTTTTAATACCGGTGAAATTGAGGAGAGTGGTTGTACAAGGGAAAGTTTTTTTACAGGTGCGGTGAATGGACAAGCCGGTGAATTTACACAGTGACTTAATGATCGTTATGACGAAGCGGCCTCCCGGAAAGTAATAAAAGGGAGGATACTGATAAAAGTTTTGAGGGTGTTACACCCGTATCGATTTTGGTAATGTCTGCGTAACCAATACCAACTGCGAACAACAAATCCCGCTAACAGCGGGATTTTGTTTTATATAGAATAGCCTTAGGAATTACCTTCATAAAGTCTTCCGCCGCCTTATAAATCAGCCAAATAAATCTGCCATAAAGTCACTCCGTCAGCTTAAGTCGTTCCGCGGGATACCTGCCCGGTATTTGTCTTTATTTATATGTGTTCCTCGCCAACTTTTTAAAATATATGAATAAGTATTTGCCTTTATCATTGGCTTAGTAGTTTTCCGTTCGTAGCTTTAGCGCGTGATTTTGTTGTCTTTAATCCGGTCCCGATTGGAAACTGGAAGGTGATTTCCCAGCCAGTCGCCTCCCAGCCAACTTTATCCAATGCACATGACTCATTCCCAAATTTCCTGCCTTATAAAGGCCGGCTTGCAAAGCCGGCCTTGCAGGATGTCTTCTCCTGGTTACCTGTTTATTGCAAGTTGGTAGGTTTATTTGTTGCAGAATTTGCAACGCCTTCCTTTCTTCAGTTCGAAAAGATCGTATCAAAAGAGACCATTTTTAATTTGTTTTTTACCGTTGCCCGGGGTGAAAAAGTGAAAGGGATATCTGAAGGCTCGCTGCTTTTGAACAGGGTTTAATGCAGTGTAATGGGCGCTATTTTGGGTTGCAGAATGCGTGGCAATGTTGAGCGCCGGTTCTTCCCAACGGGCGTTAATGCAGCTGTTAGCGAAATGATTTTGAGTGCTTAAAAACTAACATTTGATATTTTTATATATAATATTGTTCATGTTTGTTCCTGTGTAGATCACAAAAAAATCCCCGCCAACCGGGCGGGGATCTGGTGTCTTATAGCGGGGACTGAGATCTTAAATTTGAACGATTCTCTTTTTCTTACCAGTTGTGTGCTTACATTCTTTCTTCTTCTCCTGCTCCATTTTTTTGAGCTCCTCATGTTGCCGTAACCGGTCCATCAATATTCGCTGCTGGGCCTCTTTGATCCGTTCCTGTTGAATGGCGCGCTCATTTTGAGAACGGCTTAACTGCACGGTGAAAGCATTGCGCATTTTCTGTATCTCGTTGTTGGCTTCTTCCATTGCATTTTCGGATTCATCGTCCATTTTCTTCCAGTCTATCTGCGACATGGCTTTTTCTATTTCCGCCTGTATCTGGCTGATATTTACTTTCATGCCCTGGGCCTTAAGCGTTGATTCCAGCTTTTTCCAGTCAACCTGCTGCAAAGCCTGCATCGATCTTTCCATGGCCAGTTTTGCCTTTACATCGCTTTGGGTCATTATATATTTTTTGGGCAGGGAAGTGTCTTCAACCGCCTGGAAATAAAAACTGCTTCCGGGCACATAGGGGTAAACTTCCTGTGCCGGGGGAAGTTGAGGATCGGGCGTATTAAATTCCGGTAAGGAATAATTCACTATCTGTACATTATTTACAAAAGCCATTTCTTCCGGCAACTCTTCCAGGCGTTTGGTAAGCGCCGCCAGCCTGGCTTCGGTGGTTAGTTCAATGAGCTGCTCCAGCTTTTTAAATGGGTCTTTTGTTTCATTGTTCTGTTTTGTACAGGCTGTATGTTGTTTTTTCGGCGTTTCATTAGCTGCTACGAATGTTACAGGAGCTGCTATTGACGCTTTTGCAGGCGGGGTAACAAAAGTTTGCACGGTTTCAATAGCCGCGGTTTGTTCGCGGGTGGCGTCCAGTTTTTTTATAATTATGTTACCGGGATTGTACCAGCCAATAAAGGCAATGAGCAGGGTAGAGAGCAGGTAGGCCACCAGTTTTTGACTGAATGGGTTGCCAACCTGTTCATTGCCGAGGATGCGTTTTACCCGGTTCAGTAAAAAGTGTTTGTCTTTTCCTGTAGCTGCCAGGGCTAATGCACTGGTATTGATGCGGTTCTGCTCAAGAGTAAGCAATGCGCGGGCATAGCTTTGGGGCTCATAACGAAATTGAAGCACCAGGTCGTCGCAGCAGTTTTCGCGCTCTTTGCGAATGATGGAAGTGAGCAAACGGGCGAATGGGTTGAAGAACAGGATCACATCCACGCAGGCGATCAGCAGGTTCACCAGGTAATCGTTGCGGCGGATATGGTTCAGCTCATGCAGGATAATTGCCTCGGCCTGATGTAGCGACAGGTGGTTTACCGCCGCCACCGGTAATAAAATAATTGGTTTGAATACGCCGAGGGTAACCGGGGTGTCAACCAGCGAGGAAAGCCAGATCTGCACATTTTTTTTGATGCTCATGTGCTGAACAGCCTGTTGCAGAAAGATCCTCCATTCAGGATCGGCTTTTTGTAAACCGGTGGTAAACAACCGTTGAGTATGGCGGTATTGAAAATAAAATCGAATGAAAAGGAAGGCGGCTGCCAGTAAATAGCACAGCGATAAAAAGGGGAGCGCCGGTTCAAACCATTGGTTAATGAAACCCGGCCACAAACCGGTAGCGGGGTCATTCTCTACATAAATGGTTATCACCTGCGGCCCGCTGGCTGCTTTGTACAGGTTAACGACCAGGGTTCCCAAAAACCAAAGCGAACCGCCGGCCAGTGATAACAGGGCTATTGCATGTCGTTGACGGGATAGCAACTTTTTTCCGCCCATGGTTATTGCCAGGTACGCAAGCCACAACAACGCCATTTGCCATAAGCTGTTCAGTAATGCCCATCCCAACGCTTTAAGAAAAGCAGATTGGTACAACAGATTCATGTATTACTATTGTTTTTTCAGATTGTCGAGAATTTTCTGGATCTCCTCCAGTTCTTCTGCCGATGCTTTGTGGTTGCCCAGCGCCTGCATTACCAGTTCCCCGGGCGATCCGCCAAAGACGGTATCGATCATTTTGTTCAAAAGATGTTTTTGGGTTTTTTCCTTGCTCACCGCGGCCTGGTAAATATGCGTTTTGATGCTATCGTCGCGTTTAACCAGTCCTTTTTCATGCATGATCTGCATAAGTTTCAGGGTAGTGGTGTAGCCGGCTTCTTTGGTTTGCAGTAATTCCTCATGCACTTCACGAACGCTGGCATTGCCCTTCTTCCATAAGATCTGCAGTATCTCCAACTCGCTTTCTGTGGGTTTTATAGTTTTTGTAGTAGCCATAAGTGGAACAACATTTGTCTAAAAATACGACAAATTTCGTAAGGTTTTGTTAATACAATTTAAATAACACGAAGAATTTCGTGGATAGTATTTCGATGGGTGGTCGGGGGGCGGGAGGAAGGGGACTGGCGGTTGATAAGTTGAGGCCGGCGTACCTGTACTGATAACCTTTACTGTCAATACTGTATCTCAATACCTCACAAAGAGTCATTGGAGTTGCACCCGAATTGCATAGGAATTGCATAGCAGCCCTGCTATCCGGTGCAATCTGGCGTAAAGCCGATGCTGGAAAAGGGCGCTTTAGACCGCAAACCACGGCCTGGCGTACAGGTAATTAAGGGGGATGTAGTGAATTTGGACTAAGAACTATGAACTGTGAACTGAGAACTATGAACTATGAACTGAGAACTGAGAATCAGCAGCTTTCTTAAGTTCCCGGGTTGTCTTTCCTGTTCCGTTGTGGCTCCAGCCTGGCGGGCGAAACAGGTATTTTATGCCATTGCGGAGCGAACCCGCATGCCGGGCCTGCCTGAACATATCGCCCCATTCTTTAAAGGCTATGCGCACCGGGTTGTACGTTTCAATGTTTTTGGTAAGTCCGTACCTGGGCCGTTCTTCCTCCGGTTGAAAAGTGCCGAATAACCGGTCCCAGATAATGAGTACGCCGCCATGGTTCTTATCGAGGTATTTCAGATTGCTGCCGTGGTGCACCCGGTGGTGGCTGGGCGTATTGAAAATAAACTCAATAGGACGCGGCAACAGGTGAATGGCTTCGGTATGGATCCAGAACTGGTAAATAAGGCTGATCTGTTGCATCAGCATTACCACAAGGGGATGAAAGCCCAGCAACGGCATCCACATCCAGAATATAAAACTGCCGGTCAGGTTACCCGTCCAGGTTTGGCGCAATGCGGTAGACAGGTTATAGCGCTGGGAGGAGTGATGCACCACATGCGACGCCCAGAACCAGCGCATATTATGGGAAGTATAATGAAACCAGTAGTAGGAAAGATCGTCGGCGAAGAAAGCCAGCACCCACATCCACCAGGTGAAGGGCAGCGTGAACAGCCGGAATTTGTATACCAGTATAAAAGCGCCAAAAACGACTAATTTCGACACAAATCCCGATATCACATTGCCGATGCCCATAGCCAGACTGCTGAAGGTGTCCTTCACCTCATAGTAGTCCTTTTGTTCCCTCCGGGAATACCATGCTTCCAGCAGCAGCAGTACCACAAAACCGGGTATCGCAAAATAGAGGATCTCAGGAGCCATAGGCAGGCAGTTTAATGGAGCAATATCATGGCAAAAGTAGATTTTTTTCTACATCCGTCTTTTACCAACCGGCTTGTACCACAATCCGTAACATGGTATAATTGATGTAATTAAACTATCGGCACTTATAAAGCGTTAATTATCATTACCCTTTCATCAGCCAATATGCATGTAGCGCTTAAATATATACTTTGTTTCAGTTGTTTTACCGGGCTTCTTGCCCCGGTGCGGGGGCAGGACAGCACAAAGAAGAAGAAGTCCCGTATCGGCTCGTTTGCCAGGGATGTATACCAGAATTTCCTGGTGGTTGGTGAAAAGAGGCAGGACTCTACCTTTTTCCAACGAAGTGAAGAAGGGTACCGGCCATTTGCCGGTAAGGTTATCCGGCGCATCATTATCCGCAATTTGTCATTTGGTGAAAATGTAAATGATACCTCCCAGTCGATAATCAGTACGCTTACAAGAACAGCCGACCGGTTACAGAGCAATACCCAGGATTGGGTGATCAGGGAATTGTTGTTTGTGAAAAAAGGACAACTGGCAGATCCTTACCTGCTGGCGGATAATGAACGTTTCCTGCGTGATCAAAACTTTATCAAGGATGCGCGTATCATACTGCGTCATGTAGCGGAAGACTCTGTTGATGTGTATATACGTTTGCGCGATGTGTTTAGCTGGGGGGCAGAAGTAAAAGCATCGGGTATCAGGGATTTTCAACTATCGGTATATGATGCCAATTTCCTCGGCATGGCGCAGCGCCTCGAACTTACGGGGTTATACGATCGTACCCGCAGCCCCGCCATAGGGCCGCAGGTAACATATCGGAAAACCAGTATTGCCGGTTCATTCATCAATGTAGCGGCGGCCTATACAACCATCGATAAAGGCGCTTCGCTGGGCACAGAGAACGAACGGGCGTATTATCTCAAGCTCGACCGGCCGCTGTATACACCCAATGCCCGTTTTGCCGGCGGGCTTGAATTAAGCTGGAACCGGAGCACTAACGTGTATCAAAAACCGGAAACACTGTTCAGTAATTATAAATATCATTTTGGCGATGTGTGGCTGGGGTATAACATTGGGATGTACAAACAAAAGAAACAGAGGGAGGATGACCGGCGGCGCCGGTTTGTATCTGTTAGATATTTTGACCAGCAGTTTGTTCAACCGCCCAGGCGTGATACATTTGATGTGCGGTATGTTGACAAACGATATATATTGGGGCAGTTCACCTGGTATAAGATAAACTTTTATCGAACGAATTATATTTATGGTTTCGGAAGAACCGAAGATATTCCGGTTGGTATGGTGCGTAAGATAACTATTGGGCCGGCCCAAACCGATTCAATTCGGCGTTTATATGCAGGGTGGGAGTATTCGCATTGGCTGATAGACAAACGTAATAACTACTGGAACTATCTCGTAGCGTTGGGCACCAATTATTACCGGAAGGAATGGCAGGACAACAGTGCTTTTTTAAACTTTTCCTGGTTCAGCCGTTTGTATGAAACCCCCCAATACAAATTCAGGCAGTTTGCCAATATAAGTTATGCCGGTATTTATAACCTCAGGGTGTATGAGCCGCTATATATAAACAATGAATTCGGTCTTGAGCGTTTCAATACCGACAGCGTAAGGTCAACACACCGGTATTCTCTTGGTACTGAAAGCAGCATGTTCACCCGATGGAGCCTGCTTGGTTTTAAGATCGGTTTTTTTGCCTTTACCAGGGCCACCTGGATGACGCCTGAAAATACAGGAATGTGGCGCGGTGGTTTTTTTCCGGCGGTTGGCGGCGGTGTTCGTACCCGTAACGAAAACCTCATCTTCGGTACAATTGAAGCCCGCTTTACCTGGTTCCCGCGCACGTTGTTCGGTGTAAACAATTTTACACTCAGGCTTAGCAGTAATTTAAGATTGAAGTTTACCGGTTCGTTTGTTGAACCGCCGTGGTTTGCTGCATTGAGATGATGGAGTAGGTTAACGAGTTAACGAGTTGACGTGTTAACGAGTTGACGAGTTAACGAGTTGACGTGTTGACGTGTTGACGTGTTGACGTGTTGACGTGTTGACGAGTTGAGTTGACAAGTTAACGAGTTGAGTTGACGAGTTGATAAGTTGATAAGTGGAAAGGCGGCAGTAACAAATACAAATCGGAAAGTACGAAGTAATAAGTTTTATAAGGGTAAACATGTATAAGCGTGAGAGATACTATTTCAAACGAAGATCTTTTTATAGGTGCTGCTTTAGTGGCAGGTGCTTTAAAAAAAAGGGTCCCCGATGTAGAAACATGGGGACGTTGGTATTTGGTATGATATAGTGCCTTAAGTTGTTACACCAAAGATAATGTCGTTGATTGAATATTTTAAGAATTTTTTTTGCTATTCTTAATTAAGCTTTTTTTCTATTGTATAAGTATTTGTTATGTCACGGTTATGTGCAGGTATAACAGATTTCTTTTCTTTGTTTACAGTATGCGTATCACCGTTACTGTACAGCTGGGCAAGGGTTGGCGCAATAACCAGCGACACAATTGACATTAATTTTATAAGTATGTTCATCGATGGGCCAGAGGTATCTTTGAACGGATCACCAACGGTATCACCGGTTACGGATGCCTTATGCGGCTCGCTTTTTTTGTAATAGGTTTGGCCGTTGATCTCCACCCCTTTTTCAAAAGATTTTTTAGCATTGTCCCAGGCGCCGCCGGCGTTGTTCTGGAACATACCCATCAACACACCGCTAACGGTGGCGCCTGCCAGGAAACCGCCGAGAGCTTCGGGCCCCATTAAGAAACCGATGATAAGCGGTGAAACAATGGCGATAGCCCCGGGCAGCATCATTTTTTTGATAGAAGCGTCGGTAGAGATGGCTACGCATTTGTCGTATTCGGGTTTGCCTTTACCTTCCATGATGCCGGGAATGGTTCTGAACTGGCGGCGCACTTCTTCCACCATCGCCATGGCTGCCTGCCCTACGGCGCGTATAGCCAGCGAAGAGAAGATGAAGGGGATCATACCACCCACGAACAGGGCAGCCAGCACATCGGCCTTATAAATGTTTATACCGGGTATGCGGGCAACGCCTACGAATGCGGCGAACAGGGCCAGGGCGGTAAGGGCGGCAGATGCGATAGCGAACCCTTTACCGGTAGCTGCGGTAGTGTTGCCTACGGCATCCAGTACGTCGGTCTTTTCGCGTACCTCTTTCGGTAATTCGCTCATTTCGGCAATTCCACCGGCGTTATCGGCAATAGGGCCGAAGGCGTCGATAGCCAACTGCATGGCTGTTGTGGCCATCATACCGGCAGCGGCAATACCCACACCATACAAACCGGCGCACATATAAGAACCCCAGATACCGCCTGCCAGCACCAGAATGGGTAAGAATGTAGATTCCATACCTACCGCCAGACCACCGATTACGTTGGTGGCATGGCCGGTACCCGACTGACGCACGATACTCAGTACCGGGCGTTTACCCATGGCAGTATAATATTCGGTAATGATACTCATTAATGTACCTACAACAAGACCAACCACGATGGCGCCGAGAATGCCTTCGCGGGTGAAGGTTTTGGCGCCTTCAACCAGTGATCCGTTTATGGTATCGCGTACCAGGTGAAACTCACCGGCGGGCAGTATCCAGAACACCAGCGCTACGGAGGCGATAGCGGTAAGGATGATAGAGCCCCAGTTACCCATGTTCAGCGCTTTTTGCACGGTGTTGGTATTTACACCGGCCGATTCGCTGATGCGTACAAAGAGGGTACCTATTATTGAAAACAAAATACCTGCACCGGCTATCAGCATAGGCAGTAATATCAGTGAATAACCATTGAACAGGTCGTTGGTTACAACCGCTTCCTGTCCCAGTACCATGGTAGCTAATACGGTGGCCACATAAGAACCGAAGAGGTCGGCGCCCATACCGGCTACATCGCCCACGTTGTCGCCAACGTTATCGGCAATGGTAGCGGGGTTGCGCGGATCGTCTTCCGGAATGCCGGCTTCCACTTTCCCTACGAGGTCAGCGCCAACGTCGGCCGCTTTGGTATAAATACCACCGCCAACACGGGCAAACAGGGCAATGGATTCAGCACCCAGTGAAAAGCCGGTAAGCACTTCAATGGTCCTGATCATTTCCTCTGAGTTCACTGATGCTTCGGGAGCAAAGAGGGTTTTAAGGATGATGAATAAACCGCTTAAACCCAGTACGGCCAAACCGGCAACACCCAAACCCATCACAGAGCCGCCGGTAAAGGATACCGCAAGGGCTTTGCTTAAACTGGTACGGGCGGCGTGCGCGGTACGTACGTTTGCCTTGGTGGCTACGCGCATACCGATGTAACCGGCTGTAGCGCTGAAAACGGCGCCAATAACGAATGCCAAAGCAATTGCCCAATGTGAATTGGGATTGGCACTTGCCATTACGCCAAGCAATAGGGCTACGATCACAACGAAGTAACCCAGGATCTTCCATTCGGCCCGTAAAAAGGCCATTGCACCTTGTGCTATGTATGTGCTGATTTCTTTCATGCGGTCGGAGCCCGCTTCTTGTTTTGAAACCCAGTTGAATTTGATGAAAGTATACAGCAAGCCGAGGATGCCCATGAGTGGCACCAGATAGAACAGTTTGTCCATAGTTTTGATCTTGTTCTCTTGATTTTTACGAGATTGACGAAGATAGGGGAAAACGGCTTAAATTTAAAACGGGATTGCGTTTCAGCGGATTGCGAAATTCGTTTTTAATGCCGTTAGGGCAGGTTGGGGAAAAGCTGTGATAAAAAAAGCTGAAAGCAAATACAGCTGTAAGCTGCAAGCTGCAAGCGGCAAGCAAATACAGCTGCAAGCTTCAAGCGGCAAGCAAATACAGCTGCAAGTTTCAAGCCGCAAGCACTTAAAGGTATTCAAATCAGGAGGCCGCGTCATACGACGCGGCCTCCTGACATTGTTTTCCATTATGACATTATCAAATCATCACATTATTAAATTGACTAATTGTTCTTCTTTTTCTTCAATCCCTCGAACAGCCCCTTAATTGATTCCTTCGCTTTTTGCTCGTTGCTTTTGGGCGGGGTGCTGTCTTTATGTGAAGCGGTATCTTTTTTACCAAAAAGCTGTTTGGCCAGTTGATCTTTGGCTTCCTGCACGGCCTGGTTTTTCATCGATTTCAATGTATCCTTTGCGGCACTCACGGCGGCGGCTTTGGCGCTGTCTGCAGCGGCCTTCTTAGCGGCTATCAACTCCTGCGCCTGGTTCTTCATTTCATCGGCCAGGCTGCTGCCTGAACCCGCCAGGTCGGTCTTTACAGTGGGGTTGGTTATTGAACCGCCCATATTCACTTTAAAGCTGATCACGTCGCTTACTTTAAGGGGAATGCCTTTATTGGAGGCCTGCGTTACCAGGTTATTCACGAGCGCGTTGGCCTTGCTGCCCAGTTTTTCGCGCGGCACTTTCATGTTGATCACGTAATCGATCGACTGATCGAGGCCGTGTTTGCCGCCAATTTCCATATCAACATCCTGCACCTTTACATTGAAAGGTTTTACAAACACTTTTCCATCGGCCACATCGAAATAACTTTTTACATCTTTCAGCGAGATCTGTTTCAGGCTTTGGATGTCGAGCACGGCTGCGAGTTTCTCCAGGGGGGCAAATTTGTTCAGCACACCTTCCAGCAGCAGCAGCGAACCGTTACCGGTGATGGTGCTCAGATCGGGCATCATGGTTTCACCCAGCTTACCGTTCATGGTGAGCTTTGAGGTGAGCTTACCGTCAATGAACTGGCCAACAGGCATCAGCTTTTGCACCGTGTTGAAGGCAAAAAAGGTTTTCTGAATATCGAGGTTCTGCACATCATAGGTAAGCGAAATGTCGGGTTTCTTTTTGCTCAGCCTGGTAGAATAGGAGCCGCCCAGCGCTATGGAGCCGTCGAGCGCCTGCATTTTTACGTCTTTCAACCCAACCGTTTCATCTTTTACCTGCAGCGTACCGGTTATGTTGTTGTATTGTACTTTATCGTATTTAACGCTGCCTGCTTTTGCATTCAGCGTAAGGTTGATGTTTTTGGGAACGGCAAATGGTTCGCCGGCCGGTGCACTACCGGTGGCGGCTACCGTATCTTTTGTTTCCGGCGCCGGAGTGGTGCCTTCGGAGGTAGCGCCCATTAATTTGTTCAGATCAACTTTGTCGGCCGTTACGTTCAGTGTACCGGCAAGCGTTTCGTCTTTCAACGCATACCCTATGAGGTTGTCGAATGTGCCATTGGCGTTGAAGTTGGTTCCCAGAAAACTGCCGGTAACGTCATTCACCGTTACGTTCTTTGGGTTGAAGGTAAGCTGGGTGTTCTTTACGTTAACGCCATCGGGGTAATCTTTCGATTTATAACTTACATTGGTGGCCTGTACGGTACCCGCGGTTTGAATGGCATCGTACTGGCTTTTATCGATGAATGATTTTTTACCCTTTACCGATACATTGGCCTGCAGGTTACCGGCCAGTGAGGTACCGGGTTCGAATTTATAGAACTGCGCTACGTTGCCGAGGTTGAAACTGCCTTTGGCGGTTCCGTCAAAGTACGGGTCCGATGCCAGCGTTTTAAGCAGCAGGGTTAGGTCAACCACATCTTTTCCTATCTCTGCGTGTGCCGCGGGAATAGTGATCACCGCATGGTCGGCCAGGCCGTCAGGGCTTTCAAAATTTATTCTGGCGCTGGTGTTTTGAATGGGTTGCGGAAAATCTTTCGATGAGTAATACAGTTTGTTGATGTCGATATAGCCTTTGGCAGTGAATTCACCGGGTTGTTGTTTTTGTACAACGGCAAGGCTTCCCTTTGCCTGTACATCAGCATCAACGGTGCCGGCGAGTTTGGTACCGGGCAGTTTTACAAACTGGGTAATGGTGGCCAGGTCGAGCTTGCCTTTCAGGCCGGCATCGATGTACCGGGCGGTCATCGGTTTTTGAAACTGTACATGAAAATCGAAAGGATCGTTACCAAATTCAATATGACCTTTAAGAATGTTTAAAGCGAGGTTATCTGTCGCTCCATCGGGATTATCTACCGTCATCTGTATGTTTATGTTCTTAACAGGCTTGGGCAGATCGGGATACTGGAAGAACCCATCCTGTACGTCGAGCGCAATATTATACGCGGGCATTTGCGTATTGCTCATGGTTCCTTTTACAAAACCATTGAAATGGGCTTTACCGCTTGTTTTTATTTTTTCGAAGTCCTGTGCATATACGGCAGGTATCAGCGACAGGATGCTTTTAAAATCGGTTGAGGGCGCTTTAAAGCTAAGGTCCATATTGTAGGTGCTGTCGTTCACCAGCTGAAAAAAACCTTCTGTTGCGAGCTTTAAATCGTTCAGGGCTATTTCATCGGTCTTCCAGGTGTATTTGCTGTTCTTTGCGTCCACTTCCACATCGAGATCGATCCCGGTTTGGGTTTTGTTGAGATAGGGAATGCCGCCATAGATGAACGTTACTGCATCTGCCTTTGTATTTGTTTTCAGCGTAAACAGGTCAGCAGTAAAATCGCCGCTGCCTTCGTGCGTAAGGTTCACCAGTTCGGTGCTCATGCCCGTAGCGGCGTCATCATATGAAATGTAGGCGTTGTTGATCTCATAGTGTTGCAGGTTCATCTGGAAAGGGGATGCGGCTGCGGTATCTTCGGGTGTGGCGGCCGCCGTATCGGGTTTCACAATATCATAGTTTGCCCGGCCCTCTTTGGTAACAATCACATGAATACGCGGCTCATCTATATTAACCGAATAAATTTTCATATTCTTGCCGCCGATTACGCTGAACAGGTTCACGGCCACATCGATCTCCTTGGCGCTGATAAGGGTATCTTTGGCGAAAATATCGGTGCCAGTTACCTGCAGTTCTTCCAGTGCTACCGACACGCGGGGAAAGTGACGGAAGAACGAGAGATCGAGGTCTTTAAAATTAACCCGGGCGTTTAAGTTTTTATTGATTTGTTCCTTGGCGATGGCAATGATCTTGCCTTTGAAAATAAAAGGCGCCACAAACAGGATCAGAAGTAGTACGGCTAGTGAAATACCGGTGATCTTAGCGATTTTTTTGAGCATAGGTAATTGGTTTACTTGCTATTATGGAATGTAAGATAGTCGAAAAAGAGGCAAGTTACAATAAACGGGATACATAGTCTTGAATAACATTCTGGTTCTGAACACCGTTTTCCGGTTTACAGCATCGGATTTTGTGCATGCCCGGCAAAGATCGACATTTCTTTAATTTGCGCGCCGGTAACCTGTACCGGCTAATTAGTAACTGATTGTGCTGCAATCTGTAACAAAAGAATAATATGACCCCTGAAAGACGTGCCCGCCTGCTGGCCGTATTAAATAAGCGGCAAAGTGATTTAACGGTGGTGCTGGAAAATGTATTCGACCCGCATAATATTTCGGCAGTGATGCGTACCTGTGATGCGGTAGGTGTACAGGAAGTTTATGTGTTGAATACAAAGATACCCCGTCATAAAAAATGGGGCGCCAAAAGCAGCAGCAGCGCCGCCAAATGGCTTTCGGTTTACCAGTTCACCGAAGCGGAAGCCTGTTTTAATGCCTTACGGCAGAAATATGACAGGATTTTAACTACCCATCTCAGCAGCGATGCGGTGAATTTGTACGATATTGATTTTACCGGGCGCATTGCCCTGGTTTTCGGTAATGAACATTCGGGGGTGAGCGACGAAATACGCGCCATGGCCGATGGCAATTTCATTATTCCGCAGGTAGGCATTATTAAATCGCTGAACATTTCCGTTGCCTGTGCGGTTACCCTGTACGAAGCGCAACGCCAGAAGGTACTGGCGGGGCATTACGATAAGTGCCGGATACCGGAACCGCAATTAACCGGGTTGTTGAATAAGTGGGGGGTGGAAGACGAAATTGGCTAATTGGCTAATGTGCTAATATGCTAATGTGATAATTCGATAATTCGATAATGGAATACAAATTCGGAATGCGCCACGAATGGCGGGATGGATGATTTGCCGATTGCCGATTGCATTTTCACGGTTGCCGGTTCACGGTTGCCGATTGCCGGTTCACGATTTTAAACTTAGCTTGAATGAAGAATATTCCATTGATAGCATTCCTGGTATTGTTAACATCTTCAGCCTTCAGTCAGCACATCAGGAAGGTGAAGATCACAGAAGTGGAAGAATACATAAAAAACAGCGATCATCCGCTGGTGGTAAACTGCTGGGCTACCTGGTGCGCACCCTGTATTGAAGAGATCCCTTACTTTATGCAAACGGTGAAAAAGTACAGCGATCAGAAAGTGGAGTTATTGCTGGTGAGCCTCGACTTCACATCTTCTTACCCAACCAAAATACAGGAGCTTGTAAAAAGGAAAAACTTCGAAGCCACTTTCTTCTGGCTCAACGAAACCAATGCCGATTATTTTTGTCCGAAGATAGACCCCAAATGGGATGGCACCCTGCCCTCAACGTTATTCGTGAACAACAATACCGGTTACCGGCAGTTCTTTGGCCGGCCAATGACCGACAGGCAGGTGGAGCTGGAGGTGAAGAAGCTGGTGGGGGAGAGGAAATGAGTTAAGGGGTTAACTAGTTGACGAGTTGACTTGTTGACGAGTTGACGCGTTGACCAGTTGACGAGTTGACGAGTTGACAGGGTACGCTCTGTGCGGCAGGTTGAGAAACAGTTGAAAGGTAGATACAGGTGATAAAGTTGATACAGGCTTTATATGCAGCAGGCCCATTAATAGAGAACAAGTTGACGAGTTAACTGGTTAACAGGTTAACCCGTCAACTTGTTAACTTACTTCAGCGCCTTATTGATCGCTTTCGCTGAATCGAGGTGCATTCTTAATATCGGTAATTTTTGAGCTGCAAATGTTTTCACAGCGGGATCAATATCGTTCTGCGCAGCTTTTTCAAAATCACTTACTACCTCTTCATGACCGTTTACCATTGCTTTCATATATGCCTTATCAAATTCAGCTCCGTTCTTTTTGCTTAAATCCTCCAGGTCGTCCTGGTGATCACCCAAGGTCGATGGCAATGTTACACTCTTATCACGGGCTATGGCCATAAGATCATCATTGGCTACAGTATGATCCCTGATCATCATTTCCGCAAAATTCTTTACGCGCGGGTTAGTAGCGCGGTCTTTCGCCAGTTTGGCAAATTCAACTTCTGCTTTCCCTGCTTCGGCGGCATTCTTCATAAAACGATGCGTATTATCATCAACCGTCCCCTGTGCGCTTTTTACAGAATCAACTATATTGCTTTCCGGGGCCGTTCGCGTGTTATCCGGCTCCTGTTTTATAGCCCCTGTTGAATCGGTGTAGGTTCCATCTGATGTAGGACTTTGACAGGCTAACATCGAGATCATAGCGCATACTGCAAACGTTGAAAAAATTGTTGTTGCTTTCATGTGAAATTTATTTTGGTGTTTTTATAAGTATTTGACCACGGTTTAGCAGCGCAGCACTATAGCAGCATTTTTTGTGCCTTGCCCGTTTTGGCCGTTGTAACAATCATAAGATCATAGGTATATGATACGCAATAGGGCTTAATGTAGAGTTTATTCAACAGGGCCCGCCTGTTGCGCTTCATCAAAACATGGGAGGAGTGTTGTTTTAAAAAAACAACATTAAGTTCGTCAAAAACAAAAACCCTCCGCCAGCAGGCAGAGGGTTTGTACAGATTTTAAAAACGGGACTTATTGGTGTTATGAAATTCTCTTAATACTACAACCAACCGATTTTGATTGTTTAACCGATACTTCCTTTCCAGCCACTGCTTCATTGATCGCTTCTTTTAAATGAACACGTTTTACACCTGCAGCATCGGAAGGGCTGTCATCGATTGCGCCATGATATATCAGTTTTCCATTCTTGTCGAAAAGAAAACATTCCGGTGTACGGGAGGCGCCAAATGCATCGGCGAGCTCGTTGTTCTTATCCACTGCATAGTACCAACTATAATTCTGTCCCTGTCCATAGTCCTGCATAGAACTTAACGACTCGGAACTTTTACGGTTAGCTTCATTAGAATTCAATAAAACTACACCAATGTTTTGTTGTGTGGCAAACTGACAGATTTCCCTGGTACGGGCCTGATTGTTGATCACCACAGGGCAGGTATTGCAACTAAACATTACCAGCAAACCATTTTCTTTCATCGCTTCTTTGAGGGTTACATCTTTGCCGGAAATATCTTTTAACTTATTGTCTGCTTTTGGTACGGCTGACCCCAACGGTAGTGGGTCTTTCATAGTAAATGATAAAAACACCATTGCGGGCAGCAGCAATAAGCTGTTCATTGTTTTTTTCATCTGACATTTTTTATTATTGTTATAAACAGGGCCGGGGATTGTATGCTTCATGAAAATTTTAATAGGGAGCTTTCATTGTAGCAGATCTGTTATAGGAATAGCTATGCAAAGTTTACTAAAAAATGCCGGTTCTACCTAGCACTTTCTTGCACCCGGCTTTAAAATTTTATTAAAAAATAGGATTTATTCGTAATGTGACCGTGCGTACCGGATTACACCCGGTCGTGAAAAATAAGATCATCGCTTGTATTGTGGTGCACCTGTTTCATTCGTTCTTCGGCCATTGCCTTTATTGAGTGAATGCTCACATTCAGCTCGTACCCTATGAGCAGCACCAGCGAGTTGATATAAATAATGATCATCAGCACGATGATGGTGCCTATTGAGCCATATAAGGCGTTGTATTTGCCAAAGTTGTTCACGAAGATGGAAAATCCCAGCGTGGTAAGGATGCTCAGGAACGTGGCCAGGATGGCGCCGGGCGATGCCAGCTTCCATCGTTTTTGTATAGCCGGCGCATATTTGTAAATGAAAGCGATGGCATAAAATATAAGGCTGATGATGAACAGCCATCTGAACACGCCGATCACGTTCAGCACAAATAAACTTTTAATACCCAGCCATTTCAAAACTGCGCTTTGCAGTACCAGCAACAGCAAACAACCCAGTAACAAACCCATGTTTATAAAAGTGAGCTTGATGGCCACCAGGCGGGTGTTCAACCCCGTTCTTTTTTCGAAACCTATATAGTTCTTATTGAAAGAACGCATTAATCCCATCATGCCGTTCGACGCAAAAAAGATAAGCAACAAAAACCCGAACGACAGCAGGGCGATATGGTCCTGTTTGAAAAAACTATCTACAAAGGCGATGATGTTTTTGTTATAGGTATCGGCGGGAATGATGTCGCGAATGATGGTATGCAGTTGCCGTTTTACCTGCGCGCGGCGAACGAACGGTAGCTGCGGTATTAATGTAAAAAGGAACAAACACGTTGGCGGAATGGACATGATAAAGTTATACGAAATGGCCGAAGCCCTTTCGGTAAGTCCTACGCGCGCTACCTGTTCTTTGAAGAACAGGATCACATCGAACAGGGGCACTCCTTCGAAACCCGGCAGAACGATCTTCTTGCTTTTTTCCGATAAAAAGCGAACAGGAGGGGAGTTTGATATTATTCTTTCTACGTTCATTTAAGCGTTGCTGCTGCACTGTCTTTTGCTGCTCTTTTCTTTTGTTCTATATCCAAAGCCTGTTGAAATTCCCTGGCAACTTTCAGGTGCTGACCATATGTTTCAGTATACACATGCCGGCCCGAAAAATCGCTTTTCGCTACAAAATAAAGATAATTCGTTTGCGGCGATTGTAAAACTGCATCCAACGTTTGTAATGAAGGGGTGCAAATGGGGCCGGGGGGCAAGCCGGTATTCATATAGGTATTATAAGGCGATTCTACCGTCAGGTATTTGAGGTAAATACGTTTCAGGGTAAAATCCTTCATGGCAAATTTTATGGTAGGGTCGGCCTGTAATTTCATTCCCTTGTTCAACCGGTTCAGGTAAACACTGGCAATGGTATCTTTTTCATCGAGCACCTGCGTTTCTTCTTCTACAATAGACGCCAGCGTGTATGCCTGAATGGGGGTGAGGCCCAGCTTCCGCGCCTGGTTGCGCCGTTCATCTGTCCATACCCTTTTATATTCTGTATAAAATTTGTCGAAAATGGTTTGCGCCGAGGCGTTCCAGAAGTAAGTATACGTGTTGGGATATAAAATCGACATTACGGTATTGGAATCGAAACCGAGCTGCTGTAATGAATCGGTATAATAAGCTACCACATCTGCGGAGTCTATCTCCATTTTACGGCCGAGGAAACCGGCCAGCTGCTCTTTTGTGCGAAACCGGGTGATGATCAGTTTCACCGGCGCCTGGGTGCCGTTGCGCAACATGCGGGCAATATCCATCAGGCTCATGCCCTTTTTTATTTCATAGCGGCCTGGTTTCAGCTTTTGCGGTACTTCGAGCCGGGTGGCCAGCATATCGAAAGCAGCCGCACTTTTTACCAGGTTGCTGTCGCGCACCGTTTTCATTACCTCGGGCCAGGTGGCATGGCCGGTATGTATATATAAGTATTTCGACTTTTCGGAAAAGGCGGTGTTGGCGGTAAAAAATTGCCAGCCGGCAAAAGCAGCTGCCAGTACTACGATAACCAGAACGCTTATTACCAGTTTTCTGAACATGGGATATAGATTAATTTTTTATCATCCGTTGAGTCTGTTTCATTGATGTTGTGCAAGAACTATGCTAATCGTCAATGGTCAATGATAACTCAATTTTGACCTTTCCTATTGTTCTATGCTTCGTGAATCGTGAACTATTCACCATTCACCAAAATAAAAAACCCTGCCGGTAAAAAGACAGGGTTGAACTATATTTTTAAAATAAATTATTTCGCAGGGGCAGCCGGTGTTTGTAAAGGTGAGCCACTGGCAGGAGCGGGGGCTGTAGCTGCCGGACGGGCATTAACCGGTTCGCGGCTGACTTTACCTTGTGGGATAAAGAAGGCCGATGTCAAACACAACAGGGCAATAGCTACTGCCATAACCCAGGTACCTTTTTCCAGTACGTCGGTTGTTTGTTTTACGCCCATGAACTGGCTATTGAAACCGGCTATGTTTCCGGCCAATCCGCCGCCTTTGGGATTCTGGATAAGGATAAACAACGCGATCGCTACACTAGCTATTATTATGAGTACCAGGAACAAATAGATCATTTCACTGTGCTTTTAATTGTTCAATTCTTGTCGCAAAATAAGTGCTTTTGGCGGGATTAAGCAAACTTAATTTCTCGTATACCCGTATTGCTTTTCCGGCATTGCCCTGCTTGGCCCAAACTTCGGCCATCGCCTCGGTGAGCACCTCTTTTTCTTCCACCGAATGTTCGGCTATACGTTGAATGCTTTGGTTAGTGACCTCATCGAGCGAGGTATTTGTTTCAATGGGCCCGCCTATGCGTTTCATACTCCGCAGCCAGTCGGTAAAGCTTTTTAACTGCTTGCCCATCTTGTCTTTAAAATCGGCCTGGCCCAGTTTTATACCCTGTGAGGCAAAATAGTCGATGGTATGGTACGATTCAAAGATCGGTTCACCCGGGTCAACTGAAATTTTGAGGTCCTGGCCGGCAGGCGTAAAGCCAAACGGATTGGCCTGCGGCGCCGGTTCTTCCGCTTCAGGTTCTTCCGGAACGGAAGCTACCGGTTGAGGCGGTTCGGCCACCAACGCCACCGGCGCTTCGGCCGGTATGGGTTCGGCAATCGGTTCAACCTGTTCTTCGATAGCTGTCCCGGGCGGAACTGTTTCCGCTGCGGCGGCGATTTCAGCGGCAGGCGCTGTTTCGGCAGGTGCTTCCTGTACGGGTGCTCCTTCTACAGGCGGTATCAGTTCGGCATCTATTGCCGGAACAATATCATCGGTATCGGCTTCCTCGATCTCTATCGCCGGTACAATGTCGTCGATTTCTGTTGGAACGGCATTGGCATCGGCTAATTCGGGCGTTACTTCCACGGCGGCTATCACGTCATCGACATCCGCTTCTCCCTCTACAACTTCAACCGCCGGTACAATATCGTCTGCTTCTTTATTGTCAGTTATGCCGGCAACGGGCGTTAGCGCTTCTTCGGTGTTTACCGCATTTTGGGCGGCTTCAGCAGCGGCAGGGGAGTCAGGTGCGCTTTCAACTTCCGGCGTTTGTTCAGTTGTTGCCGCCGCCTGTTCGCGGGCCTCCTGTTCAACCAGAGAGCCGTCCTCATTTACCTGCAGCGATCTTTCCTTTTCGGTAGCTGCCGGTTCTGCCTGCACAGGCGCCTCGGCTTCTGCTGCAGTTTCTATATTTTCCGCAGGCGTTTCGGCAACCGGTTCGGCTGCAGCCTGCATTGCTGGTTCTTCTTCTTTAGGTTCTTCCTGTCCGGTAGCCGGGTTGTAAACGGCCGGACCGTTCTTTGGCATTTGCACCACAATACGGAAACCTGGTTGTTGCGCCTGCTCTTCGGCTTTCACCGGTATTACCGGCGCTTCTTCTTTTTGATCTAACTGCCAGCGCAGCCATAATGAATTATGAAAATACAGCGAAGCCTGCTCGCTCTGTGCATTATTATTATGGGCGCCGCTTTCCTTCAGCTTTTTGGCATACAGGAACTGTCCAACAGCGGCATACGGGTAATCTTCGGTGAATTGTTTCAGTTCATCTGCGCTTACCTGCTCAAAAGAGTCCTTATCAAAAAGATGTTTAACCAGCGTTTGAATATGATATTGCATGTAACCCAGCTTACCAGTTTGAAAATATACGGTTGAAAATTTCATCCACCATCTGTTTGATGATGGTTTCGTTCAATTGTTGCTCGGCCTGCGTAATGGTCAGACCGGCCGAATAGTCGAAGTTACGGGAAACATCGGCTTCAAAATTCTTTGAAGGGTCGAGGTTGTTCCTAAAATTGATATGAATGGTGACGGTAAGGCGCTGGGTGGTGGCCTGCTGTTGCGAAATACCGGTGGTACTGAACGTGTAACCTGTTACCTGGCCGCCGATATCGTAATGGGCGTCTTCGGTTTGCACACCGGCGAGGCGGGTTTGCCCCATGATCTTCTGGCGCAACCTGTCGGACAACTGCGGACTTAACTGCGGGTTGATATACCGGGCCTTGTTCTCGATATAAGTTACGCGGAAGGTTTTCACTTCCTTGGGGATCTGGCCAATGTCTTTGAAAGAGTAGCAACCTGAAGTCAATAATACAATAGGCAATAGGCAATAGACAATTGGCAATCGGCAAAAAGCTTTTACAGCCGCGATGCGGTATTGCTTAATGCTTATTGTCAATTGCCCATTGGTTTTATCATTCTTTAATATCATATTCTTTTAGTTTTCGGTACAGCGTTCTTTCACTTATACCAAGGTCAAGGGCCGCATCTTTACGTTTGCCTTTATGTTTTTTAAGTGCTTTTTCTATCAGTTCCTTTTCTTTGTCCATGATGTTGAGCGACTCATCCACTTCTTCGTGATGATGAATGTCGTCGTTATCGTGATGCACCATCATCGGTTGCTGATTGCCCGTTACAACCGGCTGTACAAAAGTGGAAGGTAGCAGTTCTTTTGTTTTCAGCTCGTTCAGTATCGATTGGTTCTGCACGCTGGTGCCTGGGTTCTGCAGAATATCGACAAACATCTTTTTCAGCTCGGTCACATCTTTCTTCATATCGAAAAAGAGCTTGTACAGGATCTCCCGTTCATTGGCAAACTCATGCCCGTTGGCTACGGGGTTGCCGGCGTTGGCCAGCACCGGCAGGCGGTTGAAATCGCGATTGGGTAAAAAGCGTTTCAGTTCGTTGGCCGAAACCAGTTTATCGGAAGCCAGCACGGAGATCTGCTCTGCAATATTCTTCAATTCACGCACATTACCGGGCCAGGGATAATTAATTAACACATCTTTTGCCTCATCGTCGAGCTGTACGGGCGTGGTTTTGTACCGTTCAGCAAAATCAACACTGAACCTTCTGAAAAGAAGCGGAATGTCTTCAACGCGGTCGCGCAGTGAAGGCACCCGAATGGGCACCGTGCTCAGGCGGTAATAGAGGTCTTCCCTGAATTTACCGCTTTGTGTGAGGGTGAGCAGGTCTTTATTGGTGGCGGCAATTACACGTACATCTGTTTTTTGCACTTTGCTTGATCCAACGCGAATGAACTCGCCGGTTTCAAGCACCCGCAGCAGGCGGGCCTGAGTGCCCAGCGGCATTTCACCAATTTCATCGAGGAAGATGGTACCGCCGTTCACGGTTTCAAAATAACCTTTGCGGGCGTCAACTGCGCCCGTGAAGGACCCTTTCTCGTGGCCAAACAATTCAGAATCGATGGTGCCTTCGGGAATGGCGCCGCAGTTGACAGCAATGAAAGGATTGTGCTTGCGGGCCGATAAGGCATGAATAATAACAGAAAATGCTTCTTTACCAACACCACTTTCTCCTGCTATAAGCACGGTAAGATCGGTATTGCTTACCTGTGCGGCTACCTGCAGTGCAAAGTTCAGTGCCGGCGCGTTACCGATAATGCCGAACCTGTTTTTGATACTTTGAATATCCACGATACTACTAATTTTTTTCAGATACCCCCTGCGGTTATCAGCGATGATCATGCATGAAGGTGATCCGGATTATTTTAATCAGGGCAATGCCCCGGATTTATTCTGTCAATAATAAATGCCCTTTTGGGTATGGGCGGGTTCAACGCTATTGTTAAACTGACAGCTTCAAGGCTCTTTCAACTGGTTTTGAAAGTTAACGCTTATTATGGAGCTGTTACCGGTTGCCAGGTTCCGGAAACCGGGGCCTGGTAACCGGCAACCATTATGGTTCAATTTTTCCGATCAACGTAGCACCTGTACAATCATATACCTTAACCATTACGTAACTGCCTTTGTTCAACGGGTATTGTTCTTTTGGAAAAACCACCACTTTGTTCTGGCTGTTACGACCCATCCAGTCATGGTCGCTGCGTTTGCTGTTTCCTTCGATCAATACTTTGAATGTTTTGCCCAGGTCGTGCTGGTTACTTTCACGGCTCAGCGCATTTTGCAGTTTCACGATCTCATCCAGCCGCTTTTTCTTTACTTCTTCAGGCACATCGTCTTTATACCGGCGGGCGGCCAGGGTGCCCGGGCGCTCGCTGTAAAAGAACATATAGCTCATATCATATTTGCTGTGACGCATAATGCTGAGCGTATCCTGGTGGTCTTCTTCCGTTTCGGTACAAAAACCGGCAATGATATCGGAGCTGATGCCGCATCCGGGCAGTATTTCCCTTATGCGGTCAACCTTGGCCATATACCATTCGCGGGTATACGTTCTGTTCATCAGTTGCAATACGCGGGTAGAACCGCTTTGCACCGGCAGGTGAATGTATTTGCAAATGTTCTCATACTTCGCCATGGTGTGCAGCACATCGTCGGTAATGTCTTTCGGGTGCGAAGTGGAGAAGCGAACACGCAGTGAGGGATCAATGAGGGCTACCTGTTCGAGCAGGCTGGCAAATGTTACGGGAACACCGGCTACCTCATTTTCAGGTACCCAATAGTAGCTGTCAACGTTCTGGCCCAGCAGGGTCACTTCTTTGTAACCGGCGTTGAACAGATCGGTGCATTCTTTTAAAATAGAATGAACGTCGCGGCTGCGTTCGCGGCCCCGGGTAAAGGGTACCACACAGAACGAGCACATATTATTACAACCCCGCATAATGCTTACAAAGCCCGACACGCCATTGCTGTCGAGCCGAACGGGGGAGATGTCGGCATAGGTTTCTTCGCGGCTCAGCAGCACGTTCACCGCTTTTTGCCCGGTTTCGGCTTCCGTAATAAGGCCGGGCAGACTGCGGTAGGCATCGGGGCCCACCACCATATCAACCAGCTTTTCTTCTTCCAGGAACTTTGCTTTCAGGCGTTCGGCCATACAGCCCAGTACGCCGATAAGGGCGCCGGGATTGTTCTTTTTAACGGTACGCAGGTCGCTCAGGCGTTTGCGTACGGTTTGTTCGGCCTTTTCGCGAATAGAACAGGTATTGATCAGGATCAGGTCGGCCTCCTCGAAATTGCGGGTGGCGCCGAATCCGTTCTCGTTCAAAATAGACGCTACGATTTCGCTGTCGGAAAAGTTCATCTGACAGCCGTAACTCTCAATGTAGAATTTTTTGTTATATACAATGGGGTCATTTACAAAGGGAGCATAGGCTTCTCCCTGCCGGTTTTCCTCGTGCATCGTATGGTTCATCCGCTCTAACATCAACAATTCAGTTTTTGGGATGGCAAAGATAGCCAAAAAAGGGTAACAATGACAGGTTGGCACCCTGTGGCCCTTTTGGGGCCGCAGGGTAGTTGATAAGTTGATAAGTTGACGAGTTGACGAGGGCGTCACGCTGACTAAATGGGGTAGGTTTCAGTTCACAGTTCACAGTTCATAGTTCACAGTTCATAGTTCACAGTTCATAGTTCACAGTTCTTAGTTCACAGTTCAAAGTTCACAGTTCTTAGTTCATAGTTCATAGTTCACAGTTCTTAGTTTACAGTTCCCGGGCCTGCCTGGGCGCTATCGCGCCAGCCGTTGCCTTCGCCTGCGGCTCCGGCCTTTTGCTTTCGGCTGTATTCAATCACTTCCCAAACAAAACATACCCGTATGTCTTATTTCCGATCTCGCGGGCTTTTTTGGGAAAGAGTTTGATAAACAGGCTTAAAGGGAATTTGAAGGATGGGAGCTTTCGGCCGATGCGGTCGCCTTCATCGAGCAGGTAGATATTATCATGCACTTTCCAGCCATGGGCGGTAAAGAAGGCGATGGGGTTTTCTACATTGAATTGCAGGGGCGCATTGGCCAGGATCTTTTTCAGGTCGGTGGCGCGGCGGTGGCGGCGCAGCCCGCCATGATAATCCATGATCCAGTAGTGAAAGGCAGGCATGGCAAACAGCGCCCGCGATAGCTGGGCGCCCTGTTCATTGGTAAGATAACCAACCACGCCTTCGGTGATGATCAGGGCCCTTTTGGCTTCATTGCCCAACCGGGTGAACAGCGCGTTGCGTTCCCTGTCGTTCGAAAGATCGGCCGGCAGCCGTTGCAGGTGACAGGCCGGTATATCGTTTTCGAGCATTTTGTTTTTGTAATCGACCATGTGCGGAAAGTCAACTTCTACCCAGCGAAGGTTAACCGGCAGGGGCATACGATATGGCCGGGTGTCGAGGCCGGCGCCAAGATTGATAACGGTGTCGATGCCACGTTCAATGGCCCTGTTTATCAACCGATCGATACCGGTGGTGCGGGTTACCATGGCGAAAGCCATATGATCTTTGATGGGAGTGGCTTCAACCATTTGAAAGCCTTTGTCGGTAGCCAGTTTGCGGGCGAGCGGATCTTTGAACACAGCATCGGTACGTTCAGATTCAAGCGCTCTGAATGCGGCGATCCAGCGTGCTGTATCAGAAACGTCATTGATGAGTTGTTCAGGCATAAGGGAATTTGAATATAGAAAACGATTATTCCTTGCTGTAACCCTGTGTATATAAATTTACTGAATTTCCGGGAGAGAAATTGTCGTGATAGCTGGTTGAATAAAGTAAAATTTTTGGGGTACGATTGTCTTTTACGGCGTTTGTTTTTTAGTTAACTTAGGAACACCGCTTTGTATGATTATGTAATTGTGTTGATGTGACGCATGGGGATGAATTGGTGCTTATATTAATGTATGTGGAAGCAGGTTGGGTGCAGGTTTAAAAATAACATACATGCGGAAGTAGCTCAGTTGGTAGTCCGCCAGCTGGCGGATCCCAAGCTGATAAGCGCAGGTTTATATACGCGGAAGTAGCTCACCTGGTAGAGCGAAAGCTTCCCAAGCTTTAGGTAGCGGGTTCGAGTCCCGTCTTCCGCTCTGAAAAGGTCCCGCCGATGGCGGGATTTTTATTTGAAATTCATCCAAAATGCGATCTTTTGCCAAAAGATGGGTTTAAACCCAATAATTCTGCCAGCCGGCACATCACACCATCGGGATTTACCTCATTTTCTGTTAGTGCAGATTCATTTTCTGTTGGTTCCAATGTATTTTCTGTTAGCGCGAGCACCGCGCTGACAGATTTTTCGCGTTTTCTGTTAGCGCGAACATGTTTTCTGTTAGCGCAGACTCCGCGCTGACAGATTTTTCTCGTTTTCTGTTAGCGCGAACACCGCGCTGACAGATTTTTCGCGTTTTCTGTTAGCGCGAACACCGCGCTGACAGATTTTTCGCGTTTTCTGTTAGCGCGAACACCGCGCTGACAGATTATATACATTTCCTGACGGAATCAGTACGTTTCTGTTTTGAAGCGAGACTGCGCAAACAGAATTACCCCAGATTCAATTTCTTTTGGTTCGGGGCAAACAAAAATCGGGTCAGTAAATGGTCTTTATTACCACAACGGTTTTCCCTGGTAATAATCCAGGATCTTTGTACGCAGTATATAATCATAACGGGCGATGATGAGATTTACATTGGCCCGGTCGAGGTTGTTTTTGGCAATAAGATAATCTATTGAATTGGAAGCGCCGGCATTGAAACGGGCTTCGGCGGCATTGAACGATTCCATATATGCCGCCACCTGGTCGAGCAGGGCGAGGTACCTGTTTTTGGCCGCCGTCATATTGAAATGGTCCTGTTCAATATTCTGTTTTAACTGTATCTGCCGGGTTTGTGCCGCATAGGTGGCGCTTTTAAGATCAATTTTGGCCATGGCAACCTGGTTGCGGTTGCGCAGATTATTAAAGATGGGAATATTGATGCCTACCCCTACATACGTGCGGTAATTGTTGCTGAGCTGATCGTAGTATTCAATTTTCTGAGCTGCCGAATCGCGGGCGGTGCTGGAGTAGGGGGTATAAAAACCGGCGCCCAACCCTATCGAGGGAAACAGGTTGCCTTTTGCCGCCTGTACCGCCTTTTCCGCACTCTTAGTGCGCAGATCGGCGGCCTTTATAATTGCCAGTTGTTGCAGGGCAATACTGAAAATGCTATCGGGGGTTGTGGTATAATTCATTTCAACCTGGTCGGCACGCAGCCGTTCTACCTGCAATTCTTTGTTATAGGGAACATTCATCAGTTGCGACAAAGAAAGTCTTGCGCCATCAAGATCGTTCTGGCTTCTTATTATACTCAACTTATTATCGGCCCATAGCCCTTTCATATCCGAAAGGTCCGACGGTTTTATGGCGCCTTCCTTATTCATGAGATCGAGGCGCTCAACCTGTTTCTGCGTAACTTCGGCCTGTTTATACGCCTGCTGTAACAGATCGGAATTGGTGAGAATTTGTAAGTAGGCCAGTATCACGTTCAGCATCAACTGATCTTTGCTGGTTTGCAATTCCATTTTACTGGCTTCATAGGCGTATTGCGAACTCTTTAATGTATTCTGCAACCGCAGTCCATTGAACAGGGTAACATTGCCCGATAAAGCATAACTGCCCGATGTTTGTTGCTGGTTCACATAACTGTTGGTGCTCAGGTCAATGCTGCGGCCCTGGTTAAGCGTATGATTTATTTCACCACTAACGCCCGGCAACAGGTTGGCTTTCGACTGGCGTAATGTTATGTTCGCACGCTCCATGCTCAGGTCCATTTGCTTTACATCGAAGTTGTTTTTGATAGCGGTTTGCACGCTTTCCTGCAACGACAATGGACGACCGGTTATACTTTGTCCCCGGCCATCCATGTACGTGATCATGGCTATGCTACTTAATAATATTATGTTGCGGAATCTCATTTTTGAATCTCTTGTTTTGTTAGCTACAATCGTCAATCGTGAATCGTGAGAAGCTCTATTATCGTTACTCATGACTGTTCTCAGGTTACTAAACTGCCAATCGGCACTGTATTCCATTATCACATTATCACATTAGTTTTCAATTCTACCATCCAGCAGGTTAATGATATGCGTTCCGTAACCGGCATTCTTTTCCGAATGGGTAACCTGAATAATGGTGACGCCTTCTTTATTCAATTGTTTGAACAGGTCCATGATCTCTTCACCCTGTTTTGAATTCAGGTTGCCGGTTGGCTCATCGGCCAGTAATAATGTTGGTTTGGCGATCAACGCGCGGGCAATGCCAACAAGCTGTTGTTGTCCGCCCGAGAGCTGGGTAGGAAAGAGGTCTTTTTTACCCACGATATTGAACCGGTCGATCATATCGGCCACCATGGCTTTACGTTCGGCTGTTTTTATGTTCTGATATATAAGCGGCGTTTCAATATTCTCATATACCGTAAGCTCATCGATGAGGTGGTATGCCTGAAACACAAATCCAATATGTTGCTTATATATTTGCGACCGTTGCTTTTCTTTCAGGGTATGCACAGGCTGGTCGATAAAATGGTATTCACCTTCGGAAGCATCATCGAGCATGCCGAGGATATGCAACAGGGTCGATTTGCCCGAACCGGACGGCCCCATAATGGAAACGAATTCTCCTTCTTTGATCGTCAGATTAATATCTTTTAATATAAAAGTTGGTTTACCGCCTACCTGGTACCATTTTGAAATGTGCTTCAGTTCGATCATGTTATTTGTTTATCGTTTCAGGTTACAAGTTTCAGGTGTCAGGTTATATGGTTGCCAGTTTCCGGTACCGCGTTTAACATTAGCACCAGGCCCATTCTGTATTTCATTATCACATTACCCAATTAACCACATGCCAGTTTGTAGTTGTGTGATTTGCAATATACTATAAGGGAATTACAAAAGCATGAGTTCGTTAACGATACAAAAAGTGTCCGGTTTCGATACAATGAATCAATTGGCAATTTGCAATTGGCAAGGATCGCCGATTTTCGGGCTTGCCTCATATTTGCGAATTTCCGATTTGCCAATTGTCTGTTGGTTATTCCGTCCTCAGGCTTTTTACAGGGTTCGAAATAGCCGCTTTTATGGTTTGAAAACTTACCGTTACCACCGCTATCAATGCAGCCATTATACCTGCCATAATAAATACCCACCAGCTGATATCGGTGCGGTAGGCAAAGTCCTGCAGCCAGCTATGCATAAACCACCAGGCAACCGGGAAGGCAATAACGGCGGCAATGACCACCAGCCGCAAAAAGTCTTTCGACAGCATGGCCGTAATATGGCTAACGGTGGCGCCCAGCACTTTTCTGATGCCGATCTCTTTGGTGCGTTGCTCAGCGGCATAGGCGGCAAGGCCAAACAAACCCAAACAGGCGATCAGAATGGCCAGGGAAGAAAAGGAGACAGCTATTACACCCATACGCTGTTCGGTGCGGTATAAATTATTGAAGTCATCATCCATAAAGGAATAATTGAACGGTTCAGCCGGCGCCATGGTTTTGTATTTGCGCGCTATTTGTGCCACCAGCTGATGTATATCGGCGCTGTTTATCCGCACCGCTATGTTGCCATTGTGCGCATCCAACATTAAAGCCAGGGGCGTTACCTGCTGCCGCATGCTGTTAAAATTGAAATCCTTTATTACGCCAATGATGTGCAGGGTAGAAACGTCGTCTTTATTGTTCAGATCGCGCATGAAATACAATGGTTTTCCGATAGGATCGGTAAAACCCAGCAACCTGAGGGCTGCTTCATTGATAATGATGCCGCTTGAATCGGTGGGAAAATCCTTTGAGAAATTCCTTCCCGCCACCATTTCCATACCAAGCGTTGGAATGTATTGTTCATCTACATCCCAGGTTTGCATCGATACGGCTCTTCTCTGATCGAGGGTAGGGTCGGCAAACACAGGATTATCGTTCCGCCAGCTATTGGTAGGCAGATAGCCTGAAATAGTTGCATTGTCGACCCCAGGCAGTTTTACAATTTCTTCCCTGAATGCCTTTACTTTATTGCCAAGCGGGGTTGAATTATGTATCACCATTACCTGTTGGCGGTTAAAGCCAGGTTTATGTGATTGTATAAAATGAAGTTGTTTGTAAATAACTATAGTGGCAATGATCAGAATAATGGAGATCGCAAACTGGAACACCACCAGCCCGCTGCGCAGGCGGCTTGTTTTAAAACCTGCCGCCAGTTTGCCTTTGATAACCTGTATGGGTTTGAATGAAGAAAGATAAAACGCCGGGTAACTGCCAGCCAGCAAACCGGTGATCAATACCAGCAAAAGTAAACCCGGTAACAGCCAGGGATTGGCCAGCAGATTAAGTTTGATATCTTTTGCCGCCAGTTGGTTGAAGTAAGGCAGCATGGCGGCAACAAGCGCCAGCGCCACCACCAGTGCAATACAACTGATCAAAATACTTTCCGTAAGGAATTGTTTTACCAGGTTGTTCTTTAATGACCCCAGCACTTTACGCACACCCACTTCGCGCGCCCGGTTTGCCGAACGGGCGGTTGACAGGTTCATGAAATTCACACAGGCGATCAGTAAAATAAAAAAGGCGATGGCCGAAAAAATATATACATACTGGATGCTGCTGTTGGCGCCCAGTTCTGCCACTTTATTTGAATGCAGGTGTATGCTGGTAAGTGGTGTTAACAAAACCCGTTGATAGTTCCCGCTTTTTTTGAACTCGTCCATATCGATAGACATCAGGGCCTTTACCTGGGGCCCTACATATTTTTCTACCAGCGCATCAAACTGCGCTTCGAGTTTTTTAGGGTCGGCTTCTTCCCTGAGCACGATATAGGTATTGAAATTATTACTTACCCAGTTGTTTTTCCTGCTTTCTTCCAGGCTTGCCATCGATACAAAGAAATCGAAGTTGAAATGCGACCGCGAAGGTATGTCTTTGATAACACCTGTAACCGTGTAATTGTGGCGGTTGTTGATGATGAATGTTTTGCCCGCGGCATTTGGTGTGTTGAAATATTTACGGGCAACTGTTTCCGTGATCACCACGGTATTGGGTTGCTGTAATGCGGTGGCGGCATTGCCATCGACCATCGGCAGGGTAAATACATCGAAAAGGGTAGAATCGGCATATACCACATTATTTTCCTGCACGTTCTCATTTCCTTTTTTTACCAGGAAACCGCCATTGCTGCGGAACCGCACATACTGTTCAACCTGCGGAAAATCCTTTTTCAGCGTTGGCCCCATAGGGTCGGGCGCTACCGCCAGGATGAAATGGTTGCCGCCGAATTTGATATCACCATCAACCCGGTAAATACGATCGGCTTTTTTATTGAAACGATCATAGCTGAGCTCATCGAGCACAAAAAGCATGATGAGCAAACAGGTGGCGAGGCCAATGGCCAGCCCTATTATATTGATTACCGAAAAGCCTTTGCGTTTCCAAAGGTTCCGGAAGGCTATTTTTAAATAATTTTTTATCATATGGAAAGTTCATTTAAGTTATTCAGTTGTTCAGTTTTTGAGTTAATGAGTTTGAGAATTGCCGCGAGGTCAACTGAACAACTGAACAACTGAACAACTGACTTGCAACATCATTCACTCCGCAACGCCTTCACCGGGTTGGCCAGAGCCGCCCTGATGGCTTTATACCCTACCGTTATCCAGGCAATGAGTATGGAACCCACAATAGCGCTGATAAAGAACCAGCCGCTCAGGGGAGCGCGGTAAACAAAGTTCTTCAGCCAGCTATGCATCAGGTACCAGGCCACCGGGCCCGCAATAAAAAATGAGATGATGATCAGTACGGTAAATTCTTTTGAGAACAATTGCAACAGGCTCGATACCGAGGCGCCCAATACTTTGCGGATACCTACTTCTTTTGTTTTTTGAACGGCCATAAAAGAAACCAGTCCGTACAAACCTAAACAGGAAATAAAAATAGCCAGCCCGGCAAAGATCTTATACAACAGCGATAACTGTTCTTCCTGCTGGTAAAATTCTGCAATGTCTTCATCGAAATACGAAGCGGTATATGCATATTCGGGATAGAACCGGTCCCAGATCTTCTGAACGGCTGCCTGCGTTTGCGCCAGCTGGTGGGTACGTAATTTTATAGCTGTAAGGGAATAAAAACTCCGGCGCGTGGAGATCATCAACGGTTTTATTTCTTCCCGCAGCGAATTGGTCTTGAAATCTTTTAATACACCTACAATCGGGTACGATTGTCCCTGCCCGAGCCGGATGGTTTTTCCAATGACGTCATTGGCATTTTTTATTCCCAGCTTTTTGAGCAGCGTTTCATTGAGGATGGCTTCTTTGGTGGTGTCGCTTTCAGTAAGATTGCGGCCGGCTAACAATTGCAGGCCGAAGGTTTTTATATAATCCACATCTGCGAACTTCAACGTGACCTGAAATTTTTCATCGGGCTGGTTGTTGTATGCAAAATTGGTGGCCCATACATTGCCCGAAGAGGGAACATCGCTGGTAAAACTTACCGACTGTACACCGGGGGCCTGCATCAGTTGTTGTTTGAAAGCGGTTTGTTTTGAACGGAAAGTGCTGTCGCCGTTACCGCTCAATACCAGCACGCTTTCCTTATTGAAACCCAGATCGGCTTTGCTGATATAGTTCATTTGGCTAACCGCTACGGCGGTAGCAATGATCAATACCTGCGAGATCGTGAACTGCATGATCACCAGGCTGCGGCGCAACGATACGCCGCGCACGCTGGCTGATACCATTTTATTCTTCAGCGCATTGATGGGGTTGAATTTCGACATTACGAACGAAGGGTACAACCCGGCCAGCAGGGTTACGCCTATACCGATGCCCGCTATCATTCCCAATATTTTAGGTGTAAACAGGCTGAGGGGCTCCTGTATGGAGGCGATGTGTTTTATATAGGGCAGACTGAGATACCCGATGCCTAAAGCCACGATCACCGATATGCCGACGATAACGGCCGTTTCGCTCATGATCTGTGTGAACAACTGGCCGCGGTTGCTGCCCAGTACTTTTCTTATTCCCACTTCGCGCGAACGGTTAACCGACAGTGCGGTCGACAGGTTGATGAAATTCACACAGGCCATCAATATAATGAACAGGCCAATGAGCGATAACGTAACGAGCGTTGTTTTGCTGGTAACATGATCGCCAAACGATTCGAAGCGGCGGTCGAAATGCACCATGCCCAGTGGTTGCAGGAAATGTGTTTTGATCGAATTTCTTCCTCTTGACTCATACTGTTTATTGCTGAACCGCAGCAGGGCATTGTTGATACTGGCTGTTTTCGCCTGTGGCGGCAATAAGGCAAAGATGTTGTAGTTGCTTGAAGTGCTGTTCCAGTTTTCGTTGTGGTTATATGATGGCCCGTGTTGTTTCAGCGTTTTGTACGATATCAGTACTTCCAGTGGCAGATCGCTGTTAGCCGGTACGTTCTTTAAAATGCCGTTCACTTTCAGCGGTATGGCGTTGTCGAGCGTGATGGTTTTTCCCATCGCCTGTTGCCAGCTGCCAAAATATTTACCGGCTGTTTTTTCATCGAGCACCACATTGTTGGGGTCGTTCAATGAAGTGGGGCCGCCGGCCAGCCAGTTGTACTGAAATACATTGAACAGTTGCGGTTCTAAAAAGAAAATACCGGTTTCCTGTATGAACTTATTGCCTGTTTCATTACCTGCCGATGGAACGGTGACCTGGCTGCCATAGATGGAACGCAGGGCGCCAAATTGTATATTGGGAAATTCGGCCCGTAATGCTTCCAGCGCCGCAACAGGTATGCCTGAATTATAGGTAATGTCTTTGTCGAATTTATCCTGCGTTACTACCCGGTGAATACGGTCGTAATCCGGTTGGAACGTATCGTAGCTCAATTCATACTGCACTACAATAAACAACAGCATACTGGCCGCGATCCCGATCGACAGCCCGGTAATATTGATCAGCGAAAAAGCCTTGTTGCGTACAATGCTTCGCCATGCGGTTTTTAAATAGTTTTTGAACATTGTTTATCGGTTTCTTTGGTTGTATCTGCTTAAAGTTTCGTGAATCGTAAACCGGCAATCGTGCATGTATTTCCACTTCTACATTGGACATTCGACATTCAACATTGGATATTCAACATTTTGTATTTCTGTTTCCCTTTCTCATTTTCCCTATTCCGTTCTCAAACTCTTCACCGGGTTCGCCACCGCTGCCCTGAAGGCCTGTACACTGATGGTTACAACGGCAATCAATATGGCCAGTACGCCGGCCATGGCAAAGATCCACCAGCTGATACTGGTTCTATAGGCAAAATCGGCCAGCCATTTATGCATGAAATACCAGGCAACCGGCGCTGCTATGAAAAACGAAATGATCACCAGTTTCAAAAAATCTTTCGACAACAGGTTGATGATATTCGATACCGAAGCGCCCATCACTTTGCGAATGCCAATTTCCCTGGTGCGTTGCATGGTTGCGTAGGAGGCCAGCCCCAGCAAACCCAAACAAGAAATAAAAATGGCCAGTACGGCAAAGTTCAGGAACAGGCGGCCAAACCTTTCTTCGTTACGGTATTGCCGGTCGAAGAATTCATCGAGAAAATAATAGCTGAATGGCCGGTTAGGTATAATCGTTTTAAATTCTTTTTCAATGGATGCAATGGTCTTTTGTATATTGGCTGCATTCACTTTTACCGATAACAGGGTAGTGTTGTCCCAATTCATACGAATGGATAATGGCTTGATGGGCGTTTGCAATGATTTGTAGTGGAAGTCTTGTATTACGCCGATGATCCTGCCTTCATGGCCCCATTGTTTGAACTTTTTGCCAATTGCCTGGTCGGGTGAATGATAACCCAGCATACGTACCGCCGCTTCGTTCAGGATCATTGCCTGGCCGGAATCGGTTTTGTATTCCCGCGAGAAGGCGCGGCCGGCCGCCATTTTAAAATTATACAACGGGATATAATCGAAATCAACAAAATACAGATCGAGGTTGGTGATCTGCAGATCGCCTTTGACATTCTCCACTTCTGAATAAGCGCCGGGGTGACCGCTGCCGGGTACGCTGGCCGATAAGGCGGAAGTTTTAATATTCGGTAGCCGGGAGATCGCTTCCTGCAATGCGCCCCGCTTTTTTTCGCTTTTTGTTTCCACTACCAGTACCTGGTCTTTATTGAAGCCAAGTTCGCGGTTACGCATATAGCTCATTTGTGTATACACAATGATGGTACCAATGATCAATGCGGTGGAGATCGCAAATTGGGAGATCACCAGTCCTTTGCGTAATATGTTGCCTTTGTTGCCCGTTGCAAACCGGCCTTTCAGTACTTCTATCGGTTTGAAAGACGATAAAACAAAGGCAGGGTAAATACCTGCAAGCAGTCCGATCACGATGCCGGTGCCCAGCAACAGGGCCACGAGGGGGCCATCGTGAAATATGCCGGTGCTGATTGTCTTGCCGGCGAGCTGGTTGAAGGAAGGAAGCAGTAGGGCGGAAAGCCCGAGGGTGAGCAGGAATGCAATAAAACAGATCACGATCGATTCGCCCAGGAACTGGCGTGCCAGTTGCGGTCGTACCGCACCCGCCACTTTTCTTATGCCTACTTCTTTTGCCCGTTCCGATGCCCGCGCCGTTGTAAGGTTTATAAAGTTGATACAGGCTATGATGAGAATGAATAGCGCAATAATGGAAAATATGTATACATTTCTGATGCTGCCTAATGAATCGCCGCGGCTTGAATACAGGTATACTTCTTTTAATTTTTCCAGTTTGAGGGTAACGAACATCTGCAGTTCTTTCATTTCCTTTCCGCTCCATTTTTCGAGGAAGGCGGGAAATTTCTTTTCCAGCGTTTTGGCATCGGTACCGGGTTTTAACAGTATATATGCCCAGGGTGAATAGTTGCTCCACTGGTCATCGATGCCTTTTGCGTATTGCGTGGTAATGGTGGTCATTGATACCAGTACATCGCCTTTTACCTGCGTGTTCTCGGGCATGTCCTGCATAATACCGGTTATGGTGGCCGGTGAGCCTTCGCTGGTGATCAGGATGGTTTGTCCCATAGGATCGGCTTTGCCAAAATACTTTTTGGCGGTGGATGCTGACATCACTACGCTGAATGGTTCTTTCAGTGCGGTACGGGGATCGCCTTTCAACAGTTTAAAACCGAAGATCTGGAAGAAGGCCGAGTCGGCCCAGATAGAATTGGCCTCGTTGAATTTTATATCACCCTTTCTGAAAAGTAAATTTTCCGGCGCCACCCGGGTAAACGCCTCCACTTCCGGGAAATCGAATTTTATATGTCCCGGTACCGCCCAGGCCGGGCCTTGGCTGGGGAGCGTTTCTGTGGGCGTTTTTATATCGGCAACAACGCGATAGACGCGATCGGCCTTGGGGTGAAACCGGTCATAACTCAATTCAAAACGCACATACAGAAAGATCAGTAAACAGGCGGTCATACCCACGGTCAGTCCCATTATATTAATGAAGGAAAAAACGCGGTGGCGCCATAGGTTCCTGAAAGCTATTTTGAAATAATTTTTGAGCATATTACAATGTATGTTCGTTTGTATAAATATTTTCTACCTGGCTGCGGTGGCAAATTTTTAGTCATGCCTGCATTCATTTTCCTATTGCCCATTGCCTCTTGATCACTCCGTTCTTAAACTATTCACCGGGTTGGCCATCGCCGCTTTTATTGCCTGTATACTGATCGTAGTAACGGCAACGAGCAAAGAAAACAGTCCCGCCAGGCCAAATACCCACCAGGTGATATTAATGCGCCATGCATATGACTGCAGCCAGTTGTTCATAAAATACCAGGCGGGTGGTGAAGCAATCACCAGCGCTATTGTTATCAGCTTTATAAAATCTTTTGATAACAAACCTGCCACCTGTGTTACCGTTGCGCCCATCACCTTGCGGATGCCGATCTCTTTGGTACGGTTCACTGCTGCCAGCGCGGCCAGGCCAAACAAACCCAAACAGGCGAGGAAAATAGAAATGCCGCCGGCCCAGCCGGCAATAGTGCTCCAGCGTTCTTCGCTCTTATAAAAAAGATCAAACTTTTCATCAACGAAGTTGTATTCGAAAGGTGCATCGGGTACCAGTTTTTTCCATGCGTTACTTAACAGCGCCAGTTTGGCAGCAGGATCACCGGCCTGCAATCGTACATATATACGGGCTGGCTCCAGGTTAGCCGGACGGCTGAATAGCTGCGGCCTTACCTGGTGCGTAAGGTCTTCAAAATTAAAATTGCGTGAAATGCCGATGATGGTTTTGGGCGGGTTATTCCCTTTTGCCGTATTTATTGTTTTACCCAATGCATTGGCGGTGGTAGTGCCCAAAACCGTATGCACCAATTCTTCGTTTACAATTACGGCACTCATGGTATCTGATGCAATGGCGGGATCGAAATAACGCCCGGCAACCAGTTGCATGCCAAGGGCATTCAGGAAATTATAATCACCCGGGTATTCGATAACGCCGGAGATCTCCTCTTTATAGTTGCGGTAACCCCGGCCCATTTGTCCCTCGCCCGAACCAAGCCCCATTTCACCGGCGGTTATATCCATGATGCCGGTATTCGACTGAATGGCCTGTTTGTATAACGGGTAAATTCTTTTTGCATCAACGCGCTGCGTATTGATCATTACCACGTTCTCTTTGTTGAAGCCAATATTTTTCGAGCGCATGAATGCGATCTGTTGCAGAATGACAATGGTTGAAATGATCAACCCAATGGAAAGCACAAACTGCAAGGTTACCAGTGAGCGGGTGAACAGGTTGGAACCACCTACGCGGATCTTTCTTTTTAAAACTTCTACCGGGTTGAATGAGGATAATACCAATGCCGGGTAACTGCCTGCCAGTAAACCCACGAGCAGCGTGAGCCCGCCCAGTAACCACATGAGCTCAGGGAAACGGCTGAAGGAAAAATAAAGCTGGCGGCCGGCCAGTTGATTGAATAACGGCAACAGCACACAGGCAAGTATAAGGCCGGTAACGGCAGAGAGTACACTAAGCAGGAAGGATTCTGACAGGAATTGAACAATAAGCTGTTTGCGTTCACTGCCCATTACTTTTCGTACGCCGATCTCTTTTGCCCTTCCTGCAGAACGGCCAATGGCCAGCGTTGTAAAGTTGATACAGGCTATCAGCAACACGGCTGCTGCAATGGTGATCAGGATCCAGATATTTTTGGGATCGGCGCCGCCTTCTACCTGCGGGTTCATATGAATATCGCGCAGCGGTTGCAGTCTTATGCCTGACTGCACTGCCTGCTGTTGGTCTTTTTTGCCTTTGCCTTTTTTTAATTCTTTTCTATCCTGTATCTCTTCTTCGGCATATTTTTTACGGAACAATGCCAGCCTCTTATGATCAGTTGCGAGGCGGCTCTCCTGTTTCAGCAATACAAACGCATCGATGCCTATGGTCATATGCCAGTTGTTGCTGCTTTGCTTTACCATTTCGGTATTGGCAAGGTGCTCGAAGTTGCCCAGCAGTTGAAAGCTTTTTGAGGAGTTGGCGGGAATGTTTTCGGCAACGGCGCTGATGGTAAATGGTTTATAGGCCGTATCGATCTTTATTTGAATTGTTTTACCAACTACATCGGTGGTACCGAACAGTGTCAACGCTTTTTCGCGGGTTACAACAAGATGGCCGGGATCTTTCAGGGCGGTGTGTACATCGCCGCGGATCAGCGGAAAGGAAAATATATTAAAGAAGTCAGCATCGGCAAAAGTGATGGAAGTATGGAAAACGTGATCGTTCACCCGGGCCAGGCAACCACGGTCTGTGGTTCGCACGGCATATTCCACATCGGGAAAATCTTTTTTCATGGCCGGGGCAACAGGTGTACTTATTGATCCGGAACCGCCGGGTTCGCGGCCTTCGCCTTCCCACCATTCAATAATGCGGTAAATGCGATCGGCTTTTGTATGAAAGCGGTCGTAGCTGAATTCATTCACGGCGTACAACAGGAACAAACTAAAGCAGGCAATGCCTATCGACAGGCCGAGGATGTTGATGCCCGTGAGCACTTTTTGTTGTGCCAGGTTGCGGAAGGATATTTTTAGGTAATGCTTAAACATGGCTATTTTGCTAGGAGGATAAATGTATCTATCAATAATTCAGTTATTCAGTTGTTCAGTTATTCAGTTGTTCAGTTGTTCAGTTAGAGGTCAACTTAGTAACTGAATAACTCATGAACTTACAAACTTCATTCGCTGCGCAACGACTTCACCGGGTTGGCCAGGGCCGCTTTGATCGATTGCACGCTTACTGTACACAAGGCAATGAGAACGGCAATACATCCTGCCGTTACGAATATCCAGGCATTGAGATGAATGCGGTATGCGAAATCGAGCAGCCACTGGTGCATGACCCAGTACGATAACGGGAATGCAATGAGACAGGCGATCATCACCAGTTTTATAAATTGTTTCGACAACATGCCGGTAACCTGCGTTACGCTGGCGCCAAGCACTTTGCGTATGCCAATTTCCCGGGCGCGTTGTTCTGCGGTAAAGATGGTCAGTCCGAATAAACCCATGCAGGCAACCAGGATGGTAAGCAGGGTAAATATTTGCAGAATGCGGCCGGTCTTTCGTTCGGCCGTATACGTCTTGTTGTAGAGCTCATCCATAAATGACCAGCTGAAGGGATCGATGGTATTGAATGTTTCCCATTGCTTTTTCATGGATGCCAGCAGGCTTTGAACGTCTTTTGTCTTTACTTTTACGATCAGGCCGGTTTCGGGGTTCAACACCATCAACAGCGGGGAAATGGCTTCATGTAATGACCGGAAATGAAAATCTTTCACTACGCCGATAACGGTATAGGCTGCATGTGGTCCACGGTCAGTGTGTTCCCTGAATATTTTTTTACCGGTTGCATTATTGCCCCAGCCAAAAGCGCGGGCGGCTGTTTCGTTGATGATCATGGCCTGCGAATCGGAAGGCATCGACGGTAAGAAATTTCTGCCCGTAACCATTTCCATCCCCAGCGTAGGAATATACCGTTCATCGATCCTGTATTCCAGCATGTTCATAAACTCGTTCTGCCTTCCTTCAGGGTAAGCCAGTGCATTGTTGTAAAAGCTGGGACCAGCGGGTTTGTAGCCCGACACGGTTACATTTTCAACACGCGGGTCGTTCAGCAACTGATCTCTGAACACTTTTTCTTTGTTGCCCAGCGTCCAGCTGTTGTTCACTACCAGCAATTGTTCTTTATCGTAACCCAGTTTAATGTTTTGAATGAATTGCATTTGTTTATACACTACAATAGTGCCGGTGATAAGACAAATGGCTATGAAGAACTGGAATACGATAAGACCGCTGCGTAAATTATATGTACCGCTGGTGTTGGTGAATTTTCCTTTGAGCGTAGCAATAGGTTTGAAGCTGGAAAGAAAGAAGGCGGGATACATGCCGGCCAGTATGCTTACCAGTAAACCAAGGAAGGAGAGGGCTGCCAGTGGTTTCAGTTGAAAACCGAAGTGGAGGTGCTTGCCCGAAAGTTCATTGAATACCGGCAATGCCAGTTGTACCAGCATCGCTGCTATGCCCAGGGCAATGAGGGTGATAAGCAGCGACTCGAGCAGGAACTGTTTTACGAGGTCTTTTTTTCGCGAGCCCAGCACTTTTCTCATGCCTACTTCTTTGGCGCGTTTGGCGGCGCCGGCCGTAGACAAATTGATGAAATTGATACAGGCGATAAGCAGCATAAAGATGGCCACCGCGCTGAAAATATAAATGTAGCGGATATCGCCGCCCGGTTCAAATTCGGTAGTGGAGTTGCCATACAGGTGAATGGCGGTCAATGGCCGCAGCTTAAAACCTATACTGTTGCCTTTTGTACGGAACTGTTCGAGGGTAAGGCCCATGTACTGTTTTATTTGCGGGCCCATATATTTTTCAACCATCCCCGGCAGTTTGGCTTCGAGTTTTTTATGGTCGTATCCTTTTTGTAATACCGCATAGGTAAAGTAGTTGGAGGTAAGCCAGGTATCGCCTCGTGCATCGGCATCGGTTGCCATAGAACCAAAGATGTCGAAGTGAAAATGCGAGTTGGAGGGAATTTTATCATACACCCCGGTAACGGTGAACGGCGGAGCGTCGCCGTTCTTTGAAAATTTGATCAGCCTGCCCAACGGGTTCTCCTTGCCAAAAAAGGTATGTGCTACCGCTTTGGAAATAACAAGCGAGTGGGGGGCAAGCAGGGCGGTGCCGGCATCGCCCTGCAGCAGGGGAATGCTGAAGACGTTGAAGAAATTGGAATCAACGTACACCAGGGAATTGCCGTCATATTGTTTTTCGTTCACCCATATGTGAGGGTTGCCCATGGTGCGGATCCGCGTCACTTCATTTACTTCGGGATAGTCTTTCTGTAATGTGCGGGCAACCGGCGGCATTACATTGGCTTCATTTATTTTCCCATTGTTGATACTGGCATTGAACTCTATACGGTAGATGTCGTTTGCTTTTGCATGAAACCGGTCGTAGCTCAGTTCATCCTGCACAAACAGCAGAATGATAAAACAAACCGCAATGCCGATCGACAATCCCAGTATATTGATGGCTGAAAAGCTTTTGTTTCGCAAAAAGCTGCGCCAGGCTATCTTGAAGTAATTTCTGAACATGCGTTCTGCTTTTCAATTTTCCCGGTAATTATTGATAGCGACGATAATGCTACGAGTTATTGTTCATTGGCATAATCGCCAGTCTTGTATTCATTATCACCACCTGTCCCGGCTTTAGTCGGGATTATCACATTGTTCTTATACCATGATGTTTTCCAAAACAGTTTGACCGTCGAGCATGCGAATGATGCGATGGCTGTAACGGGCATCGTGTTCACTGTGCGTAACCATGATGATGGTGGTACCCTGTTCGTTGAGGTCGGTAAGCAGGGTCATCACCTCGTTACCATTGCTTGAATCGAGGTTACCTGTAGGCTCATCGGCCAGAATAAGTTTGGGATTATTTACCACGGCGCGCGCTACGGCCACACGTTGTTGCTGACCGCCGCTCAATTGCTGGGGGTAGTGGTTGCGGCGGTGCATGATCTGCATTTTATCAAGCACCTCCTCCACGCGTTTTTTGCGATCGACCGATTTTACGCCGGTATAGATCAGCGGTAATTCAACGTTCTCAAAAACGGTGAGCTCATCGATAAGGTTAAAACTCTGGAAAACGAACCCGATATTATGCTTGCGTAATTCGGCGCGTTTGCGTTCATTGAAATTTGCCACCTCGATATTGTTGAAAAGGAAGCTGCCGGTATCGGGATCGTCGAGAAGCCCCAATATATTCAGCAGGGTCGATTTGCCGCAGCCTGATGGTCCCATGATCGCAACAAACTCGCCTTCTTTAACATCGATTGAAATTTTATTCAGCGCTACTGTTTCAACCTCTTCCGTGCGATAGATTTTTTCGAGATCCCTGATCTTTATCATGTGATGTATGGTTTGAAATATATAGTTGGTTAAAATTTATTAAGGTAGTGATGCATGGGCAACAGTTCTGCATCATCGAAGATCATGTTCCCCGGCGTGCCACACTTTCCCGGCAAGGCTGACAGTAAGTGCGGCGCACCGGCAGGTTGTTTGCCGGCATTGCCGGCACAACGAAGTCCCTTGCCACATTTGTTGGGCGAGGCAGATAAGCTGCCTGTAAGCAGCACGGCCAGTACAATGATGATCTTGCATTTCATGGTTGGTTGTTTTTCGTGAAACGTGAAACGGCAAATTACTCCTTCTTAAGCACCAGTTCCTGCATATTGCCATAATTCTCATAGCTGCTGGTAACCACTTTGTCGCCCGGTTTCAACCCTTCCAGCACTTCGTAATAATCGGGGTTCTGGCGGTTTAACTGAATGTCGACCTTATACGCCGTTTTTCCATCTTCGCTAACCTTAAAGATCCAGTTGCCGCCGGTTGTCTGGTAAAAGCCGCCCTTGGGCACCAGAATGGCTTCGGTTTCATCGCTCAGCGCCAGTAAGATCTGCAGCGTTTGACCGCGACGGATACCCTGCGGCGCTTCGCCTACCAGTTCGAGGTCGACCTGGAAACGGCCGCTTACCACCTGCGTGTACACTTTTTTTATCCTGAGTTTGTATTCTTTGTTCACCAGTGTAAACTTACCGGTTAAACCGGTAAAAACATTTGAGATATAATGCTCATCTATATCGGCCCTGATCTTGAAACCGCTGGCCGCATCTATCTGGCCCAGCCGGGTGCCGGCGCTGATGTTCTGGCCGATCTCGGCATCAAAAGAAGTGAGTTGTCCGCTGATTGGCGCTTTCACCACCAGGTCGCCCACTTTTTTCTTCATCAGTTCCAGCGCTTTTTTCATGTTCAGGTACGACTGCTCATTTTGCTGCAGTTGTATTTTGTTGGTGGCTGAATCCTGCCGCATAATGTCTTCCGTTAATTTTTTGCGGCGCAGCTGGTACTGGTAGGCGTTATCTGCCTGTTGGAATTCCTGCGAGCCGATGGCTTTTTGCGCATACAGTTTTTTATTCAGGTTGTATAAACGTTCGGCTTCTTTCAGCGCATTGTCAACCTCGGCCAACTGGTTCAGGCGCGCTACGGTATTTTGCTGGGCGTTATTACGGGCGATCTGCATTTGCGTCAATACATTGAACACGCTGGTTTCCTGGTTGGCAAGGCTCAGTTCGAGGTCGGGGTTGCTCAGTCGCAAAATGGGTTGTCCTTCCTGCATCATGGCGCCATCTTCTACGAACCGCTGCTCAACCCGGCCGCCTTCCTGTGCATCGAGATAAATAGAAGTTTGCGGTAATACGATACCGTTTATTGGAATGGTTACCTGGAAGGGGCCTTTTTTAACCTCACTGATGGTAATGCGCTCTGTATCTACATTCAACCGGCTTTTTCCGGAGGTGAAATAATAACTTGCCGAAATCAGCAAGGCGATCCCCACAATACCCCCGAGGGTGATGATCCGTTTAGAGGTCCATGTCTTTTTTGCGATGACTCTATCCACTGTATAATTTTTTTATTTGATCCTGTACGGTATGCCAATAACAATATGCCAGAATATAAGCCGGGTGATAACCAGTAAATTAGATCACCAATTGAGACAACCCTGTTCGCAACCAATACACAAACTGTTCGATTTTGATACAGTGGGCCGAAACAGCGGTTCTTTCATAAAAAATTGTTTGCCATGCCTTTGTATTTATGGTATAATTGTAGTTGCGATTGTTGCATCAATCTCCCGAAATTTATACTAAAGCTATGTTACTAAAGAATGCTACCATACTGGTAATCGATGATGACGTTGATGTGTTGACGGCGGTGCGGTTGCTGCTGAAGACCGAAGCAAAAGAGGTAGTAACGGAAAAGAACCCCGAGAACCTGCGGTGGCTGCTTTCGAAACAGCAGTTCGATGTGATCCTGCTCGACATGAACTTCAACAGTTCTATCAATACCGGCAACGAGGGTTTGTTCTGGTTGAAGAAGGTAAAGGAATTCAAATCAGAAGCCGCGGTTATTATGATCACCGCCTATGGCGATATCGACCTCGCGGTTCGTTCGCTGAAAGAAGGGGCTGCCGATTTTGTGGTAAAACCCTGGCATAACGAAAAGCTGATCATTACCATAAAGGATGCATTAAAAAGAAAGGAAGGCAAAAGCGCCACGCATATGATCCGCAGCAGTGATTCCATCATCGGCACCGAGCTACTGGGCGAATCGGAAGTAATGGCCGATATTTTTTATAAAATAGAAAAAATTGCACCTACCGATGCCAATATTCTGATCCTGGGCGAGAACGGTACCGGGAAGGACCTGATCGCAAAAGCCATTCACCAGCAATCGCTGCGGTCGAAGAAAGCCTATGTAAAAGTGGATGTGGGCGCGCTTACCGAAACCCTTTTCGAAAGCGAACTGTTCGGCCATAAAAAAGGTGCTTTTACCGATGCGCGGGAAGACAGGGTGGGACGGTTTGAAGCGGCGAACGGCGGAACCCTTTTTCTCGATGAGATAGGAAATATCAGTTTGCACCAGCAGGCGAAATTGTTGAGTGTTTTACAGAACCGGCAGGTGATCAGGCTGGGAACCAACGACCCGGTGCCGGTCGACATCAGGCTTATTTGCGCTACCAATGTGCCGCTGGCCGAACTGGCCAATGAAAACCGTTTCAGGAAAGACCTGATCTATCGTATCAATACGGTTGAAATTATGGTGCCGCCATTACGGAAACGCAGCAACGATATTGTTTTGCTGGCGAAACATTTCAGCCAGTTGTACAGCAACAAATACCTGAAACCGGTGATGGAGTTTGATGAAAAGGCGATAGAGAAGTTGTTAAGTTATCATTTCCCCGGCAACATAAGGGAATTGCAATATACCATAGAGCGGGCGGTGATCATGTCTGACGGGCATGTACTGCAGGCCAGTGATCTTATCTTTTCACCGATAGAATCGGGCTCGCCCAGGGAAAAAGAACCCGATGAACTGAACCTGAGCGCCGTTGAAAAGAACACCATTTTGCATGTTATTGAAAAGCATAATGGCAATATCACGCGTGCTGCAAAAGAACTGGGGCTTACCCGTACTGCTTTGTATCGCAGGTTGAGTAAGTATGATATTTAGTTGACGAGTTGATTAGTTAACGAGTTGACGAGTTGACAAGGGTTGGTTGAAAAGTTGATAAAGTTGATAAAGGTGACGCGTTGACGAGTTATTAATAAGGTTGAAAAGATGATACAGGAAACGCTGTTTATTTAGTGGGTGAAAATGTAATTTGGGGTCGTGAGTATAGGACTTTCACGTTTCACGTTTGCCGTTTCACGACTGGCAATTAGAACCCAAAACTTTAAATTTTAAAACATTAGCTTGTTCTATAAACGATTCGAGTGGCGCATTATCTTCCAGGTGTTATTGCTGTTTATAACCCTGGCCGTATCATCGTACCTGCTGGTGAAAGGTTATTACGTATATATGGTGGTGATAGCGCCGCTGATCATATACATTATTGCAGAAATGTACCGATTTCAGCGGAAAGCGCATGCCGAGCTGGACCAGTTTGTTGAATCTGTTCATTACCGTGATTTTTCCCGCTACTTCGATGTAAAACATGCACCGCTTGAACTGCAGCCTTTGCGTAAGGGTTTCAATGAGATCAATTCTACCTTCAAGGTAATGAGCAAGGAAAAGGAAACGCAGTTCCAGTACCTGCAAAAGATACTCGAGCTGGTCGATACCGGCATTCTCTCGTACCGCGAGCATAATGGCGAAGTGGTTTGGATGAATGAATCGCTGAAACGGATGCTGCATTTGCCCTACCTGAAAACGGTTCATTCGCTGGCCCGCCGCGATAACGAATTGTACCGTCAGGTGACCTTATTGAAACCGGGCGATACAACCATTGCAACAGCCCATACGGAGAAAAATTCATTTAAATTGTTCCTCTCGGCCACGGCATTTCAAACCGATGGCAGTAAGTTCAAGCTCATCGCTTTTCAAAACGTAAGCGAAGCGCTGGATGAAACGGAATCAAAGGCCTGGCAAAAACTGCTGAGCGTGATGACGCATGAGATCATGAATTCCATTGCGCCTATTTCCTCGCTCGCCGAAACGTTGAAATACCGGCTGCAGCAATTTGCCGAACGGCCCGAACTGGAATCCGGTTCTATGGACGATCTGGAACTGGGCATCGATACCATAAAAAGAAGAAGCGAGGGATTGCTGAAGTTTGCCGAAACCTACCGGAACCTGAACAAGATCACCACGCTGAATTTAAAGAACATATATGTACGCGATCTGTTCGAGAACCTGCATCACCTGATGCAGCCAACGCTCGATCAAAAGAACATCGAGCTGGAGATCGTATTGAAAGATCCCGATCTGCAACTGGAAGCAGATACTAACCTGCTTGAGCAGGTGCTTATCAACCTGGTGGTGAATGCCATGGAGGCGGTGAAGGAACGGCAGGAACCGCGGATCATATTATCGGCTTATTATGCCAACAATCATAGAACGGTAATAAAAGTGGCCGATAACGGCACGGGTATGCCCGAAGAGGTGGTCGACAAGATCTTCATACCATTCTTCAGTACCAAAAAAAGCGGCAGTGGCATTGGTTTAAGCCTTTGCAAACAAATTATGATGCTGCACAAAGGCAACATTCAGGTGCAGTCGGTAGAAGGGCAGGGCACTGCGTTTATGATGCAGTTTTAGTTAATGTGATAATTAGATAATCCCGACTAAAGCCGGGACAGGTGGTGATAACGGAATACAGACTCGCGCATGTTGAGATGAACCACTGCTTACAGCACTATTGCCGGCATTAATTCCATTGTGCAAATATGGCTTTTTACATACTCAACGTTACTCTTTTCGCCAGCCAGCTCTCTTTAACCGGCACCAGCCATTTATTTTCCAGTTCATCTTTTGTTTGCACCAGGTTGTTGAAGTAAATAGTATCCGGTGTAATGAAACTATTATCGATGGCGTATTGTAATTGCGCCAGGGGAAGCATTTGCACTTTGTCTTTTAATAAAAAGGCAAGGGTAGTGCGGTCGAACATATTTACTTTGAAAAGTTCTTCAATTTGCTTTATAAGGCGAACAGAGCTATCGGTGCTGCAGCCGCTGACACCGGTGGCGCGTTCATCGGCCATCAGCACTATGAACTGGCCAAAGAACAGGTTGCCATATCCTTTTACGGGGGCGCCATGCGAATTCCAGTTGGCCACAAAATTATTCAGCAGGTCTTCTATATGTAAGGCCTCGCTCAGCATAAACAACCGGCTGCTCTGGTAAACCCAAACTCTCGAATCTGCTGCAAAACCGGCAGGTATCAGTTCTTTGTAATTCTCTGTCATGTTGCAAATTTAATACAAAACGGTTACTTCATTGTATTACCATGAAAGAGAAAGAATGTTCGAAAACCAGGGAGAATAATAATTGGAATGGGGGAAAACAGGTCGTTTAGTGTTTCAACAAAATGGCAGCGTATAAACCGAGGATCATTATTACCAGCGTTATGAATGTGCCCATTAGCCATTTTTGCATCGAAATGGTATTGTCCTTTACTTCATTGCGCAAGGCGTGAACATCTTCTTTGGTTGCTAATATTTCAATTTTTGTATTCAACCCGTCTTTTATTTTTACATCAACATAATAAGTAAGGCATTCAGCTTCACTTCTTCCTATCTTCTGCGCCAACACTTCATACAGCTTCGTCAGGGTTACCTTTTCCATTTCAATAAGTATTTCAATGATAAGTGTTACCAAATATAATAAAAAGAATTAAAATATGACAGGATTTGATAAAAAAATTAGCAAACAGGTGCTTCAGGTCTGCTTAAATAAAAAGGTCTACCGTATTGATACACGATAGACCCTGTATAAGCGTTTTATTCTTTTCGCTGACCGTTACACATTAAACCTGAAGTGCATCACATCGCCATCCTTCACGATGTACTCTTTGCCTTCAATACGCAGCTTACCCGCATCGCGGCAGGCCGCTTCTGAACCATAGGTAATATAGTCGTTGTACGCGATCACTTCGGCTTTGATAAAACCTTTTTCGAAATCGGTGTGAATAACGCTGGCAGCCTGCGGTGCTTTCCAGCCTTCGTGGATCGTCCACGCACGAACTTCCTGCACGCCTGCGGTAAAATAGGTTTGCAGGTTCAGTAATTTATAGGCTGAATGGATCAAACGGTCCAGTGCAGGTTCTGTCATTTTGTATTCTTCCATGAACATTTGCTTGTCGGCGGGATCTTCCATTTCACTGATCTGCGCTTCAATGCTGTTGTTCATTATGATCACCTGTGCTTTTTCGTTTTTCACCGCTTCCTGCAGGGCTGCAGAAAATTTGTTGCCCGTGTGCATGCTTGCCTCGTCAACATTGGCCACGTACAGAACGGGTTTTTCGGTGAGCAGGAACAGGTCGGCAATGGCCGGGCGCTCTTCTTTGGTAAATTCCAGCTCCCTGATGCTTTTTCCCTTTTCGAGGTGTTCTTTACAACGTACCAGTACATCGTATTCCACTTTCAGTTTGGGATCGAGCCGGGCCTGTTTTTCAATGCGGCTCAGTTTTTTATCAACGCTCTCGAGGTCTTTCAGCTGCAGTTCTATATCGATGATCTCTTTATCGCCAACCGGGTTGATGGCGCCTTCGTCACGTAAAATATTTTCGTCCTCAAAACAGCGGATCACGTGAATGATGGCGTCTACCTCGCGAATATTGCCCAGGAATTTATTACCGAGGCCTTCCCCTTTGCTGGCGCCACGCACCAGGCCCGCAATGTCCACAATTTCAATCTGGGTAGGAACGATACGATCGGGGTGTACCAGTTCGGCCAGTTTTTTCAGCCGGGCATCAGGTACGTCAACCAGTCCCACGTTCGGATCGATGGTACAGAAACGATAGTTGCTTGCCTGCGCCTTGGCGCTGTTGCTCACTGCGTTAAATAAGGTTGATTTGCCTACGTTCGGTAATCCTACTATTCCTGCTTGTAAAGCCATTTTTAAAGTTTATTGTTTGTTGTTTATGGTTTGTGGTTGATCCTGTGCCGCGTAATTAACAACTATTAGCGGCCAACGCACAACTCAGCACCCGGTACTTAGAACTGTTTTCAGCGGCGCAAAGATAGGGTATTACCGGGTGATAAAATATGGCTGGATTCCTTTATCTTCAGCGCTTAATCTTATTCCCTTATGGCATTAAGTCGTATCTGGAGTGCCTTTATTATTGTTTCTATTTTAGTTGCTGGTATTCAATTCCTCACGAGTGGTCAAAAGCAGGTTTTCAGCTCAATGGTGGTGGGTAAACGGGGCGATTCGGTGCAGGTGAAGGAAATGCCCGTTTCTGCGGCTGAGCCTTCGCTGGCAGCGGCCCTCGATACCGTTGGCCGGGTAAAGCAGGGCGACCTCATTTACCGCCGGGAAGGGGATAAGGTGATGGCCGTACGGGTACAGGCGGCCAATGGCATTGTAGATACCTGCTGGGATGCGGTTGAACTTTGTCTTAAGCTGATCGGCATCCTGGCCCTGTTCATGGGTTTTATGAGCATTGCCGAAAGGGCCGGGGGCATCAACCTGTTGTCGCGCATCATTGGCCCGTTCTTCTCAAAACTTTTTCCTGAAGTGCCGAAAGGCCACCCCGCCATGGGGCATATGATCATGAACTTTTCGGCCAATTTACTGGGGCTCGATAATGCGGCCACGCCGTTTGGACTGAAGGCCATGCAAAGCCTGCAGGAGCTCAATGCCAGCAAAGAAGTGGCTTCCAATGCGCAGATCATGTTCCTGTGTTTGCATGCTGCCGGTTTCAACCTCATTCCCGTAAGCGTTATTGCCGTACGGGCGGCGCAACATGCAAGCGACCCTACCGACGTATTTCTGCCCTGTATGATCGTAACGTTCGTGGGCACCATGGTGGCCATGTTCATTGTATCGTTCAGGCAAAAGATAAACCTGCTGCAACCGGTTATTATAATGTGGATCGCCAGCATTTCTGCCGTAGTGGCGCTGCTGGTTTGGTACCTCACCACCCTCGACGCTGCCGGCGTGCAGTTCTTCTCGAGCGTGTTGAGCAATGGACTTATCCTGCTGGTGTTCCTGCTGATCGTGCTGGGTGCGGTGTATAAAAAGATCGATGTGTTCGATGCCTTTATAGATGGTGCGAAGAACGGTTTCGAGACCGCCATCCGCATCATTCCTTACCTGGTGGGCATACTGGTGGCGGTGAGCATGCTGCGTACCAGCGGCACCTTCGATGTGATCATGGAAGGCATCCGTAATTTTTTTGCTTTCCTTGGCGCCGATACCCGGTTTGTAGACGGACTGCCAACCGCATTGATCCGCCCGTTAAGCGGGGGCGCAGCCCGGGGTATGATGGTAAGCACCATGATGGCAAACGGTCCGGATTCATTCGCCAGCCGCCTTTCAGGCATTTTCCAGGGCGCTTCGGATACCACGTTCTATGTTATTGCGGTTTACTTCGGGTCTGTTTCCATAAAAAATACCCGCTATGCCATAGGCTCCATGCTGCTGGCCGACCTGGCAGGCGTTATTACCGCCATCATACTGGCGTACCTGTTCTTTGGCGGAAGCGTTTAGGGAATTTGATAATGTGATAATGGGATAATGTGATAATGGGATGATGGAAAAACCGGACGCCTTAACAACAAACAACAAACCACAAACCACAAACCACAAACCACAAACCACAAACCACAAACAGCTACCTACAAACCAGAAGGCCTATTTACTGAATAAGTTGCTCACCGTATATCAATTGTCCCTCCTTATCTACCCCCTGTATCACCAGCCTGAATTGTTTGCTGGTGTCGTTATTGAAAAAGCGAAAGCGGTATGTACCGTCTTTTGCCGGGGTGATCTTTCCATTCCAGTACAGGGTATGCCGGTTATCGGACCCCTGAATTTCCGGGTTTTGCGAATAACCGGTACTGTAAAACTGCCGTACTATGGCATAACCTTCCCGCTTTATTACGGTGTACGATTTTTCAAACGGCAGCTTATTGGCCGTTATGCCTTTTTTGGTGTACAAAGCGATAACGCCCTGTGAGGCGCCCAGCACCGCGCCTTCGTTCTTCAATACTTTTATCAGGGCCACATCTTCAACGGAAAGGGTGTTGATAATGTCCTTCGATACGTTTACCTCATTTAGATAATACGCAATGCCATTGGTTTGCATAACAATGTCGTTGCTGATGCCGCCGTCGGAGCTGCCGCCGGCATCAACGGTAACGTCTTCATTGCCCAAAGCATTGAAACGGTTAAAGGAAACTTTGGGATCGAAGGGATTGCCTTCTACCGTTACCCCGGGCACGGTTTGCTGTATGATCTGCCATATGGTGCGGGCGTATTTTGTTGCCGAAGGGTCAATGCTTTTGCCCATCAGGAACGGACCGCCGGCATATTCGCGGTTCAGCGAATCTTCCCGGTTTTGCTTCCTCGCAGTTACGGTTACTCCCTGTAATGTTTTCGCATTCTTAAAGGCAGCATTACCGGCCCCATTCATTTGCCCGTAGATGTATTTGCCCAGCGCATGTTTGTTTATTAGGTTAACGGTATCGAGATCGATGCCTGCATGGTACAACGATTGCTTCAGGGAATCGATATAGGCGGGGTTCAGCTTTACATCCACCACAAAATTCTCTTTTTTATTATTGGTGCCCATATAGGCTACCGCCGCACTTTTCATATAGTTTACATTGTTCAGCAGGAACTCGCCTTTATCGGTAAGGATAGCTTCGGCCAGCAGCGATGTTGAATCATCGCCCCTGATAATAAAACTCACCTTGCCGTCTTTCACCGGTTCCCTGCGGTCGCTTTTGGTTACCAGGCCACTGAATGTTATGGCGCTTTCAACCGGGTATTTCAACGTTGCGTAATCATTCTGCAAAATTCTTTTCCATTCAAAACGCCGCCAGCCATGGGTCATCAGCAACAGGTTGAGGTGATGCAGGGTTTGCGGCTCCTTATTCTTGAAATAATAACCGGGGTTGTTGATCTGGCCGGGAAGGTCGGTGGTAAGCAGTAACGAAGAGGCAATATTATCTTCCTGGTTAAGGGTAGTGCCGGCAATATCGCTTGTAACCAGGCAACTGAGGGTGGCGGCCCCAACATCGTTAACGGAAAAACTGAACTGGTTCCGGCCGCGTGCTTTTGTATTCAGCGTATCTGTAATTATGCGGGGGGCAATGAGTTGATAGTTTTCAATAAACACCAGCCGTTCGGCCAGCGGATTATTGCGTTCGTCGAACACCGTTATTTGCATAATGCCGGGCGGCAAATTCTTTTTGGGAATAGGTGCCGCCATTTGGCCTTCATCAAAATTCAACCCGGCTCTGAATACCACCTGGTGGTGCATTTGCGCAACCAGTTTTAACAGGCCATATTTTTCCTTATTCTTTTCAGCCCGGTTTAACAATACGAATACGCGGTTGGGGTTGGTATTTTCTACCCGCAAACCGATCCCTTCTTCTTTTACAACGGGTAGTTTATACTGTTCATTATTACCGTTGGCAATAGCCGCCGTATAGGTTTTTCCTGCTTCCACGTCCATTTCAAAAACACCCATGCCATCGTGTTCGGTAGCAAAACCGGCGGCTGCCCTGCCCGTGTTATCGGTTACTGTTCCCTGGATGGCAACCGGCCAGCCATTTTTATCGGTAGCTTTAAAGGCAATGCGGCTTTTGCTGCCGGCGATCAGTTCGCCGCCTTCGGGGAAGAACCGGATACTGATGCCCGGTTTGCCGGTTGTCGCTTTTTGATAGCTGCCGGAATTGTAAACAAAGATATGCCGGTGATAAACGAATTGCGGAAAGTTCAGCATCCAGAGCGTATACGCGTTCAGGGTATAGTTACCGCTTTCTATTTGTGCGGGCAGTTCCAGGTCGGCCGGCGTGCTTCCCAAACTATCCAGCTTGTACATTTTTTTGCTGATCACTTCACCCTGGCTGTTTACGAGATCAACATACAGGATGCGGCTTAAATAGGAAGGCGCACCGTCGAGGGCGCACCAGGCTTTCATCCAGATGGTTTCACCGGGGAAGTAATACGTTTTATCTGTTTGCAGAAAAACCTTTTCCTGCGGGTAGTTGTTTTTGAACGCCGCTAATGCAGCATCGGGCGAAGTGCCTGTCGTTTGCGCCGGCAGGTAATTAAAGGGAACGAATAGTAACAGTATGACGGATAGCGGTTTCATTGATGACGGCTTAACTGGTAAGTTGACTGGTTAACAGGTTACCCCGTTAGCCAGTCAACTAAAATTAAGATCTATTTATTGAATAATAACGACAACTGCGCGCGGCGTGTATCGGGCGAAACCAGCCCGAGGTACCCTCTTGCATACGCTGTATATACCCGTTGGTTGGGAATGGAATAAGTTGAATTGGTGGTGGGGTAGGTGGCCAGCGGTGTTGTACCGGGGGCTGCGCCCGCCAGCCTGATGGCAAACTGGGCACTGGCCCCGGCCGCCAGGCTAAACGTATCCGTCGAATTCTTAAAACCAATATTCGAAGCCACTTTCGTTGTACCGTAATACAGGTCAATGGCCGAACCGGGTATCAGGTTTACAAAACTGAATTTCGAAATGCCTGAATCGGGTTTGTTATCGAGGTCGGTCAATAACAAGCTGAACGTATTGGCGGTGGTATCCGCTACATGTAACGTATAATAGGTTTTCGCCTGTACATTAACGGTTGTCGTATATACGGGAATCGAATCTTCGCCTGAACCTACTTTGGGCACGCTTAATGAAACGGTATGTTCACCGGGTGTAAGGCTCATATAATCGGCATTGTTGCTGCCGCCGGTATTCAACCCGCCGCCGGGGAACGGGGTATTGTAGGTAATGTTATTACTTACACGGTTGCCGTCGATCTTTATCTGCACGGCGCCGATGCCGCGGTACGGACAGGCATAATTCAGTTTGAACAGGGCCTGGTCGCTGGCCACATCGAAGGGCGCCACCGAAATGGTATTCTTTTTACAGGAGTAAATGGTCGCTGCACCGGCGATCACCATTCCTGTGAGCATTATATATTTTTTCATCGTACATTTTTTAGGTTGATAAACTAGGGTTTGCTGAACCAGCATTCAAGCGTATGATAATCTGATTTGGTACCGCCTAATTTCGTTAATTCGTCGAGGTTCCATACGTATTCCGACTGGTAGTTCGGTCTTACCCGGTAAGCCGGGAATCCCTGCGAAAAAGTTGCGGGCAGCACGTAATCTTTATAAACCGGGGCTGCAGGGTCGGGGTCGTTCGTATAATGAAACCTTCTCAGGTCAACCCAGGTTTCAAGAAAACCCCATCCCCAAAGCGCAATGTATTTCTGATACATAATATCGGTCATGGTAAGGCTGCCGGGATCCTGTTTCACACTGGCGCCGGTAAGGTAACGGTTCCGGTCAGCGGCTGAAATGGGATTGGTATTGTAAATGTTTACTGCACCTCGCAGGGCGGAGTAACTTCTGTTGATGAAATCGTAATGTGCATTGATGCCTTTGAGATAAGCATCATGTGCCATACCGGGATCTCCTTTTCTCAGGGCTGCTTCGGCCTTTATGAACTGCAGTTCGGCGTAGGTCATAACGGGCATCACGGCTTTGTTCCTGAAAAGATACTTACCGGTAGCGTCATTGAATACACCCGAACTTGGGTTCACATAGGTGCTATCACCCCACGGTGTAACCGTTTTCTTCCGTGCATTCTGCCAGTTGGTAAGCGCCGTACCGGAAGTTGGCGGCTGGCCATTTACAAGGTAGGAGGCGGGCGGGTTAAGCGATACGTATTGCTCGCTTTGTCCGGGGTTTATACCATAATAGCCGCCGTTGCCATTGGTGGTATCGGAAGAGGTGCAAAGCATATGCGATATCCGCGGGTCTCTGTTTTCTGCAGCCGTATTGCCGGCGAAGATAGTACCGTCGAGGAGTTGGATGATGAAATTGCTCTGCCGCCAGCTACCCATGTTGTTGCGATATGTGCCCCAGAAATTGGAGTTTTCATTTTTGGTAGCGTCGAACGGTGTAACAAAATCGTCGTTAACAGAGGTGAATGAACTATCGCAGAACCTGATCACCTCATCGGCATTGTAGATGCCGTTTTTATTGCTCAGGTGATTATAATTCCGGGCCAGGATGCCATATACGAACTTTTTCCATTTTTTAATATCTCCCTGGTAGGAATAATCGCCTGTTTTAAGGGTAGTGGCCGTCATGGCCGCTGCTTTATCGAGGTATTGCAAAGCTAACCGGCAAATGGTGTCCACGCCTTTGTATACTGTTTCCTGTGAATCGTAGTGGAAATAGTAAGTATCTTCCTGCCAGGCTTCCTTAAAGATGATCTCTCCATGCTGGTCGGTAAGCGACTGAAAGGCCCAGGCCTGTAATGCATAGGCGGCGCCCACATAATCGTATTGCTCTTTCTGCAGGCCTTTTTCTATAATGTAATTTAAGTTGTTACCGAGGCTGTAGTAGGTCATCCACCACATATCGCCCATGTTCGAGCTGCTGAAAATATAACCATGGGTGTCGAAGGCGGCATCTGATATACCGGTTGAATAGGAGTGAAAGTTACCCACGTATTTGCTGATGTAACGGCCGTCGCGTTGCAGGCCGTACGACATGGCTGCCAGCATTGCGGGGAATACCGATGAGGCGGATGGCTCCTGTACGGTATCGGGATCGGTATTTACATTCAGGTACTTCCGGCAACCGGTTCCGGGCGCCAGTGCGGTAACCATTATTATTGCTATAATTAATTTATTCATTTTCATTGTTCGGTTTTTAGATGTTTAGAAGTTGAGTTTTAACCCGGCATTGAGGCTTCTGGGTGTGGGAACAGCGCCAAAGTCGATGCCGGCCCCGCCATATCCCTTTGTATTGGATGAGTTCAGGCCGTTCACATTGGGGTCAATACCCGAATAATTGGTGATAAGGAATACATCTGTAACCGTAGCATACAGGGAAACCGTTTTGAATACCTTCTGCCGTTTCATGAGGGCAGCCGGCAACTGGTACCCCAGGGTGATATCCCGCATTCTTAACCAATTCACGTTTTCTACATAATCGGCATCTGAAATGGAACTGGTACTGCTGTAATAGGAACTTCTGAAGTAGGGGGTAATGGCAATGGTGTTTACGGTAGGTTTGGCGGTGTTTTCCAAACCATCGGCCAGCACGCCTTTTATTACCCGCGGCTCTTCGCGGTTCTCCGTTCTTTTACTTACGCCCAGGATGGTCATCATCATTTCGTTGGCATTGAACACATCGCCGCCCTTGCGAATGTCGAGGTTGAAAGACAGCGACCAGTTGCGATAGGTAAGGTTGTTGATAACCCCTATTTTGAAATCGGGCGTGCGGTCGCCGATGGGCGCCCAGCTTTGGTTTTGCGTTATAGGTAAACCGGTAGTAGGGGAGATCAGCAGCTGGCCTTTTTCATTCTTCTGATAAGTGTTGCCCGACAGGTTGCCGAGCGACTGGCCTACACCTACCTGTGAGCGTACGTTTCCATACAGCCAGGTATCGGAATCATAATAGAAAGGCAGATCGGCAGGCATTTTTTCAATAATGGTACGCGCCTTGTCGAAGTTTACGGTAACATCCCAGCTAAAGTCTTTGGAACGTACCGGGGCTGCGGTCAACTGTATTTCCCAGCCTTCGGCCAGCAGGCTGCCGCCGTTGATCCATTTCAGAATGCCGCCGGTAGCATAGCTCAGGCGGTTGGCTATGATCTGGTTCTTTACCCGGTTCTTGAAGTAAGCCACGTCGATACCTACGCGGTTATTGAAGAACTTTGCTTCCCCGCCGATCTCGAAGTTGTTCGAAAATTCAGGAGTAAGGTTGAAGTTGTTCAATGTTACTCCCAGTGCAAAGCCGCCGCCGGTGGTGCTTTGGGGGGCAAAGGAATAATCGATGATATAAGGGCGCAGCGGCGCTTTTCCGGTAGAGGCGTAAGACGCCCGCAGTTTCAGGTAAGAAATTTCTTTCACACCTTTGATGAAAGGAAGTTCTGAGGCGATAAAGCTACCCGAAACAGACGCATAATTGAAATAAGGCTGTTTGTCTTTGAACCGAGAGGTAAGGGTTGACACACCTTCGGTGGTTCCCGTTACAGAAATGTAGGCCAGGTTATCGTAACCTAAGGTATAACCGCCGAAAAACCGCAGTTTGCGGATAGTGGTTTGCTGCAGGCGGGCATCACGCGAGAGGGGGTCGGTATTGTTTATGCTCACAAATTCCGGCTCATAAAAACGTTCGCCGCGTTGTGCATTCAGCGAAGTATTGTTGTTTTCAAAGTAGGTGCCTGCGTATACATCGTTCGAGAACTTGTCGGCAATGGTTTTCCGGTAAGAGAGCCGCGCAGTTCCATTCAGGCCCCGGTAAACGTTCTCGAAAGTGCTCAGGTAACCGCCTAGGGTATATGCTGCTCTCGACTGCGGGTGATAGAACAACAGCCCCTGGGTAGTGAACTGATCTAACCCGATAATACCGTTGAACGTAAGGCCTTTCAGGACGTTATAGGTAAAATTGGTATTGCCCGTCCACCGGTCGGTATTATCATTTGCGTAATTCTTGGTGGCTTCCCAAAAGGGGTTGTCCACCTCGTCGGTAGCTGTGAGGCCGCGCAGCAGTTTGCGCGAACCATCGGGGTTCATGTAATCGCGTACGTCGGTATCTATAGGGTAGCTTAACAAATTCATGTAAAAACTGCCCTGGCCTTTTACCGGTTTGCGGTTGGTGCTGTAAATATAAGCCCATGAAGAGGTCACCGTCATTTTTTTGTTCAGCCGCGCATTGGCCGAAAAGCGTACGTTGGCCCTTTTGTAGTTTGTATTGGGAACAATGCCGTTGGCATTGAGGTAGCCTATCGACATGCGGTAATTGAAATCTGCGGAACCGGCTTCGAGGCTGAGGTTATGCTGTGTTGAAAATGATTTATCGAAAAAGTTCTTAAGGTTGTCGAACCGTGGTGTGCCTTCCGCATACTTGGAACCGAAATAAGGAAAACCCAGTGCATAGGCCGAATTGGCATTGTTGTAGGCAGTATAATCGGTTATCCCGTTATTACCCCGGTTATAGGTGGTTTGTAACTGCGGGTAACGGTATACTTCCGACAGGGTGAACGAGTTGGTGTAGTTGACCCTGGTTTGCCCGGCCTTCCCCTTTCTGGTAGTGATCACAATGGCGCCGGCGGCACCATCGGAACCATATTGGGAAGTGGCTTCCGGGCCTTTCAGGATGGTAATACTTTCAATGTCTTCGGGGTTGAGGTCGGCAATGCGATTGGTATAATCCTGGTTACGGTTCGAAAGCGAAAGGGTTCCCGATGAGCCGGTAGCCTGGGAAGCGCCTATAAGGCTTTCCTGTTCAATGGCGCTGTTATCGAGCGGTACGCCATCTACCACAAACAGGGGTTGGTTATTACCGCCTATTGAAACACCGCCCCGCAGCATGATCTGCGCACTGGCGCCGGGCACGCCGGAAGTGGAGGTTACCGTTATGCCGGGCACGCGGCCTGCAAGCGCATTCAGGAAATTATCCCTTCTGGTTTGCGCCACGTCTTCCCCTTTTACGGTAACCGTTTGATAACCGAGTTCCCGTTTGTTACGCTGAATGCCATAACCGGTAACGACAACGTTGTCCATTTCCCTGCTGTTCGAAACAAGCCGGATGTTGATGCTTTTGTCGTCGCCTGCGGTGAATTCCCTGGCTACATAACCCACGTAGGTAAAAATGATCTTTTGGCCTTTGTCGGCCGCAATGGAAAAATAACCGGCCTGGTTGGTTTGTGTTCGTTTACTGGTTACCGAATTGGTAACGGTTACACCGGGTAACGGTTGACCGTCATCGTCTGACAGCACCGTTCCGGAAATTGTTTTTTCCTGTGCCGTTGCGTTGAGGCCATAAAAAAGGCATACAACTGCCATAAGCAGTTTGAGGGGAGTTCTCATAACAGTTTTTTTGGTCAATTAATCAGTGATTCATAAGGGCAAAACAATGCTGGTTCAACCTGTTCAGTTGAAAAAAACAATGCTTATCCGTTTTCATAAGAAAAGGAACGAGGGCAGCCGGTTTTTCAAAATGAAGAAGGAAACCTTTTTCAACCTAAACCACCTGTGTTGCCGCCGGCCCAACCCGTCAACCTCAACTTCACCGGGGGCAGTCTTGTCAAACTTGTTAACCCGTCAACTGGTTAACAAGTCAACTAACCTTACAGCACCTGAATGCCCGCATCGATATAGGGCTTCAGTTTCGGATCGTCGGGTGGCAGTTCGGTGATCAGAACATCTATATGTTGTAAATCGCAAATGTGGATAGGTTGCAGTGTGTTGATCTTTTCAGAAATGGTAAGACAAACCGTTTTGCGGGCCGACTGGATCATCGCTTTTTTCAGTTGCACTACTTCCCAGTCGTTATCGGTGGTGCCATGTTTGAGGTCGATGGCGTTTATGCCCAGCAGGCAGAGATCGGCATTGATCTGTTTTATTTTGGCAATCGCTTCGGCCCCAATGGTTATTTTGGAGCTTTTTGAAATGCGGTCGCCGATCATAATTACGTCTATGGTCGGGTGCTGCATATATTCCAGTATGGCTGGTATGCTGCCCGACATGAATGTGGCTTTTAACTGACGGGGTAATGCCCGGGCCAGTTCAATGATGGTAGTACCGCCACTGGTAAGCACAAACATGCCGTTTTGTATGAGGGCTGCCGCTTTGTTGGCAATTATCTTTTTATGATCCTGTGAGTATACGTTATCGGTTGGATAATACACTTCGTTGAAGGAATGACTTAGCGCCCCGCCATGCACTTTTATGATCTTGCCTTCATCGGCCAATTCCTGCAGATCCCTGCGGATAGTGTCCTCTGAAACATGTATTTCCTGGCTCAACAGGGAGGAGAGTACCTTGTTATGAAGGTTCACCTGATGTAGAATAAACGCCTGGCGCTCTTTTTTAAGCATATGCAGTTAGGGGTTACTTAACCAAATATAACTTATTTGCCGCATGAATTGGCAGAAAGCAGCCGGAAAAACGCAAAATGAGCATGAAATTATCCGCAATAGCGCAATATTTGCGGGATTGTGCGGATGGTTGTCGCCCTGGCAGGCCTTTTAACTTTGTGGTTGGCGAAAAGTTGAAATATTAATTTGATTCACCATTTATAGCGGCAAACAGGGCCACTATGTCTTTATCGAGCTCAACGATGCGGTTCTGCAGTTTTATATGTGCGTCAAGGAAGGCATTGCGGATCTCGCAGAGTTTATCAACCATATCGGTCATATCGCAGAAGGCGCCCCGGAAATCATCGAAGTTCTCGTCCAGACTGCAAATGTCAATCTCCATGGTCTTCCAGTCTTTAATGATGGGGTTGAAATAATTGTCGTTGAAATCATCGAACAACAATTCGAGTTTTTCCTGTTGTTGTTCCGTGCCGGAATATTCTTTTTCTGCGGCCATCAATCCGTCGGCATATGCATCGAAAGTATGGTTGAAGGTATGCAACTGCGTTAGTAACGGCTGCGTATCGTAACATACGCGTTCACTTTCATCGATGCTTTCTATTTCATTTTCCGACAAAGGACCGCCTTCTTCGAGATAATGCAGCATAGGCGTAAGCAGAATGTATTCATTCTGCAGGTTATCGAAGATAGCCTTGCATTTCTGAAGTGTTTTGCCGGCCGATGTATAATAGGTAAGTAATCTTTCAATAACCTGTTTGTACTCCTGCGATTGGTTATGCAGCTCCACATATTTTTCAATCCCTTCCTGTTCAAGCGTGCTTAAGGGGGCTTCACTCATATAGGTCAGCCTGATATCATGGAAAGGGTGTTCGATGATCGTAGGTTTCATAAGCACCATTTTATATAAAGCTACCAATTATTAAAACAAAATGTTATGCACCGCCGGGATTTGTTGTTTTATTCCTGAAAGGGATTTTTTTTAACGGATGTGTAATATCAGGCACTGTTTGTTAAACAAATTTGCGGCGATATACGGCGTTATGAATAAACATTAAAAATTGAATAATGGAATAATGTTCAGGGTACACTAAAGAAAAAGCCTCCCGTTTTACCAGGAGGCCTTTAGTGTTTATTTGTCGGTTAATACCGGTGATCAGCGTTCGAAATAAATTACCAGCCGGTGTTCTGCATCGATTTTTGTACGTCGGCAGGGTATAACAATATCTGGTTGGTTGGTACTGCTGATAAATAATGTTTAGGATCTATAAATACGCGCTGACTGGCGGCTGTATAAGGCATAATGTATCCATCGGCATTTAATGTTACACTGCCATTGGGCGGAACTTTGGCGCCGAGGTAAACATTGGGGTTTACCTTGCTGTCCATATTCGTTCCTTTTTTCCAGCGCATCAGGTCCTGGTAACGGAAACCATCCATCATCAGTTCTACGCGTCTTTCGCGGCGGATCTCCCAAATAAGTGATGAAGGAATATCCGGATCCATTTGAGGATCGGTAAAACCGGGGTTTACCGTCAATGGCGCTACGCCTGCTCTTGCCCGCAGTTTATTGATGGTATTGTCGAGGTCTGTTTGCGTAATGGTATATTGCCCCAGGTTGTCGAGCTCTGCAGCTGCTTCTGCATAAATGAGATATACTTCCGATAAATAGAAGAGCGGCGCATCGGTAAGGTTCTGGCCAATACCGGTGGGAATGGCTTTTACCGCGTTGGTATCGGGCAAGAACTTCGTTACGCGGTAACCGGTTGTTGAAGTAAAACTGTTTTTAATATGCCCTTTGTAATAAAGATAGGTGGTGTCTATCGACAACTTCAATCTCTTATCGCGGTTCGCCAGTACCTTATCAAGATCATCATCGCCCTGGTACAATGGAGAAACCGAAATGGGCTTTCCATCGCTGCACAAATACGATTCAACCGCCGATCTGTTCAGCCCGCTGATTACGGTGCTGCTGTATAAATAGGCAATGGTAGAGTGGGTGAGGTAGGTTGATTCGTATCTTTTATACATAAGCACCTCTTTATTGTTACCTAAATTATCAACATTATAAATGCTTTGATAATTAGGATTGAGCGCATACGGTCTTGCCATCAATGCCTGTGCGGCGCTTTTTGCTTCGTTCAGGAATCTGGCGGCATCGGGCAGGCTAAGTTCTGTATGGTATTTGCGGTACGTGCCTTCGAATAAACAGATCCTTGCTTTCAGCGCCAGCGCTATGTCTTTGTTCACTGTGTTGGGCTGATCTGCCTGGCGAATATTGGCAACCGCAAAGTTCAGGTCTTCCAGCACGCTATCCATTACCAGTTTGCGCGAATCGCGGGGTTTAAACAGTTGTGCACTGTCTTCCGCTTCTATTGAATGGCCGTACCAGGGCACATCGCCAAATGTTTGCACCAGCCTGAAGTATTGGTAAGCCCTGAAGAAGCGGGCAATTCCTTTCCAGTGATTTTTCGCTTCATCGTCCATTGTTTCTATACCGTCAATGCGCTCGAGCATGATATTGGCCTTTCTTACGTAAGTGAACGACCAGTCGTTATTGGTTGCCGCCGTGGCCTGCGGGTATTGGGTAAAGTTTTGCGGGCACTGGTCATCGTTGAACGTGGTAAAGTAGAAATCACCGTTGGTGCTGCTGCCATTACCAAAACCGGCAAACATATTATAGAACTCCCAGTTGTAGGTGCGTACATTGTTCTCGTTCTTCCAATAAGCAGGATCCGACAGCGAATCGGGGTTCGATACATCGATGTACTTTTTACAGGATGTACCTGCGAGTAGCAGGAACAGGTACAGTAATGATTTATTAAATTTCATCTCTAATTTTTTAATTTTTATAATTTGGCCAGATGGAACTCAGCATGATAATCCGCCAGCCGGTGGATCCCTGTGGGTTATAATAAAAATTTTATCATGCCTCGTTTCATATAAAGAAATTATAATTTTTAGTTAGAAGGTTAGTAGGTGATCTGGATACCAATCGAGTACTGGCGGTTGAAGGGGAATGTTCTTCCCGTAAAACCGCTCAGGCCTGCATCGGTGATCTCCGGATCGAGCGGCGCACCTACATTCGAGATCTCGGCCAGGTTTTGTCCGCTTACGTAAAACCGTAGTTTCTGGATCCTGTATTTGCTCAACAGGTTGTTGGGCATGCTATAACCCAGCGAAACGTTCTTTAACCGGCAATAGGCCAGGTTCATCAGGTATTTCGATTGGGGATAGAAGTTATTGCTGCCTGCAGATAAGCCGGCAATGGCGCCGCCGCCGTTGTTGGGGTAGGGTACAGGATAGCGGGCATCTGTATTGTCAGGTGTCCAGAAATCCATTTGATTGGCGTACAGGATATCGAGACTCTGGTACATGGGCAATACGGTATTACCGATACCCCACCACTGGCGTTTGCCAACACCCTGAATGAAAATATCTACATCAAAGTTTTTCCAGCTGCCGCCGATGCGGGCATTGTAAAGATAACGGGGCTGGGTATTGCCTATCACTTTCAGATCGCCGTGATCGCTGAGCGTCATTTTTCCGCCATCGATCTTCTTGTCGTCATTCAGGTCTTTGTATTTGATATCACCGGCGCCGAACCTGAAGTTACCGGCCTGTAACAGGGTTTGTGAAGGCGAGGCGGCTACATCGGCTGCCGATTCAAAATACCTGTCTGTTTCAAAACCCCAGATCTCGCCATAGGTTTTACCTACGTAATTCGAGGTATTGACGATCGACATGTTGGGGTTCTCCCATTTGGTAAATACGGTTTTATAATCGCTGAAGCCAAGCGTACCATACAGTGCAATGTCCTTTCCGATATTATAATTCGCGTCGATGCTTATTTCATAACCACGGGCGCGAAAGTTACCGGCATTGATCTTTGGAGCGCCAACGCCGAAGGTTGATGGCATAGAGGCGCCCTGGATCATTCCTTTTGTATTGCGTTCGAACCAGTCGAAGGTAATGCCGATGTGATTATCGAGGATGCGGGCATCGATACCGATATCGAAGGTATTCACCCGCTCCCATTTCAATGATCTGGGAACAGAGATAGGCTGCCCCACAGTTTGCGCATAGGTTCCCGTGCTGGTAAGCCAGTTAGCCTGTGCGCCCGACATAATACGCTGGTAAATGCTTTGTCCGTTTGCGCCGCTTACATCCTGGTTGCCCAGTTCGCCATAAGACGCACGGATCTTAAGATCGCTAACATATGCCCTGGCGAAATCCATAAAATCTTCCTGGGTTATGCGGTAACCGGCACTTACAGAAGGGAAGAAGGCCCAGCGGTCCTGCGGCGGAAACAGGGATGAACCATCATAACGGCCATTCAGTTCCAGCAGGTATTTTTCTTTATAGTCGTAGTTGATGCGGCCAAAATAACCGGCAAAGGCTTTTTTACCATGGCCAAGCGTGCTCCAGCCTAACGGAACGCCTGAACCGGTACCGCCGCCGGTAAAGTCGCCATAAGCGGTGCCAAACTCTGCCTGTGCCGGATCGAGTAATCCTCTGCGGGTAACATAATAGTTGATGTTCTCATTGTCTTCCGCATTGAAACCTGCGATCACTTTTACATTATGATCGCCAAATTTATCGATGTAAGTAGCGAAAGAGTTGATGGTATTCACCTTCATACGGCCGGTAGTATAGGTGAGTGAGTTTTGCGCGGCCGTGGAAATATCGGCGAGGTTAAGGGCGCCGGCCGTCCAGTAGTCCCATGCAATGATCGGCCCGCCACTTTCTTTGCGCAACAGGTTATCGCGGCCGATGGTATAATCGGTCCTGATGCTTAATTTTTTGCTGAGCTTTATAGTAGCGCCGAGATCTATACGTTGATAGTTGCTGGTGAGATTACCCTTACTGGCGCCATCGAGGTAAGCCGAGGTCGTTCTGAAATATTTGCCCTGGTAAGTGCCGTAGGGAAAATAAGAACCCCAGCGCCAGAAATAGTGCCAGTAGTTCTGGTATTCATACGGAAATTCATACTCGAAGTTGCGGTACAGGGTTTTGGCGCTTACATCGAGCCAGTCGGTTACCGTAGCGGTAATACCGGCGGTTACGTTGTACTTTTTCACTGCATCGGGGTTCATCTTCATGATACCGCCATCATAGCTGTAACCAGATGACAGGTAGTAGGCAATTTTATCGCTGCCGCCGGCAATGTTCAGATTATGCAGTTGTGAGAAGGTATATTTTTCCAGCATCTCTTTTTTGGGGTCCCATACTTTGTAGAAGTAGGTGCGGCCGTCGGCTTCAACATTCCAGTCTTCGCCTTTCACCATCTCATGACCGTTTTTGCCGGCGTAATTTTTCTTCCAGTTAATAATTCCTTCTTTCAATTTCAGCAGCCGCATCCCAAACGTTTCCGGAGTGGAAGTACCTGCTCTTACGCCTGCATCGTGCAATGCCTGCAACTCAAATTCGGGGTCGGCAAAGTCGGGCAGAATGGTGGGTTTGTTCCAACTGAAGTTATTGGTATAGGATATAGTGGCCTTTTGATTTTTGCGGCCCGATTTGGTTTTGATCAATACCACGCCAAAGGCTGCACGCGCACCATAGATGGAAGCTGAGGCGGCGTCTTTCAAAACCGAAATGCTTTCAATATCCTGCGGGTTGATGATCGAAAGATCGTCTGTTTGTACATTATCGACCAATATCAGCGGGCGGCTGTTGCCATTTATAGAACCAAGACCGCGAATGGTTACGCTGGCGCCGGCGGTTAAACCACCGTTACCATATTGAATAGTGAGGCCCGGAACAATACCCTGCAACGCACGTGTAGGATCGTTCAGTGGTTTGCTGCCAAAGGTTTTAGTTACGTCAACAGTGGCAATGGCGCCGGTAAGATTTACTTTTTTCTGGGTGCCATAGGCAACCACTACCACCTGGTCTAATGATGAAGATGTTTCCAGTTCCACTTTATATGAAGTGGTACCGGAAACAAGCGCAATGCGTTGTGTTTTGAAACCGGTATGTGATATTTCGATGAACTGATCGGCGCCTGACAATTCAAGCGTAAATTTTCCATCGATACCGGTAATGGCGGCTTTTTTGCTTTTGTCGGTGATCACATTGGCGCCGGGAACAGGGGTATTGGTTGTTTTGTCGTAAACCTCCCCGCTAATGGTTTGTGCAAAGGCAGCATTGAGAAAACTGCTGCATAGGACAAGCAGTGCAAGGAAACAGGCTCTTCTCATAACATTTTTTTTATTAGTTAGTAGGAAAGTGCGTGTGCCCGGTAAAGGCACAGGTTGTTCATGGATACGGAACGGGTGTTTTGGTTTTGTTTTTTCAATCAGTTATAATACCTGTATGCCGGCATCGACGTACGGTTTCAGGATGGGCGCATCAGGTGGTAGTTCGGTGATCAGGATGTCGATGTCGGGTAGGTTGCAAATATGGATCGGTTGCAGGGTGTTGATCTTTTCAGAGATGGTACAGCACACGACCTTACGCGATGAATCGATCATGATCTTTTTCAGCTGCGCTATTTCCCAGTCGTTTTCGGTTGTGCCTCGTTTTATATCTATGGCGTTGATGCCAAGGAAACAGAGGTCGGCGTTGATGTTTTTGATCTTGGCGATGGCTTCGGCGCCAATGGTGATCTTGGCATTTTTAGAAACCCGGTCACCGATCATGATCACTTCAATATTGGGGTGCATCATGTATTCGAGAATGGCGGGAATGCTGCCTGAAATAAAGGTGGCCCTTAAAGAGGGTGGCAGTGCGCGCGCCATTTCAATAATGGTAGTGCCGCCGCTGGTAAGTACAAACATGCCGTTTTCAATAAGCGCGGCTGCTTTTTCGCCAATGATCCGTTTCTGATCCTGTGAATACACACTTAAACCGGAGTAGGTTACGTCGTTGAAGGAGTGTGACAGGGCTCCTCCATGCACTTTTATGAGTTTGCCTTCTTCAGAAAGCTCCTGCAGGTCGCGGCGGATGGTATCTTCCGATACCCTGATCTCGTGGCTCAGCAGGGAGGAGAGTACTTTATTGTGCAGGTTCACCTGGTGCAGGATATATGCCTGACGTTCTTTTTTCAGCATACGTGTTAGGTTGGTTTCAGATCAAATATAAAGGGAAATGTAGCACAAATACGCACAAACATGATTAAATATGGATAAAATGAGCAAAATATAGCAGTTGACAACAGTTTCTTTCACCTTGTTTGCGGCTTTATGCGTTAATTTATTATGTAGGATGTATAATTTGGACTTGATAAGAAAGAAGCTGCATGGGGTAATTGGGTAATGTGATAATGGGATAATGAGGTAATAAACTACAAAAGGATCAACCCGGCTGCAGGTGATCCTTTTGTAGTTTTGAGAAACAATATTGGTAGCGCTGTATTCGCTCGTTGCCTTTTGCCTTGTTGCCTCGTTGCCTTTATTTCAACGCAAACCGGATGGTAAGCGCAAATGCATCGGGAATAAAATTGATATCGGGAATAATGTCCAGCTCAGGTTTCCAGTCGAGCGAAAGGTTTACCGGCGCATTGGTGAATTTATAATCCAGGCCTATGATACCGGTAGGGCCCAGGTAGGTGTCACTATCCTGAAATCCCACATATACGCCACCCCCATAATACCAGCTTAGTCCCGGAGTATTGAACCTGTTGTGTATTTCAATCAATGCGCCGATACCGAAACGGTTACCCCAGGCAACCAGGCCTTCAATGGCCGTTTTATCGGTAGCAAAGAACTTACCCGAAATGGCATTGCTTAAAGTAGGAGAGGAGTTGCTGAGCCGCACACCTGCTGCAAACCGGTAATCCTGTGCTGCAGCACGCTGGCAAAATAAAATGCTCAACAATATAACGGGCAGGGTTATGGAGATCTTTTTCATCTGAAAATATTTATTGGTTTTTGCCAGCAGCCCGCCCTTACGACCCGTTCGGACGGGGAACATACCATGGCAAAATTTTCATTTACATATATGTTATATTGAAAATTCCAACATGGCTGTTTCATTAAAAACAATTTTTGATTTTCAATGAGTAAATACCATCTCTACAATCAGCTACCAATGCCGGTTGAAAACCGGTGAATGGGCAATGGTGAAATACAGCGGGCCCCGCGGGTAACTTCAAAGCTCACTGGTTTATACCATACACATCCCTAACCGTTATTTAGCTGGTGTATTGATCAATGCCCGCCCGGTTCGTTCTGACGGGATTGTAAGCTAAAAACGAAAATAATGCCAAAGGTATTGATTAACTGTCCGTTAAAACGGTGTAACGCTATTTTAACTAATAATTATTCAGGCTCGTAAGCATTCTCCATTCTTTTTAGAAAAGATTTAAACTGTGTATTCACTTTGCTGGCCGAGTAGGTTGCTTCCCAGTTTACGCCGCTCAGGTCAATAGCTGTTTCCAATGATACACTGCCTGGTTTATAACCGCCGGCGATGCCAAGGTAACCGGCAGGTTCATCATCTTCCAGCATCACGCGGTACAGATAAAATGTATAGGTTTTGCCTTTGTAAGCGGCCGTTTTTTTAGTGAGGAAACTGATCTTTTTTACGTCATAATCATCGGCGGCAATTTCATGAACAGCGGCTTCTGCAAAGGCCGGTTGTGTTGCATATTGTTTTGGGAACATGGCTGTTTTTTTCAACTCTTTAAGCGACCGGTAGAAGTAGCTTCTCATCTGCCTGTCTGCGGCAAGTTTCAGGAGCTCGCCGGCCGGAACCTGCTGTTTGTTTTTTATGAGTTGTATAACGGCCTCTCTTTTTATATACAGGTCTTTTACCGCCAGGTAACTTTTCAATACCGCATTCCCGGCCGTTGTATTGAAACTGGCTGTCAATTTCAGCAGTTCGTTGATGTGCCAGGGTGTTACCTCTTCTTTTTTTACCGCGGGCAGTAATTTTTTGGCGTTTACGATATAATCGTTTTGTAAAGGCGCCAGTTGTACTTTATTTATATAACCGCTGTCGCGCAGGTTATTGATAGTTTCAGCTACCTGCATACAATGCGCACTGTCTTTGGCCAGTTTCTGCAGCGTATTGAATATGGTGACCGTCAATGCAAGGCTGTCGTTAAACGATTGTATACACTGGTAATCGATTTCCTTTTTCGGTGCACCGTACTGGTCAATCAACCGGGCGAGGGTATTATAGCTTTCCCCGGTTTTAAATGCGGCCAGGGTTGCCAGCGCTGTGTTCCGTTGGTCATCGTTTAATCCGGTGAGCGATGCATACTTTTCTTTTATGTATGAAATGGTAGAAGGGTCTTTCAGGGCGGCCAGTTTCATGCCCAAGCGCATATTCACATAATTATGATCCAACATTCCCTCCAGGGTATCGTACTGTTTGAACAGGGCCTCATTTAGCTGCGAAACATCCTCTTTGCAGAATTCAATGCTCATAAGGGAATAGGCGGCATCAACCCGCGTTGCCGAATCGGGGCTGCTCAGGTCCTGCAGCAACAGGGTGGTTTTTGACTTAGTTATAAAATCGGGCTGTTGCTGCGAAGTGTTGATGCGAAAGCTGTTCAGGAATTCGGTTGCATTGTAGCTATGAACGAAGTTGCTATCGCCTATGACCATTACCTGCATCACTTTGTCATCGTGCAGGATCAGTCGCATTCTTTTATAAGCCGCCTCTTCTTTCGTCAACAGTTCGAGGGCCGGCTGCCCGTTATACCTGATACTGGTTTTACTTATAAGTTTGTTAACGCCTTTAAAGCGGCTTGCCGTATTCTCCCAGAACAGGCTGTCATTTTTAAACCAGGTGTATTTCCCCAACGTGTCGGGCATAATATAGTAGGAACTGGCCGTTGTGGTATCGAATGAATAAGAATAGGAGTTCGATTCGGAATACCAGGTCCTGAACGGGCCAGGCACGCGGGCCGAGAACAGCGAATCGCCCGTTGTATATACTTTCCAGGGCAATGCGGCGGGGGCGATGATCCGCAGCGAACTGAAGATCTTCCGGGTTTCGCGTTGCTGCATTTGTGCCGAATCGCTTATTACCAGCAGAACGACATTGCGATTGTTCAGGATCACCGACAGGGCCTGCATATAAATACCGGGTTGTTCTGCATTGGCCCCTTTCAGCATAATGGCGTTATAGCCCTGTACGCTTAAGCTGTCGACCTTCAGGTGTGGGTATTGCGAGGCGAGGCTTCTTACCAGCCCCTGTTGAATAGTTGAATCGCTGCTGAGGTAGTGACCGGGGTAAATATCTTTCGAAAATAACATTACATACCGCCCGTTCAACATATCCACGCCGGCGAAGGCGCTGATGTGCCAGCCATCGCTGTCGACGCTTAGTTTTTTATTATAAGTGAGTTTAGCCGGGGTAATGACACTTATTCCCATTACCGAATCGGTAAATGCCTGGTCGCCTTCGGCCACCAGTTGTTTTTTTGTAATGGTAAATGATTTGAAAAAGCGTTCGGCATCTTCTGAAGTGAGCATTTCTTTTTTAACCGCATTCATAAATGCCACATAGGCTATGTTATCATACAGGAATGCCTGCATGCGGATCTTTTGCCCCATAAGGGTATGAATGTATTCTTTGCCTTCGATGCCGCCGTTGCTCACATTCTTTGCAGGGATCTTCCCCGTTGTATGGAACATGCGTTGGGCCAGTTCCTGTAACATGCTGTCTTTATTTACGTTCGAGCGCGGATTGACAACCGACATGGTACAGTAGTTCGACAGCGTAAAAATATCGAACACGAATTTTACGTCTATAAAGCCAAAGAGCTTGAGGTCGATCGCATTTCCGGGCATCGATACTTTGTACAGTCCCTGTTTGTCTTCACTTTCGGTCCAGGGTAGTTTTACTTCTTTAAAAGTGTAACTGGCGGCATCGATCTTTTGGGAAGCGTAAACCGGTTCTACCGTAAAACCGCTTGCGCGTAACAGGTGTATTACGCCACTGTCGCCGGGCAGGTGGGCGGCGCCAACGGCAATGAACATGGTACGCAGGGCGGTAAGGCTGTCGATACGCCGCGCCATTTTTACATTACGTCTTATCAGCAACAGGTCGTTGTATTCGGCCGACTGGTTAGCGGTTATGCTTTCAATGCCGGTAAGGTCCTGGTTCACATACATGTTGATCATACGCTCTACCATGTTGTTGGCAGATCTTTTAATGATAGACGTATCGTTGGCCAACAGCATGTCGATATCGGTTTTGTCAACCAGGTCATCTAACAGCCCTGTCTGATCGGTAATATCTTCCACACCGCCCACCCATTTGCCCTGGCGGCGGGCGATATTATACAGATAAGCATCGAGGAAGGTGGCCATTTCGCCTTTCTCGAGGTAATCGGCCATCCATTTGTTCTTTTCTGCAACAATGTCGCGGGTGGTTATTTCAGCCGCCGGCTTTTTAAATTTCTTTGCCAGGGCGGTACTGTATTTTTTAAAGTCGTTTTCGTCAAGGAGCTCGTTCAACGGTGCGCCTTCGGCTTCATTGATGGCTTTATTGATATACCAGGCGCCCATTTCATCGGGATTTACCTCCATGGCAAATCCTTCGGTGCTTTCAATGGCATTGAAAACCGAATCGCCCAGTTTGAACAATCGTTTATCGGTGAGGTGAATGGTGCCGAAAAGATAGGAGGGGTGTTGGAGCCCTTTACCTGAAATGCGCCATAACAGGCTTTTGGGATAGTTTTGCTGGCCGTAGGTGCAGGTGGCTACAATACATAATGCCAGAAGGCAAAATGCGTATCGAATGAGGTACATAAGAAGGGGTTTACAAATGTGTTTTGGTTAATTTTTTTGGTTTGTCCCTACTGCTGGCCTTTTGTCGTTTCGCTATCCTCGTCTGTCTTTATTACTGGTTTTACGTCTTCGAACAGTTCAAACTTTGTTTTGGGCCGTTTATCTTCGAGCCATCTGAAGTTGCGGAGAAATTTATTTTCTTCAGTGGCCTGCCGCACCGGGTATAAGGTACCGGTCACTTCGCTGATGAAGACTACTTTGTTCAGTTCTTTATTTTTGAAGCGAAGGTCGATAATATCGCTGGTAGCGTTATTGATGCCCTTCACGTATCCCTTGTCGTCTTTAACGTAATATACGCTTTCGGCATTGCCCTGCGCCCGCATATAATCAATTTCCCCGTTATTGAAGTAACCATGCAGGCGGTTGCCTTTTATCTGGTTATACATTTCCTTATCGCCGAGGTTGATGGCAAACCCGTTTTCGAATACGTATAAACGATCGGGGTTTTTGTTTTTGGTGTACAGGTAAATGGTATCGCCGGTGATCTGGCTGTTGCTGGCCCACAGAACAGGGTCGGTATACAACCTGAAAACAGAGTCCTTGCCCGAATACCAGAGGCTGTCAGAAATGGCCTGCATGGAATCGGAGAAAATGCGCACATGGTGCCATGCCTGGAAGAACCGGTCGGTACTGTCGTTTTTGTTATCGGTGGTTGCCGTTGCCGGTTTGCCGGCGGTTTTACCGGCTGCCGGCGCCAGTTTGGCGCCATTCTTATTTGGCGGCGGTTTTTGTAATGTAAGCGCGGGTGCTTTGTCTTTGGTAATATTTTTCGGGCTTACGGTTGTGTCGGGCTGCATCGTGCTGCTATCTGTTGGCACAAAGGCAGCATCATCGATATCAACGCGGGCAATGGCCGTTGGTATTTTACTGGTATCGCGCAGGCTGGCCGAATCTTTTGCCAGGTTCATAATACTATCGCCCTGCAGCAAGGCGGAATCGCGTTTGCGGAAACTGGTATCGCGTTGCAGGCGGTTGGTATCGGACAGCAGGCTGCTGCTGTCTTTCGACCCATAGCCGCCGGGTAATTTGCTGAGCCGGCCCGAGTACAGGGTATCGGCGGTAATATAAATCGAGTCTTTATCCTGTTTTATGATCAGCAGGGGATGTTGGGTGGCGAGGAAGGTGCCGTCGTTGCGGTTGGCATCGATGCGGTTGGCCAGCACCGAAATGCCCTGGGCGGTATCTACATATACCGCATTGCCGCGCAAAATGCTTATGCCGGTACTGTCGTCGGTGGCGATGGAAGTGGCTACTACCGTTACCGGGCCATCTTTCAATACAGGCCGTTGTCCAAAAAACGCTTTGCGGTTGCGGGTATCGTAAAACCCATCGCTGGTTTGAATCACGCGATTGGCGCTGTCGATAATGGTAGTGGGGGCAATGAATGTAGCTATCTGGCTGGCGGTGTTGTATATCAGGGAATCGGTCTTCAGCGTGTATTTGGGGTCTTTCAGGTATACATTCTTTTTAAAATATACATCTTTCAGCTCCTCGTAATAAATACCTTCTTTACTGGTTAGTACCGATTGTTGATTGATGAGTTTGCCGCCATTATGGTATTCGCCGATCTTGGTATTGAGATCGTATTGCAGCTCATTGGTGTACAGGGTGCTTTTGCTGTCGGTTAGCGATACATTGTTTTTGAGATTGGCTATTTTGGTATCTACATAATATTGCAGGTACTGCGATCTTATGTTCACCGTATCGTTGTCGATGATGTGTACATTACCGAATGCTTCAACAAACCGCGTTTTCTTATTCCATACGGCGCTATCGCAATTGATGAGTGTATTGCCCTGCCGTAACTGAACATTACCGGCCAGCATTTGCAGGTCGGTCAATGAATCTGGTCGTTTATAGCTAAGCCGGTCGGCATTGATCAGGTTAACTACTTTCATAGTATCTGAGCCGGGCCGGGTGGTAATTACCTGGGAATGTACTTTGCCGATAGACAACAACGCAACCAGCGTTATTATCAGCGACAACACATATCGTATCATTTATTAAGCTTTCCTTATTATTTCAGTGTGTCGAGCGGGGCTTTTAACGGTCCCCTTTTGTCTTTTGAACCAAACAGGGATATATTAATATAACGTTTCGGATTTACCCGCAGGTCGTCGAGCAAGATAGTCAAACTGCGATTAGTGAGGCGGATCTCATCGTACAATTTGCGATCATTTAACAGCAGGCCAACAGTGCCTTCCTTGCTGTCGATCTTGGCGATGCCTGCTTCAAGCCTGGCCATGGTACGCTGCATGCTTTCAATAGCTTCCGCAATTTTTGCCTTCGACAGTTTGTCGGTTGCAATTTGCAGGTTGGTGAAAGTGCTGTCGATCTTTGGACCATTACGCGCGAAGTTGGATGTAATAACATTCAGGTTGCCGATCGATTTGGCCAGCATACCGCTTTCGGTATTCAGCAATTGCTCAAGCGAACGGGACGACATGGCCAGGTTGGCGATGATGCCCTGTAAATTATTGCGGGTATTGGGGTCGAGCACGGTGTTGAGCTTTTGCAACACTTCATCGAGCGAGAGCAATGTTTTATTGATATTGTTGATAGCGGGGTCCAATGATTTCTGAAATCTGTCGGTTAACCCCAATGTGCGTTCGGTACGAAGGGTGTCGCCTTCCTGCACGTAGTTTGACCCGTTGCCCAGATGGATATCGACCTCCCCGCTACCCAATAGCTCAGCATTGAGAACCGCCACCGAATTTTTCGGAATGTTCAGGTCCTTGGTAAGGGTTAAGGTAACCAGAATACCGCTCATGTTTTTATCTATTTCCTGCAAATCGGTTACTTTACCTACCTGTAAACCATTGATTTTAACAGGGTTCGATACGACAAGTTTTTCTACATTCGGAAAAACTGCAAACACTTCCTTACCACGGGCACTTTTTCCTTTCAAAAAATTAAAGCCAAGAATAAGCACAGTGATCGCGATCGCGGTTAATGCGCCTACTTTAGTTTCATTGGAGATTTTCATCTGTATTACTATGATGTTTTCAATGGCCAGACAATTCCATTCGTGCAATTGTTCACATAAGGGCGAAAAAATAGCACGGGCGGTTTCAATCTGACCGGTTTTGTTTCAAAGGTTGCCCTTTACAACGGTCAATTGCAAGCAAAAGTATAAAAAATTGAAATACAGGCCAGTTGATAAGTTAACTAGTTCACAGGTTAACTAGTTGACAGGTTGACATGGGATGGCGGGTTTTAGTTGATGAGTGGTGAATGGGTGAGTGGTGATCGCGTGTCACGACCGGGATGCCCCGGCTTTCTGTCCCTGAACGGCGCCGAGGTGCTGGGAGGTGCCGGTAGTGGCGGCCCGGTACCGCTTAACGGCATTCACAATGGCCTTTGCTATTTCGGTTTGTCCCTGTTTGCTGTTGAGGTAGGCCTCATCGGAGCTGTTTGTGATATAACCGGTTTCCACCAGGATGCTGGGCATGGCGGTGGCCTGTAATACCCAAATGCCTTTTTCATTGCGTTGTTTAACACCCCGGTTGAGCATTCGGGTATTTTTTGCTATTTCTTTTTGCACCAGCGTAGCCAGCAGCAGGCTCTTATTAAAATAGCGTTTGGTCCATAACAATGATTTGGCTTTAAATTCAGGGTCATTGAGGTTGGGCACATATTCGCCTTTGTCTACTTCTTCGGCCATGCGGTTCGAAACAAATTCCCCTTTTATTTGCGAGCGGTCGGCGGCCCAGATATAGGTTTCGGCGCCGCGCATGGGATTATCGGTGTAGGTGATCTTGTATTTTTTTACCCGGCGGGTATGTTTTATGCGCTTTTTACCTTTTCTGGTATAGTAAGTTTCCGTTTTGTAGCCGATGAACTTTTTGTGTTTGATCCTGGGAGCTGCATTGGCGTGGATAGAAATGAACAGGTCGCCTTTATTACGATTTGCATAATCTGCCCGGGCCTTTATTTCCGGGTAATTATCCGTCATGCGGGTATAATAAATCTTGGTATCGGGGAATTGTGCTTTCAGTTGCCTGCCCAGGTTGAGGGCAATGGCCAGGCAAACCTTTTTTTCAGTGGAAATGCGGCCATGGGCGCCCGGATCGCGACCACCGTGACCTGCATCAATAATGATGGTATTGATGCCGTGTTTTACGGGCCAGGGCAGGGCAGGAGCTGTTCTGTACGAAGTAAGAACGATGCACAAGCCGGTGCCCAGGAGGCAATAAATCAGTTTTTGCAGCATGAATTCCGGGGGATTTTAAACTTCAATCTATATCCGGTATAACACAAAGATAGTGCTGCAACTGGCTTATCAACTAGTTAATATTAAAAACCAACGGGATAATAAGATAAAGTGCTAATGTGGCAATTATCTTACTATAAATCACTTAGGGGTTTTACGAACCCGGTTGTGAAAGATTAACTAAAATTCGTAAGCCGGTTGCCAGTTACCGGGCTTTTATCCGCAGTTCGCGATTGATGGGTTTCCGATGGCAGGGGCTGTCCCTGGAAACCGGAAACCGGTACCAGTTTATTCATTATATGATGCTTATCACTTGAGCCTGAACCTTATAATTTGTACCCGGAAACAACCTTTTACGGGTTCACCTGCATTTCCTGAACCGGTGCGGTACCGCCTTCAAGGGAAGCCTTGTAGCGTTTAATGGCGTTTACGATCTGGGTAACTATTTCATCCTGGCCCTTTTCACTTACGAGGTATTGTTCTTCTTCTGTATTGGTAACAAAACCGGTCTCAACCAGAATACTGGGCATACCGGTGGCCTGCAACACCCAGATCCCTTTTTCATTCCGTTGTTTTACACCTTCGCTTAAGCGGCCGCCTTTTTCAAATTCTTCTTCCACCAACGTAGCCAGCAAAAGGCTTTTGGCAAAGTATTTCTTTGCATATAACTGCCCGCGAATGATGGCTTCGGGCGAATTCAGGTCGAGTTGATTGGTGCTGTCCTCAACATTTTCACCCGTTTGTGTGTCGGCTTCCCGAATGGCGTCGCCCTTGAAACCGGTACGGTCGGCCGCCCAGATGTACGTTTCGGTGCCGCGCCTGGTATTTTTTACCCAATAGCTTTCGTATATGGGAACGCGAACGGTTTTTTTACGTCTTTTCGAGCCCTTGCCAACATATCTTACCACGTTTTTATGCCCCACTACGCGTTTGGCATACCAGCCGCCGGCCCTTGCCCCCGTTGCATTACAGTGAATGGCGATGAACAGATCGCCCTTCGACTGGTTGGCCAGGTTGGCACGGTACTCCAGCGCGTCATGAATGTTGGTTGCGCCGCCGGGCAATACATCGGTAGTACGGGTAAATATCAATTTACTTTCGGGCAACTCCTCAGCCAGCACCTTGCCCAGTTTAAGGGAAATAGACAGCGCAATCTCAGCTTCCGTCGCAATTTGTCCATGCGCGCCCGGGTCTTTCCCGCCATGGCCGGGGTCGATAATAATAGTGCTCAGTACGGGTTTCTGTTGCGCCCATGCGCTAATTGTGGCAAATATGAAAATTCCTGCAACAAAAAAGCTTTTTACGCAGCGATATAAATTTTTATTATTCATTTATTGTTCAAGAATTTAGGAGACTTTAATCTTCACATATTCTTAATGCATTAATACCTATTTTTGCCCACCACCTGCATATGATGAACGGACGCAAAAATAATTTAAAAGATGGTTCGGCCCTGATTTTATCTGTATGGCTTTTGCTATTAACGTCTGATATCTGGGCTAATTATTTAAACCTACCCTATTTTGACAATTCCTTAACCAGAATTGTGCAGGATACAACTAAACCTGTACCGCGCTTCCGCGGTACATCAGATACCATTCCAAAAAAGCCTGACTCCCTTCTCCGCAGGTCCGATACCATTCCCCGTATCACCGATACCATTCCGGGGAAAGATACAGTAATAAACAAAATTGATACCGTTAATGTTCCGGTGTCGTCCGATACGCTCGATGCACCGGTTTCCTACAAGGCATCAGACAGTATGGTGCTGAATGTTCCGGAAAAAAAGATCACGTTGTACAGCAAAGGGAATATCAAGTATAAGGATATGGATCTGTCTGCCGACAGTATTGAACTCGATCAGGGCACTGAACTGGTTACTGCCACCTATCGCAAAGATACGGCAGGTAATATTATCGGGCGGCCGGTGATGGTTCAGGCCGACAGTAAAATATCGTCGGATGTAATGAAGTATAACTTCAAAACGCAAAAAGGGCTTACGCAGGGAAGTATTACGCAGCAGGGAGAAATGCTGGTGATCGGGGAAAAGGTGAAAAAAATAAACGAAACCGATTACTATGCGTACCGTTCGCAGTTCACTACCTGTAATCTCGATACGCCGCACTTTGCCTTCCGCGCCAATAAAATGAAAATGGTAAGCCAGAAGCTGGCGATCTCGGGGCCTATTCACCCCGAGTTTGAAGGCGTGCCGGTTCCTATATATATACCTTTTGGATTCTTCCCCCTGTCGCAGGGCCGCCACTCGGGTTTGCTGCCGCCGCAATTTTCGCAGAGCGAACAATTCGGTTTGGGTTTGGAAGGACTGGGATATTATAAGGTGATCAATGAGTATTTTGATATTACCATGCGCACCAACCTGTATTCCTATGGCGGGTATTCGCTGTTCCTTACACCTACGTACCGCAAACGCTACCGGTATAACGGACAAATGAACCTGTCGTACCAGTCGTCGCGCGTATTGTCGAGCACCGCAAAACAGGAATTCAACACTACTAAAACATACAGCGTAAACTGGAACCATACGGTTGACAGCCGCGCCCGGCCGGGAACCAGTTTTTCGGCCAACGTGAACGTAGCTTCAACCAAGTACAACCAGTTTATATTAAATAATCCCCAGGCGAACTTCAACAACACGCTGAACTCATCGATAGCGTACTCCAAAACCTGGGGTACTAAGTACAACCTCACCGCAACGGCAAACCATAGCCAGAACAACCAATTGGGAGTTATTAACCTGAACCTGCCCAACCTGGCATTCACGGTAAGTACATTATACCCTTTTCAGCCGAAGGAGTTTGCCGGTACACAGAAATGGTATCATAAGTTGGGTATTGGTTTAAACAGTACACTGGCCAACCAGGTAAGTTTTTATGAGCAGGATTTCAGCCTTGCCAAAATACTCGATACCATGCAGTGGGGCGCCCAGCACGCTATACCCATTCAATTATCATTGCCGCAACTGGGACCGTTCCAGATCTCGCCCGGTATCAGCTACCAGGAAAAATGGTATTCGCAAAGGCTGACCCGTACCTGGAACCCTGGAGAAAATAAATTGGATACTTCGGTATCCAAAGGTTTATACAGGGCAGGCGATGTATCGTTCAGTGTGGGTGTAAATACGGCCATGTACGGGATGTTTGCCGGTTTTGGCAAGAACAGCCCGATTGCCGCCGTTCGACATACGGTAAGGCCTACGGTTTCATTCAGCTATAAACCCGATCTGGGCGCAAAACATTTTTATGATCAAACAATTGATTCATTCGGACGTAAACAGCGCTTCTCCTATTTTGAAGGAAGTATTTATGGCCCGCCAAGCGAAGGCGTTTTTGGCGGTTTAAGTTTTGGTATCGATAATAATATAGAAGCCAAAGTGCGGTCGAAAAAAGATACTGCCGATGGCGGCTTGAAAAAGATAAGGCTGATAGATGGTTTTGGTTTTACCAGCAGTTACAATTTTGTGGCCGATTCATTTAAACTGTCGCCGTTCAGTTTGTATGTGCGTAGTACGTTGTTCGAAAAGATCAATATCACCGCCGGCGCTACCCTCGACCCGTACAAGACCGACAGTATGGGGTACAGAACGAAAGAGTATATGTGGAAAGGCGAGAAATTTTCCCTGAGCCGGGTTGGCCGCATCACCAATGGTAACATTGCGATCTCCACTTCATTCCAAAGCCAGGCAAAAGATAAAAAAGCGGCGCAGCAAAGAGAAGAGGCGATGAGGCAGGAGGGGATGTTAACCCCCGAAGAGCAACAGGCGCAACTGTCGTTTGCCCGCGCCAACCCCGCCGAGTTTGCCGACTTCAATGTACCCTGGTCGCTGAGTTTGTCGTATTCGATGAACTTCAGCCGCCAGTTCAAAAGCGATTTTTCAGGTTGGGAAACCATTTCCTATTCGAACGTAGCCTTTAATGGTGATTTCAATCTTACCCCCAAGTGGAAGATTGGCATGAGCGGTAACTATGATATCAAAACATCGGCTATACAATATTATACCATGTATATTTCGCGCGAAATGCACTGCTGGCAGTTAAGCGTGAATGTGTCTCCGGTAGGAAGGAACCGCTACTTTAACTTTACTATCAGTCCGAAGTCGGGCATTTTGCGCGATCTGAAACTGAACAGAACGAGGTATTTCTATCAGTAAGCTGAAAGTCAAAAGCTTCAAGCTGCAAGCTGCAAGCTGCAAGCGAATACTGCTAAAGCCAAAAGCCTCAAGCTGCAAGCGAATACAGCCTCAAGCTGCAAGCTGCAAGCGAATACAGCTAAAGCCAAAAGCAAATACAGGCGGAATTGACAACTGTTCCTGATTAGTGGGTATTCCATTATCACATTAGCTAACTTGCTTCATTAATTCACTTAGCGTTCTTCGTGTAATATTCATACATAATTGCAAATACTCTCTCTTTGAACATCTGCGTTGTTTCGCCCGGTTGAACGGTAACGGGCGGCAGGAAATGCATTTCCATTTTATGCGGCATCAGGAAGAAAGGTTTGCTGGCCGGTAATACTTTCCTTGTATTGAAAATAAGGCTGGGAATAATGGCTTTACCGGTATCGATGGAGAGGCGGAAAGCGCCGTCGTGAAAACTTTTCAGCGGTTGACCGGTGAGGTTACGCGTGCCTTCAGGGTACAAACACATGTTCAGGCCCATTTCGAGCACCCTGCGCATTTGCAGGTAACTTTCTTTCCGGCTGGCCTCGCTTTTACGGTCAACCAGTACCGAACCGGTGGTATAGATCATGCCGAAGAGCGGGATCTTTGCCATTTCAATTTTCGCAATGGTCTTGTTGCCATTGGGGATGGCGGGGTAGGAGATAGGCACATCCATAAATGAGTTATGATTACTCACAACAATATAGGTTTCGCCCGGTGCAAAGTTCTTCCTGCCGCGAACGATCAGTGGACAGCCGATAAGCGGCAGGTAAATGCCCATCCATACGCGTGAAATAGCGGCAAAGCGCCTGGTCTTTTTAGGATCGCTCAAAAAATAGCTGAACAGCAGGAACGGAACCAGCACAATGATCAGTGTGATAACAAAAAACAATGCGGCCCATGCCGCGCAAATTCGACCAATTATCTCTTTAAGGATCTTCATTTATGATTTTCTACTTCAGAAATAAAACAACTGTTACAGGTTGCAAGTTACAGGTTTCAGGATAATGGGTGCAGGGGCGCACTCTCAACCACAAACCACAAACAACAAACCACAAACAACAAACAAATTACAATGCCCAGTTAATAGGGTCGCTTCCATTCCTCATCAGGTATTCATTTGCTTTGGAGAAATGCCGGCAGCCGAAAAAGCCGGCATAGGCGCTCAGCGGCGAAGGGTGAGCGGCTTTCAATACGAGGTGTTTGGTTTCATCTATCAGTACCTGTTTCTCCTGGGCAAATTTGCCCCACAACATAAACACCACGTTTTCCTTTAACTCCGAAATTTTCTTAATTACATTATTGGTGAATTCGGCCCAGCCGATCTGCGAATGGCTCATGGGTTCGGCAGCCCGAACCGTTAAAGAGGCATTGAGCAGCAATACGCCCTGTTCGGCCCATTTGGTAAGCGTACCGTGACTGGGAATGGCAACGCCGGTATCGCTATGCAGTTCTTTAAAGATATTCACCAGCGATGGCGGCGGCGGCACACCTTCCGAAACAGAAAAGCAAAGCCCGTGCGCCTGACCGGGCCCGTGATATGGGTCCTGGCCCAGGATCACCACTTTTACATTATCGATGGGGGTTGTATTGAAGGCATTGAAGATAAGGGAGCCGGGCGGATAGATGGTTCTGCCGGCCATTTTTTCCGTCTTTAAAAACGTAACGATATTCTGAAAGTAGGATTTCGCAAATTCAGGTTTCAATGCTGCCTTCCAGCTTTCTTCAATTTGTACGTCCATGGATAGTATTGATAATTTGCGATAAAAATAAGGAAAGGGAATTTATTTGATATAGTTAATTTCCCTGCTATGTAACCCGTACGATTACTATGTGCTAACATTTTTTTTGCAACTAATGGTATTGAAGTCTTAATATTGGGACGCAAAACTAACCTATCCGCACTGCTGATGTTGAATAATGACACACAGTTGGAAGCCCTTTGGCTTCAACGATTGCAACAGAATGACGAGCAGGCGCTCGCAGCCATAATGAGAAAATATTATACGTCCCTGTATAATTACGGGTCTCGTTTTACCAGTGACGAAGGCCTGGTGAAAGATTGTATCCAGGAGGTATTTATCAGTTTATGGCAACGCCGCGAAAATGCCGCCACCATTTTGTCGCCCCGTTATTACCTGCTTCGTGCCGTAAAGAACAAGGTATTGAAATCGTTGCATCAGCACAAGATCAGATCGGGCACTGTTCCGCTGGAAGATGAGTATGATTTTCTGCAGGAGTTCTCTGTTGAAAAACTGATCATCGACAAACAGATGTCGGAAGAGCAGGCCACCACCTTACGCAAAACCATGGCGCAATTGCCGAAACGCCAGCATGAACTCGTCTATCTTAAATTCTACCAGCATCTCGATCATGCACAAATAGCCGGATTAATGAACCTCAGCCGGCAATCGGTTTATAATCTCCTGCACGAAACCATTCAAAAGCTCAGAAGCCTCTGGCAGGCGGAATTGATTCCCGATCCTCCGGCCAGGTAAATGAATGACGAATATTGCATGTCGGTTGCGGAACTGAAATCAGGGGGCTGCATTCCCAATCCTCTTTCCAACTCCCCACTTAACTACTGACAGTGACACTTTTATAAACCGGGAGAAATATTTTTTAAACTTTTTTCAGTTTTCCCCAGTAGGATTCCGGCATTTGCGGAACTTATTGGTATAACCGAGAAGTATGAAGGATTTCCGGCTTTATGACATAGCTGATTTTGTGATCGATGAAGACTTTATCCGCTGGGTGCATGAACAGCGCGAGGAAGATAACCAGTTCTGGAATGCCTGGCTGCAACAGCATCCCGAAAAACACCTGGTCATCGCTTCGGCCCGGCGCATCGTTGAATCAATTCAGTTTCAGCCCGCTGCCATCAATGAGCTGGATGTAGAGCGCGAGGTAGGCCGTTTGCTGAAAACCATTTCTACCCAACAGAACGAACCCCCACCTGCAACCGCAAAACTGTTTGTTTTCAAATGGTGGCATGCCGCAGCCGTATTATTGTTGTGCCTCACCGGCGCCTCCTATTTCTATTTCCGTAATACCGGTGCCCGCCCCTATGCTTACAAATCGATGGTTGAATCGAAACAACTGATAGAACATACCAATACTTCTCAAAATCCGCTGGTGCTTACGTTGCCCGACGGCAGCCGTATTACCCTCGCTTCCAAAAGCCGCGTCAGTTATGCCCATACGTTCGGTTCAGGCGATACCGCCAAAAACGGCGCCACCCGCGATGTATACCTGCTGGGCGAAGCTTTTTTTGAAGTTACAAAGAACCCGCACCGCCCGTTCAGGGTGTTTGCCAATGAAATAGTGACCAAGGTACTGGGAACCAGCTTTACCGTACGTTCATTTGAAAAAGATACAACCATACAGGTAACCGTAAGAACCGGTAAAGTAAGCGTGTATGCACAGGCGGTAACCAAAGTGGCTGCCAGAATGAACGAAATAATCCTCACACCCAACCAGCAACTGGTATATGAAAGAATGGGGCATACCTTCCAGAAGGTGCTGCTCAGTAATCCCGCCGTCATTGGGCCTGCGGTCAGCGAGCGGTCGCTGGCATATGATGAAGCGCCGCTTGAACGGATCTTCACCGACCTCAGTAAAGTGTATGGCATCAACATCGTATTCGACAGCGAAGTGATGAAAAAATGTACCGTAACCGCCGACCTTACAAATGAACCGTTTTACCGCAAGCTCGACCTGATCTGCGGCGCCATCGATGCCCATTATGAAGTGATTGACGGGCAGGTGGTGATAGAGAGCAGCGGATGCAGATGAGGCGGAAGGCAGAAGGCCGAACGCTGAAGGCAGAAAGCCGAACGCTGAAGGCAGAAGGCCGAACGCTGAAGGCAGAAAGCCAAACGCGGAACGAAGAACGCATAATGCTGAACGCTGAAAGCCAAACGCGGAACGTGCCGCCCGAATGTTGAACTGTTCGTTTTTATTCGGAAAGAACGCATTGCGGAGGCTTGCGTTAAGCCTTCAGCGTTGAGCATATAAAATAATTATTAAACCCAATAATATGATCAAATTACCACCATAAGGAACAGGCAAAAAAGAACCCCGGCATTGTTCGCACCAATACCGGGGCCACTGATAATTTGTCCTGCAGGCTGAAAGTAGCGGGACAAATATTGATTAAAACTGATTGCTTTAACCAACTAATAGTACAAAACTATGAAAAAAGTACTCGTTAACCAGTTAATCTACCGGTTTATGAGATTAGGATTGCTGCCATTATTATTGATCACCGGCTTATCCGGTATAATGTATGCCCGTCCGGTACACGGACAGGAAGTTCTGAATCAGCGCATTAACCTGATCGCAGACAATAAGGAAATGAAAACGGTGCTGAATGAGATCAGCCGGCTGGCCGATATAAAATTCGTGTACAGTTCCCAGCGCATTCCGGTTCGCCAGAAAATATCTGTTGCTGCCCGCAACCAGCGGCTTGGTGAAGTGCTTGAAATTTTACTGACGCCGCTGAACGTGCTGTATTTCGTATCGGGCAACCAGATCGTGCTCATGAAAAAAGGCGAGGCGTATAACCTGGCCATGTTCATCAACGACGATCCCCGCAAATTTTTACTGGAGGAAGAATCACCTGCCAAAACCATCACAGGTAAGGTTTTAAACGAAACCGGTGAGCCGCTGAACGGCGTTTCCGTATTGGTGCGTGGCACCAACCGGGGTACGGTCACCAACGAAAAAGGCATTTTCGTTATTACGGCCGAAGTGGGTGAAACCCTTACTTTCTCTATGGTAGGCTATAAGGAGTCGGCGGTTAAAATTGGTGATGAAAGCAATGTCACCATTCAAATGCAGGCCGAACAAACCAATATGAACGAAGTGATCATTGTGGGGTATGGTACCCAGCGGCGGAGCTCGTTGACGGGCGCCATTGCATCAGTGAACACCAAAGCCATCAACGCACTTCCGGTAGCCAGTGTAGAACAGGCATTGCAGGGCAGGGTGGCTGGTTTAACGGTTACCAATAATGGTGAGCCCGGTCAGTCGCCCATTGTGCGTATTCGCGGGGTAAGCTCTATTAACTTCGCAAGCGATCCCCTGTATGTGATCGATGGGTTTCCTACCGGTAATCTCATGCATTTCGACAGCCGCGATATAGAATCGGTAGAAGTATTGAAAGACGCCAGTGCGGCGGCTATTTACGGTTCCCGCGCTACCAATGGGGTTATCCTTATTACCACTAAAAAAGGGAAGCGTACCGGTAAACTCAATGTCAGCCTCGATTCGTATATAGGTACCCAAAAAGCCTGGAATACCATCGACCTGCTGAACACCGACCAGTACCTGCTGTATGAACGCGCGCTTAACGGCAATGCAGGCAGCAACCCGCCGCCCCGGCTCGAGCCTAATAATTTCAATCAGCCCATTTATGCCGGCGCCACTCAAACGTATGCACAAACGAATACCGACTGGCAGGATGCGTATTTCAAAACCGGTATGCTTACCCAGCACAACCTGGGAGTAAGCGGCGGTAACGATGTATCGCGTTTTTATTCATCTGCCGGGTATTTTAAACAGGATGGCATTGCCCAGGGCGTATATTATGAGCGCGGCAATTTCCGCATCAACAGTGACCACCGCATCAGTAAGGTGTTCTCATTTGGCGAGAACCTGTTTATGAGTTACAGCAAGAACCGGTACGACAATACAACCGGTAACCGTACACGCCTGGTAAATGTAATACGGCAATTGCCTTATTTGCCTGTGTACGATCCTACCACGAATGGTGGTTTCAGGGATGCAGAGAACAGTGTAGATGGCGCCGACCCCACCAATCCTGTAATGGATGCGCTGTTACTGGGCGATGCACATCGTAAAACCCTCAAACTGCTGGGTACCGTGTATGCCGAAGTGAATTTTACCAGTTGGCTGAAATTCCGAAGCACATTCGGGGTCGATCATGTGAACCTTACTCAACACCAGTTCAGGCCCATCTTCAATAGCAAAGGCCGTGGTGAAACACAAGCCCGGATCGAAGATGTGCGCACCAGTTTAACCACCACGCTGTTTACAGAACAGTTGACCTTCGATAAAACATTTGGCGACCATCACCTGGCAGTAACCGCCGTATACGAACAACAGGGCACGCGCGGCTATGGCGAACAGATGATCGGTTTTCAAAGTACCAATAATTACCAAACGCTTTTTGGCGCAACCAACGTAAACGCCTTCAGTACGCAGAGTGAGAACCTGCTGATCTCCTACGTAGGCCGGGTGAATTACGAGTTTGCCGGTAAATACCTGGTAAGCGCTGCCATTCGCCGCGATGGATTAAGTGTATGGGCGCCCAATAAAAAGTTTGCCAACTTCCCTTCGGCTTCATTGGGCTGGCGCATTGACCAGGAATCGTTCATGCGAAAGATCGATAAGATCTCCGAACTGAAAGTAAGGGTAGGATGGGGAGAAACCGGTTTGAATGGAATTGGCATTTTCGGCAAACTGCCGAATTCGCAACTGGCCAACGACTATCCATGGCAGGCCGTGGTATCCCAGAACGGCGCCACTTATCCATTCAACAACACGCCGCCTGCAGGTGGTAATGCCTCTTTTTACAATGCCATCAGCAACCCCAACCTGGAGTGGGAAAAAACAAAACAGCTGAACTTCGGACTTGACCTCGGGTTGTTAAACAACCGTATTACCCTGTCGGCCGATTACTACCGTCGTAAAACCGATAACCTGATGTTGAACGTGCCTACGCCGGGTTCATTCGGGTTCAACAACGGCGGTGTGCTGGCTAATGTGGGCTCTATGGAAAACAACGGGCTCGATCTGCAGTTGGGTTATAATAAAAAACAGGGCGAATTCAGATGGGATGTTACCGGTCTTATCAGTTTCATTGACAACAAGGTGTTAAAGATGAATACCCCCAATGCTACTATCGATCAGGGCGGCGACCAGGATTTTGGGGGCGGCGGTAATATGACGCGCACAATGGCCGGGCACCCCATTCAATCGTTCTACGGCTATGTTGTAGATGGTATTTTCCAAACGCAGGATGAAATCAACAACAGCCCCAAACAGGAAACGAAAACCGCTCCCGGCGACCTGAAGTTCCGTGATATCAGCGGTCCCGATGGAAAGCCCGATGGAGAAATTACTGCCGATGACCGGATGTTCCTCGGTAACTATCTGCCCGATTATTCTTATTCGCTCAATTTTAATGCGAATTATAAGAACTTTGACGCCAGCATCTTTTTCCAGGGCGTACAGGGCAACAAGATCTTCAATGCAGCCCGAATCATAAGCGAGGGTATGGCGCGCCTGTTCGGTTCCGGTACCGCGGTACTGAATGCGTGGACACCCACTAATACCAATACGGATGTACCCCGCGCTATTGGCGGCGATCCCAATACCAATGTGCGGCCTTCCACCCGCTGGATAGAGAACGGTTCATATCTGCGGTTGAAGAACATCACCATCGGGTATACGGTTCCCAATAGTCTTTTGCAATCGATGACCCGTAACGCCATCAGTAGTTTTCGTGTATATATAGGTTCGCAAAACCTGGTAACGTTTACAAAATACAAAGGCTGGGACCCTGAAATAGGATCTAAAAACACCACACTTACCAACGGTATCGACTATGGGCAGTATCCTGCCGCCCGTTCCTTCCTCGTTGGTTTGCAGGTAGGCTTCTAATATTGTCATCATGAATTAACAAAAGATCATTATGAAACGCAACCATATATACCGGTACAGTGTTCTTACCATTTTACTAACGATAGTAATGTTCATTGCCTGTCAGAAGCAACTGAACAAAACCAATCCCAGCTATCCCACGCTGGATACCTATTTCCGAAACAGCGATGAATTACAAAAAGGCACCAATGCCATCTATTCCATATTCCATTCTGCACAGCTGATTGCCCGTGAATGGTTTTTCCTGCACGATCTGCGCAGCGACGATGTAACTGCCGGCGGAAGCCAGTTGGAACTGCCCCGCAGACAGATACTGGAAGGGAACATTACGCCCGACAATACCGTAATGAATGATGTATGGAAAGGGGCGTACACCGTTATTCACCGTGCCAATACCGTTATATTCTTTTCATCGCAGGTTACAGATAATACCAGCTTGCGCGACCGGTGCGTGGCCGAAGCGAAATTCTTTCGCGGCTGGGCATATTTTGAACTGGTTTCATTATGGGGTGCAGTGCCTATGTACCTGCAGCCGGTAACCGAGGCGAGCCAGTTTCAATCCCGGGCAACTGCCGATGCGGTGTATGCACAGATCATTAAAGACCTGGAGGAAGCCGCTGCCGTATTACCACCAGTGTATGATGCTGCCGATCGCGGCCGTGCTACCAGCGGCGCTGCCAATGCAATGCTGGGCCGCGTACAAATGCAAAAAGGCGATTACGGCGCTGCCCGTACCGCGCTGCTGAAAGTAAAAAATTCGAACCAGTATTCGCTCGTTGCCAATTACCTCGACAATTTCCTTGAAGAAACCGAGTTTAATCCGGAATCAATATTTGAAGCGGTATTCTTTGAAACGGCGCCCAACCAGTTCAACTGGGGGTATACCGGCGACGATCCCAGCCAGCCCCAGGGCACTGTACGCAACCAGGAATATTCACCTATTGCGTGGCGTAACCTGGTTCCCTCTAACAGATACCTCGAAGAATTTGAATATACATCTCAGGGCCACGCCAAAACCGACCCGCGTTATAAAATGTCGGTATATGAAAGCGGCGATACGTATAACAATGGTAACTCCGTGCTTACCGATGCCGATCAGAACAATGCCATCTCTACCGTTTACGGTGTAAATAAAAAGGTAAGCTGGCGCAAATTCATGCTTATTTATAAACATGGCAAAGGCGGCGATCGCGCGGGCGGCGGCATCAATCAACGCATTATCCGTTACGCCGAAGTGCTGCTGATGCTGGCCGAATGTGAGAACGAACTGAACAATCCCGGCGCCGCTATAGATTATCTGAATGAGGTGCGCGACCGGCCTTCGGTAATGATGCCGCATTACCCCACTACGCAGTATCCTGTGGGCAACAAGGCACAGATCCAACAGGCTATCATGCACGAAAAAACCGTAGAACTGGGTGGGGAAGAAATTCGCAACCGTGATATCCTGCGCTGGCGCAAAAAAGGATATTTTACCACCGAACCAATTTCGTATTTCAGGCCCAACCGCGATGAATTGTTACCCATTCCGCAACAGGAAATAGATAACAATCCGCAACTGGCAGCAGGCGGCATCAATAAACAAAACGGAGGGTATTAGTCAATAGTAAGATGTGCCACACTTTCAAAGTGTGGCACATCTACACGATTTTCAAACTAACAACAGGCTATGGTCTCATCGTCAGCGTGCTGTCATTTACGTTTACCGGTACTGGCCGTGCTCTTTTTGCTGGTGGCTTGTACTACGGAAAAAAAAGACACGCTTTTCAGTTCCCTGCCCTCGAAGATAACCAATATACATTTCAACAACCGGGTGAACGAAACCGACAGCACGCATTCCTTTATCAATGAGTTTGGTTACATGGGCGGCGGGGTAGGCATTGGCGATTTCAATAACGACGGGTTAAAGGACATTTATTTTACCGGTAACCAGGTAAGCTCGGCACTGTATGTGAACCAGGGGGGTAACCGGTTCAACGACATAACCGCCAAAGCCGGCTGCGGTACTACCGGCTGGGCTACGGGCGTAAGCATTGTAGATATCAATAACGACGGGTACGACGATATTTACGTTTGTGTATTCGGCAAAAATTTGCTCGAGCGTGCCGCCAACCTGTTATTCATCAACCAGCATGATCTTACATTCAAAGAATCGGCTGCGGAGTATGGACTGGCTGATACCAGTTATTCAACCCAGGCCGCGTTCTTCGATTACGATAAGGATGGCGACCTCGATATGTACCTCGCGAATTACCTGCTGAGCGCGGGCAATGCCAATACCATTTATCCGCGCGACTCAACCGGCAGGTCATACGCAAATGACAAATTATATAGGAACGATGGTTTTATACCTGCCGCCGGCGGGGGTAAGGGGGAGGCCCGCCATCCCGTGTTCACCGATGTAACGCTGGCGGCCAATATCAAAGAAGATGGGTATGGGTTAGGCGTGGTGGTAAGCGATCTCAATAACGACAACTGGCCCGACATATATGTTGCCAATGATTTTTTAACGAACGATGTAATGTGGCTGAACAACCGCAATGGTACGTTCACCAATTGTATTGCGAAAGCGGTACAACATCAGAGTTATTCAAGCATGGGTGCCGATGCGGCGGATGTGAACAATGACGGCTGGCCCGATGTGGTAACCCTCGATATGATGCCCGAGCACAATGAGCGGCGCAAACTCACATGGTCGGTAATGAACTATGAGCGGTACCAGGCGGAAAGATCGTTTGGTTATGAGCCGGAGTATATGCGCAATATGTTGCAGTTGAACAATGGCATTGCAGCGGGTGGCGATACCGCTATTCCCTTCTTCAGCGAAATAGGGCAGCTCGCCGGCATCGCCAATACCGACTGGAGCTGGAGCGTACTGATGGCCGATTTCGATAATGACGGCTGGAAGGATATGCATATTACCAATGGCATTGGCCGCGATTTTATCAATGCCGATTTCCTCGAGTTCAGCTCAACCGTAATGGGAAGAGTAAGCGATCTGAAACAACAGCGGAAACTAATTAACGATAAGCTGGCATCCCTGCATCATGTAGCGCTTGGCAATTACCTGTACAGGAACAATGGCAATTACACCTTCACCGATGTTTCTGCACAGGCCGGGGTTGATGAGGTGTCGATGTCGAACGGCGCGGCATATGCCGATCTCGATAACGACGGCGATTTGGACATGGTAGTGAATAACATCAATAAAGAAGCATACGTACTTATCAATAACACCAATGAGAAAGGCAAACCTGTAAAACAGCATTCAATACGAATTGAGTTGAAAGGAAAGGGGGCGAACCATGCGGCATTCGGGGCGAAAGTAAAAGTGTACACCGGTTCACAGGTACAGGTGCAGGAGCAGAACCCCGTACGCGGTTATTTCTCATCGGTAGATACGAGACTGGTCTTCGGTTTGGGGCAGCATACGCATATCGATTCCATTGTAACCATCTGGCCCGATGATACCTGGCAGGTGTTACGGGAGGTGGCGGTGGATTCGCTATTGGTTATAGATCAACAGCCGGCGGGAGCGTGGCCGGGGTATACCACGAGTAACCAACCGGCTGTTTTTTCAGACATTACGAATGCAGCCCGCATGGCCTACCGGCATGTGGAAAGTAATTATAACGACTTTGCGGTACAACGCCTGTTACCGCAGAAATTTTCGCAGTTGGGTCCATATATAGCCACCGCCGACGTAAATAAGGATGGGCTCACTGATGTCTTCGTCGGCGGTGCTTTTAACTTCAGCGGCCGGTTTTTCCTGCAGCAAAAGAACGGACAGTTCACCGGCGTTTCGCTCACCGACAGTATAAAAATGGAAGAGGACCAGGATTGCATTTTCTTTGATGCAAATGGCGATGGTTACCCCGACCTGCTGGTAACAGGCGGAAACATTCAGTTTGAAGACACCTCGGCGTATAATAAGCCCCGGTTGTACATGAACGACGGAAAGGGACATTTCCGACTGCAGGCGAACGCCATTCCGGCCAACATCCGTATTATTGCCGGTTGCGTGGCAACAGGCGATTATGATGGCGATGGCCAGGCCGACCTGTTTATCGGCAGCCGCGTTACACGACATTATCCTTTGTCCGGGCGAAGCTATGTGTTACGAAACGACAAAGGCGTATTTACCGACGTAACGGCTGGTGTATGTAAGGAGCTGGTGCAGCCCGGCATGGTAACGTCGGCGGTGTGGACTGACCTCGATAACGATCATCAACCAGACCTGGTGATAGCAGGGGAGTGGATGGCCATTCGTTTCTTTAAGAATGAACGCGGGCGACTGCGCGAGGTAACACAGGCAGCAGGAGTGGCCGGTGTAACAGGTATGTGGCGAAGCCTGGCCGCGGCCGATATCGATAATGATGGCGATACAGACCTTGTTGCCGGCAATTTGGGTTCCAATTGCGATTACCAGGTAAGCGACTCTACGCCTATGGAGTTGTATGCTGCAGACCTCGATGGTAACGGCAGCATTGACCCGATACCTTTTTACTATATAAAAGATAAAACCGGAGTTAAGCGTTTATATCCCGGCATCAACCGTCGGCAGTTTGCCGACCAGGTGCCGGCCATCAAAAAGCAGTTCCTGCACCATGCCGATTATGCGGGGGCCACGTTTGACGATATTTTTAGAGACCAGCCGAAGAACGATCTGCGTCACTACACCTGCACTGAAACGCGCAGTTGCTGGCTCGAGAACCTGGGCGGCGGCCGGTTCAGGCTGCACGTGCTTCCCCGGGAGGCGCAATTTGCGCCGGTGAACGCCATCCTTTGCGACGACCTTGACGGCGATGGGGTAACCGACCTGTTGCTGGCGGGGAATGAGTACCAGAATGAGGTCATGACGGGGCGGTACGATGCCTCGTACGGGTGTTTTTTGAAGGGGATAGCGCATAAGAATTTTATGGCGGTTCCCCCTGCGCAAAGCGGTTTTGTGGTGCGTGGCGATGTGAAAGACATGGCGCTGGTTGGAGGGGGGAAGGGCCGGAAAATGGTAATAATTGCGATAAATAATGATTCACTGAAGGTTATGGGAGTCAATTCAATGAAATAGTTTGCCCGGGATAGGGAAATTTATCGATAAAAAACCTATTTTTGCGTCCCCGATGAAAGTCGGGGCAGACTGTTTTTGGTTTGTAAGCTTTTGAAAGGAAGAATACAACTCAAAAACGGAAGGACCGGTAGCTCAGTTGGATAGAGCAGCTGCCTTCTAAGCAGCAGGTCATTGGTTCGAATCCAATCCGGTTCACTTGCAGTATTGAAACCCGCTTTTAGAGCGGGTTTTTTGATGAAATTGCCTAAGCCCTATTCAAAAAATTATATAAACGAAACATGCCTTTATCGATCTTTGTACCTCAACTGTAAATTTCGCTTAACCATGCTGCGTTTTCTACACTTGTAGCTTCTGGAGGTGCCCTTAACAAAAAGATGAAACTGTTGTTTATCAGCATTGGCACTGCAGAAATCATGGCATCAAAAATCTGGTGTATCATGAGTCACCAGATACTGCCCATGAATGGCTCACCTGGCGCAGGGCGCTCAATGATTTTGCGCCAAGGTTATTTAGATAATACGTAACTAATAGTTTGATGGAAAAGGGCCTTCAGGTGTTTGAACCTGAAGGCTCTTTTAATTTTTTGTCGGCACAGTTTCCGTATTTACGCACTTATAAATCAAAGTTGAACAGTTATTCTCCATCTTTGAACTCGTGCTGCAATAATTTCTTAGTTTTTAAGTGATAAATAGCATGACATAGGATACA
>NZ_LWBP01000066.1 GCF_002078015.1 Niastella populi | reverse complement strand
TTCATTATAGATCCGAATTGCAGGATTTAATGCTCTTAGTATCCCGACATGACCGTTTTCCAATTTCTCCCCACCAACTATCGCTACCTGAACATTGCTGCTTTTGAACCCAACCTGGTCAAGCAGACTGATATGGGCAGGAGTTAATTTGATACAATTTATTTCGCTTTCAAAGTATTCCTTTACTATGGTTGATACATCTGACCCATTATTAAAAATAGTTAGCTCTCCTCCACTGATCAGGGGCAGGAAGATACTTGTCACTGTCAGATCAAAGGACAAGGAAGTAAACAATCCAAAATTTAAAGGCGATGAACCATTTGAATATTTTGATTGACCAAACTTCAGGTAATTTGTAAGGGATGCATGCTCCACCATTACTCCTTTGGGATTTCCTGTGGAACCGGAAGTATAGATCACATAAGCCAGGTTGGCTGGCTTGGTTTTCGAAGCCGGCTTTTTAATAGAATATTCCTTATGGCTTTTCCTGAACTTGCTTAGCCCGGTTTCATCCAGGCATATCTTATATTGAGTATCCTGTTGAATATAATCTATCCTTTCCTGAGGGTATTCCGGATCAATTGGAACATAGGCTCCGCCCGCTTTTAATACAGCCAGTATCGACATAATCATCCACTCACCGCGCTCCTGTTTGATACCCACCAGGTCATCGGGCCCGATGCCATAACTATCTTTTAGGTGATGAGCCAACTGATTAGATCTTTCATTAAGCTCCCGGTAAGTCAGCGCTATATCCTCAAATACTACTGCTATATTATCCGGCGTCTTCGCTACCTGTTCTTCAAACAGATCAACAATCGTTTTCTCTTTCGGATAAGCTACTGCCGTATCGTTGAATGTGACCAGCAGTTTATGTTTCTCATCTTCTGACAGGTAATCAATTCGTGATAGCTTCTCCGCGGGATAAGATAGTAATGAAGGTAAAAGGCGCTTGAAATGTTCCATCAGGCGCTTCATCATCTCCCGCTCATAAACATCTTCATTAAATATTGATTTGAAATAAATATAATCCCCCGCCTCTCCGAAGTGCAGCTCTATATCATTTTTAACTTTCGAAGGACCATTATCCGACACCTGGTTGATCACATCATCATCAATGGTACCTATGTCTTTATTTCCGCTAATATTATTATAAGTGATGGAGATGTCGAAAACCGTACTTCTGCTTGTATCCCGCTGAAGGCCCAGTTCTTCTACCAAACGATCGAAAGGATACATCTGGTGACTATAGCTCTTTAAGGTATTTTCTTTTACCACCTGATAATGGTCAGCAAAGCTTTCTTCAGGATTGACACTGTTTCTTAACGCAAGCGTGTTGACATAGTATCCCATCTGGTCTTCCAGGTCGGCATGCTCTCTCCCTGCTACCTGGGTGCCGGTGATGATATCCTTCCCGGAAGTGTAGCGGTACATCAATACATTCCATGAGGCCAGCAGGCCCATGAACAGACTGCCACCATTCTCCTGGATATATGCTTTTAGTTTAGAAGTTGTTGCTTTATCAAGGTAAGTAGCAAAGATTTGCCCGTTATAGGTTTTAACTTTTGGCCGCTGTTTAATACCCGGAAGGTCAAGTAATGGCAATTCTCCGGACAGCTTGTTCAGCCAATATTCCCTATGTGTTTTAAATGATTCCTGGTTCAATTGACCCAACTGCCAGGCTGAATAATCCTTGTACTGAATGCGTAATTCCTTTAACTCCGGCGCTTTACCTGCCTTATAAGCTTCGTAGTATTTCAATATATCCCTGGTCAATACTTCCATCGACCACCCATCGCTGATGATATGGTGTATATTGAAGTAGAATACGTACTTCTCTTCATCTACCCGGAGTAAGGCTGCCCGCAGCAGCGGCCCTTTCGATAAATCAAATGCCCGGTAAGCATCTGCCGCAATCCAGGCTTCCGCTTTTTCTTTCCTGTTTGCCGCTGTTCTGTAATCCTGGTTCCCGACCGCGAAGCCCAGGTCTTTGCTTTCAAGTACCCATTGCCTGATCTCTCCTGACTCGTCTTCTCTGAAAACCGTTCTTAGTATCTCATGACGATCAATGGTGGCATCTATGGCACGCTTGAAGTTTTCAATTTCAATGTCCTCATTCAGGTAAATACTTCCAGGCATGTTATGAGCTACCGAACCTCCTTCAAACTGACTCAGTACCCATACCCTTCTTTGCCCATCGGAGATGGAATAATTGGCCTGTGGAGTTACTTTTTCTATCTGAACAAACTCCTCTTTGTTTGAAGATGCTATCAGTACCGCGTGCGAGGCTACGCTGGTATAAGCAAACAGCTCTTTTAAACTTAGCTTTACCGATAACTCCTTTTGATACCCGTTACTCAGGCGAACCGCTTTTAAGCTATGGCCGCCCAATGCGAAAAAGTCATCATTCACCCCAATATTTTCTCTTTCCAGTACTTCTTCCCAGATCTTTACGAGCTTCTTTTCGAGTTCATTCCGTGGAGCAAGATAACTAAGTTTATTACCCAAACCATTTACGTCAATTTCCAGCAATGCCTTTCGATCTATCTTACCATTTGATGTCAGCGGTATATTATTTAATAGTACGATTTCCGAAGGCACCATATAAACCGGCAATTGATCGGTTAACTCCTGCCTTACATTTTCGATCAGGGCATTCGTACCGTACCAATGATCTTTAACGAACTCCTCTATTTTTCCTTCAATAATTTCCTTTTCCCTGATGCAATAAACATCATAAAACTTTGTACCCTTCAACTCATCGATCTGGTATGCTGAAACGGAAAATCCATTAGCACCAAGTATTTCTTTTATCTTTTCCAACCTGTCATTATCGTCGTACACTTCAATAATGACCTGATCTATTTTCGCCCAATCTTCCTCAG
>NZ_LWBP01000065.1 GCF_002078015.1 Niastella populi | reverse complement strand
GCACAAAAGAAGGGCAATAGAAAGATCATCTTCTCCGTAGACCGGCTCGATTATACAAAAGGAGTGAATAACCGGCTGAAAGCCTTTGAATACTTTTTGGCAAACAATCCCCAGTATCATGAAAAGGTAATTTTCATCCTCGCCGTTGTGCCATCGAGAGACAATATTGCCAAATACAAAGAACGTAAACAGATCATCGACCAAACTATCAGCCAGATCAACAGCCGCCTTGGCAACATACACTGGCAGCCTGTTATTTATCAATACCACGCTTTACCGTTCGACGAGCTGATAGCTTTATACACGGGATGCGACCTGGCATTGATCACGCCGCTTCGTGACGGAATGAACCTGGTAGCGAAAGAATTTGTGGCCAGCCGGAAAGACAAAAAAGGTGTACTCGTGCTCAGCGAAATGGCTGGTGCCGCCAGGGAGTTGTCCGATGCGATCATAATTAATCCCAATGACGTAAGTGAAATGGCAAATGCCATCAAAGCCGGGCTGGAAATGCCTGAGGAGGAACAGGCCATTCGCCTCGAGGCCATGCAAAGCCGCATTGCCGGTTATGATGTAAAAATATGGGCGGAAGATTTTCTGGGTGAATTACGGAACATCAAAAAGAAACAACAGGATTTCCAGGTAAAATTCCTCGATGAGTATTCAAAAATACATTTACTGGAAGCCTACCGGGCAGCTGATAAAAGACTCCTGTTGCTTGATTATGACGGCACCCTTAAATCCTTTGTTTCAAACCCGGCCGATGCCGTACCCGGTAAAGAACTGCTTCAACTTCTTAAAGAACTGAACGAAAATAAAAATACGGTTTGCCTTATCAGTGGCAGAAACAGTGACTGGCTCGAAAAGTATTTTGGCGACTGCAACATTCACATGGTGGCGGAACATGGCGCCCGGTTCAAATATCCAGATCAACCGTGGACAAACGAAGTGATGATGCCAAATGACTGGAAGGAACCCATACAGCAGATCATGCAGGTGTATGTTCGCCGCTGCGCCCATAGTTTCATTGAAGAAAAAGAATTTTCTATCGTAT
>NZ_LWBP01000064.1 GCF_002078015.1 Niastella populi | reverse complement strand
TTTGGCGACTGCAACATTCACATGGTGGCGGAACATGGCGCCCGGTTCAAATATCCAGATCAACCGTGGACAAACGAAGTGATGATGCCAAATGACTGGAAGGAACCCATACAGCAGATCATGCAGGTGTATGTTCGCCGCTGCGCCCATAGTTTCATTGAAGAAAAAGAATTTTCTATCGTATGGCATTATCGCAATGCCAGCCTCGAACAGGGCAAGCTGCGGGCGGCGGAATTACTGGGCGAGTTGAATGATTACGCTTATAAGCGGCATCTGCAGGTATCGATGGGCAACAAGATCGTAGAAGTAAAAACTAACGGGGCCGACAAAGGGATAGCCATTAAAAAGATCCTGAACAACAACGATTTCGATTTCATATTGGCCGTGGGGGATGATTATACCGACGAAGATATGTTCAAAGCGCTTTTGGAAGTAAAGAACAGCTATACTATCAAAGTAGGCAATGAAGCTTCTTACGCCCGTTATAATCTATTCACCCCGCAGATGGTAATATCACTGCTCGAAAACATGAATTATATAAATGAGAAACCTGTGCCTCAGGAAAATCTTTGGGTTAGTAAGTAGGAGCATCAGCATGGGTTTGATCTGTATCACAGTTCCCCGGCAATTTTTAACCGACTAATTGCTTTGTTCACGGCAGTCAGGCCTTAATTATTAAGGTCTGGCTGTTTATTTTAAAATATTTCTATGGATTCAATTTGGAATAATATAATAATGGGCAATACTGTATTAAACTGGGTTATAGCAATTGGTATTATAGTTATTTCTTTTACAGCTATCAGAATAGGCAGATCGATATTCTTAAAAAGAATCAAAGCCTGGGCAGCCAGAACGAGCAACTCGTTAGACGACTTTTTTGTTATGCTGGCCGAAAAGACCTTATTTCCTGTGTTATATATCGGTGCAGTTTATTTGGGGTTAAGCTATTTGACATTAAGCGTCAAAGCGGCTAAAGTATTACACATAGCCGTGCTTTTAATAAGCACTTTTTTTGTTATTAGCGCAATCACTTCAGCCATAAATTACTTCATTAACAGGGCTATTTCGGCAAAAGATGATACAGGGGAAAACAAAAAACAGGCGCGTGGTATAATAATAATTATAAATATTGTCGTATGGATACTGGGCATCGTGTTCCTGGTAAATAACCTGGGATATGATATCACATCTGTGATCACGGGGCTTGGCATAGGCGGTATAGCCATTGCCCTGGCTGCTCAAACCATCCTGGGCGACCTGTTTAACTACTTTGTCATATTTTTCGATAAACCCTTTGAGATCGGGGATTTTATTATAGTAGATGACAAGATGGGAGTAGTGGAGTATATAGGCGTAAAGAGCACCCATATCAGGACTTTAAGCGGTGAACAGCTTATTTGTTCCAATACGAATTTGACCAACTCGCGCGTACATAATTATAAGCGCATGGAAAAACGGCGGGTTGTTTTTTCCATTGGTGTCATCTATGAAACGGAAACCGGTAAAATAGAAAGCATTCCGGCCATTATTAAGCAAATTATACAGGCCCAAAAACTGGCACAGTTCGATCGCGCCCATTTCTCGGGATTTGGCGATTTCAGCCTTAATTATGAGGCGGTATACTATATTTTAAGTGCCGATTATAATTTGTATATGGACGTACAACAGGAAATTTACCTGTCGATCCTGAAAGCGTTCAGAAGAGAAGGTATTGAATTTGCATACCCGACACAAACTTTACTCTTCAATAACGAATCGGGCAACGGGCAGCACATTTTCCCTCCACCTGCAAACAAGGCCGTGAGAGGATGATTTCAGAACAGTTTTTATCCGGCAGGCGCATTTCTAATTAACTTCTAATTGTACATTA
>NZ_LWBP01000063.1 GCF_002078015.1 Niastella populi | reverse complement strand
CTTTGGATGCATCTGATCCGATACGCTCTGATGCATACTCAAATAGTGAACGGTCACCATTGGATACATTCGCGCCAAAGTCGCCCAGGTAATTAAAGCTGATTGGTGGGTTGAGTTTACTCGCAAGTCCTTCCTGGCTTAAGTAAGTGAGCATACCATAACCGATTCCTTTATTTGGTATACGTCGTAAATCGTCTTTTACCTTTACCAGGCTCGCTGTCTGACTGGATGAATTGGATACATCCAGTACAAATGGATAAACTGTAGTAAACCATCCTACCGTTCTGCTGATGTCTACTCCATCGATGATCTCCTCTCTGCCATGACCCTCCATCCGTAAAACGCTTTTATCCGCGAACAGCACTTCTTTCAGGGCAAGGCCAAGACTCGCGAGTAACACATCATTTATCTCTGTGTTATAAACTCCATGAACCCGGGTTTGCAATAACCCGGTGGTATGCTTATCCAGGCTGAAAGATTCAACTGAATCTATTACTGCTGCCTGATCTTTTTTTAGCGCTTTATCCTGTGGTAATTTTGGTATTTCTTGTTTACATACCTGCTGCCAGTAAGTACGCTCCTTTGCAAGTTTGCTACCTGCTGCGTATTCTTTTTGAAGCAATGCCCATCTTTGAAAAGAATCAGTCTTTGATGGCAAGCCTGGTTTTTTGCCTGTTTTGTAACCGGAGTACAAACCCGACAGGTCTTCCAGGAGTATACGCCAGGAAACTCCATCTACCACCAAATGGTGAATGATCATACCTAAGCGGTCGCCGTCTTTCAACCTGAAATGAAGCACTTTGAGTAATGGACCTTCAGATAGCTTTATGCCTGATTGTAGCGCTTCTCCGAGTCGTGCCATCTCGCCAGGCGGGTCATCTGATTCTCTTAAATCATAGAAGTTTAACGAGTATCTTTTCGATCTTGTGTCCTGGTTATATTGTTGCCATCCTTCCGGAGTCTGTTTATACACCATCCGGAGGGCATCGTGATGCCGTGTCAGATCATCTACACTCTTCTCCAGTATATTTCTATCCAACTCATCCTTACTATACAGTAAAACAGATTGATTGAAATGATCATGCACTTTAATCTCAGCTGTTTTGAAAAACCATTCCTGTATGGGTGTCAGCACAACCTCCCCGCTCACCTCACTTTGATCGCTAACCTGGGTAGTCAGCTCCATTAACCGGGCCAGTTCATACAACACAGGTGTCCTCAGCAGGTGTTCCACTTTAAGCGTATAGCCGTACTGTTTTAACCTGGCTACCACCTGAATGGACTTGATGGAGTCTCCACCCAGGTTATAAAAGCTATCCCTGATCCCTATACCTTCTCTTTTTAAAACAGCTGACCATACTAAAGCCAGGACCTTTTCCTGTTCAGTTACCGGAGCTACATATTCTATGCCACTGGAGAGTCCCAGACCTTCAGGGTCCGGTAAAGATTTCCTGTCTATTTTTCCATTAGCTGTTAAAGGAATTGCTTCCAGTTGTACAAAACAGGCCGGAAGCATATATGGGGGTAGCTTCTCTTTCAGATAAGCTCTTAAATCGCCTGCGTTTTGATCTATATTTGAAGTGATATAGGCTACCAGCTCTTTCTCTCCTGATTCATTCTCTTTTACTACGACTACAGCCTGGCTTATGGCTTCATGCCTTAATAAAGCATGCTCTATTTCGCCAGGCTCTACCCGGTAACCCCTGATCTTTACCTGGTCATCTTTTCTGCCTATAAACACAATATTGCCATCTGCCAGCCTCCTGCCTGAATCTCCTGTTCTGTACAGGCGTTCTCCTTCTTTAAAAGGATTTACTATAAACTTCTCTTTAGTTAACTCTTCTCGGTTCAAATAGCCCCTGGCTAAACTATTTCCTCCTATACAAATTTCTCCTGTTACACCAATGGGCAGTAAATGCTGATTTACATCCAGGATCAAAACCTGGCGACCGGCATACGATTTACCAATTGGAATGACAGCTTCAAAATTTGAAAGCTTGCCCTGTATCATTATTGGAAACCACGTAGCTGTTAGTGTGGTTTCTGTCGGTCCATAAACGTTGTAGAATTTTTCTGTAAACCTGGAAATATTATGCCATTGTTTTTCAAGTGCTCCTTTTTCAAGTTTCTCACCACCTATTGCACAAAACTCAAGCTTATGCCAAAAGGTCTCAGGATTAAAGGTCGTTATCAGGGAATTAAAAAAGGCAGTTGAAAAATCCGCGTGTGTAATCTTATATTTCGAGAGCAGGTCATAAATATAGTCGGGATCGACATTATTCGTTTTCATATACAGGGTAGCACCGAAACATAGCGTTGTAAAAATTTCCTGGGCAGCCGCGTCAAAAGCAACATTAAAAAATTGCAGAACCCTCGATTCGGCACTTACCCCATATAGGTTTTTAACATTAAAAATGTGGGCAATGATGCTGCGATGCTCTATCAAAACGCCTTTTGGCACACCTGTAGATCCGGAAGTATATATTGCGTAAATTAAGTTGCCAGGACTTAATTCTTTCGGCAAATTCGTCTTTTGACACGTTGCGCTGCCGGCAATAAAAATAGCCAATTTATTTTCATCAATAATTAGTGAACTTTTGCTATCCTTTGCGATGTATTTTACTTTCTCTTCCGGCGAGTCGAGATCGATTGGGATATATGCCGCGCCTGCTTTTAAAATCGCTAGAATTGTAATGATCAAATTTTCATTTCTCGCTAATTGAAAACCAATTAAATCATCTGGCTTAATTTTATAATTATCCTTTAAGTAATGCGCCAGTTGATTAGAACGCTCATTTAGCTCCTGATAGGAAATTTCTCTACCTTCGAATACAAGTGCTGTTTTGTTTGGTGTCTTTGCAACCTGCTCTTCAAATAAATCTACGGTAGTTTTATCTTTTGGATAAGCTACTTCAATATCATTAAAAGCAAACAGCAGTTCATGCTCTTCTTCCGATGATA
>NZ_LWBP01000062.1 GCF_002078015.1 Niastella populi | reverse complement strand
TGAGCTATCTCCTCTTCAGGAGGGAATATATTATCACTGGTTAGCTGAAACCTCCAACTCTCTTTATTTTGAGCAGATCTCTTACAGGGTGCGGGCCAACGTATTAAACGTAGAAAAGTTAAAGGGAGCATATGACCGGTTAACAGCCAGACATGCTGTGCTGCGCACTAGTTTCAGTACTGAATACGCAGGTAGATCCTTACAGATCGTAAGGAAAGAAGTGCCCGGTAACTTTACCTATGAGAAGCTCGATAGTGGGGCAGGCCGGGAGGAAAAGGTAGAGCTGATCAGGCAGCAAGACAGGGAAAGAGGCTTTGACTTGAGCAGGGGTTCTCAGGTGCGCCTGCATGTTATTGATTTATCGGCGGGGGAGTATGAGTTTATCTGGAGTCATCATCATATTCTGATGGATGGCTGGTGCGGGAGTGTGCTCATCAATGACTTTAATGAGCTGTTGAGTGCAGCAATGAAAGGCAGTACAGCAGACCTGCCGCCAGTAACGCCATATTCCAATTATATCAATTGGTTAAGAACCATAGACAGGGAGCATTCACTTAGTTACTGGAAAGATTACCTTGAAGGTTACTCAACGCTGGCAGAGATACCCTTCAAGGCAGCAGGAGGAGCAGACAGCAGCTATGTTGAATCCCGTGAACACTTGCAAATAGGTGGCGATCTGTTTAAGAAAGTAGATGCCCTTTGCAGCGAGTTAGGCATTACCCACAATACGTTTGTACAAGGGGTATGGGGATACTTATTGTCACGATATAACAACACCAATGACGTGGTGTTTGGCGAAGTGGTGTCAGGCCGTCCGGCGGACTTGCCTGGAGTTGAAGACATGGTCGGGTTGTTTATCAATACTATTCCGGTAAGAGTAAAGTATGATCAGGATGATACCCCTGTTGAGCTATTAAAATCACTGCAAAAGCAATCGATAGAGAGTACATCGCATCATTATATGAATCTGTCAGAGGTTCAGTCTCAGAGTGAGCTGGGCATGGCGCTGATGACTCATATTATGATCTTTGAGAACTATGCTGTAAAAGAACTGGAGAATGAAGGGGCATTAAATAGCAAAGGTGAAGAAGGACTGGCTATAGAGTCAAGGGAAGTGTTTGAACGAACCAACTATGATTTTAATGTGATAGTTATCCCATCAGCTGTTTCATTAGGTATAATTATTAAATATAACCTCAATAGCTATGATCAGTTGTCATTGAAGAATTTAATCAGGCATTTTGATAAGTTAATCAGTGATTTTGCACATAACTCTGATCAGTCTTTACAAACATTTGATTATTTAACTGAAGAAGAGAAACATACACTGCTGGTCACTTTTAATGATACAGTAGTAGCTTATCCGAAGGATAAATCGATCGTAGACTTGTTTGAAGAGCAGGCTGCAAAGACACCAGATAATATAGCCGTAGTTTTTGGTGAAAAAGAGTTGACCTATCAGGAACTTAATGAGAGATCCAATCAGTTCGCTCATTATCTGAGAGAACAGGGGATAAGGGAAGAGACACTGGTGCCCATCTGTATGGAGCGCGGATTGGAGATGCTGATAGGCATTTTAGGCATTCTGAAGGCAGGCGGTGCCTATGTTCCCATTGATCCGGCTTATCCCCGGGACCGCATCAGTTATGTGCTTGCAGACACTGCTGCTCAACTGGTGGTGGCCACCAGTGAGAGCGAACCTGCCTTACCGCGAGATTATACCGGCCTGATGGTAGTTGTCGACAGGGATTGGGCCGTGATCAGTAAACAACCCTCCACGCCTCTTACTACAACGCTTTGCCCTACCAATCTGGCATATGTTATTTACACCTCGGGTTCAACAGGCATGCCCAAGGGGGTGTTGATCCAGCATAGTAATGTGGTGCGTCTGTTCTTTAACGATGCTCCCCTGTTTGATTTTAATGAAAAGGATACCTGGACGTTGTTTCATTCTTTCAGCTTCGACTTTTCTGTTTGGGAGATGTATGGAGCGCTCTTTTATGGCGGGCGGCTTGTGATAGTGCCTAAATGGATTACCCGGGATGTCAACGCTTTTAGGGATTTATTGGTTGAGCAGCAAGTCACGGTGCTCAACCAGACGCCTTCGGCATTTTATGTTCTGCAGGGATGTGTGGCAGGTAAAGTCATGCAACTATGCTTACGCTATGTCATTTTTGGAGGAGAAGCCCTGAATCCAGCCAAAATCAAACCGTGGAAAGAACAGTTCCCATCCTGTCGGCTGGTGAATATGTACGGTATCACCGAGACGACTGTCCATGTCACCTACCAGGAGATTGGCTTTGAACACCTGGATAACAGCAGCAGTATAATCGGTAAAGCTATTCCAACCTTAACAATTTTTATTTTAGACAGTGCGCAGCAATTAGTAACTGTTGGGGTGGCCGGAGAGATCTGCATCGGGGGAGCCGGCCTGGCGCAGGGATACCTCAACCAACCGGCATTGACAGCAGAGAAGTTTATCGCCCATCCGTTTGAGGAAGGAGAACGTCTCTACCGCAGCGGGGACTTAGGGCGCTGGCTACCGGATGGCAACATCGAGTTTATAGGAAGAAAAGATGAACAGGTAAAGATCAGGGGGCATCGCATAGAGCTTGGAGAAATAGAGCATGCCTTGGTAAATCATGGAGAGATAGACCAGGCTGTAATTATAACCAAACAGAACGGGTCCGGAGAAAAAGAGCTGGTGGCCTATATCACTTCCGATGTTGAGCAAAACACAAATGATTTAAGGGCTTATTTAAAAGCGAGCTTACCAGAGTACATGTTACCTGCCTATTTTGTACAACTGGAAGAACTGCCATTAACATCCAACGGTAAAATAGACAAGAAGTCTTTACCTGATCCTGAAGGTTTGGGATTATCCAGTGGGGTAGAATATGTAGCCCCGGGAAATGAGATAGAAGAGAAACTGGTAAAGATCTGGGAAGAAGTTCTGCAAAGAGAAAACATTGGAGTGAACGATGACTTTTTTGCTCTTGGCGGCCACAGCTTGAAAGTAGTTCGCCTAAGCAATGAGTATCAAAAGGAGTTGGCCGTAAAGCTGACTTTAAAAGAGCTGTTCGCTCATACCAGCGTA
>NZ_LWBP01000061.1 GCF_002078015.1 Niastella populi | reverse complement strand
AGTTCATGCTCTTCTTCCGATGATAAATAATTAATTGTATTTAAAGAGTGATCAGCATTTTGTGCGAACGCTGCGATCAATTTATCAAAATGAGTTGCCAGTTTTTTTATCGACGTGCTATCGTAACGATTGGTATTATATGTGAAATGTATCTTTAACGAACCAGGCGAAGGAACAATTAGTATATTAAAATCGTAATTGGTTCGTTCAAACACTTCTACTGACTCTATGGATAGTCTTTCTTCACTTTCCGTATTAAATATACCTTCGCTTTCCAGTTCCTTTACAGCATAGTTCTCAAATACCATAATATGATCAATCAGCTCCATTCCCGGTTCGCTCTGGGATTGAACCTCTGACAGATTCAAATAATGATGGGATGTACGCTGTATCGATTGCTCTTGCAATGATTTTAATAGTTTAGCTGGCGTATCATCTGCATCATACTTTACCCGCACCGGAATAGTATTGATAAACAGCCCGATCATGTCTTCAACTCCGATCAAGTCGGCTGGACGGCCGGATACCACAGCC
>NZ_LWBP01000060.1 GCF_002078015.1 Niastella populi | reverse complement strand
CAAGTCGGCTGGACGGCCGGATACCACAGCCCCAAACACCACGTCATTCGTGTTGTTATAGCGTGACAATAAGTAACCCCATACCCCTTGTAAAAACGTGTTGTGGGTAATGCCTAACCCGCTGCACAGGGCATCTACCTTCTTAAACAGATCTCCACCTACTTGAAGGAGTTCACCCGACTCGACATAGGTAGTGGCTGCTGTTGCTGCTTTGAAGGGTATCTCTGCCAGCGATGAGTAACCTTTAAGGTAATCCTTCCAGTAACCAAGTGAACTTTCCCTGTCTATCGCTTTTAACCAATTGATATAATTGGAGTAAGGCATTACCTGCGGGAGACTTAGTGTACGGCCTTTGATCGCTGCACTCAACAGCTCATTAAAGTCATTGATGAGAACGCTTACGCACCAGCCATCCATCAAAATATGATGAGAGCTCCAGATAAACTCATATTCCCCTTCCGAAAGATCGATCACATGCAGGCGCATCTGCGAACCGTTATTCAAATCAAAGCCTCTTTGCCGGTCTTGCTGCCTGAACAGTTCTACCCGCGCCTCCCGGTCTGACCCGATATGAATTTTCTCATAGGTAAAATTATTCTGTACTTCTTTCCTCACGATCTGTAAGGATCTGCCTGCATATTCAGTACTGAAACTGGTGCGCAAGACTGCGTGCCTGGCTGTTAAGCCCTGGTAAGCGCTATCCAGTTTATCAATAGGCAACGCCTTAGCCCGCACCCGGTAGGAGGTCTGCTCAAAATAAAGTGAACTGGAATCGTCAGCTAGCCAGTGGTAGTATATTCCCTCCTGGAGAGGAGATAGCTCATACACATCTTCCAGTGTATTGTCTGGGTTGATCTTTGAAAGCTCTTGCCGGCTCAGCCCTTTGAAAGTTAGATCCGAAGGCGTCAAATAACTAGTATCAGCCCCGGATAATGTTTTTATTAAAGACTGTAAGTGTTTCTTATAAGACTTCACCAGCCTGTTGATCGTTGCTGCATCATATCTCGAACTCGAATACCTGATCGACATTCCCAGTTCTCCCCTTACCAGTATCCCCGATACATCCAGTATCGTGTTCATTCTATTCTCTTTGGATGCATCTGATCCGATACGCTCTGAAGCATATTCAAATAGCAAACCCTTATCATTGGATACATTCGCTCCAAAGTCTCCGAGGTAATTAAAGCTGATCTGTGGGGTAAGTCTGGTTTCAGGTCTTTCCTCACTTAAATAGGTGAGCATACCATAGCCTATTCCTTTATTTGGTATGCGTCGCAAATCTTCTTTTACATTTACCAGGCCCGCTGCGTGATCGGCAGCACCTGACACATCCAGTACGAATGGATAGATCGTAGTAAACCATCCAACCGTTCTGCTGATGTCTACTCCATCGATGATCTCCTCTCTTCCATGCCCTTCCATCTGCAAGACGCTTTTATCTACAGACAGAACTTCTTTCAGGGCCAAACCAAGACTTGTCAATAACACATCGTTTATCTCTGTGTTATAAACTCCGTGAACCCGGGTTTGCAATAGCCCGGTGGTCTGCTTATCGAGGCTGAAAGATGCAGCTGAATCTACTATTGCTGTCTGATCTTCTTTTAGCGCCTTATCCTGTGGTAATTTTGTTACTTCTTGTTTACATACCTGCTGCCAGTAAGCCCGCTCCCTTTCCAGCTTCTTACCCGCCGCGTATTCTTTTTGAAGCAAAGCCCATCTTTGAAAAGAATCCGTCTTTGATGGAAGGCGCGGTTCTTCGCCTCTTTTATAACTGGAATACAGGTTCGACAGGTCTTCTAAGATTATACGCCACGAGACTCCATCCACCACCAGGTGATGAATTATCAAACCTAAACGGTCACTGTCTTTTAACCTGAAATGAAGCACTTTGAGTAAAGGACCTTCTGACAACTTTATACCCGATTGTAATTCTTCGCCCAGTTGGGCCATTTCATCCAGCGCATTGTCCGCTTCTCTTAAGTCATAGAAGTCAATGCTGTACTGCTTTGAGCTTGTATCCTGGTTAAACTGTTGCCATCCTCCTTCCCGCTGTTTATAAACCATCCGAAGGGCGTCGTGATGCCGGGTGAGGTTTGCGATGCTCTTCTCAAGAAGCTTGCTGTTCAGCTCCTCCTTACTATACAGTAAAACAGATTGATTATAGTGATCATGAACTTTTATTTCCGATGATTTGAAAAACCATTCCTGAATTGGCGTTAGCACAACCTCCCCACTCACCTCACTTTGATCGCTAACCTGGGTAGTCAGCTCCATTAACGGGGCCAGCTCCTCCAACACGGGGGTTCTTAACAGATGCTCTATCTTAAGCCTATAACCCTGCTGTTTTAACCTCGCTACCACCTGGATCGATTTGATAGAATCTCCACCAAGATTGTAAAAACTATCCCTGATCCCTATGCCTTCTCTTTTTAACACATCTGACCATACCGATGCTAATATCTTTTCCCGTTCAGTGCCCGGAGCTACATATTCTACGCCACTGAAGAGTCCCAGACCTTCAGGGTCAGGCAAGGACTTCTTGTCTACTTTACCATTAGCTGTTAATGGCATTTCTTCCAGTTGTACAAAGTAGGCCGGAAGCATATATACCGGTAACACCTGTTTTAAATAGTTCCTTAAATCACTTGTATTTTGCTCATGGCTGGAAGTGATATAGGCTACCAGCTCGTTTTCTCCTGATTCGTTCTCTTTGACTATAACAACTGCCTGGTTTATCTCTTTATTCTGCT
>NZ_LWBP01000059.1 GCF_002078015.1 Niastella populi | reverse complement strand
GCAATTCAATTATGAAAAAAGCAAAAGTTTTATTAGCAGCCATTGCAGTTGTAGGTGGTGACCTTGCATTTAAAGCAAAGACTATTGGAAGTATTTATTGTTTTATTGTGACACTACTTGTCTAATAAATGAGCTTAAACTCGGATTTACCACTCAGGATCATTTTTTGGAACTGCCACAACAGTATGTAATGCCTAGGGAACTATTATGTACTATGTTAATGTATTTGGGAATTGTACATCTACTACCATTGCCTATACAACCCATCTTTGAACTATTAATCTTAACTTTCAAAAGTTTGAAAAAGTAGTCATTATTAATGACTACTTTTTCAATATCCAGATTCAATCCCTTTCAATCTTGCGGGCACACCTGACACCATCCATTTTGGTGCAGGTGTGCCTTTTAAATAATGATCAAAAAATTGGGTAAGACGAATGGTGTAATCCATTGCATCTTTGCCTCCGATACCATGTCCTCCTTCATCATATTGTAGCATCCATACTTTCTTACTTAACCGATGCAAAGCATTAAAAAACTCCACTGCCTGGCTCCAGGGAACAATAGGATCTCCTTTTGGATGCATGATAAGCAAAGGAGTGCTTATGTTAGGAACATTAAAGATTGGAGAGTTTTTAATGAAAATTTCAGGATTCTTCCACAATGTGGATTGGGTTCTAAATTGATAAATTTCAAAATGCCACCGGGCGCTGCCTCCCCCTTGTAGTGCACCATAACCACTAATTAAATCTGTATGTCCATTAGCTTCTGCTGCTGCTGCAAACAGGTTTGTATGAGTTACCAGGTAGGCTGTTTCGTAACCTCCAAAACTGTGGCCCTGAAGTCCCATTTTTGCACTATCTATCCAAGGGGATTTAGATAAATATTTCGCAGCGGACACTACTGAACTAACCACGCTTTTACCAGGTTCACCAATGGTGTAAACAATATCTGGAACAAAAACAAGATAGCCATTGCTTACAAAATAAGGAATATTGATTGGGCCGAATGAAGCTACAGGATCAGTATATATGTTCAATCCGTCGGACAACCGTTCATAATAATGAAAAATTACCGGATACTTTTTGGTGGAATCAAAATTTTCAGGTTTATACAAAATACCCTGAAGAGTCTTGCCGTCCAGTGACTGCCATTGATGTAGTTCGGATGTCAACCAATTATAATTCTTTTCAGGGTAAATGTTACTTACCGGACTAAAGGATTTAAAATCCGAGGTAACAAAATAATTAGGTGATTCGCGGCCACTACTTCTTCTAACGACCCATACGTTTTTATGCAAAGCTTTGACTGGTTGCATCGGCGGGAGCAAACTTTGCGTACTGTAAGCCTGGGATTTGATTTGATAGTAATTATAAGCCTCCATTGTCAGTTTCGCAGGGTTGCCTTTTCGTTCCGGTCTTGCCGAAAAAAAGCCATTGTCTTTTGAAAGTGTATTGAAGGCAGTTAATAAAATGGGTTTCTCTTTTTTATAAATCACATCCTTTCCTTCAATGCCATAGTCATTTTCAAAAACCAGGCGGAACTTAATGTGATGCAGGCGGCCATAACCATTGGTAAGATTAACAGGAAGTTTTTCTGCTGCGGGATCTACCACCCATACATCATAATCGTCGTAGATGATTGGAAATAATTTTTCGCCTTGCTTCACCCATCCGCCTAAGCCAACAGGATGCTGAAGGGTTATGTCATAATCGTTTAACTCTTCGTTGCTTAGTGAAAATGGTATTCCCCTGGTTATGTTTTTTGCAATATGGTTTTGCAGGTCAAAAGAAAAATAGGCTTTTTGCTGATAGTCATAATAAATAAAGTATTGGGAGTCGGGAGAAAATTTGCAGTTAAAACTAGTAGCGGTGTCGCGGATTATTGTTCGGGAACCGGTCTTCGTTGACATTAAATTCACTGAATACCGTGCATTCCTATTCCAAAATTGTTGCCCGCGTAAATTAGCTTTATCTGAAACTACGATATATTCATTATGAGCATCGGGCTGTCCGATAATTCGTTCATTTTCTTTTTCCAGTCGTATAACCGTGTTTTGATCATTGCTGATAACAGCCAAATATTTTAATGGGCCTGTAGGTTGTGAAGAATGGAGCTGTTCATTATAATGCCATATATCTACCTTCACTGCGTTTGGATCAGCTTTTGGCAATCTTTCCTGTAACTTAAAAAATATGTTTTTCCCATCCTTACTGAACTTCAAATCTGTGCCTGTAACAATTAAGTTATTTTCTATTCCGGTGGTTTGGTTGTTTACTTTAAGTACAGCACTTTCAGTATTTTGATTATAATACCAAATTTCGTTATCAGCCTCGCCTTTATGTATGGTAAATAGTAATCCATTCCCTGATGGGTCAAACACAAAATTTCCCGAGTTAGTTCCTTGCCAGATTTTTTTCTCCTTGCCTGTTTTTAAATTAACATAAAGCAGGCATTCTGTCTTTGCACCGCCATTATTCAACTCTTCTTTTATGAAGAGCGTGCTACCATTTGCGCTAAATAAATATTCTTTTGCTGAAGGATATACCTGCTCCTTACTGGTAGCTAAATGCCGAACGAATAAATGCTTTTCTTTATTTCTTGTTCGGTAAGCAATCCATTCGTCTTTTCCGTTATTGGTGTACGTATAGGAAGTCACTGCTGGAATTGAGCTTTCCAAATCCGAACCCAGCTTCCATACTAAAAGGCTATCGTTTTTGGTCTTTAGTACTGCATGTTTGTTATCAAGGGTAAAATATCCCATAGCAACTCCACCAAACTTCCTTTCCCAATCGGAGTTGAGTGATTTTAATATAAGGGTGGTTTCATTTCCATTAAGCACCTGGTATAACAGAAAATTGCCATCATTGGAAATGGAGGGAGCCCTTCTCAGAGTTGGCCACTTGTCAAATACAGATGTGTCAACGGGAGGCTTATTAGCAGTTTTTAAAGATTGACAAAAGGCAACATCAACGAATGTAAATAAGCATAAGAGCAGAAATAATAATCGCATACTTGGTTATAGTTTTTTATTGTGTAAACTATACCAATTACCAAAACGTCTCGGGATAAAGGAAAGGGTAAACCGGTAAAAGTTCTTTCCTGCTTATCTTGATCTTGCTGAAAATTTCAGGGCGGAATAAGATCAAAATATTGGTTACAAAATTAGATTTTAAAGATAAGAAAAGGAATCGATCAAAAGAAAGTTTTATGCCGGATTCTATAACCTGAAACGGGGAAAATTGATTGGAATATCATAGAAACCTGAAGCAATCAATATGATTTCCATGTTTGATAA
>NZ_LWBP01000058.1 GCF_002078015.1 Niastella populi | reverse complement strand
TGCCAGGACTTTAAATACAACCGTAAAAGTTGTATCGTTCAGCGCATATCTATATATGCTCAGGGTATTAGGTAATACTTCTGGAATAGTAACAGGTCTTGTTGCAAATACAAGACCCAATACGGAAGATGGTGATAAGATATTAGGCTGCTTTTTAAATTCAATCCCATTAAAAATTGAAGTAGATGGGAATATGCAATGCGCTGATTTAATAATAGAAGTCCATAAAAAGCTAATTGAGCTGAAGAATTATGAAACGTTAAGTCTCTTAGAGATTTCTTCAATTACAAAAGGATCTAAAGAGTCGCATACATCTAATCCTTTTTTTGATGTATTATTTAATTACATTGATTTTCATATACTTCAGGATTTAGTAGAGGGCGGGTCGAAAGAAGGAATTACTACTTCAACCACATCGGGTATCAATGTTTCGTCATACGAAAGGACCAATGCATTTTTCGGTTTTACAGTTTCTGCAACTGGAGGTGTTTATCGGATAACGACCCAGACTACTAAGATGCTTAATTCCAATTTATCATCGGAATATGTGGTTAGCCTGTA
>NZ_LWBP01000057.1 GCF_002078015.1 Niastella populi | reverse complement strand
CAGACTACTAAGATGCTTAATTCCAATTTATCATCGGAATATGTGGTTAGCCTGTACTTTAAAATATTAGACTTTATTTTAAAAGATCAAAGTAGGCTGGTAAAGGAGGTAGAATATTTAAATGAAGCAGAGAAACACAAATTGCTCTTTACATTTAATGATACAGAGGCGGCTTACCCGGGAGATAAAACGGTTGTAGATTTATTTATTGAGCAGGCAGGGAAATATCCGGATAACCTGGCTGTTTCGCTCGAAGGGGCGCGGCTTACATACCAGGAGCTCGATGAACTATCCAATCAATTGGCTCATTACCTAAAGGGTAACTATGATATCCGGCCAAACGATTTAGTAGGCATCAAACTGGAAAGAACAGAGTGGATGTTAGTATCAATAATGGGTGTACTGAAATCGGGAGGGGCCTATGTTACCATTGAGCCGGGATACCCGCAGGAAAGAATAGATTTTATTGAAAAGGATACGAATTACAAGGTCTGTATTGATGAAGAGGAGTTGAAATCATTCAAAGAGAATATAGATGCATATACTAAAGAGCGAATTGACGTAAAGATTCAATCCAATGCGCTTGCGTATGTAATTTATACATCAGGTTCAACAGGCAGTCCAAAAGGAGTTATGGTTGAACATAGTGGTTTGGTGAATATGGCGTATGACCACATTCGTAATCTTAAACTGTCATCTTCAGATAACATTCTTCAGTTTGTTTCCTTTTCATTTGATGGTTCTGTTATTGACATTTTCATGGCCTTCCTTTCAGGCGCAACTTTGGTGGTTGTAGATAGAAAAATTGTCAATGAAAAATCTGAATTTTTATCGTTCATTAGCCGTCAGCAGGTAACAGTGATGACATTGTCTCCTGCTTATTTGAGAGCATTGAACAAGCCTGCTCTAAACCACGTACGACTGATAATAAATGCTGGAGAGGCTGCATATGTGCCTGATGCGATTTATTATGCCGGAAAGATTGATTTTTTCAATTGTTATGGTCCAACAGAGGGTACTGTTCATAGTACATTATATAAAGTAAATCCTTTATTTGAGTATAATTCCATACCCATAGGTCGGCCTACGGATAATAAACAAATCTTTATATTAAATGATGACTTGCAATTACAACCAATAGGAATAACAGGGGAAATTTGTATAAGCGGAACAGGTTTGGCACGAGGTTACTTAAACCAGGAAGAATTAACTAAAAAGAAGTTCGTAGCGAATCCATTTAAAGAAGGAGAGCGCCTTTATAAAACAGGAGATTTAGGAAGGTGGCTGCCCGATGGCAATATAGAGTTCGTAGGCAGAAAAGACAATCAGGTAAAGATCAGAGGTTACAGGATAGAGCTTGGAGAAATAGAGCATGCGTTAGTAGCCCATGAAGAGATAAAGCAAGCCGTAGTGCTGGCTAACGAGAACGAATCGGGAGAAAGAGAGCTGGTTGCTTATGTTACAGTCAGATCAAATCAAAACACAGATGATTTAAGGTCTTATTTGAAAGACACGCTCCCCTCGTATATGCTTCCGGCCTGTTTTGTACAGCTCGAAGCAATGCCGTTGACCGCTAACGGTAAGATAGACAGGAAATCCCTGCCAAAAGCGGAAGGTCCGGGATCAACGAGTGGCGTAGAATATGTAGCTCCAGGCACGGAGCAGGAAAAGCTTTTAACCTCTGTATGGTCGGATGTTTTTAAAAGACCAGGCATCGGGATCAGGGATAACTTCTTTAATCTGGGAGGAGATTCCATCAAGTCCATCCTGGTTGTAGCCAGGTTAAACCAGTACGGTTACAGGCTTAAAGTAGAGCACCTGCTGAAAACACCCGTATTGGAAGAGTTAGCGCGATTAATGGAGCTGACCAACCAGCTTACCGATCAAAATGAGGTAAGCGGAGAAGTTGTGCTCACCCCAATACAAGAATGGTTTTTCAAAGCTGAGGAGATAAAAGCACATGATCACTTCAACCAATCTGTTTTACTGTACAGTAAGGAGCAGCTCGACAGCAATATCCTGGAGAAGAGCATAGCGGATCTAACCCGGCATCATGATGCCCTGCGGATGGTTTATAAACAGAGGGAAGGAGCATGGCAACAGTTTAATGAAGATACCAGGTCAAAGCGTTATACCATTGACTTCTACGATTTAAGGGAAGCGGATAATGGGCTCGATCGGATGATGCGGCTTGGAGAAGAGCTACAGGCAGGCATCAGGTTGTCTGAAGGTCCTTTATTCAGAGTAGCTCATTTCAGGTTGCAGGATGGAGACCGATTAGGTTTAATTGTACATCATTTGGTGGTGGATGGAGTTTCCTGGCGTATACTCCTCGAGGACTTGTCGACGCTATACTCCGGTTATAAAGAAGGCAAAAAAACAGGCTTGCCGTTAAAGACCGATTCTTTTCAAAGATGGGCATTGTTGCAAAAAGAATATGCATTAAGCAAAAAGCTTGCAAAGGAGCGGGATTACTGGCAAAAGGTATGTTTACAGGAAGTGCCAAAATTACCCCATAATAAAGCAGTAAAAGAAGGTCAGACAGCTGTAATAGATTCTGCTGAGTTTTTCGGTCTGGATAAGACAATCACCGGGTTGTTACAAACTCGTGTTCACGGGGTCTATAACACAGAGATAAACGATGTGTTATTGACAGGTCTTGGCCTTGCCTTGAAAGAAGTTCTGTCTGTAGGGAAAAGCGTTTTACAGATAGAGGGTCATGGAAGAGAGGAAATCATCGAAGGTGTTGACATCAGCAGAACGGTTGGCTGGTTTACTA
>NZ_LWBP01000056.1 GCF_002078015.1 Niastella populi | reverse complement strand
AAAGAATTCCTTTAATTGGTTCGACAATCTGCCGGCGGACTCCACTAGGCAGTAAAACCCGCTCCTGTAGCGGGTTTTGTATTTAATGAGATCAAATGGTTCTTTATAAGATGTTTTATGACTTTAGAATTAGCCGTCTACTGGTTCGAATCCGGTAGAATGCATTTGTGGAAGTGCGGGGTTATCCCTAATGGTTATATATTGGTGGAGATCAACCTGCAAAGCGGCGGTATAAGTTTGAATAAAACGGTTACAGATTTCTTACAAAAGTTACCAAAGGATACTAACTATGTTTCTCAAATAAGAGTCGCAGAGGATGGGTACTATCTTACCATTTTTTTCGACCTGTATCATATTACTACAAGTGGTGTGGCAACGAAAGTTCATAACATGTCACGTTTTTTGGAAGACGTATATGTTTTAAATGACAATTTAATTGTTGGTAATATGGATTCAGTGGAATTGATTGGAAAAAGTGGTAAACTGCTGTATGCATGGCCCATTTCAAATAGAGTTTCGAATGGGTATATTAAAGGAGAAAAAGGGCTCTACCATTCCGCTAATGGGGAGGACAGTACATTAGAGTTTCAAAGCAATGGAGAAAACAGGTTGTCAATAAACAGGTATCCGCCGCTTTCGGAACTTACAAAGATGAAGGAACCGTATTTATCCTATGTATCAGATAAGTATTTTATTGTTTTTCCTTATGGAAACAGAAATGTGATTTACGCAATTAAAAAAGATATGAATAAGCTTGACATATGTAAAACAATTGCAGTCAAAGGTGTAAATTTTACTCCCACTTTCTCACAAATGCAGAATGAGGAGGGTTATCCTAATATAAAAATTGGCTATTGGAATAATGTTTATTACATCTTTTCTGTAATAAAAGGAAATTTGAAAATATTGTCTTTTACAGTGTAGCACGGTTAACAGCATATCACTCCTGGAAAAGCCTGCCTTCGCTAAACGCTTTGGCAGGCTGGTGAGGCTCAGGTATGCTATAATGGACCCGAACTTAAAGAAATGGTCAAAATTGAATTATTTCTTTTTTTGATTAGAAGTAATACTGACATTGATCGCGAACGGATTTATTTATATTTAGGGCCCTAATCAGGTTATCAAATTATGAAAGCAGAATTAGTTATTACTTATTGTATTTTTATATTTATTTTCTTCCTTTCCTGCGCTGAAAAAAGAGAGGTGAGAGTACTGGGATTTGCCTATAAAGGGGAAAGAATAACCGTAATGCATGAACAGGACACTATTGTAAGTTTTAAAGCAGAAGATAACGCAGATTCTATCTCTATTTGTTCTTTTTATAAAACTGCAGATTTAAAATTCAACAAAGAGATATTAAATGTAAAAGTAGTAGTTGATTCCAATAAAGTAAATGTGTTGGATACGACTATTTCTATTACAAAACTAAAAGAGCCTTTTATTTCTTTACTTTATCCTCATGATTTAAAAGGTAATGAGCGTAACGTTTTTGTTGACGATGAGGCCGACAGCACTTTTCTTAAGTGCGGTGCGCTGTATGATTGAGACCAGGCATTAAGCCAGATGATTTTTGTGCGTTGCACCTAAGATGTTTTATGTCCTAAGAATGAATTGCTTTTAGGTTCGAGTCTGGTAGGCTGCTTGTATAAAAACATCTGGCCGGAAAAGATTTGTCGCAGGAACTATTTACATCCAGTTCAGATAGAACAGGCTTGATGATGCCCTATCAACCGTCTCTTCGTAATTATCGGTTAGCAACCTGTCAATTGTACCAGTCAATCACTTATGGATTTACAGTGAAAGTGCCTGTGTAAGCCCTGTACGTTTGTAACGGCGCTATATCTACTAATTCAAATCCATATCTTCCTGTAGGTAAATTAATTGAATACTGGTTATTATAGTCTTTAAAAGTGTGAAGCGTTTTAAAATCATCAAATATGCGAAGCTGCCATTTGCCATTTCTTAAATTATTAAAAGCTAATTTTTCACCAGCTCCCTGTTTGAATATTAGCTTTTCTACTGCAATGTCTTCATAATCGGTTTCTACCCACAATCTCTCACCCTCGGCACCAAGTTGTTTAAGAACTGGATCGGAAAGAATAATGGTAGCGCCGGAATTCAATTCATTTTTTGAGAGACTTCCAATTACATACGTTCTTACTAAAGCTCCATTTGCAATGTTCCGTACATAAATGATAGATCCGATAGGCGCGGTTATATGTTTTGAAGTAAGCATGTTCTTCATGCCGTAATCTTCCCAGTTTTTATTTTCAATATATTTTGCCGCATACTCTATGGAAGGCAGGGGTACAAACTTATCTGGGGAACCGTTGAAGCCACAAGGTATATTCTCAGGCACATTGGCTAATTTGGTTCCGGGGCTTGAAAAATCAAACATTAATTCAGCTTGGGGAGTGGCAGAAGGCAAATTTGTCAGTTGAGTTCTTATTTCAAGAGGTAATTTGTCGAAATCAATTTTCTGTCCCCAGCGGTTGTAAATTACGTTATTAATGCGGTGGAATTCGTTACCCTGGTTGTCTACAAATTTCGAATCATTATTCGGTGATTGAACCTGTTGTGTTGCTGGTGATTGAGATGTCGGATTAGCGGCTTGCTTCGTAATATTTGGTGGTTGCTGCGCTTTTTGTTCAGCAGTTACACTGGCAATTTTTGTAGTGAGTCCCCCGTCAGTACCGATATACGTAAAAAGCATTGCCGGAAAGATGGTCAGTTGGTTTCCTATATTGTCACTAATTGCCCAACTCACAACTAATTTATCATGGAAAAGTCCCATTGCATTCATTCCCGGAACTTGGGCAGCACTGCGCATCAATACAGATTGGTCTGAATCCCAGGGAATATCCGCACCTAATTTTAAAGGGGCATTTGGATCTGCTCCCACGCCAACATAACTGGCTTTCGGATCAAGTTTGGAAGGGTCAAAAACCAGGTTCCCGTTTTTGTCTTTGTAAAATGCTGCTTTCAGCGTGGCGCAACTGGGATCGCCTGGCGATGTACAATAGGGCTCCTTGGTTGAGGGCGAAGGATCTAACGTTTGCTGCGTATAGTTACGATATAGATCCTGAACCAGAACCATCCCTCCTCCAAGAACAAAGCCCTTTTTAATTTGATCCTCGTTTCCACCACTTGCTGCAATAGCTAAACCCCCAACAGCGCCGGCCAAAACGGCCTTTTGTAGCATTTCTTTTGCTTCCGAACCACTCATTGATCCCACAACCTTAAGGGCAGAACTCGTGAGCCCGGTAATAATACCGGCCCTAAATGCTAATTCTGCATTTCCTCCCGATGCACGATAAGTTTGCCAGGCAGCATATGCCGCCGAGCCCCCGGGCCCTCCATATACTCCAGCCGCAGTAGCAGCTGCTGTATTAAGGTATTTACTTTGTTGCGTTGCAAGAAATGCTGCCTCTTCCTGGTTTGTAAGCGGATCGAGAGCAACATGGAAAACTGCATCAAGTAATTTACCTTCACGAATTCGTTGTTCAGTGGACTTCGCAATATTTATTGTTCCATTTATATTCGTTTCTGCATATTTTTCCAAAGCTTTAAAGATATCAACTGCATTTGTTCCTACTCTTCCTGTTTCTTTGACAATGTTTTTTCCCGCCCTTCCAGATTCTCTTGAGGCGTCGGTTAAACCTTTCTCAATTGCTTTTCTGGCATCATCTGCGGCTTTCCCGGTTGCTTTGCCAAGATCATGTATAGCGACTCCTGAAGTTTTTGTAACGTCCTTTATTCCTTTTTCAACTGTACGCCCAACATTTCTCACAGCTTTTTCTCCTGCTTTCAACACTTTTTTCAAAGAAAATTGGGCCTGGCCTGAGAAAGAAATAATAACAAATAAGGTCAAAAATGGGAATGTTTTTTTCATACCGGTATAGTCAATAATTTATATCCATGGTGTAGAATTCAGTCTGGTTTGTTTTTCTGAACCATGGCACGAAAATATACCTATATATTTTCAACTTTACAACTGCCGGGCTTTGCCTTTAATAATACCGAATCGTTTTCCGGCCAGGTCCAGCACCAATATCGATTGCAAAAAAAGTCTATTGCCGGTAAGTCCGCCAATACCCATTTGCATCATTCTTTTTTTATCGCCATCACTGGCACCCTCAATGTAGGCTACCCTGTTCAGGGGTATTTTAACTGACGCTATTTCTATGCTGTCATTTGAAGCATAGCTGGTAGCGGTCAGTATTCTTCCCCAAGAGCTTACCGGATAGATAGCCGGCACGGTGCCCGGCACAGCAAGTGTAGCAGCAGTTTGTTCGCTTGTGAGTAACTCAAATGCGCTGGATCCTGAATCGAATAATAACATGGTTTTCTTTCCTTTTATGGATGCAGGAAAAATGATGGTGTTGTTGGTATAAATAAGATCAGTAAGCGTATAGGGCTGGTTGTCAGGTAATTTGTACCCTATCCGTATTTTTTTGGCCGGGTAATCGATACTTATTGTATTGTTTCCAATGAAATCGATACCCAGGGTGCCAATGATTTCCAGTGCATCCCGTTTCCAGTTTATTTGCGGGTTACCTAATGGCTTAACAACTATCTCATGCGCCATGATCTTCGTATTTCCCGCTAAAAAGCTGAATTCATTCAGCCGCATGGTTGAATCATTGACCTTCGCTGAAAGCGGGTAACGGCTGCCGATGGTTTGAATTTTGTTTCGGTAAAACACTGAATAAGGTGCGCCCACGTCGAATTGCATATAAAATCGCTTAGGGCAACCAGGCAGTTTTACGGGGATCAGCATGGCTGCGTAAGGCTCAACCCGTTGGTTCATACTGTCTTTTTTCCATATAAAAGGAACTTCAAACCGATGGTCGGGGAGTGTTAATGTTCCCTTAGCCGTAGACTGGGCAGGGCAGGTTCTGATTGCAAATAGCGAAAGGAAAATTATCAGGCCGGGTTTAAAGATAGATTCAGGTGACATATTTTTTGTTGACAAAGCTAGGCGGGAAGCGCTGTCAATAAGCCGTCATTCTTACGACATTTATATGTCAATTGCTAAGATCCAACCGATTATACTCTTTCCTTATAGAGAATAAATTTAAAAAAATAATCCCGGTATTTATCATGTACATAATAAAAAATGGCCACAGGTAAGATGCATGCTGCCTGTTGTGGAAAACATAACCCTGTAACAGATTATAACCAAGGGCAAGTAACATTACCAGGTGAAGGCAAATGACCCATATTACCTGCTGCCTGATGATTTTACGGCACCACTCAACTTCCTTCCTGTTCAGGTCTTTTTGTTTTTTAAGCAGGTATCCCGGTATTAAAACATGAACCCACGGAATTACAATGAAGGAAAAACACGACAGGTTAAATAGCTGCAAAAAATGAGCGGTTCCATTATCAGCTTCCGGCGGTACCTGCATAAGTTGTTCGTTGGGGTCAGTTAAAAATTGTTCGGCAGGCAGGTTCAGGGCGGCAGCAATTGCTTTAAGCGTAAAACCCCGGGGCACACTTTCACCGCTTTCAATTCTCTGAATGGTTCTGATGGAAAGTTTGGCAAGTGTAGCCAGTTCTTCCTGGGTGTAACCTTTTTGCTGCCTTGCTATAATTATCCGTTGTGAAAGTTGCATATTGAAATGGTATGAAAAATAATAATAGCTGGTTTTTTAAGCCGGTGATTTTTTAAAAGTGCCGTCCAGTTTGATCGCTTCTTTTAAAAGCTTTATTATCGGCTTATCATCGATTTCTTCCGGCGTGTGGTAGATCTTATAAAAAATTTGTTTGTTGGTTCCATGTGTCAGGAAGCCATCCTGATCTTTTAATTTGTTCCCATACCAAAAACCTAAAAGAACGCCTTTTTTGATACCACCTCTCGGAACAGTCGATGGCCAGATAATACAGATGCCTTTGTTACCGTAAAAAAATGGAACATTGTATGAAATTTTCTCTTTGCAGTATTCAGGAAGCGTTTCAATAATTATCTGCCGCAGCACATCTACAATTATTCTTTCGTCTTCAGGAAGAAGAGCAAAAAGGTCAACAAGGTTTTTAATTTTCATTGAGCTGTTTTTGGGTCTGGTAAAACATGATCTGTTCTTTCCAGATAATTGCTATAAATTTATGGGATTTTCTCTGGGAAAAGAACAAGCGCTTTTCGAACTGAAATACTGCTGATTTTGTACTATTGTGATCCAGATGACACCTGTTTCCTCATCAATAGCAGCTTCAGCATTATTAAGCAAACCACCATGCATATTGTCAGTGCTGAAATAATCTGGCTCGACTACCGGGCCAAAACTCCTGATCCTGTTTTTCAATATGATCTCATTTTAATCAGAAAGATTTGATTTCTACAAAAAGTGCCGTATCATGCAGGCTCATTTCAATTTCATTAAATTTATGAAGTACCCTGTGACATTATTGACTTTATTTTTCCTGGCCTGTTCAACACCCGGCAAAAAGGAAAAGCAACAAATTAAAAAAAACACCAACGAAGAAAAGTCAATTCCCCGGATAAATACCACCACTGACGAAAAATGGGCAACTTATATTGATACTATCAATATGGGTTTTGTGGTTAGTTACAGGTATCCGCCAAACTATGTTTCGGAACACTTTGAAAATGCAGCGTGTATTGGAAAGCCGGTTACAGCCACAGGCGACGGACCCGGCAATACAATGGACTGTAGTTTGTGGATGGAAGATATATCTAATGATAATATAAGATCCGTTGATACCCTGATTAAGTATCAGATGGATAACGCTGGTGAAAGTGTTCTGCAATCGAAAGACTCTATCACAATTGCAGATGTAAAAGGGCTTAGCGTAATAGTGACTGGTAAAAACGAAGGGCGAAGATTTTTAAAACAGATGGTCTACTTTACCAAGTACAACACATTTTTTACACTTATAAATGACAGCCTTTCACAAAGGGATTTTCAGACGTTCATTAAAAGTTTACAAATAGAAAAGACGAACTAATATGCTGATCCTCGCATGTATGCATGCCAGGCAGTATCAAAAAAACATCCCTTCCTGATGAACCAGGAAGGGATGCCATTAATTTTTAAATTGTAACCGGGCCTTATTTACTAAGGTAACCGTAATACTCCCCATCAGTTGCACAATCCCACCACACAGGCATGCTCCAGATATTCGGTTCAGTTGCATTCGGATTCATGGCAAGCACATTTGTTAAGTTATAATTTTGTTCCAGGGTTGTAGGCAATGCCCACCGGCGTTGCCAGTACCTGGGATCGGTTTTGCCCGAGCCGGTATAATTAGCGTCGCCGGTAAATAATGGTCCGCGATCATAACCGGGGTAAACCACGCCAAAAGATCCTACATTACCAGCGCTGAAATTAAACCGGCGCATATCGTTCCAGATCTCGATGCTGCAACCCATGGCAATATATTTTTGAAGCATGATGTCTGACATGGTTAAATTACCTGCTGTGGCAACTGCGCCGCTCGTAAGGTAAGCGCTCATGTCGCCGGAGTTCATAGGCGCCATATCGGGATTGGTTGCCGCAAACCCGGCAGCCTGCCATGATGTGAGTTTTGCCTGCATCATATCAAGGTGCGCCTGAATACCATCTCTGTAAGCTGTCCACGCATTGCCAACATCTCCTTTTCTCATATACACTTCCGCTTTTATAAAACACATTTCATGGTAGGTAAGGATCTCCTGGTCTGAAACCGGGCGAACCTGGAATGAGCCTGTAGAAGCAACCGCCCCGGCAGCAAATGCCGCTGCGGATGGATACCAGCTTACATCTTTTTCTCCCTGTGCCGCAATGCCCGATGTGGCCAACGAACTGCTGCGCAAATTTACATATATGGTATCACCTGAATACAGGTAGTTGGGGTTGTTTATAAATATTGAACCTGCCTTGTAGGTTACCGTTACATCATTTCCATTGACTGTGTGCGTACGGCCTGCCCCAACCTGGTCGGCAATAAAATTGGCACGGTCTGTTGCATTGGCAATAGTATATTTTATGTTTGTATTTGCCGTAGCATAAGCAGGTATAACGATAGAGGTAGCTCCGCCTTTTACCAGCCGGGTGGCCGTTCCTAACACATCAACACCTTCGGAACGCCTCCAGGTAAACGACGCCACTTTGTTGCTGGCATCAAGTTGAATACCGCTCATGGTAGCTGGTACAATTTTACTCATCCGCGGATCCGTTACACCTGAACCACGCATATTCGTCAACAGGTCGTAGTGATACTTTGAAATGCGCTGGTTGCTTCCATAAGCAGCATAATCAAAGTTGCCGTTTGTTACCACCGGATCGCCCAATAAATAATCGGTTACCGTGCTGTTGTTAAAGCCCTGCTGCACCACATTGTCGGCAATGCTCTGCGGTCCTTTTGACAAACAATATAAAATTGAGTCGGCATTATACAGGTCCGATTTTTTTGAGAGCTTCAGCATGTAGCGGGCTTTCAATCCCCAGCATAGTTTTATCCATTTGTTTACATCGCCGCCATTCCACATGTCACCGCTGGCAAGCGCGGGGGCGGTGGCATCCTGCGTTTTACCAAACAGATCGATGGCATCATTCAGTTTTGCCATACAGCCATAGTAAATGGTTTTTCCGTCGTCGTATGCAGGGCTGGCCAGGTCGGTTAAAGCCTGCGTATATGGCATTTCACCATATACATCGAGCATTTGCATAAATCCGAGCGCATGAAATACATTGGCTGTGGCCATATAGTGAAAAGCCCCTTTTTTCTGCGCGGTATTATACAGGTCATTCAGGTTGGAAGCTACTTCAACGAACCATGTCTGGTAGGGAGTGGTATTACCTGTATGAAACTTCCAGGTGGTTGATAAAGCATTACCTACGGTGCTGTTACTGTAGTACAGGCCCGATTGTGCTGCTGTGCGAAAATTGGTAACGCCTGCTGTATAACAATAAAACTTTTGGATCCAGGGCAGCCTGTTTTGAACGAGTACGGTTTCATTGTTCGGATTATTCGGGTCCGTGTTCACATCCAGCCATTTTTTACATGAAGTAGCACCCAAAACGAGCAGGCAGCCTGATAAAATATATTTTAAACTTCTCATGATTTTCTTTTTTTAGTCATTGGTTAAAACGTCATATTTATCCCGAAAGTGAAGCTTGCTATCGCGGGCACACCCAGGTAATCGATACCTGTTGAACCCGATCCGCCTGTTCCGCCTGCTGCGCTTACTTCAGGATCCATTCCTTTGTAGTTTGTCCATGTAATCAGGTTGGTACCTATTGCAGTTGCCGAAAGTTCTTTAATGATTTTCTTATTCTTCAGCAAACCGGTGAAGTCATAGCTTACCGATGCTGAACGCAGTTTCACCCAGTTTACCGATGTGATGAAGTTCATGGAATTGGCTGCATAGTTTTCCCAATACCGTTGGATCATATTTTTACCTGAGTAGGTTGTGCTGCCTATGGTGTATGACTGATCTGCATTGTAGGTTTGCGTATACTCGGCCCCGGTTACACTATTTACGCCGCTTACGGTTACCGACTCGCGGTTATTCAGCAGCGTTCGTTTGCTTAAGCCGTTTAAGACCATGGCATACTCTGTTCCGTTGTAAATGTCGCCGCCTTTGCGGAAATCGAGGAGGAATGACAGCTGCAGTTTTTTGTAACGGAATGTATTGTTAAAGCCCCCTATGAAACTCGGTTCACGGTTACCTACGATCGGGTTGGTGGTGTTCAGTTTATACAATCCTGTTGCAGGGTCAACCTGGTAACGGCCATTGGGAATTTCCTTTTTGTCGGTATCTGTTTCACGTAAATAGGTAGTACCGGTCATGCCAAGGAAGTACCCGCCGTTGGGAATAGACGCCGCTCTTACTGTTCCGAACTGGGCATCGGTAGGGTAGAAGAAGGTAACGCCGGGAAGGAAGGAACCCAATCTTCCTTTGTTGTAGGAGAAGTTCACCATTACATCCCAGCCAAAATCCTTTTGCACGATCGCTTTACCTGAAAGGGCTACTTCCATCCCTTTATTAATTACAGAACCCGAATTGATGGATTTCAGAATATAACCACTGGCATTGGACAGGCGGGGCGATGCGATCTGGTTCTTTGTTTCGCTGTGATAATATGTATAGTCCAATCCAATGCGATTATTTAGAATTCTCAACTCGCCGCCCACTTCCCATGAGTTTTGTATTTCAGGTAATAAATTAGGATTTCCACTGGTATACTGATTGCCAATTCCGGTAAACGACCCGATGTTGATCGGAGGGTTTACATAAGTAAGGGTGGCATAGGGATTTGCGTCTTTACCAACCTGCGCCCAGCTTGCCCGCACTTTACCAAATGAAAGCAGCGGAATATCGCGAACCAGTTCAGTAAATACCAGTGAACCGCTTACCGAAGGATAAAAATAGGACCTGTTATTTAAAGGCAATGTAGATGCCCAGTCGTTACGTCCCGTTGCGGTGAGGTAGGCAATGTCTTTATAGGATATTCCAATCTCTCCATAAGTGCCTACCAGCCGCTTTTTTGTTACCCCGTCTTTAAAAAACTGATTGGTGGTTGCTATGTTATTGAAGCTGACGGTACCGGCGGTAATGAAATTAAATCCCCAATGGTTCTGACTTGTCCATTCGGTATTTTCGCTGGTGGTTCCCAGCATCACGTGCGCATCAAAATCTTTGAATGTTTTATGGAAATTGGTCATCACGGTTGTTGTAATGAACGTATAGTTATACGTCGATTTGCTCAGCCGGCCGTTCTGGTATAATTGTATAACGGCAGAACCGGGTGCAACATACGTATAGTCATTCGTGCTGTACTGGTCGTAACCCAAACGGGCTATAACATCCCACCAGCTAGTTATTTTGTAGTTACCGTTGATACCGCCGGTAATACGTTTTGTTTGTGAGGTCAGTTTATCTTTATTGATTATCCAGTAAGGATTGTCGATATCGTTTTCCAGGGGAAGCGTTCCGTCGAATTTGCGGAATTGTGTTCCATCGATATTCTCATAGTTTTTCATATTGAATACCTGGGGCCAGGCATAGATAGCGCCCATTGTTCCGTTTCCGCCGCCGCTATAAAGGCCCGAAGTGGTTAAAGTTCTGTCGGTCTTGGCAATGGAATAAGCCACATTCGCATTCAATGTAAGGCGCCCGTATTTTTGTTCGCCATTAAAACGGAAGGTTGTTTTTTTGAAGCCGGTATTGGGAACGATACCGGTTTGGTTGAAATTAGAGCCCGATAAAAAGAAGGAGCTGTTCTTTGTACCGCCCGAAACGTTTACGTTATTATCATACACCATACCATTTTGAAAGAAATCGCCGATATTATCATATAAAGTATCTGCATCTGTAACTTTTTGTCCCCACGAGTTGTAGGTTACATCGTTAAACACCCCGTTGGTAGCATAAGCGCCGTTTCCAAATTCCGTTTGCGCTTCGGGGGTTTTATTTGCCCATGACGTGATCACTTTGCTGGCTACATTTACTTTTACCGTTCCTTCCGCCCCTTTTTTTGTAGTGATAATGATAACGCCGTCTGCCGCCCGTGAGCCATACAGGGCTGCTGCTGCCGCGCCTTTCAAAACCGACAGGCTTTCGATATCTTCAGGGTTGATATCCATAACCCGGTTCGAGTAAGTTGTATTGCTGCGGCTCATACCATCGGTAGCCGTATTGCCGGTAACTGTTGTTGAGTTATCATATATAACGCCATCAACTACAAATAAGGGCTGGTTTTGCCTGCCGTCGGAAGTTGAATTACCTCCGCGAATAGTGATAGATGCCCCTGCGCCGGCCGCCCCGCTGAATTGGGTAATGTTTACACCGGGAACTTTACCTACCAGTGAATTAACGACGTTGGTGTTTTTATTCTTCATCAGTTCCCCCGCATTTATTTCGGTAACCGAATATCCCAATGCTTTTCTTTCCTTTTTGATCCCCATGGCCGTAACCACAACATCTTCCATCTGTCCTTTTGCGCTTATCGATAAGCGAACCGCCATTCCGGCTGCGGCTTTTATTATTTGTTTAGTATAGCCCACGTGGCTGAATTCGAGCAGGGCACCTTCGCTGGCAGTAATGGTGAATTTCCCGTCAATATCCGTAGTGGTAGCCCGGTCTGTACCAATCACCGAAACGGTTACCCCCGGCAGTGGTGTATCTTCTTCCGAATGCACAGTTCCTTTAATGGGAACCCCCTGCGCCATCAGAAGGTTTGTGATCATGTTAAGCATAACAAACATGACCAAACTAAAAAGCTTGCCTTTTCTCATACATTTACTTTTTGGTTTTTTCGTGAGTTTTCTCATAACAGTTTTTTGGGGTCAATGAATTGTGGTTCAAATACGGAAAGGCTTATCCAGTTCAATAATTTATTGAACATGTTCAGAGTAACTGTTTTCATAAGACCTGATATGCAAACGCCCCTGTTTCGGACCAGGCGCCTATAAGACCTGAATACCCTGGTCGGCATATGGCTTCAGCCTGGGATCGTCGGGTGGAAGCTCGGTGATAAGCACATCGATACGCTGAATATCACAGATATGGATAGGTTGTAATGTGTCGATCTTTTCCGATATGGTAAGGCAAACCTTTTTGCGGGCCGACTGGATCATTGCTTTTTTCAACTGCACTACTTCCCAATCGTTATCGGTAATGCCATGTTTTACATCGATGGCATTGATGCCTAAAAAGCACAGGTCGGCATTGATCTGTTTTATTTTGGCAATGGCTTCCGCGCCTATGGTTATTTTGGAGTTTTTCGAAATGCGGTCACCGATCATAATTACGTCGATGGTGGGGTGCTGCATGTATTCCAGTATTGCGGGAATGCTGCCCGACATAAATGTGGCCTTTAACTGGCGGGGAAGCGTGCGGGCCAGTTCAATGATGGTAGTACCACCACTGGTAAGCACAAACATGTCGTTTTGTATTAGTGCTGCCGCTTTTTGGGCGATGATCTTTTTATTGTCCTGCGAGTAAACGTCGTAGGCAGGGTAATGTACTTCATTGAATGAGTGGCTCAGGGCGCCACCATGTACTTTAATGATCTTTCCTTCTTCGGCCAATTCCTGCAAATCCCTGCGGATCGTATCTTCCGAAACCCTGATCTCCTGGCTTAGGAGGGATGATAAAACCTTGTTATGCAGGTTCACCTGATGCAGTATATAGGCCTGCCGCTCTTTTTTAAGCATAGACAGTTTGCGTAGTGGTTACATTCAAATATACCTCTATTTGACGCAAAAAGAAGCAGAATAACGAATCAATAACGCAATTTATGCAGTTTTTAATCTTGTGAGTGCGGGTTTGTGCGGTTAAGATGCAGGGTGCCGGTCGTTTGTAGGCTTACAACGCAAAAACGCTTACCAATGGGGCCAGGTATAGCTGTCACCTGGTTGGTTATACTAATGCAGCAAGGCCGTCAATAAATGAAACGGCAGCCTTTTTTAAGATACATTTCTATTTTTACCACATTAAAAGCTGTTTCATTCCTTATTTTAAGAGTAGCTGTGTTGCCTGAAAATGGTTATCGGGCCAACAAATGAGCAATTTCTTTAACCTTAGTAACTTTAAAAGAAAAATGAAAAACAAGGGGCTGCTTTTCATTCCTGACATAAGTGGCTTTACCCGTTTCGTGAGCGGAATTGCTCGATACACTGATTAACGCCAATCAGATGGGGCTCGAAGTGTCGGAAATAGAAGGTGATGCCATTCTTTTCTATAAATTCTGCGATTCGCCCGACCTGGCAGACCTGCCGATGTTTGCTCGACAACGGAAAAGCCATTCTCTATGCCAGCAGTTACGCTTATAATCCGGGCCGGATAGAATTTAGTGAAACAAATAAAGAGGACGATACCACCGTTTATTTTACGCTTGAAAGAATAAAGGCCGGCAGAACAAGGCTTACTGTTGATTATTATATAAAGAATAATATGGCCGCCGGTTTATTTTTTAACGTGGTTAAGAAAGAGAGAACGGAAGAACGTTTTAACAGATCGCTGAACAATCTTGGGTTGTTACTGAACGACATGGATTTTTCTGCCGAAGCTGCGCTTTGGGAAAAAGTTGATGCAGTCGATGATACCTGAGCGGGGGCGAATGACTTATTTCGCCACCAGCGCCTGGCCTTCAAAAACCACTCCGGCCCAGCCATGGGCCATAAACTGCCTGATGTTTTGATGGTCTGTTCCATTCGGAGTGTTCAATACCGCTTGATAATGTTCAGCAAATAAGTAAAGAGTGTCTTCTCTGCCCAGGTCATTCAGTTTCGCAAATGAAAATACTTTAGCGCTGCCCTGGTTTTGCGTGGCTTCGTTATAGGCCTCGCCATTTTTAAAGGCTGTTGGCTGATGCTGATAGTATGTTTCTATAAATTCAATTACTTCTTTGAAGGTAAGCGTATTGGCTTTCAATTGTTGAATGATGGTAGTTAGCTGTTCTTTCATTGCCATATTGCGCTGTTTGAATTTTATTTTATGTGTAACGGCGCAAAAATAAACAATTATATACGTAGTTGGTGATCATGATATAGTTGAACCGGTGCAACCGGGTGAGGAGCGGTTGTGCGTTTATTGTACAAATATTGAAGTGGCCATTGCGTTACTGCCGCCATTGGTGAGTTTTACTTCTTTACCGTTTTTCCAGTATGCGGCGATCAGTTTTTCGCCAGCGATCCATTGATAACCGGCAATATAAACGTCATCTCCCGTAACAAAAATGGCTTTTGCCACAGAACTAACCATCCCTGTCGTAAGCGGGGTGGCCACCCCGTTTTTCCAGTGCATTGCCCGTGAATACCCGTTTATATTCTGCCAGCCTGCAATATGAACATCACTGCCTGAAACATATACGGCATTGGCTTCCGAACCGCTTATGGAGTCGGTAGTGAGATAGGCAGGGACGCTATTTTTCCAGAATAAGGCAGTTGGCATAAGACTGCCGGCGGTCGTTTTAAATCCGGTAACGTAGACGTCATTGTTTAAAGCGGCGATGGAAGTGGTAACGGGGTAACAATGGCGGCCATTATGATCGAGGTATACCAGTCCCTTTGTTAAATCAACGGGTATTCCGTTCTTCCAGTAATATGCATTATGGCCCCAGATACGACTGCCGCCGGCAACATACACATCGTTGCCGGTAACATACAGGGAGCTTACATAGTCGTGATATGCGCTAACGCCGTATTGACCGCCACCTGTAAGCCCAACATAATAATAACCAGGCAAAGATACCGGAACACCATTTTTCCAGAGGGTTGCCACATTACCAGCCCTGGGATAGCCGGCTGTGGGCGTGGTGTAAGGCACGCGTGATGTATCGCCAAAATACCAGGATGTGCCGGCAACGTATACATCGTTACCGGAAACATAAATGGATGTGGTCGTTGCGTCGCCGGTTGAATCGGGCAGTACTATGGCTGCATCATTTCGCCAATATACAGGTGTTGATGTTATCCTGGGATTTCTATGGGGTTTATTTCCCGAAATAAATACATCGTTATTCGCAACGAACAGGGAAGGGCTGCCAAAAACATGAGCCATTGTCGACTGACTGTATAAGTGCCGTGCCTCGCCATTTTTCCAGCATATAAGCGAGTCGCCTGAAGTGCCAAGAACATATATGTATTGCGTTGGTTTGCCGTCGTCTGAGCCGGCATTTTTTTTGCAGGCTCCGCTCAGTATCAGTACTGAAGCTATAAAAAAGCAGTGAGTTGTTTTGGTAAACATGTGAGGCATCGGTTAACGATCTGTTTAGTGATATAAATGTATCTTTTATTCTTCAACAGATCCTGATATTTGGGAGAAAGTAACAATCCTGTAACTTATATGATAAACCGAGATGTATGATTACTTTTATATCAGCTTTCATTGAACCCTGCTCAAGGCCGTTATGAAGTGCAAATACGCGTCAGCGAGGTGCCGGCCGGTTACAGATCGGCGTATTTTTTTACAAAATCAACCCAGTCGATACCAAAAGGAACGACAAGGTATTTGCCTTGTGGTGAGATCAGGACCTTCGAAGGATAGCTGTTGATATTATAGCTTTTTTCAACCCGTTTGTCAGACATCGCCACCGGAAAGGAATACTTGTTTTGTGTCATGTACCCGCTTACATTTTTCTCATTGTCTAAACAGGCAATGGTAACCAACGTGATCTTGCCGGTGGAAGCGGTTGAAATATTTTTATAGAATTTTTCAAGATCGGGATGTTCCCTTCTGCAGGGGCCGCACCAGGTGCCCCAGAAATCGAGTAAGATCCATTTGTTCTTTTGCTTTGAGGAAGAGAACTGCGAGCCATCCATAAGCTTCAATGAAACGGCCGGGGCTTTCTGCGCCTGCTGATTGATGCTTTTAATCCAGTAATCATTGAAGCTTTCCCGGCCCGGAAAATTGTTGTTATAGAATGTCTTTAGCTGATCTTTAAACGAGGTATTGACAAGCGCGGTGGTCATCAGGGCAGATAATGTTTCCTGTTTATTGCCCGAATTTTTTGTCAGGTAATCGATATACTCATCCTGGAAGGTAATGTCTTCTTTATTTGTAAGAAAGAACAGGTCATAGAAAAAACTGTATTGAACATTCTTATCTGTTATATCGGGACTGTATTCAAAGGCCGTTTTAAGATAGGGGCCGGCTTCTTTGATCCTGTTTTCTGCAAGCAATGCCTTTCCCTGCACCGAATTGGAATAAGCATATAAAAACCGGTACCAGGCTCTTTTAATCAGAAGCGGTCTTGCCGCGCCTTCGATGCCGGTAACCTGGTTATTTTTTAAATTGGTAATAACCGGTTTCAAAAGTTCATTGGCGGTTGCCTCCAACGATTTTTTCGGTGCAATTACCCGGTGTATCAACAGGGCATAACGGCCAACCCTGTTTGTGTACATATCGGTTGTTGAAAGCTGCGTGTTTATAAACTCCGCAACCAGTTCGCGCAACAGTGCATCGTTATTTTCATTTTCCTGCACCCGTGCCCAGTAATAAACGGGCTGAACCGCTTTTTTAAGGCCGGCATTTTTATCGGCCATCATTGCCGGCAACAATATGCGGGCTGTTTCAACATCTTTCAGATAATACTGCTTCTGCGCTTCATTAACGAAATCACTGTCGGTTCTTTTTATAAATGACTGGGCAAAGGAGTTATGTAAAAGATCCTCGAGGGTGGGTAAATATTTTTTGTCTGAAGCCAGTAGTCTTATGAAGTACAGGGCCGAGTCAACATTCTTTGTTCTGTAATGCTGAAAGCCGTTGAAGTAATATCCCGGGCCTTCAGTGGGGCCATTTTGTGCAAAACCAGCGAAAGAAAAAGATAGTGATAAGGTTAAAAGAACATATAGCTTTTTCATGGCTAAGGGGCAGGTTTTCATGATGGCCTGCTGTTACCAAATATACAATGGGCATTGTTAATGAATCTTAAATTAAGATATACGGGATATTTGTTATAGATGGTACGGGAGCATACATTTATCCCGAAACGGGAAACAAAAATTTTAAAATTGATAATGATCATTATCTTAAACGACTAAGTGTTTTTATTAATATGATCGTTACCTTTAGATGGTAAATTCATATCCACCTACGAAGCCAAACCGCAATTCACATTGTGTAAACCTCTTCTACGATTTCCCAGTAGCCTGTTTTTGTAATCCAATTTCCAATAATACAAATCCTTATTGAACAAGTTTGTGTTGTAGCCAAAAGGCTATAGCTGGAAAATATTTTGTCCGGTCAAAAAAAGGGCGCCGCCGAAAACCCGTATAAAAGAGTAGGCATATCTTCTAATCATTAACTTATCAAATCATGCAAGTTCAGGAATTAACCCTTCAGGAAATGGAACAGGTAAATGGTGGCGGTCTGTTAGGCGGTGGCCTGTTAGGTCTTTTAGGTAAAGGCTGTTGCGGCATCCTTAAATTAGACGCCGATGTTGACCTTGACCTCGATCTTGATATCGAAATTTGCTAGTAGTGTTGGTGAATCAAATAGAGGGATGGCGATAAGCTGTCTCTCTGTTTTTGATCTCCTTTACTAATGTTTAGCTGTTATACTTCATTTAGAGGAAATTATGCCTGAATCAAACAGGGTCTATCCGGCCAATGACGCTTCCTGTTATATTGAAGCGCATTACCGCAATAACCGTAGTGGCAGCCTTGTGTTGTATTGGTTGTTGCTGGGATTGTTTATAATATCATTCATTCTCCTGTTCATAGTACGCGTGGATATCAGTGTAAGAAGTGCCGGTTTATTTAAAGCCGCCCGTGAGCGCACCGAAATACGAAGTCTTGTTGCCGCTACCGTAGAAAAACTGCTTGTGCGGGAAAACGATCATGTTACGGCCGGCTCGCCACTGGTGCAACTGCTCTCCAATTCCGTAAGCGATAAACATTCGGCAATTGACTCCCGGCGAAACGAACTGGTAAAACAACAACAGGACCTTCAGCAATTGCTGAAAGGCAGAACACAACGGCTGCAGTCAAAATTATATCTACAGGAACGGATCGTTTATGCCAACAGGATAAATGAGATCAGTATCCGCCTCGGAGTAGCCCATAAGAATTATAACCGGTATAGAGAACTGTACCGCGAAAAAATTATTTCTACCGTAGAGTTTGAAAAAATAGAAGCCGAATACAAAACGGTGCAAAGCGAATTGTCGCTGGTAAAAGCGGAACAACGCGACAAATGGCAGTCGGCACTCACACAACTGAATCAGCAGTTGCAGGATGTACAGGCGCAACATACGGCCAATGCCGAAGAAAAGGACCTGTATACCATTCGTTCTCCCACATCGGGTTTTGTTCAGCAGTTAAAAGGCATCGACCGGGGCAGCCTGCTCACCGCCGGTGAGTTGATCGGTGAGGTTAGTCCCGACTCGGGGCTGCTGGCGGAAATATACGTACCGCCCAAAAATATCGGTTACATTCATGAAGGTATGGCTGTGCGGATGCAGATAGATGCTTTCGATTATAACGTATGGGGCATGGCATCAGGAAGAGTAAGGTCGGTTTCCCGCGATATTTTCATCCAGAACCGGCAGCCGTTGTTCAGGGTGTGGTGCGAGATCGCCAGTCCTGTGCTTAAATTAAAAAATGGCTATACGGGCATGGTAAAAAAGGGCATGACGGTACAGGCCCGCTTCCTGGTTACACGACGAACATTGTTCCAGTTGCTGTTCGATAAAGCCGACGATTGGCTAAACCCTAATCTTACACCTGATGAACACTGATAGTAATATACCGCAGGCGTCAAAAAAGCCGGGGTTTCGAAAAAGATGGTGGCGAACACAGCGCAGGTATCTGGTTAAACAACATGACCTCACAGACTGCGGCGCCGCCTGTCTTGCTTCGATCGCTGCTTTTTATGGTCTTCGCCTTCCCATAGCGCGCATACGTCAATATGCAGGTACCGACCTCAAAGGAACCAATGTGCTGGGTTTAATAGAGGCCGCTACCCGCATCGGGTTTTCAGCAAAGGCCGTTAAAGGTGCTTTTGATAGCATTTACACATTGCCTCACCCGGTTATAGCACATGTAATTATCGACCAGCGATTGCAGCATTATGTGGTTGTATATGAGGCATCGCCCAAAGGCATTCGTATTATGGACCCCGCAAAGGGTACTATGAAGGTAATGCCGCCCGATGAGTTCAAAAAAATATACACGGGTATTGCCATCCTGCTGGCGCCGGCTGACAGTTTTTCACCGGGCCATGGCGCCAAAACCGTCACAGACCGTTTTCGTTCGCTGTTACAACCGCATATGCCCATGTTGCTCCAGATCATTCTGGGCGCCATGGTGTATACGCTGCTGGGGCTTTGCACGTCTGTTTACCTGCAAAAGATCATCGACTATGTGCTGCCCGATGGTAACCGGAACCTGTTGAACCTGATGGGCCTGTTGATGGTCTTCATTTTATTGTCGCAGTTATTTATCAACTATATGAAAGGCCTGTTGACAATAAGAACGGGTCAGCAAATTGATGCAAGGCTTATTCTGGGGTACTATAAACATTTGTTGCGTTTGCCCCAGCAGTTCTTCGATACCATGCGGGTAGGGGAGATCGTTTCCCGCATGAACGATGCGGTAAAGATCAGGGTCTTTGTAAATGAAGCGCTCATCAACCTGGCGGTGAATATCTTCATCCTGGTATTTTCATTTGCCATGATGTTCACTTCCTACTGGAAGCTGGCGCTGATCTTATTTACGGTGGTGCCGCTGTATGCGCTGATCTATTATTATTCCAACAAATTCAATAAACGTACGCAACGCAGCCTGATGGAAAGATCGGCCGACCTGGAAGCGCAACTGGTAGAATCGGTAAATGCCATTGGCACCATCAAACGGTTCGGGCTCGAGGAGTACTCAAATATCAAAACCGAAACCCGCTTTGTGCGATTGCTGCAAACCATTTTCCAGAGCGGAAGGAATTCGCTGATCGTAGGCAGCAGCGGCCAGTTCGTTTCGGGCATGTTTACAGTGGTATTGTTATGGGCCGGCAGTTCCTTTGTGCTAAACCGCCAGTTGACGGCAGGTGAGCTCCTGGGTTTTTATGCGCTCATGGGGTATTTTACCGGGCCGGTGGTAGCGCTTATAGGCATGAACAAAACAATGCAGGACGCCTTGATAGCGGCCGACCGGTTGTTTGAAATTATGGACCTTGAAGTTGAGTCTTCAGCCAATACCACTACGCTTACCAGGGATATGATGGGCGATATCGGGTTCAAAAATGTTCACTTCAGGTATGGCACCCGCGAAAATGTTTTCAAAGGTTTGAACCTCACCATTTCAAAAGGAAGTATTACGGCGATTGTCGGCGAAAGCGGCAGCGGTAAAACCACCCTGTTATCGCTGGTGCAGCATATTTATCCTTTGCAGTCGGGCAGTATACAGATCAACGGGCTTGATATTAAATATATAGATCCTTTCAGTTTGCGCACGCTGGTAAGTGTAGTGCCCCAGCAGGTACACTTATTTGCGGGGTCGGTTGTTGAGAATATCGCGCTCGGCGAAATGGAACCGGATATGAAGAAGGTTATTGGCATCTGCCGTCAGTTGGGTATTCTTGAATTTATTGAAGGATTGCCTGGCGGGTTTACGACCTGGATCGGGGAGAACGGCATGAGCCTTTCGGGCGGACAACGGCAACGTATTGCCATAGCGCGCGCGCTTTATAAGGAACCCGAACTGTTGATCCTCGATGAAGCTACTTCTTCGCTTGATTCATTATCGGAGCAATATATACAGCATGCCATTTGTGCATTACGGGATGGCGGCAAAACCATTTTACTGATCGCCCACCGGCTGGGTACCGTAATGAATGCCGATAAGATCGTTGTGATGAGCCGGGGTGATATTATAGAAGAAGGAACGCATGATGAATTGCTGGCAAAAGAAGGTGCGTACTTCAATTTGTGGGAGCAGCAGATGTATGGCAACAGGAAACCGGTGAATGGAAGCGTATAGAAGAACAAATTCATTAAAAGAAAAGGGCATTCAACTCCAATGAATTGAATGCCCTTCTTTTTTATTTCGGGTTTTTAGTTGTATTATTCTTTCACGAATCTGGCATTATAACTGTCACCGCTGCTGACTACCTGCACTACATAAATGCCTTTGGGCAGAATAGCCGCCGGTATTGTATACTGGTTGTCGCCGGTTTGCGCTGACAAACTATTCTGATAAACAAGGCTGCCCGTGCTGTTGAAAATGCGCACGTTTACTGTTTCTACCTTCGGAGCATTGTATGAAAGGGTGAAAGACGACCTTACCGGGTTGGGATAAACTGACAGGGCCGATGCATTCTTCTGCATATTCACACCTGCAATATTGCTCAGGGTTGAGCTGCCGTCTTTATCAACCTGTTTAAGCCTGTAATAGTTCCATGCGGTCATGGGTGTATTGTCGTTCAACGCATATTCAATACTTGCGCCGTCATTGTCATGGGCCTGCATGGTACCGACCAGTTCGTTGAAATCGCTGTTGTTGGCCGAACGCCAGATCTCGAAATGACTGATATTCGGCGAAGCGGCAGACCATTTCAGGTTTACCACCTTTCCTGCTTTGCCGGCCTTTAACTGCAGCGATTGTGAAAACAATACCGAGGTTATGGTTACAGGCACTACCGTAGAAGCCAGGCTGCTGCAAAGCGTTGCCGGGTTATACAATACATCGTTCCTGAACGTTGTAAAGGAAGTTCCTATGTATGAAGTAAAGGTAGCGGCCGAAATACCCGTTGAATGGGAAAGGCCATATACCGAATAGCTTGTGCCTATCGGGTAGTCGGCGGCATTGCTAAGGTCGGCGCCGGCGTCGAAAGCCTTAATAAGCCCCGTAGCGTTGTCAACTATCACATATGTATAAGTGAATCCTGCGCCGGGATTCGGCGTGTTGTTGAACAGTGCGCCTGGTCCCGTAACGTTGATCGTATAGTCGCTTGGTAAGTTCGGGCTGCCATTGTCGAAAGTGCCCACTGCCATGGTATAGTACGTGCCTGCAGTTAAAGTAGCTGAATAGTTCGAAACAAAATTTACCAATCCATTATACCGGCCGCTTGAATTGATGAAGTTGGTACATGGGCTGCCGGGCACAAAATTGTCTGAATACAGGTTGAATACCTGTAAACCGGTGCCGCCGATGCGGGTAAAGGTATATGAACCGCTTACGCTGGGGGTAAACCGGTAGGTGTCGTACTGGAACACGTTCCCGAATTGTATACAGCCATTAGTAGCGGTGTTAACTACGGTAAGGTTAGCGGTGGGGTCGGTATCCCTCAGCGAACCGCTGATGGTTACAGGTGAACCATAGTTGGGTGACAGGCTTAGGTTAAGCGAGGGATCGCCGGCAACACCGGTAACGGAGGTGCCTGGCGAGAAGGAAGCTCCATTGGCCAAGCAACTGCTGGTGATGGTGATATCGGCAGTATTGATATTGAAGAAGATGTTATCACGTGCTTTTACCATTATGCGGCCAATACTTGTAGGAAGGCTGGGAACGGTAATATTTTCCGTGCCGTCGTTGGCAGTATTGGCAAGCAGGGTATCGGTGAAAGTTACACCGCCATCGGTAGAAAATATAATGTCAACATTCGAACAGCTGACGGGTGCTGTATTGGAACCCGCTACATTCCAGGTAACGGTTTCAGTATTGCTGCCGTTGGCCGTCCAGTTGGAGGCTGTGTTTTGTGAAGTGACGATAAAGGGGCCTGCGGCGGCATTGGTATTTACCGCCACGTTTGTATTGGCCGTGCAACCGCCGCCGCTTGCTGCATCGCGCACCATTACCTGGAAGTTCATGGTGCGGGTAACGGAGGGCAATACTTCATAAGTTGTCGCAGCACCGCTCACGATGTCGGCCAGGCGCGGAAACACCCGGGTACTGCTTGTCGAAAGCGGGTAAGAGCGGAAGTTTGGTCCGCCGGTAGCCGTAGAAGAAGGAGGCGCAGTAGTGGTAACGTTTGCATCCATTTGCTCCCAGTTGTAAGATAATGTATTGGCATTCGCATCTGCACCGGTAGCTGTAAGCATAAACGGCGTAGATACCGGAATGGTATAAGATGCCGCCGGTACCGAAACGGTGGGCGCCGCGTTGCTCATTGCGGTTGGTGTGCGGCAGGTGGCATTGTTGATGGCATAATCCATCATCTGCAAAATGCTGCCGCCATGAAAATACAGGTCTGAATTGTTCTGGTAAGAATTACCTGAACAAACGCCGGCATACGCCATAATGGTTGAACCGCCACCGGGTTCATACGCGGTAGAAGCGGTTACATTACCCGAGCATCCGCCATTGGTTGCCGACATGGTATGGGTAACATTGAACTGGTGCGCCATTTCATGGGCCACCGTACCCACGAATACCGGGCCCTGCGGGCCCGGGGTAGGGTTGGCGCCTGTACCGAAGGTAAGGCCTGCAGCGCCGCGGCCTTTAAAACTGTTGTTACACACAACACCTAAAGCTGCCAGGCCGCCGTTCCAGCCATTGTTCAGTACAAGGCCTTCGTCATAGTTGCCGTTACCCAGGGCAGCGTTTATAATTGTATGGTTGGTGGTCAATGTAGTACCGCTGGGAAATCCTTCGGTAGGATACGGGTCGGTAGCTGCATCGGTAAAAATGATGCTGTTATCGCTTACCAGGGTGAATGTAATGCCCGCATCCCGTTCGTATATGGCAGTTACATCGTTCACAAGGATACCGATATGGGTAAGCGCCTGCGCCTGCGTACCGCCTGCCCAGGTTGTATACTCTCCGGTAACGGCAATGGCCAGCCTGTAATTACGCAGTTGGCAGTCGCCGGCCAGTACGGCCTCAACACGGCCGTTGTTCTTTTGTTCAAGCTCTTCTTTTACGTTGCACAGTAAAGGCTGGGTAAAAGGAATATCTTTCACATAATATACCATATGTACATCCGGAAAATCGGGACTGACAGGGCTGATATAAGCGTTGCCGTTCTCTGAAAAAATAAAACCGGTAACGCCGTGTTCGGTAATTGTCAACCGGCCCTGAATACCATGCGTAACCGGATCTTTCAATTCGTAAGTTTTAAAACCGGTGAGTTGTTTTGCGAGCGCATCGGATAATACAGGCGATTCGGTAAAAGCGCTCGAAAGGGTTTTCCCATTGACAGGTAACGGTAGTGTTACACGAACAGGCGATATCGAAGAACGAATGCCTGGTTTTACCAGGGGGGCCTGCAACTGTAACTGTTGCATTTTGGTCCGGTTCAGCTTTACCAGTTCATATTTGACAGGAATGGCTGAAACTGCGGAACGGCCATTAAGGTAAGGTTGAATAACGCTTTTTGAAACAGGGGACCAAAGACCGTCTTGTGCGGTAGCATGCAAGATCGGCAGGCTGGTCGCTAGCAAAAGCAGCAGTCTGCGCATAGAGTAAGGACGTTTAAGGTGAATTTTTATATAGGAAAAATGTATTTATCTGGTCTTATTGGTGTAGTATGGCCTTTCCCCGCTGGTTCTTCATCAAAGGATAAGTATAAACGTGTAAAATGAACAACTATTGTCAGATTTTAATTTGTATTTCAGCTAATCAGAGTTTAATATGTTGAAAATATTTCGTATAGGCTGCGTTATAATCTGCCTCCCTTTCATTGTATGGCTGCTACGCGGTGAAGAATGCCGGAAGTAATGAAAATGACGGGTTTGCGGTGATCTTCAACAGATCATTATCTTTATCATAAGAACTTCTGGCTATGAACAAATATAAAAAAACGATTGCCTGTTTTTTATTCACATTCGTCACACTTCAGCTTGTTGCGCAGAAGAAGATAAACTGGAAAAAACTGGCCGTTCTGGTGTATACCAGAAATGGACCGGGATATGTGCATGCCAATATTCCGGCGGCGGTAAGTTGTATCCAAAAACTGGGGCGGCAATATGGGTTCCTGGTCGACACTTCGGGCAACCCGGCTGTAATGACAGAAGGCAATCTGAAACGATACAACCTGGTTATCTTTCCCAGCACCAATAATGATGTGTTTGACAACGAAACACAACGGCTTGCTTTCAGGCGTTATATCGAAGCCGGTGGCGGGTTTGTGGGAATTCACTCCGTTTTGGGAACGGAACGTAACTGGAAATGGTTCAAGATGATGCTGGGCGGCAGCTTTGCCTGGCATCCCAGATTTCAAAAGCTTACGGTAAAAACGATCGATACAAAACACTCCTCAGTTCAGGGCATTCCCAAAAATTGGATCAAAGAAGACGAAATGTACTTTGCCAGGGAACTATACCCCGGCCCAAAAGTTGTAATGGCATTTGATATGACTTCATTGACGATTACCGATACTGCGCAAACCGCACTGATCAAAAAACATGCAGGTGGTTATGCCGAATTGTATCCCGCCGTTTGGGTAAATGATTACGATGGCGGCTATACCTGGTGCTCGGTGCTGGGGCATGATGCTAAGGATTACAGCGAACCGGTTTTTGTGCAGCATATCATGCAGGGCATTCGCTATGTGGCGGGCCGGGCAGGTGTAAAAGATTACAGCAAGGCATATGCCGTTACATATGATGAACCGGTGAAGTATTAAAGCTATTTTCACATTCGATATTGAAGTTATATGGCGAAGTCGGGAAAAAAGACCATCATTCATTACCTGCCTGTATACGGTTGTATTGCAACCGGTATCATTTATGCTGCCATTGGTGTAATTGCCATTCTCTCTTTTTTAAAACTGCGGCATGGCGGGGCAGATGAAGCCAGTATGATGGCCATACTCGCCAAATATCTGGCCGGAAAAATAGTGATCTGGATTATTTTGCTGGGCACGCTTTGTTATATCGTATGGCGGTTTTATGAAACGGTCACCGATCCATATGATTATGGAAAAAACTGGAAAGGCATCGTTAAAAGAGGCGGTATTGCATTGAGCACTATAGCCGATATCCTGATCGTATTTGCCGCTGTACGGGTATTATTGGGCTCCGGCAATATTCAGTCCGATGGGCAACCAAAGGAAGAACGGGCCATGGTGCAAAAATTACTGAGCGGCCCGGGGCCATGGCCGGTTATAACAATTGGTTTGATTTATCTGCTGACCGCCCTTGTTCAATTGTGGTATGGCGTCACCCGGGGATACCGCGAGCGGGTAAATATAGATCGTTTTTCCGCTTTTTTCCGCTATACAGTGCATGCACTGGCATGGGCCGGGTATGCGGGCCGCGGTATCATTCTCGGCATCACCGGGTTTTTCTTTGTAAAGGCCGGTATTACCGAAAACGCCCGGCACGTTGTGAACACAGATAAAGCATTTGATTTTATCGGCGATAATATAGGGCACGTTTATTTTATTATCGTAGCTGTTGCCACCATTTGTTACGGCCTGTTCATGTTTGCGCAGGGCGTGGCGTATGATACGGATAAGGATTGAGCGATCACGATCGTACTTACTCAACTCCCTTCACCTTCATATCCAGTACATATACTCCTTCAGAGGCGGTGATGAATAGTTTATTCCGGTGTTTGCCGCCGAATGCTACGTTGGCGGTCCATTTTTCGGGAATGGGAATATTTTTTATGCGTTGGCCCTGCTTGTTGAATACGGTAACGCCTCTGCCGGTAAGATACACATTGCCTTTATTATCGAGCGTTATGCCATCGGAGCCAATAGGCGCAAAAAGCCGGGCATTGCTTAACGAGCCGTCTTTGCCGATCGTGTACCGGTATGTTTTGTTTCCTTTAATGTCGGCAACATATAAAAATTTTCCATCGGCAGTGCCCACAATACCATTGGGGCGCTGGAGGCTGTCCACCACGGGTACCGGTGTTTTGCTGCCACGGCGAAGCACATAAACTTTTTCCGCTTCCATTTCAGGTTTGGTTCTTGTCCACCAACTGCGTTGGTAATAAGGATCGGTGAAATAAATATCGCCGCGGGGCGATACCCAGCAATCATTGGGGCCATTCAGTTTTTTCCCTTCGAGGTCATTGATCAGTACGGTTACTTTTTTATTCCGGTCTATTGACCATAACTGCATTTGCTCATCGGCACAGGAGATAAGATTGCCTTTATTATCGAAATCCAAACCGTTCGAGCGGCCGGCGCTATCGAGAAATAGCGCTATCGTGCCATCCGTCTTATAGATCCATATTTTGTTATTGGGCTGGTCGGTGAAATAAATATTGCCCTGTTTGTCGGTTGCCGGGCCTTCGGTAAAGCTAAAGTTACGGGCTACCAGTTGGGGAGTGGCCCCATCGGCAACGATGGCGGTATCGGGGGCGCCATCGCTTTGGGCTTTGGGAAATAACTGGCTGCAACAAAAGGAAACAATCAATAAAGCTTTGAGCATATTCATTTTCATATGACAAGTTTTCTGCCTTTTTACAGGCTTTGCCCGAATATCGTAAAAAAGAAGCGTATAAACTTCAAAAGCCTCCCGGGCGGCCGGGAAGCTTTTTTTCTTCATAAGGTATGTGCATATGAACGGGCTTATTGATTCGTTACCGTGAACAATGCATAGAAGCAATGCACGCGGTCGGTGTTTGAGCACCAGCGGCCGGCTACATAGGTACCGTACTTATAGTCGTTGGGTCTGGCTGCAATCATATCCGATCCTGCAAATACTTCATTCAGCATTTTGTCTACGATTTCAACCCGGTTCATACCATGAAAACCAAGGGCGGCAATGTCATTGTCTTTATGGTTGGTATTTATATTGCATTTGAACCGCAGCATGACCCGGTTTTCACTGGCCAGCAGGGGATTGATGGTAATGCTTTTGGTACCGTTGGCTATATTCTTTATTTCAGGTCTTAAGGTATTGCCTGCGCGAACGTCGGCATAGTTGATCACCGTACGGTTAGGTGCATTTGACGGGTGGCTCCACAAGGTAGTGCTGTACAGCATTTTCACAGGTGATTTCTGTGCATTGGTTTCCCAAACTTCAACGCCTACATTGCCCCAGGCATAACTGCAGTCGCCGCCATGAATGTCTTCCACCGCTACGTTATGCAGTTGGATCTTAATGCCTTTTGCCGGTGTGCAGTTTCTTTCCGTATACGTGGTGGTGCTGCGGGTTGAAGCCGTGGCATTGTCATTCAGGTATTTCAATTCATAGCTGATGGCAACCGGGGCTACGTTCGGATCGAGCCGCAAACCATTCTGTACATAATCGTCAAATGACTGCAACTGGTTTGCCGAAGTAAGGGTCATGGTATTGGCTGCATCGCCGCCGAAAAAGAAACCTCTTATCTCCATCGATGAAAGGGTTTTCTGGTAGTTCAACCGCGCATTGGCGCTCGCCGAAACAGAGCCGGAGCTATACGTAAAGTCCAGTGCGGCCTGTATAGCTTCCCGGCTTGAATCGGATGAGATCAAAATATAGCCCAGCCGGCCATAGTTCACCTTGTTTACATAAACAAGGTTAGGGAATGACGCGCTGTTGGCTGCCAGCAGTTTTCCGTCGGCCCTGTTGAGCATAACGGAAAAATATACCTGTGTTAGCTTGGCTATGAATACGTTTTTATTGGTTGCTTTCAGATAGTTGAGGCCTACGTTCAGGTCGGCGCCATAACCGGTAAAGCCGGCGCCAATTTCAAAAGCCAGTTGTTCTGAAGAGCTCATTGATTTTACTTCAACTGAGATGCGGCTGGCGTTCTTTACATTGCCGCCTTTTCTCATCAGTTCACCGATGCCGTCACTTACACCGCCCACACTGGGTTGTACATTTACGATAGAAGTACCGGAAAATGCGGCCGAATACAGATCGGTGGTTATGTCATACGGTTTTAATTCGAGGTTGGCGGGGGCGTTGTAGGTGCCCTCTATAAATGCGTTGTCGTAATAGATGGCGCCGGGATATACTTTGTCGTTTTGATTACCCAGTACGATCTTGGTAAAATCTCCTTTTTCTTCACTTACGATAGCGGTAGTGCAGTACCGGCCGTTTGCATCAGGGGCGGTTGCGCTTGTGCTGCGCGTAACATTTCTTGTGGCGCTGGTAGTGCCGCGTTGCATTCTGAAGGTGGGATTGCTGGCATTGGCGGGAACTATATACTTAATAGCTGTGCTTCCTTTTATAAGAAAGGGAATACTGCCTTTCAGTTTTATGGGAGTTAATTTTTTTATGGGGGTGATTTTTTTTGCCGGGGTTATCTGCGCCGAAAGTCCCGTACAAAACGCTATCAGGCAAACCAGTAAGAATAATTTTTTCATGTTTCCATTTTTAATTTTTGGCTAATGATTATAACACGTCAAAGATGGTAAGGATCTGCTCCTTTATCAACTACACAAGCATGTAGGTCGTTGCTTTCCCATTACCGTTTTACCGATACGACCTCGTTCTTCGACTGCAGTTTTCCGTTCTGGTACAATTCCATTTTAACAATTCCGAAATCGGGGGAGAACCAGGTAACGCCGGTAGTCTTCGTTCGATTGGTCATCGATTGCATCATCTTCTTTGCTTTTTCATCCAGTCCCGGAAAGTCGATTTCCATTTCAACCCGGTTACTGATCTTTAAACATTTCCAGGTACCGGCAGGTGTTGTTACTGTTTCTTTGCCTTCTACCTTTCGGTCTTTGTAATGGTATTTCATGGTCATCTTTTTCCGGCCTTTTATGATGGCCATGGTACCGCTTGCATCGGGCAGGGTTTCGCCGGCTGTAACGTTGATCGGGTATTCTATCAGCGAGGCTTCAAATTGAGCATCCTTGTCCTGGGCGGTGGAGCGCATCATGGAAGCGAGATCCAGGTAAATGCTTTTACCATCACACTTGTAATTGTACTTCATGTTGGTGATGTGTTTGCGGTCGCTGGTATCGCTGGCTTCCACGTAGGCTACCGTCATTCCATTCTCCTTTTTCACTTCTTTTATTTTGGTGTGCGTACTGCCCTGTACCTTCCCCGAGGCACTGTAGCTTTTTGCATAGATCTCTGCGCCGGGTTGAAAAAAGATCATGTTGGTGCAGGCAACCGGACTGCCGCCTGTTTTTTTCTCCTTTGCTATTGTGCTTTCCTGCGCAATGGCATTTTTAGTACGGTCGGTGCTATTACAGGCCGCAAGCAATGCGGCTATCCATAGAAGATCTTTCATTTGTAGGTTTTGTTGATTGTTTTATAAAGGAAGTGCTGCCTGAACAGGGTTAAAGGGAGGTGGTTGCAAAAACACCTGCTTCAATTTTTATCCTGTTGCCGTTCCTGTCCTGTAACTGTCCTTCAAAGGTTCCGTTCAGTAACAGGAATGCGCCTCGTTGCCTGGCGGTTTTTACGGTTATGGTAAGGTAATCGCCGGCCTGTCTCGCATAATAGGTTGTATGATCGATGGAAAATTCGGCTTTGCCTGTACGTGTATCGATTGAATACACGCCGGGGCCTTTTACGCCTTTCCATTCTGCGCCTATTACCATATTGTTATTGGCGCCGTTGATAAAGGCCTGGGACGTTTGTTGTACCGCATATCCTCTTGCATGTGTTGAATCGGCCGTATACAAATGTCCGTTTGCCCTGAAGCTGAGGGTGCCAATGGATGCACGGTTTATTGCTATTGCATTCAGTTGCATGGGAAGCCATAACAGCAATAGCATGTTCAGGTAGTTCTTCATGTAATTAAATTTCAGGTTGAACGTTTGCAGGTCAGAGCTTCACGAATTCTGTGACAAACCCTTTTATCTTTTGTCCGGTTTTACTGTTTTGCAGGGCACTGCTCTTTGTTTTTATTTTAGTGCTGACACCGGTTACAATACGGTCTATGTTCACATGAAATTTGTTTACCAGGTAGGTTTTCATCTTTTCTACTTTAAGTTTTACCTTTTCTTCGTTAATGGCGCCTGAACTGCTGTTGGTTACATCGCCTGTTCCTTCAGTTGGCATATAACCTCCCGGCTGTTGCTCCATACCATTGATCTGTACATTCAAATTGGGATCGGCTACCATGGCCTGTCCAAGGTTATCAAGCATGGGCAACGATTCCTGGGTAAGGGCATTGGTTTGTGGATTGAAATTGATATCGGTAGTAACAGCAGCGCCTTCTGTGAGCAATTGTTTAATTAGTAAACGGCGGGCATCTGCTTCACCGGCAGCGATCCTCACATTACTGATATAAACACCTTCCGGCGGGGCGGGGATGGAAGTACCACCGGCTATATAGAAATTATTACGGTATTCGGGTATCAGCAACTTGGGCATATCGATAACCTTTGTTTCATCGAGGTAAACCCGGAAGCGGGTTTTATTGATGGCGATGCCTACATGCAGAATGCGATCGATATAACCGTCCATGCTGAAATCGCGTTTTGAGCTTACATCCATTACATCTTTGTTAACGACCACATCGGGATAGCCGGTAAGGTTCTGTAATGTAACGCCGATGTTTTTGTAGCGAACATTTCCGGCTGCCACATCGCTGATGGGCGTAACGCCAAAGTGCACCCGGCAGGAGCCCTGTTTTACCACCAGGTCAAATTCAATGGTGCAATCCTCGGGGAGTTTCTTTTTGAGTTCCGGATTTACGGCTACGTTGCCGTTTATCTTCAGCCATTTTCCGGGAAAGCCGTCCAGTTCCACCACCGCGCCTTCGCTGTTGGTGCTCCAGCGCGCAGGGAAGTCACCAACAGGGTCGCGCAGGAAATTGTCTTCGAAGATCACATTGCCGCCCGGCATAAAATCTGATGACTGGGCAAACAGCGAACCAACTGTGCCGAGAAAGATCAGCACCGATGTAATTACCTTTTTCATTTGGTTTAAATATTTCCGTAAAACTAGGCTGGGGGAGGGCTTGAGGCAACTACATCATTATGTAGTGTAGAAGGAGAGGCAAACGGCAAACGTGAAACGCAAACCTCAGCGCGGCGTACGTCGGCAATCGGTAATTATAATCGCGAGGCCATTGACCATTGACCATTGACCATTCACCATTCACCTAAACGAGTTTATCCTTAATAGCCTTCGAAACCGCTTCAGTAGCGGAATGTACATGCAGTTTGTCGTAGATCTTTTTGATATGAAAACGTACGGTATCGATACTGATCTTCAATTCGCCGGCGATCATTTTATAACTGTACCCATTTACCAAAAATTTAAGGATGGCTGTTTCCTTATCGGTAAGATTGCTTTTTTCCTGTTCGGCGGTTTTTGCCTGTGGCACCATCATCAATACTTTTCTCGCTACGGAGCCCGTCATGGGAGCGCCGCCTTCCAGCACCATCCTGATGGCTGAAGATATTTCTTCCGTGGCATACCGCTTCAAAATATAGCCTGAAGCGCCGGCACAAATGGCGTTGAAGATATTTTCATTATCATCGAACACGGTGAGCATGATCACCGGTAGTTTGTCATCGATGCGGCTTATTTTTCGAACGGCTTCCACGCCATTGACAACCGGCATATCGATATCCATCAGCACCACATCGGGTTTCAGTTCCCTGATGTCTGTTTCAACCGTTTCTGCATTCGGCATGGCCGCCAGCAGCTCAAAACCCTGGTCTTCCGATATCAGGGTTTCCATGCTTGCACGCAAAGCTTCATTATCGTCGTATAGCAGCACTTTTATGACCATAAGCTAATATATAGGTTGCTGGTTATACCGGGCAACTACATGATCATGTAGTGGGAATGCGCAATGTTACTGCGGTTCCTTTACCCGGTTCAGAATGAATATCGCATTTACCTTTCAGCGAAATGGCGCGCGCCTGCATATTTTTCAGGCCGTTCGAAGAGGTTTGTTTACCCGGTTCGAAACCGCAGCCGTTATCAACCACCTGCAGTTGCAGATCGTTATCGATCTTTCCCAGCGTTACCTGTACTTCGGTAGCGCCGGCATACTTGGCAATATTGTTCACCGCTTCCCTGAATACAAGGAACAGGTCGCGGCGCTGGTTCATATCGAGGGTTTTGTCGAGCATGGCCGAGTCGATATTGATCACCGTATGAACGTTTTTCGATTCCAGTGTTTGTGCAACGTATTCCCGCATCCTGATCACCATGTTCTCCAGCTTGTCATTGTCAGGTTTTACCGCCCATACGATATCGCTGATGCCCTGTTGCACCGCGGCCGATTGCTCGGTTATCTTTTGCAGAAAGGATGATGTTTTTGCCTGGTCGCGCTGCAGGTTCTTTCCCGATACTTCCGATAAGATCATGATACTGGTAAGTGTAGACCCGATCTCATCGTGCAGGTCTTTCGCAATATCGTTACGCACCGCCAGCAGCGATTCCTGCTCTTTTATCTTTCTTCTGAGCTGGTAGCGGTTGAAAAGGAAATAACCCACCAGCACCAGCAATATTGCGGCGCCAAGAATAAAGTTCCTGGTAAGGTTTGAATTGCGCAGCTGTTTTTGCTGTAACTGTTTTTCTTTTTCGGCCAGTTGTAATTGTTGTTCATTGTTGCGTGCCAGCAGCAATTGTTTTTCCAGCTCTTCATCCTGTTGTTTTATTTTCAATGTCTGCAACTCTTTTGCTTTGCCAAGCAATTCTATTTCATTTTCCTTTCTGGCGGCTTCAAGCAGGTTGCCTTCCAGTAATGCCTGTTGTTTTTCTATCTGCAGCTGTTTTATCCGCTGCTCACTGGCCAGTTTCAGGATCTCATTGTCTTTCTTTTCCGTTTCGTATTCGATCTTCACTTTTTCTATATTGGTGAGGGCGCTGGCAATGGCAATGGTATCGCGGTAGCTGGTGTAGATCTTATAATACTGGTAGGCTTTTTCAAAATCATGGCGCCCAAAATAAAAGGCACTCATTTTTTCATAGGCATTCCCGGTATTTTCCAGGTTGCCGAGCTGTTTTGAAAGGCTCAGCCCCTTCTGATAAAATGCGATGGCGGTGGCGGAGTCGTTGGTGGAACTGGCGAGGTTCCCGGCTGAAATATACAACCGCGATAGCATCGTCTTGTTATCTGTTTCTTCAAACAGGGCAATCGATTTATTCTGCCAGGTAAGCGCGGGGCCGTATTGTTTTGTCTTTACAAAAAAGGTTGACATACCCGAGTAGGCTGCCGCTCTTAATTTGATGTTATTTATTTTTTCCGCCAGGGTAACTGCCCTGTTCAGGTGATCGAGCGAAAGGTTCAACGAGTCTTTGAGCAGGTATAGTTGTCCAATATTGATGTGAGGAATGATGAGGCCCTGGATATCCTGCTGTTTTTCGCGGTGCCAGATGCTTTTCTTTTGAAAATCTATGGCATCGTTCGTTTGCCCCATCAGGTAGTAAATGGAAGATATATTGCTGTAGGTTTCACCCATGCCCGGATGATGATCGTGTTTTTCGTATAACCGCAGGGCTTTGAAGAACCAGTTCATGGCCTCGTTCTTTTTGCTCAGGTTCATATAAATAGAAGCCATGTTGCCGTATACCTCTGCCGTTTTTAACGATTGTTCTTTGGTGAGCCGCATATCGAGCACCGCTAAAAAATGATCGGCAGCTTCTCCATTCTTTCCATGTTCAAGCAGGTAAACTCCTTCGCGGGTTCTTACGCTTATTATAAGGGTAGTGTCTTTGAACTGCGTTGCTATGGGTAAGATCAGCGAATCGTATCTTCTTACGTGTGGAAATTTTCCGTTGGCCATCATTACTTCGCCAATGATATCCCAGGCGGCGGCCGACAATAATTTGAGATTGTTCTTTTCGGTCAGTTGCAGCACCTGGTTGCATTTGCCAATGGCCGAATCGTATAAATTTTTTTTGAAGAGCGCGTTTGCCTGGTCAAGTGAATGACGAATGGAAGCGGTATCGACTGGTGAGAACTTCTTTTGGCAAAAGCAGGTATGAGAGAAAAGAAGTGCTGGTATCAGCAGAAGTGTTTTGGCGGGCAAGAACTTCATATGATAAAAATAGGTTATCTATTTTAGGAAATTAGCACTAATTTATGAAAATAAGGAGAGATGCTTTTACGTTGGTATTTCCATTTACCGTTTTTTACCTGCATCTTTATATCAACCTAATACCCAATGCACAAAAGAATTGCTGAAATTCAATCCTACCTACAGCATAATGATCATTCGTTAGCAGTTAGAAGAATTTTGGATGCCTCCCTCGATACGGCGGATCTGTCGTTACTGAAAGAAGCCATAGCGTTTAGCCGGCTTTACCGGCAATATAAGGACGCAGGTTTACCGCCGGCATTCATTGAATCGGCCAATAGCCTGTTGAACAGGATCGATCAGGTTGCTGAACGGTTTACCGAAAGAACAGCACCGCTGGTAACGGCCTCCCAGATCAGTAAAACATACAGTTCAGGCAATTTCAGCCTGCAACCGATCAGCCTGCAGGTGAATACCGGTGATGTTTTGGGCATCGTAGGGGAGAATGGTAACGGTAAAACCACCCTGTTACGTTGTATGGCCGCACAACTTGCCCTTACTTCGGGTGAACTGCAGTTTGCACAGTTGGAAAATCCTGATCATTACGAAATAAAACACCACCTCGCATTTATTCCGCAACGCATTCCACGATGGTTCGGTTTGTTGAAAGATAACCTGCATTTCTCCGCTGCCATTTCGGGCGTAAAGGGAGAAGAGAATGAGGTGATGGTCGACTTTATGCTGGAGCGGCTCGATCTCACACCTTATGCCCACCTTACCTGGAACCAGATCAGCAGCGGTTACCGTACCCGGTTTGAGATTGCGCGCATCTTATTGCAGAAGCCGAAACTGCTGATCCTCGATGAGCCGTTGGCCAACCTCGATATCAATGCACAGCAAAGTATACTCACCGATCTGCGGTTCATGGCCAAATCGGTGCATAACCCCATGGGTATATTGCTCAGCTCACAGCAATTGCATGAAGTGGAAAAGATAGCCGACACGGTACTCCTGATCAAAAAAGGCTCCTGCCTTTTCAGAACGGGCGAGCAGGAAAAAACTGCCACCGCGTTTGTGATAGAGCTGGAAACAACGGTTAAAAGAGACCAGTTACTGAACGTGCTTGCCGCTGAGGGCGAAGTTCAGTTCAATGGCGGGTTCTACACTGTTTCTTCTGCTACTTTACCTGCGCAGGAGATGCTGGCGAAACTGGTTACCGCCGGTATTCCCATTTCCTATTTCCGCGATATCACCCATTCAACAAAACGATTCATTTAATATTACTACCCATGAATATAAAAAGACCCCTGATGCCAGGGTTTCTTAAAAGAGCCGACCAAAAATTATTGCTGAATAAACCCGGTATCTGGAGCACACGTGCCCACCTGGTAGTGTACTATGGTATTTTATTCCTTTTTGTACTGACTGTAATTTGCTTTCTTGAACCCAATGATCCGAGGGATTATTCAACCATGGAGGCCTGGATTGGTTTTGTATCGATCGTTTCAGGGATCGGCTTCATCGTCTGGATGATCTACCTGCTACGGTTTAACGTGTTCAAAAAATATGGTATCATTCATCCACTGCATGGGCTGGTGACATTTTTCTTGTATTTCATGGCTTCCGGAATACTGGTAAGTTTTCCCTATGTGCATCCCATAGTGGAAAGCGTTCGCGCAAATAATACTTATACCGACGAAGAAATTATTCGGGATGTCAATAATATCAATATAAAGATCTTCCAGGTTGAGTATGACAAGCTAAAGGAGCCGTGGCAATATCACCGGATTCAACTTGTTGCTTCTGTAAAAAAGGAAGTAAAGGATGAAAATGAGGTCGATGATCCGGTAACCAGTTATATTATCAATGATTACCGGTACGATTCATCGGATTTCTACACCAAAATAAATGAAGCCGATAGCATAGTTAAGGTAAAAGACTCTGTATACCTGGTGTATAATACACCCGACTATAGTTTTCTTTCTCCCTATCTGTATTGGTCAAAAGCGAATGATGATTTGTTGAGTGCATTTGAGATCTTTAAAAAAGTAAACGGGCATCCGCCCACACCGGCTGAGCGGGAAACTATCACTCGCGAACTTGATGTACTGCTTAAAAAATATTACTACAAACACTCGCGGTACTATTACAACGACGAAACTATAACCGGAAATGAACTTCCGCTGGAAATGATCCGGAAAAAATACCGCCTTGGCAAAATAGACAACAGCATTTCACATATCATGATGAAAAAGAGCCGGTGGCGTGGCAACGACAAGTATGCCTTTATGCGGGTGTTTTATTATGTTACCCTGGGCATTACATTGCTGATCTTTATTTTCAGGCATAGTTCTATCCGTACGTTTTGGCTGTCGGTGTTGACTGGTGTATTGCTCACGATCATTACAGCCATGATCCTCGGTTTTTCCCGGGCAGACGCCATCCATTTTTTGAGCTTCATGATCGTTTATGTTCTCTTATTTTTCTTTGGCAGTTTAGCTGTTTGGAAGGCCAAAAGAAGAATGGCTATAACCGGGATCTGTATCAATTTATTTGTGTTTATAGTGACAGCGTTTCCATTGCTGGTGTATGGATGGTGTTATGAGTACAAAAAATATCAGTTAGATCATGATGGATGGGTGTATAAAAATTTGTACAATTTTGAAGAATATGTCATTTATGCCGAAGTTGGCGGGGCTGTGATATTGCTGCTGCTGCTGGCAACCTATATCAGTAAAGTATACCGGCACTGGTTTGCTTTGCCGGAGGATTAAAGATGATCTTCGGCGCTTTTTGATCAAACAATAATTATTCCGCTTGTATATTTTTCACACCCCGGTACTGCAAAACCCGTTTCTTTGCAAACTATGAAACCGGGTAATATGAATAAGCGCAGCATCAGCTTTTTTTCCGGCTGGCAAAGGACAGCGATCTTTCTGTTGATTTTATTGTTACAGGAAGTTGCTTCCTTTGCTTCCGATACTTCACATGTTGTTATTTCCTACGATCAGGTAGTCACCGATCCCTCAAAAGGTGTAAACCCCTATAGCCGCTGGACTGTTTTCCCCGGAAAGGATTTTCCCCTGCGAAAGGCCACCCTCTATGTGAAATTCGCCTGTCCCGATTCCATGCGTTGTGCCGACTGGGATTATTCAGATCGCATCGTACTGAAACGGCAGGGTGGTAAAAACGCGCCCATTCTCGATTATACCCTTGCGCAAATGCTTACGCCCTACGGCGGTGCGTTTTCGAAAGAATGGAATTTTCAATGGCAGGTCGATCTTACCGATTTCAGCCTGCTCCTGCGCGACAGCGTTGAAATAGAATACATCCATTCGGGTTATGAAGAAAATAAAGACCGCGGTTGGAAAATTCAACTTCAATTTTCTTTCATAAAAGGGCCGGCCGTTGCAACCCCGCTGGCTTTGCATAAAGTGTATAATGCCGGTTTTCAATATGGGAACAGCGCAGCGCCTATTGAGAACGAGTTGCGCCCATATACTTTTAAACCCAATGAAAAAAGCACTACGGCGCGGTTGTACGTTCTGCAAACCGGGCACGGAATGGATAGCAATGGTTGCGGTGAGTTTTGCAGCCGTTTTCGCGAGATCTGGTGGAATAATAAAATGGTGCGTAAAACAGATCTCTGGAAAAAATGCGGTGACAACCCTTTATATCCGCAGGCCGGTACCTGGGTAATCGATCGGGCCAACTGGTGCCCCGGTTATTTGAACCAGCCGGAGATCATCGATCAACGGCTTGTTGCAAAGCAGGAAAATGTGTTCGATATTCAAATGGAGCCTTATACAACAAGCGATCGCAATGTGATAGAAAATATTTATGCTTACCTAATAGAATATGGCGCCCCGGTTTCAAAGGTGGATGTTTCGCTGGAAGAAGTTGTTGTGCCTTCAACAACGGATATCTACCGGCGAAAGAACCCGGCCTGTATGAACCCGGTGATCGTTATTAAGAACAATGGCGCTGCCAATCTTACATCGTGCCAGTTCAGGTATGGTACTAAGGGATTTCCCACCCGGGTAGTCAAATGGAAAGGCAGTCTGGCCTTCGGCCAAACCGAACAGATCACCCTGCCAGGCGCGATCGATGGTAAAAACGGCGGGAATGAATTTGCCGTCTCAATAGAACAACCCAATGGTGGAAAAGATAACTACCCCGCCGATAATAAAGTGGTAAGCTATTTTCAAAGCGTTCCGGTGCACGATAATCAGATCATTATACATTTCAGAACGAATAGCAAACCGGCGGACAATAGTTACAGCGTCATCGATGCAGCCGGGAAACCCGTTTTCGAACGCCGGCTGGGTTCGTTGTTAAAAGATACGCTCTACAGGGATACCATTAGCCTGCAACCCGGTTGTTACCGGTTCGATATAGTGGATACTTCAGGTAACGGGCTCGAATTCTGGTATGCTGTAAGGGCCGGAAGGGGCACCTGCAAAATATTGAATGGAAAAGGGGAGATGCTTAAAAGTTTTGAATCCGATTTCGGGAATGGCGTGAGTTATGAATTTATGGTATCGCCCGACAGTTTACAATGGGCAAAACCCAGCGAAGAGATCGCTGTTGGTTTATTCCCTACCATGACAAAAGGCAAAGTGATAATGGATTATTTCAGTAACCAGCCGCAGGACGCCCTTGTACAAATAGTTGCCGATGGCGGTAATAATGAAGTGGTGGAAGAGCACCGGTATGCCAACCTCAGGGAAGCTGTTTTTCAATACGATATGGGTTACCGCCCGCCGCAACGTTATTACCTGAAGGTGTTCATAAAAGGTAAACTGGTTTTCAATAAAAGAATAAGAGTGGTACAGCGGGTTCCCGGGCAATAAAGTTATTGGTAATTATCTATTTTGTATATTTCGCCTATATTGGAACGGAGACTAAAACGGCGTTCATTTGCCTGTGATTTTAACGTTCCGTTAGTAAATATTTAAGACGATAGTAATACCAAATAACAATGAACGAAAGTACCATCGATAGTTTGCGGGAAGCCCTGAAGCATTCGCCCAACAATACGCCGCTGAGGTTGCTGCTGGCCGATACCTTGCTGGGGCTGAACCGTTTGGAGGAAGCGGAAACAGAGTATACCCAGGTGCTGAAATTTGTGAATGACACAAAGGCAAAGATCGGGTTGGCAAAAGTTTTCTACAGAAAAGGCAACTACTCGGCCTGTAATGTGATCCTCGAAGAATTTATTGAAAGCGGCCGCGCCGATATCGAGGCGCTTGTTTTATATGCCAAAGGCTTACTGAAAGAAAACTCGGTAGCCAAAGCCATCGACACCTATAAAAGGGTATTGGGCATTGACCCGAATTTCTACGATGAAGAGCTCGACAGTCAACTGCGGGTTAAAGGTGGGCCAACAGAAAGTGAGCCGGAGGAAGAAGATGCGTATGATAGCCGCTTTTTGCAAAAGCCATCCATAAACTTCAGTGATGTGGGCGGTATGGATGCGGTGAAAAAAGAGATCGAATTAAAGATCATAAAACCATTATTACATCCCGAACTATATAAGGCCTACGGCAAAAAGATCGGCGGCGGTATTTTGTTATACGGTCCGCCCGGTTGCGGTAAAACCTTTCTGGCAAAAGCAACTGCCGGACAGGTAAATGCCAGATTCATCAGCGTGGGCCTGAGTGATATTCTCGATATGTGGGTGGGGAACAGCGAAAAGAACCTGCATGAGATCTTCGAGCTGGCCCGTTACAATACACCCTGCATCCTGTTCATCGATGAAATAGATGCGCTGGGCGCCAGCAGAAGCGATATGAAACAATCTGCGGGCCGACATTTGATCAATCAGTTCTTACAGGAGCTCGATGGCATCGACACAAGCAATGAAGGCGTGCTCATCATTGGCGCCACCAATACGCCATGGAACCTTGACCCTGCGTTCAGAAGACCGGGCCGGTTCGACAGGATCGTTTTTGTGCCGCCGCCCGATGAAGCCACCCGCGAATCGATCCTGAAATTGAAACTGAAGAACAAGCCAATTGATGCTATCGATTATTCGCAACTCGCCAGAAAGACCGAAAATTACTCCGGCGCCGATATCGATGCCGTCATCGATATTGCCATTGAATTGAAACTGGAATCCTCTTTTACCGATGGCGTTCCCAAACCCATTGAAACGAAGGACCTGCTGAATGCGGTGAAAAAACATAAAGCCAGTACACAGGAATGGTTCACTACCGCAAAGAATTTTGCCATGTTTGCCAATGATTCCGGTTTGTACGATGATATTCTATCCTATTTAAAAATAAAAAAGTGACATGATCGAGTACAGTCTTTCGAAAATTGGTATTCTCATTCAGCAGAAAAAATACGACGCAGCGGAGAAGATCCTGAGACAATTACTGGCACAGGAACCTACCAATATTTACTATCTGTCGTTGCTGGCGGAATTGAATCTGCAACAGGATAGAGTAGAAAAAGCGGAAAGCATTATTGACGATGCGATCGGGCTTTCGCCCGATACCGCGCATTTGTATTTTATAAAATCGAGGATCGATATTCAGAAAGACAGGTTTGATGATGCCGAAAAAAGTATTCAGCAATCCATCACACTCGACCCATATACCGCCGATTATTTTGCCTGGTTCGCTAACATTAAATTGGCCCGCAAGCAGTTTGAAGAAAGTTTGCGCCTGGCCAACCAGGCTTTGGAGATTGATGCCGAAGACCTGCTGGCGCTGAACGTGCGCAGCACGGTATTGATAAAGCTGAACCGGAAAGAAGAATCTTTTCAAACCATAGAAGGGGCATTGCGGCAGGACCCCAACAATGCCTATACCCATACTAACTATGGTTGGGGGTTGCTTGAGAAAGGCGATCATAAAAAAGCACTGAAGCATTTCAAAGAAGCGCTGAAGAACAATCCCAATTATGAGTACGCGCAGAAAGGCATGATAGAAGCGCTGAAAGCAAGTAACCCGATCTACAGGATGTTCCTTAAATATCAATTCTGGATCAGCAATCTGCCGTCCAATTACCAGTGGGGTTTTGTGATCGGTGTTTATTTTGGAACACAGCTTTTGAACAAACTCGCAGACAGCAGCCCTTCCTTCAGGCCTTTTGTTACCCCCATTATCATTGCGCTGGTAGTATTTGCATTTTCAACCTGGGTTATAAAACCCGTAAGCAACATGTTGCTTCGGTTCAATGCGTACGGCAGGTTCCTGCTCGATAGAAAAGAAAAGTTAAGTTCCAACTTTGTAGCAGCAAGCCTGCTGGTGTTAATTGCAGGGGTGGCGTTGTATTTTATCACCTCAGATGCGTTTTATTTATTTGTAGCAGGGTACGGCGGGGCCATGATGGTTTTGTGCGGCGTAATGTTCATTCCATCGAGGTACAACTCAATTATGCTTTATACCATTGGAATGGCGGTACTGGGATTAATTGCTTTATACACAATTTACATAAACATTCCGGCCTCTGTTAATCTTGCGTATGCTTTTTTTATAGGGTTTATTGCCTTCCAGTGGATGGCAAACTTCCTGATGATAAGACGTAATAACCGGTAAAACTGAAAAATATGTAAGCGTGAGCCGCCCGCCGACAGGTGAGCGGCTCACCTTTTTTATCAAACGAAGATCACGTGGATATCTTAAATAGACAGCTGATGCAATTTATGTTCAAGTTTTTGGTTTTATTTTTGATGATTCCCTGTTAAAGAAACAATATCTATTATGAAGAAAGTCTTAGTTGTTATTTGTGTATTATTCGCCTGTACCGGAATTAATTTCGCTCAAACTTCCCCCGCAAAAAAGGAAATAGCTAAAAAGGAAACCAAAAAAAAGAACGCCGGCCCTGCTAAAAAGGATGGAACGCCCGACATGCGTTATAAAAAGAACAAGGCCGCTGCCGATACCACAAAGAAGCTGAAGAAAGATGGAACGGCTGATATGCGTTACAGGAAGAACCAGGCGCCAGCCGGTGATACCACTAAACGCTGGAAAAAAGAGGGCGCTGCCGGCGGGAAAATGAAAGGCAGCCATGCAGCCGGTGACACTACGAAACGCTGGAAAAAAGAGGATGCAAAGAACATGAGCCACAGGAAGAACCAGGCGCCGGCCGGCGATTCCACAAAAAGAGTAAAAAAAGATGGTGCACCCGATATGCGTTTCAAAAAGAACCAGGCTGCTGCCGACTCTGCAAAACATAGAAGAAAAAATGGTATGGTTGACAAACGTTTTAAGGAGAATAAAAAAAGTTAGTAACACGGGGAACCCGAACCTGAATTCGAAATCCCGAAAATACAGGTGCCCGGTACCCGGTAACATTTTTGCATAATTTGCTAAACAACTACCTTCATGCAAATGATTAGAATGAAAAAATTATCATACCTGTTAACGATCACAGCCTGTATGCTGGGTGGGGTAGCTGTTGCGCAAAAAAAATCAAAAGGATGGATCTCCCTGTTTGATGGAAAAACGCTTAACAACTGGAAGGTGGGCGACAATGCAGCGTCTTTTACAGTAGATAGCGGAATGATCATTGCCCATGGAAATGTAGCGCACCTGTTTTACGACGGGAAGGCAGGGGACCATAATTTTAAGAATTTTCATTTTAAAGCACAGGTGAAAACTACACCCGGCTCAAATAGCGGGCTCTACTTTCACACTGCCTTTCAGCAGGGCGGCTGGCCTTCAAAAGGATATGAAGTGCAGGTAAATAATTCTCATACCGACTGGCGCCGTACCGGCAGTTTGTATGCGGTGCAGGATGTAAAAGAGGTGTATGTAAAAGATAATGAGTGGTATACCGAGGAAATAATCGTGGAAGGAAATAAAGTGACTACCAAAGTGAACGGTAAGGTACTGGTTGAATATACCGAGCCAGAAGATGTTCAGCGTTCTCCCGATATGAACAGCCGCAAACTCTCAAGTGGTACATTCGCTTTACAGGCTCATGATCCTAACAGCAAAGTATATTATAAAAATATAAAGGTAAAGATACTGCCTTAAACAGGCTAAGTCGAAAGGTCAAAGTAAAACGCTTAATGCTGTAATCAGTGTTAAGCGTTTTGCTTTTAACTGCTGCTTCTCTATTTTGTTTTTTACTTTTTCCTTTTGGCTTGCAGCTTCCTGCTTTCTGTATTTTGCATTTGAGCTCACGAATAATAGCGGGTTCAACTGAACTAAGAACTAAGAACTGTGAACTAGGAACTATGAACTGTGAACTGTGAACTTTATTGGCGGGGAGTTAATTTATTATCTTCACTAAGTGCTTTCAACTTATTTACCAGTTCAACACTAATCCCGTCCGGATGCGACTCAATGAACTCCGACAAACGGGGGTCATTTGTCATGGCAAGATAGCAGGCAAAGTTATCGGTGATGAGCTCGTTGCTGTTTTCGGCAAGTAGTTTGTCGATGAATTTTTTATTATCCGTTATATCGAGCTGTTCGGCAATGTATTTATCGATCTTGAGAATGAGGTCGAGAAAAAAATCTACTGTGGCGCCGTAAATATTCTGATAGCGGAAATCGTATTTGGTTGGGCCATAGATATATTCGTTCCTGCCGGTCTTATTTGCTTTGATCCATTTTTTTAATTTCTTGGAGCCAACATACGGCAGGATCTCCAAACCTACACTGCTGCCGGCCATATTGCTTCGCGAGCTCCAGAAATTTATTTCCACAAAAAGGTCGCGCGATTCTATTTTCACTTTCGGGCGGCTTCTGGTGTATTTGTAACCTTTCTGCTGATAATAATAACCAATTGCCTGACAAAATTCATCAAAGATTTCGGCAGGGGGTGTAGTGTCGCTTTGGTTGGTAAGAATGCTATTTTCAGTCCAGAATGTTGTCATAAAACTAACCGGAACCGGATCGATTTTGATAGTAATTTACCAATTATTCTTACTTCAATTCAATCAATAATAATTTTACGGCCCCGGTTGGGCATTAGAAAATACAATTGGGTGATGTTTAAGCAGATACAAATTAAATAAGTACTGTGATATTGATTAGGATCATTGAAATATTAAGTGACGGCGGGAATATTTTGTTGTGACGGCGGTCATTGTTTCCGCTTTTTTGAATTAGTAAATTTATCTCAGATTAATCAAAGGGCGATCGGTTAAGCAGGAGGATAGAAAAAACTGTTTCGAAATTGTTGTAAAGAGGCAAGAACGGGAACAGAAAACTATCCGTCCGAAAAAGCAGAATTCATCTGTTATCTTAACGCGAAGACCTGAATTTGGTTAAGCAAACGCTGATAGCACCAACAAGCTACCAACGTTAGACGGGGGCGGTCCGCAAGTCGGATCGCTCTTTTTTTAATGTGATAATGTGCTGATTTGCTAATGTGCTCATGCTTCATCGTTCGGCAGTTTTTATAAAACTTAAACGCACGCGTAAGCATCCTTTTATTAATTTGCCAATATGCTGATTTGCTAAAGTGCTAATGCTTCGACGTTCAGCAGTTTTTATAAAACTAAAGCTAACGCGTAAGCATCCACCCAGCATGCATTCCATTAGCACATTAGCTAATTATCGAATTATAGTCTTTATCGTTCTCATCGGCACCATTATGGAACCATACCCATTACTGAGGCCATGGTTCAGGTCGTTCAGTGATTTCTCGAGTAAAAATGTTTGTATCATCACCCTGAAATCATGTTTATCGGCCGGTATAAATTTGCTTCCTGCAACCGTATCGAGATACGCTTTCATGAAAAATCCACCCATATAGTGCGCCCACAGCCTGATAAAAGGTACATACTTCGCCATATTCTCTTTTAGCATATGATGGTTTTGATGAAATCCTTCATACACGGTATTATGAAACGAGCGCAGCATGGTAGCCACATCGTGCAACGGCGATCTTTTCAGCCTTCTTTCACTATAGGGGCGAAGCGGATCACCGCCGTAACCCTGTATGGCAATGTCTTTACCCGTTAGTAATACCTGGCTTAACGTATAATAGCCATGGATCCTTATTTTTAAAACGTCTAGTTTTTTAGTATAGATCTTTTTGAACACGTTCAGCACTTCATCGCGATGTTTCAGTAATTCTTCCGCTTCGGATTGCAGCTCGGGCGGAAGTTTGTTCAAATTTCTTTTCAGGTTTTGAAAAACTTCCCGTACCAGCGATACCATGGCTGAGAACAGGGAGCGCTGGTAGTGCAGCGAAAACTCTTCGGGTTTAAAATCCTTTACCATGGTGCCTGATGCAAGCGCCAGATGCATTTGCCCGGTGCGAATGCCTATCAGCCGCGCCTGGTCGGCCGCGCGGCCGCCCAACAGGTCCTTCAATTCATTCGGCAATTCATCGATGCCAACCGGTTCGGTAAGGTTGCCCATTGCTTCCCAGGCAGGCAGATTATCCTGGTTCAGGGCCAGTATCCTTTCTATGTAATTGTACACCCGTTCCTGCATGTAGGTGTACCCGTTACCGTGGTTCTCGATCATCACCTGCAGCATGCCCATAGTGATCATGCCTTTTTCCGTGCCCCATTCTATGGCGCCCAGGAATGCGGGTATATATTCATATTTTGCTTCTTCGCTCAGGAAATGGGTAATTTCGGCATCGGGATTAATATAATAATCCACCCGACGGTAAATGGTCAAAAAGAAATTATTGTCGTAAGTGATGGAACCATTGTACCGGTCACCCTCGAATATTTTTGACTTTATATCTTCATGTTGCACCGAATAGGTGGTCAGCGATCCGTTGTTATGGAACCTGAGCTGGTTGCTGTCGCGGCCCTGTAAAGTTTCATTGTGCGCCAGGTGTTGAAGAAGCCATTGCTGAAATGTAGTTACGAACAATGCGTCGCACAAGATCCCTTCCTGCTCACCTGCATGCATCCAGGCAATAACGCTATGCGGAAAACTGCTTGCCAGTTTTCGCGCCACCGGGTCTTGTGCAAACGTTACTATTAGCTGGTACATTTCCGGTAGTCCGCTTTCGTAGGTCACTTCCAGCAACAATAGCAACGCTTCGGGCGATGATGGAATGTTCATGTAGTTGATGATCTCCACTCCATGCACCGAACGTGCCCGGCCGGTAAACCATTTACATTGTTTGAGGTAGGCCGGCAGTACGGCGTTTTCCAGCTCTGCGCGGGTCGATTTATTCACTATATCCTGCAGCTTGTTTATTTGCAGCAGCGGAATTGTTTTTTTTTCGTCGATCCCGGGGTGTGTTTTTTCAAGCGAGAACCACAGCCAGTTGTGCGGACCGAGCGTAAAGAAGTAGGTGCCTGCTTTGCCAACGGCCGGAAATTTGTTCCTGCTCATCAGTTCCATCAGGGCAAAACCTTTATAACCCTCCAGCGGTACTTCGGCAACCTGCGCAAACTTCGACAGGTTTACTACTATCAGCAGGGTTTCATTTTCATACCGCCTTAAAAAAGCCAGCACTTTCGGGTTGTCGACATTCAGAAAGGTAAGATCGCCGCGGCCAAAAGCTTTGTGTTTTTTACGCATGTTGATCATGCGTTTCATGAACCAGAAAAGCGATGAGGTATTGCGGCGCTGCATTTCCACATTCACCGATTCATAATGATATTCGGGATCGAGGATCAGCGGTAAATACAACTGATGGGGGTTCGAATTCGAGAAGCCGGCGTTGCGGTCGGGCGACCATTGCATGGGCGTACGCACGCCATCGCGATCGCCGAGGTAGAAGTTATCGCCCATGCCGATCTCATCGCCGTAATAAATTACCGGGGTGCCGGGCAGGGAGAACAGCAGCGAATTGAGCAGTTCTATCTTTTCGCGGTTATTTTCCATCAGGGGCGCCAGCCGGTGCCGGATACCGAGGTTGATGCGGGCCTTGGGGTCCTTTGCATACACTTTGTACATATAGTCCCGTTCTTCATCGGTCACCATTTCGAGTGTAAGCTCATCGTGGTTGCGCAGGAAGATGGCCCACTGGCAGGTGGGCGGTATGGCCGGTGTTTGATCAAAAATGTCGGTGACGGGGTAACGGTCTTCCATTTGAAGGGCCATGAACATCCGGGGCATCACAGGGAAATGGTAGTTCATATGGCATTCGTCGCCATCGCCGAAATAGGAGGCGGAATCTTCCGGCCACATGTTGGCTTCGGCCAGTAGAACGGTGCCGGGAAATTTTTCATCGACATGAGCGCGTAACCGTTTCAGGAAGGCATGCGTTTCGGGCAGGTTCTCCCCATTGGTGCCTTCGCGCTCGAACAAATACGGCACAGCATCGAGCCGGAAACCGTCGACGCCCATATTGCACCAGTAATCGATAATATTGAACACTTCCTTCTGTACCTGCGGGTTGTCGTAGTTCAGGTCGGGCTGGTGGTGAAAAAAGCGGTGCCAGTAATATTGTTCCGCTACGGGGTCCCAGCTCCAGTTGGAGGCTTCGAAATCCTGGAAAATGATGCGCACATCCTTGTACTGGGTGGGGTCGTCGGTCCAGACGTAATAATTTCTTTCGGGCGACCCTTTAGGCGCGGTCCTTGCCCGCTGAAACCAGGGATGCTGGTCAGACGTGTGGTTAATGACCAACTCGGTAATGATCCGCAGGTTGCGCTGATGGGCTTCATCGAGCAGCATTTTCAACTGGGGTATGTTTCCGTATGTATTGTTAATATTATAGTAATCGGCAATATCATAGCCATCGTCACGCAGGGGCGATGGATAGAAGGGCAGGAGCCAGATCGTATTCACGCCCAGTTCCTGCAGGTAATCGAGTTTTTGCATCAGTCCGCCAAAATCGCCGATGCCATCGCCATTGCTGTCGCAAAAGGCTTTTATGTGCAGCTCGTAAATTATGGCGTCTTTATACCAGTGCAGTTTATCGCTAAGGACGTGATTTGTATTTTTTATTTTCTTTTCCATGATACCCCGGTTATATGTATTCTTTATTGAACATAATTTTTATGCCAGAAGGGATAAATGCATTACTTTTTATGACGGAACCGGGTAAAGATCGGGTATTGTTAACACATTGATTAAGATGTGCCACACTTTTTCCGGCGCTCATAATGCAGGTGTGGCGCACCTGTTTTTTAAAGGGAGAAAAGCATCCTTGATTATTATCAAATGTCGATTAGTTTTTGCTCCGTATATGCCTTAAAGTTGTAAATTACGCTTACTATGCTTAAGGCTTAAGGCTATATCCCGAATTTCGGGTTGTTCGAAGAAATTCGGTTAGAACGATTTTCGGGGCTGATTGAAAATAATCGGGAAGAATTTGTTTCGGAGGTTAGCCTTAAGCGTTGAGCGTTCAGCATTTTGTTAAGGCATTCTGATTGGTGAGCCAAAGCCGCTATTGGCAAAACCCACGTCTGACCGGCAGTGATGTGCCGGGCGGACATTAAACGAAAACTCAGCATGGCCTTAGTTCCACAGAAATTATCCGTTACTGCCAGGCAAACAATCAATCAGAAAAGACGCATCAGGCTGGCAGCGCTTCCCTGCTTTTGTAAACTCCCCAATGAAGCCAGGCCGTTTTTCAGGCAATGGCACATTCATGCGATCGATGTTTCCAAGATCAATTCAATAAGTTATGCCGATGCGCGGCAAATGATGCAGCAGGTGCGTAATTATTATGGTAAATCCAGGCGGGATGTTATTACCATAGAAGAATTCAGTGAATATACCGGGAAAAGTAAAAGCCTTGTGCGAATGGTTGTTGTATCGCGAACGATAGAACAGGAGTTGAAAAGGCAATGCAATCTGAATGGAAAAACCCAGCTCTCGAACTACAAACCCAATTCATAGATAAGGAACTATAAACTATGAACTATAAACTATGAACTATAGACTGTGAACAAGGAACTATGAACTATGAACTGTGAACTGTGAACTGTGAACTAATTGAACAGTACCTGCGACTCGCGGTTTTGCAGTGAGGTTTCCCACTCGAGCAACATATCGAGGGTTATCTCCATATTGATGATCATTTTTTCGGTGCAGGTGATCAGCGTATCGAGGTAATAAGATACGTGCGACATGACCTGAACGCGGCTCTTGTCTTTCCCCTGCTCCTGTTCTTTTTGCAACAGCATATGAAAATATTGGTAGTATTCACCTACCTGGTACAAATAATCTTCAATGATGCGGTGCATGGTAGCCACTTCTTCACTGTCTACCGACTGGCTAACGGCAAAACTGGTTTCATTAAAATAGCAGGCGTTCAGGTTGCCAAGCAATAGTTCCTGGCCGTTCATATCGTATTCGGCTACCAGTTCCTGAAACGAAACCAGTAATTCAATAAGGTGTTTATAGTATTGCGCAGTAAAAGGTTCTGAACTGGCATGGTTGCGTAATTCATTGTGGGTTTCCTGTACAAAGGCTGTTAAGCGGGCAGCGTCCCTGCTGTCTTTTTGGGTAAGCTTTGAAAGCAGGCGGGAGATGATGGCGTTATCGGGAATTTGATCGTTAAGCGATTTGCCTAAAGCGTTTATTTCTTCTTCGCTTCTGCGGCCATAAGTGCTTAACACGATCTGTTGAAATGGTTTTTCTTCAGCACAGAATGTCACGGGTAGTTCCTGTCTGAATTGCCTGGTGAAGCTGTTGTTGAAAGGATAGCTGGACATAACAGTGATTTTTTAGTGAAAAATGTAACCACATCACAATAATACATCGGCTGCACTGCGGTTTGCAAGTATATCAACCTGTAATCCTTGTTGTTACTGGTTAATAGACCCGCCACTAATCATTATTATGTATGACGTAGGGGCTTTCGGTAAGTTTAATGGTTATGTCCGGCACAACGATCGTTCGGGCCGGTGGTGCTTGTATACGTATAACGGACAATTATGAAAAGTTATTGAGTATGCTTTATCAAATTGTTGTAGCTAATTGATTTATAGCAAAGGATTACCCATTCTCCTTATTGCCGCAATCACAATAATGTGTGATTATCGTCATTGTTAAAGTTTTGTTGGGATAATATATTTGATCAATGCCGATTTACAAACAAACGATCATTAAAGTATAGCCATGAAATTTACCACTTCCAATACATCAGCCCGGCAAACTTTCCGCGATATTGCGGCACTACATATCAGCAGTACCGAATTTGAGCCCAACGGTTTTATTCCTCCCCGGTTCACGTGCGATGGCCTCAATGTAAACCCGCCGCTGGATATTTCTGATATTCCGCCGGCTGCCAAAAGCCTGGCACTGATCGTAGATGATCCTGATGCGCCCATTCGCGCCTGGGTACACTGGCTTGCATGGAATATTCCGGTTGATACCCACATAAAGGAGGCCACTTCTCTTAAAGAACAGGGCGTCAATGATTTCCGGCTAAATAAGTATGGCGGGCCCTGTCCGCCCTATGGCGTACACCGGTATTATTTCAAAGTTTACGCATTGGATACGCAGCTTACGTTGAAACCTGATGCCGGCCGGAACGACCTGGAAAAGGCAATGCAGGGGCATGTGGTTGGGTATGGGGAGTTGATGGGAAGATATAAAAGACGGTAATTAGCTAATGTGCAATTAGCTAATGTGCTAATTCGATAATTATCACATTTGCCAATGTAACCTGCAACTCATTCCTGTATTCTCAAACGCGTCGACTTACGCATCGACTTTCTTCACGGTCACCACCACCGCCTTCGATACCGGCGTATTGCTTTTCTTCGCTACACTGTTCACCGGCACCAGCACGTTGGCCTCAGGGAAATAGGTGGCCGTACATTTCGGTGGAATGGGGTAGGGAACTACAATGAATTTATGCGCTACACGCTCAACGCCGCCGTGGTGATTGTAAATATCCACCACATCGCCCTGTTGCAGCTGCCGCCGGTCCATATCCTGCCGGTTCATCAGTATCACCCGCCGTTCCTGATAAATACCGCGGTAGCGGTCGTTCAACCCGTAAATGGTTGTGTTGAACTGGTCGTGGCTGCGTATGGTCATCATCAGCAGTTCGTTCTCTTCCAGTTTGATGGTAGTGATGGGCGCAATATTGAAATGTGCTTTTTTACTGGTGGTATTGAACGAACCTTCGCGGTTGCAGTTGGGTAAATAAAAACCGCCCGGTTCCCGTACCCGTTTGTTATAATCGGTAAAACCGGCGATCGTTCTTTCTATGTCATTCCTGATGTGATCATAATTTTGTAAATATTTATCCCAATCGATCTTGCTGCGACTGCCCAATGTGGCTTTTGCCAGCCGGCATACGATCACGGGTTCGCTCAGCAATTCGTTTGATACAGGTTCCAATACACCTTTCGACAACTGTATAACACCCATGGAATTCTCGCACGATACGATCTGTTCTTCGCCATTCACAATGTCTTTATCGCTGCGGCCAAGGCAGGGCAGTATCAATGCTTCCGCGCCGTGTACGAGGTGGCTTCGGTTAAGCTTGGTAGAAACATGTACCGTCAATGTGCACCTGCGTAGGGCAGCGGCGGTGTAATTGGTATCGGGTGTGGCCGATAAAAAGTTTCCGCCCATGGCAATGAATACCGATGCCCTGCCGCCATGCATGGCTTTTATGGCTTCCACCACATCGTACCCGTGGTGTTGCGGCGGCTGAAAATTAAAGTTGGCGGCAATATTGTTCAGGAACTGCTCACCGGGTTTTTCATAAATACCCATCGTACGGTCACCCTGCACATTGCTGTGGCCCCGTACGGGGCAGGTACCTGCCCCGGGTTTGCCTATACTGCCTTTCAGTAATAACAGGTTCACGATCTCTTTAATAGTGTCAACGGCGTTTACATGTTGGGTTAAACCCATGGCCCAGCACGCAATAATGCGGGTTTTGTTTTTCAACAGTTCGGCTACTTCGGTAAGTTGGGTTACAGAAATACCGCAGGCCTGTGATAAATGATCCAGGTCCTGTTGTTGAAGGTCATTGATGAACGCATCGTACCCTTCGGTATGGTTACGAATAAAATCCCTGTCGAAAACGGAACCGGGTTGTTGTTGTTCATATTGCCATAACAGGTACCCGATGGCTTTCAGCAGCGCCATATCGCCATTGATAACTATGGGCAGAAAAATATCGGTAAGTGGTGTGTCAATTCCCAGCAGGCCCTTCACCTGTTGCGGATTGCTGAAACCCATCAGTCCGGTTTCGGGCAGTGGGTTAACGGCAATGATGCGGGCGCCGTTTGCTTTTGCTTTTTGTAAAGCGGTAAGCATGCGCGGGTGATTGGTGCCGGGGTTTTGTCCGAGTATGATGATCACTTCCGCTTCATAAAAATCTTCCAGTTTAACCGACCCTTTGCCAATGCCCAGCGATTCACCCAATGCCACGCCGCTGCTTTCATGACACATATTGCTGCAATCGGGCAGGTTGTTGGTGCCGTATTCACGCACAAAAAGCTGGTACAGAAAAGCGGCTTCATTGCTTGTTCTTCCCGAAGTATAAAAAATAGCTTCATCGGGTGATGACAGCTGGTTAAGGGCTGTGCCTATTTTGTTAAAGGCCTCGTTCCACGATATGGGTTGATAATTTGATGCGCCCTGCGGCAGGAACATGGGTTGGGCAATGCGGCCTTTACGGCCAATTTCATAATCGCTGAGGGTGGCCAGGTCTTCAATGGCATGTTGGGCAAAGAATGCAGGCGTTAACTTTTTAAGCGTAGCTTCTTCTGCAATGGCTTTAGCACCGTTTTCACAATATTCTCCCAATGCCGACCGGTCATCATCAGGGTCGGGCCAGGCGCAGCCGGGACAATCAAAACCGTCTTTCCTGTTCATGCTGTTCAGCGCCTTCCAGCCACGCGTAACACCTGCTTCGCCCACTACCTGTTTAATGGTTTCAACGATGGCGGGCAGGCCGGCTGCGGACTTCTTTATTTTTCCTATTCTTAATTTTTTGTTACTCATTACTTTTTAACTAAAAGTTTTAAAACGAACCTGGTTTAGGTTCTTTCGATTTCGGGAATTTGGGATTTTGAGATTTCTTTCTGTGCAGCGTTAAAATAGACCCCGGGCATCTGGAATTACGCAATTTTAAGATGTATCGCAAGGTTTCAATTTGAACAAATCCCAAGGTCTCAAGATCTCAAAATCAGCAATTAAACTTTAACCCGGCCGGCCCCGCTATAAACATTAAACCTGTCATTCCGCAAAAAACCAATCAAAGTGATATCATATTCCGTTGCCAGTTGTACTGCGAGGCTCGAAGGAGCGCCTACCGCTGCTATAACACGAATTCCGGCCATTACGGCTTTTTGTATCAGTTCGAAACCGGCCCTTCCGCTCAAAAGCAAAATGTAGTGCTGTAAGGGCAACCACCTGTTTTGTAAGGCGGCGCCTATCACTTTATCCACCGCATTGTGCCGGCCAACATCTTCGCGCAGCAGGATGCAATTTCCCGCTATATCAAACAGGGCGGCGGCATGCAAACCACCGGTGCTTTCAAAAACCACCTGTTTTTGCTGAAGGCTGTTTTGCAAACCGTAAAATATTGTGGCAGGTACAACCAGTTCACCGGTTGGTTGCGTAAAAACCGGGGTAGTTCTGATGGCGTCGATGCCGGTTTTGCCGCATACGCCGCAGCTCGAGGTAGCATAGAAGTTCCGTTCGGCGTGTTGCAGTTGCGGAACCATTCCTTTTGCCAGGGTTACCAGCGTTGTATGCTGCTGCGGCAGTATATGTTGTATTTGATCAATATGTTGAATAATGCCTTCGGTAAAAAGAAAACCGGCGGCCAGTTCGGCATCATTCCCCGGGGTTCGCATGGTAACGGAGATGTTCTTTTGCACCGTGCTTGAGCGGTGACCGGCATCATCCTGCCATGCCAGTTGTATTTCAAGCGGTTCTTCCACGGCCAGTTCGTCATCCACTTCCGTTTGTGCGCCGGCATTGATCTTTTTTATTTTAATATAGGCTGTAGGGGAATGCATAGTGTAAAGTTACAAAAAGGGCTGCACAGGGCACGAGGCATTAAGGCATCGAGGCAACGAGTAGTGAAAAGAGGGCTGAAAATGCAACCCCTCGATGGCTGGTTGCCTCGTTCCCTTGTTGCCTTTTTATTAAAAATAATTAAACGTGTAATTGACATATATGTTGATTTTACTTAGCTTCACGCTGCCAAAGAACAAAGGATTGCTGCCGTTCCCACGAAATATTTCCGCCCCGGCGCCAGTCCGCTTTTTTAATAAAAATTAACGATTATCATGCTGCCCGAAATCAGCCTTTCTATAAACCACCGAATTGTTACATTTATTAATCATTCATCTTAAAGTTCTTACATGAAACGCTTTGCTTTGCTTTTTACCAGTTCAACGCTGATCGCTTTTAGCTCGCTTGCCCAAAACAACCTGACGTTTAATGTGGATGCTGCAAAAACCACTATCAGCCGTCAGATCTACGGTCATTTTGCCGAACATCTTGGCCATTGTGTATATGGCGGTTTTTATGTTGGTGAGGGCAACACGAAGATCCCCAACAGTAATGGGGTACGCAATGATGTTATAGATGCACTGAAAAAATTAAAGATCGCCAACCTGCGCTGGCCCGGCGGTTGTTTTGCCGATACCTATCACTGGAAAGATGGTATTGGTCCCAAGGACAAACGCCCATCGATGGTCAATACCTGGTGGGGCGGTGTTACGGAAGACAACAGTTTTGGTACGCACGATTTTCTGAATATGTGCGAACTTATCGGTACAGAACCTTACCTGGCGGGTAATGTTGGCAGTGGTACCGTACAGGAGCTCATCGACTGGGTACAATATGTAAGCTTTGAAGGCAAAAGCCCTATGTCGGACCTGCGGCGCCAGAACGGCCGTGAAAAGCCCTGGAGTGTAAAGTACTGGGGTGTTGGAAACGAAGCCTGGGGCTGCGGCGGTAATATGCAACCTGAATATTATGCCGACGTATACCGTAAATACGCAACCTTTATGACCGGCTGGTCGAACGATACAAAGATCTTCCGCATTGCTTCCGGCGCCAATTCAAGAGATTATAACTGGACGGAAGTGCTCATGAAAAATATACCGGGAAATATGCTCGGCGGCCTGGCATTGCACCACTATTCCGTTATCGACTGGAACAAAAAAGGCCCTGCTGTGGATTTCAGCGAGCAGCAGTATTTCAGCACCATGAAACAGGCGTTGTTCATGGATTCGCTGGTGATAAAACATTCGGCCATCATGGATAAATACGATCCGCAAAAACGCGTAGCCCTGGTAGTTGATGAGTGGGGTGGCTGGTACGATGTGGAGCCTGGTACCAATCCCGGTTTTCTGTATCAGCAAAACACCATGCGCGATGCCATGATCGCCGGCGCCACGCTCAATATCTTTCATAACCATGCCGACCGCGTTCGCATGGCCAACCTGGCGCAAACCATCAACGTTTTGCAGGCGGTTATCTTAACGAAGGAAGAAAAGATGATCCTTACGCCAACTTATCACGTGATGGAAATGTATAATGTGCACCAGGATGCTAAACTCATACCTTTAACTATCAAAAGCAACGACTATGTGTTCGGTAAGGAAAAATTACCGGCCATTTCGGCTTCGGCTTCCAAAGACTCGAACGGACTGGTGCATATTTCGCTGGTAAATATCGATGCAAAGAACACACAGGACATTGCGATCGATCTGCAGGGTGGAAATTTAAAGACCGTAAGCGGCCGTATACTGGCAAGTGCTAAACTGCAGGACTATAACAGCTTCGATACACCTGCTAAAATAAAACCTGCTCCCTTCCAGGGCGCTGCGCTTAAAGGAAAATCGCTCACTGTAAAGATGCCGCCGTTCTCGGTAGTGGTGCTGGAGTTAAAATAAATAGCTATAAGCCTTAAGCCATGAGCTGTCCCGATAACGTTAAGTTAAAGCCTGTATTTGCTTACAGCTTACCGCTTAAAGCTTACCGCTGATTTCAAGAATTATCCGGATATTTGACAAATTTTCAAATAAACTATTTGTAAAACTCATTAAAGGATTACCACATGAACAGATTGATTTGCCACGCCGCCATGCTGACCCTTATCACCGGCATGGTTGCATGCGGAGGCGAAACCAAACAACCTTCACAAGAAAATTCCGAAACAATGATCAAAGCAGGCGTAACTTCAAAAGATTGGGGTGAAACAGATGGAAAAAAAGTGCAGTTGTTTACCCTTACCAATAAGAACGGTGTAACAGCAGGTATAACCAACTATGGCGGTATCGTTACCTCATGGGTTACGCCCGATAAAAATGGAAATAGGTCAAGCGTGGTAGTAGGTATGGAATCATTGGATGAGTACCTGAAGAAACCACCTTATTTCGGCGCTATCATTGGCCGTTATGGCAACCGCATTGGCGATGCTAAATTCAAACTCGATGGCAAAACCTATACGCTGGCTGCCAACAACGGAAAGAATAACCTGCACGGCGGTAACAAAGGTTTCGATAAAGTGGTATGGGATGCAACCCCTGCTGCCGACAGCACGCCTTCACTTACCCTTAGTTATCTGAGCAAAGACGGTGAAGAAGGTTTTCCCGGAAACCTGAAAGTAACGGTAGTGTATACTTTAACGGATGCAGATGAACTGAACATCGAATATACAGCCGAAACCGATAAAGCTACCCCGGTTAACTTAACCAATCATAGCTATTTCAACCTTACGGGCAGCACCGAGAATACAATTTTGAATCACACCCTGCAAATAGCTGCCGATCATTTTACGCCGGTTGATACAACACTTATTCCAACCGGTGAGATCAAAGCGGTGAAAGGCACGGTATTCGATTTTACTACGCCGCATGTCATAGGCGCCCGTATAGATTCGGTACCTGGCGCTGCTCCCGGCGGCTACGATCATAACTGGGTATTGAACCGTACCGACAGCAGTTTGCAACTGGTGGCTACCTTGTCTGATACTACCAGCGGCCGTAAACTCGAAGTGTACACTACAGAGCCTGGCATCCAGTTCTATAGCGGTAACTTCCTCGATGGTACATTCAGCAGCGGCGGCAAACCGGTGAAATTCCGTACGGCGTTGTGTCTCGAAACACAACACTTCCCCGATTCACCGAACAAGCCGAAGTTCCCTTCTACCATTTTGAAACCCGGCGAAAAATACCATACTGTTACAAAGTATAAAGTTTCGTTGCAGTAAGTTGATACAATATCGTATAGGTGTGGCACACTTTCAAAGTGTGCCACACCTTTTTTATTGTAGACCTGCACTGGTGGTTCTCTCCCTATTCTTCGTATTGTATAATATGAAGCATACGCCTGCATTTAAAATTGGTTTGTTCGGGGTTGGACTGGATACTTACTGGCAGCAATTCGAAGGTTTGAAAGAGCGCCTTGAAGGTTACCTCGGTGAAGTACATATACGCATTGCCACATTGCACCCCGGCATTGTAAACGCCGGTCTCGTCGATACCGCCGATAAAGCGTTTGCCGCCGGCCATCGCTTCCGCACCGAAGGAGTGAACATCATCTTTCTCTACGTTACTACCTATGCATTGTCGTCGACGGTATTGCCTGTAGTGCAACAGGCTAAAGTGCCGGTGATCGTACTGAACTTGTCGCCTGAAGCGGCTATCGATTATACAGCCTTCAACAAAATGAACGACCGTACCCGCATGACGGGTGAATGGCTGGCATATTGTTCCGCCTGCCCGGTGCCAGAAATAGCGAACGTGTTCCTGCGAACCGGTATACAGTTTTACCAGGTAACCGGTATGTTGTACAACGATGTTGAATGCTGGCAAGAAATTATGGAATGGGTAGAAGCCGCTAAAGTGGCCCACATAATGGCATATAACCGCCTCGGCTGTATGGGGCATTATTACAGCGGCATGCTTGATATTTATTCAGACCTCACGCAGCAGTACCGTTTCTTTGGCGGACATATAGAACTGATTGAAGTAGATGAACTGGCTGCCTTACGTCGTGAGGTAACACCTGAAGAGATTGAAGCCCGTGTGCAGTTGTTTCGCTCGAAATTTGACGTGCAGGCTGATTGTTCCGAAGCGGAGTTGCAGCGCGCCGCGTGCACTTCCGTGGCGCTCGACCGGTTAACCGACCGGTACCAGTTGGGTTCTATGGCTTACTATTATAAAGGCACGGGTAACGCCGATAATGAAGATACTATCAGTTCTATCATACTTGGTAATTCGCTGCTTACCGCCCGCGGAATTCCGGTGGCGGGGGAGTATGAGATCAAAAATGCACAGGCCATGAAGATCATGGACAGCTTTGGCGCCGGCGGTTCCTTTACGGAATATTACGCCATGGACTTTAATGACGATGTTGTATTGATGGGTCACGACGGCCCGGGCCATATAGCCATTGCAGAAGGGAAAACCAAAGTGCGTCCCCTGTATGTGTATCATGGCAAAGTAGGACGCGGGCTTTCGGTTGAAATGTCGGTAAAGAACGGACCGGTAACTTTATTGTCGGTTGTGCAGCAGGGAAATGGTAAGTTGATGTTATTGACTGCCGAAGCCGGCTCCGTACCTGGCCCGGTCCTGGAGATCGGTAATACCAACAGCCGGTATAAATTCTCCATCGGCGCCCGCCGTTTTGTGAATGACTGGAACAGCCACGGCCCGGCGCATCATTGCGCGGTAGGGGTAGGGCATATTGTATCGAAGATCAGAAAACTTGGTTTGTTATTGGGAATGGAGGTGGTACAGGTTTGTTGATAGGAATGACAACTTTTTTTTATTTTTCCTTTGGGACCTTCGCTGAAAAATTCATAATAATATATTTCAGGTATTCTAATGAACGTATATCTCTCCTGATTCATAGTCAATAAAAATACCTTTACAAAATGTAGCTGAATGACTCCGTTATATTAAGTTGAATAAAATAAATTTTTTCATTAAAGACTTTTATTGTTTGAGGTTAGTTCAAAAAAGCCTCTTTAAATTTATTTTATCGCCACAATCTCCCAGCCTGCCGGTTTCTTAACCACCTGTATTCCCAGGTCATGCTCATGCCTGATAAAATCGAGTTCAAATACCTCGTTGGCAAAGCGCAGGTTCGAGATCCGGATATGTTTTATATAGTCGGGCAACATGGGTTTGTAGAGTTCAAGCTTTTTATTATGGGCGTCGAACGTAATGCGCAGGCAGGCCTGTAATAACAGGAACACCGCGGCTACCGACCATGCCTGTGGCGAGCAGGCAACCGGATAAGCCGTTGGTGATTCGCCCCGTCGGGAGGCGAACCCGCAGAATAATTCAGGCAGCCGTTGCTGTTCTATGAACAGCGAGGCATCGAACAAACCCTGCATAATGCGGAGCGCAGGTTGCATCAGTCCGTAACGCGCCAGTCCGTAAGCGCCAATAGCCGTATCATGCGGCCATACCGAACCGTTATGGTACGACATCGGGTTGTACCGCGCCTCCTTCGACGACAGGGTTCTTATGCCCCAGCCGGTGAACATATCATCGCGCATCAAAACGTGAGCGGTTTTCATGGCTCGCTCCGGTGTCACTATACCTGAATACAATAAGTGACCGACATTCGACGATACCACGCGGCAGGGTTTTTTATTGCCATCCAGCGCAAGAATATAAGTTCCCAATGCTTCATCCCAGAACACCTCGTTGAATTTTTGTTTCATTCCTGCCGCTTCCGTTTTCAAGTGTTCAGCCATGTCGTAATGGCCTAACCTGTGGGCAATGTAGGCGGCTTCTTTTTTCGCATCATATACATAACCCTGCACTTCGCATAAAGCGATGGGAAAACTGGCAAGGTCGCCGTTCTCATGCGAAATGGAATCATGCGAATCTTTCCAGCCCTGGTTGGCGAGCCCGCTTTCCGCTTTGCGCTCGTATTCAACAAAACCATCGCCATCCATATCGCCAAACGAGCGGATCCATTCCAGCGCCAGTAGGATATTGTCCCAGATATTTTTGATGGTAGCCAGGTCGTCGGTCCTTTTCAGGTAATGGCCGGCCAGTACAATAAACAAAGGCGTTGTATCGATGCTGCCATAGTACAGTTTAAAAGGGATTTCGGCGGTTTCGGCCATTTCACCCGAACGGATCTCATGTAAGATCTTTCCCGGTTCGGCATCCTGGAGTGGTTTGTGATCAGTGGCCTGCCGGTTCGCCTGGTATAACAAAACGCCTTTGGCAATATCAGGCGCTACCCATAATGTTTCAAGCGCTGTAAATGTGCCGTCGCGGCCAAACACGGTATTGTACCAGGGAACGCCCGCATAAGGATAGCTGCCGTACGGTGTTTGCACCAGCAGCGATAACAGGTCGTTTTTCGACCGGTTGATCCAGTTATTGAACTGTTCATTGTCGGTAAAGATATCCGCGATCATTTCGCGGCTTTTCTCCATACCGGTTTTGATCTTGTTGAAAGCTTCTGAATACGATTCGAACTTCACCGGTTCGGTTTGAACTGAAAAAACCGAGGTGCAGTTGATGGTATACGTTTTCTGCGGTGCGATCTTTATTTTATAATTTACTTTGTTCTCTTTTATGAAAGCGGGTGTGGGATCGAAATGCAGGTTGGTCTGCCGTTCAATGTCATCGAGCCCTTTATAGGAAAGCACTACATTATTCTTTGCAGCGATCACCGGGATCTGTTGTTTGCCGCGTTGTTTTCTTTCCATGCCCCGTACTTCGAAAATATCCCTGAAGTCAGCATCGAAGGTGATCTCCAGTTCGGTTTCATAAGTATCAGAACCGTAATTGTACAGAACGATCATTTCATGGCAGGCGCCATCCTGTAAGAATTTGCTGCGCGAAATATGCAGGGTGCCTTTGGGAATGACTATATCTTCTTCATTGCTGATATCGGGATTGGTAAGGTCAACCGACAGCATCTCGTTCTCGTTCTTGATATTCGAGCTCAGCAGCATGGGCCGGTAATGGTTTATTTCCAGTTCCATATCGCTGAGGAAGCGCGTTCCCTGGTGATAAATACCCTGCACGCAGGTACCGAACTGTTTTATATCGCCCCAGCGGTCGAATATGCCAAATGTATCGCCATAGTTCAATGTAAGTACACGATCATCGGCATAGGAAGAAGAGGCGAGAATGTAGTACTTGTCATCATGGAGTTTAACCAGGGTGTCATGCTTTTTCATATATCGGAATTTTTGTACCGGATACTATTTTCTATAGGCTGGTGTTAAATAGAATTTTCTTTGTGGTTGCTTTAGTAACAATCTTTCGTATTGGCGTATATAATTTGTACCCATTACAAGATCGCTGAACCGCTTTTCGAATGTAGCGCGGCATTCTTCGCGGCTTATTAAATGAATGTTTTGCAGGGCTTCTACCGCTTTGTCCAAACTGTTCACAACAAAACCCGTTTTGCCATGTTCAATGATCTCGGGCACCGATCCATGCGCGTACGCAACGATGGGTGTGCCGCAGGCCATCGCTTCTATCAGCACCATCCCGAATGGTTCGGGCCAGTCGATGGGGAACAACAATGCTTTGGCATTTGCCAGCAGGGGGCCTTTTTCCGCTTCACCGATTTCATTCAGGTATTCAACATGCGGCTGATCGAGCAGATGGCGGATCTCTTTTTCAAAATAACGTTCGTCGGCTTTATCAACTTTGGCGGCGATCTTTATTTTTATTCCGGCGCGCCCTGCTATCTCGATGGCCCTGTCGGCCCGTTTTTCAGGGGAGAACCGGCCAAGGAATACAACATATTCTCCTTCACCATTTCCCGGTTGATAAAGATCAAGAGGAAGCCCGTGATAAACGGTAGCGGCCCAATTGGCCATAGGTAAAGGTTTACGTTGTGCGTTGGAAATGGAGATCACCGGCACTTCGTTGAATTTTTTATAAAGGGGTTTTAATTCCGGGATATCCAGCCGCCCGTGCAGGGTGGTCAATGTTTTTTTAGTGCACAATCGCGAAACGGGGAAATGTAAATAGTCGGTATGAAAATGAAGCAGGTCAAATTCATCCGAGCGGTCCATTACCTCCTGCAATTGTAGAATATGGCCGGCCATCTGATCAACACAATTGCTCAATCGTAATGCGGTTGGTGTAACAGAAACCAGGCGGGCCTTTGTAATGGAGTCGCCTGAAGCAAACAATGTTACGTCATTTCCCATTTTAACCAATGCATCGGTAAGATAGGCCACTACGCGTTCTGTACCGCCATAAAATTTTGGCGGAACCGATTCATAAAGTGGAGCTATTTGCGCAATTCTCAACATAACCAATATTTTCTGTTTACTGATTCGTTTAAAATTCCATGTAGCTGGCTATAGTTAGGGATGTGAGGCAAGAGTGAGGAAAAAATGCGTCAGGCGGTTTATAGCGTATGAAATACAACATAATCGCGCTCCTGTTTTTGGTATACTGCTTTCAAATTGAAAGGTTCTTGTTGGCAGGCTATACAGGATTACGCAATTCGAATGCCAGGGGGTGGTAATGTGATAATGGGATAATGGGATAATTTGACAATGGGGATTATGGGATAATGAGAAGAACGGATGATCAGATAATGGTAGAACGTTGTTGTTATTTTTCTTGTTGGTGAATGGTCAATGGTCAATGGTGAATCGCAAATGGTGAATGGTGAATAAATGGTGAATGGTCAATCTGTATTTCTGTATTCATTATCCCATTATCGAATTATCAAATTTTTTTCCCCCTGAATGCTCCCGGTGTTAAACCAACCTTTTCCTTAAACAATCTGGAGAAATAGAAATTGCTTTCGAAGTTTAATTCAAAGGCGATCTCCTTCACAGATTTATTGGTGTTGGTAAGCAGTTCTTTTGCTTTATGTATTTTCAGCTGGATCTGAAATTGTCTCGGTGCGAGGCCGGTATATTCTTTAAATATTTTCCTGAACCGCGAGTAACTGATCTGTAATTCCTGTGCCACATCTTCAGGTGAAATGCGTTTATCGAGATGGGAGCGGAATAGTAAACGCGCTTTATTCACGATGGCATCGATATCCTGTCCGCCGAATTTTTCCTGTTGTGAAAGTGAATAAATATAACCAAGCAGGTGCAGTACCGTACCTGCGATCAGCGGCTGGTAACCGGCTTTTTCTTCTTTCGTTTTGTCGATGATCTCTTCAAACAAATGCAGCAGCGGTTCGTGGTAGCCTACAGGGATGACCGGGCTTGCAGGGGTAAAGAACTTTTTACTGAGCAAATTGTCAATGATGTTGCCATTGAAGCCTACCCAGAATTCATCCCAGCCTGTTTGATTATCGGGTTTATAGCGGTGCCGTTCATCAGGAAATAAAAAGATAATGGAGCCTGCAGAAATGGTTTGTGATCCGCCGTTTTTCGACTCAAAAATACCGCCGCCTTTTGTGATATAGACAACCTGGTATTCGTGCAGTATGCGTCCTTTCTCCCAGTTGAAATAATGATGTCCGGGGTGCGAAGTGTAAGGGTAGGGTGAGCCGGCAGCAATATGGGTACAGCCGGTATTTAGTACACTCAGTCCCCAGCTTTCATCAGCTTCGCTCACCGGCAGGTATTTGTAAAAGTTCACCATATGCTGCATTTAATATCAAAAAGTACAACGCAAATATCAAATCAGGTAATTAGCCGGCGCAATAATAGCGATAATTTTAATGGGCACAATGGAACCTGTTATTGGTCAACATGCACGGTGATAAAACGATTGTAAACCATTTGATATGAATCTGAACACCTCAGACAGCTGCCTCATCGAGCTATGGCGTGGCGGTAATGAAAAGGCCTATCGCGTTCTGTTCGACAGGTATTTTTATAAACTGTATAATTATACTTTGAAGCAGATCTGCGACAAAAACGTATCGGAAGAGATAGTGATGGACGTTATGCTGGCTGTGTGGCAAAAGAAAGATATGCTGAACAGTGATCTGTCGTTATCGGCGTATTTGTACCGTTCGGTCAGGAACCGGCTGATAGATCATTTGCGTAAACAACACCGCGCGGGCGCGGTGCCAATCGTTTCGCTCGACCACGCCGCTGTTGAACCGCCTTCTTCATTTGTTACCGACAGCCGGTTACTGCATAAAGAACTGGAAGGATTATATCGCACGTCGTTGAACAGGCTGCCGCCGCAAAAAAAACGCATCTTTACCATGAGCAGGGAAGAGGGAAATTCTTACAAAGAGATTGCAGACAGGTTGCAGTTATCGAAAAATACGGTGGAGAATCATATGGTAGCGGCGTTAAGAATAATGAAAGACCGTATCAATGTGCTGATGTGCTGATTAGCTAATGTGCTAATTCTTCAATAGCAGTAGTTATTATTATTTGCTAAGCTCATACGAAACATTCCGGATGCTATTCATTATCGAATTATCACATTATCAAATAAGCTAATTAACTATCGTCACTTCAATCCCCCTGCTCTCCATCTGGTTCACATAATGCTCCGATATGCCGCTGTCGGTGATCACCTGGTCTATTTCTTCTAATCCGCAAATACGGCCGAAACCTCGTTTACCGAATTTGGTAGAGTCGGAGAGCACGATCACTTTTTGCGAAACCTCTATCATCTGGCGGTTGAGGTGCGCTTCCATTACGCTGGTAGTAGTGAGGCCGAATTCAAGATCGATGCCATCTACCCCTAAAAACAGTTTACTGCAAAAGAAATCGGTGAGTATTTTTTGTGCGTATGGTCCGGTTACCGAAGAAGAGCTCTTACGCAGAATACCACCCAACTGCATGATCTCTATATCAGGGTGTTTTATCAGTTCCTGCGCCACCTGTAAGGAGGCGGTGATAACCGTAAGGTTCATTTTCGGCGGCATGTTCTTTGCCAGTGCCAGCACGGTGGTGCCCGAAGCGATGATGATGCTGTCATTATCGGCAATCAGCTGAGCCGCGGTAGCACCGATCTTCATTTTTTCGCCCGACTGCAATTTCTCCTTTTCATTTACCGGCCGGTCAACCGTATACGGGTTATTAATGGTGGCGCCACCGTGTGTACGAAATAAAAGATTTTTATCCTCCAGCAGTTTCAGATCCTTTCGAATGGTGACGGAAGAAACATCCAGTTCCTTGCAAAGTTCGAGTACGTTAACGAAGCTTTCCTTCGTGAGTTTATTGAGAATAAATTGATGGCGTTCGGTTTGTGAGATCATAATTGGCAAACAAATTAAATGAATATTGGCAGATGCACACAAGCCCAACATGTTTTCTTACAACCGGTTATCTGCAACCAGTCAAAGATCATTAAAATTTCTGCTTTGGCAAATCGCGGTATTTAAGTTTTACCCGAACCTGTTACTGTCAACCCGTTCTCCGGGTCTTCTCGGGACGGAGCCTGGGCATATTTGGAACGGCTTCGCAAAAGTGCTTCGCAAATTTGCGAAGAAACCTGGGAGCCGTATAAGAGAAGTTGCGAAGCATTTGCGAACAAAACCCCGCAATGACCTTATTTTCAATGGAATGTACAATTGTTTACCTGTTTTCTTTTATTTAGTTTGCTTATAACTTATTGAAGATGTGCTATTTGTGTAACGATAAATAGCCAATCCATGTGTCAGCCATGTAGCGCAATTGTACCGGAATGGTACCAAACTGGTAGGGTAGTGGTAGGGTAGTGGTAGAGTAATGGCCTGGGTATTGCCTGAGAATTGCCTGGAAACCCTACAGGTACTCAGGTGCGCAAGGCAATACCCAGAACTATCAGAGAACTATCAGAGAACTATCAGAGAACTATCAGAGAACTATCAGAGAACTATCAGACAACTGGGAGAGCATTCCCATACAATTTCCCCCACACCGGATCATGACTCCAGCAAGCCCCTGTAATTCCCCTAATTCGCCTTTTTCATCGTAAAGGCCTTCAAGGCTGCCTGCGATCCTTTTTAATGGAACCTGGCGCTTTTAAAGCGGAATCAGGGTAATTTATCGCCGGCTCTGGTACTTTCTTTATGCTGCGAGCGTCAATAGAATGAACTGAATGCCTGATGTTCAGCTTCCGAAGCTGTGGGTTTCCCGGAATATGGCACCGAAAAAGTGCCGTGAGAATAGTGTTAATGAGGTTTTGCAAGGTTTCGAAGTGTTTTAATTTATGGTTTCAAATTGTTTCGTTAATATTGCTGTGGAAACAAATTGAAATAAAACGAAAGTGTTCGATACAGAATGGAAGCTGGAAGCATACAAAGTCGTAATGCCTTGATTCACAGGCTAAACGCTCAAAAAGAATGGGATCTTATAGTCATTGGCGGCGGAGCAACCGGTTTGGGCATCGCCCTTGAATCGGTAAGCCGCGGATACAGCGTGTTGCTGATCGAGCAGGCCGATTTTGCCAAGGGCACTTCCAGCCGCAGCACCAAACTCGTACACGGCGGCGTACGGTACCTGGCCCAGGGCGATATTCAACTAGTTCGCGAAGCCAGCATCGAACGCGGACTGCTTTGGCGCAATGCCCCGCACCTCGTAAAAAACCAGACTTTCATTATTCCTGTGTACACCTGGTGGGACCGGCTTAAATACACCATCGGGCTTAAATTATACGACTGGATCTCGGGCCGCTTGAGCCTCGGTTCTTCCGTTTTCATTTCCCGGTCAAAAGCGCTGCAGAAATTACCTAACATCAAAGCCGACGGACTGGTAGGCGGTGTGTTGTACCACGACGGGCAATTCGACGACTCGCGCCTGGCCATCAACCTGGTGCAAACGATCATCGAACAGGGCGGCGTTGCGTTGAACTATATGAAGGTGACCGGCCTGGCAAAAGACGATGGCCGGCATATTTCGGGTGTACAGCTACGCGATGTTGAAACCAATACAGCTTATTTCTGCAAAGCAAAAGCGGTGATCAACGCCACCGGGGTGTTTGTCGATGAGATCCTTCAAATGGATAACCCCACAGGTACAAAAAGTATTACTGCCAGCCAGGGCGTGCACCTGGTGCTCGATAAAAAATTCTATCCCTCCGGCGATGCGCTGATGATCCCTGCTACCAGTGATGGCCGGGTATTGTTTGCCGTGCCCTGGCATAATAAAGTGGTGGTTGGAACCACCGATACGCCGGTTAGCGAAGCATCGCTTGAACCGCAGGCGCTCGAAAAAGAAATTGCATTTATTCTGGAAAATGCCTCGCGCTATTTTGTACAGCAGCCAAAACGAAGCGACGTGCTGAGTGTATTTGCAGGGTTACGTCCGCTCGCCGCGCCGCAAAAAGACAACCAGAAAACAAAAGAGATCTCGCGCAGCCATAAGATCATGGTAACGCCTTCGCATCTCTTCACCATCCTCGGCGGTAAATGGACCACCTACCGCAAAATGGGTGAAGATATGGTTGACCGCGTTGAAAAAGAATTGCAATGGCCGCATAAAAAAACGGCTACCCGCCATTTGCCCATTCACGGTTCCATTGCAAATGTCGACCTGGGCGATCCCCTGTATTTTTATGGCAGCGACAGCAAACAGGTGAAGGCCCTGATGAACGGTCATTCGCACGAATGGCTTAGTAAAAGTTTGCAGATCCACGAAGCGCAGGTGATCTGGGCGGTGCAGCATGAAATGGCGCGCACGGTGGAAGATGTTTTGTCGCGTAGAACACGCGCCCTGTTGCTCGATGCAAAAGAAAGCATTCGCATGGCGGAACCGGTGGCCATCATTATGGCGAAAGAATTACAGAAAGACGAAAGTTGGATAAAGGAGCAGGTATCTTCGTTTATAAAGTTGGCTGAAGGGTATGTGTTGAGGTAGAAGGCAGCTGTAAGCTCCGGGCTGTAAGCCAAAAGCGAATGCAAATACAGCTGCAAGCTGCACGCAATACAGGCTAAGCTGAAGCTGAAAGTCTAAAGCGAAAAGATAAAGGCAGCGCCCAAGGTGTTTTACGTTTCACTATCAGCGCAATCGTTTGTGTTGTATGTTTAGTGCAACCCTTGCAACCGGATTTTAAAGTCCTTCGTCTCTGATACCGAAAAAAGTAATTAACTATAAACAGCAAACCGCGCATTGTATTTGGCTTGAAGCGTGTGGCTTGTAGCGTGCAGCTGTATTCTAAATCTGTATAATGAAAAGACGCAAATTCATTGCCTCGCTTGGTTGGCTGACTGCAGGATGGGCATTATCGCCAGTTGTATCCGCTGCAAAAACTATCGCACCCCTTGAAAAGAAAATAAAAGGAACGGTGCTCGCAAAAGGAAAAGGGCTCAAAGATGTTGTGGTGAGCGATGGCTTTTCCGTAGTGCAAACCGATAGAGCCGGAAAATACGAACTTGAACTACATCCCAATGCCGTAGCCGTTTTCGTTTCTACCCCCGCCGGTTATGCGTTCAATCATGAAAAAGGGCTTTCACGCCATTACCGCCTCGTACAGGATATTACCAAGCGCAGGGGTATCGACTTTGAACTGGAACCGCTCACAGTCGACGATACCAATCACCAGTTCATTATCTGGGCCGATCCACAGGTAAAAAGTGTAAAAGATGTGAACCGCATGATGGCAGAGTCGGTGCCCGATGTACAAAAATTCGTACAGGCCGCCAATGGTGCCCTGCTGCATGGTATAACTGTTGGCGATATTGTATGGGATAATCATTCCCTGTTCCCCAGTTATAATGCCGCCGTTGAAAAAATGGGTATTCCCTTTTTCCAGTGTATCGGTAACCACGATATGGATTATAACAAAGGCGGAGATAATGTGTCTGACGATACTTTTCAGCAGCATTATGGTCCCACCTGGTACTCGTTCAACCGCGGTAAAGTGCATTACGTAGTGCTCGACGATGTACGTTATCTTGGCAAGGACCGTGAATACGATGGGTATATTTCGGAAGAACAACTGGAGTGGCTGCAGAAAGATCTGGCATTGGTGCCCCATGACAACCTGGTGATCGTTTGTTTGCATATTCCGGTGCACAACGACGTAAAGAACAATGATGCGTTGTATGCCATCCTCAAAGGCCGCAACGTACATATCATGTCGGGCCATACACATTACCATCGCAATGTGATAAAACACGATATATTTGAACATAACCATGGCACGGTTTGCGGTGCCTGGTGGACAGGCCCTATCTGTGGTGACGGCACTCCCTCGGGTTATGGTGTATACTCGGTAAAAGGCACTGAGTTGAGCTGGTATTACCAGTCGACCGGTAAAGAAGCCGGCCATCAGGTGAGCATGCACGTGCAGGACAATGATGCCGCCACCAAAAAGCTGCAGGTGAATGTATGGAACTACGATCCGGCCTGGAAAGTGGAGTGCTGGGTAGATGGCGTTAAACACGATGCCCTGAAACAGGAGCGGGGTTTCGATGCTTTGGCGGTAGCCCTGTATGAAGGACCGCAATTGCCCAAACCACGCGGTTTTGCCGAGCCCAAGAAAACAGATCATTTGTTCAATGCAGTTATACCCGCCACGGCGAAGCAGGTGAAGGTGGTGGCGACTGACAGGTTTGGGCAGGTTTATTCTTCGGAGTATAATGCTTAATTGGTATATAAAGAGAATGAAGTAAGAAGACGTCTGAAAACGAAATACAATAAGGATAACATATGAAAAAAAGCCAATTAGGATTGTTTGCAGCGCTTTTAATAGCAACAACAGCAACGGCACAGGAAAAGAAACCCGACAGCACCATTCGTCCGGGCGCGTATAAATTGCGCACGGGCTTATTCAAAACATATCCCAATTCAAAAAAAGATCTCATATTCCTCGGCAACAGCATAACGCAGGGTGTCGACTGGGCCGAACTGTTACAGAATAAAAATGCGCGCAATCGCGGGATCTCGGGCGATATCACCTTTGGCGTGTTGGAACGCCTTGGTGAAGTAACGGAAGGAAAGCCGGCCAAAGTGTTTATTCTCATCGGAATTAACGATATTCAACATAACTTTCCCGATACGGTGATCGTCAACAACTATCGCCGTATCATCAGGCAGATAAAAGCGGAATCGCCAAAGACGAAGATCTATTTTCATACCTTGTTACCGGTGAATAACGAGTTCACCCAGTTTAAACATCATTATAACAAGGATGAACATATCTTATTTGTGAATACGGAACTGAAGAAGATCGCCGCAGCGGAGAACATTACGCTGATCGATCTGCACCCGCATTTTCTCGATGCATCGAAGAAGCTGGATAAGCGGTACACGCATGATGGGTTACATTTGAATGCGGAAGGGTATAAAGTGTGGGCGGAGATACTGAAACAGTACCTGTAGAATAATTAGCTAATTAGCACATTTGAAACTTAAGTCACATTTGCATCAAGTAATAACTAACGATCAATAATACGCACAGCATGCCACAATACATCTTATCGTTCGATCAGGGAACAACGAGTTCACGGGCGATCATCTTCGATCAGTCAGGATCAATAATATCCATTGCACAAAAAGAATTTACCCAGTTATATCCCCAGCCAGGTTGGGTTGAACACGATGCCAGCGAGATCTGGGGAACACAACTGGCCGTAGCTGTAGAAGCCGTAAGCAAAGCGGGCTTGAAAGCAACCGATATCGCCGCCATCGGCATCACCAATCAACGTGAAACAACGGTTGTATGGGATAGAGAGACCGGCGCACCCATACATAACGCCATTGTATGGCAGGACCGCCGTACCGCTTCCTTTTGCGATCAGTTGAAAGCGCAGAGCGGCAATCTCATACAGGAAAAAACAGGGCTTATTGTCGACGCGTATTTTTCCGCCACCAAGATCCGCTGGATCCTCGATAACGTACAGGGCGCGCGTAAAAAGGCCGAAGAAGGCAAACTCGCCTTTGGTACCATCGATACCTGGCTGGTTTGGAAACTCACCGGCGGTAAAGTACATGCTACCGATATCACCAATGCTTCCCGTACCATGCTGTTCAATATTCATACCTGTAAATGGGATGAGGAGCTGTTGAAATTATTGGATGTGCCCGCTTCCCTGTTACCGGAAGTGCGTTCTTCCAGTGAAGTGTACGCAAAAACAGATGCGCAGATCCTTGCCGCACAAATACCCATTGCCGGTATAGCCGGTGATCAGCAGGCTGCACTGTTCGGACAAATGTGCACAGAACCAGGAATGGTTAAGAATACTTACGGCACCGGTTGTTTTATGCTCATGAACATTGGCGAAAAGCCAATTCTTTCTAAAAATAACCTGGTTACCACCATTGCATGGAAGATCGATGGCAAAGTGCAGTATGCGCTCGAAGGCAGCATCTTTATCGGCGGCGCCGTTGTGCAATGGTTGCGCGATGGCTTACACATCATTCAGCATTCTTCCGAAGTGGAAGCGCTGGCCAAACAGGTTGATGATAACGGTGGCGTATATCTTGTTCCCGCATTTGCCGGCCTCGGTGCTCCCTACTGGGACCAGCATGCCCGCGGTACTATTGTTGGCATCACCCGTGGTACTACCTCGGCCCATATTGCCCGTGCTGCGCTGGAAAGCATTGCGCTGCAAACGATGGATGTACTCACCGCCATGCAGGCCGACGCCGGTTCGCCCATAAAAGAATTACGTGTTGATGGCGGCGCAACCACCAATGACCTTTTGCTGCAAATTCAGGCCAATGTATTGCAGGCAACGGTTATTCGTCCGGATATAACGGAAACCACTGCCATTGGCGCAGCCTACCTCGCCGGTTTGGCCGTAGGATACTGGAAGAATATCGACGAGATCAAAAAACAATGGAAGCTCAATAAAAGTTTTTCACCCAATGAGGCCAATGCCACCCAACTGACAAAAGGCTGGCAAAAAGCGATAAAAGCGGCAAAGGCGTACGCGGAAGAATAATGTGATAATGGGATAATTCGATAGTGCTTCGATGTTCGGCAGTCCCTATAAAACCGAAGCGCACGCGTAAGCACCTGCTAAACCTGTATTTTCATTATCACATTATCGAATTATCACATTAGCTAATTTGCCTTTTGTTCACAAGTAAAATATTTACCTCCAAAAACCCACAAGAAACGGAGGTTAACATTAAACCAACGATTGTATGTCACCATTTACCGCCGAACTGATCGGCACAATGTTTTTGATCTTATTGGGAGCCGGGGTTGTGGCGAATGTGATCTTAAAAGGAACGAAAGGAAACGCCGGCGGCTGGATGGTGATCACCACCGGTTGGGCGCTGGCCGTATTTGTAGGCGTGGTAGTTGCCGGGCCATACAGCGGCGCGCATTTGAACCCGGCTGTATCGGTGGGACTAGCCATAGCAGGAAAATTTTCATGGAGCGAAGTGCCGCTGTACATAGCGGCGCAGGTGGTGGGCGCCATGTTAGGCGCTTTCCTCGCATGGTGCATCTACAGGGATCATTTCAACGAAACCAGCGACCCCGATACCGTGCTGGCCGTATTCAGTACGGGACCGGCTATCCGCAACACCACTTTCAACCTGTTGAGCGAGATCATCGGCACATTCGTATTGCTCTTTGTTGTTTTCTATTTCACCGAAGCAGAGATAAAAGACCCAAGATCGCCCATAGGGCTCGGTTCATTGGGCGCAATACCTGTAGCTTTCCTGGTTTGGGCCATCGGGCTTTCGCTGGGCGGAACAACCGGTTATGCCATCAACCCGGCGCGTGACCTCGGCCCGCGTATCGTACACGCCATTTTACCAATAAAACATAAAGGCAGCAGCAACTGGAAATACGCCTGGGTTCCGATAATTGGCCCCGTCATTGGCGCTGCCATTGCCGCTTTATTATTCATCGTGCTGAGTAAATCAAATTAGACTATAATGAAACGTATGTTGGTTTTATCTGTGATCGCAGCTTGTATGGTGGCCTGCACAGCCTCCAGGAAGTTGACGGTTCCGCAAAATTATCCGGTCTTTTATAAAGAAGGGCACCGTGGCACCCGTGGTCTTATGCCCGAGAATACCATTCCCGCCATGAAAAAAGGCGTTGAAGCAGGCGCCAATTGCATTGAGGTAGATGTATACCTTACCAAAGATGGCAAAGTGCTGATCGCTCATGATCCATTTGTAAATATCAATCACTCATTATACGCCGATGGCGGTGAAATAGCAAAGGCCGATGCCAAAAAATACGTGTGGCATCAGATGAACTATGACGACATCAAAAAGTTCGATGTAGGTTCAAAACCATTTCCCGCATGGCCGCAGCAGCAGAAAATAAAAGTGAGCATGCCGTTGCTGGGTGAACTGATCGATTCCGTGGAAGCATACGTTACTGCCAACAACCTGCCCAAACCCATTTACAATATCGAGTTAAAAACTTCGCCGAAGTTCGATTCCTTGAAATACAATGCCAGTCCGGCCGATGTGGTAAAAGCGGTGCTGGCAGATGTGAGGCCGCGCAATATCGGCAACCGGTTCTATATTCAGTCGTTCGATGTACGCCCGCTGCAATACGTGCGCAAAAACCATCCGGAGATAGTGATCGGTTATTTAACCTCGGGCAGGAACCTCGACAGCAACCTGAAAAGCCTTGGTTTTCTGCCGCATATTTATAGTCCCGTGTACGACCTGGTGACCAAAGAGATGGCCGATTTTTGCCATAGCAGGAACATGAAGCTGGTTCCCTGGACGGTGAACGATAAGGAAAAAATGAAAAGCCTGATCGCCGCCGGCGTTGATGGCATTATCACCGATTATCCGAATTATTTTGCGGAAATAGGGAAGTAGGTTAACAGGTTAACAGGTTAACAAGTTTAAAGAAGGTTAAAATTTTTAAGGTGGGCCTTCGCCGGTTGGCGGAGGCCCACCTTTTTTGCTTCTCAACATTACATAAGTGTTACCTTGCGCACTATCCTGTAGCTGAAATCGACCTGTAGGTTACGTTAAGCCTTCGGCCTTCAGCGTTTTGCGTTTTTATATTTGTTTGTTGTAAATCAAATGGCATGAAAGGTAATTGGATTAGTGTAATTACAAAAAGCATCGCTGCTGTTTCCTGTTTTCTGTTAATTCATTTCGCATCTTTTTCCCAACTTTTTACTGATCTGGTGAACCCCTATATCGGTACGGCGGGCCATGCCCACGTATTCCTCGGCGCCAATGTTCCATTTGGCGCGGTTCAACTGGGCCCCGATAATGTGTTCCGTGGGTGGGACTGGTGCTCTGGTTATAACTATACCGACAGCATTATTAAAGGTTTTTCTCACACGCATTTAAGCGGTACCGGCATGCCCGATCTCGGTGATGTGATGATGATGCCGTTTACCGGCGCAATCAAAACCGGTAAAGTAACACAGGAAGCGCCGACCGCCGGTCCATCTTCCCATTTTTCGCATAAAAAGGAATCGGTGCGGCCCGGCTATTATAGTGTGCACCTCGACGACTACAATATTTTCGTGCAGTTGACAGCCACCGACCGGGTAGGTTTTCATCGGTATCAGTTTCCCAGCCAAAGTGAAGCCCGCATTCTGGTAGATCTGAAGGAAGGCATCGGCGATAAAGCGATAGAAACCCGGATTGAAAAGGTAAACGATTCCACGTTGTACGGGTACCGCTTCTCAAAAGGCTGGGCGCCCAGTCAGCAGTTGTATTTTGCCATCAGGTTATCTGTGCCCATGCAGCAGTTTGAAGTATATGACAACTCGCAAAAGCTGGAAGGGCAATCGGCAAAAGGAGATGGCATCAAAGGCATTATCAGTTTTGGCAATAAAGCCGGGGCGGTATTGGTAAAAGTGGGCATTTCACCGGTAAGTGCAGAAAACGCCCTCGCCAATATCGATGCTGAAATTCCTCACTGGGATTTTACCAAAGTAAAAAAGGATGCAGATGCCAAATGGGAACATGAGTTGAGCAGGATCGTTATCGATACAAAAGATACAACGGCCAAAAAGATCTTTTATACCGCCATGTACCATACCATGATCGACCCTGCGCTGTTCAATGATGCCAATGGCGAATACCGCGGCGCCGATAAAAAAGTGTACAAAGCACCTTTTAATAACTATACGATCTTCTCATTATGGGATACCTATCGCGCACTGAACCCGCTGTATACCATTACGCAGCCCGGGCGGGTGAACGATATGATCAATACCATGTTGCATATTTACAAACAACAGGGTAAATTGCCTATCTGGCACCTGGCCGGTAACGAAACCAACCTGATGCCCGGCATGAGCGGTGTACAGATCGTTGCTGAAGCGTATTTAAAAGGTTACCGCGGATTTGATACCGCTCTTGCTTTTGAAGCGGTGAAGAACACGTCGCTGCGCGATGAGTTTGGCCTCAACTATGTGAAATCGCTCGGTTATATTCCGCATAACAAAGTGCAGGAATCGGTGGCAAAGGCCATGGAGTATTGCATCAGTGATGGCAGCATTGCATTGATGGCAAAGAAAATGGGCAAAACGGAAGATGCAGCGCTGTTTGCAAAACGCGCGCTGTATTACCGCAATTATTTCGACAGTACTACCCAATTTTTCAGGGGAAAGAACGAACAGGGTGAATGGAATGCATCGTTCGGTCCGGGCCGCACCAGTCACCCCTGGATCGATGATTATTGCGAAGGCAATGCCTGGCAGTATACCTGGCTGGTACCGCAGGATGTGGAAGGATTGATAAAACTGCTTGGCGGCGATGCGGCATTCGACAGCCGGCTCGATACCTTCTTCAAACTGAAAATAGAGTTCGATCCCAATTCGCCGCCCGATATTTCAGGAATGATCGGTCAGTATGCGCATGGCAATGAACCCGGTCATCACACCACCTATTTATATGCTTACGCCGGCAAGCAATGGAAAACAGCAGAGAAGGTGCGGTTTATTCTGAAAGATCAGTACCTCAATACCACCGATGGTATCAGCGGTAACGAAGATTGCGGGCAAATGTCGGCCTGGTATATTTTCTCTTCTTTAGGTTTCTATCCTGTATTTCCTGCAAACGGCGCCTATGTACTGGGCAGTCCATTGTTTGATGGGGCCACCATTCAACTGCCGGGTAAGAAAACGTTTTCGTTAAAAGTAGAACAGAACAGCCCAAAGAATATCTATATTCAACGCGTAATGCTGAATGGCAAACCCTGGCCGAACGCCTATATTACGCATCAGCAGATCATGCAGGGCGGTAAAATGACGATTGTAATGGGAAGCCGGCCGAATAAGAAGTTTGGAAAACTGCCTGCGAACAGACCGAGATCAAGCTATTAAGTTAACGAGTTAACCAGTTAACTCGTTAACTGGTTAACTTAATACATACATATGAAAAAAGCAAGCCTGTATTTGATTCTGGCGATTGTTACTACAACAGTATTTGGTCAAAAGAAAATATTCGATATAACAACATTCGGTGCGGTTGGTGACGGCAATACAAACAATGTAGCGGCTATTCAAAAAGCCATCGACAGTGCAGCTTCTGCAGGTGGAGGCCAGGTATACATTCCCGCCGGTAAATTCGTAACCGGGGTTATCAATATAAAGTCAGGGGTTGAATTGCATGTATCGGCCAATGCCTATTTGCTGGGCAGTACCAAACGCAGCGATTATGGCACAACGCGCGCATCGGCACTGATCGTGGCCGACCGGCAAAATCATATTTCCATTACCGGCACAGGCACTATCGACGGGCGGGGCAGGGAAGTGGTGGCCGATGTAGACCGCATGTTACGCGAAGGCACATTGCAGGATCCCCAATGGCAAACCGTAAATCCCTGGGGGCAAAAACGCTCGGCAGAGTTTAACCGTCCGCACCTGCTTACATTCAAAAACTGCGACCAGGTAACCATCACCGGTGTATTGTTCAAAGACGCCGCCTGCTGGGTGCAAACTTACCGCGAATGTACCAACCTCGTCATTGACAGCATCCGGGTGCAAAGCACCGCCTATTACAATAACGATGGCATCGATATCGATGACTGCCGCAATGTAAAAGTGACCCGCTGTAATGTAAATGCCGATGACGATGGCATTTGTTTGAAATCGGGCAACCCCGATACGTTTTGTGAGAATATCGAGATCAGCGATTGCGTGGTGCGCTCGAGCGCCAGCGCTTTGAAGTTCGGCACGGCTTCGCATGGCGGTTTCAAACGGGTAAAAGTAAGCAACATAAAAATTTACGATACCTACCGGTCGGCGATAGCGCTCGAGTCGGTAGACGGCGGTACGCTGGAAGATATTTTCATTGAAAATATAAAAGCCACCAATACCGGCAATGCCATTTTCATTCGCCTCGGGCATCGCAAAACCGAAGCGGCTATCGGTAAAGTGCGCAATATCATTATCACTAACGTGAAGGTAAAAGTGCCGGCCGGCAAGCCCGATAAAGGGTATGAAATGGAAGGGCCGGTGGTGACTGCTCCGCACAATGTATTTCCGGCAAGTATAACCGGTTTGCCCGGTCACCCGATCGAGAACGTGGTCCTTGAAAATATCAGTGTTACCTATGAAGGCGGCGGCAGCAAACAGGTGGCGCATTTTGCGCTCGACTCCCTGCAAAAGGTACCCGAAAAGGCGTCCGACTATCCCGAGTTCTCCATGTTTGGCGAGTTGCCTTGCTGGGGACTGTACGTTCGCCATGTGAACGGCTTACAATTAAAGAATGTCAAACTGCAATATAAACAACCCGATTTCAGACCGGCCGTGATCTTCGATGATGTACAACAACTGCGTGTGGATGGCCTCAATATCCCGGCGGCGCAAACTGCCCCCGTTCTTGTTTTGAAAGATGTTCCTTCTCCCTCGCTTGGCAATCTGAAGCTCCCTTACGAAAAAAATAAGGCTGTAATGGTTTGGAAATGACTGCCATAAGTACTTAAGTAGATGAATGGCAATTTGTTGGCACCTGTTGCCGGACAAAAGATCCGGAGAACTGACAATTGGTAGCATTATCGGAATTGAGTGCCGGTAACCGGAAACTGGTAACCGGAGACGGTTAAATTTGGTAGTCTACCCCTCATGCAGGAAATTGCAGCCCGGTTTACTTACCCGGCAACGTGGGAAAGAAGATTTTTCTCAGGCTTCTATTGTATCTGGTTAAACTAAAATTATTATGAGCATTCTTTCAAAATTTTCATTGGCAGGCAAAACAGCACTGGTTACAGGTTGCAAAAGAGGCATCGGTAAATCAATTGCCGTTGCGCTGGCGGAAGCAGGCGCCGACATTATTGGCGTATCGGCCAGTCTGGAACTGACCGGCAGTAAAGTTCAGCAGGAAGTGGAGGCTACCGGCCGTTCTTTTAAAGCCTATCAGGCCGATTTCAACGATCGCAAAGCCATTTATACTTTCATCGATAAGGTGAAAGGCGAAAACGCGCCTGTTGATATTTTATTCTGCAACGCAGGCACCATCATGCGTAAACCCGCAGCCGAACATCCCGATGAGTACTGGGATGAAGTGATCAACGTAAATCTCAACGCCCAGTTTATTTTAGCCCGTGAGTTCGGTAAGGATATGATCGTGCGTGGAAATGGCAAGATCATCTTCACCGCCTCTTTATTGAGCTTCCAGGGTGGCATCAACGTACCCGGTTATGCAGCCAGCAAAGGTGCAATTGCCCGTTTGACCATGGCCCTCTCGAACGAATGGGCTGGTAAAGGCGTACAGGTGAATGCCATTGCGCCCGGTTATATTTCAACCGATAATACCGAAGCATTGCGTAATGATCCCGATCGTGCGAATTCGATCCTGGCACGTATCCCTGCCGGCCGTTGGGGCGAAGGCGAGGATATGAAAGGCGCGGCTGTGTATCTGGCATCGCCGGCTTCTGATTATGTAACGGGAACGATAGTTACCGTTGACGGCGGATGGATGGGGAGATAGTTGACGAGTTGACTGGTTGACGAGTTGACTGGTTGAAAAGTTAATAAAGGTGATAAAGTTGATAATGTTGATAGAGGAAATGACCTGTAAGCTGTGTAGATTGCCGAAGTAATTTTGAGGCACGGGATAAGAAGGTCTTTTCACGATTCACGATTTTCTGTCTCAATAGCGCACTTTAATAGATGTACCCTGCCTATTGACCACACAAGACTCAATTAAACAATTATGGATAACCGATTAGCAATAAGTCCCAATGAAGCAAAGCAAATGGATACCGCTGCTTTGCGCAAGGCTTTTTTAATAGACAAAATATTTGAAGCAGATACCGCGCAGTTTACCCTGTCGCACTACGACCGCTATATTGCCGGTGGTATTATGCCCGTATCAAAAGCGGTGGCGCTGCCCAATCCCGAAAAACTGAAAGCACAATTCTTCCTCGAAAGGAGAGAAATGGGCATCATCAACGTAGGCGGTAAAGGTACCATCACCGCCGACGGACAAACCTATGAGCTGGATTACAAAGAAGCATTATATATTGGCAAGGGCACAAAAGACGTGCAGTTTACTTCTGCCGATGGTAAGCAACCGGCGAAATTCTATATCAATGCGGCGCCGGCGCACCATACTTACCCCACCAAAAAGATCTCGAAGGCAAACGCCGAAGTGGTGGAGCTGGGCAGTGCGGCTACAGCCAATCACCGGGTGATCAATAAACTGATAGTTGCCAGTGTACTGGAAGTATGCCAGTTGCAAATGGGGATGACGGAATTGAAAAGCGGCAGCGTTTGGAATACCATGCCGGCCCATACGCACGACCGCAGGATGGAAGTGTACTTCTACTTTGAAGTGCCCGAAAATCAGAGCGTATGCCATTTCATGGGCGAACCACAGGAAACCCGCCATATCTGGATGCAGAACGAGCAGGCGGTTATTTCTCCCAACTGGAGCATTCACTCAGGCGCTGGTACCAGCAACTACACCTTCATTTGGGGTATGGCCGGTGAAAACCTCGATTACGGCGATATGGACCATTGCACCATCAACCAGTTGAGATAATAATAGTTTATATAGTAAAGTTTTATAATTGTCCCGGTAACCCGGGACATTTTTTTTGCCATATTCAATCAGTTACCGGCTGCCGGTTGGCGGATTCAAATTAATGACAGTTCGGTTTTTGGCGGGCATGCTGATGTAAGGGCCCGGGAAACAGGGAACCGGAAAACTGTTTCTTATTGAAGCAGTTAGAAAAATATTTTTTAAATGTGGTGAATACATTTAAATTTAAAAGGAAATGCTTAACGCAGAACGCCGAACGCTGAAGGCGAAAGTCCGAATTTCGAGCTGATTTATTTTTTGGGGAAGTACAAATTTCGAAAGTCAGCGTTAAGCGTTGCGCGTTCAGCCTTAACGATTGCCATAATGATCCAGACTGCCATTCATACCGACAACCTTTGTTGGGAACGTTTGCTGCAAGGTGATAAAGACGCTTTGTACGAACTGTATACCAGATACTATCACACCTTATTATTTATCGGGTTGAAGAACATCCACGACAGCGATCTGGTTAAAGACGTTATTCAGCAACAGTTCCTGTACCTCTGGGAAAAGCGCCAAACGCTGATGGAAGCCAAAAATGTGCGCAGCTACATCATCATCTCCTTTTTACGCCGGCTTACCAGCGACTGGGTGAAGGCCCGCAGAACGGTAAACCTCGAAGTGGCCTGGAGCAAAAAAGAAGAAGAAGGCTTTGAAACCTCTTATGAAGAAACGCTTATAATCAAAGACGATAACGAAGCGGTGAGCAAACACCTGATGGCCGTCGTTAATGAACTGCCGGCCAGGCAGCGCGAACTTATTATGCTTAAGTTCTATGAAGGCTTAAGCTACGATGCAATTACACAAAAAACAGGGCTCACCCATCGAACCGTGTATAATAAAATACATGAAGCGTTATTTAAGATCAAACAACGACTCGTGCAGCCGGCCATCGTTTCCGGTATACAATCACTTTTACTGTTATATGTAGCCTCTTTTATTTTATAAACCGGGAAAATTGACAGAACTGAACACCGCTTCGTTGAGGCGCTGTCAACTTGCCAACTCGTCAACTCGTCAACACGCCAACCAGTCAACACGTCAACCAGTCAACACGTCAACTTTTCCCCTTCTGTGAAAAATATTTTAAAAAGAACGGGTAAAACGGAAGGGTACAACACTCTGCTTATAAAAGAGCGGACATGCAACATAAGTACCGGACGGTTGAAGACCTGTTAAAAGAAGAATCTTTTATTAATTACTGTCTCAGGAGAAATGAACAGGATGTTCATTACTGGGAAACCTTTATTGCTGAAAACCCCGGTAAAAAAGAACTGATAGAAGAAGCGGTGCAGGAGTACCGGATACTGTTCACGGCCCTGGCGCAGGCCGATCTTGAAGAACAACTGGAAGGCCTGAAGAAAAAAATGGCCACCAGTGAAAATGCCCCGGTGATCGATTTACAACCTGCGCGCCGTTCGGCATTGTTGTACCGGCGGTTCTCTTCCATAGCAATTGCCCTGCTGGCCATAGGCACTATCGGTTTTTATCTTATATGGAAATCACAACGTACATCTATACCCCAACCGGCTAAGATACAATATGTATGCAAGCCCGGCGAACGGAAAAGCTTTCAGTTTCCCGATGGCACCCAGGTGATCCTGAATGCAGGCAGTGAAATGTACCTGAACGAGCAATATGCCCAAAACACCCGTGAAGTATATCTGAAAGGCGAAGCCTTTTTTGAAGTGCAGCATAATGCCGCCGTGCCCTTTATTGTGCATACTGCCAGTATGGATGTAAAAGCGCTGGGTACCGCATTTAACGTAAAGTCATATAATAACGAAAGCAGAACCGAAACGGTGCTGGTACGCGGGCTGGTAGAAGTGACATTGAAAAAAGATAATAACCGCAAACTGCTGCTGCATCCCGATGAAAAAGTTTTATGGACGGAAAGTAAGAGAGGTGATGAAGGCGCTTCAAGATCAGCTGCTGCCGCTAATCCCGAACAGGTGCTGGTTAAACCCGTAAAGAAAAGCGACGATGGCAATATGAAGGAACTGGCCTGGGTACAAAACAACCTGGCTTTTGAGGATGAAGCGTTCGAAGAAATAGCGTTTCAGCTTAACCGGTGGTACAACGTGAACATACAATTCGAATCGAACGACATAAAGCAATACCATTTCACCGCCACTTTTAAAAAGGAAAAGATAGAACAGGTGCTGGAGATATTACGGGCATCGAAGCGGTTCAATTACAGATTCGAGGGTGAACAAAATATTGTTATATATAGATGATGGCTTGTTGACGAGTTAACAAGTTAACTAGTTAACCAGGGCGCTTCCAATGTATAAGAGATAGCAAAAATAAAAAGGGGAATGCGGCAACATTCCCCTGCTTAAAGCCGAAACAGGTTAACGTCGAAGTATTGGCCTGTTTCCATTATTCATCTTTAAACATTCTAAAGGTATGAAAAAATTTCATCCGCCAAAGGTGGATACCTTGCTTTACACGGCATCGGCCAAAGCTGTAAGGATTATGAAACTAACGACTGCTTTACTTATTATCGGTTGCCTGCATGTATCGGCGAAAGGACTTTCACAGGAAGAGAAAGTGACCTTGTCGTTGAGAAATGCATCTATACCGCAATTATTTAAAAGCATTGAAAAGGTGACCGAATACCGGTTTGCCTACAGCAACGACATATTACCACGCGACTTCCTGGTAACTATTTCAGTAAAAGAAACGCCTGTTTCTTCCGTATTGAAAACGGCTCTTGCCGAATCAGGTTTGAAGTTCAGCCTGGTCGACAAAGAGGTGATCATTGTTTCAAAAGACATCACCGGGGTGGTCAGCTTTTCGGTAAGCGGCATCGTTACCAACGAAGCGGGTACGCCCCTTCCGGGGGTATCGGTGTATGTGAAAGGCAATAACGCCATTGGCACCATAACCGATGATAAAGGATTTTTTAAACTGGAAGTACCGGAGGGTACTGTTTCGCTGGTGTTTTCATCGGTAGAGATGGAGCTTACAGAAGTACCGCTTTCGGGCAGAAAGGAGATCAACGTATCATTAAAAAGAAATGTAACGCAACAGGAAGAGGTGGTGGTAATCGGCTATGGAACACAACGTAAAAAAGATCTTACCGGCTCTATCAGCACCGTTGACGCAAAATTACTGAACAAGATGCCTACAAACGATGTGTTGAAAGCCATGCAGGGCCAGGTGGCCGGGGTAAGCGTTACCAGTGGCGGACAGCCCGGCGCTGCACCCGCTATTAAAATACGGGGCATAGGGAATTTCTCCAACAATAATCCACTGTATATTATCGATGGCGTACAGGCGCCCGTGAATGACCTGGTTATTTCAGACGTTGAAACCATACAGGTGTTGAAAGATGGGTCGGCGGCGGCGATCTACGGATCACGTGCTGCCAACGGCGTGATCATCATTACTACCAAACGCGGTAAAACAGGCAAATTCAAACTTGATTACAATGGCTATTATGGTGTACAGAATATCGTAAAAAGATATGATGTGGCCAACACCCAACAATACCAGGAACTGGTGAACGAAGCCAGCGCCAATGCCCAGCCGGCAGAACTGATAAAGCCGGCAAACGATCCCAATTCGCCATTGTTTGTGAAGAATATAAATACCAACTGGCAGGAAGAAGCTTTCAAAACAGGTAAAATACAGGAGCATACAATAGGCATTTCGGGCGGATCGGACGCCGCTAAATATTATATCTCCGTCAACTATTTCGATCATACCGGAACGGTAGCCGGAAAAGGACCATCCTATCAACGTTATTCCTTTCGTATCAATACCGATTTTAAACAGGGCCGCTTTAAGTTTGGAGAATCGTTCAGTTATGCAAAGATCGATCAGCGGTTCATGACCTTCCTGCACGACGGAAATATACTTGGTTATATCGTCAATGCCATACCCACGCTGCCGGTATACGATTCAACAACCCGCGATGGGTTCAGCAGCTCGAGCCAAACCATCCATGGTTCCTATACCGCCAATGCTATAGGGTTCAACAATGTGCTGGATAGCAAAACAGAACGTTTTCGCTTTATTGGTAATGCGTATGGCGAGTATGAATTCTTTAAAGGATTGAAATATAAATTAAGCCTGGGTTATGAAAGAACCGACTGGCGCGATTTCAACTTTAAGCCCATACACGACCTCGGCTGGTTCTATGTAAACAATATTGCCAAACTGAACGACTGGCGCGGTTCGGGTAATACCGGTACCATTGAAAATACCCTCACTTTCGAAAAGATCATTGGCCGGCATTCAATAAACGCATTGGCCGGGCAATCGACCTTGGAAAGCAATATATCGCGGTCGTTCGCTCATGCCGAAGGATTTACCCAACCTTATTTTCCGGTTTTGAGCAATGGCACCTCGGGTATTACGGCCACGGGTGATGTATTTAAAAGCCGGCTAAGTTCTTATTTCGGCCGGGTGAACTACATCTACGACGACAAATACCTGTTAACAGCTACACTGCGCCGTGATGGTTCGTCGAGGTTTGCACCGCAGAACCGTTGGGGGAATTTTCCTTCAATTGCGTTGGCGTGGAAGCTGCATAATGAGCAGTGGCTTCAAACCGTTTTGCCTTCCTATGTAAACCAGGTAAAGCTGCGTGCTTCTTATGGCGAACTGGGTAACCAGGAAATAGGCGACTACCAATACCAGGCTTTTATCAATTCCTATGCACATGCCGTGTTTGGCAATCAGCTGGCTTTAGGCGCCACGCAAACCACTTTCCCGGTGCCCGATATCAAATGGGAAACCATGATCAGCCGGAATATCGGTTTGGATATAGAGCTTTTCAGAAAGATCACCTTCTCTGCCGAGTATTACCGTAATACCGGCAAAGACATTCTGTTGCGGGTGCAGATCCCTGGTTCAACAGGCGTATACCCCGGGGAATCACCTTTTATCAACGGCGCTTCCATTCAGAACTCTGGTTTTGAATTCCAGTTGGGCTACAACGACAAAAAAGGAGATTTCACCTATAACATAAATGCGAACATGTCGACCCTTAATAATAAGGTGCTGGCGCTGGGTTATGGTAACAATCCCATTTATGGTTATGGTAACATAACCAAAACGGAAGTGGGGCGTGAAGTAGGAGAGTTGTATGGCTGGGTGATAGACGGTATTTTCCAGAACCAGGCAGAGATAGATGCCTTAAATGCCAAGTCGCCCATTAAACGGTATCAGGAGGAGTTGACCCGGCCCGGCGACTACAGGTTCAAAGACATCAATGGCCGTGATGCCGGTGGAAAACTGACGGGCACGCCCGATGGAAAGATCGATGATGACGACCGTACGTACCTCGGCAGGGCCATTCCAAAATTGTACTACGGGTTCAATGCCGCCGTATCGTATAAACAATTCGACCTGTCGGTAGTTGGTTCAGGAGTTTCGGGCAATATGATCTTCAACAGCATCCGGGCCGGTATTGAGAATGGCGCCGGCTGGGATAACTATGGCACCAGGCTGCTTAACCGCTGGACGCCCACCAACACCAATACCGATGTGCCCCGCGTGGTGATGTTCGATCCCAATAAGAACGGCCGGGCATCTGCCCGCTGGCTCGAGAACGGCAGTTTCTTTCGCATAACCACATTACAGATAGGTTATACGTTTCCGCAGGATCTGCTGAAAAAGGCGCACCTGTCGAACCTGAGAATATACGCCACAGCACAAAACCTGGTAACATTTACAAACTATACAGGGTTCGATCCCGACTTTGCCAATAATAACGGTTTGTTCGACCGGGCAATCGATAACGGATCATATCCAAACCGGCCATTTACCGCCAATGAAGCAGGAGGATTACCTAATCCAAGGTCATTTCTTTTTGGCCTGCAACTGGGATTGTGAGGAGGCGGAACGCTTAACGCCTAACGCAAATACAGAAACTGTAAACAGTGAACTAAGAACTGTGAACTGTGAACTATGAACTAAGAACAGTGAACTATGAACTATGAACTTCAAAACTGAATGCAATGAACATTAAAAAAATAGTCCTGACTACCATTGTGGCTGTTACCGGTATGTCGTGTGGTAAAGATTACCTCGAGCTAACGAATCCCAATCAGCAAACAACCGCAACTTTCTGGAAGAACGACAATGATGCATTGATGGCGGTGAATGCTGTTTACCAGTCATTATACTATGACGGCACCTTTTTACGATTTGCACAGTGCGCGCTCGATCTGCGCGGCGATGATATGATGAGCCCCAGCCCGTGGGACGTGTTATCGAACACCGGCTCCTTCAAGCTGTTTAATAATACCATTATGCAGCAATGGTTGTGGATCGCATTTTACGGTGGGGTAACCCGTTCCAATTTTGTGTTGAGTAATATAGATAAGGTGCCATTTAAAGACCAGGAGTTGAAAGATCGGTTGCGGGGTGAAGCGTTGTTTCTGCGTGGCCTGAATTATTATTACCTGGTTACCTTCTTCAATAATATACCGCTGGTGACGAAGTTCTACGAGAATTCATCGGAATACTTTCCTGCCCAGGCATCACCCGAAGATGTATGGAACCATGTATACAGCGATTTTGACGAAGCTTCGAAGCTGTTGCCGGCTTCCTACAGCGGCGCCGATCTCGGCCGCGCAACAAAAGGCGCAGCGCTGGCATTCCTTGGTAAAAGCTATCTGTTCAATAAAAAATATGACCTGGCTTCAGCAAAGTTCAAAGAAGTGATGGACATGGGCAGTTACGACCTCATGGCCAATTATGGCGATAACTTCACAGAAGCAAATGAGAATAACAGGGAATCCATCTTTGAAATTCAGTTCAGCCGCGACGTAGGCGGTATTACCTTAGGCTGGGTGAGCTCACCGGCGGCAGACTGGAGTAAAACCACTGCCCGCGCCATTACGTTCGCACCGGCGCCATTTGGCTGGAACGATGCGGCGCCCACCCAATGGATCGTTGATGAGTTCAAAAAGGAAAAAACAAAATCCAATGAAGACGATCCCCGCCTGAAGGCTACGATCTATTATAATTATCCCGGCTGTACGCTGTACGGGCAATCTTTTCAAACCGTATATGCTGCCGAGCTGGGTAAACTGGGCGTAAAGAAATATGGCAATGGCGGTGGTAATGTGCCTGATGAAAAAGACTGGCGGTCGGGCATCAATGAACGGTTGATGCGTTTTGCCGATGTACTGCTGATGTATGCCGAATGCCAGAACGAGCTTGACAACAGGGCTGAATGCGCCAAACAGATCCAGCGTGTGCGCAACCGGGCCAACCTGCCCGACAGGGAAGCGGAGTTTGCCGGTTTATCGAAAGAGAATATGCGCGAGCGCATCGCCCATGAACGCGCTTTGGAATTTGCCCTCGAAGGGCACCGGTTCGATGATATCCGCCGCTGGGGCTGGTTGCAGAACCCCACCAGGCTGGCAGAGCTCAAATCGCATGACCCGGAGTTCAACAGTTATGTGCCGGGAAGAGAATTCTTCTCCATTCCGCAGGCGGAAATAGACGTGAACAAAAACCTGAAACAGAACGCGGGCTATTAACGTGTGGGGTGGGGTCCCTTTCAAAGGGGGCTCACCCTTAACACGATGGCTCGCACATTTGCGGGTGAGCATACCCCTGAAGGGTGACCTGCCATTACCCGGGTTTGTTCAATAACGAATTAATATTTATAATTGTGCCAGTGACAATTTCCGCTGCCCGGCACGGTTTACTGTCATTAACTGATTGTTTGCATGTATATTCCGGTACGTTACATACGATTACTGATTGCGGTGGTGCTCATCGTGGTTGCCGGTTGTCAGAAAAAGACAGCCGGTCCGGAGCCCGTTGATCCCGGCGCCCCGCCGCCACCACCGGCCTTCGACATCAATTCCATTACAGATACCTACGCTTCCATAGCGCCCTTTACTTACCACACCCAATGGGGCCCATACAATGTGCACGACCCATCGATGGTAAAAAGCGACGGATATTATTATTGTTTCAGCACCGATGCGGCTTATGGCACCACCGTAAAACCCGGCATACAGATAAGAAGATCAAAAGACCTTATACAATGGCAGTTTGTGGGCTGGGCTTTTGGTGAATTACCTGCAATGGGCGCTAATTTTATAACACAGGCGGGCGGTACGCCTTTTCAATCATTGTGGGCGCCCTATGTATTGAAGGTGAACAACCAGTATCGCCTGTACTATTCTCTTTCGAGCCCCACCTTGCGTTTAAGCGTTATCGGGCTGGCCACCGCTACCGCACCGGAAGGACCCTGGACCGAGCAGGGGCTGGTGGTAACATCGAGAAATGATTTTCCGTACGTGCAAACCAACGCCATTGACCCAACGGTGGTGGTTACCCCACAGGGTGAGCACTGGATGTATTATGGTTCGGCTTTCGATGGTATTTATGTGCTGAAGCTGAATGCAGGCACCGGTTTGGCCGCTACCGGCGGTGATAAGGGAAAACGCATTGCCCAGCGTGGTTTTACCGGTGGTGTGGTGAACGGGAACATCGAAGGGCCCGAAGTCATTTACAACAGTGCGCAGAACAAATACTATCTCTTCATTGCCTACGACTGGCTGGAAACAAAATACAATGTACGGGTAGGACGGTCATCATCGCCACAGGGGCCGTTCCTCGATTACAACGGAAAGGATCTGAACACTGAAGAAGATAATGTCCCTATGATCATAGCACCGTACCAGTTTCAGGGCCATGGCGGCTGGCAGGGGGTGGCGCATTGCGCTGTTTTCGAGGAAGGCGGTCAGTATTATATGGCGCACCAGGGCAGGCCATCGGTTGATAAATTTTATATGAACCTGCATGTACGCAAAATATTCTGGACCACCGACGGCTGGCCCGTTGTATCGCCCGAACGCTATGCCAATGTTGCGCAAAGCAGCATAGCGCAAAACGAGCTCACGGGCGATTGGGAGCAGATCGTGCTGGGGTACACCGTGGTTCCGGGGTATGCTGCGGAACAGGTAAACGCCGGTCTGCAGGTGGCAACCACCATTACACTGAACGCCGACGGAAAGATCAATGGCAGCGCCGCCAATGCCTGGACGTTCAGCGCACCCTGGCTGGAATTAAAATGGAACAATGGAACATTCACCGATAAAGTGTATGTTACAAGAGAACGTGACTGGGAGAATAAGAAAAGTACTACATTGGTATTTACGGGATTGAATAACGTGGGAACGGGGATTTGGGGAAAAAAGAAGTAGTTTATAAATTATTGAGATAGTAAGTTCATAAGTTGAATCGAAAACTGAACAACTGAATAACTGAATAACCAGGAAGTTAAAACTAAGAACTAAAATAGATGAAACAACGAATTGCATTTTTGCTGATGGCCATAACTATATTTGGCAAACAAACTTTTTCGCAACAAAATCACACACTGATTGTAAAGGCGAATCAACCCGGTGCAGCCATACAGCCTACCATGTGGGGTGTATTTTTTGAAGATATCAACCTCGGAGCAGACGGCGGCATCTATGCCGAACTGGTAAAGAACCGCTCGTTCGAGTTCTTCAAACCAATGATGGGCTGGGCGGTGAACCGCAAAAAGTTTGTGGAAGGCGAAATGCTGGTGATCAACAGGTCGGAAGAAAACACCCGCAATCCCCGTTTCCTGCGTGTTACCATGAACAATGTTTCAAAAGGCGATCTGGGATTGACCAATGAAGGGTTCCGCGGTATGGGCATAAAAAAAGGGGTACGGTACGATTTCTCCATAATGTATCGTCAACCACAGGCACACACGAAATTACATATCGAGCTAATTGATTCTTCAAAGAACGTGATTGGCGATACGGTGCTTTCGCTGACCGCATCCGGCGACAACTGGCACAAGGCGGCGGTAAGCTTTCATGCCCGCGAAACCGTGATGAAAGGGAAAATGAATATCTGGTTCGAAGGCAATGGCGCCGTTGACCTCGATATGATCTCCCTGTTTCCCGGTGATACCTGGAAGAACCGCCCCGGCGGGATGCGCGCCGACATGATACAATTGCTGGCCGATATGAAACCCGGTTTTCTACGTTTCCCCGGTGGTTGTATCGTGGAAGGCTTCGATCTTTCGAACCGCTATCGCTGGAAGAATACCGTAGGCCCCATTGAAGAACGGCAGTTGATCATGAACCGATGGAATATTGAGTTCCCGCACCGCGCGGCGCCCGATTATTTCCAAACCTTTGGTCTTGGTTTCTTTGAATACTTTCAACTGGCCGAAGATATTGGCGCCGAGCCATTGCCGATCCTTAACTGCGGTATGGCCTGCCAGTTCAATTCTGCCGAAGTAGTGCCTATGCAGGCGCTCGACCCTTACATACAGGATGCGCTCGATCTTATTGAATTTGCCAATGGCGATGTAAACACCAAATGGGGCAAGGTACGCGCCGAGATGGGCCATCCCGCTCCCTTCAACCTGAAGATGATGGGTATAGGCAATGAGAACTGGGGTCCCCAATATATTGAACGGTTGAAAGCGTTTCAAACGGCCATCAAAGAAAAATATCCCAGTATCAAACTTATCTGCAGTTCAGGCACCGATCCCAATGGCGAACGTTTCGATTACCTGAATGGAGAACTGCGCAGGATGAATGCAGACTTTATAGACGAACATTATTATCGCAAACCCGAATTCTTTTTTCAGAACGCCAGACGATACGACAACTACCCGCGCAACGGCTCCAAAATATTTGGTGGCGAATATGCTTCGCATGTAGATAAAACCGCCGGCGGCAACCGCAATACGTGGCTGGCCGCGATCTCAGAAGCGGCTTTTATGACCGGCCTCGAGCGCAACGCCGATGTGGTGCAAATGGCTTCTTATGCGCCGCTGTTCGCACATATCGATGGCTGGCAGTGGGCGCCCGATCTTATTTGGGTGAACAACCTGCAATCTTATGGAACGCCCGATTACCATGTACAGAAATTATTCTCCCTTAACAAAGGTTCCAAAGTAGTACCCATTACATTGAACAACGATGTGGTAGCGGGGCAGGACAGCCTTTATGCTTCGGCCTGTATCGATGCTGCTACCAATGAGCTGATCATTAAAGTGGTGAATGCATCTGACAAACCACAGGTCAATACCCTGCAGCTGGATGGCGTTAAAAGGATCGCCGCCACAGGAAAACTGACCGTGATGCAGTCGGAGCTTACCGCTTTGAATACATTCGACAGTCCAACCAACGTAGCACCTGTTGAATCAACGATTGCAATAAAGGGTAAAAAAATACAACTCAATAATTCACCTTATTCATTCAGCGTGTTGCGGGTTAAGTTGGAATGACGTTTTTTTTAACCATTCAAAACTTGCCTGATATGAAAAATAGAATACCTTATCTCCTTGTTTGGGGAATGCTGTTATGTATGCAACCTGAACAGGTAAAAGCGCTTGGTGGCGCTTACCAGTCACACGACCCGTCTACACTTATAAAAGATGGAAGCAAATACTGGATGTTCACGACAGGGAATGGCATTTATGCCGCTTATTCAACCAACCTGTTTCACTGGACATCCGGATCCAAAACGGTTTTTCCCATTGGAACCTGGCCTTCGTGGATCAACTCCTATGTGCCGGGTTTCAATGGTACATTCTGGGCGCCCGATTGTATTTATATGAACGGGAAGTATTACCTGTATTATTCCTGCTCCACATTTGGCTCTTCCGTATCTGCCATAGGCGTAGCTACTTCGCCAACGTTAGATCAAAATTCTTCCGCTTACGTATGGACCGACCTGGGCAGAGTGGTTTCTTCTTCTGCGGCTTCCGATATCAATGCGATCGATCCCGCTATCTTCCGGAACTCCGATGGAAAAGTATACATGTCGTATGGTTCGTGGCATGGCGGTATTGGCGTTGTTGAGCTCGATGCAGCGACCGGTAAAGTAAAGAGCGGCGCTTCTGTTACCCGTGTTGCCGGCGGCAATGGGGCCGACTGGGAAGCGCCTTGCATTGTAAAGAACGGCAGTTATTATTACCTGTTTGCCAACCGCGGCACCTGTTGCAACGGCACCAGCAGCAGTTATTACGTGGTGATGGGCCGCTCAACAAGTCCAACAGGCCCGTATACCGACAAGAACGGTACCGATATGAAGAACGGCGGCGGCTCCGTTGCGCTGGGCGCATCGGGCAGATATATTGGGCCCGGCCATTTCGGACTGCTCACCGAGAACGGATCGAACTTTGTTTCGATGCATTATTATGATGGTAACGATAATGGAAACCCTAAACTGGATATTGCCAATATGGGTTTCAGCGGCGGCTGGCCCTTTATTACCCGCGACTGGATTGCGGCCGGGTTATATCGCATTACCAATAAGAACAGCAATATGGTTTGGGATGCCTGGGGTTGTACCGGTGCATCGGGGCAGGGGATAGCGCAGGGCGCCTGGAACAATTTAAGTTGCCAGAAATGGAATTTTACACCTGTTGGTAATGGTTACTACCGCATCGCCAATTCGCTCGGCGGGCTGAGCGCCGATGTGATCAATTGCGGAACCGGTGCAGGCACGCAAATGCAACTGTATGCCTGGTTGAACAACAACTGCCAGAAGTTTAAAATTGAAAAGCTGGGCGACGGCTCGCATATTCTTACGCCCGCATCGGGGGCAAGAATTGTAAGTGTGGCCGGTTCATCTACTACGGCAGGTACCCGGCTATCGCTACAGGATTATTCCGATTGCAACTGCCAGAAATGGTTGATAGCAACTACAACCGCCCGCGAGGCGGTGAACGATCTGCCATTGGTAACGGAGGAGATCCGCAAGGGAATTTATCCCAACCCGGTGCATAAAGGAAAATTGTTGCATATCAGTGCAGGCGCAACAGGAAAGTATATAACCACCTATATCTTCGCCGGTGACGGTAAACTGGTATATGCCAACCGGCAGCTGTCATCGAACGTAATACAGGTGCCCGCGCCGCAAACTGCAGGTGTGTATATGTTGCGGGTGATGAGTGATGAAAAGGTGATTACGCAGAAACTGGTGGTGGAGTAGGGGAGCTGACGAGTTGACAAGGAGAGTTGAAAAGTTGATACAGGTGATAAGGTTGATAGAGGAAAAGGCATAAGTTGACGAGTTGATGAGTTAACAGGTGACGAGTTAATAAGTTAATAAGAAAGACCTGTCAGGTGCCGGTGCAGGCTCTGGCGGGTCTTCTTTATGAAATGTATAACTAATGAAATATCGTATTATTTACAGCGGGATCATTGCCTGCCTGTTGCCGGTGGTAGTAACCGCCCAAACCAACCTCATTCCGGCGCATGACCCCGTAATGATAAAACAGGATAGTGTGTATTATATGTTCTGCACCGGTATGGGCATAACCGTGTGGTCGTCGGTTAACCGGGTTAACTGGAAAAAAGAGAACCCGGTATTTGCAAAACCGGCCGAATGGGTAGTAAAGGAACTGCCGGTATTTAAGGGACATACCTGGGCGCCGGATATCAGTTATCATAACGGCTTGTATTACCTGTATTATTCCGTTTCGGCATTTGGCAAAAACACCTCATGCATTGGCGTGGCCACCAATAAAACATTGCATCCTTCGTCACCTGATTATCGTTGGGTTGATCATGGAAAGCTCGTTCAATCGGTTCCCAACCGCGACGACTGGAATGCCATAGACCCCAACCTGTTCATCGATGATGACAATACGCCCTGGCTTTCGTTCGGTTCGTTCTGGAACGGACTTAAGCTGGTAAAACTTAACCCTGATCTTGTTTCGGTTGCCCATCCCGAAGAATGGTATAACCTTGCCAGCAGGCGAAAAGACCCGGCAAAACCCGAACCGTCGGCTTCGCACAAAACTGAAGCCGGCAATACAGCCATCGAGGCGCCGTTCCTGTTCAAAAAAGGAAAATATTATTACCTCTTCGTATCGGTTGATTTTTGCTGCCGCGGCCTGAAAAGCGATTATAAGGTGGTGGTGGGACGAAGCGAAAAAGTGACCGGTCCGTATGTTGATAAAAACAATATACCTATGATGCAGGGTGGTGGTTCACTGGTTATTCAGGGCGATACCGTTAACTGGGTGGCTGCCGGACATAATTCAGTATATACTTTCGATGGAAAGGATTATATCGTGTATCATGGTTATGATGCGGGGGATAATGGGAAGTCGAAGCTGGTTATAAAGGAATTGATGTTTGATGAGAATTGTTGGCCAGTAGTTAAATAGGGAGAAAGTTCAAAATCTAATGCATAAACGGCATTACACGAATCCTATTACTTTCGCTTAATTGTTTACGTATGCTTCGCTGTATTTCAGCAGGTATTTCTGTTATTCTTTTCTTTTTGTATTGTATAAGAGGTTGCAGTATTTTAAATGTCGCCATTCTCACATCATTACTGTTTGCAATTAAATGCTGATAGTCTGCAATAGCGGCAGATGGTATTATTGGGCAACTAAAAAAAGCCTCCCCGAAAGGAGGCCCTTTGTTTTAACGGGATAATTTAAGATAATTTATTATTGCCAGACAAAAGGCAGGTACCAGTCTTTTCTCATAAGTTTTGCCCTGGCCTGATCGGCATAAGCAGACGAGATACCTGATTTGATCAGTTTATTATATATTTTGTCAGCGATAAACGATGGGTCGTCGCGGCGCATCGCTACACGCAGGAGGTCGGGCCAGCGGGTGCCTTCAAACCCATTTTCCAAACCGCATTCATTTATTAGACCGGTTTCAATGGAAGTGAGGCTGTCGGCGCTATTCACCTCGTAATTCACCAGGTTAGCCCTTGCCCTGATGCCGATATTTCGGTACCAGTCGGACCGGTAATAGGGAACGCCGGTGCTGCCGCTGTTTCGGGCGTCGAAATTAAAGGGATACACATCCCATAAAGTATTTTGATAATCGGTTACGTTGCTGGTGGGTGCAGGATAAGCTCCGCCGATACCCGAATTAAACAAACCCCAGGCCAGGAGATAACGGCCGGCGCGGTTGGCTGCTTCTGCGAAACGAAGGTGCAGATGCGTTTGGCGGAACAGGAACCATTTACTGTCTTTTTGCAGCACAGTTATAGGTAAATTGGTACTGTTGTTAATATAGTTGTACAGGTACTTCATTACAACGGGCTGCCCGTTAATGAGTTTCCACGATAACTGGCCGCGTGCGTCATAAGGAATGCCGGGCGTGCCCTGTGCCGGGCGTTGCTGTTCATTGTTCCACATATCAATAGCCTCTTGGGACGGCTGCACCAGGTAACTACCGCCAATGGGCGAAAATATTTTAACAAAAGGATTTTCCGGTTTGAATTTATTGTCGAACGGAATGGCCCAAACCCATTCTCTTCTGAACCCTTCGGTGTTCATGGCCTGTTCAAACATGATGCGCCATTGCGAAGTGGTAACCAGCGTGGAAGCGTCGCCGGCACGGGAATAGGAAATATAATGGTCAATATCGCCGTTGCTGTCCCAACCCAGTTTGTACATTGAATAGTACGACCCGTTAACGGTTCCTACCGTACCGGTTTCCATTACCTGCCGGTACCAGCTGGCAGCCTGTATATAGTTGCCTTTCCAAAGGTGAAGGTCGCCCAACAGAAGTTTTTTGTTGATAAACCATTTAGCTGTGGGGTAGCCGTCTACCGTTACGTTCAGGTTGGTGCCGCCCGGATATTCGTCTTTGAAGGAAACGCCTTCAGTAAAACTGATCAAACTGTCGAGCAGCGTGTTGAACGGCAGGCGTGGGAATTTCGATGCATCGTTCACGTCGTTGATATTTGACAGCGCATCGGTAACATAAGGTATTTCACCATAATGGATGCCTAACTGCAGGTACAAAAACGAACGAATGAAGGCCACATCGGCATAGCGTTGCTGGTATTCGGCATCCTTCAATTTGTTTTCTGCACGCATGATGCTAAAATGCTTCAATACATCGTTGCAATTGATGATCACTTCGTAAAACGGACGGGGGGTGGCATAGGGATTAGTGGCAGTGACCGCATGGGTGTTTAATTGCCGCAGGTTTTCATCGGCGTTCAGCGTGCAATCGAGCATATCGGCCCGCAGTTCATTCAGCAATACATAACGTTCGGCCAGGCCAACAAATTTTCCATAGATCCCGATAACAGCGGCATCGGCATCGTACACGTTTCGATACATGTCGCTTTCATCCAGTTCGTCTTCCGGTTTTACATCCAGTACCTTTGAACATGAGGCCAGTCCTGCAATTGCAAAAACGGCCATTGCTATGGGCTTTATAATAAACATCTTCATGCTTGCAATTGTAGAGTATATGGTAAGTTTATTTTTTTTCATACTGCTTATTGTTGGGATTAAAGTCCAATACGAATGCCCACGGTAACGCTTCTGAACAATGGGTCAAGGCCGGTGTCGATACCCTGTACAAATAAGCTGGAGCCGGCGCTGAATTCCGGATCAAAGCCTTTGTATCTGGTTAACGTGAACAGGTTGGTGCCGCTGACATATACGGTAGCGTTATGTACCATGGCGTTTTTAACGGGAATGTAATATTGCAGTGAAACGCTCCGCAGGCGGAAGTAAGATCCATCTTCGATCCACCGGTTGCTGAACCGGCTGTTACCCATTGGGTCGCCCCAGTTTGCTCTTGGCGTATTGGTTACCTGCCCGTTGCTGCGCCACCTGTTATTCAGGCTGGTAAGCTGGTTCTCTACACCGTTTCCGGCTTCGAGCCGGTAACGGAGGTAATTGTATACATCATTTCCATGGCTGAAGGTGAACAGTGTATTCAATTCGAGTCGCTTCCAAATGATGCGGTTAGAAATGCCACCGGTAAATGCGGGGTTGGGATTGCCTATGACCTGGCGGTCGTTCTCATCAATAATCTGATTATTGTCCCTGTCGAGGAATATTATATCACCGCCGCTGAAGGAGCTATAGGTGCCATCATAGTTCTTCTTTTTTAAACCGGCTGCCGCCGCATCTGCATCGGTTGCGTATACTCCCTGTGCTACATATCCGTAGAACTGGTTGGCGGCCTGGCCATTGGCGGTTAAGATAGCGGCCCCGGCATAGTTGGTGATGAATTGTTCATTGGGTACAGAGCCGATCCTGTTCTTATACGTGCTTGCCACTACACCAAGATCCCATTTGAGGGCCGTTTTATTTAAAATACGGTAGTTGGCGCTTACTTCAATACCCGTGTTTTTCATGCTTCCATTATTGGTAAGAATGGTACTGAAACCCGTGGCGGTGCCCAGTTCTTCATATGTCAGCATGTTGGTTGTGCGCGACCGGAAAACATCTACGGTTATGCCGGCACGTTCGTTAAGGAATGCCACATCGATACCGGCATTTAGTTTATGCACGGTTTCCCATTGCAAAGCGGGGTTGGCAATGCCATTGCGCACAAGTCCCTGCATGCCCAGCAGGTTTTGCGAACTATAGGTTTTGCGGCTGGTATAATTACCGATATCATCGTTACCTGAAATGCCATATGTAGCACGAAGCTTTAACACGTTGATGGGAGAATGGGCCATAAAGTTTTCAGAAGAGATCAGCCACGCTGCGCCGATGGATGGCATTAATGCAAACGGATGACCGCTCAGTTTCATGCCCCCCGCAGCCTGTTTGCCAAAACGGGAGGATGCATCCATAGCCATATTAAAGCTCAGGAAATATTTGTCGTGGTAATTGTATTCGGCATTTACGTAGGTGTTGATCCAGTTCCACACACCGATACCACCGCCAACCTGACGCAATGCATTTACGCCGTTTTGCACATTTACGAGGTCGTCCGTGGCAGAGTTGAAACCAAGGGCATAATCCTGCTCAGCCCGGTTATGCTGAAAGCGGATCCCGGCCATAGCGGTAAATTTATGTGCCCCGGTAAAGTTCCGGTTGTATTCCAGCCGCGAATCGTTATATATGCTGAACAGGCGTTTTACCTGGGTTCCCAACCGGTTATCGGCTACTGCATTACTTAACGTGTCTTTGGCAGCACCTACAGAGGGCACAAAGATATTTTCGCGTATTTTATCAAATACCACGCCCATCATGGTGCTGGCAGTTAAATGAGCTGGCAGTTTGTACCTGAACCCTACCGTACCCATAAAGCGGTAATATTTGTTGTATGCCTTCATGTTTTTAATAATGGCGGCAGGGTTGCTTATTCCAAACGGATCGGTGTCGGCCAGGTTGGGGCTTTCAACGCCTTTACTGTCTACGTCATGATCGTGCAGGAAGGGCGATTTTACCAGGGACAGGAATACCGGGGCTGTTTTATCGGCCATGCCCTGGTCTTTCATATTCTGCTCATTGTAGGTGAGCGAAAGATTGGCAAAACCGGTGAACTTTTTGGTGAAGTTGAACTCGGCATTGAAACGCATGTTAAAGCGACTGAGATCGGTTTCGTTTATGATGCCCTGGTTTTTCATATAGCCAACGCTTAAACCGTACATGGCAATGTTATCACCTCCGGTCACTTTTAGAAAGTAGTTGTTGGCGAGGCTGTTTTGAAATACTTTTTTTTGCCAGTTCGTATTGAAATGGTACATGCTGTAGGTATCGGCCGACGGATCATCGTTCATATAGGGTAGAGCTGCTATCTGGCTGCTTGTTAAACCCCGGCTTTGCAAAAGTTCAGACAGGTATATCCGGTAGTCGGCGGCATTCATCACCGGCAGGGCTTCCGGCGCCTGGTTAATACCTGTATAGGCTGCAAAGTCAATCCTGGTGGCCTGTGATTTTGGGCGCGAGGTGGTAATAATGATAGCGCCATTAGCGCCTTTGGTTCCGTAGATGGAAGACGCATCGGGTAACACGGTAATGTTGTCTACATCTTTCAGGTCGATCAGGGAAAACGGATTCGTGTAATTGTTGGCGATTATGCTTTGCCCATATTCATTGGCATCAAACAGCAGGTTGTCGACCACGATCAATGGTTTGTTGGTTGCGTACAGCGAATTGTAACCACGCATGAACAAATTGGCACCGGCACCCTGCAAACCTGAACGGCGTACTACGTTCAGCCCGGCAACGCGGCCCTGCAGCAATGCATCGGCTGTTTCGGTTGGCAACGCCATACCATTTACATGGTGCGACGCTACAGATGCCGTAAGGTTTCTCTTTATTTGCAGACCGGTGGATGTATTGATAGTTTCATGTATTGATTCATGTGACTCATCGAGCAGGGCTACGGTTATTTCTTTTTTTCCCTGCAGGGGAACAAACCGGAGATCATATCCTTCACCGCTAATCTGTAAAGTGGAATTGTAGGAAGGTACCGGCAGGCTAAAGTTGCCGTTATCATCGGTTATGACTGCGGAAAAGTTTCCCACCTGTACCCTGATTCCGGGAGCGGGTTTTCCCGTAATGGCATCAGTGATCTTACCCGTTACTGTAACTCCTTTAACGGCGCGGGAGATTGTGATGGTGTCTTGGGTTTTTGTGTCGTCTTTTATGGCAGGGTCTTGCTGGGCCGCTGCTATGCCGGTAGCGCAAACAAACAGCGAAACAGGCAATAGGTATTTTACTTTTAGCATCGTTTTGATATATAGTTGCTTATTCATGTATCACTATTGAAAATTCGGTTCAAGCCTTATATAATCACATACCAGTGGATTGGCTGCAGCTGAGGTACTGGCTGCTCCAACCAGGTAAACGTTAAGCATGTTTCTAAACGTATCGATTGTAACGTCGCCTACATACATCTCACTATAAGTATTGGGAGGTACAGCTTTGTACGCAAGCGTAGTGGAAGTGGACGTATCGATTGCAAGCTTTTGGTTGAAAGAAGCGCTTTGAAAATCGTTCAATGCCACCCAGTAAGCTTTGTACTTCATACTTGGCACATTGAAAATGCGATAGTTTATGCTAAAGGAAGATACGCCGTGATTATATACCAAAACATCCCTGAAATCGAGTTGTGTAAGTGAGTTATAGCGGTCGCGGAAGTACGTGTTCCCTCTTTTATCAATGCTGGTGCCGTAATAGTCTTCGCCCTGGATCACAAACTGCTGTATTTTATTTTCCGGCGGAACCGCCATTTTCTTCATAATATATATTACGCCGTTGCTGGTTGTAATGGTTTGCACGATAGCCGATTTGTCGACAGGCACTTTTACATTCGACTTCGATACCAGGGTATCGGGAAGGGTAGCCTGGTTATAAGCACCCTCAAAAGCGAAGTCCTTTACAACATACCATTTGGCAAGGGAAGCAGTTGATAGTGAATCTGCCGATGTATAGTAAGGGCTGAACTTTACTGTTTCCGAGTTCCAGGCAGTATCTGCAAGTACAAAAAAAGTGTATTGCTTGCTTTCATCCGTTAAGTCATATACGCTTCGCCAGAACCTGTTGGTCATAACCGAGTCAGTGCCCGGTTGATACACAGGTTCGCCCGTAGTGGGGTTTACTCCGGTTTGTACCGCATTTGACGTATCATAGATCTTCATGAATAGCGATAACAGGTAATTTTTCTGTGCAGAAGGAATGGCACTGTTTGTGGTTAAGGCTTCCCAGCAGTTGTTCAGAGCCGGCAGCATTTTGTTTATGATATGGAACACGCCGTTTTTGGCCCGTTGATCGGGGCGTTTGATATCCGCGTTTTCGATTGTGGCGCCAAGTATATTATGGTATTTACCGTTTACCATAGCAATCCGTTGCGTGGCGGATGTGGCGCTGGTAAGGTAAGTTAGGAGGCCAATATGATTGCCTACAAACCTGCGTAATTGGGTTGTGTCATTTACGATAGCAGCATCGAGGTTGGCCAGTGCGGCATTATCGGGTGCATATACGGTATATGTTATTGAGGAAGAAAGCAGTTTATCATAGCCGCTTTTGGAAAGCAGTTCGGTAAAACGGCTGAGCGACGTATCAGCGCTTATTTGTTCAAACAGTGTACTGGTAAGCGCTTCGTCGGTAATGGCATTGTGATCGTCCCACTTTTTGCAGCCGGCCGGCCCCATGGAAGCAAGCGTGCCTGCAAAAAGAATTGTATATAAACTTTTACGCATTTTGTCATTTTTATAGTTCATGCTTGTCTGTTCTTTTGCTGCCGTTATTCCTATTGATAAGTTTTGGTGCCATCTGTTTTGAACTTCGGCCATACCTGGTTGTCATCAATGGGAATAAAATGGATCATATCGAGGAAGTTGTTGTTCTGGGTACCGGTCAGGTTCGTTATGCGAATGGTTTGGCGCTGGGTTGTTTTAAACTCATAGGTGCCTACGAGCCGGCCGGCGTAGTTGGAATCTGTATTGTAAGCCCTGACTTCAGTATATTGTTTCCAGCCGATCGCTTCCAGTTCGGCATCGCTGCCTTTTGGCCTGAGGTCGGTAAAGTTCATGGTTCGGGGCATCAGGTCGCCGTTCACCGATACCTGGCAAAGGTTATTAGAGCTGCTCGATTGTTTGCTGCGTGAGTAACACATCCATACTTTGTATTTGCCTTTTATGATAGCAGGTGTTGTCATTTCCCACCACGTTGGCCGGGCGGGCAAACCCAACGGCAACTGGTTCACATCGTTGTTCACAGCATATCTTGTTAAGCTGGAAGTGGTGCTGTAGCTATAGGTGAAGATATTTGTGCTTGCCAGTGAGCCCCAGCCCCACGTAATTTCTTTAAATGGCTCATCAGCTTCGCTTTGGCGCCGCCAGGTATAGCTTTGTTTTTGATAGTATGCCGGCAGTTTCAGAATTTCAGGGAAGGTTGATACATCCCAAAACACGGCTGTTGGTTTCCGGTACTTTACGGTAAAATGTGCTTTGGCATCGTGCCATACCCCGTTCGTTGCGGCATTATCGCTGACGGGCCGGTTGATGGTAACGCCGGTTTCAGTTACACCATTAAATTCTACCTGGTTAAGTACTACGTTTTGGTTTATGAGTTCTATAGAAATCACTTCCTGGGGCTCCAGCGTGGTATGAGAAGGAGCGTTAATGATATCGCCCAGGAATTTTACGCCGGTCAAAATATGATAGGCAACATACATGTGCAAACTGTCGTTGGTATTGGCGGCATTACCTGTATTATTGTACCGGTCTTTCAATTGGGCATAGTTGTTAATGCCGCTGTCGGCCAGGGCAGTGTTGCTTTCGGCCATTACGGTCATCCAGCGTTTGGTGGTGTCGGGGTCTACTGTATTCAGCAACGTATAAAACCCGGTTTCTTTAAGGGCCTCCACAAAGATCGTGTACTCGGGTTTGGCTTCCAGTTGTTGCGCAATGGTTAGTGTAGAGGGTTCCAGCACCCTGTTCAGCTGATGGATATAACCATTCCCTACTTTTATATTTGATTGCGTTACCAGCGACTGGCGGTTAATGGTATAGCTCGAGCTGCCGCCTTCGTTCGATACACCGGTTACCAGAAACTGTCCGAACATAGTGGGTACTGGCAGTTTGCCGTCTTTAAAGGAGGCGGTAGTAATGGTATCGGTTAACAGGTGAAATTTTACCATGTCTTTCAGCTTGTTCAAATCGGCCGCTTCCACGCTGGCGGCGCCTATCTTGGCAAGCCATGTTTTTACGCCGCTATTGGTAGGTGCGAAACAGGTGTACGCACCATAGGCGTTTAAAAAGTCTGATGTTTCGGTACGGTCGAGTATTTGTTTGAAAAGGGAGAATGAGTCGGAATACTTTTCCAGGTATCCTGTAATGTTCACATCGCTTGTGGTGCCGGGGCTATAATCCACTTTTTTGCAACCGAAGATGGCAAGTGCCGCAATCATCAACCCGCAAACAAGCAACTGCAAAATGTCTTTATTGTTCATGGTAATAAGGTTAGTTATTTATAAAAGGGGTTTTGCTCAAGTAGTTTATTGGCTTGCATTTCGGAGAGATTGATTGGCATGTAATGCGAGTTGTTGTCTTTTAACTTGTTAATTGCAGCCTGTTGCCTGTCTTGCGGTATGCTGATGACAGCCATATCTATCAGGTATTGTATGTTTTGATAATTATTTCGTTTGGCGTTGCGCAGCACATCGAACCAGCGTTTACCTTCAAACGCGAATTCGCGCTGGCGTTCCTGTAAAATGAACTTTTCCATCGCCGACTGGCTATTGGGGTTAGGGGTGCCGTTGAAGTCGAAGGCGTGCGCCCGGGTTCTGATCAAATTTACCAGGTCGGCTGCCTGTTGCGGATCGTTCAACTGGTTAACGGCTTCAGCTTTCATTAAAATAATGTCGGCATAACGGTAAAATATCCAGTGCGCATACGATTGTCCTGCTGAGCGAAGGCTGCTGGCTGCGCTGTTGGCGCCAATATATTTCCAGATGGTAAGATCACTGGCTCGAAGGGCGTTGCCTTCTCCCCGAAGGTCGACGAGGGGAATGGCGTTAACCTGGTCTACGCCGAAAACGTCTTCCATCAGGTTCGATGCCGCTCCCCAGCGGCGGGTAGAGGCCAGGTGCATATTGTAAAACGGATTCAATTTTTGCGCGTCGAACTGCAGTTCGAAAATGCCTTCGTTCGAATTGCCTTTATAATGCAGCTCATTGAACAGGTCGAAGTCGCCGCCGATAAGCCCGAATTTACCGGAGTTGATCACCTTATCGCATTCGGTTACGCATTCGGTGTATTTATCCAACCAAAGGTACACATCGGCAAGGATGGTGTTGGCTGTGTATCTGGTTACCCGGCCTTTATCTGTATTTTTATCTCCATAGGTAGTGGGCAGTTGGTTTTCTGCTTCTTTCAGGTCGGCAACAACCTGCAGTAAAACACTGTCGCCCGATGTTTTGGGCATTGGGGCTATATCTTCATCGCTGGTGGTGGCGGCCAGTTTCAGCGGTACATCCCTGAACACGCGTACCAGGTAAAAATACATGAGTGCTCTTATGGTGCGTGCTTCACCCAGCGCTCTGTTCAAATGTGCCTGTGTGAAGGTGTTGTCGTTCTTCATAACACCAGGCGCCAGATCGATTACCGTATTGCAATAATTGATAGTTTGATATAACGAGCTCCACCTGCAGTAAGCGTTGGTGGGAAGGATGTTCAGGTTTATGATGTCGTATTCTGAAGCATTGGTGGCTACGCCGGGAGAAACCATATCGGTTCTTGCCTCCCCCCATATGAAAAAGTACTCGCTTAATGACAAGTCGGAGTTGCTTCCCAGCATGGAAGCGTAGATTCCGGTAACGGCGGCGTCTACCTGTTCTTTTGTTTTCCAGTAATCGTCCCGCACGAGGCCGTTCTGCGGTTTAAGCGAAAGCCATTTTTTGCACGATACTGCTCCTGCCAGTATCATCAGCAAAAAAGCGTATGTCGTTATTTTCTTCATTATTAATGCAATCGTTTATGATCAGTTTTATTATTTCTTACTTGCAATCAAGCCATTGTTTAAAACCCTGCCACGAGGCCAATGGTGAATACCCTGCTGGGAGGTGTCATGCTGTCATCGAAGGCTAAACGAAAAGGATCAGATCCGGAGGCGCTGACCTCGGGGTCCTGGCCGGTGTATTTGGTAATGGTAAACAGGTTTTCGGCCGTTATATAAGCGCTCAGGCTTTTCATTTTGAATTTCGACAATAGTTTATTATCTACCGTATACCGGGCTGTTACGGTACGAAAGCGAAGGAAGGAAGCATCTTCAACATAGCGGTCGCTGCCCAGCCAGTTGTAGCCGCCGCCGATCAATGCGCGTGGAATATCGGTTACATCGCCTTCCTTTCGCCAGCGGCGAAGTGTGGCGGTGCTTTGGTTATCGAAGTAATACATGTTTGTAGTGTTCATTTTGGTACGGTTGATAACATCAAAGTCATATCTGAAGCTGAAGAAAGTTGAGATCTTGAGCTTGTTCTTCCAGGTAACGGAAGGGCCGAAGCCGCCGGTTAATTTCGGATTGCTGTTACCAAGATAAACCACGTCCATGTAGTTGATGTTGCCGTCTTTGTTCACATCTTCATACATGGCATCGCCGGGCTGAAAGATGTAGTCGATATTGGGATAGTTAAAGCGCATGTAAATAGTTTGACCGTTAGGGCCGATAATGGGTTTGCCATTGGTACCCTGTGCCAGGGTGGCGTTTCTATCGGTATAAACACCTTTGAATTTATATCCATAGAATGAGCCGAAAGGATGATCGGGTTGTATCAGGCGCAGGTAGTCGCCCTGCCTGGTAACATCGCCTTTACTGTTGGGATAGTATTCAGATAATGAACGAATGATATTATCGTTGTGCGCTACATTCAGGTCGAACGAAACGCTCCAGTCTTTGCTCTTGTAGGGGGTTGTCCAAAGTGCCAGCTCCCAGCCCTGGTTGTCCATAGTACCAATATTCATATTCACACTGCTGTAACCGGTAAATGAAGCGATAGCCAGGCCGTTCATATAAAGGTCTTTGGTTCTGTTACGGTATACCTCGGCATCTATACGTATGCGGCCGCCGAACATAGATAGGTTAGCGCCGATATTGGTACCATTGATGGTTTGCCATTTCAGGTTTTTCAATTCCATGCTGGCAGGATATACTGCGCTTTGGCCGAGATAGCCCCAGTTATAAGTTGAATAGTTACTGTAGAATGTATAATCGTATTTAGGGGCCACACCGCTTTGCCCATAACTGGCACGGAAGCTCAGATCGTCGATCTGCTTTACGCTGCTGAGGAAGTTCTCGCCCGAAACGCGCCAGCGAAATGAAACGGATGGGAACAAACCATAGCGATAATTGGGGCCAAACCGCGAGTTGCCATCGCCTCGTAATGCGGCATTGATCATGTATTTGTCTTTATAACCGTATTGCGCATCTGCTACGGCGCCGATGGTGCGGGTTTGCGTTGTGCCGGAATAAGACAACAGGTCTGAATTCTGCGTTCTGGAATCAATGGAAGGGTCAACCAATAATGAAGAAGCGGTGTTGGAAGTAACAGATTCCTGGTTAACTACTTTTTGATCCTGTGTAAACGTGGTAAATGAACTGATGAAACTGTGGTCGGTATTTTTGAATTGAGGCGTAAAGGCCAGTTGTATTTTGGTGTTCACAACAAACTGGTCCATATCGCCGTCGTACGCCCTGTTCACCACGGTTTCGGTACTGTTACGGCCGGTAGCGATCTGTGGCAGAAAGCTGTTGTTTTTGGTATTGTTGATATCGAACTGTACATCGAACGAGGTTCTGAGCACCGACTTAATGATATCGTAGTTCACCTGGAAACGCGGCATCACCCGGTCGCTGAGCACACCGTATTTTGCCTGCGTTGCCATAGCCACGGGATTATAAATGCGGCTATATGTTCCCTGCACATTTGAGAAAGGAGAGAAATAGTTGGGCGTAAGATTTCCCTGCTCATCATATTCAAACACGCTCTGGTTAGGCATCTTCGCGTATGCTACCGCGCGTATACCGCTTTCGGCGTTGCTGGCGTTGCTGCCCAGGTAACTTCTGTCCTGGTCGCTGTGTGTGTAGGAAATACTGGTGAATATTTTGATCTTTTCAGAAATGTTATAGTCGAGATTGATGCGGGAAGTCAGTCTTTTGAAACCTGTTCCAAGGGTAACCCCGGTTTGGTTAAAATAATCAACCGAAGCATAATAGCGGGCCTTTTCACCACCGCCCACCATACTCAGGGCATGGTTCTGTAATGTACCAGTTTGCGTTAGTGCATCTATCCAGTTGGTATTATTGCTGTAGTTATTGTACCAGTAAGGATCATTGGGATCGTAATTGAACTCACGTACCGAAGTGGGAAGAGGCGACCCTATGCGGTTCATAAAACCTTCAGGAATTAAAGTTGAATACTGGTTGCCATTTAACAACGGAATGGCTTTTGGTATTTTCGAAACCGATCCTTTGAAGGTGTAGGTAATGCTTGGTTTGCCTACGGAACCGCGTTTGGTGGTAATGAGCAATACGCCGTTGGCGGCACGTGAACCCCACATGGCGGTAGCGGCGGCATCTTTTAATACGGTGATCTCTTTAATGTCGGCCGGTGAAATGTTCAATAATTGTGCATAGCCCTGTTCATCGGCAGATCCAAAGTTAAAGTCGCTGGGAATTTCCGTTTCGATGGGCATACCATCCACAACAATTAAGGGGTTACCGCTGCTGCTGATGGTAGAAACGCCCCGAATACGGATATTCATGGCTGCACCCGGGTCGCCACTGCTGGCGGTAATATCAACACCGGCTAAACGGCCCTGCAGTGCCTGGTCGATACTGGCGGCCTGCATCTCTTCCATTTCCTTTGCACTTATTTTGGAAGCAGCCAGGGTGGAGTTGCGCTCGCTAACCCCCAATATACCGTTGTCGGTTTTGCGACCGGCCACTACTATTACTTCTCCCATATCGCTTGAGCCGTCTTCCAGTTGAAAGTTAATATTGGTACGGCTGCCGATGCTTTGCGATGTGGTTTTAAAACCTATATACGAAACAGCGAGTTTATGTTTTGGGTTGGTTATCCGCAGCACAAAATTGCCTTCAACGTCGGTGGAAGTGCCTTTTATGATCCTTCCATCCGCATCCACCTCCGTTACGGAGGCGCCCAGGATGGGTTCTTTTTTCTTTTTATCGATCACCTTTCCCTTTACCACAACTTTACTTTCTCCGTTTCCGGCATGCTGCGCGGTTGTATTCAACGCTGCCAAAACGACAAACATCAGTATGCAGGTAATCGTTTTATAAAATTTCAACATAGCAATCGGTATTACAGGTGGGTTATTCGGTATATTTTAAATAGTTGTCGGTTAAGTGGAACACACAGCGGTTACTCAGGTAATTACTATTGCCCTGGATCACATTCGCCATTCGATTGTTCATATCTGTTAAGATCATGGCATTGATTGTGTTGTTGTTCACGAAGATCTTGGTGGCGTCGCCGGCGTTGGTTTTAAAGAGTGTTTCGTACGAACCACTTTCCATACCGTTGGTTGCTACGGATTTTTTGTTCAGGATATGATAGTAGATGAATTTTTCTACCTGGAATTTTTCAGCGGGATCAACCGGTTTGAAGTTGGGCACCTTGTTGGGAGCCGTACCCGTACCTGGTAATAAACCATCATTTACCGCCTGCACAATGGCGGCATTGTTGGGAATAAAGAATGTATAAAATACTCCTGATGCCACGTTTACTATATCACCTGATGAAGCGTTATAACCTGACCAGTTTTTGAAATACTGCCAAAAGTTGTAATACGCTGAGCCGGCGGCAGAGGTGCCGCCCAGTTTCTCAAGGTGCCTTGAAACCGGCGTTTCGCTGAAATCAAGAATGCGATCTATATAGTGTACGGTGCCATTTTTTGCCGTTTTGGTAGCAATTACATTGGCCACATTGCCTGCATCCACGTTTCCGGCTGCATACACGGTTTGGTTTTCGTAGCGGATAAATTCACCGCCGTACGAACCCAGCACGCCCGAACCGGTTACATTGGTTACATCCGTTCCGGGAACTACATGCAGGTTCAGTACTCGTAACAAGCGCACCAGGGCAGAAGAACCGGTAATACTGGCTCCGCCGCCCGGTGGCGTATAGCGCCATTGATAGTTGATGTTGTTGTCGACAGTGGGGTCGGCGTAATAACCGGCCGCATTCAACACGCTATTGCTTACCAGGAACAGGGTAAACTGCTGCTTTACATTCGAAACCACATATTTCAGCTCCTGGTTCAGCAGGCTCGTCATCATAGAGTATTCCGGATCGAGGTACGCTTTACCATACACACTGCTGAATACATTCGCTTCCTGAACCTTACTGGTACCGTAAAAAATACCATTGCTCAGTATTTTTTTGTCAACTACATCGGAAGCCGGATCAAAGCGTGCTTCTTCGCCCTGGAAATTATAGGTAGTGCTGAATTTGGTTGGCCATACTGCCGTTTGGAACATATGTGCATTTATAAAGTCGTTGATGATGTTTAACGGCAGGTCGCTTACCTGATTGTAGTGTTCAAGCAATACGTTGTTGATGTAATGCTGCAGCGCTGTGTTCGTGGGAACAAACATTGTATAGGTGTTCCATTGACCGTCGTTATCCTGAGTTTTCAAAAAGTTTTCGTTGTTTGGCGAATAGGCCAGGCTGTTGCTGAACACTTTCGTGTAAACGGAAGCGTTGCTGCCGTGTACGTTATTATAATTGGTAGTAACGGTTGCGTTGAGTGCATACTGGATCAGAAATTTATCGAAAAGCGCCCTGAACTCGGTGTACTCAGGCCGGCCGGCCAGGTACTGGTCGATACTGGGCAGGGCGGTGATAACTTTGTTTACAACATGGATCACCCCGTTTTCTGCAGCAATGTCTTTTTCAACAACCGCAGCATCAACGACGTTGAAACCGGTATAAGTGGAGGATGGATAAAAATAGTTGTAATCGGCTGCGGTAAGACCTTTAGCCGTCATGAAATTAGTTACAAAATACGGGATGTATTTATTGTTGTTATCCGCATCGACGTAAAAAGTGGTTCCATTGTTATTTCTGTTGCTGGCGATTAATTTAATAAGGTGCCCTGAAGTATCGGCCCCGTCATAAACGCCTGTGTAGTAAGCTGTGCGTCTTTTAAAGGCGCTATTTGCCAGCCAGCCGGTAGACCCCTGCCCATCACCAATACGCTCCAGCTTAAAAGCGTTATACACGAGGCAGTAGGTAACTATTTTGCGACAGGCTGCGCTGTCGAGCTGATCTGTTCCGCTGAGGTTGTTTTCTTTGAAATACACCTGGAACGCAGAATCGGTAGGCGCGAAAAAAGTCCAGTAACCAGCAGCGCCCAACGTGTTCCTGTAACCGGCTTTATCGATACAGGCAAGCAGGTTTTTAAAATTTCCACGGGCTTCAAGTTGCTGGTAAATGGGAGCTTCTAAATTGTCGGGTCTGCCGTAATATTCGTCCCATTCTTTTTTACGGCAGTTGACCAGTAATAAACACGAAATAACAATTAAAATAATTGGTTGTAAGGATTTACCCATGGCAAGAGATTGTTTAGTCTATATATGAAAGCCAGATGCAGACGAATACCATCCAGGTACCCGGCTTAGGGGCTAATGAGCGATTGTTATAAATGCTGGTGGAGTTCCCGTAAAAGAAATCGGATATGAAAATGAAGGAAAAGCGTGGGCAATAGCTATCACGGCCGAGGTGATAGCTGTAGTTATAAAGTACAGCATGGCAAGTCAGTTTCGTTTTGGTTATTTAGCAGTAACTGGTATAAAATTAAAATTTCACGAGTTAAAACTGTCCTGAAGCATCCCGTATGGATGTTTATTCTACGCAATCGTTCCCGGAAATGTTAACATGACATTTAACGGATAGAAGTCCATCTTGAAATCGCTCAGCTGCAAGTGAAGGCGGGGTGTTGAATGATGGATTATATTATGAAAAGCGACAGCGATCCAAATCACGGTTTGCAATAAAAGCGTTTTGCCCAAAGGCGCTTTGACGCTTCTAAAAAAAGGGAAATGTTCGCGTTTATCCGTCTATGCAACTGCTAATTCAATTTAGGCAGGATAGATCAGGACGAATGTTGTAATGGGTGATCCTAATTTTAACCACATCAGACGATTGTTAACTATTTAAATAGTTCATATGAGAATTGTGCAACTTCCGTCAAAGGGTATTTTGTTAATACCAGTATTTCTTCTCTTCACATTTTTTCAGGCAAGATCACAAAACGAAGCCTCAACCGTAACTGTAACCGGAAAGATCACTGATGAAAAAGGCAATGCAGTGCCCGGTGCTACCGTGCAGGTAAAAGGCACGGCAAGGAATGCCAGTGCCAGTGAAGATGGTTCCTTTACCATTAATGTAGTTACAGGAAAGGAAACCTTGGTTGTTTCTTCCGTTGGTTTCAGCACGAAGGAATTTCCGTTGAACGGGCAAACCAGTATAACCATTCAGCTCACCGATGCAAAGAACAACACGCTCGATGATGTAGTGGTGATCGGTTATGGTACGCAAAAGAAAAGGAACCTCACCGCAGCAACGGCATCGTTCGATGCCAGCAAACTCGACGAGCGGCCTGTAACGAGAGTAGATCAGGCGCTCGTAGGCCAGATGGCCGGTGTTGCCGTTAAACAAACCAGCGGTGCGCTGGGCAAAGGCTTTAGCGTTCAGGTGCGCGGAACCGGTTCCATAACAGCAGGTAATGAGCCGCTGTATGTAATTGACGGTTTTCCGCTGGCTACCGCTTCGCCGAATACCGCAGGTAATTATGCCAACGGTAATCCGCTCGATAACATCAATCCGAACGATATCGAAAACATCCAGGTTTTGAAAGATGCAGCGGCCGCAGCTATTTATGGTTCACGCGCGGCCAACGGGGTGGTGCTCATTACCACCAAACGTGGTAAAACAGGTAAAGCAAAGATCGATGTGAACAGTTATGTTGGTTATAGCGAACGTACCAGAAAACTCGATATGCTGAGCCCTGCGGAGTGGATGGACCGTTTCACTGAAATGGTGAATGCCAGGTATGTGGCAGACTATGGCGCGCAGGGCGCCACGGCCAATGACGATAACACCAAACGGCGGCAAATATTGAAACTGGGCGCCAATGCATACAACACCACCTATATGACCGACGAGCGGTGGACGCAACCTGGTTACCCGGGTTTGCGCCTGATCGACTGGCAGGATGAGATCTTCCGTAAAGGGTTGATGCAAAATCACCAGATCTCGGCCAGCGGCGGCAATGACTTTGTTCGATATTATGTATCGGGCAACTTTACCCGGCAGGAAGGAATGGTGATCAATACCGATTTCACCAGCTATTCGGCACGCGCCAACGTAGAGGTGAACGCAAACAAAAAACTGAAGTTCGGACTGAATATCTCTCCCACGTATTCAATAATTAACGACCCCGGTGTGGAAGGAAAGGACAACATCCTGCACCAGGCGTTAAGTATGAGCCCCGTACAGGAAGATTCCATGGGCCTGGAGCCGAATGTGGGAATGAATGGCCAGTACCGGTGGAGCACTTCAACCAACAGCCCATATGCCAAATTGAAATACATACTGGGTGAAACCAGGCGTTTCCGTACGCTAACTACCGTGTATGGCGAATACCAGATCATTCCGGGCATGACGTTCAAAACAACGCTTAACCTCGATAATATCGATAACGACAGCAAAAGCTATACGCCTTACAAAGTGGCCAGTACCCTGGCTACGCGGCTGGCGCAGGGCACGCTGCAGTCGAACGGATCGTTCAATGGCTATAAAAAGCAAACCTTTGTAAACGAGAACACCATCTCCTATAATAAGACCATCGACCGGCATGATATTTCTGCTGTAGCAGGTTTTACCTATAATTCAGAAAAGCTCGATAACCAGCAGATCAGATCGAACGGCGGGTTCAGGAATGATGTAATTACGTTAAATGCGGCTAACGGCTATACCAGTACAACCACTGAAACGAGGAACATACTGCTGTCGTACCTGGCGCGCGTGCAATATGCTTTCGATGGTAAATATATGTTCGCTGCCAGTATTCGCCGCGATGGATCGAGCCGGTTTGGCGCCAATAACAAATGGGGCTGGTTCCCGAGCGCTTCGGTAGGCTGGCGGGTGTCGGAAGAAAATTTCATGCGGAACATTTCTTTTATCAACGACCTGAAACTTCGCGCAAGCTGGGGTAAAGCAGGTAACTATCAGATTCCTGACTACTCAACCATTTCTGCATTATCTGCATACAATTATTCATTCAATGGCGCTTATGTTATTGGCCAGGCCAATGGAAATCTTCCCAACCCCAACCTTACGTGGGAAAAATCGGAAACCTATGATGCGGGCATCGATGTAACAGTGTTAAACAACCGACTTAATGCATCATTCGATATTTATACAAGAAAGAGTACCGGCCTGTTGTTGAACGTGCCCATTCCCTGGGTAACAGGTTTTAGTACCTACCTCGATAATTTAGGAGCCACGCGCAACAAGGGCTGGGAGATAGAGCTTTCTTCGCGGAATATTACAAAAGGGCCATTGCAGTGGACCACTTCATTTAACCTGAGCCACAATACCAATAAAGTGTTGTCGTTGGCACCGGGGCAGTCGCAGATCATTATACCAACCGCTTTTGGCGGTGCGCAACACTCTATTTTGCGTGTAGGCGATCCGCTCTACAGCATTTACGTTGTTAAACAAACCGGCATTCTTACCCAGGATGATATCAATAAGAACGTGGCTACTTACGGACCTCAAACCGTTGGTGATCCCAAATATGAAGATTTCACGCCCGATGGTACCATTGACCTTAACGACCGCCAGATCGTAGCGCATCCCAATCCCGATTACGTGTATGGCATGACCAATACCGTGAGGTACAAAGGATTTGATTTTAGCGTATTGGTACAGGGCCAGCGCGGGGGATCGATCTATTCTTTATTAGGCCGTGCATTGGGCAGAACAGGACAGGGTACGGTTGATAATGCGCTGGGCTTTTTCCGCGATCGCTGGCGTTCACCCGGTAACCCGGGCGCCGGTAAAGTAGGGAAGGCTTATTCCACCTTCGGCCAGATCGCCAATACCGACTGGTTGTATTCATCAGATTACATCCGCGTTCGAATGATCAGCCTCGGTTATGATCTCAACCGCGTAATAAAAGCAAAAAAAATAATGCAGTCGGCCCGCGTATATATCACCGCTGAAAACTTCTTTGGCCACGATAAATACAAAGGCGGCATGAACCCCGAAGCAAACAATACTGACCTGAGTGGTAATGACCTGTTTCCCGAGCCAGGCGATTATGGCGGATTGCCTTTGCCAAAATCATTGATCCTGGGTGTAAACATTACTTTTTAATTCAGATAATTGAGTCTATATGAAAAAAATAGCTGGTTATTCATTGATCGCTGTCGTTGGGTTGTTGAGTGCCTGTGACAAAAAGCTCGATCAAAACCCTATTTCATCGCAAGCCACCGAAACTTTTTATGTTAGCCGGAATGATTTTATACAGGGCGTAAATGCCGCATACAATGGGTTAAGAACATGGCCCGACAGAATGCTGAACCTGTCGGAAACCCGGTCGGATAATTTATACGCCGTTTCGGATGGCGGTGTGCGTGAATGGGAGGGCATCAACAGTTTTCATAAAACGATTGCCGGTAATGCGTACGTAACCGAAGCATGGTCTGGTAACTATACCGGCATTTTCAAAGCCAACCAGTTACTGGAGAACTTAAGTCTTAAGGGCGCAGCCGTTATTACCGATGCAGGGTTGCGCACCCGGCTGGAAGCGGAAGCCCGTTTCCTTCGTGCTTTTTATTATTTCGACCTGGTAAGATGGTTTGGCCGTGTGCCTGTTATCGAGCGATCGGTTACTCCCGCCGAAGCATTGCAAATTGGCAGAAGCCCTGTAACCGATGTGTATAACCTGATCATTTCCGACCTGCAGTTTGCTGCCGCCAGTTTACCCGAAGCTTATGCTGCAGCGGCCGATAAAGGAAGAGCTACCAGGTATGCTGCCAAAGGAATTCTGGCCCTGGTGTATATGACCCGTTCGGGCCCAACCTATGATATCAAAGGACCGGGTTTGGGATTGAACGAATGGGACAAGGCGCTCACCCTGCTCGATGAGATCATCAACAGCAAGAAGTACACTTTCGCAACAAAATACGCAGACATTTTTGACTACGATAAAGAAAACAATGCGGAAGTGATTTTTGATGTGCAGTATAATACAGGTTCAACCCCGGTAGTAGGCAGTACATTTCCCTGGTTGCTTGTGCCTGATACCTGGTTTCAGTCGCAGGGCAAGGCAACACAGGGCGGTTTAACCATCAGGCCCATTTCGAACAACCTGTTGAATTCTTATGAAAGCGCAGATACATTACGCAAGCCCTTAACTATACAAACCGGGTATACGAACAACGGTGTTACCGAAACCCGGTCGTTCTTTAAAAAGTATGTGAACCTTACCAGGGTGCCTAACAACCGGCTCGACTGGCCTATTAATTTTATCGCCTTGCGATACACAGATGTCTTAATGCTGAAAGCGGAATGCATTCTCCATGGCGCCACCGGAACGCAGGCAGAAGTGGATGCCATCGTTAACCAGGTACGGAAGCGTGCCGGGATGGAAGATCCCGTGTCAAACATAACGTTACCACAATTAATGGAAGAAAGAAGAAAAGAGTTTGCGGCTGAAGGAACCCGCTGGCATGATCTTGTGCGCAGCGGTTTGGTAGAAACCGTTATGACAAACTGGATCACGCAGGAAGATGTTGGTAAAGTGATGCAACCTTTTCAAAAGAATTACATCTTATATCCAATACCACAATCGGAACTGGATGTAAAACCGGGCTTATACGAACAGAACCTGGGATATTAAGCGACCTTACCGGATGTTGTAAATGATGATCGGGTAGTTTGATACATTTGGTCAATTAAGATAAGAAAGTCCGGAAGACCTTACAACTGTTGTATTTTTCTTCCGGGCTTTTTGTTAAACAGCTTCTATATGAAAAAACATTTTTTGTCAATCCTGTTATTGACATCAGTTGCAGCCACTGCACAACCGGTACTTGAAACCGGTTCGCAAAAGCCCATGCCCCACACCTGGATCGATGCTTCTACCAAACATACCATTGTACGGCTATCGAACAAAACAGGCAGGAACGCCAGTTTTTATTTTCATAACAATCCGTTCGTAGGCAATAAGATGGTTTTCTACAGTACTGATAGTACGAACGGCCGGCAATTATATACCGTTGACCTCAATACCCGGAAAATAGAACAGCTTACGCACCAGGGGGCGCCAATGAACGGCGAGATCGTAAGCGCAAAAGGACATAATGTTTATTACCAGATCAAAGACAGTGTTTTTGTAACCAATATCGATACCAAAAGAACAAGCCTGGTTTTTGTATTCCCTGCCGGTTTCAAAGCAAACATCACCACGGTGAATGCCAATGAAACTTTACTGGCCGGCGCCCGCAGTACCGATGCAGAAAAAGAGATCTTCAGGCAGAACCCTGCGAAGCACGATTACTTTCAAAAGATCTACGAGGCCCGTTTGCCCCGTACCCTGTTTGTTATCGACATCGATAGCAGGCAATTAAAACCATTGTTTACCGACAGCGCCTGGTTGAACCATGTACAGTTCTCTTCAACCGATCCCAACCTGTTGATGTTTTGTCATGAAGGGCCCTGGCACAAGGTAAACCGTATATGGACCGTCGATGTGCGTAATGCCAGCAAAGAGAATGCAAAGCTGATGCACAAACGCAGCATGGATATGGAAATTGCCGGTCACGAGTGGTTTGCACCCGATGGCAAAACCATCTGGTTCGATCTGCAGCAACCCCGCGGCAGTACATTTTACGTAGCCGGGGTAAACGTAAAAACGCTGCAGGAAAAGAAGTACCAGCTGCAACGCAATGAATGGAGCATTCATTTTAACACAACACCCGATGAAAAATTGTTCGCCGGTGATGGCGGCGATCCCGGCCAGGTTGCCAAAGCGCCTGACGGGCGATGGATCTATTTGTTCAGGCCGGAAGGCGACCATTTTAAATCGGAGAAACTGGTGAACATGCAACATCATAATTATAAACTGGAACCCAATGTGCATTTTTCTCCCGATGGAAAGTGGGTCATCTTCAGGGCGAATTTTGAAGGAGTAGAGCAGGTGTATGCGGTGAAGATTTAAGTTGATAGCGGTTATAGAGTTGAAAAGTTGATAAAAGGGGATAAGGTTATTCAGTTTTAAGTTCTTTGTTCATAGTTCTTAGTTCTTAGTTCTTTTGCCCGGCAGCGGGAGGCGCCGTTTCATGATTTACGATAAAGGATCACAGAAGTGGATCGTGGCTTGTATCTTGTGATTTGCGATTTGAATTTTTTATTTAACTATCTTGAGGTCATTAAACTTACTATATGATAAAAAAACTCATCTGTGTTATTTTGATAGCTGGCATAACAAGCGGCGCTATGGCGCAAAGTAAAGACGAAGCAGCAGTGGCCGCAGCCGTTGAAAATTTAAAGAAAGCCATGATCGATGGTGACAAGGCAGGGTTGGAAAAGATCACCGCCGAAAAGTTGAGCTACGGCCACAGCAGCGGCAAAGTAGAAGACAAGGCAACCTTTGTGGATAATATCGTTACCGGAAAGTCTGATTTCGTAACTATAGAACTAACCAATCAAACAGTAACGGTAGCCGGTGATGCGGCCATTGTACGTCACGCATTAGCCGCCACTACCAATGACAATGGTAATTCAGGCAGCGTAAAACTGAACATCCTGCTGGTATGGCAAAAGCAAAAAGGGCAATGGAAGTTGCTGGCCCGCCAGGCGGTGAAAATTCCTTAAGAAATATCGAATAGCGAATCCCGGCGAAGCCCTGCTTGTCGGGATGCCGACCCAAAGCGTTGGCATGTTCAATTTCGAAATGTAGAAAGTAAAGACAGGAAATTAAAAATGAAGAATGAAAAATTAGAAATGAAAAAGTCAATACGGTTTACGGCTGCTGCCTGTGTTTTTGCTTTCTGCTTTTTGCTTTCGGCTTTAAGCTGTATTTGCATTGCTCAAAACCCGGCTATTGACCGGGAAAGTTTGGTGCGCAGACATACGGTGCATATCAGTAAAGCCGATTCATTAAATTCATTGACCGTTGGTAATGGACAATTTGCTTTTACCGCCGATGTAACCGGATTGCAAAGCTTTCCCGCCTTTTATCAAAAAGGCGTACCGCTCGGAACACAAAGCGAGTGGGGCTGGCACAGCTTCCCCAATACCGAAAAATATCGCCGCGAAGAAACGCTCAGGGAATATGAACTGGAGGGAAAGAAGATCACCTATTGCGTACAGGTAAAAGAGCCCGAGCGCAGCCGTAAAGCGGTAGATTACTTCAGGCAAAACCCGCACCGTTTGCAGTTGGGTAATATCGGTTTGGAGATCACCAAAAAGGACGGCAGTATTGCTACCATTGAAGATATCCGCGACATAGATCAACAACTCGATATGTGGACCGGCAAACTGGAGAGCCGGTTCGCAGTTGAAGATATTCCGGTAACCGTAACAACCTACGCACACCAGCAGCAGGATGCCATAGCGGTACAGATCAACTCGCCCTTGCTGACTGAAAAACGTATCGCGCTCCGCCTGCATTTCCCTTACCCCAATGGCGAGTTCAAAGATGTAGGCATATTTGAAGGCGATAGCGCCAGGCACAGGTCGGAAATAAATAAACCGTCGATGTTTGGCGGCAGTATTCGCAGAACGCTGGATACCACCACCTATTTCGTTCAATACAACTATAGCAGCGCTTCCAGAGTACAAATGCGCCGGCAGCATGATTGCATTATTCAGCCAACTGCCGGTAATGCGAATTATGAAATTTCTTTTTCCTTTACCCCAACGGAACAGAAATACGCTCCGTCTTTTGCAGAAACAAAAGCGAACAGCGCCGGGCAATGGAATAAGTTCTGGAAAAGCGGCGGCGCCATAGATCTTTCCGGCAGTACCGATAAAAGGGCAGCAGAGCTGGAAAGAAGGATCGTATTGTCGCAATACATAACCAAAGTGCAATGCGCCTCAGCGTATCCGCCACAGGAAACCGGGCTCACCTTCAACAGCTGGTTTGGCAAACCGCACCTCGAAATGCACTGGTGGCATGCCGTGCATTATGCATTGTGGGGAAGAACGGAGCTGATGGAAAAAAGCCTCGACTGGTATTTCACTGTGGCCAAAAAAGCAAAAGCGTTGGCAAAGCGGCAGGGTTTCGATGGACTGCGCTGGCAAAAGATGACAGATCACGATGGTGAAGAAGCGCCCTCATCGGTAGGTGCATTTCTCATCTGGCAGCAACCGCATCTGATCTATATGGCGGAATTGGCGTATCGCAACAAAAAAGACAAAAAGATTCTAAACAAGTATAAAGACCTTGTTTTTGGAACGGCCCAATTCATGGCCTCGTTTCCAACCTGGGACACTGCAGGAAAAAGATATAACTTAGGTAAAGGATTGATACCGGCGCAGGAATGTTTTGATGCAGTGAAAACATTCAACCCCACCTATGAACTCGCCTACTGGCAATGGGCTTTGACCGTTGCCCAGCAATGGCGGCAGCGCCTCGGAATGCCACGCGAAAAGAAATGGGATGCTGTCATTAAACAACTTTCTCCCTGGCCGCAGGCAAATGGCGTTTACCTCGCTACAGAAAGCACACCCGACTGTTATACGAACGAAAGATACATTACCGACCATCCCGCCGTGCTTGGCGCTTACAGCTCGCTGCCGGCCTGCAACCGGCTCGATACAACGGTAATGAAAAACACCTACGATCTTATTTTGAAAGTATGGAAATGGGAAACAACCTGGGGCTGGGATTTTCCATTGATGGCCATGACGGCTACCCGATTACATATGCCCGATAAGGCGCTCGACGCATTGTTTATGCCGGTGCAAACAAATACTTACCTCGCCAATGGCCACAATTACCAGGACGACCGGCTGACCATTTATTTACCCGGCAATGGTGGATTGCTGAGTGCCGTAGCCATGATGTGTGCTGGTTATGATAATAATAAAAAATCCAATCCCGGTTTTCCAAAAGATGGAAGCTGGAAAGTAAAGTGGGAAGGGCTGAGGCCAATGTTTTAACGTGATAATGTGATGATTTGATAATGTAACGAGGGAGTTGAAAGGTTGATAGAGTTGATACGGTTGATAAAGGAAAGGCAGGCCTGTATTGGATTTAAGCTTTTAGCTTTGGATTTTCTGTATTTGTATTCGCTTGAAGCTTGTGGCTTATAGCTTGAAGCTGTATTTGTATTCGCCTGCAGCCTTCTTCAGCTTTAGCCTGTATTGCTTGCAGCTGTATTTGAATTCGCTTTCAGCCTTCAGCCTTAGGCCTTCAGCTTTAGCCTGTATTGCGTGCAGCGTTTTCACCATTGACCATTCCCCATCAAGCAGCAATTAAAACAGGCCGGTTGTCTATTTAATTGTACCGATGCACCAGTATACCAACGATGTTCCATAACTCTCTATATTTTATTGCATTTCTTTCTATTATCATTCCTGCTGTAGCTAATGCACAATTGGCAAACGGCAAGATGCAATTGCATGCGGTAAAGTCAGAACCACATAAAACCTCAGGAGAACGCTCCATTCACTATCTTCCCCAGGGAGCCGACTTTGTTACCGTCAATGGTAACATGCGGTTCAACCGCGCTTTATACGGCACCAATACCGGTTTCAGAATTGAAACAGGCGATCTGCCTGAGTTTGCTTTATACATGCCGGGCATGGGCGGCAATTTTAAGTTCGGCCTGATAGCCGGCAATAAAAGTAAATGGCTCACGGAAGCAAAATATATAAAAGCCACCTATCGCGCCGGCGCCATGTTGTACAGCATAAAAGATCCGCTGCTGGGAAATGGTTCCATGCAAATTATTGTACTTGCACTGGCCGGCGCCGAAGGCATGATCATTAAGACCCAATTCGTCAATGTTACAGCCAAAGTAGCATTGTGCTGGGTATATGGTGGCGCATCGGGCAAAAAGTTCTCCCGCGATGGCGATATCGGCGCCGACCCGGAATCTTCCTTTTACCTGCAACCCGGTTATTGCAAAGACAATAGCTATTCCATTTATAAGAACAGTTTTCATTTACTGTATGGAACAGGCAGGGTATTGACGGAAGATGAACGATATGAAATTCAGTACAAACCAAGGAACGAATTACCCGCAGCAATAAGCAAAGGGCTTAAGCGGCTGTCAGCTGTCGTACCGCCGGCATCAGTTATCAAAATAACGGATGCGGCTCAACAGCAGAACCCATTGCAACTTTATCAAAGCGATTCATCGGCAACACCGGCCATTGCCGGAAAAATGCCTGTCGCAAATGGCGTAAATTACTTTTTGATACAACCGGGCGATTCCATAACCACAGCATATAACAAACTGGCGCAAACGTTCATCGAAGCAGAGGCGGCCCGTAAGGAACTGGCTGGCCGCATAAAGATCGTTACGCCCGATAAATGGATAAACACATTGGGCGGCGCATTAAGCGTTGCGGCCGATGGTATATGGGAATCGCCCACCTATATGCATGGGGCGGTTGCCTGGCGCATGCGTTTACCCGCCTGGCGCGGCGCTTACGTTGCAGACGCATTAGGCTGGCACGACAGGGCAAGAACGCATTTCAGCAGTTATGCATTGTCGCAGGTTACTGCACCGGAAACAGGCCCGGTTGTATTCGATACCGCTTTGCACCTGGCACGGCAACTGGAAAAAATGGGCACTTCCATGTTCAGTAGTGGTTACATCTGCCGCAATCCCAATGGAGATCTGCGCCCGCACCACTACGATATGAACCTCGTGTTCATAGATCAGTTGCTGACGCATTTTTATTATACCGGTGATTCAGCCTACATAAAACAACAGTGGCCCACGCTGCAAAGACACCTGGCCTGGGAAAAAAGAAATTACGATGCCAATAACGATGGGCTGTACGATGCCTATTGCTGTATATGGGCCAGTGATGCCTTACAATACAGTGGCGGTGGCGTTACCCATTCCTCTGCCTATAATTACCGCGCCAATGCGGTAGCGGCGCAACTGGCGCCAATAGTGGGGGAAGACCCAACTCCCTACCAGCACGAAGCAACAAAGATCTTTGATGCCGTGAACCACCAGTTGTGGATGCCTGAACTGGGTTGGTATGCTGAATACAAAGATGCGTTGGGGGAACGACTATTACACCCGGCGGCCGGTTTATGGACCATCTATCACGCGATAGATGAAAAACTGCCCGATGGATTTAAGGCATACCAGGCATTGCGGTATGTAGATAAAATGATCCCGCACATTCCTGTTCGGGCAATTGGTTTACGCGACAGCAGTCATTACCTGTTGTCCACTACCAACTGGCAGCCTTATACCTGGTCGTTGAACAATGTGGCGCTGGCCGAGAACCTGCATACTGCCCTGGCTTACTGGCAGGGTAACCGGTCGGAAGATGCCTACCGGTTATGGAAAAGCGCATTGGTAGAAAGCATGTACCTGTCATCGAGCCCGGGCGGGTTTCAACAGCTTTCTTATTACGATGCCATTCGCGGTGAGCTGTACCGCGATTTTGCCGATCCCATTGGGATGGCTGCCCGTTCCTTAACGGAAGGATTGTTTGGCATACTGCCCAATGCATTGAATGATACGCTTACTATAAAGCCAGGCTGGCCTGCCACCTGGAATATGGCTTCCATTCAAACACCCGATATTACCCTCGATTTCAAACGTACGCAAACTGCCGATCAGTATCTGGTAAAACCGGTATTTCCCCGCGCCATGAACCTGCGTTTACACCTGCGCGCAATAAAAGATGCCATTGAATCGATAATGGTGAATGGCCAGCCCGCAAGCTGGCATAGTATCAATGAATCGGTGGGCGAGCCGGTAATTGAGATCGCAACAGGTAAAGCAAAACAATACACGATCGTAATAAAATGGGCAGGTGCGCCCATTCAACCCATGCGGCATGATAGTGTGCTGGTAATTGGGTCGCAGCTTACAGCTGCTACGCCGGCCGGTTTTATTCAATCTATTTACGATCCGCAGCAGGTATTGCAGCATATCATGCTCACCAGTAGCCAGCTGCAGGCAACATTACAGGGCCATACCGGGCATAAGACCGCATTTATTCAATTACGGCAGGGAGAAATGGTGTGGTGGTTCCCGCTCGATTTTGAAATGAAACAACCGGTTGAAATAATTTCCACGGGAGAAACCAACGACAGGCATATCCGGTTCAGCATAAGAAATAATGGAGAAGCGGTTGATGCGAAAGTAATAGTGAATAGCGGTTCGCAGTCGTTTGTACAGCAAATGCAATTGCCGGCAAAGGCAATGACCGCCGTCATAAGTATTCCTGCTGCTTATCTTGTACCTGGCAGTAACTATGTAAGAGTTGAATGGGGGGAAGGCCATTATACTGATACAACTGTTTTGAACTGGCAGGTTGTTGCAGCGGCCGGTAGTGATTTTGAAAAGATCAATTGCACGAACCTCTTCAACGACAAGGTGACGAATATTTTTAAGCAGTCGTATTTGTCGCCCCGCCCGCAATCGCCCACTTTGCAATTACCGGTGCAGGGTATAGGCAACTGGTGTTATCCGTTGGTACAACCGGTTATCGATGATGCTGGTTTACGCAGGGCGGCCGTTAATAATGAACTGGTGTTGCCTCAGCATATTCCATTTGCAACGCCTGCCGATAGCCAGGAAAAGAATATCGTGTTCACATCAAAGTGGGATAATTATCCTGACTCTGCTGTTGTGCCATTGTCAGGACATGCTAAACATGCATACTACTTATTAGCAGGTTCAACCAACCCCATGCAAACAAGATTGGTAAATGCCGAACTGCGCGTACATTATAAAGATGGAAGCATCGACACGCTGCCATTGGCAAACCCGCAAAACTGGTGGCCTGTTGAGCAGGACTATTTTATAGACAGCCTTGCGTTCACTACCGATGCGCCACGACCGCTCAGGCTCCTGCTTAAAACAGGAAAAACTTACACAACACCACAGGAGTATTCGTCGTTAAAAGGCTTTTCCAACAAAGCCATTGAAGGCGGCGCTGCCACCATACTGGATATGCCGTTGAACTACAATAAAGAGCTTCAGTCAGTTAGCCTCCATTCTATAGCCAACGATGTAGTGATCGGATTGATGGCTGTAACCCTCACAAGGTAAGATTCTAATATTTTTTTAATGTTCGTGCCACTATTTCAAAATTCCCGCCGTCTTTGAACCCACGACGTACAGCGGTTATTTATGCTAATAAAATAAATGTCAAAAATATCCGCCATTCTGTACACGATTCCGGGTGTTTATGTCGTCAATTGGAGTCGCCTGGAGTAAAACAAAAAATGAGATTGCATGCGGATTGCTACCCTTTTTATCCTATTTGTTCTTTCAGCACAATTTGTTACCGCTCAAAATAAAATAAGCGGTAAGGTGGTGGATGCCATGAACCGGCTTCCCTTACCCGATGCTACCGTTACTATCATCAATCCCGTTGACTCTGCTGCAGTAGGTTTTGCCGTGGTTGATAAAACCGGACTGTTCGAAATAAGGAACCTCGGTAAAGGCAATTATGTGCTTGGTATAACCTTCACCGGTTACAATCCATTCAAAAAGGATCTTGCCATCACCGAAACACAGTTTACCATCAACCTCGATACGGTATTTCTTTCGCTCGATACCAACATGCTTGGCAGTGTAGTAGTGCAGGCGCCGCCGATAACAGTGAAAAAAGATACGATCGAATTCAGGGCCAGTTCATTCAAAACAAAACCCAATGCTACGGTAGAAGACCTGCTTAAGAAATTACCCGGTGTTGAAGTTGATAAAGAAGGAAACATCACTTCGCAGGGGGAGGAGATCACCAAGATCTATGTTGATGGAAAAGAGTTCTTCCTCAATGACCCCAAACTCGCCACCAAGAACCTTTCATCGGAAATGGTAGAGGCGGTGCAGGTGTTTGACGATATGAGCGACCAGGCCAAGTTCACCAAGATAGATGATGGCAGCCGCAAACGTACCATCAATATCAAACTCAAGAAAGACCGCAAGAAAGGCGTATTTGGCAGAACCAGCGCATCCATCGGTTCCAGCGACCGGTATGAAGCCAGTGGTTCTTTCAACGCATTCAATAACGACCAGCAGGTTTCTATCCTGGGCGGCGCCAATAACATCAACCGGTTGGGCTTTACCAACAACGATCTTATCAGCGCTATGGGCGGTATGGGTGGCGGCGGTGGTAATCGTGGCGGCCGCGGTGGCCGCGGCGGTGGCGGTAATGCGCCCGCTGCAGGAAATGGCAATACCAGATCGTGGAGCGCAGGTATTAACTTCCGTGATGAATGGGGCCATAAATTGGATTTCAGCGGCAGCTATTTTGTCAATCAAACCGATAATAGCAATTACAGCGAAAGCGCAAGGCAGAATTTATTTTCCAATGACTCGGTAGCTTATGCCAATTCTGTTTCCAGCAGCCGCAATACCAACGTCAATCACCGGTTTGGTTTTAGATTGGAATACATGATCGACAGCATGAACTCGCTGCTGATGACGCCTAATTTGAATTTGCAACAGGGTTCCTCGTCGAGCGATAATTCATCGGTTACCCGGGCAACCAACCCAAGGCTCAATTATAAAGCCATAGAAGGGGAGAGCCATTCCAATAGTAAACGCGATGGGCAAAGCTTTAACAATGACCTTTTATTCCGGCACCGATTTCGCAAACCCGGCCGTACGTTCACGCTGGGCTGGAAAACGGCTTTGAATAACAGTAATGGACATGGCTTCAACTACTCGCCCTATCATTTCTACGATTCAAATAATGTGGAATACCGTTTCGATAACCGCGATCAGCGCAACGACCAGATCACCCGTTCATTTAACAATACCGTCAGTACTTCCGTTACGGAAATGCTCGATTCAAGCATGGTATGGGAAGTGAACTATGCCTATACTATCAATAAGAGCAACAGCGACCGCGATACATACGATCGTAACCCGGTTACCAACGAATATGACAGTATCAATAAACCGCTTACCAATTACTTTGAAAATTTGTTTACGGCCAACAGGCTGGGAACCAATTTCAGGGTAAAAAAGCAAAAGTACGATTACCAGTTTGGCGGTGCGGTGAACTTTGCCTCGTTGGAAAATTTAAGTGTTCGCGGAACCGATACAAAGGGAACTACGATGCGGCAGACCTATACCAATCTTTTCCCGAATGCATCATTTAATTACAATCCAAAACCGAGAAAAAACCTGCGGTTCAATTATCGTGGCAGCACCCGCGCCCCGGGCATCAGCCAGTTACAGGATTTTCAGGATATCAGCAACCGCCTGAACATTCGAACCGGTAACCCCGATCTTAAACAGGAGTTCACGCATGATATCCGTATCAATTACAGTACGTTCAACCTCACCAATTTCCTGTACCTGAATATCAGCGGCGGCGCCAATTTTATAAGTAACAAGATCGTGAACAGCACCAGCAAACTGGATGAAGGGGTGTTGCTTACAAAACCGGTGAACCTGGATGGGGCACAGAGTTACAATATGTCGGGTACCATTGGCATTCCGCTTAAAAAAGTGACCACCGGCCGTCGCAGCCCGGTAAACCTCAACTTAACTACCACGGGGCGGTTTAACCGCGATGTGAGTAAGCTGCTTGATACGGTTCGGTACAACTATACCAAAGGGCTGGGCGAACGTATTTCCTTTAATTATTTTCTACAGGATAAGCTCGATCTGCATGCCATTGCCTCCTTTAATTATAACGATGCCCGGTATACCATGAATGCAGCGCAGAACTATAAATATTTCGATCAGCACTATTCAATAGATGTTACCTACACTATCTGGAAGCGGATAATGATCAACAACGATTTTGATTTTTATGTGAATACCGGCCGGGCAGATGGCTTTAACCAGTCGATCCCTTTGTGGAATGCCTATGTTTCCTGTTTGCTGTTTAAAAAGCAGAATGGTGAATTGCGGATCAGCGGTGTAGACCTCCTGAATCAGAACAGAAGCATAATACGTACGGCTACCGAGTCGTATGTTGATGATACCTACACGCGCGTACTGCAACGGTTCTTCCTCGTTAGCTTTATGTATAACTTCAAAAATTTTGGCAAAGGAATGTTCCCTGGTCGTGAGAACAGGGAACGTGGTGGAAGAAGATATTCTTCTTAGAACGTTTAATTTGTAGCCAAACGTAACGTCAGCGATTTTTCGCTACCGGTAAGTTGCACAAAATATAGTGCCGGTGGCAATTGTACAGGCAGGTTGTACCGCACAGGAGGGGGGCCTGCCTGTACTGTTGTACGGTGTACCTGTTGTCCCAACGCGTTGTAGATCGATATCGCCGTATATACATGCCCCCTGGGTAATTGCAGGTAAAAATGGTTTTTGGCCGGGTTGGGATAAATGGCGGTTCTATTGATGATCTCCTGCGGGGGTGTCGTACCGCCCGGCCGGGTGATCAATACCGTATTGTTAAGCGCATTGGCTGCGGAGCCACAGGTGCCGTTGGTGCCGGTTGGCGCCAGCGCATAGGAACCGCAGGCATTACAGGTTAAAGCGGCAGGATGTGAAACGAATGCTGCCGGTGCGGTGGAGGTCCATCTTATTTGGGAGGCGTTTTGTAATGAAGACAAAAAGCCATTGGTTACGCTTTGCTGCATACCGCCATGAGTTACGAGGTAAGAAGTACCGGTGCCGGTTTCAGTAAAGAATCCGTTCTTATTCATATTGAAGGAAGAGCACAGCTCGATGAGCGAACCGGTACCGATCTTCACATTCGTTGCCGTTGAACTGGAGGTCCAGGCCCCGGTGACCTTCATTATACCAAAATCATTGATGGCAATATTTATCAGCCCCTGCGAAAAGGAACCGGTAATATCGAGTAAACCGCCATTGCAAACGATAATATTGTCGATGGCAGAAACTGGTGCGGTATTATTGCCGGTGAGTATACCTGTTATGACGAGTTTGGCGCCAAACTTCACCAGGATAACGCCGGTTTTGTTAAGCGTAACGCTGCCAAGGGTAACGGTACCGGCCTGAACAACCAGTGTGCCGTTGATGGAATAGGTATTACCACTTAAATTGGTAGTGGTGGAAATACAGTAGGTTGAACCGGTTGCCAATGTTGCCGATGAGGTTGGCAGGGCAATGGCCCCGGCCGGACAACCGCCCGTACATTGGGCCGATACCTGGCTGCCGGTTAAGGCAGCTATAAATAAGAACAGGCTATGAATGTATTTCATAGGAACGGATATAGTTTTGAGGGTATGAGATGGACCTCAAAATAACTTTCTAAATCGGATTAGCAAATAGCAAAAGTCCGAATTGGATAATATAGTAATATGAATAACAGTTGTGAAATACCGTTATACTGTAAGAGGGGTGGACGGGATAGTTTTACAGGTTAGTAAAAGAGATAATGGGATGAGTTGAAGAGTTGACTGGTTGACGAGTTGACGAGTTAACTGGTAAATTTCTGTGAATATGAAAATGTTTGTGTTGGGTAAACGCTGTAGTGCATGCCCTTTTTTAGGAAATGCGCTTTAAATATGAAGCATAGGAGGAGTTACATAAGGACATTCAGCGTTCAACTACGGTAGAAAATGCTTGTAATTACGGCAATGGTACGGCGGTGGTAAGGTGTGGGTACGATGATGCTTAAGAGTTGATCAGGGTTACTACGGCAGTTTATACAACCCATCGCAGGCAGAAAGCCGTTTACAGGTGTCGCTATACGCTTTTGGCTTTGTCTTCAGATGGCCGTTTTCAGGCATCTGCTCCAAGTATCCAGCTGTATGGCGCGTACAGCTTATAGCTGCATTTTTGCCTTTAGGTCGTATTTTACACGCATTGAGATACGTCAAAATTCCCTGGGTAGGTGCAGGTAGTTTATCCCGGCAACAGCAACTTCATAACCGGCATGCTCCGTTTGCAGCCCGGGTGTGGCGCCGGTACCAGGTAACTAATAAAACCTGCCGATCAACTTGTGGTCAACGATCATTCTTTTTATCTCCGCCACATCTATCGGTCCCTGTTTGCCATAGATGATCTTACCGCCCGGTTCAACCAGGATGGTATAGGGCAATGCGCCCTGCCATTTGGGATCTATGGCTTCAATGAGTTTGTATTTATCGTCGGAAGCAAAGAGGTAATTGGTATTGGATGCCTGTTGCTGTTGCAGGAACTTCAGTACTTTTTCTTTTTTGGCTGGGTCGTCGGCGCTGATGCTGATAAATTCAAAATCGCGCCGCCGGTACATGCGATTGATAGCAACAAAATCGGGGAACTCCGTAACGCAGGGGCCGCACCAGGTAGCCCAGATATTGATAAGCCGCAGTTTATCGGTAGGGTTCTTCAGTAATTCTTTCAAAGCCGGTTCGTCGATGGTAATTACCGAAACCGGTTCTTTGGCCCATTCTTCAAATCCTTTTTTTACCAGGGAATTTTTATCGGCCCATTTAACCGAACAGCCGAATACCTTGGTGGTGGTAACCGGCACGGCTTTGTTTTGCAATAAGGCTTCTATGGCATCGCGGGTATTTAATTCGGTAGGTGTTTTGGTTGGCTTTTCAACATTGTCGATACGGCCCTGGTAGCGAAGGGTGCGGGCTTTATCAAATATAAATACATGCGGAGTGGCAATTGGTCCATACGCTTTGGCGGTAGCCTGCGCATCGCCATCATATAAGTAGGGAAAATTATATCCCTTTTGTGTGGCGCGTAGTTTCATTTCTTCAAATGAATCGCTCATATCGGAATAGCCCAGTTCATCTAACCGCACCGACTTAGGGTCGTTCGGACTGATGGCTACTACCGCCACATTTTCAGGAGTATAATCTTTTGCCAGCTGAATGATGCGGTCTTCATACGCCTGTGCGGTGGGGCAGTGATTGCAGGTGAAGATGATAACCAGCAAACCGGCGTTTTTGAACGACGCGAGCGTATAGGTTTTACCATCCGTACCCGGCAGTTTGAAATCGGGCGCCGGTGAGCCGATGGCAAGTGTTTGGTGTTCGACGTTTGTGCTTTGGGATTTGGCGGCAGCAGGTGCTATTGCGGCCGATAGCAGGATAAAGAAAAACCCTTTCATACAGGATGTTTTTTAAAAGGTACGATTTTTTCGGGTGTTTAACCGTCGGAAGCTGGTATCCCATAGATCGATCTCAGTTGTTATTGCATCAAAATATGTAACAAACTGGAGAGTGAAAGCCGTTTACAAACCATTTATCCTAAAACAAATGCATCAAAAGACCTTCTTGCATAGCACAGAAAATCATAAAGAAAGCTTATTATTTTTAGCAACTTCCCTTAACAAACGCCAAAAATAAAAAGCTTCATTTAAATTAACTGGCGAAATTTTTCGGATGTTTGCCACAGACCTGGCAACGGTATGGCTCAATTCATAAAACTTTCCGATCATTGTGCCATTTCCGGATCTCAATATTTTATAAAATAGTTGTTGAGGCACCATGCACTTTTCCTTCTTTTAGCAGGCGCCAACAATTTTTTAGATAATACAGAAAAAACATCCATATGCATACAAAACCTGTTCATATTAAAAGCGGCAGTATCCCTTTATCAAAAGAACAACAGTCGTTTAACCGGCTTGTTAAGCGTATTGAAAAATTGCAACAGCAAATTCTGGACGAAACAAATAAGCTGGAACAGTTGAATAGGTTATATATGAAAGAGATTTTCCCCAATGTGCTGGAGTTGGGTAAATTGAAAATACGGGTTTGCCACCTGCTACACAAAAAAAGAAGCGAAATAAAATTGTCGGCTGCTCAAAGTCAAAAACTGGATGACATACTGCTTGATTTTTTAGACGATGCGTTTAGCGTGATAGAGCCGGATGATGCAACAAAAGAACTTTATTCCCAGTATAGCGATACAACCTATGAGGAGGAACTTTCCAGCCAGGAAGCGGCAATGAAAGAGGATTTTACAGATATGTTATACGGCCGGTTTGGAATCAGGCTCGATCCTTCGTTGCTTACGGAAAACATGGATAGGGAAAAAATTGAAGCGGAACTAAATAAGCAATGGGAGCAAAAAGAAAAGGGGAAAAAGGAAAAACGTAAATCAAAAAAGCAACAGGAAAAAGAGCAGTTGGAGCAACAAAAGGAAGCATTAAAAAATAAAAGTCTTCGAAGCGTTTATGTTGCATTAGCCAAAATTTTGCACCCTGATATGGAGCAGGACGAAGCCCTGAAAATAGAAAAAGAGGAAATGATGAAGAAGGTAACAGTGGCATACGAAAACAGAGATATGATACAACTATTGCAACTGGAAATGCAATGGATAAAAAATCATGATGAAAGCCTCAATAGCATGGAAGGGGCTGCATTGAATGCTTATATTCTTTTATTGAAAGATCAGGTGAAAGAACTGGAAGCGGAACTGGACATGTTATATCTCAATCCTGCTTTTTCGGCAGTGGCAGACTTCAGGTTTGCAAACGTGCATGTTGCAGCCACCGAAATAAAGCGGCAAGGAAGACATTATTACGAGGTGAATAAAAAATTACAAACGGATCTTAATCAACTCGAACACGGAACAAAAACCAAAGCAGCCGTTCTGCAGTGCATCCGCGATTATTATAGCGAACCTGGTAATGATTTTTTCGATGAAGATATGCTGGACTTTTTATCTAATGAAATGATGAACCGAAGATCTAAGTAAGATCCGGTGTCGGCGTGTTGCCTATTTGCTAAAACCCAACCACCGCCTCAAACGCCTTTTTCGGCTTCCTGTCTTTATCAAACAATGTAGGATAGTTCTTTCTACCCGGTACCGGGTATTCATCGAGCCAGGTATACCGGTCAGAGATACCCCAGCAGGTAACTCCGGTTACCACATTTTTATATTCGCGGAAAATGCGGAATACCTTTTTATATTGTTCCAGTTGTTGCTGTTCCAATTTGGGTGTGAACGCATCGGCATCATTTGCAGTTTTAGCGCGGCGGTTCTTTTCCCAGGGGTAAACGGAAATGTCCAGTTCGGTGAATTGTATTTTCAAACCCAGCGAAGCAAACTTTTCAATAGCTGTGCGCAATTCATTTTCTGAAGGTTCATAAATTGACCAGTGCGCCTGTAATCCAACGCCATGAACCGGCACTTTTGCTTCAACCAGTTTTTTCAGCAGTTTGTATACGCGTTCTCTTTTTTCGGGCCGTTCAGTATTATAATCGTTATAAAACAGTACCGCATTGGGATCTGCGGCATGTGCATATTCAAATGCTTTTACAATATACTCATCGCCGCAAATCTGGTGCCAGAGCGAATTGCGTAATACCCTTGTGCTGTCGTCATCCACCGCTTCATTCACTACGTCCCAGGCATATATCTTTCCTTTATACCGGTTAACAACGGTGGTAATATGATCTTTCAGGCGGCTGAGCAGTACTTCTTTAGTAACGGTATTACCGGCGGCATCTTTGAATAACCAGGCAGGCGTTTGCTCGTGCCAGCACAGGGCGTGACCGCGCACTTTCATTCCATGCCGTTGGGCAAAATTTACTATGGAATCGGCCGGCGTCCAGTTATAGCGGTTCTCCTCAGGGTGTATGGGGCCCATTTTCATTGCATTTTCCGGCGTAAGGCTGTTGAATTGTTGAATGATCAATTCTGCATCTGCACCGGTTAACGATCGCGGGCTCACAGCCACGCCTATGGGGAAGTATGCTTTATAATGATCTTTCAAACCTTTTGTGACGCTGTTTTGGGCTTTAGTATATTGTGTGAAAAGCAGCAATGTGATAAATGAGTAAGTTGCTTTTTTCATATGAATGTTTTTTTATAGTTATTCAGTTATTCAGTTGTTCAGTTATTAAGTTCACCAGCTTGTGAATAATAGCGTTTAAAATTGAACAACTAAGGACCATGAACCATGAACCATGAACCATGAACTATTTCGGTCCCAGATAACTTTTTCTTACCCCGCCAAAATCAACAACTATCTTCTCTATAACAATTCCCGGGTCAACCGCCCAGATCTTCAGCACATGGTGCCCGGCCGTTGGTAATGTATGTATAGAGGTACTGATGCGAACATTATCGCTTACCGATTGCGCCCAGGCGCGTTCTGAATTATCTGCATGTAAGTTGACGAGCTGCGGGGTGTCATCATCGAAAGAAATGCCATAGCGTAACCCGTTCGACTCATTGAAGGGCAGGGTAGGAGCGCAATACACCATTACCTTTGCGGCGCCGGTACCGGTAGTATACATATTATATTCAACATGTGCCGATGTGGCGTTGAGTTCCGAAGTGCGGCCGAATGGCGGGAAAAAAGTTATGGCATTTCCGGTTCTGCCCATATATGCAATAGAAACCCAGTTAATGTCTTTTTCTGTTATTGCTTTGGCATACCGGCTGGCGTCAATAGAAATATATCCGTCGCCTTCAACATGGGTGACATTGGTATACCCCGGTATCGTTAGTTTCTCCAACGGTACATACACCGTTACTTCTTTTGAACCGGGTAAAGTAATGGTGACAGTAGCCTGGTGTTTTCCTTCGGGCACGGCGGCCCACTTCACCTGTAACCAGATGCGTTGTTCTTTATCGATGCGTCCGTTGAGCGAAGAAAGCTGCAACCACGAGGTTTCGGCCTTTATGGTATAGTTGAATGGTAAGGCGCCCTGGTTAAACAGATCGATATAATGTTTTTCTGAACGGTAATTATTAAATGCAGGCAGGATGGCTTTACCCGTTTCACTCGGCCATACCGCCTCCGAGCCTTCAATGGCAATGGCTGGGCGGGATTGCGCAGGAGGTTCGATTGTTTTTACAGCAGGCATTACGTTCACCGGTGGCTGCTGCCAGTACGTATAGCCAATATGGGTTTGGTCCATCATATGGTTCCATTTTCCTTTTGCCAGTTCCTGGTTATATTGTTTGGTGAGCAGCGAGTCGGCGATGAACAACGCTTTCACCCGGGCTGCAAGTTCATTGGTTGATGCACGGCCCTGTTTTGCATACAACTGATTTTTCCCTGCGGCAACATACATTTCATTCAGATTGGCGCTGGCTTTTATGGGGAATAATACCAGTTGGTAAAAGGCATCTTTATATGCTGCGGGTAAGAGTTTGTTTATTTTTTCAGCGAGCAGTACCAGCGCATTGTAATCATGCACCACTTTTTCCGCTTCCTGGTAATTGATGAGGCTATAGGTGCCGGGCGACAATAGCTCAGGTTTGCGGCGGCTGTTGTATTGCGTATATTTCGAAAGCAGGTAACCAATTTCTCCGGCATAGGTGTCGCCAAACTGTTGCGCGGCCCATTCATTGGTATATTCCTGCGTGCGGTCGGTGGTGTATTGCGAAGGGTTCCAGGCATAATCAAGAAAAAAAGAAATGGGCAGCTCCATGGGTTTAAGATCCCCTACGTTCACGATCCAGATGCGATCGACCCCGTATTCATGCGCGAGGTGCATTTGTTCCCAGATGCGCGGAATATTGTTGGTGTTGATCCATTTGTAGTTGCGCGGGCCGCCAACATAATCGAAGTGATAATAAATGCCATAGCCGCCGGCGCGCGCCGGGGCATTGCGTTTGGGCAGTTTTCGGATATTGCCCCAGTTATCATCGCACAAAAGCAACGTGATATCATCCGGTACCCGCATGCCTTTGTCGTAATAGTCCTGCACTTCTTTATACAACGCCCATAGTTGTGGTGTGGCGGTGGCATCTTTTCCCGAAACATTGGCAATGATCCTGCGCTGGTCTGCAACGATCCTTTCCAGCAGGGCGATATTGCTTTGTTCGCTCATAGGTTCATCGCCATCGCCCCGCATACCTACGGTGACAATACTTTCATATGAACGTTTGCGGCGAATGCCTTCCTCCCAAAATTTTTTCAACTGTACTTCATTGGAGTCGTAGTTCCATTTTCCTTTGCCATATCGCCGCCATTCATCATGCGCACGCATCATGGGCTCGTGGTGACTGGTACCTATTACAATACCGTACTGATCGGCTACTACCGCATTCAGCGAATCATCGTCATAAAATGCATTGCCCCACATGGCAGGCCACAGGTAATTGGCTTTGAGCCGCAGCATCAATTCAAAAACCTTTTCATAAAACAGGTGATTGAAGCCGCCGAATGTGGCCTTGCTCCATCGGGATAAAGCGGGCGCTTCATCATTGAGAAATATACCTCGATAAGTTACACCGGGTGATTGGTTTAGTTTGATAGCGCTATTGTACCAGCACGCTTTAGCTTTTTTTACCGGCACATCGGCCCACCAGTACCAGGGCGATACCCCCAGCTGTTTCGACAATTCAAAAACGCCATAAGCGGTTCCCCGTTTATCGCTGCCTGCAATTACCAGGGCATTGTCAACCCCAGGCAAGGGATTAGCAATCACCTGTACCTGAAACGCTTCCCATTTGCCTTTGATACTGTCTGCCAGTAATTTATTGGTTTGAACCAGTTGTTTGATGAGCGATGACCGGTCGAGCGAACCGATGATAATAATATTTTTAGCCTTTTGTGGAAGCGTATTGGCAACCGCCGGTTTTTTACCGGTTACTTTCTCTACATCGGTTTGCAATAGAGCGGCTGCTTTTTGCACCAGCCAGTGATCGGCGCCGTCGACATAGATCGGCGTAGTTCTTTTATCGGTAATAGGAAAGGCGCCGGGTTTATGGTTGGTATGAATGGCTTGTTGGGCAAACAGGGTAGTAATGCAAAGGCAGCACAGTAGTATGAGGGCTGTTTGTTTCATATGATTTAGTAAGAATCGTTGTGTTCAGCAGGTAAGCAATAGGCGGGCTTTCAGGGGAGTTATCTGTGCAAGGGGGTAACCCTGGCACAGATAATATGTAGTTGCTGTTTAACGCAAGATGAAATGTTCTTTAAAACCCGATCGAATTTCCTCCGTCAACCGGTAATACCACACCGGTGATATATTTCGACGCATCGGTAGCGAGGAACAGCGCGGCATCGCCGATATCGGACGGGGCGCCCATAACACCCATGGGGGTACGGCCCAGCGCTTTGTTCTTTCGTTCTGCATCGGCATTGAACGCTTTGGAGGTCATATCGGTGGCAATAAAACCGGGTGCAATGCAATTGATCCGGATGCCCTGGGGCGACAATTCAGTTGCCATGGCCCGCGTCATACCTTCAATCGCTGTTTTCGAAGCCGAATAGGCAATCACTTTGGGAATACCGTATTGCGCCGCCATAGAGCTGATATTTACGATACTTCCTTTTTTATTGGGCAACATGGTCTTTACTACTTCCCGGCTCAATGCAAATACGCCCGTGAGGTTTGTTTGGATCACTTTTTGAAAATCTTCGTTGGTTACCTCGGTAAACTCCTTTTTCATATTGATGCCGGCATTGTTCACCAGGATATCGATGTGTCCGAATTGCGTCATTACCTCTTTCACCAGGCCGGGTATAGCATCCAGGTTGCTGAGGTCGGCAACGATGGGAACGCATAGTGCGCCCAGTTTTTGTTTTGCCTGATGCAGTTTTTCAGCATCACGGCCTACAATGACCGTAGTGATATTGTTTTGTACAAATTTTTCTGAAATAGCCAGGCCAATGCCTGAGCCACCTCCGGTTACGATCGCTACTTTTTGATTAACTGTGTTCATTAATGCTATGTTTATTGGTCTTAACTTTTTTGTTTTCGTTTTCAAAGGAACAAATACAACTGCAAGCTATAAGCTGTAAGCGAATGCAGAATACACTTGCAGCCAAAAGCCAAATCGGAAATAAACCCTGCCGCAGGAGCTGTATTTACTTTCTCATTTTGATTCTTCATTCCTCATTTTTCATTTCCCGCTTGTCTTCACTTCACCATTCAATATTTGACATTCGTTATTCGTTATTTCAATGTGGCGCATAAGGAAAATTCAACTCCATATAATATTCCAATGTACGATCGGGCTTTTCGTATTTCGCCGGTATCGGTTTACCGGAAAAGGTTTGGAAATACAGTAAACACGCGTTGCGCCACCATACGGCTTCCTGCTCCTGAATGCCCAGCAACTGTTCAATTTGTTTGAACCGTTCTTCATCGATATAGTTCTTTAACCTGCTCCAACTGCGCTGCATCCACCGTACGGAATCGACACCCCTGTAATACTTTTCGCACATCTCTTCCCACAATGTTTTGCCCGATTTCATTTTATGATCCCATGGCACATGGTGAAACCACAACAGCAATTCTTCGGGACAGGTTGCTATATTTTCATATTGCCGGCGAACCGCAGGCTGGTATTGCGCCAGTGCATTGCTGCCGCTGGCGGTTCGGTTGAACCCTATACCGGTTGAATCGGCCCTGTGAAAATACACGGGGTTCCAGTCGGCACGCGGCGCTTTGTTATACCAGGGGGCCGGACCGTAATGATGTCCATATCCCATGATATGGTGCAACCCCAGGGGCGTCATGTAATTCACCATGATCTCGCGTGATGCCAGCATCATCTGCTGCACGGTGTCAACAAAAGCTTTTTTATTGGTAAAGGTTTGTCTTATCCATTCATTGGCGATCTGCGCCGGCGTCAGGGCCGGGTTCCAGGCAAGACGGCCGAGGGTGTACCAGTTGGCCTGACCAAAAGGATGGCCCGTCCAGTTGATATCGCTGCCTATATTGGATACGCCGGCCATCCCGGAAAGTGAATGTCCGTCTGCGGTTCCATCAATGATCTGCGCTACAGTACTGCCATTGGGTTTCGTATGGGTATCTGCGTTCAGTACCTCTGTAAACAATGGGGCTTCGTATACGAGGTGAGTGGCAAAACCCATGTATTCCTGTGTAAGCTGGTACTCCATCATCAGCGGTGTTTGCGGCATGGCGCCGAACAGGGGATGAAAAGGTTCGCGCGGCTGAAAATCTATTGGTCCGTTCTTTACCTGAACCAATACATTTTTTCTGAACTGACCATCGAGCGGTTTGAATTCATTGTAAGCCTGTTTGAACCGGTCTTCGGGTGATTCATTGCTGTATACAAAAGCACGCCACATTACGATACCGTTATGGGGCGCTACCGCATCGGCCAGCATATTGGCGCCATCGGCATGCGTGCGCTGGTAATTTTGCGGACCGGGCTGCCCTTCTGAATTTGCTTTTACAAGAAAGCCCCCAAAGTCGGGAATGATGCTATAGATCTCATCTGCTTTGTCTTTCCACCATTTCCTTACTTCTTCATTTAAGGGATCGGCGGTTTTCAGGTTGCCTATTTCAACCGGTGCGCTAAAGCGGGCGGTGAGATACACTTTTATATTGTACTGACGGAATATGGCAGCCAGCGCGGCCACTTTCTGCAACCATGGTTCGGTTAAGATCATGGCATTGGCGTTCACATTCGTAAGCACGGTGCCGTTGATGCCTATGGAAGCGTTGGCGCGTGCATAATCATAATACCGCTGATCGCGGTAGCCGGGTAAGCGTTGCCAGTCCCAGATAGAGCCGCCGGCATAACCCCGTTCAACAGTACGGTTGAGATTGTCCCAATGATTCAGTAACCGCAGTTTTATTGCAGGTGTGCTGGAAATATTCAGTTGGGCAATGGGCTGTTGCATTTGCAGCAACCGTAAAAAATGAAAAGCGCCGTACAGGATACCGGCTTCTTTATTACCCGTGATCAGAATAATATTTTTGCCCTCGTGGCGGATGCTGCGAATAAGATATCCTTCATCGCCCAAACCCGTCAACGTGTTCTCGCCCACTGACTTTTTTATAAATGGCAGTTGCGCAGGCGTTCCCAACATGACGGTACCGTTGGTAACCAGCTTTTGCAATGGCACATTTTTGCCCAGCAATCCGGTGAGGCCCTGTTGCAGTTCCTGTTGTGCTGCAAGGAGCTTACCGTCACTGCACGTACAGTTGATACCGGTTATCTGCTGGCGGTATTGTTGCAGCAAAACAGCGTTGTCAGTTACTTTATATCGAAGCCAAAGATCATAGCCATTTTCCGCTGATACGGAATTGAATAGCATAATGCCGATTATTACAACGATCCATTTTTTCATATGGAGTTTGACGAGTTGATAGGTTGATAAGTTGATAAGGTTGATAAAGGAAATACAGTTCCATTACCAGCTTTTGTATTTGCTTTCGGCTTTTTGCTTGTAGTCCCGACTTCATCGGGATAAACTGTGCGGCTTTCAGCCTGTATCGCTTGCAGCTTAAAGCTTTCGGCTTGAAGCTGTTTTTTCATTCGCTATCCGATTTTGTTTTCAGCGAAGACGCCCGTATGATCAGTTCAGACCTTAATAATATTGTATTGGTAGTGTCGATACTGTTTACGCCATTCAAATGATTGATAAGGCTGGCAGCCGACATTTCACCCATTTTATAACCGGGATAATTTATGGTGGTTAAGTTAGGTTCTATCACTGTTGAAACCGGGTCGTTGTTAAAACCGGCAAAAGCCATATCCTGCGGAATGCGGATGCCCGCTTTCTTCAGGGTCAGCATACAACCAACGGCGCAGTTATCGTTCGCAGCAAAAATGGCGTCGGGCAGGGGATTCATTTGCAGTATGGCGGCAGCGGCCTGTGTGCCTGCTTCCTGGCTCAGGTTATTGATGAGCACATATTTTTCATCGAAAGGGATCTGGTGATCGGCCAGGGCCTGTTTATAACCAGCCAGCCTGTCGATATATACATTGCGTTTTGGCGTGGCGGTAAGATGTACAATACGGCGGCAGCCCTGCGCAATTAAATGACTGGTTGCTTCATAGGCGCCTTTGCGGTTATCGATCAATACGCTGGTGCATTCAGGATGATCTGAAACACGGTCGAAAAATATAAGTGGTATATTCTTTTTAATGAACTGGTCGAAGTGGCTAATCTCTTCGGTATCATAGGCAAGGGACACCAACATACCATCAACCCGGTTATTGAACATGGTTTTGGCGCTGGCAATCTCCTTACCGGCGTCTTCCGACGACTGGCTGATGATAAGTGTATAACCTTCATTGTTGGCAACGCTTTCAATACCGGCAATAACGGTGCTCATGAAGTAACTGTTGAGGCGGGGAACAATGACACCAATAGTATAGGTGCGCTGTTCGCGAAGGTTGCGGGCAAAATGATTATAACGATACCCCATTTCTTCAGCCAGATCGAAGATCTTCTTCTTGGTCTTTTTGCTTACAACAGGGTCGTCTTTTAAGGCCCGGCTAACCGTAGCTATGGAGACGTTTAATTTACGGGCAAGGTCGTAAATCGTAACTTCTTTTGGTTTACTCATACAATCGCTTACATATATGATAGTAAAGGTAGAATAAAATTATTTTTAAAAAAACAATGTAATCGGTTACATTGATGCATTTTTCTATTTAAATTAGTGTCTTCGATTGTTAATCAATTGTTTGCCATCATGAACAGAAATTTTGAAATTAAGGCGGGGAGCTGCAAAAATATCCCCATTTTTAAAGACGGAAAGTCCGACAGAAAGTTACAACCCATGTTGTTTTTCTGCCGGACTTTTTTGGGTTAACGGTGCAGGCAGATGGGTTTATGACTTAAATTCAACAGTTACCGGTTGCCAGGTTCCGCTTACCGGGCCAGAATGTCGGAGAATGCTGCAGGCTTTTATTGACAGCCGGAATGATGGTTGATTTATAAAATAAGAGACTTGCACGGTAAACAGGAACTTCCCCCGGCACCTGGTAACCGGTAACTGGCAACAAATATTTCACTGTGAATCGTAAACTGCGAACTATGAACTATGAACTATGAACTGTGAACTATGAACTATGAACTATGAACTGTGAACTGTGAACAGTGAACTGTAAACTATGAACTATCAACCTGTAACATAGATCTATGATGCGTTTATATTTCTTATTCATTACAAGCCTATTTTATAGCACCCTTGTTGCCCAGGTAAAACTTCCCCGCCTTATCAGTGATAATATGGTATTGCAGCGTGATGCGAAATTAACCATCTGGGGCTGGGCGTCCCCGGGCGAGAAAGTGCGTGTTCGATTCAATAATAAAACATATTCAACTGCCACCGGGGCCGATAGCACCTGGAAAGTTACGCTGCCTGCACAAAAAGCGGGCGGTCCGTATGATATGGAAGTCAGGGGCAGTAATGAGATCCTTATAAAAAATATTTTAATAGGCGACGTATGGGTTTGTTCGGGCCAGTCTAATATGGAATTGCCCATGGAACGGGTAAAGGAAAAGTATGGTGAAGCGATCGCACAGTCGGCCAACCCGGCCATCAGGCAATTTAATGTAGCTACCACTTTTGAGTTTCAAAAAGCACGAACAGATCTTGAATCGGGCAGTTGGGTGGCGGCCGATCCGAAAACCGTTTTACAGTTCACGGCGGTCGGGTATTTCTTTGCAAAGGAGTTGTATGAAAAATACAAAGTGCCCATTGGGCTTATAAAAGCCAGTGTGGGCGGTTCACCTGCAGAAGCGTGGCTTACCGCTGAAGCATTGCAGGCATTTCCAAAACACCTTGAAGTACTGGCGAAATACAAACGCGAAGGCTATATGGATAGCATACGGAATGGCGAACGCCGGTTTCGTGACAACTGGTATAAGACCATCTGGCAACAGGATAAAGGTTTACATGATGCGAAACCCTGGTACGATACAGGCGTTGACGTTAGCGGCTGGTCGAAAATGCCGGTGCCCGGTTTTTGGGATGAACATGGATTAAAAGGAGTGAATGGGGTAGTATGGTTTAGAAAAGATATTGAGGTGCCTGCTTCCATGACCGGTAAGCCGGTGAAATTATTATTGGGAAGAATTGTTGACCAGGATTCGGTTTTTGTAAACGGCCGTTTTGCCGGAACAATTGGATATCAATATCCGCCAAGAAGATATGAGTTGCCTGCAGGCATGCTGCAACCCGGAAAAAATACGATAGTAGTTCGGGTTATCAATAGCGGCGGCCGCGGTGGGTTTATTACTGATAAGCCTTACGAGTTGATCGCAGACGACCATACAATTGATCTTAAGGGGGAATGGCGGTTTGCGTTGGGAACTACTGCACCGCCATTACCGGCGCAAACTTTTTTTCAATACCAGCCAACGGGATTGTACAATGCGATGATTGCCCCCATGCTGAACTATCGCATCAAAGGCGTGATCTGGTACCAGGGCGAAAGTAATGCAGGAAGGCCGGTGGAGTACCGTACCTTGTTTCCTGCAGTTATAAATACCTGGCGCCGGCAATGGAAACAGGGAAATTTTCCCTTCCTGTTTGTACAACTGGCTAACTACATGCAAACGAAAGACAAACCCGGCGAAAGCAGTTGGGCCATGACACGCGAAGCGCAAATGAAAACGTTATCATTACCCAACACCGGCATGGCTGTAATTACAGATATAGGTGAATGGAACGATATACATCCATTGAACAAAGAAGATGTAGGAAAGCGGCTGGCGTTGTGGGCGCAGAAGCAGGCGTATGGCGATAAAAAGGTAGTGTATAGCGGGCCGTTGTACCAATCGATGACCGTGCAGGGCAATAAGATATTGTTACAGTTCACCAGCACCGGCAGTGGGTTGATGGCGAAGGGCGGCGGTGAGCTGAAATATTTTGCTATTGCAGGCGCCGATAAAAAATTTGTATGGGCAAAGGCTGCCATTGAGGGGAACAGGGTAGTGGTGTGGAGCGATGAGGTGCCGCAGCCCGTTGCCGTGCGCTATGCCTGGGCCGATAATCCCGAAGGGGCGAATTTGTATAATAAGGAAGGCTTGCCGGCGAGTTCGTTCCGGACAGATGAATGGGAGGAATAAATATCGAATATCGAACGTCCAATGTAAAATGTAGAAGTGAAAACTTGCAGTTACTTCTACATTCAAAATTCAATATTCAGCATTCAATATTATCATATGGAGTACACCATGCGATGGTTCGGGCCCAATGATCCCGTTCCTTTACAACATATACGGCAGGCAGGATGCACAGGCGTCGTTACGGCGCTTCACCATATTCCGGTGGGTGATGTGTGGACCACCGGCGAGATCAACAAACGAAAGGCGATGATAGAAGCGGCCGGCATGAGCTGGACCGTTATTGAAAGTTTGCCGGTACATGAGGATATAAAAAAACAGTCGGGTAACTATCAGCAATACATTCAAAACTATCAGCAAAGCCTGCGCAATGTGGCCGCCTGCGGACTGAAAGTGGTCACCTATAATTTCATGCCCATTCTCGATTGGGTTCGCACCGATATCGATTATGAAATGCCCGATGGCAGTAAGGCCTTGTTCTTTGAGCGGCTGGCCTTTGTTGCATTTGATGTTTTTATGCTCGAAAGACCGGGCGCAGAAAACGAATATACACCAGAAGAGTTGAGTGCGGCGAGGTCATATCTTGACAGCATAACACCACAAAAAAAGGAAACGCTTTACCGTAATGCTTTATTGGGTTTGCCCGGCAGTGATGTACCGTTCACCAAAGAACAGGTGCTGGCCGCATTGAAAACATATGCTCATATCGATGGGGAAAAGCTGAAGGCGCACTTATTTTATTTCCTGCAGCAGGTAGTGCCTGTTGCAGAAGAATGTGGGTTACAAATGGCCATTCATCCCGACGACCCGCCCTACCCGGTATTGGGGCTGCCGCGGATCATGAGCACGGAGCAGGATGTAAAAGACCTGTTGCAGGCGGTACCGTCGAAGGCAAATGGATTGTGTTTTTGTACCGGTTCGTTTGGCGTTCGGGTTGATAACGACCTGCCAGGTATGGTACAACGTTATGGCGATCATATTCACTTTATACACCTGCGCGCCACGAAGAGAGAGGGCGGCGGCAATTTCTATGAAGCCGATCATCTTACCGGCGATGTAGATATGTATGCGGTAATAAAAGAACTGGTGCTGATGATGCAACGCCGCAAGGTTACGCTGCCCATGCGGCCCGATCATGGCCACCAGATGCTCGATGACCTGAAGAAATCAACCTATCCCGGCTACAGCGCCATAGGCCGTTTGCGCGGACTGGCGGAGTTGCGGGGGCTGGAGATGGGGATCGTCAGGAGTTTATAGTTAATGTTTTGTTTGAATGAAGCCAGGAGGCTTTAAGTAAATGAAGTAGGGGGTAGAAGAACCAAATATTGAATGTAGCATGTCCAATATTGAATATAGAAGTGAAGAACAGGGAGGTTGCTGTATTTACTTTTACATTCAACATTAATTATTCTTCTGTTTTAAGTCAGGTGTCCTATGGCATAATTTTTACATGCATCATCGGAATACCTATGTTTATACCAGTTGCATGTTATGAGGCGTCGATTCAGATATACTTGCATGTGGTTGATGCTGTTGCCATTGCCTTTTACCGCCCAGGCGCAAAAGGAGCTGTTTAGAAAAATGGATAGCCTGAGCAGACGGCCGCCTGAACTGAAGAGAGACAGCCGGGATAGCATCAGGCGGGAATTCTACAATCAAAAAACAAAGATCACCTTTCCCATTTACTGGAAATTACTGGCGAATGACCTGAAACAACAGGTAACTTCCCCATTTTACGCCAAACCACGCCTTTGGTACCGCACCGCGGCCGTGGTAGCGGTAACGGGCGGTGTGCTGTTGCTCGATGTTCCCATCAGCAAAAACGCTGTAGACTGGCGTAAAAAAAGCACTACGCTGGTGAGTACCAGTAAGTATATAACGCGTTTTGGCGGGGCTTACGAAGTGTATACACTGGCAGCCCTTGGCACCTATGGCTGGCTGTTTAAAAATGAAAAGATAAAGACCACCACCTTACTGGCCACGCAGGCATATATCACTTCAGCAGTGATCTTTGAAGCCGCCAAATTCTTATCGGGCCGTCAACGGCCATATTATTACGATCCGGAAACAAATACGAATAGTCCGGCCTGGCATGGACCGTTTTACCAGTTTAAAAGAGACGCTAACGGTAACAGGCCCGACAGCTACTCGTATACATCCTTCCCTTCAGGCCATACTACGCTGGCATTTGCGGCCGCAACGGTATACGCTATGGAATATAGCGACCGGCCGGTGGTAAAAATCGGCGCTTATACTGCGGCATCGATCATTGGCTTAAGCCGCATTACAGAAAATAAACACTGGGCCTCTGACGTGTTGATAGGCGGTATTCTCGGCCACCTTATCGGCCGCCAGGTTGTAAATAATTATCACCGGTACGCCAAACTGAAATCACAAGCTGCTGCAAGCGGTAAAAACAAAAACAGGAATACGCTTTCCTTCGCTCCGCAGTTCCAATTTGGCCGATGGTTGCCGGGAGTTGTTTATAAATTTAACTAGCGTCTTAGATTGAGGCACTGTTGGTGCTATGCGGGCTTCGTAAGTTATTGAGTTATTCAGTTATTCAGTTCGTGAGTTAAAACTGAACAACTGAATAACTGAACAACTATTCAAGCTCCTTTCTATATTTATTATACATTTTAACAGAGATCTTTACTGCATCACCAATAGGAACAACAGGAAACCCCTTTTGCGTTGTTACCCATTTCCATTCCCACTGTTTAATGTCATCACCGAATTGTTGAAGGTCGGGTTCTTTGCCGGTGCGTAACGACTGCTGCAGCAGCGCAAAGAACTGTTGCCAGCGTGGTTTGTAGAAATCATTCAGCAAACCGCTCCACTGGCGGTTCGAGTATTCATGAAGCGGGCTGTTGGCATCGCCCCATAAGGTAATGAGATCACGGGCATTCTGCTCATACAATGCTTTTTCTGCTGGCGTGGTGCCATGGCTGCGGGCGCTGGCGATCCAGGGGCCCAGCATAAAATCCTTCCGGGTTGCCAGCAATACATCCATATCGCTGATCAGTTGTAAAAATGCCTTGCTGTATTTATTAAATGCCGCGCTGTCTTTTTCTTTATAAGCGGTCACCCATTTCTTTTGTAACGGTCCGGCATAGTTAGCCAGCACCTGGCGGGTAATATCAACCACATCATACCGGAACCCATCGGTATTAATGCCTTTGCCTGCGGCTTGTATGAACAGATCCCAGGCCGGTAGTAAGTCTTTGCGGTCATAGTTCAGTTTGGTGCGCGTCCAAACGGTGGTGGAATCGAAGGTGGGGCGGCCGGTAACGATCGATTCGGCGCCATCGCGGATATCTTTACCATTATACACCGTTTGCCGTAATATTTGCCAGGCATTCACCAGGTCGTTGCTATTGGTAGCATAGCGGTTCAATACATATTTTGGTAGCCAGGTATCCAATATTATGGGTTCTGTTTGCCACGCGTGTTCCATCATTAGTTCATACAGCACCGGGTTTTGTTCAATGGCTTCCATGGTTAACCCAATGCCCCACATTTTGCCCGACGATTTATCGTTCAATGCAGCTGCAGGTCCGGCGGCCACGCCATCCATCCGGCCAAACATGTTTACATTGCCGCCGAAATTGTGCAACATATTCCAGATCCAGGGTTTATCATAAAACGCGTTCGTGCGTTTCCATACCGGTTCAATTTCTGCAGCCAGATCGAGCAACAGCATTTTATCGCCCGGCACCGCTTTCAGCAATGCTTCTATCTGCGGCGCTTTCCAGAATTTTCTATCGCTATAAAATAACCAGCCCTGCATTACCCAGGTGGCTGCGGTATCGGCCTGTTTCATGCCTTCATATACACGGGCGCTCAGGGCCCCCAGGAAAGCAGGATCATCGGAGGGCGGTTCATTCTCATTAAAGGTGTCTGCTGAATACAAATGATCGGTTCCGAACAACTGCGTTTGTTTTTGCAGGAACTTTTTACCTATCTCCGCAAACAACGGATCTTCCGAATCGAGGATATATGTATCGGCAAATCCGTTCGTCCAGTTGGTGGCCTTTAATCTGGCGTTGGGATATTTCTTTTTAAATGCCGGTGGTACGTGACCAGTGAAAGCCGGCAATACCGGCTTCATACCCAGTTCTCTCTCGCGCTTCAGGATCTTTTCCTGCAATACTTTATGGCTTTTCATCCAACTCAGTGGGAGTGGACCACCCCAGGCATCGAGGTTTCCCATCCAGAACCAGCCGAAATAGGCCGGGCCGCTGAAGAAGTCTTTCAACTCGGCATCACTAAAACCCATGTCTTTATACACCACGTACCAGGTATACTCTTCACCCGTAATGGCCAGGGGCATATTGATCCCGTGCAGGGCCATCCAGTCAATTTCCTTTTGCCAGCGGTCCCAGTCCCACCAGCTCATACTATAGTTGAACGTACAGTAATTAAGATAATAACGATATGTATATGGCGTGGCCCTGCGAACTTTTTCCTTTACCACAGGCAGACTGGCCGGCAGGTTGAGGTTGGTGCCGTTCCAGGTTATCTGGCAATGCGCATATTCGGTAAGATAGTGGTATAAAGCTGAAGCAACCGATAACCCATTGTTGCCGCGCAATACAATTTTGCCGGCGCGGCTTTCCACCTCAAATATGTCTTTACCGTTTTCGGCAGCAATGGCTTCAACAATAAACCGGGTAGCGTGTTTGGGAAGAACCCGTTGAATAAGTGCTTTGGAAGCCTGGGTATTTAGTTGGGCAGCAATCGTAAATGGCAGCATTGTAGCCATGATCAACAGCATAAAGCTGTGACGCCCGGCAATTTTCATACGTTTTAGCATAACTTGTTTCCGGTTATCATACCAAATTTGGTGAAACCGTTAAGGTATAACCAATTTCACTCCCGGCAAAAAGGGTTAGCTAAACATTTGAGGTATTTAACGAAACCGGTTTCGTTATTAAAAACCGTGTTTATACGCTACCAAAAAAAGTTTGTATTATTTAAATTAGTGACTGGCAGTCTGGCACATTATTATGTGCTTATTCCGGATTATGTTTTTTGATCGGAAAATAGATCCTCATTGATATCATTGGGGAAGTGAACAGACACAAAAACAGGGCACCTGCCCACGATGCCCTGTTACTTTCTTTACAAGTATTATAATTGAAAATATTCTGCAGGAAACATATTATCAATGCTGCAAATGGTACCGCATTCTGCTTTCCAGTTTCTCGAGGTTCTTATCTTTCATTACGGTAAATGAAAACTTTTTTCCCGTTTTCGATGCTGCCCTTACCACCGCATCGATCACTTCTCTTATCGATATTTTGTCTTTGCTTTTGAACTCAACATTTCCTGATTCTACTTTTTCACCAGCTGCAACCAGTGACTCCTTCTGCATTTCAGTATATAGATTATTGTAATCATTTGGGTTCGCACTGTGTAATTCAACCCGTGCAGTAAATGTGTTCATATAAATAAATTAATGGTTTGAAATAAATGATCGCTGATCACTGTAGTGTTAATTGACGTTTATGATATTATTAATAATCTGCATTAAAAGCTAACTCAAATTATTTACATATCTACGTTTTGTTTAACGGCCACTACTATTAAAAAAGCGTGCCAATCTGTTGAAACGTGGATATCATAACAATGAGCTTACAATAATTATACAGCGTACGACAGGCTGTTTATAATTGTATATGCCGGCGGCATGCATGGGGGAAAGCGTTGAGTTTGCAGGCAGGACATCGGTGTTTGATTTTAATACCCTATGTGTTTAGTGGGTTATGTTACCGGGTCAAAGTATTATTGGGTTCTTTTGTTAAGTGATTGTAAAAGGTTGAAACTTTTGCTCAGACTGGTCAGTATGGGGAATACATGTTAGTGTATAAATTACGTATTGTAGGCTAACGATAAATGCCTGCCGTAATAGATATACAAAAACGAAATATATTCTTCGCTGCCTTTTTCATTCCCTTTTACCCGTTGAACAGTGAAAATCTTAAAACTTAAAACTTATAACTTACCACTTACAACTTATAACTTATCCAAGTATCAAAGCTAGTATCGCAAATGCATCGATGATCCATAATGCAATACTGATGTCTTTTGTTTTTCCGGTTATGAGTTTGATGGCCGTCCAGCTGAGAAAACCCCAAATGATACCTTGTGTTATACTGTAAGAAAAGGGAATGATCACCATGGCAAGAAAGGCGGGGATGGCCTCATCGAGTTGAGTCCAGTTGATCTTTGTTACCGGTTGCACCATAAATACGCCTACCAGCACCAAAGCCGGCGCGGTGGCAATAGCAGGCACCATCGATAACAGGGGCGCTAAAAATAAAAAAGGCAGGAATAACAATGCGCCGGTTATGGCGGTTAACCCGGTTCTGCCTCCTTCTTTAATGCCAACAGCAGATTCTATATAGGCGGTGCCGGGGCTCGATCCTGCCAGTCCGGCAAGCGTTGTGGCTACTGCATCGGTTACGAGTGCCCGTTTTATATTGCGCGGCTCGCCTTTTTCATCGAGCAGGTTGGCGGCTTCAGATAAACCAACGAGGGTGGAAAGGCTATCGAACATATCGGTAAATACAAAGGCAAAGATCACGGGTATTACCGACCATTGCAGCGAGTTCACCAGGTCGAGCTTCAGCACCAGGCTAAAATCCGGTGCGGCTATCAAACCTTTCCAGTCAACAAGGGGCGGGGCGCCTGTTGCCCACCAGCGGCCCAATGGCACAGCAGCCAGCGTGGTGAACACAATGCCAATGAGAATGGCGCCTTTTACCTGCCGGGTTACCAGTACGGCGGTAAACAGCAAACCCGCCAAAAACGTCAGCAGGGCCGGGTGCAGTTTTCCAATACCTACTATGGTGGCCGGGTTATGTACAATAAAACCGGCATTCACGAAACCAATAAGCGTAATGAACAAACCAATGCCGGCGGCAATGGCATAACGTAATGGCCTGGGTATGGCGCGTACGATATAGGTTCGAATGTTAAAGGCCGACAGTACGAGGAAGAGCACGCCGCTCCAGAACACGGCGCCCAGCGCCACCTGCCAGGGCACTTTCATGCCGATCACTGCTGAAAAAGTAAAAAAGGCATTGAGCCCCATGCCCGGCGCTACCAGTACCGGGTTCTTCGCATACCAACCCATCATAAGGCTGCTGAAGAACGACACCAGCACTGTGGCGGTGAGCACCCCGCTAAAGGGCAGGCCGGCCTGGCTAAGTACCGCCGGGTTAACAACAATGATATAGGAGGTTGCCAGGAACGATGAAATGCCTGCAATGATCTCGGTTGAATAGGTGCTGTTGTGTTTGGTTAGTTCGGCTGAAAACATAAGGTAAGATAAGAAAAAGCGGCAAGCGAATACAAATACCCCTGCAAGCTACAAGCTTCAAGCTGCAAGCGAAATACAGGCTAAAGCCGAAAGCGAATACAGCCCAAAGCCTAAAGCAAAAATCCCCCGCCAGCCGGCGGGGGATTCGTTATGTATGTTATTATTTACCTGATTATCATTGGTGCCCTTAAAATCTTATAAAGTCGGAGACTATGTGGTTGTCAGTTGGCTTAAATACAGGACCCTTATCAACTTGTTAACCTGTCAACTTTTCAACTTTAGAATTGTGCCAGACGGAATCCCCGGGATCTACCCGGGGTTCCGCTGGTCTTGTAATGTGTGCGTAGGTACAAACTTAGGCGTAAATGTCAACATGAGCTTACGAAACAGGGAAAACAAATTATTAATTCCGGAATCATTATTGTTTAGCTAACGGCTCTATAAAACCAAAGAGGCTGTCTTCTATTTTGACAGCCTCTTTGTTGCCTGGTTATGAATTAATCAGGTGACTTGATTTATAGAATCCCTTATCAACATGTTAACATGTCAACTTTTCAACTTCATTAATAACTGTCGTTCTGTATCAGGTAATCCTTCAGGTTACTTGCCCCATCGATCGCTGTTTGCGGAATGGGGAACAACCGCTTCTTTGGATTGTTGTCGGTCTTCTCCGTCCAGGTACCTTCATACTTACCAAAACGGATCATATCGGTTCTGCGGAGGCATTCCCAATACAATTCAAAACCGCGCTCGCGGAAAAGCAGGTCGAGGTTCATGGTGGTAAGCGCTGGCGGTTGCTGGCGGGCGGTACGCGAAGCTCTTACGATATTTACATCGGCAAGCGCACCGGTTGCATCATTGTTTTTTCTGAGTTTCGCTTCGGCGCGCATCAGGTATACATCTGCCAGGCGCAGGATAACGATATCCGCTTCACCGAAATTTCGGCCGCTTACCGATTTGCGGCTGAACATGTATTTAGATACGCGGTAGCCCGAAGGATAATCGCTGCCGGCGGTAGTGAAGTCTACCTGTTCAGTAAAGATCACCGGTTGGGTAGGTTTGTTACGCGTGTCGTGAAACAACGGACCTACTTTCATGCTGCCGCTGGTACATTTCTGAAATACGCCGTTCTTTCTGATGAGGCCATATTGCTGTCCGCGCAGGATCCCACGGTTAATGAAGAACTGTGCAGCGGGTACGCAGCTGTCGGCAGGGTTTGAATAGATTGACAGGTTTTCTTTATAGAAACGTGGGTCGGCTGCTGGGTCTGCCGGTGCATAAGCCTGTGCCCATGACTGGTAGAAATCGGAAGTTATGGCTGCGCCGTCGGTACCGTTGGCGCCTACATAATCGGGCAGCGGGAACTGGTCGCCTGAAAGGGAGAAGTAGGCCATCCGGTTGTGTCCGTTCAGATCAGCACGTTGGTCTACTGCAAAGATGATCTCTTTGTTGGTGTCGTTGTTGTCATCGAAAATAGCAAAGTACTCAGGCGAGAACTGGTATTTATTCGAAGAAATGATCTTGTCGCAATACTCAATCACCTTGTCCATATCGGCTGGTGTAAAGGTAAACTGGGCGCCATAGATATCCCTGTAGGCCGCGCTGTTGAGATACAGGCGGGCCAGTAATCCCCAGCAGGCTTCTTTCGAAATTCTTCCTGTTGTAACACTGCTCTCGAGGTTGGGTTCGGCATCGAGCAGTTCTTTTTTAATGTATTCCACTGCTTCGTTACCACGCAAAATAGCTGATAATGCGCTGGGCTCGTCTTTTACAAAAACCAGTCCGAACAGGTCGAGCAGCAGCATATTGTAATAGGCGCGCATGGCCCTTGCTTCTGCAACAAACGTTTTTACCGACGGGTCGTTCAGTGTTGGCAGTGAGTTCAGGGCCGAGATCGATCTTGAAACGCCCTGTACCAGCAGGTTCCAGGTGTTGCGGAGGTTGGGGTCGGTTGAGGTATAGGCATGCCTGTGCATGGCGAGGTAAATACCGTTATCGCCCCAATCGGTACCGCCGCGGTAGGGGAGAATGGCTTCGTCGGTTGATATTTCCTGGATGGCAAGGTAGTTTGTATGCAGGAAGATGGTGGGCAGCTGCGCATATACGGGAGCTATAGCTCCTTCGGCTGCCTGTTTGGGCGTAAGTTCGGTGGCTGATGATTCGTCAAGTACTTTTTCGTTGAGTTTTGTACAGCCGGCACCTGCTACAAGCGCACTGAATATAATTGGGATAAATATTTTCTTTGTCATGGTAATTAGCTTTAGAAGGTTACATTGATTCCAAGGAGAAATGACCTTGCTTTAGGATAGCTGAGGTAATCGATGCCATAAGATGAAATACCGTTGATGGTCCTGTCGGTATTTACTTCGGGGTCATAGCCGTCGTAAGGGGTGATCACGAACAGGTTCTGCCCGGTGAGCGATGCTCTCATCCCTTTTACCCATTTGCCGAGGCCCAGTGCCTGTGGATTGAAATTGTAACCAATGCTCAGGTTGTTCAGGCGAAGGAACTTACCATCTTTCAGGTAGCGCGATGAAACCGGCGCTGCGTTGGTGATCGCTTCTTCGGCACTGGCAATGGCTTCGGGCGTCGTGTTCACACCTTTTGCCAGCAGGTTTTTGTAGAAGCTGGAGTTGGCGGTGTTGTCATAGATCTTGTTGCCCGATATGCCATTGAAGTTGGCCGTGAGGTCGAATTTTTTATAACCGAGGTTGAAATAGAAGTTGTACATGGTTTTAGGTAATGCTGAACCAAGCGCCTGGCGGTCTTTATCATTGGCGATGCCGTCTCCTGTAACGTCGCGGTACATGCTAATGCCATTGGCATCGAAACCAATGAACTCCTGTAAAAAGAAGGTACCGATGGGCTCACCATTCACATATCCATTGATGGTAGCTGAGGTAAGGCCGGCGCCGGAAGCTGAACCTGAAGGGATCACGGAGTAGGGCGATTCTTCTACTTTATTATTGATGAAGGTAACGTTACCGCCTACTGTATAAGAAAACCCGCCGCGGGTTGTGTGGCGGTAGGCAAGGTCAACTTCCACACCCTGGTTGGTGATGGTCATATCCGGTACATTGGTCCACTGGGTAGATGCCGGCTGTATGGGGTCGGCGGGTATTACTTCAAGCAGGATCTTGCCGGTAACCTTACGGAAGTAGTCGACGGTACCTGACAATGCGCCGCCCAATAGTTCAAAGTCAACGCCGATGTCGGTTTGTGAAGAAACTTCCCATTGGATATCAGGATTGGCTAACCGCTGATAAGCGGTCCCTACCGGGTAAGTGGTGCCGGGGTACAGCGGGTAGCTGGCGCCTGCGCCTGGTGTGGCGGTGAACAACGCCTGTGTGATCTTGGACGGAATTTCCTGGTTACCGGTTTGTCCCCATCCTGCACGCAGTTTCAGGTTGTAAAAGGGGCCGTTCTCCAGGAATTTCTCTTTCGACATAATCCATGCTCCTGAGAAGGAGGGAAAGATACCATACTTGTTATTGGAACCGAATTTGGATGAACCATCGGCGCGTAAGGTCGCTGTAAATAAGTATTTGTCGTTGTACTGGTAGTTTACGCGACCGAAGAATGACTGCAGCTCATTGATGAGCGCATGTCCCGTTGGGCGGTTGTTGGCAAGCGTGAGCTCCTGTCCCAGGCCCGGATTGTAGACAGGATCTATATTTGAGATGGGGAAGTTGTTGATACTGGTACCCCGGCGCTGTACAAAGATCTTCTGGTAAGAGTGCCCTGCCAGTGCCGTGAGTTTGTGGGCGTTGATCGTTGTTGAATAAGTGAGGTAGTTTTCGATCAGGTAGTTACGGTTAACGTTGGTATAGGTTGCCAAACGGCCCAAACGTAATGGTACGGTATTGGGCAGTGCCAGACTATCTCTTGTAGCGGATGAGTTATCAACGCCAAAGTTCAGTTTGTATACCAGTCCTTTTGTAAGGGTCAAAGAACCGCTGATATTTCCCAGCACCCGGTTGATGGTAGTGAGGTCTTTTTCAAGCGCCAGCACGGTAAGTGGATTGATTCCGTTCTGGAACTGGTAAGGTTTGCCATCTTCACCATATGCAGGGATGGTAGGATTGGTTGAGATGGCGCCACCGATAAGGCTGCCGACATTGGGGCGCAGGTTAACGGTATTGTTGGCGCTCAGGTTAGCTTCTATCACGAGTTTGTCGTCGAGCAGTTTCTGGCTCATGTTGAAGCGGCCGTTGTAACGTTTAACATCGTTGCCTTTCAGGATGCCCTGTTGCAGCTGCATACCAAAGGAACCATAATAGGTGAACTTTTCGGTTCCGCCGGAAAGTGTAACGTTGTGGTTTTGCGTCCAGGCAGTACGGCTCACCTCTTTTTGCCAGTCGGTAGCGCCGCCGAAATCTTCGAGCGCATTGCCCAGTGCTTTTACCTGTGTTCTGTATTCATCGGCTTTATAAACAGGTAAGGGGTTGGCCATTCTGCTGAAGCCGCCGCTGAAGTTATAGTTTACCGAGCTAAATCCTGCACGGCCTTTTTTAGTAGTGATGATCACAACGCCGTTGGCGCCTCTCGCTCCATAGATGGCAGTTGCGGATGCATCTTTCAATACGTCCATCGATTCAATATCCTGCGGATTGAGGAAGCTGATGGGGTTGATGGTGCCGCCAACCGAAGAGTTGTCGAGGGCCATACCATCTACTACAAATAATGGAGTGCTTCCGGTACGTACACCGCCCGGGCCGCGAATGGTAATATTTTGAATGGCGCCCGGCTCACCGCTTGCAGAAGTAACGTTTACGCCTGATACTTTACCCTGTAACAGTTCTTCAGGCGTGTTGATGATGCCGCGGTTGAAGTCGGCTGCCTTTACCGATTTCATTGAGCCGGTAACGTCGCGTTTGGTTGATTTACCGTAACCCACCACTACTACTTGTGCCTGCGTATTGGTGGTAGATGGCTCCATGGTTACATTCAGCACAATGTTGCCTGAAGCGTCGGGCACACTGCCGCTGATTGTTTTATCTTCATAACCTACGTAGGAGAATGTGAAGCGGTAAGTACCTGTTGTATTGAGGTCCTTAATTTCGAATGCTCCTTTTGAATTCGTTTGAACCGATCTTTTGTTTTGGTTTTTTTCGTTAACCGCCACTACCGTAACACCTTGCAATGGTGTGGCGCTTTCATTGACTACTGTTCCTCTTGCAGTGGTCTGGGTCGTTTGGGAAAAGGCAGATGCATACACCAGCAGATGTGCCAGTAGCAGTACACCCAACACGGCAACCCGTGAGTTGAATAATTTCATTTAGCGCTGATTTTTTTGTGCCGCAAAGTTGTTAGAATAAATGGGGCAACCTTAATAAGTGCTGGTTATGAATACATTAAGGAAATATCAACGGAATATTATCTTTTAAGAAATTACGAAACCGTTTTCGTAAGGAGATACGGCTGAAAGTTTGGTTTTAATTGTTTACCGTTACAGGGCATCAGCTTTTTTTAATTATTTTATTTCCTCCCATATTGTAGTTATTTATTATGTAATCCCTTGTTCAGGTTTATTCCTAAATAGTATATTCACGTATATGCAACAGCTATTATAAATCATACCTTTGTTTATCGGTTATGGTCCTGTTGAAATGTGCACATCCCGCCTGTTGCGCCATCCCGTCCTTATATCAATTGAAATGAAAACGCTGATAGACCATATAAAACGCTCTGTTTCCGTTACGGAAAGTGAACTGGAGTATATGGTGCAGTCGTTTCAATACCTCGAGCTGGAGAAGGAAAGCCATCTCATAAAAGCCGGTCAGTACTGCGATAACTATTATTTTGTGGAGAAGGGCACGCTGCGTATTTATACGATGGTCGATAACCTGGTTGTCACCAACTGGTTTGCCTTTGAAGGGAATTTCTTTACCGACCTCGAGAGTTATACTTACCAGTGCGCGGCAAAGTTCAATATACAAGCCATTGAGAACTGTCACCTGTTATATATATCCAGAAAGAATATGAATGCGCTGCTGCAGCTCCACCCGGCCTGGAATGAGCTGATGCGCAAAACCTGGGAGCAGGCATTCCTGCGGCTGACACAGATCGTGCTTTCGGTTCAAACCATCAATGCCAAAGGCAGGTACGAGCATTTGTTCAATCACCTCGATCTGATGCAAAAACCTCAGGCGCCGCCGCCGCTGCCACCTGCACCACCCAAAGACATTGTCTCAGTTATTGATATTCCCGATTCTACATTGAGCAAAAAATAATACGCCGCGAACTGCGTTTTAGCCCTTTCTTTGCAGTTTAATCCTAATATTCATCTGAAAGATTGCTTATGCTACAATTACGAATGCTGGTGATCGGCATCCTTGTTTTTATCGTTCCTGCTCATAGTCAAAGTCCCAGACCCGTACAGGTCGATGTATGTATCTACGGCGCCACTTCGGCCGGCATCATTGCTGCATATACGGCCAAAAAGATGCATCATTCGGTGCTGGTGATAGAGCCGGGCAAACATATCGGCGGCCTTACTTCGGGCGGACTGGGTTTTACCGATATCGGTAATAAATATGCGGTATCGGGGCTCGGGCTTGATTTTTACCGGAAAGTAGGAAAGAAATATGGCAAGTTCGAGAGCTGGATCTTCGAGCCGCATGTGGCCAAAGAAGTATTCATGCAATACATTAAATCGGCAAAGGTAGATGTGGCGCTGGGCCATACCCTGATGGCCGTTAGAAGTGAGTTCGGGTATATCAAAGAGCTGGAGCTCAATTATCTCAATGAAGAAGGGCAGATCACTACCAAAAAGGTAGAGGCGAAAATGTTCATCGACTGCTCTTATGAAGGCGATCTGATGGCAAAGGCGAACGTTTCGTTTACAGTGGGCCGTGAATCGAACATCATGTATAACGAAACCATCAACGGGGTGCAATTGCGCGATAAACACCAGTTCCCCGATGGCGTTGATCCTTACAGGATCCCCGGTAAACCCGAAAGCGGTTTATTATGGGGGATCTCGGAAGCGCTGCTGCTGCCTAACGGTTCGGCCGATACCAAAGTGCAGGCCTATAATTACCGCATCTGTTTAACCGATGATCCGGCCAACCGCATCGATATTACCCGGCCCGAAGGGTACGATTCAACCATGTATGAATTGTTGTTGCGTTTGCTTGCCAAAAAGCCGGCCGCCAGCCTTGGCGCAATCCTCAAGATCGACCGCATGCCCAATCATAAAACGGATATCAATAACAACGGGCCGTTCTCAACCGATATGATCGGCATGAACTATAAGTATCCCGAAAGCAATTATGAAAAACGGGAGATCATTAAAAAGCAGCATGAAACCTATGTAAAGGGGCTGTTGTATTTCATTGGTCACGATCCCCGCATGCCTGAGCACCTGCGGAAGGAAATGCTTGCATGGGGTTATCCAAAAGACGAGTTCACCGATAATAATAATTTCACGCCGCAAATGTATGTGCGCGAAGCACGGCGCATGATCAGCGCCTACGTTATGACGGAAGCCAATTGCCTGGGTAAGGAAGTTGTGAGCGATGGCATCGGTATGGCTGCCTATACCATGGATTCGCACAATGCCCAACGCGTTGTGGTCAATAAAATGGTGAAGAACGAAGGCGATGTGCAGGTGGGCGGTTTTGGACCGTATCCAATTTCTTACCGTTCAATTGTTCCGCGGTCAAAAGAAATTAAGAACCTGCTGGTGCCGGTTTGTTTATCGGCCAGTCATATTGCCTATGGTTCTATCAGGATGGAACCGGTGTTCATGGTGCTTGGCCAGGCTGCCGCTACCGCCGCTTCCATGGCCCTTGAGGGTAAACTCGATGTGCAGGAGGTGAATGTGCAGCAGTTGCAACAGGCGCTTAAAACAAATCCGCTGGCCGATGGCAGTATTCCCGAGATACTTGTTGATAATGCCAATACAAACCAGGTAACCATAAAAGGAAACTGGGCCACCAAAGAGCGTATAGGTTACGGTCCTTCTGTGCTTACGGCCGATGAACCTTCAGCCGAAGAACGGTCGGTACAATACAAACCGGTTGTTGAAAAAGATGGTTCTTACCAGCTTTATACGTATATGCTGCCCAACTATAACAAGCTGGCTTCCCAAACAATGGTCACTGTTTTTGATGGCAGTAAAGAAGCAAAGGTTACGTTGAAGAAAAGCGACATTCAGGTGCAGGGACAAACCTCCGGCGAATGGGTGTCGATAGGTAAGTTTAAATTACGTGCAGGTTCAAATGCGCACATAACAATACATGCGGCCAATGCCGATGGGGCAGTGGTGGCAGATGCGGTACTACTGGTGCCGGATGGGAAATAACAAGGCAACGAGGTACTAAGGCAGCGAGGCATAAAGGCATAAAGGCATAAAGGAATACAGGTTTCCTATACTTTATACTTAATAAGCGAAGGCAATAAGGCATAAAGGCATACAGGTCTCTTATACTTCTACTTAATAAACCAAGGCAAGAAGGCATTAAGTGTCCGGAATTGTATTCCTCGTTGCCTCGTTGCCTTTTTGCCTATATGCCTTTTTTTAATGATTATATATCAGGTCGGCTCTTCTTTCCTGGAATTCTGCGTCGGAGATACTGCCATGATCTTTCAGGTCGAGCAGCTTTATCATTTCTTCCAGCTTATTTACCGGCGGGGTGGCTACACTTTGGTCGTTTACCATATTTTGCTGCGACCGTACCGGGTTTTTAAACAACAGGGCAAATGCGATCAGCGCCAATGGGGCGATCAGCGAGATCCAAACGCCATTACCAGTAGATGCTATTCCAAATGCGGCTCCTGTAATGCCAATAACCACTATCGTTAATAAAAGCCAGCGCTGCTTGTGTGTTATTGATAAATTCATACGTACATGGTTTAGTGTATGAAGAAATGGTAGTTAGCTTTGGAAATAGCCGTGGTTTTTCCTCACCAGCTGCTTCGGCAGCTGATTCAATACAATTGGCAACCTGTAAGATTAAAAAAGTATAATTCTTTCTATAGTGGTCTTTAAACAGAAGTGGGTTTACCTTCAACGGGCCATTTCTAAGTTAAGAAAAATAATTGAGAAATGACTCCCCGGAATTGTTAAGAGTGGGATTGACGGGTGCACAGGTTTACAACGGGCGAATTCCCGGCAATGCGGCAGGCCGGCTAAATGGTTGGCCTCATGAGTAAATGTTGAGATCACTGTCGTTCCTGTTACCCCTGTTATTCAGGTAGAATGATAATACAAGGCCGATCAGAAGAATGCCGGTAACAATGGGAAAAGCTATTGAATGCATAGAGCCGTGTTTTCAGAGGTAGACGGGTAAGCGGTGGCCATATTGTAAAGTGGCGGCAACTTTTTAAAAGATGTGCCACCCCTCGAAGGTGTGGCGCATCTGCCATAACATAAAAAACGGAGCGGGTGGCATGCTTCCCGCTCCGTTTTGACGGACTATGACTGTGACTAATGGACTATTCTTTCATGCCAGCAATTGGTTTTAATGTTTTATTATATATAGCATTAAGGCAAAATGCATTAAGTGGCGGAAATCTGTATTCCCCGTTGCCTCGTTGCCTTTTTCTACCGTTTTATCAATTTCTTCGTAATTGTTTCCTTTCCATTGTTGATCCTTACAAAATATACCCCGGTGCGCAGGCTGGCAATATTTATATGCTGGCCACTCAATACGCGGGGCGCTGTAAAGACAATACCGCCATTTACGTCGAAGATTTTCAGATCGAACACATCGCCCATATTGCCGTACTGAACCACCATTTCGCTGTTAACCGGGTTGGGCGATATTTTGAGCGTGGCTGAATGATCGATGAACGGGTAAACGTTACTTTCTTCATCTGCAGAAGTGATCTGTGCCGTGGTCTGGCGGATCACCACCGAACTGGCCCAGTCGTTCAAATTCACTGTTGTACCACCCGATAAACCTACGCTAACCAGGCAGGCGAAATTGCCTTTGAACAGGTAAGCGGGGCCGGTAAAATTATTATCGCGGTACAGGATGGCTTCGTAACCGCTGTTCACCCGTAGAGAAGAGATGTCGTCGTTAACGGCGCCCAGAGCGATCAACTGGTTAACCGTATAAGTGCCCACCGGCAGATTGATGGCATAACCGCCGTAGTTGCAATGTTTGTATACCGTAGCGCCCGAAGGGTTGCTTACAGCCACATTGATCTGAGCGGTAGCCGTTGCGCCACGGTCATCGGTGGCAACCGCCCTGATGTTATAGGTACCGCCGCCTACATTGGCCCAGGTATAGGAGTACGGACTGCTTGCATCTTCACCCAGTTTGGTTGAGCCGTTGTAGAACGCTACTTTACTGATGGAACCATCGCCATCGGTTGCATTTACATTGATGGTAATGCTGGCCGGGGAAGCAAAGGAACTTCCGTTGGCGGGCGATGTAATGCTTATGGCTGGTAAGGTGTTTGTTACAGCACGAATGCGTAATGAAGCGGTGCTGTCGTTCCAGCCGTTGTTCACCAGGCAGGCCACATCGGCAGTGAACCCGGCAAAGGCGCCGCCTAAATTGTCGTTCTTGTATAGCACCACCTCGTAACCCGGTGTTATTTTAATAGATGAAATGTCTTTATTGGTAATGCCTTTGGCGGTCAGTTGCGCTATGGTATAGCTGCCTGCGTTGAGGCCAACTGCAAATGAACCGGAGTAATTACAATCTTTATAGAAAATAGCGATACCGGTTGGGGTAGAACCGCCGGCGATCGTTCCGGTAATGGTATAATTACCCAATGACGCGTAATTGCTGTAACCGGTTGTACTGGGCGTTCCTGAACCCGTACCTGTAACCGAAACATAGTATGTGCCGGCTGCAAGCGTGCTGCTGATGGCAGCATTCAGTGCGGCAGGGTTCGAAGAAGTGATGGCTGTGCCATTGTTGTTGTATAAGGTTGCAATAATGTCAAGATTTGGCGTATAGGCATTCGGATTAAATGTTAGGTTGAGATTTCCGCCGTTGGTGGTGAAGGTAAACATGTCGACATCGCCGGTGCGTTCAATAACCCCTGCATTGTTCACATTGCCCGATGCATCGATGGTTAGTGATGCCGCGCCTGAAATAGCATTGCCATAATCATCGGCCCGGTAACCTACGCCATAGGTAGTGCCTGCGATAATTGCGAGGTCGTCCTGTGTGGTACTGGCATTGGCGTATTCGCCCTTGCTCCATTGTACAAGCGATTTGTAATACCCAACGCCCATGATAGGCGCCCAGGTACCCTGGCCCTGATAATATTCTTCTTTGGGCGATGTTCTTCCGTCGTGCGATAAACCGAACGTGTGGCCTACTTCATGCGAACCGGCTTCACCGGCTGCTTTCGCACCACCGTTGAACACCCAGCAGGGCGTATCGTCGTTCCATCTGAAAGAACCTAAATAAGCTACCCCGCCGGCTCCCGGGGCAGCCGTATTCGTAGGTGTAAAAATGCAACGCATTCTTTTCGTTTTCGGGTACGTGTTAAAAACGGCCTCACTGGTAGTCACATTCAAATGGAATGGGCGGTAATCTTCACTGATCAGTTTCCATACGTTTTCCTTGTCTGCATCGGATAAATTAGCCGGGGCTGCATTGATTGGATTACCGTTGTTCCAGCCAGTGCCTGAAACATATTGCCCGTCGAAATCGAGCAACACACAACCGTTGCCGCCCGGATAGCTTTGCAGGTCGTTGACCGCTGCAGGTGCATTGGCTACAGGGGCATCGGAAGCGCTTGCTTCGGCTTCGGCGATATTCGCTTTAGTATAGTCGACACATACTATATTATCGATATTTGTTTCCTCCACAAATACAGCTCCGCTGTTATCGGAAACGTATTTGTATGCTTTCTTGCTGTTCTGCAACAAAATGTGTCCGTACACTGACTGGCCGTCGATCACCAGGTAGAAAGAAGAGTTGGGATCATTTTCAATACTACCTGCCAGTTGTTCGGCGCCGGAACCCGCCGACCGGCGGAATTTTACCGAAGCAGGTAAGGTAACAGAAGAGGAGAGCTTTAACTGCAAACGGCTAAGGCCGCCTGGCCTTTGTGTTGCCGTTATCTGTTTTCGAACATTGCTTAGCATGTTGGAACTGCTTCCGATGGGATAACGTTTGTCCTGACCGTAGGTTACGGATGTGATTGCGCACAGGCCTACCAGCAGGTACAGATTTAATTTGTGCATGTTGCTTGATTAAAATGAGGAATGTATATAAATAAAAAACCTGTCAGGTCACCATTCCGGTTGTATACATATGAATTAGATATGCATACACGGCTTAGGACCTGACAGGGTTATTATCTCTAATGTGATTTCTGATTTAGAGATTTGGGATTGGAGGATTTGGGAATTTTGCGATTTATAAACCTGCTGAACAGAATGAAATCCTAAATCTCAAAATCTCAAAATCAAAATCCTACTTGATAAACTGGCGGGTGATCTTCTTATCGCCTTTGATGAACTCCAGGGTATAAACGCCGGACCTCAAAGCTGATACGTTGATCTGGTTGCTGGCTGCGCGGGCAGTTACAACCTGTTTGCCCTGAATATCATAAATTCTGATGGTTCCACCAGCTAAAGATTCGCCACCATTCGAAATGTTCAGTGTCTGCTGCACAGGATTCGGGTAAATGGTGAATGCTTTACCGGATTGAACGGAGTTATTGATCAAATTTGAAACCATTTCGCCGTTTGTGGAAATTTTTGCGCCGGTTGCTGGCGGTGTTATGCGAATCCAGTTCAGGTTCCATCCGCCCGATTGAGCATATACGCCGAAGTTATAAGTACCTGCATTGATGTGAACGTTATGCGAAACAGTGGTCCAGTTCTGCCAGCCGCCGGTTGATGGAATATCCACAGCGCCCAGTTGAATGGAACCGGCATTCAAATCGCATGACACACGGCCGCCGCCATTCAGGCTTGCTACCCGGTATTCTACTTTGTACGTTCCGGTAACAGGGAAGTTGATGTTGTAGAATGCCATCCAGTCGGTAGCATCGATCCAGCCAACATTTGAACCGCCGCCTGCATCGGTAGTCGCTTCGGTTTGTACGCCGGCCATGCTGTTGTAGTTCTCAGCCTGGATAGTGAACGGATTGCCCGGGTTGGGAGGATTGCTGCCGCCCCGGTTGATCACTACTTCGTTGATAGCTGATAACAGTGAATTGGAATTGCCTGCGCCGAAATCGCCCGACAGTTCCCAGATCATGATGCCACCGCCCTGATCCCATGCCAGGTTGGTTTTGTTTTTAATGGTAGTGATGCCATTGTAACCAACGCCGTTGAATACATCGGCATTCGGGTTGGCGCCACGGTTAACCAGTTGCGTAAATGTTTCCCAGCTTGGTCTGCCATAGAAAGGAACGCCCAGCACCGCTTTCGAAGCAGGTAGGCCGCGGCCTTTCCAGTAGTTCAACGACTGTTGGGCATAGCTGAAGGTGGAGTGATCGAAACTGTTATAGTCGTAAGCCATCAGGTTCAGGAAGTCGACGACGTTGAACACACTGCTCAGGATGCTGCTACCGTTGATGCCTACAACAGCCGCGGTAAGGATCTTACCACGATTGTGCAGTTCGGTACTCAGCTGGCTCATCAGCGCAACGTAGTTGTTGGCGGAAGCGCCATTGTCGGGGTATTCCCAATCCATATCAACGCCATCCAGGCCGTACTGATTTACCATGCCGATAAGGGCATTTACAAAGTTGGTACGATAAGTGGCGTTGGCTGCCAGTGATTCAAAAGCGCCGTCATCACCGTTGTTCCAGCCGCCTACTGCAATACAAACCTTTACATTGCGGGCGTGCGCCTGCGAAACAAGGCTTTGCAGTTTCCATGCATTTTCAAGTGGTTGTAAACCGCCGTTCCACGTAGGTAAAGCGAACGCATAGTTGATGTGCGTAAGCTTGTTGTACTGAATCACGTTTACATCGCCGGCCCATGAGGGCATGTACCCCACAACCCGGAACTGCGCTTCGGCGCGTGGGGCCGCTGCGGCAAACAAGAGAGAAAAGAGACCAATTTTTCCTAAATTTCTAATCATGATACTTGGTTTTTACACGGTTAGCAGATCTATTTAATGAACGCTGAGGTGATCTTTGTTTTGCCTTTGATGAATACCAGTGTATATACACCAGGCGCCAGTGATGATACATCTATGTTATTGCTGGCCGGGCGTGCGGTAATAACCTGTCTTCCGCTGATATCGAAGATGCGGATAAGGCCACCGATCAAAGATTCGCTGCTGAGGATGTTCAGTTTTTGCTGAACCGGGTTAGGATAAATAGTAAAACCTTTCCCTGATTGCACTGAGTTATCGATGAGGTTATTCACCATATCTGTATTGGAAGCAACGCGTGCTGTGCCCACTGGTGTAAAGCGGATCCAGTTCAGGTTCCAGCCGCCGGCGATTGCAAATATGCCGGGATTGTAAGTGCCTGCATTGATATGTACGTTGTGTGATATAGTGGTCCAGTTTTGCCAGCCGCCTGTAGAAGGCACATCGAGCTGACCCAATACCGTAGCGCCTGCATTCAGGTCTAACGATAAACGGCCACCGCCATTCAGGCTGGCTACACGGTATTCAACTTTGTAGGTTCCGGTGGTAGGGAAGGTGACAGCGCCATAAGCCATCCAGTCGTTGGCATCTATCCAGCCCACATTGCTGCCGCCGCCTGCATCGGTAGTTGTTTCGGTTTGCACGCCCGACTGAGCGGTGAAGCTTTCAGCCTGTATGGTTTGACCCACAGGATTCGGGTTGCCGCCGCCGTCCTGGTAAACACGTACGTAGTCGACATACATTTTTGCAGGAAAACCATTCAGGTCGATGTTGAAGCCGGGCCAGTTACCGCCAACGGCCATATTCAGCAACAGGAAGTGATTGGCGTGGAATTCACTGGTACCGTTAATGCCGCCGCCAATATACATTTCATGGAACTTGGCGCCGTCGAGGAACCAGCGGATGTAATTCGCATCCCATTCAACGCTGTAGATGTGGTAATCGGTAACGGTGCAGAAGGTATTACCACCGAAAGAGGCATAATTGTTATTATGGTCTCTCCAGTGCGGTGTACCATAGGTGCGGTTCTCGGCATTGATGTGTTCCATAATGTCGATCTCGCCGCAGGCGGGCCAGCCTACGTTCGGGTCTGAAATAGTGTTGCCGAGCATCCAGAATGCAGGCCAGATACCTGAAAATGCAGGCATTTTGATGCGGGCTTCAAACTTGCCGTATTTCCACGACTTGTTGCCCTGCGTTTTCATTCTTGCTGAAGTGTAGTTGAAGCCGCCGAAGGATTCGCGTTTGGCGGTGATCACCAACTGGCCGTTTTCGATAGTTGCGTTTTCGCGGCGGTAATACTCGAGTTCGTTATTACCCCAGCCGCTGCTGCCGTTACCGGTTTCAAAAACCCAATCGGAACTGATACCGTTGGTAAATTCATCCTGCCATACAAGTTGCCAGTTCTGAGCCTGGGCATTTTTTTGTAGCGTGGTTAGCGCACCCAACAATAAACATGCGGGTAAAAGCTTCTTCATAATGGAAGTATTTGGTGTTTTAAAATGTCGTGAATCATGAATCGTGAACCGGTAATAAATCCCTTTGCGGAATGAACTACTGATCCCGGCTTCACTTAGCACGGTTTGCACAATAGACGGGCCGGCATAACGCATTTGGCGAAATGTATTACCCGGGGCGAGGGTCATGAATGGTGAATGGTCTATGATGAATAGTGAATGCAGAACACATGTGTTCATACCCATCAGATATGCGCATAACATGCATGCACAACCCATAAACCTGTTATTTGGTAACGGGTTACATTGCAACCTGTAACCTGCAACCGAAAACACGACCATGCCACCCGGTTAGGGCCGGCAATAAAAAAGAAAGGGGAAAAAATGTATTCCTAAACGATGCCAGGGATGTGGGTTGAACCCACTTAGTGCCAAGGGATGCTGCTTCAACTTATATTACTACTTACAATCAATGATTTCTGCGAAGAAGGTGATGACAAAAATCACTCCAAACTACTCATATGGCTAAATCGTTTTGGAATTTCAAAGCTATAAATGATTATCATGATGAAAAAGAGTAAAATTACTCGATAATTATAACGGTGGTAAAATGATATTCACATTGTTAGTAGTACTAATTCTTTAGATCTCTGATTTTGAGATTGAGGGATTTTGAGATTTCATTGAGTTTAGCATAATAAACAAATCTCAAAATTCCGAAATCAGTAAATCTAAAAATATATTCTATTATGATTATCAATAGAAGTATAACGGCAACCGACATTGTGGAAAAAAATAAAACCGCTTTCGTAAGCAAATTGTTTTAAACAGCTTTTACTTTGCATCCGGCTTCTGCAACTTTATTACTGAATTTACTAATTACCTTCTTCAAAACGCTGAACGCTTAAGGCTAAAGGCTTAACGCCCGGGCCTGAACAATTACGGTATTCTTCACTGATTTTGGCCTGGAAACCGGAGCATGCAGCATCATCCGTTAGTTCAGCATTCCATATTTCTTTGAGTCCTTAACGATTGGTTCATTGAGCCAATGCTTTGTGATGCAATTCATCAGTTAAACTGGTGAAGCAGGCGGAGCTATGTACTTACAGTTAACATGCAACGCTGTTACTATCAGTTTTGAGCTTTGAAAATACGGAGTGGAGCGTTCGGCCTTAAGCGATCAGCGTTTAGCTGTATTGTAGTATGTAGCTGTATTTGTTTGCAGCTTGCAGCTTTCTGTAAGAACCGTTAAGGATCCATTGTATCAGGGAGGATCAATTAATGTCTTTTATCGTTCATAATCATGTATGTATTGTTAATCAAAAATTGCGTTACAGTATGAAAGCGTTGTCTACCCATCGCAAAAGCCGCCCCTGGCGTTTTTTGCAGTATGTTCATCTGGCTGTTTTATTTTGTTTGTTCTCCACCGGCTATGCGCAGGTGAGTCCTTCGGTGCCGGCCACAACGGCCCAGCACAACAAACAGGTTATTGGTTATATTACCCAATGGGATGCCTGGAAAGAGGTGGCGAACCTCGTTCCCAAAGGCGGGTTTAACCATTTGAATGTGGATTATTCCCAGTACACTATCCTGAACTTTTCGTTCTTTGGCGTTGCCCAGGACGGTTCACTGCATAGTGGTGATTTTCGTAATAAGAACATTTATCAGGTAGGTGCGGTGCAGGCGCCGGCTGCCTTATTGAATGATGATATTTACAGCAGCTGGGACCTGTACCTGTTGTACGGTGAGCTGGAAACACTGTACTATATCTCCGATGGCAGTTATGCTTACAGCCAGGGCTATCGGAATGAAGGCGCCGGCTGGAAGAATGTGAATACCGGCAAAACCGGTAATTTCCCACTGGCAGTGCATAAACAGGGTGGTGCGCCCGGTTTGCTCGAGCTGGCACATTCGAAAGGAGTGAAAGTAATGGCTTCTATCGGTGGCTGGAGCATGTGTAAACACTATCCCGAAGTGGCAGTCGATGCAGCAAAAAGAGCAAAGTTCGTTGCCAACTGTAAAGACCTGATCGCATTGGGCTTCGATGGCATCGATTTCGACTGGGAATATCCCAACGACCCCGGTATGAATATCGAGCGTTACAGCACGGCCGACTACAACAACTTCGCTACCCTGCTCGAGGAAGTACGTGCAGCTATCGGAAGCAGTAAACTGATCACTTCATGTTTTTCCGCTACGCCGTCGAAATTACAGGGTTTCCCATGGACCCGTATGAACGCCGTGCTCAACTACATGAACATGATGACGTATGATTATAATGGCGGCTGGAGCAACAAGGCCGGGCATAACGCGCCGTTGTACGATTACCCCGGTATGGAATACCAGGGCTTTTCATTGAACGGAACCGTACAGGGCATCAAAAACCTTGGCATCAATATGAGCAAGGTAACACTTGGCGCTCCTTTTTATGGCAGAGGCGTTGTGTGTAGCGGTACTGCTGCAGTGAACGCTCCTACAACAAAACGTGCCGAAACTGTTCAGCCCGACGGGCCCATTCAAACCTGCGCCGATTACGCCAACTGGCAAAAAGACCTGTGGGATGGTACGCCTTCTTACGGTTATATTTTGCAGGCTACAGGCAGCGGTTCGGGCTGGACCGAACATTGGGATGATAATGCGAAAGTGCCTTACAAAACGAAAGGCAATTATTTCCTGAGCTATGATAACGAAAGATCTATTGAAGCGAAGGCCCAGTACATAAAAGACCAGGGGCTTGCCGGTGTTATCGTTTGGCAGGTATATGCCGACATGACCGATATGACCAGCAGTACCGTAGCTAAAGGAAAACTGATCTTTTGTCCAAACACCAAATCGAAACTGGTGAACAAGATCAACCAGGTGTTTGCCAATGGCAGCACGCCTGGCAATATTCCGCCAACGGTATCTATCACCGCACCTGCCAACAACAGCACGTACACCGCACCTGCCGGCATTACTTTTACGGCCAATGCAGCAGATGCCGATGGAACCGTTTCAAAAGTGGAATTCTTTAGTGGCGGCATCAGCCTGGGCAGTGACGCATCGGCGCCTTACTCGGTTACCTGGAACAATGTAGCCGCAGGCAGCTATTCAGTAACTGCAGTAGCTACCGATAATGCAGGCGCTACTACCACTTCATCTGCAGTAGCAGTGACCGTTAATGGTAATAACCCGGGAAACAACAGCGGAAAGGTGATCGTAGGTTACTGGCATAACTGGGGTACTGTTTCCGGTACGCCGCCTTACATCCGTTTGCGCGATGTGAATCCTAAATTCAATGTAATACAAATAGCTTTCGGGGTGAGTGCATCGGATAATGCAACCATCAGTTTTACTCCGGAAGGCACATCAGTAGCCGATTTCAAAGCTGATATCTTAACCCTGCAGTCACAGGGAAGAAAAGTATTGTTGTCGCTGGGTGGTGAGAACGGACACCTGGTGTTGAGCACAGCAGCGGCAAAAACCGCTTTCGTAAATTCAATGAAGTCGATAATCGACGCGTACAATTTCGATGGATTCGATATCGACCTCGAAGGCGGTTCTAACCTCGTGCTTGACAATGGCGATAATAACTTCATGGCGCCAACTACCGCCAAAGTAGTGAACCTGATCGCCGGTTGTAAAGAGATCATCAATTACCGCAAAGGACAGGGTAAAGACTGCTGGCTTACCATGGCTCCTGAAACCTATTATGTGCAGGCTGCCTATGCTTCTACCTATTCACCACTGGTGGGCGCTTACCTGCCATTGATCTATGGTTTGCGTAATGAACTTACGTTCATACATCCGCAGTTGTATAATACCGGTCCAATGACGGGTATGGACAATAAGAACTACACTTCAAGCACTGCCGATTTCATTGTAGCAATGACTGAAATGTTGCTGCATGGTTTCCCGGTAGCCGGCACCAGCCAGACCTTCCCCGCATTACGTGAAGACCAGGTAGCCTTTGGTTTACCGGCACAACCTTCAGCTGCCGGCTCAGGTTACACAACGCCGGCCAATGTGAAGAAAGCCCTGGATTACCTCACCAAAGGAACCTCATTTGGTGGTGGTTATATAATGAGAAAATCAAGCGGCGGTTATCCCGGACTGAGAGGCATTATGACCTGGAGTGTTAACTGGGACAAAGCCAATGGCGATGAGTTCGCCAATAATTACTATGATTATTTCTTTGGCAACACAGGTGGAAACAATCCGCCAACGGTGAACATTACTTCACCTGCCAATAATGCAACCTTCACCAGTCCTGCTACGGTAACTATCACCGCAAATGCAAGTGATGTCAATGGCAGCGTAACCAAAGTTGAGTTCTTCAATGGCGGTACCAAACTGGGTGAAGCTACTTCGGCTCCATACAGCTATACCTGGGGCAATGTGTCGAACGGAACTTATACACTTACTGCAAAAGCAACTGACAACGGCGGAGCTGTTGCCACTTCTTCAGCGGTAACGATCACAGTAGGAACCGGTACCGGCACGGGTTGTAATGGTATCGAAGCCTGGACCGCTTCAGGTGTTTACCTCAGTGGCAAACAGGTAGTATATGCCAATAAGATCTATGAAGCTAAATGGTGGACACAAAACGAACAGCCTGATGTAAATGTTGGCGATGGTAAAGTATGGAAATACATCAGTGATTGTAGCGGCAGCGGTAACGGCAATGCTCCTGTTGTAACGCTTACTTCACCTGCTTCAGGCGCTACTTTCTCAGCCCCTGCAACAGTTACCATTTCAGCTACTGCAAGCGATGCCGATGGCAGCGTAAGCAAAGTAGAGTTCTTTAATGGCGGTACCAAACTGGGTGAAGTTACCGCATCGCCTTACAGCTATACCTGGACCAACGTAGCTGGCGGCACATATACCATCACAGCCAAAGCGACAGATAACAGCGGCGCTGCTACCACTTCAGCTGGTGTAACCATCACTGTTGGAACAGGCGGTAATACCGGTAATTGCGCAGGTGTTTCTGAATACCAGCCTTACCCCAAAATTTACAATGCGGGCGACAAGGTAACTTACAATGGTAACCTGTATGAAAGTTTGTCGAATTCCTTATACAACGTAACACCCGGAACGGCTGACTGGTGGTGGAAGCCATTAGGCGCCTGCAGTGCTTCTTCGCAGCGGACTGTAGCAACCGATATGGCAACTACCGTTGGCGGTGCTTCAGTTGTGCCTAACCCCATCACGGGTAGCACAGCACAGGTGTTGAAGTATGCAGAAGCCGGTGATCAGCTGGTTGTAGAAGTACAAAGTGCGCGTGGTTATGCGGTAAGCAGCCGTTCCTTCACAGCTTCTGTTACTGGTGTAAACAGCATCTCTATCGTAACAGGAAACCTTACAAAAGGGATCTGGATCGTTCGCATCACCAATAAGAAAACCGGTACTGTAAGCATTACCCGTTTGGTGAAATTATAAAACGAAGGCTCAATTGACCTGGGTTAAGGTACAAGAGCCGGACTTTAGCATATAAGTTCAGGATCCAATATCCAAAGCAGACCCGGCTCATAGCTACACACAGGCAGAAGAGCCCGGGATCACAAAACAGGGCACAGGCGTAATACCTGTGCCCTGTTTTTTTGTATACCGGGTAGTGTCTTTTTCCCGGGGGCATGCATTTTTCCTGACCCCTGAACATCAAACTAAGAACTATAAACTAAGAACTATGAACTAAGAACTATGAACTGTGAACTGTTATTCCTCCATTTCACTTACCAGCCAGGTGATCAGCGCACCAAATAAAGCGATCAGCGCAATAGACCAGCGCAGGTTGAAAGCTTCTGCAATAAAACCAACGGTAGGCGGTACGATCAGAAAGCCAAAATAGCCAATGGTAGAAACGCCGGCAATGGCCGGTCCGCCGCTCATATGTTTTATTTTACCTGCCATGCTGAACACCATCGGCACCACACACGACACGCCAAACCCCGTCATCATAAAACCAAGCGCGGTGGCAACGGTGTAAGGTAAAACCGCGGCCAACAGTAAACCAGACAAAATAAAAAGGCCGCTGTATTTCAACATGGGTTTTACGCCGATGCTGTTGGCCAGCCTGTCGCCGGTAAAACGGCCGAGCATCATGGCCACCATATATATCGCATAACCGGCCGCAGCCATTCCCTTCGAGGCATGTACTGCCTTTTTCAAATAGATAGCGCTCCAGTCGTACATCGTTCCTTCAATGGCCATGGCGGCAAAACAAATGAAACCCAGTTTCAGCAATGCTTTTTCCGGGATCCTGAATTTTGATCTTTGAAGCCGCTCGTGCGGCTGTGGTTGTTGGTGCACGGTGTCTTTGAAAAAGAAAATACACAAACCCGATAAAACAATACATACGGCAAGAAAATGCCAGGAAGGCGCAATGCTTAAGGAAACGACCACGGACCCTATGGAAGCCGCAGCAAAACCGGCCACACTCCAGATGCCATGAAACGTGGCAATAATAGAGCGGTCATACAATTTTTGTACGCCTATCGATTGCGCATTGGCCGAAATATTGAAGAGGTTACGCGAGCAGCCAAAAAAGAATAACAGCAGTACCAGCTGCCAGGTGGCCGATGCAAAACCTACCAGGCACAACATAAGGTTGAAAAGAATGGCGCCCGTCATCATGATATACCGGCTGCTGAACCGGCGTAACAAATTACCGGTAATGGGCAGGGTACACATCAGCCCGGCCGGCAGGGCGAACAAAACGCCGCCCAGTTCGCCTTCACTTAAATGTAATTTCTGTTGAATGGTAGGGATGCGCGAGGCCCAGGAAGAGAATCCAAAGCCGGAAACGAAAAAGAAAACGGCCGTAGCTATACGGTGCTTACGCGGAGAATCGCTCGACATAATGGAATAACGAGATTTGTTGTTCAATCAATTGTTTAAGGTCCTGTTGCATGCTGCAGGGAATACATTGAAAACGGCCCTGAAACCTGTAACGGTTTTAAGCAGTAGCCGCTACCATCGTTTTCCTGTCAAACAGTACCTGTTTGCGGAAGCCGGTTGGGCTAATGCCTTTGTACTTTTTAAAGATGCGGTTCAAATGGCTTTCATCGGTAAAATGTAATTCAAAGGCAATCTCGTTAATACGCATATCGCTGTGCAGCAATCTTGTTTCTACCAGTTTTAATTTGTAGTTGGTAATATAGTTCTGTAAGGTTTCGCCGGTATGTTTTTTAAAATACTCGCTGAGGTAATTGACCGAGATCTGAAAGTTGTTGGCAATTTGTTCTGCCTTCAGTAATTCGGGTTTATAAATATTGGCCTGTACATAATGAATGATCTTTAATGTAGTGGCATCGTTATTTGAATCATACTTCATTTTGTTGGGCACTTTTATATACAGGTTGCGCGCTACAATGGAGATCACCGTATTTACCATCTGGTGAATGATCTCCTGGTGATAAGGCTCTTTATTGATATGCTCTTTTATAAGGCCGTCAATCAACGCCTTCACCAATACCCGGTCGTTCATGCCTTTTAAAATACATCCGGGTGAGTGCGTGGTATTATGAAAAATAAACTCCAGTTTTTTTATCCATTCACTTTCCTGCGTATTGGCCTGTTCGTTCTGTGATTTGAAATAAATATCATTGAAGCGGATCAGGAAAAATTTCGTGGTTGTTTTAACTGTCAGTTTATGTGAATCTTGCGGCGTAAGTAAAAACAAATGTCCGTTACGATATTCGAACCTGTTCTTGTTTATGCAGTGTGTGCCGCTGCCATCGATAATGTAAACCAGTTCAAAGAAGTTATGCTTGTGTGCCGGTTTAAGACATTCGTCTGTTTCTTTATAAACGATCTCAAACGGCTGGTGCAGGTTCTCCGTGTTCATGCCTGTAAAAGTACAGAAATAACCCAAAATTGTACAAGGGAAAATCGACTGCGTATTTGCAATTTTACAATCCTGTAATAAACTTATGCATGTTAGTGACTTCGATCCGGTTGATTGCCTGCCTCATGAACACCGGGCAAACATAATGTCTTCTGCTACGATGCTGCCATTAAAAATAGATTAAAAAGGAGAAACACAACGTCTTCATTTGAGACAAACTGTTTCACCGTTAACGATCAATTAACAACCAACCATGGCCTTACGCGAAAGAAATTACGGGCTGCCATTTCTAATTACAGCAGGAACCCAAAAAAGTACTATGCGTGTCATTTCAGTTCCCGTGATCACAATGGCGATGCTATTGTTTTTATTTTACAATTCCGTCAATGCGCAATCATCGCAGCCGCTGTTATTATCCGATGCAATTAATTCCGGATTAAAAAACTTTCAAAGCATAAAGGCGAAGCGAAATTATCTCGAAGCGTCAACCGCGCTTGTGCAAAATACCCGCAATGAATACCTGCCAAACGTCATTGCCTCGGTGCAACAGGATTATGGCACCATCAATGGACAGTATGGGCCGTTGGGTGCGGTTGGTATTCCGGGTGTTGCATCGAGCGGCCCGGTAGGCAGCGCGCAAAACTGGAATGCATCGTTCGGTGCATTGTATTTTGTAAATACCAACTGGGAGTTCTTTACGTTCGGCCGGTTGAGATCAAAGATCAGTCTGGCCAATGCCCAGGTGCAGAAAGATTCAGCCGATCTCATGCAGGAACAATTCATTCATAGCGTTAAGATCGCCAGTGCTTATTTAAATTTGCTAACCACGCAACGGCTGGTGCAGAACGCACAGGCCAACCTCGACCGCACTGCGTTCGTGCAACAGGCGGTAACCGCACGTACCCGGTCGGGTTTAAATGCGGGCGTTGATTCTTCCATTGCCAATGCTGAAGTATCGCGGGCGCGACTGGTTTTAATAGACGCGCGAAATAATGAACTGCAGGTGCGCAATCAACTGGCGCAATTGTTAAACGTAGTGCCGGTAGCGTTTAGCCTCGATACTTCCTTTATCAATAGCGTCCCTGCCGAGGTGAAAACCAATGCGCCTGTTACGCAAAATCCGCAGGTGAAATTTTTCCAGTCGCGCATCAACCAGAGCGATGTGGCAACGGCCTATCTTAAAAGAAGCATTTTGCCGGGCGTGAATTTATTCGGCGTTTTTCAAACAAGGGGTTCGGGTTTTGACTATACCTATTCACCGGCTACCAATCCCAAATACACACATGATTATTTTGAAGGAATAAAACCTACCCGCAGCAACTATGTGGCCGGTTTGGCCATTGCCTGGAACATCACCAGCATTGCCAAAGTGAAACAGCAGGTAAAAGCGCAACAATTTCTTACCGAAGCATATAAAAGCGAATACGACCAGGTGACCACCCAATTGCATGACCAACTGATCCTGGCCGATCAGCGGATAGAGAACAGCCTGCAAAGTTTGCATGAAGTGCCGCAGCAATACAAAGCTGCTGCCGATGCTTTTTTGCAAAAGAGCGTGTTGTACAGGAACGGGTTGACCAACATTGTAGACCTGCAGCAGGCGCTGTTTGCATTGAACCGCGCAGAAACCGACCGGAGTGTGGCATATATAAATGTATGGCAGTCGTTGTTGCTGAAGGCGGCTGCCAGTGGTGATTTCGACCTGTTTTTAAAACAGGTAAAATAATGGCAGGTAAGGAGTGCCAAACTACGTCAACGTTACCATGAAAGTGTGGCCCACCTTCTCAATGGTAAATAGTCTGAAGCGACTACTTACTACTTAAAACTTATTACTTATAACTTTCTATGAATCTGATAAGATTAGCATTACGGAAACCGATAACGATCCTGGTACTGGTAGCGGGTTTGTTCTTTTTTGGTATCAATGCGGTGCGCAATATCAAAATAGATATTTTCCCTTCGCTCGACCTGCCGGTAATTTATCTTTCGCATCCGTTTGGCGGTTATACCCCTACGCAAATGGAAGCTTTCTTCGGGAAGAACTATGTGAACCTGTTATTGTATGTATCCGGGGTAAAAAGCATCGAAACAAAAAATATACAGGGGCTAACGTTAATGAAGCTGTCATTTTACCCCGGCACCAACATGGCGCAGGCGGCAGCCGAAGTGAGCGCATTCAGTAACCGCGCCCAGGCGATCTTTCCGAGCGGGTCGCAGCCGCCGTTTATCCTGCGATTCGATGCCTCCACACTGCCGGTAGGGCAGCTGGTGCTGGCCAGTAAAACCCGCAGCAATAATGAACTGATGGACCTGGCGAACGTGTACGTACGTTCATCTTTTACTTCCATTCCCGGCCTGGTTTCTCCCGCCCCTTTTGGCGGTAACATACGTACGGTGGTAATAAAGGCCGATCCTGAATTGATGCGGGCGCATAACCTTACACCCGATCAGCTGGTGCAGGCGCTGCGTATCAACAACCAGACAACGCCATCGGGCAACGTGCGGGTAGGGGACGTAAATTATATAACACCTGTAAATACACTGGTAAAAACAATCAGGGATTTTGAGAATATACCGTTATTCAAAGGTGGGGTGCAAAACCTGTATCTGCGTGATGTGGCTACTGTTGAAGATGGCGCAGATATAACCGCGGGTTATGCACTCGTGAACGGAAAGCGTTCAGTTTACCTGCCGATCACGAAAAGCGCCGATGCCAGTACCTGGGAAGTGGTGCAGAACCTGAAAAAAGCGCTCCCGAAATTCCAGGCGCAATTACCCGACGATGTAACGCTGTCGTATGAATTCGACCAGTCGGTATATGTGATCAACGCGGTAAAGAGCCTTATTACCGAAGGCGCTATCGGCGCCATACTAACCGGACTGATGGTATTGCTGTTCCTTGGTGATGCCCGTGGGGCATTGATCGTGATACTGACCATTCCGGCCTCTATCATTTCGGGTGTATTGTTCCTTTCGCTGTTCGGGCAAACCATCAATATCATGACGTTGAGCGGTTTGTCACTGGCCATTGGGATCCTTGTCGATGAAAGTACGGTCACGATCGAGAACATACACCAGCACTTTGCCATGGGTAAGCCCAAAGCGCTGGCTATATGGGATGCGTGTAAGGAGATCGCATTTCCCAAGTTGCTTATCCTGTTGTGTATTCTGGCGGTTTTTGCACCGGCGTTCACCATGCAGGGCATACCCGGTTCGCTGTTCCTGCCATTGGCGCTGGCGATCGCCTTCTCTATGATCACTTCTTATTTCCTGGCGCAGACCTTTGTGCCCATCCTGGCTAACTGGATCATGAAAATAAATCCCGCGCATCAAAATGCATTACACAATGCAGCCGCTTTAAAAGAGCTGGAAGGCGATACCTGGGACCAGAAAAAACTGCTGCTTGAAAAAGATGAAAAGCGCCTTACGCGGTTTGAGAAACTAAGGAACCGTTTTTTGCGCTTCCTTGAAAGAATATTACCTTATCGCAAACCGGTAGTGATCGCTTACGTGGTGCTGGTGAGTGGTGCGGCGGTATTGTTGTTGTCGAACATTGGGCGCGATGTATTGCCACGCACCGATTCAGGGCAGTTCATGCTGCGGTTACGGGCGCCCGAGGGTACGCGTATAGAACGTACGGAGGGCATTATGGTGAAAGCGCTCAATGCACTGGATTCCATCGTTGGTAAAAAGAATATTTCCGTTACCTCCGCCTTTGTGGGCCAGCACCCCTCCCTGTTCAGTACCAGCCCTATTTATTTGTTCATGGGTGGACCGCATGAGGCGGTAGTACAGGTGCAGTTACAGGAGGAGTTTGAGGAAAGTGTAGAAGAAGTGAAAGAAAAGATCAGGGAGAAACTGCATGTGCTGATGCCGGAGGTAAAATTATCATTCGAACCGATACAGTTAACCGATAAGATCCTGAGCCAGGGTTCGCCCACACCGGTTGAGATCAGGCTTTCGGGAAGAAATAAAAAACTAAATGAGGCCTATGCCGGCAAGGTGATCGAAAAACTGAAAGCGATCCCGTACATGCGCGATGTACAGCTGGGTCAGAGCACCCGGTACCCGGCCATCAATATCAATATCGACCGAACCAGGGCTTCGCAGCTGGGCGTGGATGTCAATGATATTTCGCGATCGCTGATCGCCTCCACGTCATCATCGCGTTATACCGATAAAAATATTTGGGTTGATGAAAAGTCGAACCTGGCATATAGTGTACAGGTGCTGGTGCCTGAAAATAAAATGACGAGTGTAAGCGCCATTGGCGAGATCCCGATCCTGAGCAATTCGCCCCGGCCGGTATTGAGCGATGTGGCTACCATAACCCCCGATACTACCTATGGTGAGAACGACAACGTAGGGGCCATACCCATGTTGAGCGTGACCGCCAATTTAAATAATACCGATCTGGGCACGGCAACAAGGGATGTGCAGAAGGCGATACAATCGCTTGGAGAATTGCCCCGCGGTTTAACGATAGAACCAAAGGGCCTGAGTGAAGTGCTTACTGAAACGTTAGATAGTTTGCAGGGTGGACTGATTGTGGCCATAGTGGTGATCTTCCTGATGCTGGCGGCGAACTTCCAGTCGTTCAAAGTGTCGGCGGTGATCCTGGCCACCATACCGGCGGTGATCTTAGGGTCGCTGATCATGTTGAAGATCACCGGTTCTACCCTTAACCTGCAATCGTATATGGGTATCATTATGTCGGTGGGTGTGTCTATTGCCAACTCGGTGCTGCTGATCACCAATGCCGAACATTTGCGTATGCACAATGGTAATGCATGGGAGTCGGCAAGGGAAGCAGCCGCATTGCGGTTACGCCCTATATTGATGACCACTATTGCGATGGTGGCGGGGATGATACCGATGGCTTCGGGTTTGGGTGAAGGCGGCGACCAGGCTTCACCGCTGGGCCGCGCCGTAATTGGCGGTTTGATCGCTTCTACGATTGCCGCTTTATTTATTTTGCCCATGGTCTTTGCCTGGATGCAGGGTAAAGCGTCAACGCAGTCGGTTTCTCTGGATCCTACTGATAAAGAGAGTAAGTATTATGAGGGGTAAAGGCAACGAGGCAAAAAGGCAACGAGGCAAAAAGGCAAAAAGGCAAAAAGGCTCGAATTTCTGGCGGTGCAAGTTCGTGAATTGTGTTAAATTATCGTGAGTCCTTTGACGTTCCACTTTTCACGTTTGTCGTTTCACGATTGGCGAGGCCATTGACCCCGCCTACGCTAAAGCTCCGACGGGCAGGCATTCACGATTGACCATTCACCATTCACCCTTTATCACCGGTATTAGTAATTCTAATTTTGTAAGAACATCATAGAAAACAGCGCATATGCAACTGAGAAATTTAATACATATAGCCAGTGGGCTCACGTCGAAAGTAACTGTACCTTATTCAACCACCGCCATTATGCTTATCGCCGGCGCCGGATTGCTGGGTCTGTTACAAAGCTGTAAATCTTCAAGCGGTGAAATACCGGTAAAAGAACCCGCACCGGTTGTGGCCACAACTGAAGTGGTTACGCTGGAGAAAGGTATGCTTTCTTCTTCCCTGCAAATACCCGGTGAGTTGCTCGCTTTTCAACAGGTTGACCTGTATGCTAAGGAGAACAGCTTTGTAAGAAAATTATATGTGGACGTAGGTTCTGAAGTAAAAACCGGGCAGTTACTGGTAACCATGGAAGCGCCCGAGCTTACTTCACTGGAAGCTGCTGCACAGTCGAGATTGAAATCGCAGGAAGCATTGTACATCGCCAGCAAATCGAATTACGACCGTTTACTTGAGACCAGCAAAACACCCGGTACCATTTCTCAGAACGATCTCGATCAGGCGCTGGCTAAAAAGAATTCTGATTTTGCGCAATGGGATGCGGCAAAAGCGCAATACCGCGAGGTGGCCAACAGAAAGGCTTACCTCGAAATAAGAGCGCCTTTCAACGGCGTTATCACCTCCCGGAACGTTAACCCCGGCGCCTACGTTGGCCCTTCAGGAAAAGGATCGGAATTCCCGTTGTTCACCCTGCAGGAGCAAAAGAAATTGCGGTTGGTGATCTATGTGCCCGAAGCATATACCGGCTATGTAGATCAACAGGATAAAGTGAAGTTTACGGTGAACGCTTTCCCTAATGAAAAATTTACCGCCCAGGTAAAAAGGCTGGCGGGCGCGCTTGATCTTCGCCTGCGTTCACAACGGATTGAAATGGATGTAGCGAATGAGAATAAAAAACTGTTACCGGGTATGGTATCGAATGTGATCATTCCTTTATCGACAAAGGACAGCACGTTCATATTACCGAAAACCGCCATAGTAAGTTCACAGGAAAGAGTGTTTGTAGTGAAAGTGGTTAACAACAAAGCGGTGTGGGTTGATGTTAAGAAAGGAAGGGAGAACGAAGGCAGGGTGGAAGTGTTTGGCGAGCTGTCGGGCGGCGACCTGATCGTTAAACAGGGGAGCGAAGAGGTACGGGAAGGTTCAACACTTACGGTAAAACAGTAATTTATTTACAGATCGTAAACTTTTTGTTCATTGGTGCGTTTATTATGTAACATGTGTCACGACAGGTTTTAGTTTTTAAGGTAGGAGTAGTAACAATTTTGACTGGTGTAGAAAGAAAAAAAGCAAAAAAAGAGCCTTCCGGTTTAACGGAAGGCCTTTTTATTTCAGTTGTTTGTTAACTGATCAACTTGTTAACACGTCAACTTTTTAACCTGACTCTCTCATGTAACTGCTGTAAAAATTCCGAATTATTTTCATCGGCATACATGCCATACCCATTTACCAGAATGCCCAATGCGCCTGATGGCGCTTCAATGGCATAAACGATAGCTTCATCGGCCGGATCGGAAGGCCCTTCAAACCTGTACACTTCAATTATTTCAAAATCCTCATGGCCGAAATGGGTGTCGAGCTGATCGCAGGCAAGGCGGTTTTCGCGAATATTGAAATCTTTTGTATAACCGCGTTTTTTAAGATCGCTTACCGCTTCGGTAATGGTGTCGTATGCGTACATAATATTAGGTTAGGTTGATGGAAGTAACCGTAGCCCGGTTAAAACACAAGGTATTATTTACTAAAGATTATGCTATTTACCATATTGATCTCGTCCTCGCTGATGGTATGCCCCATATTCTTATACACTTTTTTTGTCACCTGTGCGTTCATGCCGTTCAATATTTCTGCCGAGGCATGCACTCTTTCAACCGGTACATGCGGATCGGGATCGCTGGTTCCTATAAAGATCGGCGTTCCGTCAAAATCACCGCTATAATTCTGATCATATATTTTATCGCCAATCAATCCGCCGGTGAACGCTGCCACACCACCGTAGCGTACGGCATTGCGGGCAACAAATTCAAGCGTTAAACAGGCGCCTTGTGAAAACCCGAGGAAATAAATGTTTTCGGGTTGAATGCCTTCAGCCACGATATCAGCTACCGTTTCTTTTACCAGTGCCAGTGCACCCGACAGCCAGGGCTCGTTCTCTTTTGGCGCTGCCAGAAAAGAATACGGGTACCAGGTATTGTTGGTAGCCTGGGGTGCAAACAGGGCGAAGTCCTTTACCGGTAAATAACGCGTAAGCCCCAGAATATCTTCTGCACTACCGCCTCGCCCATGTAACATAACCAATGCTTTTGTCGCTTCGCCTGTTTGCTTTCCAGTTCTTATAATTTGTTTTGTATGCATAGTATTACTGTACAATTTTGGGTAACACGCTTTGAATGGTTTCCCTGTCGGTTTCGTACTGTACGGGTAACTTCAGATTGGTTCCCAGTTCATTCACGGGTTCATCTATTGCAAAACCCGGATTATCGGTTGCCAGTTCGAACAACACGCCGCCCGGTTCGCGGAAATACAATGAATAAAAATAATTCCGGTCTATCTTAGGGGTTATATTATGTCCTTTGGCGGCAATTTTCTCCCTGAACTGCATCAGCACTTCGTCATTCTTCACGCGGAAGGCTACGTGGTGATTGGTACCACCGGCCACCAGTCCATGCGTTACTTCGGGTTCTTCAACCAGGTCAACGATGGCGGCGTTCTCTATTGCATCTGTTACAAAGCGGTAACGGTTGCCGTCCTGCTGCAATAATTTGTAACCGAAAATGTCGGTAAGGATGCTGGCAGTAGGTTTTATGTTCCGCAGGGTGAGCACGATGCTGTGAAATCCTTTTATAGCAACCTCTTTTTTAATATTGTTGGTTTCCCAGGGCGTGCGGTTGTCCGCATTTTTGGGTTCAACCAGTTGTATGCGTAAACCGTCGGGGTCTTCAAAACGAAGGATCTGCTCGCCGAACTGTTCGTCAATTTGTCCAAACCGTACCTGGTGTTTTTCAAAGTGGTTGTTCCAGAACTCCAGGCTGCCTTTGGGAACCGCATAGCCGATGTCGGTAGCCATACCGGTTCCTACGCGGCCGGGTTTTACATGGGTCCAGGGGAAGAAGGTAAGAATGGTGCCAGGTGTACCATTTTCATTACCGTAATAGAAGTGATAAGTGTGCGGGTCATCAAAGTTCACCGTTTTCTTTACCAGTCTTAATCCGAGCACTTTTGTATAAAAATCGTAGTTGCGCTGGGCTTCGCCGGCTATCGCCGTAATGTGATGTATGCCCAAAATTTTATCTTCCATAATTGTAAATTCTAAAGTTCTCAGTTCTCAGTTCACAGTTCTCAGTTCTCAGTTCACAGTTCTTCCGGCCGGGCCGTTCCATTTGCCGGTGGGTTAGCCGCGGCACGGTTTGTACCGTGGCACGGCTTGCTGAACGAAACCGTGCCACGGCATTTTAGGCCGCCTGTTTTACCAGTTGTATTTCGGCAGTGAACTTAATATCATCACCTACCACTACATTACCTGCTTCAGTTACTGCGCTCCAAGTTAATCCGAATTCTTTTCTGCTTACTTTACCGGTAACGGTAAAACCGGCTTTTGTTTGTCCGTAAGGATCAACTACCACACCACCAGCTTCTACGTTCAATACCACGGGTTTGGTGTTGCCTTTGATAGTGAGATCGCCATATAATTTACCTTCTTCGCCATCAACTTCGAGTTTGGTGCTTTTGAAGCTGATCTGGTTATGTTTTTCGGCGCTGAAAAAGTCATCGCTTTTCAGGTGACCGTCTCTTTGCTCATTGTTGGTATCGATAGAAGATACATCGATCGTTACGTCAACCACACCGGGTTTGCTGAAATCATCACCTGCGGTTTGTGCGGTTACGTTAAAGGTCCTGAATTGTCCGGTTACGGTACTGATCATCAGGTGTTTTACCTTAAAAGTGATCTCAGAGTGCATTGGGTCGAGGGTCCATTTAACTTGTGCCATTGTTTTGATATTTTTTTGGTTGTTATTATTTATTGACTCCACAAATTTCGCTCAGAAACAGGAGCTGGAGAATAGTGATAACATGGAATCTGTTGTACATTTTATGGGCTTCGCAGTTCTTAGTTCCAGGTTCTTAGTTCTCAGTTCTTTAAAATGCGGGTGGCGAACAGATCATCTGTTCGCCACCCGCATTCGCCATTCACCATTCACCTCGTTAAGAAAGCTTTAACAATTGCAGGTCACAATGCACTTTCACTTCATCGCTCAGCAATAATCCGTTCTTATCGAACAACTGGTTCCAGGTAATATTAAAATCCTTACGGTTAAGCACGGTGTCCATTTCAAACGCGGCCTTCGTATTGCCATTGGGATCGGGGCAGATACCGAGGAAGGTGGCGTTGAAACTATAGGGATGCTCTATGCCCTTTACGGTTAAAATACCGGTAACCGTTATGTGTTTGTCCTGCGTAGTAACAGCCGTTGACCTGAACTGTATGACCGGGTATTTTTTTGTATCGAAGAAATCGGGCGAGCGTAAATGGTTGTCGCGCTCTTCGTTGCCGGTGGTCAATGAATTGGCATATATAGCAAGCTGTATTTCACTATTGTCAAAACCATCACAGCCACTTAACAGGGTGCCTTCAAACTCCCTGAACCAGCCTGATACCGATGTGATCAACAGGTATTTGGCATCGAACCGGATGGTCGAGTGAATGGGGTCGATGGCCCAGGTTGCTTGTTTTACTGTTGTACTCATAACTTAATTCAATTGACAAAATAACGGAAAATCGGATCCCCGGTCAATTGATGATCGAAGGATGTTGATGTACAATTCATGGATAAAGCGGGAATTTAGCAACTGTTTGTGGTTTGTGGTTTATGGTTTGTGGTTCTTTTATTCGAAATGGTTTACTAATTGCGGCTGCCTGTTTTTTGCGATAGCAACCATAAACTAAAAACAATAAACTATAAACTATTCGTGTTTTTTGCCCTGAAATCTGAAAAGCTTTCGCCCGAGGCATTCTTGAAGAATTTGCTGAAATGGGCAGTATCATCAAAGCCTAACTGGTAGGCGATCTCTTTCATGGTGACCCTTGAATACACGGCCTGGCGTTTTGCTTCGAGAATGATGCGTTGTTGTATATGATGGCTGGCGGGAGTACCGGTTATTTTCTTCACTACTTCATTGAGATGATTGGGCGTTACGGCCAGCTCTTCGGCATAATCGTTCACCATTTTCTTCGTGGTATATTTCTTTTCTACCAGGGCAAAGAATTGTTTTACGAGCTCGATGCTTTTTGACTGGGCTTCGGTTTCTTTTGGCTGCTCGAACTGGCGGGTAAGGTAAATAAGAAAGATCTTCAGAAAACCGCGCAGGATCTCGGCGCGCAAAATAAAGTGGTTATTGAACTCCTTCAGCATTTTTGCCACGGCATCGCCCATTTCGGCACTCATTTCTTCACTCACTTTTATTACCGGCGAATTTGAAAAGGTATAAAACAGCCCGGTATTGAACAGCAGGTCGTAATTCTCTTCTGCCACGCCGAGAAACTCGGCCATGAACGAGATCACATAACCCTCAACGTCACCCGTGGTGGTCAGTTGGTGAACCTGCCCGGGAGTGATGCAATAAACCGTATTGTCTTCCAGTTCGTATTTCTCGAGGTCTATCAGGTGGGTGCCCGCGGCTTTTTCTACCCAGATGATCACGAAATAATTATGCCGGTGCGGAACGGAGTTTTGCTGGAACCGGTTCTGCGCAATCCACTCCATGGTGTGTATCTCGAAAGGTACATTCACCACCGATTTGCTCAGTTCCAGTAATGGATTGTTAACGGCCATGGTAATTCTTAACTGGGCCAATATTAATTATTTTTTACGGCATTCACCTATTCGCTGATCAATAAACTATTGGCAACTTTTAAACTTACGACCACCGTTCTTTTCGCTTTCAACTGCAGGGTATAGTTTTTGTCGTAGGCTTCCACTTCTTTTACTTTAACAGGGTCGCCGAGGGAGAGACCGATCCTGTCGAGATAGTTGAGAAAGGCCGAAGAGTGATCGGTAACGCCGGTGAACCTGCCCTGGCTGCCGGGCGGCAACGAGGCCAGCAATACAGATTTGCTGACGACAAATACGCCTTTGGCATCGGGAATAGGATCGCCGTGCGGATCGGTTTTGGGAAAATCGAGGTAGGCATCGAGTTTGTCGATCAGTTCCTGGCTATGAATATGCTCCAGCTGCTCGGCAATTTCATGCACCTGGTGCCATTTAAAACCCAGTTTGTCTACCAGGAACACTTCCCACAGGCGGTGTTTGCGAATGATGCCGATGGCCGACAGCCTGCCTTTATCGGTGAGCTTAAAACCTTTTGATTTCTGGTAGGTGATCAGTTTTTTGTTGCTCATCTTTTTTAGCATATCGGTAACCGATGCCATGTGGATGCCTAAAACCTGTGCAAGGGCCGAGGTGGCAACCATTTCGTCGCTGGCCTCCTGCAATTTGAATATCGCCTTCAGATAGTTTTCTTCTGCTGATGAATACACGTTCGCTCAATTTCCGGCAAATTAGGGATTTACGTTTAAAGATGGGGTATTGACGGAATCGCCCCTTCAGATTGTCGCAACAAACCCCTTATGTATTGGTTTATCATCAGTAGGTTTGTGTCGTCAATAAAATGATCAAAACAAATAAACTAAAGTATATGCGTTCACTGGTGTCATTTATGCACGTTTCACTGGATGGTTTTGTGTGCGGTCCCAAAGGTGAAATGGACTGGATAAAAGTAGATGAGGAGATCTTTGACTACGCCGGTAATCGCACCAGCGAAAGCGATACCGCATTGTATGGCCGTGTAACCTGGGAAATGATGGATGCCTACTGGCCAACCGCTGCCGATAAGCCCAATCCCTCCAAACACGATATCGAACATTCCACGTGGTATATGCAGGTAGATAAGGTGATTCTTTCAAAAAGCATGAAAGGAAAACAACTCCCCAATACGGTTATCATCAGCGACGATGTCGAACACCGGATAAAAGCGTTGAAACAGCAGGCGGGAAAAGAGATCATTATTTTCGGCAGTCCCGGCGTAACCCATTCGTTGACGCAGTTGGGCCTGATAGACGAGTTCTGGATCTTTGTAAACCCGATATTGATCGGGAAAGGCACCCCGTTGTTTAAGAATGTGCCAGAGGTGACGAAACTGGAGCTGGTGGAAAGTAAGAAGCTTGCGTGTGGGGTAGTTTGTTTGCATTATAAAAAGAGCTAAAAGCCTAAAGCTAAAGGCCAAAAAGCATTTTAATTGTATTTGCTTTGGGCTTTTAGCTTTCTGCTTTCAGCCCAATGTTATATCCACTTGGATAGTTTTCTCAGACTATCAATGTTATATACACCCGCAAACACATCAACAAAAGGCATTGCCGCTTTCATGCCGGCCACTTCGGGCCGCCAGGCGGTATAACCGGCCAGCGGGTTTAACCAGATCACCTTTTTGGCTTTGGTGTGTATCTGGCGCATGCTTTGTTTCAGCAGGTCGATATTACCGGTATCCCAGCCATCGCTACAAATGATCACGATCGTTTTGGAGTCGATCAGTTTGTGGCTATAATCATTTACAAATGCATGAAGCGATTCTCCGATGCGGGTGCCGCTGTTCCAGCCTTCATTACCGGCACTCAGCCATTCAAGCGCTTCGCCGAAATGTTTTTGCTGTAGCATGGGCGTTAACCGTTGCAGCGCCGTGCTGAAGGTAAACGTTTCCATGCGCTGGTATACCTGTTGAAAAGCGTACATGAACTGCAGCAGGAAGGCGGAATACAGTTCCATGGATTTGCTTACATCGCAAAGCATCAGCAGTTTCACGCGGTTGCGTTTGGGGCGGCGATGCATAATATCTATCAGTTCACCGCCGCGGCGCAGGTTTTTACGCAGCGTTTGCCGCAGATCGGGCAGGTTTATCCTGTTCGTTCCTTCGTACCGGCGGTTGGCTTTAGCCGCCAGTCTGCGCGCCAGGCTGCGAATACATTTCATCAATTCCGCTACTTCATTGTCGGGAACGGCAGAAAAGTCTTTTTGCGACAGGGATTCCCTTATGCTGTATGAAGCCGTTTCCTCGGTTTCTTTTTTCTGGTTGCCTTTCAGCCAGGCGCTGAGTGACGCAAATTGCGCCTGTGGCGCAGGTTGTTTTTTCTTTGCAGTTGCTTTCGTTTTTGCATCCAGTTGTTTATCGAGCCGTTTCCAGTACTGGCGAAAATGTTCATCAAAATCATCGAGGTTCGATTTGCTTCGGCAAATGATCATTTTCAACAACAAGAAGAACGATTCGGCACTGGTATAATCAAATTGCTGCAGCGATTGCAGGATCATCGTTTCTTCTTCTATGCCTACGGTAAATCCATGTTGCCTGAGGTAGCGACAGAACTGGACAATGTTTTGTGGAAGAGAAGTTAGTCTGTTGGTCATATGAGTTATTGAGTTATTCAGTTCATAAGTTGTTCAGTTATTCAGTTAAAGACAAACTGAATAACTTATGAACTGAATAACTTACAAACTGTTTCTCGGGTATTAGCCTATTTTAGTATGCACTCCTGTTTTTGCCAGAAGCTCATCTATAGATAGCTGCACCTGCCTCGTATCCTGCCAATCCTTCAATACCACGCCCAGTGTTTGTTCAATGATGGTTTTATCGAGGTGATCGATATGCAGGGCCGATAACGCCATGGCCCAGTCGATGGTTTCGGCCAGTCCGGGTGTTTTCTCCAGTTTCATTTTGCGCAGTTCCTGCATAAACCGGGTGATCTGTTCGCTGAGGATCGCATCGATCCCCGGCACTTTATTTTTTACGATCAGCCATTCTTTATCGAAATCGGGGTAATCGATATACAGGTACAAACAACGCCGCCGCAGGGCTTCGCTCAATTCGCGGGTGCGATTGCCGGTGAGAATTACCTGGGGAATATAGGTGGCCCTGATGGTGCCTGTTTCGGGAATGGTGATCTGCCAGTCGCTCAGCACTTCCAGCAGAAAGCTCTCGAACTCTTCATCGCTCCGGTCTATCTCGTCAATCAGCAGCACCGGTTTTTGCGAATGCGTGATGGCCTGTAACAGCGGGCGTTTCATCAGAAAAGGTTCGCTGAAGATGGTGCGTTCCTTTTCATCGATGGTATGCGTGTCGTGCTCGGTCATTTTTAAGTGAAGCAGCTGGCGCTGGTAGTTCCATTCGTACAGGGCATGGGCGGCATCGAGCCCCTCGTAACATTGCAGCCTGATAAGATCGGTTTTCAGGGCATTGGCCATCACTTTCGCGATCTCCGTTTTGCCCACACCGGCCGGCCCTTCAATAAGCAGGGGTTTGTTCAACTGAAGAGAAAGAAATACAGACATGGCAACGGATTTGTCTGTAATGTAACCCTGGTTGTGGAGCATTTGTTGAATATCGTGAAGCTGGAACAAGTTTATAGTTTATGGTTTATTGTTTATTGTTGCTGTTTAAATTTCAGGCGGTCTTACAGTTGTTAGTTGTCCCGAATGAAAGAACCATAAACTAAAAACTATAAACAATAAACTGCCTTTAAAGTATTACTTTACTGCCCACAAAGCCTTTCTAAGAAATACCTTCGCCAAATGTGTACGATACGGTATCGATGCATAATGATCGCCCAATACATCTACATTTTGCAGGGCGGCGTTTACCGCAGCAGTAATGTGCTCTTCATTCACCGGTTTTCCGGCCAGTGCCTGTTCGGCCCCGCTGTCGCGAAACGCATTTTCAGCCACACCGGTAAATGCGATATTGGTGCTGCCATCGGCAAAACGAATCACCGCGCAACCAACAAGCGCAAACCGTGAAGCCGGTTGCGGAAATTTTTGATAGGTGCTTTTAGCGCCATCGGCCGGCTTAGGAATGCGCACCGCGGTAATGATCTCATTTGGCCCGAGCCGGGTGGTGAACAACCCGGTGAAAAAATCGGTAGCCTTTATCCGCCGGCTTCCGTCGCTGCCCCGCACTTCAATGGTTGCATCGGCTGCCAGCACCAGCGCCGGCCAGTCGGCTGCCGGGTCGGCATGGGCCAGGCTGCCGCCGATAGTACCATGATTGCGCACCTGTACATCGCCGATCATGGAAGCGCCTTCGGTAAAAAAGGGCAGGTGCGTTCTGATGAGGTTATGATACATGATATCGGCATGGGTGGCCGCCGCGCCGATCACGATCTCGCCATCTTCTTCCTTCAGGTCTTTCAAAGCGGCGATGCCGCCGATATCGACCAGTTTGGCCGGGCGGCTTAACCGTAATTTCATGGCGGGTATCAGGCTATGGCCACCGGCCAGTATTTTGGTATCGTCGTTTGACAGGGCGGCAATGGCCTCATCAACTGTTGTTACTTTTTCGTATTCAAATGCTGCTGGGATCATAAAACCAATTTGATAATGTGATAATGGGAAATGCAGGCTTCACGCTGCAAGCTGCAAGCCAAAGCCAAAAACAGAAAGCTCAAAGCGAGGCTTGCAAATACTTTCGAGTCCCGAATAAAGAACTAAGAACTATGAACTAAGAACTGAATAACTAAATAACTTCCTGCAAAGCATGCCACACCCTTTCCGAAGTGAGCGGCATCCTGAGATCCTTCACCTTGTGGCCGCCGCTCCAGAGCGCGTCTATAACGGCATTCACAATGGCCGGGGCCGCGCCAATAGTGCCCGCCTCGCCGGCGCCTTTTACGCCCAGTGGGTTGTGCGGACAAGGTGTTACCTGGCTGCCTGTTTCAAACATGGGCAGGTCATCGGCCCGGGGCAGGCAATAATCCATATACGAAGCATTGGTGAGCTGTCCGTTCTCATCGTATTCGGCGCCCTCGAACAGCGCCTGGCCAATTCCCTGCACCAGTCCGCCATGGATCTGTCCTTCCACGATCATGGGGTTGATCACATTGCCCACATCATCAACCGCAACAAAACGTTTCAATTCTACCTTGCCGGTTTCCTTATCCACTTCCACTACCGCTATATGGCAGCCGAAGGGATAGGTGAAATTGGTGGGGTCATAAAAGCTGCTGAAATCGAGACCCGGCTCCAGGTCTTTGGGATACACATGCGGAACATAGGCGGTGAGCGCTATTTCACCAAAACCTACCGATTTGTCGGTTCCCTTAACAGTGAACCTGCCCGATGCGAATTCAATATCATCGGCGCTGGCTTCGAGTTTATGAGCGGCTATTTTCTTTCCCTTTTCAATTATCTTATCGATGCTTTTTATAATGGCGCTGCCGCCAACGGCCAGACTGCGCGAACCATAGGTGCCCATGCCAAAGGCAACGGCCTCGCTATCGCCATGCACAACTTCCACATCTTCGAGGTTGATGCCTAATTTATCGGCCACTACCTGCGCGAAGGTGGTTTCATGACCCTGACCGTGCGAATGAGCGCCGGTATATACACTTACTTTACCGGTTGGCTGTACCCGTACCTGGCCCGATTCAAACAAACCCGCCCGGCACCCCAGCGCGCCAACGATCGCCGATGGGGCAATACCACATGCTTCTATATACGTAGAGAACCCGACGCCTAGCAGTTTACCATTGCCGGCGGCTTCCTGTTGCTGGCGGCGCACATCGGCATAGCCCAGCATGTCAAGCCCTTTCTTCAGCACCCCTTCATAGTTGCCGCTGTCGTATTGCAGCGCTACCTGGGTTTGATAACCGGGTTGCTGAACGCCATCGAATGGCGGAATGAAGTTTTTGAAACGCAGTTCGGCCGGGTCAACATTCATTTCATGCGCGGCCAGGTCGAGCAGCCGTTCCAGGAGGTAGGTGGCTTCGGGCCGGCCGGCGCCGCGATACGCGTCGACCGGCGTTGTATGGGTGAATACGGCGGTTACATCTACATTTATTTTGGGCGTGGTGTACAAACCCTGTAGCAGGGTGCCATGTAAATAAGTAGGCACGCAACTGCTGAAGGTAGAGAGGTAGGCGCCGAGATTGGCGTATGTCTTTACCCGCAGGGCAAGGATCTTTCCTTCGGCGTCGAAACCCATTTCGGCTTTGGTTACGTGGTCGCGGCCATGGGCATCGAGCAAAAAGCTTTCGCTTCTTTCTGAGGTCCATTTAACGGGGCGGCCAATTTTTTTGCTGCACCAGGTAAGTAATGCTTCTTCGGTATAGTGAAAGATCTTGCTGCCGAACCCGCCGCCAACGTCGGGACTAACCACGCGTACTTTATGTTCGGGAATGCCCAGTACAAAGGCGCACATCAGCAGCCTTATCAGGTGCGGGTTCTGCGAGCTGGTATATAAAGTATATTTCTCACTGGCAGGGTCGTACGAGCTGTTATAGCTGCGCGGTTCTATGGCATTGGGCACCAGGCGCTGGTTTACAAAATCGAGTGTGGTAACATGCGCAGCCCGGCTCATGGCCTCATTCACTTCGTCGATGGGATTGCCCAGCACCCAGTCGAAACTTTTATTATCGGGCACATCGTCATGCACCAGCGGTGCGCCGGGTTGAACCGCTTTGGCGGCATCGATAACGCAGGGCAGTTCTTCCATTTCTACCATAACGGCTTCGGCGGCATCGGTAGCCTGTTCTTTTGTTTCGGCGATAACGATGGCGATGGCATCGCCTGCATGCCGTGCTTTGTCGGCTACCAGCAGGGGATGTTTGGGTTCCTTCATGGTGTCGCCATTTTTGAAGTTCACCTGCCAGCCGCAGGGGACGCCGTTTACTTCGGCGAGGTCGGCCCCGGTGAAGATGGCAATAACACCGGGCATTTCTTTCGCGGCGCTGGTATCGACACTTATTATTTTTGCATGGGCGTACTGGCTTCGTACAAACACCGCATAGGTTTGTTGCGGCAGAATTATATCGTCGGTATAATTACCGTGGCCGGTAGTGAACCGTTTGTCCTCAACCCGTTTAACGGCGCGGCCGATCAGTCCGTTGGTGCTCATATGTTGAATTAAGAGTGATTAGTGATTATTTGAATGATTAGTTATATTATGGGGCAAGCTGAAAGCTGAAGGCAAGGCATAAAGGCAACGAGGCAACAAGGCATAAAGGAAATACAGCTTAAAGCCGAAAGCTGAAGGCCTAAAGCGAAAACCGAAAGTCAGGAGCTGTATTTGCTTTTGCCTTTTGCCTTTAGGCTTTCACCTCCGCGGGCGCCACCGCACTTTCACTGATCTTCTCCGCCGCATACTGAACCGACTTCACTATATTATGATACCCCGTACACCTGCAGAAATTGCCTTCCAGTGCATGCCTGATATCGGTTTCGGATGGCTGCGAATTGTGTTGCAGCAGATCGGCGGCGGTCATGATCATACCGGGTGTGCAAAACCCGCATTGCAAGCCGTGGCATTCGTTAAAGGCTTCCTGCAGCGGATGCAGCTCACCGTTGTGCGACAGGCCTTCAATGGTGGTTATTTCACAGCCATCGGCCTGAACGGCCAGAATGGTGCAGCACTTGGTAGCCTTGCCATTCAGGTGTATGGTGCAGGCGCCGCAACTGCTGGTATCGCAGCCCACATGCGTGCCTGTTAACCGAAGCACATCGCGCAGGTAGTTCACCAATAAAAGCCGGGGTTCAACCATGTGACTGTATTGTACACCATTGACCGTAACATGTATGCTGGTGTTCATGTAATGTGGTTTAGTATTTTGAACAATATGATTATTAAGGAGCAGTTGTTTTTTCCAGTTCTTTTTCCAGGTTCGAAAAAAATTGTTTGGTGAGCGTATTCGATACGCCACCCATTACCCGGTTTCCCAGTGATGCCAGCATGCCGCTTAGTTTTACATCGCCGTTGAACATAACCTCGGTATCGTTATCACCCACCGGCGTAAGGCTGATGGCAATAGCGGCGTTGGCATTGCCCATTTTACTGTTCTGTTGTGCTTTTAAGGTAAACGCATTGGGTTCCTGCAGATCATGGAGCTGCAGGTTGCCGGTAAACGAACCGCTCACCGGGCCCAGTTTAATATCGAGCGTGCTTTTAAAGGAGTGATCGCCTGTTTGTTCAAGCCCGGAAATGCCGGGCACTATATGCGCGAGGGTTTCCTTATTCATTAATATAGCCCAGACTTTGGCTGGCGCTGCATGTATAAGATGTTTCCCCGCAAGCTGCATATGGCATAGTATTAATAGTGGCAGGGAACGGAGTTAGCAGAAAATTATAATAAGGTTACCCGGTAACATGGAAGTGCTGTTACCTGAATGCAATCGTTCTTTACTCTATTAAGTTAAGGAAAAAAATGAAGGGAGGGAAAAAAATAAGATGGGGGAGATATTACGGGAATGTAATTACGAATCTGGGAATTCTGCGTTATTATCCATTGTTAACCAGTTGACGAGTCAACTCGTCAACCCGTCAACTGATTCTTACTACTATGTCTGCCTTATATACTCACCAGTGCGTGTTATTAATTTTATGGGTACAATAAGTACTTTTTCCTCATCTGTTTGTATTTCGACAATCCCGGCTCCCAGGAATCCCTGATCTGTTTGGGGCTTTTGCCTGCCATGATCTGTTTTTTGAATTCGGGGGTTCCCGACAGAAAATCGATATTCCCGATCTGTCTGCTGATAGAGCGGTCGAAAAAACGCTCTTTTTCGGGGTGCGCCTTATACAATTCTATCATCCATTCGATATTGATCCTTTTGCTTTTGCGCAGGTTCGCGATGTCGTAGTTGCGCAGGTCTAACCCATAACAAACCTCGTTCATGAACAGCGGCGATTCGGCCATGCCGGGAATGCTAACCGGGGTAAAGGAAAACGTGTATTTGCCTTTTAATGCCGGTGCGCCCAGAACGGTGAAAGGGAACTGCGTTCCGCGGCCATGGTTCAGTGCCACCCCCTCAAATAAACAGGTAGAAGGGTACAGCATAATGCTTTGTTGCGTATTTAAATTGGGCGAAGGTTTTACCGGCAGCACATACTCCATATCATGGCGGTAATTCTTTACGGGAATGATGGTGATTGTACATTTCCGTTTTTCGGGCAGCCAGCCTTCGCCATTGATCATTTTGGCAAATTCGCCGATGGTCATGCCGTGTGCAATGGGAACCGGGAACTGGCCAATGCCCGATTTGTATTTCATATCGAGAATGGGGCCGTCGACCAGGTAACCATTGGGATTGGGCCGGTCGAGGATCAGCAATTCTTTATTGTTCTCTGCGCAGGCTTCCATTACATCGCGCAGGATATTGATATAGGTATAAAAGCGGCAGCCTACATCCTGTATATCGTAGATCATGATATCCACATCGGCGAGGTCGGTGGCCGTTGGTTTTCTTTTGCTGCCGTATAAGGAAATGATGGGAATGCCGGTAGCGGAATCTACCTCGTCAGATACATGGGTGCCGGCGCTGGCCCGGCCCCTGAAACCATGTTCGGGACCGAAGGCTTTTACGAATTTGATGCCCCGGTTCATCAGGCTGTCGACAAGATGTTTTTTGCCGATCACAGAAGTAGGGTTGGCCAAAATGCCTACTCTTTTATTTTTCAGCAGGGGAAGGTATTTCTCCGTTTGTTCGGCGCCGGTGAGTATCGGGCTAGTGGTAAGTGGCAGGTGGCGAGTGGGATATTCATTCTTTGGATTTCCGATTTCATTCGTGGCATCTGCCAGATGCAAACCTCTTTCTGTGGTAAAGCCGAACGTTATTATTGCTAATAGTATAACCAGTGAACCGTAGATCTTCATAGCTGAAAATTGATGTATAGAAATTTAATACCTGTTCTTTTGCTGATCTAAAGAACTTTCTGCTGCCGCTAAGATAGCCTCTTCATGATTACGTGGTTGCCGGTTCAGCAGTTTTTTTGCTTTTACGTTGCCGGCTTTCCTGTTTTTGCCCAACTGAACGGCGATATCTTTCAATGAGGGCTTAGGCATGGCAAAAAGACGCAGCAGCTAGTCGGATGATGAGGGCAATAGAAGTATTTCACCCAAAAACGCCGGATAGCGTTGGCCATTGGTAATGACGCAAAGCTCCTGTTAAAAGCGGCATGGGGCTTTGTTAAAGTTCAGACTTGTTTTGTTGTACGGTCTGGGGAATTGGGCGGCCGGCCAAAGGATGCTACCTGTTATGATAGCGAAGGAAAGATTGACTATGAATTGGTAAAGACCAAAGATTATTTCATAAAAGGGATCGACCGGCTAAAAACGGCTTACGAAAAAGATATAAACGTGGCGATCATGTGCAGCGAACGAAATCCCGCCCAGTGCCACCGCAGCAAACTAATTGCCGGGGTATTGGTTGCTGACGATATTATTGTACAGCATATAGATGAAACGGGAAAATTGAAGGAGCATGCAGCTCCACCACTCCCTCCCAAAACATGACCAAAATCAAAAACTTTCTAACCTCCTTGTTATTACATTATTTTCCGTAGTATTACGCCTCGTTTTCGGGTATTAATGCGGGTGCATGTTCAAAACAGATCATACACCTTTGTTTTAACCACTTTCTGTAATCTCCGCCTGGTTATTGCTAACTATTTGTAGCCGCTAATTCGTTTACCCCTCTTCCCGGTTTCCCAACCATTTATTTAACCCGGTTGCATGACAGCTCAGTTCATGTTCATTAACTATTGTCAATAACCAACAAATCTTCCAATTATGCTTACAGAAGAAAGTATCTCCCTGTCGCACACCGTTACCGCTGCTACAGCGCTTATCAGCAAATGGACCGAATCGCCCATTGAACCCACTACCTCCGTTATGGACGACGCCTGGCAGGGCGCCGGCGAATTTCAATTTCCCAAAGGTTGGGTGTATGCTAAAAACGACGCAAAGTTCCTGTACCTCGTGCTTGATGTTATCGGTGATACCGGTAACGATTTTGGTACCGGTGATTATTACTGGCTGAGTTTTGATGTGGATGAGAACCGCGGCATCTCCGCCAATAAAGATGTGAACTATGGCCTTTACCCCGGTTTCCCTAACAAAATGGGTATTCAGAAATACCTCGGCCCCGGTACCTGGACCGGCATCTCTGAACCACCCGAATCGAAGAGCCGGGTTGAGTTTGGCCCTTCGCCCAAATCGGCCGTGCCGCACCGCATCTGGAAATTCAAAATTGCACTGACTGAAATAAATGCCAGCCTCTTCTCGCTGCTGGGTTTGCCTTATACGTATTTCGGTTTCCGGGTAAGCTCTTCCAACCCCGCCTTCACCGCAGATTTTCCGGCCAACTTCTATCAAAACTTTGCTAACCTTACGAAGTTGTACTTTGCCCGCAAACCGAAGCCAAATCAATCATTGATGGGCGCTATTATTGGTACGGTTGGCCTTATTCCTACTTCTTCCGCTGTACTGAATGCTGCCACAGGCAGGGCCACCACCACCGCAGGTTATTTTGTGGAAGCGCACAATGCAGCTTTCGGCGGGGTGCTGAACTTTATTGCCAACAGCGTGAACCTGAATGCCCTTATTGGCATCGGCGCCAATAAATACCGCATCCTGCATGCCACCCCGGGCAGCGCTGCCTTCCTGCCACTGGTGTCTGCGTGGACCAATTACCGTTGGACCGGTTCCAACTATATACCCATGTCTTTTTCGGCCAATGTCAACAAACAATATACGCTTACCAATCCTGCCGAGGAATATTCCATCGACGATCTGTTGATCCAGTTCTCTACCTATGGTATGGATACCGGTATCCATCGGTTTAAAGTGGAATTCTTCAAAGCCGATGGCATTACACCGGTGCCTTCAGCAGCACAGGTGCTGTCGCTGTACATCGATAACAATGTACCAGTCGTTAATATCAACAGCATAAAACATGGCGCTACTGAAGTAACGGCCTGCGCCATTGAAAAAATAGGGGAGGGAACCGATGGGCTTACTTTCAATGTTACGGCCAACGACCCCGAAGGCAACCTGCGTGCATGGAGTTTCAGCGCCACCTTTGGCGAAAACCAGTCGGTAGGTATTTACAGCCAGGCATACGAATCGGCGGTTCCGCCGGGAAACAACTGGGCCGGTGTGATGAACTTTGCGGTTCCTACTACGCCTGCCAACTGGCGTCCGCCCATCCAATGCGCCTATAGCTTTATTATTCAGGCATGGGCCCGTACCACCAATGGCTACGGCTACATCGGCCATTCTACTTACCATCGTAATTTAACTTTGCTTGTATAAAGGCATAGAGGCACAAAGGCAACAAGGCAACGAGGAATAACAGAATACAGGCCGAAAGCCAAACGCGGGTATTTTCAAGTTTAGCCTGTATTCTGTATTTCCCTTTATGCCTTTGTGCCTCGTTGCCTAGTTGCCTCGTTGCCTTTACACGAAGAACCACAAACCATAAGCTATCAATAAAATATATTATAACTGTCAATGTTACTGTATTGATTAATGACCCAATGGCAGACTATCTGGTGTAAAGTGAACAATTTTAATAATAGGTGCTTCAAATATAACTATTGGCAAGACGTTTGTATAATACGCCCCGGTATGTTCAAGCCACTGTTAAAAATGAGGTCATTGGGTTTGTGCATTAATGAAAATTAAGGGTTCACTGAACAATAATACCCGGCTCTTATAATATTGATAAAAGTTGCAACATCTTGTCCCGGCTAGCCCCGGGATTCTTTTTGGTTATTAATGGTTATTGATATTTTTACGCCAAAAATACCTTTGACTATAAGTCAGCCCCTATTATGCAATTAATCGGTACTATGAAAAAAATGTGTCTTATTCTGACCGCACTATTTATTTCCTTTATTGCTTTTTCCCAAACCACACATTATGAAGTGTCGGCTTTGAAGTACGCTTCCTTTACGCATGATTCACTTGCAAGAACAAAAACCACCGATAGTGTCAGCATCGATTTCATGATCTGGATGATCAAAGGCAACGGTAAAGTTGTTTTAATGGATGCCGGGCATTTGTATAGCGTTGAAGCAGCCAGGGATTTTGATGTGATCGACGACCTGCGCCCCGATTCAACTTTACAAAAACTTTCTGTTCATACCGAAGAAGTAACCGACATCATCTTAAGCTATCAGCATCTCGACCATATCAACAGCATCGACCTGTTTCCCAATGCAAAAGTTTGGGTACAGAAAGAAGATTATGCATATTTCACTACTGCTTCCTGGCAGAAGGGCGGTGAAAACAGCGAGTTCAACAGGAAAGAAGTAAAAAAACTGATCGATCTCAATACCGCAGGCCGCATAAACCTGGTAGAGGGTTACAACAAAGAGATCATTGAAGGCATCAGGATGTTCCCCGGATCGCGCAAACCTGTTCTGCCGCAATACGTATTGGTTAAAACAAGCCTCGGTAATATGGCGCTTGGTTCAGATAATGTCTGGATCTACTATAATTCCAACTTTGTAACACCCGCGCCCACTTTCAGTACATTCGATGCAAACGGTTATATAAAAGCCATGCAAAAGATGCGATTGCTGGTGACCGATGAAAACGGCCTGAAACCCGGTTTTGATTCGGCACTGATGAAATTCCCGGCCATTACAGAAGGGGTTATCAGGTTGAAATAGGATTGAAAATATTTATTTCATAAAAGAGCCGTTGCAACAAGTGCCGGCTCTTTTTTATTTCCTGTACCTGATTTAGGCAGGTCTATGCTTTTCACAATAGCCATGCATATATTTTTTATTTACTTTAGCGCTGTTATTTTAAAAATGATTTTGCACGCACATAAAACCGTGGAAATATCGTTCTTTAAAAAAGGTGATACATTATCATGGCTATAATATTTTGCTGAAAAAAGTATAGCTGAATTCAGGCATTCAGGCTCAATGACTTGAAACGTTATAGTGGAATAAAATAAAAATTATTCTACTTTTGGATTCAGCTAGTGATCAAATAACGATTTGTAAGGTTCAATTTTAATCTTGCCAGGTATGAAGGAAACTTCCGAAATTGATTTGCTTATGCGTATAAGTGAGGGAGACCGGAACGCGTTTCGAGAGTTGTATCAGCGCTATACTCCTGCACTGTACCCGTTTGTGAAAAGCTTATGTAATGACGATGCGTTATGTGAAGATATCGTACAGGAGATCTTTATCAGGATCTGGGATAACCGCGCAAAGGCCACAGATATTAAACAAGTTAGATCATATTTATATAAATCTGCGAAGAACAGGTTCCTCAACGAGTTAAGAAAACAGAAGAACGAACGGACCGTCATTAAAAATCGTCTCTTCAACACAATAGATACCGAAACACCCGAACAACAGCTGACATTTAAAGAAGGCATGCGGTTGGGCGACGAAGCCCTGGCCCGCCTGTCGCCCAAAAGAAGGATCATCGTTGAAATGAGTACCCGCGAAGGGCTGAGCCTCGATGAAATTTCATTAAGAGTGGGCGCTTCAAAAAATGTAGTGAAGAAGCTGCTTTACTCGGGCCTTGCTACGATACGAAACCAGGAGATCATAAAATACTTAAAGTGTTTGCTGCCGGTCATAACATTCCTCACCCGGTTTTGATCTTTTCTTCCGGATATTTTTAAAAAATCTTTTAACCGGGGGGTCCTTTTTTTCGCCGCGCGTGTCTTAACCGCGATATGGACCAACAATCATTTGACGATTTTCTTAAGAAGGTAGCACAACAAACACATTCTCCTTCAGAATTAGCCCAATTTCTTGACTGGCTGAAGGCCCTCCCCGAAGAGCAGGCCGCAGCAGCGTTAGACAGGTATGAGCAGGCGTTCGGCGCCGGTAACGTTGTCCATAGCGTTGACAGTGAAGCGATCAGGCGGATTGAAGAGGGCATAGAGAACCGGATAGATCATCCTGTTCATTCCATTTCCCAAAAGCGCACTCCTGTTGCTTTTTACCTGAAAGTGGCTGCCGTTTTCGTGGCGGTGCTGTCGATGGTGTCATTTTTCCTATTTCAAAAAAGACCTAAGTATATCGACAAAGTACCTGTGGTTCATAAAACTGAAACCATCGTTCCCGGCAGGAACCAGGCTGTGTTGAAATTAAGCGGGGGCAGGGAAGTGCTGCTCGAAGAGGTGGCCGATGGGGCTATTACCATGAATGACAAGACCACCGGTTTTGAGAAAAAAAGCGGTTTACTGGTGGCAAGGGGCGATGGCGAAACGCCCGGCGAAGTAAACGAATTAAATATGCTGGAAACCCCAAGGGGCGGCCAGTACCAGATAGCATTGCCCGATGGCTCGAGGGTATGGTTGAATGCATCGACCCGCCTGTTCTTCCCAACTGCTTTTAAAGCCGGGGAAAGAAAAGTAAAGGTTTTGGGTGAAGCCTATTTTGAAGTGAAGTCAGATCCCAAAAATCCATTTATTGTTGAAACCGCCACCGGCGCCAGGTTGCGCGTGCTGGGTACCAGTTTCAATGTGAACGCCTACCAGGATGATGAGCAGGAGATCACTACATTATTGACGGGCAGTTTGCAGGTTACCCGCAGTCAGTCACAGGCACTGTTGAAGCCCGGGCAACAGGCAATCGTAAACGCCGAAAAAATTGTGGATATACAGGAAGCGGAAACCAGCTACGCGGTGGCCTGGAAAGAAGGAAATTTTATGTTCAACAGGGAACCGATCAAAGAAGTAATGAATAAAATAGCCCGCTGGTACGATGTGGAAGTAACTTATCAGGGGCCGGTCACCGATACCCGGTTTTGGGGTACCGTGTCGCGGTTTGCACAGGTAAACGATGTACTGAAAATGCTGGAAGCCACGGGGCGGGTACATTTCACTATCGAAGGAAGAAGGATCTATGTAAAAAAATAAACGAAAATGCTCAAAGCTGAATGCTTAAGGCCGAACGCGAATACATCCCTGTGTGCCGACAGCCGGTACGGGAATCAGCCTTCAGCCTAAAAGGCCTGCCGCGCTTTCGCGCAGCCCCGCAAAAGATGGCCGACAGCCGGTACGGGAACCAGCCTTCAGCCTAAAAAGGGCCTGCCGCGCTTTCGCGCAGCCCCGCAAAAGATGGCCGACAGCCAGTACGGGAACCAGCCTTCAGCCTTAAGCCTTCAGCCTTCAGCCTAAAAAGGGCCGGTGTGCAGCGAACACTCCGACCCTGTTATGTAGTGTTTTTCAATCAAGCGTTTCCTTAACTCAATTAAAAAACTATGTAAATCTATGATTTTAAACTCAGGTAAAGCGCCTGTACCAACCAAAATTAAAGGACTGCTAAAACTTCTAATTACTATGAAGCTGCTGTTGATCCTGTTGTTTGCCATGCTGCAGGTAAATGCCAATAGCTATGCCCAGAGCATCTCGCTCAAAGGCCGCAGCATACCTGTCGAACGCATTTTTCTGGAGATCAGAAAACAAACCGGTCTGGCGGTGTTATGTGAAAGTGACGTGCTGGAAAGCATTAAACCACTCACGGTAAATTTCAACAGAACACCGGTTACGGATGTATTGACGTTTTGCCTGAAGCAAACGCAGTATACGTACCAACTGGAAAAAAACAGCATTGTCATTAAAACGATTGCCCGCCCTGAACGTAACACGACACCTGGTATCGTAAACGTACAGAAAGATATTTCGGGCAAGGTCACCGATGAACTTGGCAGTCCGCTCCAGGGCGTAAACGTACGATCGAACAATGACGCAGGCACCATTACGGCCGCCGATGGAAGTTTTCGAATGTCGGTTCCCGACAATGCAACCAGCCTTACGTTCACCAGTATCGGCTACCAGTCGAAAACGGTGTCGCTGTCGGGCCAAAACACCTTCAACATAACGTTGATCAAAATGCCCGACAACCTGAACGAGGTAGTGATCATTGGTTATGGAACAAAAAGAAAGGCCGACCTCGTTGGCGCCGTTGACAGGGTTAAAGGGGTACAAATTGAAGACCGGCCCGTAGGTAATGTTATGCAGGCATTACAGGGCTTATCGCCCAGCCTGGTAATTCAGCAGCGTAACATGAACCCCAACAACAACTCCATGAACATCAACCTCCGTGGGATCAGCACCTTCGGCAATAATTCGCCGTTACTGGTGATTGACGGGGTGATCAGCAATGATGTGAGCGACATGAATAATCTGAACCCAAGCGATATCGAGGATATCTCTGTATTGAAAGACGCCGGTAGTGCAGCCATCTATGGTTCGCGCTCGGCCAATGGCGTTATCCTCATCTCTACCAAAAAAGGAAAACCGGGTATGAAGCCCGTTGTGAGCTTCACCGGTTTGGTGGGTTCACAAAATCCGCAGGTATTGGTAAAGCCCCTGAAAGGCTACCAGAATGCACTGCTTCGCAACGATTCGTATATCAACTCAGGATCCGACCCTATTTATTCCTCGGAACAAATACGCCAGTTTGCCAAGGGCGACAGCGAGTACGGCCTGAAAAGCATTTTACAAAATGCACTGCAGCAAAATTATAACCTCAGCGTACAGGGTGGGGCAGAGAAAACCAGTTACATGGTATCGCTGGGCTACTACGATCAGCAAAGCAATTTCAAAGGACCCGATTATGGAATAAAACGGTACAACCTCCGCTCGAATGTTACCACAAGCATCGGCCGGTTAAAACTGAGCACCATACTTTGGTATAACAGAACGGAAGGGAATTCGTACCAGGGCGACGAAGGATTTATTATCGCCGATGCATCGCGTGTGCCGGTATATAATACGTATATCCTGAAAGACAATAACGGCCGCTATTACAATAATGACGTGATAACCGGTGGCAATCCTTTAGCCGCACTGGAGCATGGCGGTTATATAAAGAACATCAACGATAACTTCCAGGGAAGTCTGAATGGCGAGCTTAAACTGTTCGATGGTTTGAAAGCAAAAGGCCTGGTAGGCCTCGACGTTCGGCCCGAGAACAGGTTGATCAGAAGGTATTACTGGCCGGTGTACAGCCTGGCAGGCGGCGAAACGCCCGTTAACCAAAACGCCTCGAAGGATTACCACATTGAAGATTTCAACGCCAATGCCACGCTGCTGAATATTCAGGCCATGCTCGAGTATAACAAAACCTTTGCAGGAAGGCACAATGTATCTGGTTTGGCCGGTTTCTCCAATGAATCGTACCGCCAGAAACGCCAGGAAATAAAAAAGCGTTTTGTTGATCCGGTGCTGGGCATTCCTGTCGATGGTACCGTTATTGACCCAACCAGTTATAATTCGGTTGGCGGCACCACCGAAAGAAGTATCTATTCCTATTTTGGAAGAGTGGGTTACGCTTTTGCCAATAAATACTATGCAGAGGGAAGCTTCCGGTACGACGGTTCTTCCAAATTTGCCAAAGACCACCGCTGGGGTTTCTTCCCTTCCGTATCACTGGGATGGCGCATTACCGAAGAGCCATTCTTTGATTTCTGGAAGAACAGGTTCGGCGATCTGAAGATCCGCGGTACTTATGGTAAACTGGGCAATCAGAACATCGACGATTATCAAACGCTTACCACGTACGATATTTATATCAACCAGTATGGCTTTAACAATGTGGGTGTACCCGGTACGGGTTATACATTCGGTAACCCCGAGCTGCAATGGGAAACCACCACTTCGTGGAATATTGGAACCGATGCCACCTTTTTACAGGGCAACCTGCGGGTAGGTTTCGACTTCTTCCAAAAGTTAACCAAAGGTATTCTGTTAACACCGCAAACGCCAATGGTATTGGGCGGTGCGGTACCTAAAGCCAACCTCGGCGAAATGAAGAACCAGGGCTGGGAACTGACCCTTAACTATTCATTGCGTCACGACGACTTCAGCCATTCGTTCGGGCTCAACGTAGCCGATTCATGGAATGAGGTTACCAAATTCGAAGGCAATGAACAGATCAGCAAGGCCGACGAAATTGAGCGCATCATCAGGGTAGGCCTGCCTTTGTATAGCTACTACGGCTATAAAACAGACGGCCTGTTCCAGAACGATGGCGATGTTAAAAATTCGGCACTTCCCATTGGCTTTTCAGCCAAACCCGGAGATGTAAAATATAAAGACCGCAATGGCGACGGTATTATCAATGATAACGACCGCTACGTATTGGGGCATGCGTTCCCACGCCTGACCTTCGGTTTCAACTATACCCTTAACTGGAAAGGACTTGAGTTCAACATGCTTTGGCAGGGTGTTGGAAAACGCGATATGGCCCTGAGAGGGGAAACCATAGAGCCTTTCCATGGCGGCTACTCGTTTGTGATGTTCGAGCACCAGCTCGATTACTGGACGCCTGCCAATTCCGACGCCCGCTGGCCAAGACTGACCGCACCGGGTACTGCCTCTACTATCAATAATTATGGTAAGGGGTCAGACTTCAACCTCTTTAACGGCGCCTATGCCCGGTTGAAGAATATCAGGCTTGGCTATACACTGCCTAAAGGCCTCACAACAAGATATGGTGTAAACAAACTCAATGTTTTCGTTACCGGTCAAAACCTGTTAACGATCAGTAAGATCGATTTCGTTGATCCCGAATCAACCGAGTTTGGAAACAACATGACCAGCGCCGGCGCCAACAGCGCCCGCAATTACCCGCGACTCATATATATAGGAGGAGGTGTACATGTTGAATTTTAAAGCACATCAATTCAAACAAGGAATTATGAAAATGAAGTTTGTTGAAAAGGGTCTTGCGACCATACTGTTGATGGGGTTGATGCTTACCGGATGTGTGAAGCTGGATGTAGCTCCTACCAACAAGTTCACCGACGAAACATACTGGACAACGGAAGATAAAGCCAATTCGGTTTTGAACATGGCCTACCGCCAGATGTACTCGAGCGATTTTTTCATGTTGAATGAAATTTTGAGCGATAACGTTTATAATGGATATGGAACTACTAACGAAAAGGTGATAGCACTCGGCCTGGCCGATGCCTCGAACCCACGCTTTGCCAATGAATGGAAAGCCTGTTATGAAGGGATAAAAACCTGCCATACATTCCTGGCGAATATCGACAGGGTAACTACCATAAGCGATGACCTGAAGGCAAAAAGAAAAGCCGAGATCCGTTTTATTCGCGCATCGCTTTATCTTGAGCTTACCACCTGGTATGGCGATGTTCCTCATTTTACGGAGGATATCACGCTCAACCAATCGAAAGAGGTTGAGCGTAAGTCACAGGCCGGTATCATGGCATGGATTCACCAGGAACTGGATGAAGCGGCGGCGGTTTTACCCAAACGCGAAGACTATAAAGCGGCAGATAACGGAAGAATTACCAGCGGCGCCGCCATCGCCCTGAACGCCCGCGCTTACCTGTATGAAAGCAACTGGGGTAAAGTGGCGGAGTATTGCGATAAGCTCATCAACAGCACTACGTATGGTACCTATAGCCTGTTTCCCAACTACGAGCAGTTGTTCTGGGCTGAAAATGAGTTCAACTCAGAGATCATCTTAAGCCTTCAGTACGTACCGGTAAACAGAACATGGGGGAACCTGGTCGACTATGCACCGATGTCGGCCGGCGCCCGCCTTTCCCTGGCAGGGCCTACCCAGGAACTGGTGAATACGTACCTGATGAAGAATGGTAAAAAATGGACGGCTGCCGATCCTGATTATGCCGGCCGCGATCCGCGCATGGGAGCAACTATTGTGTACGATGGCTCTTCCTGGAAAGACAGAAATGGTAATACCTATCAGGTAGTTATTCATCCCGATGGTCCTGTTGATCCCAATAGAACATCAGATAAATATACCGGAGCCGGTACCGCGCAAACCCCAACAGGTTATTATTACCGTAAGCTCTGCGATCCCAATCCGGCAACGTATACAGGCGGTGGCTGGGAGTCGAGCCTGAACCTGCCATTGATCCGGTTTGCCGATGTATTGCTGATGTATGCCGAAGCAAAGAACGAACTGAAAGAAATGAGCACAACCGTGTGGGATCAAACTATAAAGAGGTTAAGGCAACGGGCCGGCTTCGATAACACTGCTGAAGCAATGGACATGCCCGGCAGCGACCAGGCTGTACTGCGCGATGTGATTCGCAACGAACGCCGTGTGGAACTGGCGCTGGAAGGATTGCGCATCTTCGATATCCGCCGGTGGAAGATAGCAGAGAACGTATTGACAGTGGAGCGGCATGGCGCCAGATTCGATAAAAGCAGTGGCAGTTATGATTACATAAAACTCCCTGCAGGCAGCTTCAACCTTAATCGCGATTACCTGTGGGCGATCCCAAGAGCAGAACGATTACTGAACACAAACCTCTCTCAAAACCCCGGTTATTAATCTTCAATCAGCACAAAATGAAAACAAATAAATTATCGATAGCTTTCCTGATCCTGTTATTTGCAGCCATTACCGGATGCAAAAAGGATGACGACAATTTCAAAGAAGTTAAAGTAACGGAAGTTACCACCCTGTACTCACCCGATGACGAACGTAATGTGTTTTTGCAGCCTACCGGTTCACCCACTTTATATTTCGAGTGGGAGAAAGCGGTGGCCCAGGATAATGGCGTGGTGTATTATGATGTGTTGTTCGCTAAACCGGACGGCGATTTTTCAAATCCTATATTTACCGTGGTGGCCGATAACAACGGTACCAGCACCGGTGCAAGCATTCCCCATAAGCTGTTGAACAAGATCGCCAGACTGGCCGGCATCGCTTCCGGTAAAGATGGTAAACTGAAATGGACGGTAGCCTCTTCACGGGGGTTGACCAGGACCGTTTCAGAAAAAGTACGCACTATTCATATCACCAGAACAAACGGTATCGATGCGCCCGATGCATTGTTCCTCACCGGTGAAGGAACCGAAGGCGGAGCCAACCTGGCCCAGGCCCTCACTGTTAAGGCACTGCCCGACGGAAATGAATTTGAGATCTATACCAGGCTGGTGGCCGGTAAAAAATATTCTTTTGTTGATTCAAGAACCAACGTAATGCGTACGTTCTCTGTAAGCAGCAATGGCACTACACTCGTTGAAAACGCAGATGGCGCTACGGTAGCAAAAGATGGTATTTACAAGGTCTTCGTCGATTTTACCAACGCAGCAGTTACCTTTTCTGAGGTCACCAAACTCGACTTTTGGATGTGTACGCCGCAAAAACGCGAAACGCTTACCTACCAGGGTAAAGGTGTTTGGAGAGTAAATAATATAGTGCCCGACTTTGTAAACGGCGGCTTTTCCGACGACCGTTATTTCTTCTGGATCACCATTGGCGGCAGCGAACAAAAATTAGGAAGTATTAACAAAGATAATCAGCCTCCCGGTACAACCACAGGGTCTTATTTCTTTACCTACTTCAATACAGATGCGGGGCGATGGGATTACTCTTTCAAGTTCCCTAACAGATCGGTAGCGAAATGCAGTATTGAAGTATCGCTCAGCCCTGATGCCAACTATACCCATGAAATAATTTACTAATGACAATGACCTGACCGTTAAAGCGGATCTTGTGTAAATAGTCAGGTATTCAACAAAAAAATTGCCAATGCGGAAAATTGTATTAATTGCCGGCGCCGGGCTCACCCTTGCGTGCGGTAAGATAAAAGACGAATACGTCGATAATAGTGTCAAATACGATATTGACTGGGCCGCTGCTGCCGACAGCAGCAGCACCAGCCTGGTGAATGTATATTTTAACTCAACCAAACATCATTTCAATAACGACAATTTTGGCGCTATAAGCCAGTTCGATTACTGGCCCGAGGCCCATGGGCTCGATGTGTTGATCGATGCTTATAAACGCACGGGCAGCGCTGTCTATAAAGACCGCATCAGTCAATTTCACGACGGCGTAAAAGCCAAGAACGGCGGCAGCTTCTATAATAATTATTATGACGATATGGGCTGGCATGGTATGGCCCACATGCGTGCATTTGATGCAACCGGTGATGCGCGTTATGAAACATCGGCAAAACAGTTATGGCAATGGATCGTTGCCGGCTGGAATGATTTCGATGGGGGCGGCATTCCCTGGAATCATGAAAATAATGAGGCCGGCCGCAGTAAAGGTATTCCGTCAAATGGCCCGGCGGCTATAATAGCAGCCCGCAGATGGCAGAAGTACGGCGCAACCGAAGTAGTGAACGGCCTCAATAATCTGGAATGGCTCGAGCGGATCTATAACTGGATGAAAGAGCACCGCGTTGTACAACAAAGCGGCCGCGTATTTGAAAAGCTGGATGATACCAAAGGCGACTGGACGTACAATGCAGGAACGTACATGGGTGCAGCACTGGAGTATTACAACATCACCGGTAACAAGGTGTATTTGAATGATGCCATTAAAACCGCCGACTGGACAACCAGCACGCTGATAAACTCAAATAACAAAGTGTTGAGCGACTGGGCAGAGCAGCAGGACCACGATGTTAACCTGTTCAAAGGGATCTTTGTACGTTATCTTACTTTGTTGATCATGCATAAAGACCTGCCTGAATCGTACAGGAAAAGATATGTTTACTTTTTAAGGAACAGTGCGCAGATCCTGTGGACGGAAGGCTCGGTGAAAAGCCCGGTTGTTTTGTTCGGTTACCATTGGTGGGAAGCCCCACCCCAAACAAAGGTTGCATTACGTACCCAAATAGCCGCATGTACTTTAATGGAAGCGTTGGCATTACTGAAGAAAGAAGGATATCTTGAGTAATGATAATTCCTGTACAATAAAATGGGCCTCCGGTATCCGGAGGCTTTTTTGTTTGTGTTCGGGCAGAGAACCGGGGCCGTTTGTTTTTTCTCCACAACGATTAACCCGGTCTTAATGAATGGATTAATGAGTTAAAAATGGGGAGTGCACAATTATTGCATTATATTATAGAAATGTAAACTGTGAATATCAAAATACTTAACTGGTTTATTATTACGTATCGAAAAACAGTTAACAGTATTGCTTTTTTACCTGCATTGATTGCCCTTGGTTTTATATTGCTGGCCATAGGTATGCTCTTACTGGATTTTTCTGAAGCGGGCAAGGCATTCAAAAGCCGGTTAACCTGGTTTAGCCTTAAGGATGCTTCAACGGCCCGCAGTGTCATTTCTTCAATAGTAGCAGGCGTGATCTCCCTGTCTGTTTTTAGTTTCTCCATGGTAATGATTGTGCTGAACCAGGCAGCCAGCCAGATGAGTAACAGGGTGTTGGACAAACTTATCGGCAACAAGTTTCAACAGCTTGTGCTCGGGGTGTACATTGGTACCATTGTGTATGCGCTGTTTTTATTAAGTACCATACGCAGCACAGACTCGGGAGTCTCCGTTCCGGCATTGAGCACTTACCTGTTGATCCTTTTTACCGTTGGCGATATATTTCTTTTTATCTACTTTTTGCATTATATAACACAGTCGGTAAGGTATAGCACCATCATTAACCGTATTGCTGTGCAAACCCTCGATGAGCTGAAACTTCAGTGTACGGGCAATACACCTGCCCGGCCTCATGAACGATTTACAATTGCGCTAACCGCCCCCGTTTCCGGGCTATTGCAGTCGTTCCAGGCTAAGGAATTGATCGAGACCTGTCAAAAACATAATATCCGGTTATCTTTTCAATATTGCATGGGCACGTTTATACTGAAAGGGTCGGAGTTTGCGTCGATAGAGGGGTTGACGGTACTGGATGAAGAACTCAGGTCAAAATTGTGTTCTCTTATTTTAATTGATAAAAGCCGCGCTATTGAAAAGAATTACTACTATGGCTTTCAAAAGCTGATGGAAGTGGCGATAAAGGCATTGAGCCCAGGAATTAACGATCCCGGCACAGCGGTAATAAGCCTTCAGGCGCTGGCCGAATTACTAGCTTACCGGATGCAACACGAGCCGGTAAATATTTTATATGACGGTATGGGACAGCCAAGAGTGCAAATAAGGGAGCTTGATATTAACCAACTGGTAGAAACATATATTGAACCTATTTGGGATTACGGCAAAGGCGATCGCCTCATTAGAACAGAATTACTGCATATTTTGGAGCAGTTGAAGCATTATGGCGAATATGCGGCAATTACAAGACTGCATCAAAGAACAAGCAGAACAATTAAGGAAACCGGGCAGGTGTCATAGCAAAAAAGAGCGCCCGGTTTTCTGATGTTATTTTTCGAAAGCCGGGCGCTAGGATATTTTTACTACTGAAGCCGGAATTAGAATTGTTTGACGGTGTTATTTATGCTAAGAATCAGGATATTGTAATATATAAAATGCGTGCGCCGGAGACTTGATCGAATATTCCCCATGAAGTTCTTCAAACCTGAAAACGCCATCAAATACAGTGATTTGATGGCGTTTGCCTATTCTTGTGTCCCCAAGGGTGGAGAACTCGAACTTTTTGATGGGGGATTTGGTGAATTTGAAGGAATTTTCAGTTAGTTAGGTGTAAATTTTCACCAAGAAGGGTTCGAGGAAAAAATTGGGGTTGATGTTAAAAATGGGGTTGAGCCAGCATCATTTTACAATTCAATACCCCTTACCTACTTCCACAATTCCACACCCAAGAGCCTGTTCTATCAGTTTACAGAGGAAGCAGTTCATCTGTCCCTGTTTAGGTAATCGTCAAAAGTCTTATGAGTTGATTCTATCTTGCCGTCTCCATTGATTGAACAATAGTATCCGGGCATTTCCATTATTTCCTCCATAAGTGTCTCACTCAATCCTTTCATACGAAAAATACCTTTAATTA
>NZ_LWBP01000055.1 GCF_002078015.1 Niastella populi | reverse complement strand
GAGTAAGCGCATCTGAAAAGTGCCGAGTGCCTTATCGTGGATATACAAACCCTTGCTCAGAAGTTCTATGAACATTCCTTATACTTTCGAGGATATTCAAAACAAACGATTAATAGATATAAGTTCGCAATTCGCACTTATTGTAAGGTTACAGAAGTAACTACTATAGATCAGGTAACAACTGATAATGTACGAACGTTCTTTTATCATGGCAGGACAATAAGGGATTGGAAGGCCAGTTCTTTTTTTACCATTTATAAATCCCTGAAGACTTTCTTTAGTTGGTGCAAGGAAAATGGATTTATAGATTTCGTTCCTACAGATGATATTGAGATACCAAAAATTGAACGAAAGCTTCCTCCTAAGCTCAATAAGCAAGAGGCTCTGAGGCTGCTTGAAATCGTGTACAATTATCCATATCGCTACAATTATCTCCGATATAGAAACCATGCACTATTTGCGACATTGATCTTTGCTGGATTACGAAAAAATGAACTATTGAAACTCTTATATACGGATGTTGATTTGGAGAACTTGACAATTTTTGTACGCCGTGGCAAAGGAGCGAAAGATAGAATTGTTCCGATAAGCAATGCCCTTGCTCTCAGCTTGAGGCGATATCTAGAACACAGAAAGAGATTGACTAAAACCTGTCCAGAGTTTTTTACTTCTCTTCGCGGAAATATTCCTTTCTCTCAAAGCGGGCTAGAACATTTTGTAGATATTATTAGAAAGTCCGCAGGCATAAAGTTCAGCATCCATAAGTTGCGCCATACCTTTGCTACCCTCATGCTGGAAGGCGGCTGCGATATATATAGCCTCTCTCAAATGATGGGGCATAGTGATATACAAACTACAACCATTTACTTATATGCGAGTCCTCAACATTTGCGATCTCAAATAACCAAACATCCGCTCAATGGCTTGATGTAGGGGCTAACAATTCTTTCTCTCTTATGCTGATCGAGTTTGATTGGTAGCCTTTTTCTGTGGAAAGGCAGGTAAATTCTGATAATTTCCGTACCCCCGTAGGTGTTATTGATTTCAGAGGAATAAACCAGCCTTTTTATATTAAAGATAAAGATCGGCTTGGGCACATATACGTCATCGGAAAAACCGGCGTGGGGAAAAGTACCTTGCTCGAATGCATGGCTATTTCGGATATTGAAAAAGGAAAGGGCATGTGCTTGATCGACCCGCACGGAGACATAGCAGAACACATATTGCATTATGTGCCGGAGCATCGCATTAACCAGGTTATCTGTTTCAACCCGGCGAAATATCCAATAGCTTTTAACCCGCTTGCAGGCATCCTACCGGAGCAATATCATCTTGCCGCTTCCGGCCTCATTTCAACATTTAAAAAGATTTGGGAGTCCTGGGGGCCGAGATTGGAGCATATACTTCGATACAGCTTATTGACTCTTTTGGAATACGGCGAAGGCACCCTGTTGGACATTCAGCCACTTTTAACCAATCAGCTATACCGAAACAATATCTTGGCACGGATCACCAGCGATCATGTGATTGCTTTCTGGCATAACGAGTTCGACAAGTATTCGCCGGCATTCAGATCCGAAGCCATTGCACCCATTCTTAATAAGCTAGGAGTTTTCCAGGCCAGCGCGCCGCTTCGCGATACTGTCGGGCATAAAACATCCAGCTTCGAAATGAAGCAAGTGTTGAATGAAGGTCAGATCCTGATTTGCAACTTGAGCAAGGGCAAGCTGGGTGAAGATACCAGCTCCCTAGTCGGCTCAATGCTCGTAAACTCCATACAGCTTGCCGCTTTGGCTAGGGCTAGCCAGGATACTGAAACCAGAAAGCCGTTTTATCTGTATGTTGACGAATGCCACTGCTTTTTGAGTGAGGCATATATTGGAGTGTTAGCTGAATGCCGTAAATATGGCTTAGGTTTGTTCTTGGCCCACCAGTACATCGAACAGTTAGACGAAAAAATAAGGTCGGCAGTATTCGGGAATGTGGGGACACTCATTTGTTTTCGTATCGGCGCTACAGATAGTGAGTACTTGGAAAAGGAGTTTTACCCCATTTTCAATAAATATGATTTGGTAAATCTTGATCGGTATTGTATTCGACTAAAGATGCAAATAGATGGAGCAACCAGTAAGCCATTTAGTGCGCAGACGATGATAGTAGAGGCATATTTGAAATCTCATAAGGAAGAAACATTAGCCTGGACCAGACGGAATTTTGTTAAAAGCCATAAACAGTGCAAGAAATCTTTACAGCAATTTATTAAAGATCCTCCTAATGGGGAGCCGCCGGGTTTATTCGTTTGACAAGTGTGTATTATTTGCGTTTGACTTTAATCTTGGCCATAGACATCGCTTATTCAGTAACAACTATTTTACTATCCCTTTCCTGAACCGTGTGAGTATAAAGATATTTTTGATAAGAAATCAATATTAGACAGTAACGATGATCTAGTTTCTTTATTTTTCATCGTGTTCAATTCAAAATCCGAGAATGGGAATTCAATTTCATTTTTTTTATAAGCAGTTTTATCATCTAACCCAGCCAATAGTGCACCAAGTCTACGGCCCTCACAACCATAACACTCCCCACAATGAGTGCTATCGTTTGAGTATTTGCAAGACCAGGTTTTATGAAATAAATCTTCTTTTCCTTTGTATGTTTCCATTATTTCCCACTTATGCTTGTTAACCAAAGGGGTTATCACTTTCATTTCTTTTTTAGTAACAGTCTTTGATTTATTCAGTAATTGGGTTATAAGTTCCGTATATTCTGTGCGAAAATCAGGAGAAATATGAGCTTCATCCGCAATGGCACCAAATATAATATCGGTTGCATTTCTTAATGCAGCATAAGATGCGCCAAATATTAGTAGCAATGCAACATTAAAAGGAAATACACCATAAAGTGCAACGTCATTTGGTAGTTCTTTCCTTTCGATATGTTGACAGAATGGTTGATTCGTCAAAGGATATGCGGGATATGGTATTTGGTGATCAATAATAGTATGGTTTAGGTTTAAGTGGGATGCCACTGTCATTGCGCCCTTCAACTCTCCATATTGACGTCTTTCGTCTGCAAATCGATATGTTAAAAGTTCTACATCGTCATATCCTTGTTCTAAAGTCCACAGAGTTGCAGCTGTAGAGTCAACTCCACCTGAAAAGATAACAACCGCATTCTTCATATTTTATGTTTTATAGTTAATAAGCAAATTGAGAGTGCTACTTATCACCGGTTCGCTTGTTCAATGGGAACGAAAATCCTGTATGCAGGTTAAAGAAGATCAACCATGTTGAACAAATGGATGCAAACCTGAAAAGACAGTTAGTAGGACAAAGGTTGGAAGAGTATAGAATATTGCAAACGGTGAAAACACGGTATTTTAGGTAAAGATGTTTTTGATCAGTTTTTGAGTAGTGTAAGCATTTTTATATTAACTTAAAGTTGATTACTTAGTCTTTTAGCTTATGGGTTAAATTTACACAAGGTAAAAAGTTATGCAACCTTTAAATGTTTTAGTGTTT
>NZ_LWBP01000054.1 GCF_002078015.1 Niastella populi | reverse complement strand
AAGCAAGATGTCCTTCTTTAGCAGTGGTAGTCACCGGTTCTCTGGAATAACGCTCCTGGCTTTCCTTGAACTTACTTAGTTCTGTTTCATCCACGCATATCTTACATCTGGCATCCTGTTCTATATAGCCTATTCTTTCCTGAGGATAATCCGGATCAATTGGAACATACGCTCCTCCCGCCTTTAAAACACCCAGTACCGACACAATCATCCACTCACTCCGCGTTTGTTTGATGCCCACCAGATCACCAGGGTGAATATCATAGTTTTCTCTCAGGTAATGAACCAGCTGATTCGACTTTTCATTAAGCTCTCTGTAGGTCAGCTGGGTATCCTTAAATACTACGGCTATATTGCTTGGCGTTTTTGTAACCTGCTCTTCAAATAAATCAACGATCGTCTTATCTTTCGGGTAAACTACTGCTGTATCATTGAACGTAACCAGCAGTTCATGCTTCTCCTGCTCAGAGAGGTAATCTATCTGCGAGATTCTCTGTTCCGGAGTTTCCAGCAGCACATGTAACAATTGCTTATAATGCCTTATCATACCTTCAACCATGGCCTGTTCGTACACGTCTGTATTAAAGCCTATCTGAAGAGATAAATAGTCTCCCGCTTCCCGGAAGGTGATTTCTATATCAAATTTTGAAGCACGTATTCCCTGATCTAAGATTTGATCTGATGCTTTTTGATTTAACTCAATCCCTTCGATCTTTCCCCCATTGTTTTGCAGAATGAGCATGATATCAAATACCGCACTTCTGCTTGTATCCCTTTGAAGACCGAGCTCTTCTACCAAACGATCGAAAGAATACATCTGGTGGTTATAGCTCTTTAAGGTTTCGGCTTTTAAAGCCTGGTAAAAACTGTCAAAGCTTTCTTCCGGATTAACCTCGTTTCTTAAAGCGAGGGTGTTTACATAGAAGCCGATCTGATCTTCCAGGTCTGCATGCTCCCTGCCCGCTACCGGCGTACCTATGATTATATCTCTCTGCGAAGTATAGCGGTACATCAACACATTCCATGTGGCCAGCAGGCCCATGAACAGACTACCACCATTCTCCTGTGTATACTGTTTTAGTTTAGCCGTAGTTGCCTTATCCAGATAAGTGGCTAAGCTATGCCCGTTATAGGTCTTCACCTCAGGACGGTGTTTAGTACCCGGCAGATCCAGCAGTGGCAACTCTCCCGAAAGTTTATCTAACCAATATGTTCTATGTGCTTTAAATGACGCCTGGTTCAACTGCGCTAACTGCCAGAATGAATAATCCTTATACTGGATGCGTAATGCATTTACTTCTGGTGATTTGCCGGTCTTATAAGCTTCATAGTATCTGAATACATCTTTAGCCAATACATCCATTGACCAGCCATCGCTGATGATATGGTGCATATTGAAATAAAATACATATTCCGCTTCCGCTACCTGCAGTAAGGCTGCTCTCAGTAAAGGGCCTTTCGCCAGATCGAATGTCCGGTAAGCATCTGCTGCGATATAGGCTTCTACTTCTTCTTTCCTGTTTGCCTCTTTTCTAAAGTCCCGGTAGTCGATTACAAAGCCCAGGTCTTTTCTTTCAAGGATCCATTGTCTCAACTCTCCTGACTCATCTTCCCGGAAAACAGTTCTTAAGATCTCATGACGTTCGATGGTAGCATCTATGGCTCTTTTGAAGTTTTCGATGTCAATATCCTGATTCAGGTAAATGCTTCCGGGCATGTTATAAGCTGCCGAGCCGCCTTCAAACTGGCTCAATACCCAGAGTCTTCTCTGGCCATCTGAGATAGCATAACTTACCTGGGGAGCTAGTTTTTCTATCTGAACAAATGCCTCCCTGGCTGAAGATGCTATCAGTGCGGCATGCGAAGCTACGCTGGTATGAGCGAACAGCTCTTTCAAACTCAGCTTTACAGACAACTCCTTTTGATACTCATTGCTCAGGCGAATAGCTTTCAGGCTATGGCCTCCCAATGCGAAAAAGTCATCATTAACCCCGATCTTTTCCCTTTCCAGCACTTCTTCCCAGATCTTTACAAGCTTCGCTTCTGTCTCATTGCGTGGCGCTACATATTCCACACCACTGGTTAATCCCGGGCCTTCCGGATCAGGCAGGGACTTCTTGTCTACTTTACCGTTTGCGGTTAATGGCAGCTCTTCCAGCTGTACATAATAGGACGGAAGCATATATATGGGCAGCTGCTCTTTTAGATAGTCTCTCAATTCACTTGTGTTCTGCCCGGTATTGGAAGTGATGTAAGCAACCAGTTCCTTTTGGCCTGACCCGTTCTCTTTGGCTAAAACTACAGCCTCCTTTATCTTTTCGTGGCTTAATAAAGCATGCTCTATTTCTCCAGGCTCGATCCGGTACCCCCTGATCTTTACCTGTTCATCTTTTCTGCCTAAATACTCGATATTGCCATCGGGCAGCCAGCGTCCCAGGTCTCCGCTGCGGTATAACCGCCCGTTTATGCCTTTTGCTTTCTGGTCGTTTGTTTGAAAAGGATTGCTGATAAATCTTTCACGCGTCAGCTCCTGGCGGTTCAGGTAACCACGCGCCACACCCGCCCCGCCTATATACAGTTCACCTACCGCCCCCACGGGCAGCAGAACAAGATTACTGTCTAACACATATGCTGTCGTATTTGCTATGGGACGGCCGATTATACTGGAAGGATTATATTCCTTAAAATCAGCATTTGTTTCATGACAGAGAGAATCGGCAGTCATTTCGGTAGAACCGTATATATTGAGAAGCAAATGGCTGGCACGCGGAAATAAACTGTAAAATTGTTGAATGATATTATTTGTCAGCATTTCGCCGCTACACGTCCAATACTTTAAGCAATTCAGCACATCAGGTACCCCCTCAAGGTTATTTAATATAACTCTTAGCAAAGAGGGTACAAGAACCAGCCTGGTTATTTTATATTCTGATAATTTTTGTATAAAGGAATCTATATCGATAATATCACTCTTCCTGAATAATATCGAAGGAACTCCCTTAAGCAATGCGCCAAACAATTCCCAAATATGATCTACAAAACCGATAGAAGTTTTGACTGCTGATTTTTCGTGTTCTTCAAAAGGATAGCGATCCCACATCCATTGCATTCGATTCAGTATTCCTGCATTCATTATCTCTACCCCTTTAGGCTGACCTGAAGATCCGGAAGTATAAATCACGCAAGCCAATTGATTAACCTGTTCTCTTTTTAGGCTTCTTTTGTATTCGCTGTTATAAATAGTTTCATCGTCTGCAAAAACAATTTTTACATTTTCCGAGAGCGGTACTTTGGGATACAATAACGCATCAGTCAATATTATTTTTACCCGACTATCTTCCAGCATATATTTCACTCTGTCAAAAGGGTATTCCGGATCTACCGGCATATACGCAGCTCCTGCTTTCAGTATACCAAGCATGGAAACGATCATAAGAATACTTCTCTCCACATAAAGCCCTGCCAGCGTTTCCCCGTTCACTCCTATATGAGTCAGGTAATGAGCCAACTGATCAGACCGCTCATTAAGCTCGCGATAAGTCAGCTCTCTATCCTCAAATACTATCGCAATATTATCAGGCGTCTTCTCGGCCTGCTCTTCAAACAAGTCTACTATCGTCTTGTCTTTTGGATAAGCTACAGCTGTATCATTAAATGTAAAGAGCAGTTTGTGTT
>NZ_LWBP01000053.1 GCF_002078015.1 Niastella populi | reverse complement strand
GCAGTTTGTGTTTCTCTTCTTCACTTAAATAATCTACATCCTTTAACAGCTTGCTTTGATCTTTTAAAATAAAGTCTAATATTTTAAAGAACAGGTTGCCTGCAAACGCTACTGACAAACCCGAGCTAAGTTTTTTGGTGGCTTTGATGCCTATGTTATAACCACCTCCGGTTAAACCAACTGTAAAATCGAAAAATGTATTGGTTCTTTCATATTCTGAAA
>NZ_LWBP01000052.1 GCF_002078015.1 Niastella populi | reverse complement strand
CAGTATCGAAACAATCATCCACTCACTGCGCTCCTGTTTGATCCCTATCAGATCATCAGGCTGAATATTATAGTTCTTCCCCAGGTAATGAGCCAGTTGATTGGATTTTTCATCTAGCTGGCGATAGGTCAGTTCGGTATCCTCAAACACCACAGCTACATTATCCGGCGTCTTTGCAGCTTGCTCATCGAATAGATCTACTATCGTCTTATCTTTCGGATAAACTACTGCTGTATCGTTAAACGTGGTTAACAGCTGGTGCTTTTCCTGTTCAGAGAGGTAATCTATTTGTGAGATCTTTTCTTCAGGGGTTTCCAGCAGGGCGTTTAACAGTTGCCTGTAATGCCTTATCAGCCTTTCAATCATGGCCTTCTCATACACGTCCGGGTTAAATACAATGTTCAGGGACACGTAATCGCCTATCTCCTGAGCCCCAATCTCTATATCAAATTTTGAAGTACTATAACCCAGATCAACTGTCTTATTTAACGATTCTTCTGATAACTCAACCCCTTCGATCCTTTTACCATTGTTTTGCAGAATGAGCATGACATCAAACACTGCACTCCTGCCTGTATCCCTTTGGAGGTTTAAATCTTCCACCAACCGATCGAAAGGATACATCTGATGGTTATAGCTTTTTAAGGTATCCTCTTTTACTTTGCTGTAGAAACCAGCAAAGCTTTCTTCAGGGTTTACCTCGTTTCTTAAAGCCAGCGTGTTTACATAGAAACCCATCTGATCTTCCAGATCGGCATGTTCTCTGCCCGCTACCGGAGTTCCGATGATGATATCCTTTTGGGATGTATAACGATACATCAACACATTCCAACCCGCCAGTAAACCCATGAACAGACTTCCACCATTCTCCCGGATATATCCCTTCAGTTTTGCAGTCGTTGCCTTATCAATATAAGCAGCTAAGCCCTGACCGTTATAGGTCTTCACCTGCGGCCGCTGTTTTATGCCCGGCAGATCCAGTAGTGGTAATTCCCCCGAAAGTCTATCAAGCCAATATGTTCTATGTGCCTTGAATGCCCCCTCGCTTAACCGGGATAACTGCCATGCGGAATAATCCTTGTACTGGATTCTTAATTCATCTAAATCAGGTTCTTTGCCTGTCTTATAAGCTTCATAGTATTTCAATACATCTTTAGACAATACTTCCATTGACCAGCCATCGCTGACGATATGGTGCATGTTGAAGTAGAATACATATTCCGCTTCCTCCACCTGGAGTAGAGCTGCCCTTAGTAAAGGCCCTTTTGCCAGATCAAATGCCCGGTAAGCATCTGCTGAAATATATGCTGCTGCTTTTTCTTGCTTATTTTCCCCTTTGCTAAAGTTCCGGTAGTCGATTGTGAAGCCCAGGTCCTTTCTTTCCAGCACCCATTGCCTGATCTCTCCTGACTCATCTACCCTGAAAACTGTTCTTAAGATCTCATGACGTTCGATGGTGGCATCTATGGCCCGCTTGAAGTGTTCGATTTCAATGTCCTGGTTCAGGTAAATGCTGCCGGGTATATTATATGCTGCCGAACCGCCTTCAAACTGACTCAATATCCAGAGTCTTCTTTGACCGTCTGAGATAGCATAACCTGCCTGGGGAATTACTTTTTCTATCTGAACAAATGCCTCTCTGGTTGAAGATGCTATCAGTGCTGCATGCGAAGCTACGCTGGTATGAGCGAACAGCTCTTTCAAACTCAGCTTTGCAGATAATTCTTTTTGATACTCATTGCTCAGGCGTACTACTTTTAAGCTATGGCCTCCTAATGCGAAAAAGTCATCATTAACCCCAATGTTTCTCCTTTCAAGGACTTCTTCCCAGATCTTTACCAGCTTCTCTTCTATCTCGTTGCGGGGTGCTACATATTCAACACCACTGGAGAGCCCCAGGCCTTCAGGGTCAGGCAGGGATTTCTTATCCACTTTACCATTAGCTGTTAATGGCATGGCCTCAAGTTGAACAATGTAAGCCGGAACCATATACGACGGAAGCCGCTCTTTTAGATAGTCCCGTAAATCGCTTGTGTTTTGTCGGGTATTGGAAGTGATATACGCAACCAGCTCCTTTTCTCCTGACTCATCCTCTTTGGCTAATACTACAGCCTGGTTTATCTCTTCGTGGTTTAATAAAGTATGCTCTATCTCTCCAGGCTCTATCCTATAACCCCTGATCTTTACCTGGTCGTCTTTTCGGCCTATGAACTCTATGTTGCCATCGGGCAGCCATCTTCCCAGATCACCTGTTTTGTACAGGCGTTCTCCTGCTTTAAATGGATTTGCCATGAACTTCTCTTTGGTCAGCGCTTCCTGGTTCAAATAACCTCTTGCCAATCCATCACCTCCTGCATAGATTTCGCCTGCAACTCCCAAAGGAACAGGTTGCATTTCCGGGTCCAGTATATACACCTGTGAATTTGCAATAGGCTTACCTATTGGAATTGCCTCATCGTATTCTTTATTTTCTACTCTGTAACAAGCTGAGAAGGTAGTATTTTCTGTAGGCCCATATCCATTGACCACTTCAAGTTCCGGGTAGGCTTTCTTTACTTTATTTACATGTATAGGTGACATTTTATCACCCCCCGACACCAGGTACCTCAATGAACTGAAAAATGACAGGTCGGTATCGACAATCTGGTTGAACCAGGCAGCTGTCAGCCACAGAACTGTGATCTCTCCCTGCTGTATCGTTTCTTTGAATGCCGCAACATTCATGAGCCTGTCCTGTGACAACAGATGTAACTGACCTCCCAACAGAAGCATGCTCCATATCTCAAAAGTAGTGGCGTCGAATGACAGTGCCCCGGTAAGGAGAAGTTTATCATTGGTAGCAGGAGTAAAAAAGTTCGTATTATAAACCAATCGAACAATGCTTTTGTGCTCGACCATTACACCTTTCGGCATACCCGTGGAACCTGAAGTATACATCACATAAGCAAGGTTAGCAGGTGTACACGTTTTCGAAAGTTCTCCGGAATTATAATTCTCTGAATCAAATTCTATGTCAATGGCAAAAACTTTTCCCTCATAATAACCAATGTCGTAAATGAAACTGGCCTCGGTTATCAGCAGATCTATAGCACTGTCTTTTACAATATACTCCTTCCTGGAAGTTGGATATTCCGGATCGATCGGAACATAAGCCCCTCCTGATTTTAATACTCCCAGTATCGAAATGATCATCCACTCACTTCTGTCCAATTGTATTCCTATCAGATCATCTGGTTGAATACTGTAATTATCTTTAAGGTAATGAGCCAGTTGATTGGACCTCTCATTCAGCTCGCGATACGTCAACTCTCTTTCAGCAAATACTATCGCAATATTATCTGGCGTCTTCGCGGCTTGCTCTTCAAACAGGTCTGCTATCGTCTTATCTTTCGGAAAAGCTACTGCCGTATCGTTAAATGTAAACAGCAGCTGATGTTTCTCCTCCTCTGATAAGTAATCAAATGTCCTTAAAGATTGGTCAGTGTTTTGCGCAAACTCTTTGATCAATTTATCAAAATGAGTTACCAGGTGTTTCAGCGATGTTTTATCATAACGATTGAAATTGTACCTGATACCTATATTTAATGAACCGGACGAAGGAGCGATTAGAATATTAAAATCATAGTTGCTTTGGTCAATGACCTCCATTGATTCTATAGACAACCCTTCTTCGCCCCGGCTATTTAACGCCCCTTCATTTTCCAGTTCCTTTACAGCATAGTTCTCAAAGATCATGATATGATTCATCAACTCCATGCCCAGTTCACTCTGGGACTGAACCTCCGACAGATTCATATAATGATGGGATGTACTTTCTATCGATTGCTCTTGCAATGATTTTAATAGCTCAACAGGGGTATCATCCGGATCATACTTTACTCTTACCGGAATGGTATTACTAAACAGTCCGATCATTTCTTCAACCCCGG
>NZ_LWBP01000051.1 GCF_002078015.1 Niastella populi | reverse complement strand
TGATCAATTTATCAAAATGAGTTACCAGGTGCTTTAAGGATGTGCTATCGTAACGATTGGTATTATAGCTGATTTCTACCTTTAGTGAAACGGCTGAGGGGCTAACTAATATATTAAAATCATAATTGGTTCGCTCAAACACGTCCATTGACTCTATAGACAGTCCTTCTTCACCTTTGCTATTTAATAAACCTTCATTTTC
>NZ_LWBP01000050.1 GCF_002078015.1 Niastella populi | reverse complement strand
TTCGCTCAAACACGTCCATTGACTCTATAGACAGTCCTTCTTCACCTTTGCTATTTAATAAACCTTCATTTTCCAGTTCCTTTACCGCATAGTTCTCAAAGATCATAATATGATTCATCAGCTCCATACCCAGTTCACTCTGAGCCTGAACCTCTGACAGATTCATATAATGATGTGATGTACTTTGTATCGATTGTTCCTGCAGTGATTTTAATAGTTTAGCAGGCGTATCATCTGCATCATACTTTACTCTTACCGGGATGGTATTGATAAACAGTCCGATCATCTCTTCAACTCCATGCAAATCGGCCGGACGACCGGATACCACTGCGCCAAACACTACATCATTGGTGTTGTTATAGCGTGACAATAAGTATCCCCATACCCCTTGTACAAAAGTATTTTGGGTGATGCCTGATTGGGTGCAAAGGGTGTCTACTTTCTTAAATAGATCGCCCTCTATTTGCAGGTGTTCACTGGATTCGACATAAGTCGTGTCTGCTGTTGCTGCCTTGAAGGGTATCTCTGCCAGCGTTGAGTAGCCTGACAGGTAATGTTTCCAGTAATTAAGTGAACGCTCCCTGTCGAGGGTTCTTAACCAATTGATATAATTGGAATATGGTACTACCGGTGAGAGGCTCACTGCACTGCCCCTGATTGCTGCACTCAATAGCTCATTAAAGTCATTGATCAGCACACTCACGCACCAGCCATCCATCAAAATATGATGATAACTCCAGATAAACTCGTATTCATCATCTGATAAATCAATAACATGCAGGCGCATCTGAGAAAAGCTGCTCAAATCAAAACCCCTTTCCCTGTCTTGCTGCTTGATCAGCTTTACTTGCACCTGTTGGTCTGCCTGGCTATCCAGCTTCGCACAGGTAAAATTACCTGATACTTCTTTCCTTACTATCTGTAAAGATCTGCCTGCATATTCAGTGCTAAAACTGGTACGTAGCACAGCATGTCTGGCTGTTAATCGATCATAAGCTCCTTCTAACTTCTCAATGTCTAAACTTTTGGCCCGCACCCTATAGGAGATCTGCTCAAAATAAAGGCTGCCGGAGGTTTCAGCCAACCAGTGGTAGTATATTCCTTCCTGAAGAGGAGACAACTCATACACATCCTCAAGCGTGTTGTCGGAGTTAAGTTTGGACAGCTCTTCCTGACTCAGCCCTTTGAAACTTAAATCGGAAGGCGTCAGATGGGTCTGCCTGCTCTTTGCTAATTCTTCTATCAGAAACTGTAAGTTCTTCTTGTAAGACTTAGCTAACTTTTTAATCGTTGCCGCGTTATACCTTGATCTTGAATAGCGGATCGTCATTCCCAGCTCTCCTCTCACCAGCATCCCCGATACATCCAGTATCGTGTGCATTTCATTCTCTTTTGATACCTCTGATCCGAAACCCTCTGATGCATATTCAAATAACGAACCATCATCATTGGATACATTCGCACCAAAATCTCCCAGGTAATTAAAGGTGATCTGTGGGGTAAGCTTACGCACAAGCCTCTCCTGGCTTAAGTAGTGGAGAATGCCATAACCAATACCTTTATTTGGTATACGTCGCAGGGACTCCTTTACTGCTACTAAGCACTCTGCCTGATCGGAAGAACTGGATACATCCAGTACAAATGGATAATGAGTAGTAAACCATCCCACCGTTCTGCTGATGTCTACTCCATCGATGATCTCTTCTCTTCCATGACCCTCCATCTGCAATACGCTTTTATCTACAGACAGAACTTCTTTCAGGGCCAGACCAAGACTTGTCAATAACACATCGTTTATCTCTGTGTTATAAACTCCGTGAACGCGTGTTTGTAATAGCTCAGTGGTCATTTTATCCAGTCTGAAAGACTCAGAAGAATCGATCAGCGCCACCTGATCCTCTTTTACTACTTTATCCTGCGCTAAACCGGCGATCTGCCGATCACATACCTGCTGCCAGTAAGCCCGCTCTCTTTCAATCTTTTTACCTGCTGCATATTCCTTTTGAAGCAATGCCCATCTCTGAAAAGAATCTGTCTTTGACGGCAGACCCGGTTTTTCGCCTTTCTTATAACCGGAGTACAGGTTCAACAGGTCTTCCAGGAGTATACGCCAGGAAATTCCATCCACTACCAAATGATGAATGATCAAACCTAAGCGGTCACCATCCTGCAACCTGAAATGCGCAACTTTGAATAAAGGCCCTTCTGATAACTTTATGCCCGATTGCAGCTCTTCTCCGAGGCGTGCCATCTCACCAGGCGCGTTATCTGATTCGCTTAAATCATAGAAATCAAATGTGTATCTTTTCGACCTTGTGTCCTGGGTATATTGTTGCCATCCTTCCGGGGTCAGTTTATAAACTAACCGAAGGGCATCGTGATGCCTGGTCAGATCTTCTATACTCTTTTCAAGAATTCCGCTGTCGAGTGTTTGCTTAGTATATAGTAGAACAGATTGATTGAAGTGATCATAAACTTTTATCTCTGATGAGTTGAAAAACCACTCCTGTATCGGGGTTAGCACAACCTCTCCATTCACGTCATCCTGATTGGTAACCTGAGTGATCAGCTCCATTAACCGGGCCAGATCCTCCAGTACAGGTGTTCTAAGCAGGTGCTCTACTTTAAGTCTGTACCCGTATTGTTTTAACCTCGCGGCTACCCGGATGGATTTGATGGAGTCTCCGCCAAGATTATAGAAGCTGTCCCTGATCCCGATGCCTTCTCTTTTTAATACGGCTGACCATACCGAAGCCAAAACCTTTTCCTGCTCCGTGCCCGGAGCAATATATTCAATTTTATTATCCAAACTACCAAGGTCAATTTCCAGCAATGCCTTTCGATCTATCTTACCATTCAATGTCAGAGGCAAACCATCCAATAACACTATTTCCGAAGGCACCATATAACCGGGTAGTTTATCTTTTAATCCCTGTCTTACACTTTCCATCAGGGCATTGGTACTGTACCAATGACCTTTAAAAGACGCTTCTATTTTTCCTTCAACAATTTCCTTTTCCCTGATGCAATAAAGATCATAGAGTTTTGTTCCCTTCAAGTCCTCACTTTGGTAAACTGACACAGTGAAGCCATAAGAACTGAGAATTTGTTCTATCTTTCTCAGCCTATCATTATCGTCGTACACCTCGATAACCACCTGATCTATTTTCGCCCAATCTTCCTCAGCAATGCCATTAACAACGTCCAGCTCTGCGGTTTCAACATCTATTTTCAAAAGGTCGATATGAGCAATTGCATTCTCCCTGATTACCTGCGAAAGCGTCTTTAGCTGACAGGTATATTCTTTCTTCACCAATCGATCTTTGAGCAATTCATCCATTTGCTCATCGGTCACTGTTTTTACAACAGCATTTTGCGTATTGTCTATGAATTTTTTAATCGTATCTTTTACCTCATAACTTTCAGAATGTCTTCCTGAGAATATGGTGGTATGTGGGTAAAAATCAAAAATTGCTTCTTCTTCTCTATCCGAAATTCCAACATTGAAAATTTGCACATTCCCATTGTATAGGCTGATGTTTTTTTCAAGCAAACTGTATATTGGAGCAAGCGGTTCGAAAGAATATATTCTGGGGTTTTCAAAGGTGAGTAATGAAAATATTGAAAATGCACCTACATTCGCTCCAACATCAATTATACAGGCATCTTTTGGAATTATAATTCCATGGTTATAGTAGGTTTTTAGCTCAAAAACTTCGTTGTAAAGCCATTTAACTTCAGATCCGTTGTATGCATACATACTCACTCCATTATCCATTTCATACAACGCTGCATCAAATTCCAGCTCCAATTTTCCGGCATTAAGGATTTGATTGACTGTATAAGCTTTATTTTTGCTTGGAACTACGTATGCAATCAGGCTTTTCTCA
>NZ_LWBP01000049.1 GCF_002078015.1 Niastella populi | reverse complement strand
GCTGCACTTAACATAGACGGAACAAAGTGGAGGATACTGATTTTCTGAGTCGCTAATATCCTGTCTAAATAAACCGGATCTTTATGACCATCCGGCTTTGCGAAAACCAGCTTACTTCCACCAATCAATGGGAGGAATAGCTCCCAAACCGAAACGTCAAAAGTTACAGGTGTTTTTTGCAAGAATACATCCGCCTCCGTTACTTTCAGGTCCCGCTTCATCCAGCGCATCCTGTTCACCAGGCCGCCATGCTCCACCATTACTCCTTTGGGTTTACCTGTAGAACCTGAGGTATAGATCACATAAGCAAGATGATCCTCTTTAGCTGTGGTAGTCACCGGTTCTCCAGAATAACGCTTCTGATTTTCTTTGAACCTGCTTAATTCAGCTTCATCCAGGCTTACCTTACAGTTGGTATCCTCTTCTATATACGCTATTCTTTCCTGAGGGTATTCAGGATCGATAGGAACATAGGCTCCGCCTGATTTCAACACACCGAGTATCGACACCATCATCCACTCACTCCGCTCCTGTCTAATACCTATCAAATTATCAGGCTTGATATCATAATTATCTCTCAGGTAATGAGCCAGCTGATTCGACCGCTCATTAAGTTCCTGATAGGTCAATTCCCTATCCTCAAATACTACCGCTATATGATCGGGTGTTCTGGAAACCTGCTCTTCAAACAAGTCTACGATCGTTTTGTCTTTCGGATAAACTACTGCGGTATCATTGTGGGTGACTAACAGCTTATGTCTCTCTTCTTCTGACAGGTAGTTTATTTGTGAGATCTTCTCTTCAGGGGTTTCCAGCAGCGCGGTTAACAGTTGCTTATAATGCCTGATCAAACCCTCAATTATCGCCTTCTCATACACGTCTGGGTTGAATACAACGTTCAGGGACAGATAATCGCCTATCTCCCGAGCCGCAATCTCTATATCAAATTTTGATGTGCTGTAGCCCTGATCTAAAATCTGATTTAACGCTTCTTCTGATAATTCAACCCCTTCGATCCTTTCGCCGTTGTTTTGCAGAATGAGCATGACATCAAACACTGCACTTCTGCTCGTATCCCGCTGAAGGTCTAATTCTTCTACCAGGCGATCGAAAGGATACACCTGGTGGTTATAGCTCTTTAAGGTTTCCTCTTTTACTGCCTGGTAAAAACGATCAAAGCTTTCTTCAGGATTAACCTCATTTCTTAACGCCAGCGTATTGAGATAGAACCCGATCTGGTCTTCCAAATCCGCATGCTCCCTGCCCGCTACGGGAGTACCTATGATAAGATCTCGCTGCGAAGTATAGCGGTACATCAACACATTCCAGGTAGCCAGCAGGCCCATGAACAGACTGCCTCCATTCTCCTGTGTATATCGTTTTAGTTTAGCCGTACTTGCCTTATCCAGGTAAGTAGCTAAGCTATGCCCGTTATAGGTCTTCGCCCGGGGACGCTGTTTGGCGCCCGGAAGATCCAGCCGGGGCAACTCGCCCGAAAGTTTACCTAACCAGTATGCTCTGTGTGCTTTAAATGACTCCCCGTTCAACTGCACCAACTGCCATGCGGAATAATCCTTGTACTGGATTCTCAATTCATCTAACCCAGGTTCTTTGCCTGCCTTATAAGCTTCATAGTATTTAAATACATCTTTGGACAATACCTCCATTGACCAGCCATCGCTGATGATATGGTGCATATTGAAGTAAAATACATATTCCGCTTCCGTTACCTGAAGTAAGGCTGCCCTGAGTAAAGGCCCTTTTGCTAAATCAAATGCCCGGTAGGAATCTGCCGCGATGTACGCTTCTGCTTTTTCTTTCCCCTCAGCCTCTTTTCTAAAGTCGTGGTAGTCGATTGAAAAGCCCAGGTCTTTTCTTTCCAGTATCCATTGCCTCATCTCTCCTGACTCATCTTCCCTGAAAACAGTTCTTAAGATCTCATGACGTTCGATAGTGGCATCTATCGCGCGCCTGAAGTTTTCGATATCAATATCCTGATTCAGGTAAATGCTTCCAGGTATGTTATATGCTGCCGAACCGCCTTCAAACTGGCTCAATACCCAGAGTCTTCTTTGGCCATCTGAGATAGCATAACTTACCTGATAAGTTACTTTTTCTATCTGAACAAACGCCTCTCTGGTTGAAGATGCTATCAGCGCGGCATGCGAAACTACGCTGGTATGAGCGAACAGCTCTTTCAAACTCAGCTTTACTGATAACTCCTTTTGATATTCATTGCTCAGGCGTATAGCTTTTAAACTATGGCCTCCCAATACGAAAAAGTCATCTAACACACCAATATTTTCCCGCTGCAGAACTTGTTGCCAGATCTTTACAAGCTTCTCTTCCAACGCTGTTCGTGGAGCTATATATTCAACACCACTCGTTAATCCCAGTCCTTCCGGATCAGGCAGGGATTTCTTGTCCACTTTCCCATTAGCTGTTAATGGCATGGCTTCAAGTTGAACAAAGTAAGCCGGAACCATATATCCGGGCAGCCTATCTTTTAAACAGGATCTTAAATCAAGCGTATTTTGCTCAACATTGGAAGTGATATAGGCTACCAGCTCCTTTTCTCCCGACTCGTTCTCTTTGGCCAACACTACAGCTTGCTGTATCTCTTTATTTTGCTCTAAGGCATGCTCTATTTCTCCAGGCTCTATGCGGTATCCCCGGATCTTGACCTGTTGATCCTTACGCCCGGAACAATAAATAGAACCATTGTTTAACCATGACCCAAAATCTCCGGTCCGGTATAAGCGATCTCCAGCTACAAAAGGGCTTTCAATAAAACTAAGACCGGTTAGCTCTTTGTTTGTATACCCACGTGCTACTCCTTCACCTCCAATATATATCTCTCCCTGAACCCCTGCTGCAACCGGGTTACGGTTTTCGTCCAAAATAT
>NZ_LWBP01000048.1 GCF_002078015.1 Niastella populi | reverse complement strand
CCCTTCTGCAACCGGGTTACGGTTTTCGTCCAAAATATAGATTTTGGTATTGGCAATCGGTTTACCAATTTCAATCTTTTGCGTGTTTTTTTCAAACGCTTTTACCGTGGACCAAATCGTTGTTTCTGTCGGTCCATACATATTGTAAAGTTGCGTACCGGGCAATTTCTGGTAAATATCATTCACCAATGAAGCCGTACATGGCTCACCTCCCAAAAGGATATTTTTAATTGAACGCCAACCTTCCTCTTCTGAAAGGTGCTGATTCAACATGGCTCCCATGGAAGGTGTAATTTGTAAATGCGTAACCTTATGTTTCCTGATCTGTGAATAAACCGAATAGTTATTCTGCTCGTCACCAATCTGCCTGGCCTCTCCCTGTATAACAACTTTGTATCCTTTACTCAGTGTCCACAAAAGCTCCAATACCGATATGTCAAATGTGTAATTTGTCATAGCCAGGAATGTTCCTTTTTCTTCTCCAAAAACGGATGTCATCCCGGAGAAAAAGTTAGTTACATTCCGATGTTCGATCATTACTCCTTTCGGTTTCCCTGTGGAACCTGAGGTGTAGATCACATAAGCAAGGTTGTTGGATGTAGCAGTGGAACTCACCGGTTCTATAGAATAACGCTCCTGGCTTTCTTTGAACCTGCTTAGTTCTGCTTCATCGAGGCATATCTTACATTTGGTATCCTGTTCAATGTAGTGTATTCTTTCCTGAGGATATTCCGGATCGATAGGAACATAGGCTCCACCTGATTTTAAGGCGCCCAGTATGGAAATGATCATCCATTCACTGCGCGCCTGTTTGATGGCTATCAAATTATCTGGCCGGATATCATAATTATCTCTCAGGTGACGGGCAAGCTGATTAGACCGCTCATTGAGCTGCCGATAAGTAAGTTCAGTATCTTCAAATATTACGGCTATGTGGTCTGGCGTCTTCTCGACTTGCTCTTCAAATAAGTCTACGATCGTCTTATCTTTCGGATAAGCTACTGCTGTATCATTGAAAGTAAAGAGCAGTTTGTGTTTCTCTTCTTCACTTAAATAATCTACATCCTTTAATAGCCTGCTTTGATCTTTTAAAATAAAGTCTAATACTTTAAAGTACAGGTTGCCTGCATACTCTAATGACAAACCAGAGCTAAGTTTTTTAGTGGCTTTGATGCCTATACGATAACCACCTCCAGTTGCAGCAACTGTAAAATCTAAAAATGTATTGGTTCTTTCATATTCTGAAA
>NZ_LWBP01000047.1 GCF_002078015.1 Niastella populi | reverse complement strand
TAACCTCTATATCAAATTTTGATGTGCGATACCCCTGATCTACAATCTGATTTGCCTCTTTTGATAATTCAACCCCTTCGATTCTTTCACCACTGTTTTGAAGGGCGAGTATGATATCAAATACCGCACTTCTGCTTGTATCCCTTTGAAGGTTTAAATCTTCCACCAACCGATCGAAAGGATACATTTGATGGTTATAGCTTTTTAAGGTATCCTCTTTTACAGCCTGGTATAAACTGGCAAAGCTTTCTTCAGGATTAACCTCATATCTTAAAGCCAGTGCGTTTACATAGAACCCGATCTGGTCTTCTAAATCGGCATGCTCTCTGCCCGCTACCACAGTCCCGATAATGATATCTTTCTGAGAAGTGTAGCGGTACATCAACACATTCCATGAGGCCAGTAAGCCCATGAAAAGACTGCCCCCTTTCTCCTGGGTATATCTTTTTAGCTTAGCCGTTGTTGCCTTATCGAAATAAGTAGCTAAGCCCTGCCCGTTATAGGTCTTTACTTTGGGTCGCTGTTTGCTCGCCGGTAGATCCAGCAGTGGCAATTCTCCCGAGAGCTTGTTTAGCCAATAATCTTTTTGATCCTTAAATGACTCCTGGTTCAATTGGCCTAACTGCCAGGCGGAATAATCCTTGTACTGGATTCTTAATTTCTCAATCTGAGTCGCTTTGCCTGCCTGATAGGTTTCATAATATTTGAATACATCTTTGGCCAATACCTCCATAGACCAGCCATCGCTGATGATATGGTGCATATTGTAATAGAATACATATTCCTCTTCCTCTACCTGAAGTAACGCCGCTCTCAGGAGAGGTCCTTTCGCAAGATCGAATGCCCGGTAAGCATCTGCTGCGATATACGCTTCTGCTTTTTCTTTCTTGTTAGCCTCTTTTCTAAAGTCCTGGTAGTCGATTGCAAAGCCCAGGTCTTCCCTTTGGACTATCCATTGCCGGATCTCACCTGATTCATCTTCTCTGAAGATAGTTCTTAAAATCTCATGACGTTCGATGGTGGCATCGATGGCGCTTTTGAAGCTTTTAATTTCGATGTCCCGATTCAGGTAAATACTAGCCGGCATGTTATAAGCTACCGAACCTCCCTCAAACTGGCTCAACACCCATAATCTTCTTTGAGCATCAGAGATTGGATAATTCGGCTGCAAAGGAACAACTGAAATCGCCTCATCTGGAGCGCTCGATGCTTCAACAATATTGTTTTGAATTAAATATGATGTTAACTCCTCTTTATTTGCTCTTATCTCATTTAAAATTTCTGAATCGATCTCGTCGTTATCTGAATATAATTTAAGCTTCCCGTCAACAATATCCAGTACTATTTCAGCCGCCAATATCTTTTGAATTAACTTTATCATAAACTGACTTCTTTAGATGTTATTCTTTTCTTTTTTAATGTAAAAGCAATAAGAATCGCGAAATCTTCTATAGAAGAAGTATTAAACAAGTTTGTAACCTTTACACCTATATTGAATTCCTCGTTAACTCTGAATACCGCTTTTAAGGCCTTTAAGCTATGGCCGCCAAGAGCAAAAAAATCATCTTTCACCCCAATGTTTTCTCTTTGAAGTACTTCTTCCCAGATCTTTACCAACCGCTCTTCTATCTCATTGCGTGGTGCAACATATTCTACAGCGCCGGATAGTCCCAGGCCTTCAGGAGCAGGCAGGGATTTCCTGTCAATTTTTCCATTGGCATTCAGAGACAATTCTTCCAATTGAACAAAGTAGGCGGGAAGCATATAAACGGGGAGCGTCTGTTTTAAGTAGTCTCTTAATTCACTTACGTTTTGCGCGACAGCGGATGTGATATAAGCCACCAGCTCTTTTTCTCCTGACTGGTTCTCTTTGGCCAGCACTACCGCCTGGGTTATTTCTTCATGGTTCAATAAAGCATGCTCTATTTCTCCAAGCTCTATGCGCTGCCCCCTGATCTTTACCTGGTAATCTTTTCTGCCTATGAACTCTATGCTGCCATCAGGCAGCCACCTTCCTATGTCTCCAGTGTTATACATGAACTCCTTCCCTTTAAAAGGGTTTTGTACAAACTTTTCAGAAGTGAGTTCTTCATTATTTAAATACCCTCTTGAAACTCCGACTCCTCCTACATAGATCTCTCCTGTAATACCAACCCCCAATAGTTTCTTCTGCTCATCTAAAATATAAAGCTCCGTGTTATCTACAGGCTTCCCGACAGGGATCATTTCTATCAGACCCCATTCGTTGTTGTTAACTATGTGATAGGAAACGACATCAGTACATTCTGTTGGACCATAGGAATTGATAACTGTAGCATGATAATAAACCGATTTCGTCCACGGCAGCATCTCTTTAATATTTATAGGTTCTCCACCTAAGACAACCATTTTGAGGGATGCTAAGCTCTGATAATTATTATTTATTTCTTTTGAAAGTAAAGGATAAAACGCGCTGGGCGCTGAGTTTACAACCGTGATGTTGTTTCTTTTGATAGTTTCGGCTATTAAATGATAATCGCCATACAGTTTTTCCGATAAACACAAACTACCTCCCTTTGTTAAAGAAGCAAACAAATTCTTTTGCGCCAAGTCAAAACTAACAGGCGCGATCAATAACACCGCGTCCTGATCTGTTAAATCCAATAACCCGCAATACCAGTTAATAAGGTTGGTGAATGAATAATGCTTTACCATTACTCCTTTAGGTTTTCCTGTAGAACCGGAGGTATAGATCACATAAACCAGGTTATCTGATTTAACAGTAGAAGACACCGGTACTTTAGGATATCGCTCCCGGGTTGTTTTGAACTTGCTTAATTCAGTTTCGTCCAGGCATACCTTACAGCGGGTATCTTCCGTAATGTAATCTATCCGTTCCTGCGGGTAATCCGGATCAATCGGAACATAAGCACCCCCTGATTTCAACACAGCCAATATCGATACAATCATCCACTCACTGCGCCTTTGCCTGATGCCTATCAAATCATCAGGCTGGATGTCGTAATTATCTCTCAGGTAATGCGCCAGCTGATTAGACTGGTCATTGAGCTCCTGATAGCTCAGCTTTGTAGCTTCAAATACTACGGCTACATTACCTGGTGTCTTTGACACCTGCTCTTCGAACAGATCAATTATCGTTTTGTCTTTGGGATAAACCACCGCTGTATCATTGAATGTAACCAGCAGTTGATGCTTCTCTTCTTCCGACAAGTAATCAAATGTTCTTAAGGGTTGATCAGATCTTTGCGCGAACTCATTGATCAGCCTATCAAAATGCTTCATCACGCTCTTCAATGATAACTCATCGTAGATGCCAAGATTATATTTAATATGTATATTTAATGAAACATCCGATGAACTAACTATAACATTCAAATCATAATTGGTTCGCTCAAACACCTCACTTGATCCTATAGCCAGTCCTTCTTCACCTTTGCTTTTTAATGCACCTCCATTTTTCAGTTCCTTTACCGCATAGTTCTCAAAGATCATAATATGATTCATCAGCGCCATGCCCAGCTCACTCTGGGACTGCACCTCCGACAGATTCATATAATGATGGGACGTACTCTGGATGGATTGCTCTTGAAGTGCTTTTAATAACTTAGCAGGCGTATCCTCTGCATCATACTTTACTCTTACCGGGATCGTATTGATAAACAGTCCGATCATCTCCTCAACTCCTGTTAAGTCTGCCGGACGACCTGACACCACAGCGCCAAACACCACATCATTCGTGTTGTTATAGCGTGACAATAAGTAACCCCATACCCCTTGTACAAACGTATTGTGCGTAATGCCTAGTTGGGTGCAAAGGGTGTCTACTTTCTTAAACAGATCGCCAATTATTTGCAGGTGTTCACCGGATTCAACATAGCTGTTGTCTGCTCCTCTTGCTGCCTTGAAGGGTATTTCTGCCAGCGAGGAGTAACCTGTAAGATAATCCTTCCAATAGGCCAGAGAACGCTCCCTGTCTATGGCTTTTAACCAATTGATATAATCAGAATATGGCGTTACTGGCGGCAGGGCTGCTGTACTGCCCCTGATTGCGGCACTCAACAGCTCATTAAAGTCATTGATGAGCACACTCGTGCACCAGCCATCCATCAGGATATGATGATGACTCCAGATAAACTCATACTCCCCTGCCGACAGATCAATCACATGCAGCCGCATCTGGGAACCCCTGCTCAAATCAAAACCCCGGTCCCTGTCCTGCTGCCTGATCAGCGCTACCTGTGCTTGTTGCTCCGCCTCCCTATCCAGCTTTATATAGCTAAAATTACTGGGTACTTCCTTCCTTACTATCTGTAAAGATCTGCCCGCATATTCATTACTGAAACTGGTGCGCAGTACAGCATGCCGGGCTGTTAACTGGTCATACGCTCCTTTCAACTTTTCTATATCCAATACTTTAGCCCGCAACCTGTAGGAGATCTGCTCAAAATAAAGTGAACTGGAGGTTTCAGCTAACCAGTGATAATATATCCCCTCCTGAAGAGGAGATAGCTCATACACAT
>NZ_LWBP01000046.1 GCF_002078015.1 Niastella populi | reverse complement strand
AGTCAGGGTTGGCGCGAATGAACTTCAAATAATAATACAAGCATATATATGAAAGAGTTAGATGATCTTGCAGAATCAGTTAGAACAAAACTAAATTTAAAATATGATGCAAACTCTGTTAAATTTATAGAAGGCTTTATTGAAAGAAATAAAGGTAGCTTTGAAAAAGAGGAGTATCAGGGGCTGATTAATTCATTAGGTTCATTTTTGGGTAAATGTATTATTGAAAACTACGGCGGACAGTGGGAACTTAATGAGAATGGATCAGTTGCTATTGCTTTTGACAAGAACAATAAAGCATATCCATTTGCAAAAGTTAGCAAGCAATTTGAAAATGGTTTAGCAGATTCCATTTATTCTTTTTACGGAGTTATTCCGACAGTCTTCAAACTTGACAAAAAGAAAAAGCCATGGTGGAAGTTTTAGTACATTTTGTACTGACTTTCAAAACACATCATCGATACTGATAGAAATGAATATTGAATTTACAAACAGCGTTCCTGAGGAATTGAGAAATGAAATTGTGATTATTTCAGGTAAAGAATCGGTGAAGTGGAGTAATGTTGAGTATCTCGTTTTGAAAGATAATGACACAATTAAGAAGGTTCTTCAAATTCGTTTTGAAGCTCATTGTAGTCCGTTCAAAGATGCTATCATTCGGGATAATCTATTGGCGGTTGGCCATCAAGGCCACTTTTATCTTTATAACTTTTTAGAAAATATCAACGTGTTAGTATTGCAGGTGGACGGTTATTTTGGACACTTTTATATCAATGAAAATTTGTTCTACGTTACCGGCTCGGATAGCATTTGTTGCATTAACGAAAAGGGTAATCTGATTTGGAAAAATCCGAACTTAGGGGTAGATGGCATATTGATAAAAAGATTTGGTGATAATAAAATATATGGAAGTAGCGAATGTGATCCTCCTAGTGGTTGGCAAGATTTTGTTTTGGATATAACCACCGGTAAGCTCATAAATGATTAACTTATTTTGACTTCTCTTACCACAGTTGTTGACAAAAATTCTCTACCTTCAAGTCACTCAAGAACCATACTTTTGGCGCTGTAATCAAAGTAGATATTGCGTATTCAATGTATAACTTGTGCTTCGCCCGCCCGCTGCTTCCTTGAGTAAGATTCCTTTATCTATAAGATCTTGTATATCTCTGGATGCGGTATCCTGTGAGGTTTTGGTTATTTTAGCCCATTTGGAAGATGTAAGCTTTCCCTCAAACCCATCTATTAAAGCATTCAATATTTTTTGTTGCCGGTCATTAAGTGAATAAGTTTTAAGGTTCTCCCAAAACCTCGACTTGCGCATAACTTTTGCCAGTATTTCTTCAGTTGCGCTTATCGAACTGTCAAGACAATTAAGGAACCATGCAAGCCATTCAGTTATATCCAGGGTTCCTTTTTGTGTTTTTTCCAGGATATCGTAATAAGCCTTGCGTTCATTCCTGATCTGCGCCGACATACTGTAGAAGCGTTGGGAATTTTGATCAGTCCTTGCCAATAGCATATCAGTTATTGTACGTGCCATGCGGCCATTACCGTCTGCAAAAGGATGAATAGTTACAAACCATAGGTGAGCAATGGCCGCTTTGATTACTGGATCAAGATCATTTTCAGAGTTAAACCAGTTGAGAAATTTGTCCATTTCTCCTTCTACAAACTCTGAAGCAGGCGCTTCGAAGTGAACCGTTTCGCGACCAATAGCGCCTGACACGACTTGCATAGGATTTTTTTCTGTATTTGTGCGCCAGGCACCGACCACAATTTTATACATGCCGCTTCTACCAGTCGGAAACAACGCCGCGTGCCATCCAAATAATCGTTCATCAGTTAACGGCATATTATAATGCTGCGTTGCGTCCAGCATCATTTCAACAACTCCCTCCACATGTCTGTCTGCAGGAACTAATCCAGCTATATCCATTCCCAATCGTCGTGCAATAGACGAACGCACTTGTTCAGGGTTTAGGATTTCACCCTCAATCTCGCTTGATTTCAAAACATCTAAAGTAAGTGTATGTAAAGTTGCCTCAGCCTGCAAGCCGAAACCCATACTCTCCATGCGGCCCGTCAACTTACCCTGTCTATACCGGACTTCCGCTAAAAGTCTGGATAGCTTTTCTTTATCCCAGTGAAAATCAGGCCATTTAGGTAGCTGGTAGATGTACATAATAATAATCTCCGCATTTTATGCGGTAAAAATACGGCTTAATCTCCGCAAAAATTGATTGGAATCGCCGCAAATTTTGCGGAGATTAAGCTGGTAATTTCCGCACCAATGTGCCACACCCCTAATTTTGTTACAAGGAGACAGAAAAGTTGCCCTAATTTTATAACATATGTTCACGATAAGATGCTTATTTTAAGTGGTTTGAAAAGGAAATTGAAAAGGGAAAATTTTTAGGCAGTAATTCAGGAACGCCTTAATAAACAGAAATGCCTCTGTTGACTGGCATTGCTGGTTAGTTAATATAACTTTACGGCCAATATATGACATTATCCAAGCGAGCATCTCATTTTTTAGAAAAATCAAAGAGAGAACATTTATCGTTGACCGAAAAAGAAATTCGCCAAACATTTATTGATAATGGTGCTCCAATTTTTGAACCATTGATTGAATTTCAACAAGCGTTTGGTGGCTACATCTTCTACGCAGTACTTGCACCAATAAAGTTTAGTCTGATTAAAGGAGCGGGCGGCTATCCAGTATACAGTAATACCGCGGTTGTAGAATTTGAAGAATCTGAATTTTCATCTCCAAAGTATTTTTTTGACTGTGCTACCACTAATTATCAAATGCAATTCTTTTTAGATGAACAAGGTGTTTACTATGAAGATTATGAGCCAATAGCTTCAAGTTTTAGTAAGTCTGTTGAGCACCTGGCCCTTTGGGACGAAATGTGGGAACAAAATAATTTTGAACTAATCTTTAGAGACCGCTCTTTAAAAATTGAAAACATTGAAAAAGAGTTAAATCTCAATCTTATAAGTGAAGCTTCTGACCAATATACCCTTTGGTTTCAAAATGAAGAGATTTATGTAAAGCAATGGAAAGGCTTGACCACATTAGTTGCATCAAAGACATATTCCAGAAAAGAAAAATTATTAACTCTCTGACGAAAGCGGCACTTAGATAAGTGCATTAAAGCTAGTCGTATATTAGGCTCGAATCATTAACCCCATCTGCAATCATGACACGACTAAAGCTAGTTATTTTTCTGGCAGGACTTATAGGTCTACTTTCAAGCTGTAAAGAACAGATAAAAGAAAAAAGCAAAGATATGGCCACTGCTTCCGTACAATTCAAAGTGGGTCAGGTTTGGAAATACAATAACAGGCCAGGCGAAGACAGTTCAACTTTGACCATTTTGAAAACTGAAAAATATGAAAATGACACAATAATCCATATCAGAGTTGACGGAATAAAACTGCATAACCCAAGTATTGCAGGTGGTTACTCAGACTTTATCGGACATTTGCCTTTTTCTCAGAATACAATTTCAAAGTCTGTAACCAGGCTTGTAGAACAAAATAATAATCTCCCAGACTTTTCCGAAGGATATAATCAATGGAAAGAGGCATGGGACAGCGGCAAGGGCGGTTATTGGACTGTGGATTTAAAAGATGCAATAGAAGGAATGGATAGCGTGATGCGACAAAACAAATAAAACCAAAATGGATACGATTAGCAAGCGCACAATAAATTATTAATTATTTGACAGTTAAGGTTGACCGTTTGAATTTTGGCCAATCTTTGAAAAATCGAATAAGAATGGTATTTAATGAATAATGATATGGGCACTCTAACGCTTCAAAAATATCAGAGATTAGATTCTCTGGCTGACAAATCAATTAATTCTCTTGGGAAAGCTGTAAAAAGCAAAAAAAAGCCCTTAGGTAATACGACATTAACCAACAAAGGATTTGTTAGGTCGCAAAAACCCTTTCTTGAGTATTTTATAAATGATAAGCCCTTATCTGAGCAACTTGATAAAATATACAATACAAAAACGACCATATTAGAAAATTGGGTTGGAGCTTTAGGTTCTGGTAATCCAAAGACAGACAGAATCAAAGTGAAGCAGTTGCTTCAAAGAAAAGTTTCGGACAAAGAGATAAGGGATGTGTACCCATCTTCATGGACTGAGGACGAATTTCAATGGTATTTAGACAAATACAGAGAGGAATTAGAAAATCCAGAAGTATTGATTTACTGTTGTGCTGAATGTGGAGACTATGACTGCGGAGGCATAGCTGTAACTATTGATCAAACTGAAAATTCAGTTGTCTGGAATATTATAGGCGCAAGTGACATTCTAAAATTTGAGTTTGACAAGAATTTGTATTTTGGGGTCTTCAATAATTACTTGAACCAGATAGCTAAATGACAAATACTTCAGCCGGATTTTTTCTGCTTGAAACAATAAATTGATACCGTATATTACCGACCTGGTGAATAGAATTTTTCTCTACCTTCGATTCACTCAAGAACTCCCCTCACCACCCAATTTTCAAGGGGGCGCCGGGTG
>NZ_LWBP01000045.1 GCF_002078015.1 Niastella populi | reverse complement strand
ATTCCCGGAGTAAGGAATCTGATCTATTTCAACTAAGCTAATTACGCTACTGTTTCCTGGGTTGGTCTTAACAGGGAATCCGGTTTAAAGTAAAAGAAAAATGTTTGATTCAAAAAAAATTCCTTAAAACAATATTATTTAAAATTATATCAATAGTTGCATATTCGTACGACGCAGTTCTTCAAGTTGTAATATACATAACAATTACTCATATAAATTAGCGCAAAAGTCATTTAGCAAAAGCAAGACTTTGATTTAATATTTTTTTAATATGCAGGTAACCCTACCCTGTCTTCCCTAAAATTACTCTGGGAGGGTTGCACAAGCCTGCAAAGAATCACGCGGCAGCATGACGTTTATCACATCATTTCCCCGTTAAATTTTCAATGTTTGTGCTTTCATTATATCCCTTTTAATATAGTTATCAGTATAGTTATGAAAAAAATATTGCTCATAGAAGACAACCAGGGCATACGTGAAAACACAGCCGAAATACTGGAACTGGCCAACTACCAGGTGTTCACCGCTGAGAACGGGAAATCAGGTATTGAAACGGCATTGAAAGAAATTCCGGATCTTATTATATGTGATATTATGATGCCTGTGCTCGACGGTTATGGCGTACTGCATCTGCTTCATAAAAACACTGCATTACAAAACATTCCGTTCATATTTCTATCCGCAAAATCAGAACGGCCCGATATCAGAAAAGGAATGGAACTGGGTGCCGATGATTACATTCCCAAACCGTTCGATGAAACTGAATTACTGAATGCGGTAGAAAGCCGGCTGCGTAAAAATGAACTGTTGAAACAGGAGATTATGTCGGGGTTGGAAGGATTGAACACATTAATGCATATTACGGATGGGAAAAATCCACTGCAGTCCCTCATTGATGACCGCACTGTGAACCGGTACCGCAAAAAACAAATTATTTATCAGGAAGGGAACCGCCCTTCGCGTTTATATTTTGTTCAAAAAGGTAAAGTAAAAACCTATAAAACAAATGAAGATGGTAAAGACCTTGTAATAGGTTTGTATAATGAAGGCGACTACCTTGGCTATGTTGCATTACTGGAAGGCTCGGTGTATAACGAAACCGCAGAGGCCATAGAAGATACTGAGCTGATCGTAATTCCGCGGGAAGATTTTGAAAAGCTAATTAATACCAGTCACGAAGTAATGCGCAAATTCATTACCCTGCTTGCCCGCAATGTTGCAGAAAAAGAAGAAAAGCTGCTGGGGCTTGCTTATAATTCATTACGCAAAAAAGTAGCTGAAGCATTGATGACTTTACACAAAAAGTACAATGCACCTATCGACATCAGCCGTGAACATCTTGCTACGATAGCAGGCACGGCAACGGAATCGCTTATAAGAACATTAAGCGATTTCAAAAGCGAAGGCCTCGTAAATATAAAAGGCGGAACGATAACTATCCTGAACGAAAAAAAATTGAGCACGCTGTTTAATTAAACAAATGCAGGCCAGCCGAATTACCCGTCGTCCTTCTTATGTAACATCTTTACCAGTGCATTCATGACGGGAAAACGTATCAACCGGCCTCTGGCAGCCCATACAACTATTCCCAGCAACAAATAAAACCCGGCAACGATCAGAAAGCCGGCATATCGCTTACCAATCAGATCGCTCAGCGCCCAGGCACCGGCTAAACTTCCGAAAACGACCACGAAAAGAAATAATATGACTACAATAATTACCGCAATCACATTTCCTACAACCTGGGATGTTTTTTCGGCAATGCGCAGCTTGGTTATCTCAATTCTCGTATTCACATAATCCTTAACGTGGTCGGTTAACCCTTCTATTTTTTCAAATGTTTCATTCATACAGCCTGTGTTATTTTCATTACTGCTTTACGCGAAAGGTTCATGCTTTTGCTCCATATCATCCTTAACGGCATTCATCTTTTCTTTCATCTGGTTATACTTATCCTTTAAAGCATCAGACATTTTCTTTCCTTCCTCATTGATCTTTTTACGTGTTTCAGAACCCTTGTCGGGAGCAAATAAAACGCCTAAAATTGCGCCTACAGCCGCTCCTGCTATTAAAGCTGTCAATACTTTACTTCCGTTGTTCATATATTTTTTTTTTAAAGTTTAATAACAAATGACAAAATCAATATGCTACCATACAAAGTTAATGGCATGGGCTTTATTTAAAACTGATTCTCATCACCCCATTTCACCCCATTTTTAAATCAATTGTAGAAGCGGAACTTATTTTCAAAACTAATTATAACACAGCAACTTACATCTACCAACCAACAGCCGGCAGGGTGGCATAGATTTTTAAAATCATATAACGTACGTACGTCATAAATAAGAAATCAAAAGAAATGCCTCAGTCAAAAAGAATAAATAAAGCTGACACCAATGCCCCACCCGTATCCGCAACTTCCCCGGAAAAAAAATCCCCCTCACGCTTTCGCAATAAAGAAAGAAAGGCTGGTTTCATTACAACCGATACAGGACAAACAGCTGAAGATTGTAAAGAAATTGAGGCGCGGTACCAGCAACTTATACAGGCACTACCTGCCGCCATTTATATCTGCGACGCAGAAGGATATATCACTACCTACAACAAAGCCGCAGCGGATCTATGGGGCCAGGAGCCGGAAACCGGAAAAGATGTATGGTGCGGATTCTGGAAAGCATTTCACGTTGATGGAACTCCTATGACGCAGGATGAAAGTCCGATGGCTATTGCATTGAAAGAAGGAAGGGAAATAGATAATGTAGAGATAGTAATTGAACGCCCCGACGGACAGATACGGCATATTATGCCTTATCCGAGGCCCTTCGTAAATGCTGCCGGCAAAATTATTGGCGCCGTCAATATGCTGGTAGATATAACCGAGCGTAAAAACATCGAGGAACGAAACGGGCATTTTGCAGCAATTATACAATCGTCTGACGATGCTATTATCAGTAAAACGTTAGATGGCACTATAACCAGTTGGAACAACAGCGCAGAAAGGATCTTTGGCTATACTTCCCATGAAATGATAGGAACTCCTATCACCCGCATAGTTCCCGATGACAGGCTGGATGAAGAGCCGCAAATACTTGAGCGGCTCAAAAGAGGTGAACGAATTGACCATTTTGAAACAAAACGCATTACCAAAGATGGCCGTTTGCTTGATATCTCTTTAAGTATTTCCCCGGTAAAGAACAATAAAGGTGTCATTATCGGCGCTTCAAAAATAGCGCGTGATATAACCGCTCAAAAAAGAATAGTACAACGCATTCGAGAAAGCGAAGATAAGATACGGGTTAGCGAAGAACGCCTGCGCCTGGCTGTGGAGATTGCCGAAATGGGCATGTGGGACCTCGATCTTACTACGGGATTGACCACTACATCATCAGAACACCGGAAGATACTGGGTTATTCGAAAACAGTACAATGGAGTAAAGCCATGTTTATGCAAATGGTGCATCCTGCCGATCGCACCATGGTTGAACAGGCATTTTTGAACGCATTAAAAACAGGTAATATTTCTTACGAAGCCCGGGTTATCAGAAACGACAATAAAGAGCGGTGGCTAAGGGTAAATGGTACCACCATATATGATAAAAAACATACACCGGTGCGACTGCTTGGCACCGTACTGGACATCACCGATCAAAAAAAAGCCAAGGAAGAACTGGAAAATATGGTGCTCGCACGTACGCGTGAGCTACTGACCTCAAATGAAGAACTTGAAAAATCGAATCATGAGCTGGAGCAGTTTGCCTATATAGCCAGCCACGACCTTCAGGAACCATTGCGAAAGATACAAACCTTTGCAGATATGGTTAAAGATCACCTGCACGACAGGGAAATGTCTGAAAAGTATTTCAACAAAATATATATTTCTGCCAAACGAATGTCAACGCTCATTAATGACGTATTGAACTATTCGCGGCTCACCAAAACCGTAGAACAATTCATAAAAACCGATCTGAACAAAGTTCTTAAAGATGTGCTGTCTGATTATGAGTTGCTGATTGAACAAAAAAAAGCGGTAATAAACTATTCCGAATTGCCCACCATAAAAGGCATACCCCTGCAACTACACCAGCTTTTTGCCAACCTGATCAGTAACTCATTAAAATTTTCGGAAACAGCTCCTGCAATCGCAATAACCGCCCGCACCCTTAACCGCGAAGAGGTAAAGGAGCACCCTCGATTAATTGAAGACAAACCGTATGTTCAACTGGTATTTCAGGATAATGGTATCGGTTTCGAACAACAACATACAGAGCAGATCTTTGTAATATTTCAAAGGTTGAATAACCAGCGCAGCTACAGCGGCACCGGAATTGGACTGGCCTTGTGCAAAAAGATAGTCGACCATCATGAAGGAATTATTATCGCTAAAAGCGAACCCGGCCAGGGCGCTGCATTTACAGTCATATTGCCCGTTGAGCATTAAAAAAATTGCCAGGCCCATGCATCCGCATCAACCTGGCAAATAAAAAATATTTGAGAAAGCAGGGGTTTAACCAATCAGGTAGAACCTCTCACAATCAGTTTTGCGGCCAGCTCAACCTCCGCTTTGGGAAAAATACTTTCTGTGTTTTCACATTGTTCCATCAACAACGCCACAGCTTTTTTTGCAATTGCTTCCACCGGTTGCTGAATACTTGTAATACCGGGAGGATATAACCTGAAAATATCGTGGTCATCGAAACTTATTACAGCTATGTCTTCCGGGATCGCCATTTTCAGGCGGTTGATGCTTTCGAGACCAAGTATACCCAGGTAGTTGGTTGCAAAGAACAGCGCTTCCAACTGGGGATTGTTCTTCAATAAAGAAGCGATGAGCTCCACCGCTTCATCGCGTTGATGAGTATAAGGAACTTTCAGGATGATGTCTTTGTTCAGCCGGATACCCTCTTTGCTGAGCGCACCGATATACCCATCGAGCCGTTGCTCCATTTGCATAACGTCGAGGTCAACCGTTACGAACCCAATTTCTTTATAGCCCTGCGCAAACAAATGCGCCATTCCCTGCGCTACCGCCTCAGCATTGTTTACCAATACATGAGAGGCTTCCACAGCAGGTAAATAACGGTCAATTAAAACAACGGGCCTTTGCAACTGAACCAGTTGTTGAATATCTTCTTCCATATGCGGCGCAGGGGTTATCAGGTATCCGTCTACCTGCCTTTGCGACAGCATATTGATCAACTCTTTACCTTTTGAAGCATTATTTTCCGTACTGCAATACACCACCCGGTAACCATATTGCTCGGCTTCTTCTTCAATGGTTTTTGCCAAAGTGGCAAAAAAGATGTTGCCGATGTTCTCAACAATAAGTCCGAGGGTTTTTGATTTGCCTGTTCGTAAACTTATGGCAAGCTGGTTAGGATAATAACCTGCATTGCGGGCAACTTCAAGCACACGCTTTTCAACGGTTTCACTAATGCGCATTTTGCGCGCTTTACCGTTCAATACAAATGACACGGTTGATGATGCCACTCCCGCCATGGAGGCAATATCCTTTATCGATACTTTTTTCATACGGTTATCTTATCTGGTTAAAGCCGGTGATAAAGAAAACGGAAATGCTGCCTGTGTTGTTCCTCTGGTTTGAGAAGGCGCCTTCTTTACATCGTACAATAATGTGCCTCCTTTCTGTAACTGACTATGATCGATCCAATTCTTCGTATGCGCAACTCCGTTTAGTGAAATATTGTGAATATAATATGTGTTCCTGTCGGTTCCAGGCGCCTGTATTACCAGCTTTTTGCCATTTTCGAGGGTGAGCGTCATTTTACGGAACAACGGCGTTCCAAAAACGTACTGGGTAGTACCCGGACAAACCGGATAGAAACCCATGGCTGAAAATACATACCAGGCTGAAGTTTGCCCGTTATCCTCATCACCACAATATCCATCGGGCGTAGCATGATATAATTTATCCATCACCTGCCTGATCCAATATTGCGTTTTCCAGGGCTGACCGGCATAATTGTATAAATAGATCATATGCTGAATGGGCTGGTTACCATGTGCATATTGTCCCATATTCATGATCTGCATTTCGCGGATCTCATGTATAACGCCGCCATAATAACTTTCGTCGAATACCGGTGGCAGGGCAAATACCGTATCAAGCATTTTTGTAAACATCTTCGATCCGCCCATCAGGTTGGCCAGCCCCTGTACATCGTGAAAAACGCTCCAGGTATAATGATAACTGTTGCCTTCCGTAAATGCATCGCCCCATTTATATGGATTGAACGGCGACTGAAAACGGCCATCTTTATTTTTACCGCGCATCAACAACGTTGAGCTATCGAACAAATTGCGGTAATTCATACAACGGGCAGCAAAACGGTCGATCTCCTCTTTGGGGCGGTTCAATTTTTTTGCCAGTTGATAAATAGTGAAATCGTCATAAGCATATTCGAGTGTACGGGCCGCATTTTCGTTGATCTTTACGTCATATGGTACATACCCCAGTTCATTATAATATTTAACACCTTTTCTTCCTACAGAAGTAAGCGGACCTTCATTTTCAGTATTCTTTAAAATGGCCTCATACAGGGTGTTGATATCGTATCCACGAATTCCTTTAATGTATGAATCTGCGATCAATGATGCCGAGTTGGAACCGATCATACAATCACGATGGCCGGGGCTTGCCCACTCAGGTAGCCAGCCGCTTTCTTTGTAAGTATTAACAAGGCCCTGCATGATCTGGCTGTTCAACGTCGGATATACCAGCGTGAAGAAAGGAAATACAGCCCTGAACGTATCCCAAAAGCCATTGTCGGTAAACATATAACCTGGTAAAACCTGACCATTGTACGGACTATAATGTACTATTTCATTGGCCTGGTTGTACTCGTAAAATTTACGCGGAAACAACAGCACCCGGTACAAACAGGAATAAAATGTTTGCAACTGGTCGGGTGTACCACCCTCAGCCATCAGGCGACTGAGCTCGCGGTTCCAGATCTGGCGGCCCTTTTTACAGGTATTGTCGAAAGAATCATTTCCCAGCTCTCTTTTGGCATTTAATTCTGCCTGCTCAAAACTGATAAATGAAGAAGCTGTTCTTACATGTACCTTTTCGCCTTTTGCAGTTTTAAAACCAATGATGGCCCCGGTATGCCCGGCCTTGTACTCGAGCGTATCCGTGGCCAGTGTTTTCTCGTGCCAGGTATGCGCTATGGTGAAATCTTTATCGAAATAAACAACGAAGTAATTTTTGAAACCCGAAGGCACGCCGCCGCTGTTGGCTGAAGAATAACCAATGATCTTTCTTTCAGCGGGAATGATCTTAATGTACGAGCCTTTATCGAAAGCATCTACAACAATAAAAGAACTGTCGCACGCCGGAAACGTAAAACGTAGTTGGGCGGCCCTTTCCGTTGGCGTAATTTCCGCAGTTACATCGGGATCGGCCAGGTAAACACTGTAATAATACGGCGTTGACTTTTCTGTTTTATGCGAAAACCAACTGGCGCGCTTATCCTGGTCGAAATTCATTTTTTTCGTTACCGGCATTATACTGAACTGCCCATAATCATTTATCCACGGAGAAGGCTGATGGGTTTGTTTAAACCCGCGGATCTTGTCGGCTCCATACTGGTACGTCCAGCCATTACCCATAGTGTTGGTTTGAGGTACCCAAAAATTCATACCCCAGGGAAGTGCGATGGCTGGATAAGTATTTCCGTTAGAAAGTCCGGGTTTGGAATCTGTGCCCATCAACGGGTTAACATAATCTACGGGTTCAATGGAATTGTGATCCGTTTGGGCCGAAGAGAATAAGCTGGAAAAAGCGATGGCGAAGCAAATAAAAACTCTCATGAAATCAGATAATTTAATTGTACTCATAATGTGTCAGTACTAGTAAATTTGTAACAATGTTACACTTCTAAAACGATTTTGCAAAATTAAAAAAGATACAGCCTCATATATTTTTTTCTCAAATCCGGGTAAAAGAAAGGAAATATTGCACAGAAATAATTGGTTATCTGCGCAATTACTGCTTTTAACAGGTAAAGTAAAAATGCATTAATTTTTATGTGAAAATTTAATTGAGTTTTGGCAAGATGGAAATTACCACAGCAACATTTTCATTACCCTGTATATTGTAATGAAAATTTTTCCATGACGTTTCATTAATCGCAGCGCAGTAATACAGCGGTACTAAAATGTATTTTGGGTTGAAGAAGAACGAACGGTCATCAGCATGCATTCTTTAAATGCATAGCTACTTTACATATGAAAGAAGTGCTGCTTTAATTTTTTACACAACGAAATCCGGTATGTTCCAAACCTGTATCGGGTGATGTTTTCATACGTGCCGATACCCGGTAACTGGCACAATAGGAAGCATGGCACAGAAAAGAACCGCCGCGCACTACTCTTTTAGGCACTGTGGGTTCTTCGGGATCATAACTGGCAGCTGGGCCAGCGGGGTTTATCAGTTTTTTTGTTCCTGACTGTGTATAAGAATCTGAACGGTACCAATCGGAGCACCACTCCCACACATTGCCCGCGATGTCATATAATCCGTAGGCGTTGGCGGCAAATGATTTTACCGGCGCCACGCGGGCATAGCCATCAGTTGCGGTATTGCGATCGGGAAAATGGCCCTGCCAGATATTTGCTTTGGGTTTTCCTTTTTCAACAGGTTCTGTTCCCCAGGTGAATGGCTTATTGGTTAACCCGGCCCTCGCCGCCCACTCCCATTCTGCTTCGGTGGGCAAACGCTTACCCGCCCATATTGCGTAGGCCATGGCATCGTCCCACGATACATGAACCACCGGGAAATGTTCTTTACCCTTAATGCTGCTGCCCGGGCCCTGCGGATGTTTCCAGTCGGCCCCTTTTACCCATTGCCACCACTGGCTAACGTCATTCAATTGAACAGCCCCGGCTGGTGGTGTAAATACCAGCGAAGCAGCTACCAGCAAACTGTCAGCAGGCCTGGGTGTACCGGCTGGCAATTGTTTTTTTAACTCTTCCCAGTCGGGTTTGCGTTCAGCCGTTGTAACATAACCGGTTGCTTTAACAAATTGCGCGAACATGGCATTCGTTACTTCGGTAGCATCCATATAAAAGCCGTCAACATGAACAGCATGTTGCGGATACTCATCGGTTCTCCCCTCTTTGTCGGCGGCGCCCATTAAGAAATCACCGCCGGGGATCTTTACCATTCCTTCGTATGAATTATTACCGCTGGCAACAATGGAATCTGAGGAGGTATTCACGGCAAAACGCGACGGCAAATTTGAAGTACACGACATTACCGTATCGTCGGCATGGGCAACAGCTGTCTTTGCGGTTGTTGTACCGCTGGTTTGGTTGCACGCTGCAAATGATGCTACAGCAACCAATACACAGGGCCAGGAAAATTTATTCATATACACTTTATCAATAACATTCGCTAATTGGCAGCTGCTGCCGAGGTGAACAAAGGAAAGTCGGGACTTTCACGATGTTGCTGCTGCATTATTTTTTTGATTTCGGCTACAACATCAGGATGTTTGCCGGCAAGATTATTTTTCTCCGAAACATCTTTTTGGAGGTCATACAATTCAATAGGCCCATCCGGATCGGTGGCCGCATTTAACTTAACGCCTTTCCACTTGCCCATGCGTACGGCCTGTTTTCCTCCCTGTTCATGAAACTCCCAATACAACCAGGGATGCGAGGGTGCATTCTTCTGCCCAAATAAAACAGGAACGATTGAAATGCCATCGATGTTTTTGGGTTGTGGTTGTTTAGCCAGTTCTGCAAACGTTGGCAGTAAATCCCAGAAAGCGCCTGTATAATCAGACGTACTGCCGGCTTTTATTTTACCTGGCCACCATGCGATCATTGGTTCGCGGATGCCGCCTTCGTACAGATCGCGTTTGATACCCCGCAACGGTCCACTGCTTTTAAAATAGTCAGGATCATTGCCGCCTTCTTTATGCGGGCCGTTATCACTTGAGAATAATACCAGCGTATTCTTATCGATACCCGATTCCCTTAGTTTTTGAAGTACCTGTCCCACGTATGCATCCAAACGGCTTACCATGGCGGCATATGTTGCGTGGGGATAGGCCTGCGGTGCATATCCCCTGCCATTCCATGCTGCAACAGCAACAGGTTGCTCGTTAAACAACTTTTTATATTTCTCAAACAGGCTGTCATGGGGACCCTGCAGCGCAGCATGCGGCAGTGTATAAGACAGATACAGGAAGAAGGGTTTATCTTTTTGCTGCTGTTCAATAAACGAAAGCGCCTTTTTCTGTATAAGATCAGCAGAATATTCTGTGAACTGCTGCGGCGTATTACTGGCAAAATCAATACGGGTATTGTTCTCCCATAAGTGATCGGGATAGTAGTTATGTGCTTTGCTCTGGCAATTATAACCAAAGAAATGATCGAAGCCCTGTTTAACAGGATCACCGGTTGAAGCAACCGGCCCCAGTCCCCACTTTCCAAAATCTGCTGTCGTATATCCGCCTTTCTTAAGTACCTCGGCAATTGTTATAGCCGAATCGGGAATTGGCCACTGTCCTTCCGGCTCTACGCTTTTATTCCCTCTTACAGGCGTATGCCCGGTATGTTGACCGGTAAGCAGGGAGGAACGTGATGGGGCGCATACGGCAGTACCGGCATAAAATTGCGTAAACCGCAATCCCTGTTTTGCCATTGCATCGATATTAGGCGTTTTGATCAATTGCTGCCCATAGCAACCCAGATCACCATACCCCAAATCATCGGCAAGAATAAAAATAATATTGGGCCGCGGGGTTTTCGTTTGGGCAACTGATTTGCCAGGCTGAAACAATGTAAAAAAACTAACCAGGGAGAAAGTAAGACAAGCTTTGTTCATCTGAATTTGCGTTTACTTGAAAGTCACAATTACCCTACTAAACAAATAGGATTGGCAATATAAATCATATTCATTAAAAGAATCATTCTTACGTGTTAAAGCATAGCACACGCCTTAACCGTTCCCAATAAAAATATCCAAATGAATTAGAATAACCGCCGGAATCCTTTATTTTGAAAAAAAATCACGGGATGGAACAAATCATTGAAAAAATTGCACAAACTGCCCGCTTTTTAGAAGAGAAAGGTTTTACCGGGGCTTCCACAGCCATTGTGCTGGGAACGGGTTTGGGCTCTTTTATAGACCGCGTTCAGGTGCTTCAACAAATTTCTTACAATGATATCCCGCATTTTCCCACCTCTACAGTTGAATCGCATAAAGGAAAACTCATACTTGCCACAGCAGGAAATAAAAAGATGCTTATCATGCAGGGCCGGTTCCATTATTACGAAGGTTATAGCATGCAACAAATTACATTTCCGGTGCGGGTATTTAAAAAATTAGGCATAACCGGTTTGCTGTTGAGCAACGCATCCGGCGGCATGAACCCCGAATTCAAAAAAGGCGACCTGGTATTACTCACCGACCATATAAATCTGCAACCTGAAAATCCCTTACGGGGATTGAACGAGCCCGGCCTCGGCGCCCGGTTCCCTGATATGAGCCAGCCCTACGATACAGCCATCAGTAAATTATTCATTAAAACCGCATTAGAATTATCCGTTCCACTGAAACAGGGCATTTATGTAGCTGTTCCCGGTCCCAACCTTGAAACAAGGGCTGAATACCGGTTTCTTCGGGTGATCGGGGCAGATATGGTAGGCATGAGCACAGTGCCGGAAGTGATAGTAGCCAACCAGATAGGGTTACGCTGCGCTGCCGTTAGTGTGATCACCGACGAATGTGACCCCGATAACCTGCACCCCGTAAATATCGAAGATATCATTGCCGTTGCCGGCAAAGCCGATCAAAAGTTAAGCGCCATATTTAAAGGGGTGGTAGAACAGTTATAATACTGTTTTCTGCCTGTTTTGTTAAACCTGCCGGTCAGGGAGTGACAAGTGATTGCAACAAACTGCAAAGCTCTGCAAAGCGGGACGGCTTTGTAACAAAAGATGCGGCGCCCAATTCCTTGGTTTTCGCCATATCAATGGGATTGGAACTGGTTGTATAAATAATAACCGGAATATCTTTTAATGACTCTGTTTGTTTTATTTCCTTCAGGAACTGCAACCCGCCCATGCGCGGCATATTAAGATCAACAAAAATATAATCGGGTAATGTATCGCAAGCGGAAAGTACGATCAGCGCTTCATAACCATTGCTGGCTGTTATAAGTGCAAGGCTTTCATCGACCTTTGCCAAAGCCGATTTAAAAATTTCCTGATCATCCGAATCGTCATCTATGAGAAACAGCAGTTGGTTTTGAAGCATTGAACTAAGTTTCAGAAATTGAGTAAAGCCACTTTTCAAGTTAGTCTTTTTTTAGAAAATTATACCAGTTTTCAAAAGTGGGTGACGGCCAAAAGCATTTTCTATTATCTTCGGCTCATAACACAACGTTATGACCAATTATCCGAAAATAAGTTTTTTGATCTGTAGCTTATTCCTTATTTGTGCCTGCTCGAATCGTATGACACTAAATAAACTTAAAAACCAGGTCAACTCCAAACTGGCTGAACAACCGGGTGATTTTGCGGTAGCTTTTAAAGACCTGACCACAGGTGATTCATTATTCATAAATGAACAAACCTTTTTTCATGCCGCCAGCACCATGAAAACGCCGGTAATGATAGAGGTTTACAAACAGGCTGCGGCCGGCATTTTTTCACTCAACGATTCCTTTACTATCAAAAATGAATTTAAAAGCATTGTCGATAGCAGTTCATTCAGATTAAACGCCGATGATGATAGTGAGAAAGAGCTGTACCGTCATTTGGGCGAAAAAAGAACGTTGTATGAGCTGGTGTACGATATGATCATCTCAAGCAGCAACCTCGCCACCAATATGGTTATAGAACTGGTTAATGCCCGCAACGTTACTCAAACCATGCGGCAACTTGGCGCCGACCGTATTCAGGTTTTGCGCGGAGTGGAAGATTCCAAAGCGTTTGATAAAGGATTCAATAATATTACTACGGCCAATGACCTGCTGGTGATCTTTGAAAAAATGGCCAAAGGTGAAATTGTCGACAGCACCGCTTGCCAGGCAATGATTGACATTCTGTTAAAGCAGCAATTCAATGAGGTCATTCCGGCCCGCCTGCCAAAGGACGTTAAAGTAGCACATAAGACCGGCAACATTTCCCATGTATATCATGATTCGGGCATTGTATTCTTACCCGATGGAAGAAAATACGTATTGGTGCTGCTGTCAAAAAATTTGAAGAATGAAGAACAGGCCAAAAAGGCGATGGCTGAAGTATCAGAACTGATCTACAAATATGTAACCGGGGCAGAAAAATAAATCTATGAGCCGGAATACGGTTCCAACCGTTCGTTCTCATTTGAGCAGTGAGTGGTTTCCGATTCGAGCTCGATGGTGCTGTGATGAATGTTTTGATGCATCAGTTCATGTTTGAGGTGCTGGATCACCTTCAGCTTTTCATCAAATGGTAACTGGCTGTCGATAATAACGTGCGCCGTCAGCGCATTTTCAGTAGTGCTTAGCGGCCAGATGTGAATGTGGTGTACATTTATGATATACTTTACCGACAGCATCACCTTTGTTATTTCTTCGAGGTCTATTCCGGCAGGCACTGCATCTACCGACATTTTAAAACTATCGGTCAGCAAACCCCACGTGCTAATAAGAATAATGATCATTATGGCAAGGCCGATCGCGGGGTCTAACCAATACCAGCCGGTATTGGCAATAACTATTCCGCCGATAACCACACCAACCGATACCAGCGCATCGGCCAGCAAATGCCAGTAGGCACCCTTTATATTCAGGTCGGTGTCTTTTTTCTTAAAGAAAAGGAACGCTGAAACGCTGTTAACGACTATACCTATGGCAGCAACCCAGGCAATGCCAGCCCCCTGTACAATTTGTGGTTTCTGCAACCGCATTACAGATTCATAACCGAGCATGCCAATGGCAACTAACAGTAGTAAGGCATTTAAAAATGCGGCGAGCACTGTTGTCTTTTTAAATCCGTATGTAAACCGGAGCGTTGCCTGGCGGTGGGCAAGTTTGAAGGCAAAATAGGAAAGCAGCAGGCTGGCAACATCTGCCAGGTTGTGTCCGGCATCGCTTAACAGCGACACCGATCTATACCAAAGCCCGGCAACTACTTCAACCAATACAAACAGCACATTCAGCCCTATACCAACCTGAAATGCTTTCAGACTGGCTTCATTGAACGATACGGCATGCGTATGGGCATGGTGTGCATGTGAATGATCGTGCGCCATAATGCAGGCCTTTTGACTGGCCTGTATGCAAATTAGCAAATTTGTTTCTTATGAAGGGTTAACCACCGGTTATCAGTAAGGTGCTAAAAAAATAAGGCAGCCCCGAGGAATCGGGGCTGCGAGTCACATGAGAAAAATTCTATTACCGCAACTGGTTTATATGATCCAGGGATGAGTTGCGATAGGCTATAGAAAAAAATCCCCGGAGTTCGTTTACGTGAATGGTCAATGGTCAATGGGCTCGCGATATTCCAGATGTCTGAACGTTCGGAAGCCTTTTCACGTTTCCCGTTTGCCGTTTCACGTTCTGCTATCGTACAGCTTTGGAATAATGCAGCGGTCGTTTATGCAATATTTCCATCAGCAATTCAAAAAGATCATTTTCTCTGTAATTGTACCTGAATTCTGTTTCCTTAACGTGCAGGTAGAGCGTGCCGCTGTTTAATCCACGGAATTTTATCAACCGCGATTTCAGCATACCCCAGAACATATCGATCTCATCGATATGCGATTTGCTTCTTGTTACACCGGGTACTGATTCATTTACACGGTATAACCTGATGCTGTTAAAATCGGCAATGCCATTGTAAACATGCAGGCGGTACTGTTCTATAATACTCTTCTCGCCTTCTGTTTTACCCTTCAACCAATCGTACATCCACTCTGCATCGATATTTGCAATTTTATCGGTATGAATGGTGTCATCGTTTTTAAAAATGCCATAAAACGATTTCTTTGAAACAGCGCCATTGCTGGCAACCGTACCATTCTCCGATGCATGATAAGTTACCGTTCCATTGGTAAAATGAAACGGGTTCCTCTCCTCGCAAAATTTTGCAATGTGTGTACGAATTAGTTTGAAGTACGCATTGACCGTAATCCGACTAATTCCCGTAATGTTGGCGATCTGTGTGGCTGTCAGATCTTCTGAGAATAATTTAATAAGTTCCCGAACTTTCCGCTCAGAAAGATGGGCCCCCTTCAGGTATCTGTTTTTCATGGCTGCTTAGGTGGTTTGAAGTACGTAACTCTACGTAAATAAGACAAATTTTATTATACAGCGCATGTTAAAATATTATAAACGGCGGAAGTATAGGATGTACGATACAGCCTACTTATCTTGTAGAATAGAGGGAGATACAAAATTATCTTGTTAAGTTCTGTAACGCGTTTTATCAGGAGATCAATAAACGTTTTATTACTGCAGCCACTTTTTCACCATTAGGTAACATTGCCTGCTCAAGATGTATGTTCATAGGTACTGCCGGTACACTTAATGCACCGAGCACTTCCACCGGAGCATCGAGCCATTGAAAACATGCGTATGAAATTCGGCCGGCCAGTGCTTCTGCAAAGGAATTATTTTGTTGCTCCTCGGTAAGCACCAAACATTTACCGTGTTTTTTTACACGTTCAAAAATGAGGTCTTCATCGAGCGGAAAAAGTGTACGCAGGTCAATGACATCAACCATACCGGGAAATTGTTTTGCGGCCTGTTTTGCCCAATACACGCCCATGCCATAGGTTACTATGCAACATGATTCGCCCGATTCAATGTTTTCACTTTCAGCCTGCATTACCAATGCAGCCCTGCCCAGCGGCAATACATAATCACGCGACGGCTCAATGGTTTTCGCATCTTCAGTACCGGGCACTTTACTCCAGTACAACCCTTTGTGTTCAAGCATTATTACCGGGTTGGGATCGAGGAATGCTGCCTTCATTAACCCTTTCATATCAGCCGCATTGGAAGGATATACTACTTTGATCCCTTTAATTGACAGCAAAGTAGTTTCCACACTGCCGCTATGGTAAGGTCCGCCGCCACCATAGGCGCCGATGGGTACCCGTATTACTGTTTGAACCGGGAACTTGCCGCAACTGAGGTAACATGATTTGGAGATCTCGGTTACCAACTGGTTGAACCCGGGGTATATATAATCTGCGAACTGCACTTCCACGATGGGTTTTACGCCTACTGCGCTCATCCCAACTGTTGAACCAATAATATATGCTTCCTGAATGGCCGTATTGAACACCCGCACATCGCTGAACTTTTCGGCCAGGGTAGCCGCCTCCCGAAAAACACCGCCGAGGCGACGGCCAACATCCTGCCCGTACAACATGGCTTCGGGAAATTCTTCCATGATCTCGCTGATGGCGAACAGCGCAGCGTCTACCATAATGATCTTTTCCGCGCCGGGCGGCTGGCGTTGCCCTTTTTCCTGTGTAATGGGCGTTGGCGCAAAAACATGATCGTTTACAGTTACCGGGTTAGGCTCAGGGGCCTGCACCGATTCCTGAAACTGTTTGTTAACCAACTCCAGCGCCTCTTTTTCGATGGTTTGTAATTGATGTTCATCAACACCATACTGTTGTAAACGCTGCCGCAATCTGGGCCCGGGATCGTTTACGGCATGGCTTTCAAGATCGTCCTGTGTACGGTAAAACTCTTTACGCACACCACTGGTATGATGGCCCAGCAGCGGCACTTTTGCCTGAACCAGATACGGGGTTCTATGCTGCCGCACATATTGTACTACCCGGTGCATGGCATCGAAGCTCTCCTCGAAATTGCTGCCATCGATGCGCACCCTGTCGAGGCCCGGAAAACCGGCAGCATAATCATAGGCATCCATTGCCCGCACTTCTTCAGAAGTGGCGCTTATGCCCCAGTTATTATCCTGCACCAGGTATATTACCGGTAGCTTTTTCAAAATGGCGAACTGAAATGCTTCGCTTACCTCTCCTTCTGTTACACTGGCGTCGCCAAGAGAACAAATTACAACAGGTCTTTCGCCATTTGGCCCGAATATTAATTTATCGGAGTTTATTTGTTCAAGATACTGAAGCCCCTGCGCTACACCGGTAGTGGGTATTACCTGCATACCGGTGGCACTGCTCTGGTGAATGATCGTTGGTTTATCATAGCCGCGGTAGTTGGGGTGCGAATAATATTCGCGTCCGCCGGTGAAAATATCATCACCCTTTGCCAGCAGTTGCAACATCAACTGGTAAGGAGTAAAGCCTAATCCCAGCAAAATGCTTTCATCGCGGTAATACGGGCTTATATAATCGCAGGGCAGCAATTGGAAGGCGGTAGCCAGTTGAATGGCTTCATGCCCGCGGGAGGTGCTATGAACGTATTTACAGGCAGAGCGGTTTGCTTCATAGGTATCGGCCATGGCTTTGGCGGTACACATAAGCCGGTAGGCCCGTAGTAAAATGTCGGTATGCATCATAGATAGGCGACAAAAGTAATAATAACAATCGTTAGTTAGACTGTGAATGCATGGGATTTTTGGGATTAATCAGATACTATGGCCCGACAATAAAAAAGCCTCTCCCGAAGAATCGGGAAAGGCTATTTCCTTGTAATGATGATCTATTTGTTATTTGATCTCTAAACTTAATAGGCTGTCGTCTTCTATAAAAGCTTCCAGCTCGTCACCAACAACACATTCACCCACACCGGCAGGTGTACCGGTAAATACCAGGTCGCCAATATTCACTGAAAAGTAGTTGGAGATATAAGCAACTACCTTATCAAAGTTATTGAGCATTAAACCTGAATTTCCCTGTTGCACCAGTTCCTTATTTTTATACAAACAGAAGTTGATGTCTTTTTTGTTTTTGATATTCGTTAACGGAATCCACTTGCCAATCACTGCCGAGTTATCCCAGGCTTTTGCTTTTTCCCAGGGAAGACCTTTTTCTTTCAATTCGTTCTGAATATCACGGGCGGTAAAATCGATACCTACGGTTACTGCATCGTAATATTTACTGGCAAACCTGTCCTGAATGTATTTGCCATTCTTTGAAATACGCAATACCAGTTCACATTCATAATGTAATTCATTAGTGAACTCGGGGTAATAAAAAGGGGTATGAGCCTGCAGTAAAGCACTTTTAGGTTTCATAAAAACAATAGGTTCTTCTGGAACCTCATTACCCAGTTCTTTTGCGTGAGCCACATAATTACGGCCTACACAGAAAATTTTCATACTCAACAAAGGGTTTAATTGAGATAATTGTTTTCAAGTTTCATGCGCCTGGAAAAGCCGGGGGTACGTGGACATAGAGATATTGAATATCAAGTTATTACTCACCTCAAATATTGGCATTGCGAAAATAAAGATTCAAATTAACAAATCATAGTGTAAACTCCAATTTATTCGCTTCATTCATAGTTCGTTCGATGCCAATGGTGATAAAATTTTCTACCACTTCCACACATTTTTCAACCTTTCGTTTTACTAAGGGCGATTCCTCGGGCGTCCAGCGGTCAAGTACAAAATCCGCCTGCCCTCCCTTGGGGAAATTGTTACCGATACCAAAACGTAATCGGGGATACTTATCGGTAAGAAGGGTCTCCTCAATACTCCGCAATCCGTTATGACCTGCACTACTACCCGAAGGTCTTAGTCGTATTTTGGAAAGCGGTAATGCAATATCGTCTACTATTACCAATAATTGTTCCAAAGCGACCGATTCTTTTTCCATCCAGTACTTTACTGCCTTGCCACTCAGGTTCATATAGGTGGTAGGCTTGATTATTGTCAACTTTTTGCCTTTCCATTTCATCTCACAAACGTGTGCCAGCCTTCCCACCCCAAACAGTCCGCCATGCTTTTGGGCAAAAGCGTCCACTACATCAAAACCTATGTTGTGACGGGTATACAGATAATCGTCTCCAATATTTCCTAATCCAATCAACAGGAACTTCATACTGGCAATAATTGAATACGGGTGGTGAGGGGTAAGCAGAGATGCAGAAAAGGCCAAAAATGATCAAAACAGTCTAAAGAATCAAAGGTCAACCTGGTCAATCCGGCAAATGGATCAAATTGGTCAAATGTGTCTGTTCAATCGGGTGGTTCAGCTCAGTAAAAAGGGCCAAATCAGTCAAATGATACCTTTTCTCAGTTCTTCATGTGACTTACCTGACCTTTTTATTTTGACTTAAAAGCCCAGCGTTAGCCGGGCTTTGTATGCATTGATTATTTTACTTTTTTGCAGCGGGCGCTTTTGCAGCGGCAGCAGCAGGTGCTTTAGCTCCGGCAGCAGGTGCAGCAGCTTCTTCCTGTTTCAACTGACGTGTCATTACAACTGATGCAATGGGAATACGTGGTGAGTTCAGGATCTCATAATTTGGCTCATTCACGTCTTCAACACGAATGTTGCCATTCAGTTGCAGGTTGGTGATATCAACCTCGATATTTTCCTTCAGGTGCTGAGGAAGCGTCTTAACTTTTAAAGCTTTTACTTTTGTAATAAGACGGCCACCATCTTTTACACCCTGAGAGGTACCAGTGAACTTAACAGGGATTGTAGCAATCACTGCTCTGTCCTGAACCAGTTCCAGGAAGTCGACGTGTGACAGGTTATCTGAAACCTTATCGAACTGAAGGTCTTTCAGAATACATTTATAGCTTTTGCCTTCTACTATAATGTCGGCAAACTGGAACTCAGGAGTATATACGATGGATTTGAAAGCCAGCACAGGAGCAGCAAAATTGATTTCCTGTGTACCGCCGTAAATTACACCAGGCACGAGTCCCTGAGAGCGAAGTTGCCGGGCGGCTTTTTTCCCGGTTCCGGTCCTCAGTTGTCCTTCGATTGTAATTGTTTTCATTATTTATCTGAATTTAAAATTTCTTTTTAAGCATTCCGCCGCTGGCTGTGTATGAACAACCCTGTTATACTTCTGTTCTCGTATGCATTGCGTATTGCTACAGCAAACAGTTCAGCCACGCTTAAGATCTTTACTTTCCCCAGCTTCTGCTTCATGGGTATCGTGTCGCACACTACCAGTTCTTCCAATACGCTGTTCTCGATATTCGAGTAGGCGTTCCCGCTTAAAACCGGGTGTGTACACAGCGCACGCACACTGCGTGCTCCCTTTTCCTTCAGCAAACCGGCAGCTTTTGCCAGTGTGCCCCCGGTATCGCAGATATCATCAATCAGTACCACATCGCGGTCAGTAACGTCTCCGATCACTACCATACTGGCGATTTCGTTGGCCCGTTTACGGTGCTTATCGCAGATCACCATTTCGGCATTGAAATAGGAGGCGATTTCGCGAATGCGGTTGGCACTTCCCACGTCAGGGGCCGCAAAGGTAAGGTTTTCTAACTGAAGTTGCTGGATGTAAGGAATAAAAATGGCGGAACTGTCGAGGTGGTCAACAGGAATGTCGAAATACCCCTGGATCTGCGGAGCGTGCAGGTCCATAGTAATGACGCGATCGGCGCCGGCAGCCACTAACATATTGGCAACCAGCTTAGAACCAATGGCTACGCGGGGCTTGTCCTTTCGGTCCTGCCGCGCATAGCCATAATATGGTATCACAGCCACCACCTTATAGGCCGAAGCCCGCCGGGCGGCATCGATCATTAATAATAATTCCAGAATATTTTCGGCCGGGGCAAAAGTGCTTTGCACCAGGAAAACCATGTCGCCACGGATACTCTCCTGAAATACAGGCTGAATTTCTCCGTCGCTAAACTTAGAGATGGTTATTTTTCCAAGGGTGGCCCCGAATTTCTGAGCTATTTTCTCGGCAAGGTATTGTGAGCCTGTGCCGGAAAAGATCTTGACTGACATTTGCATACCGCGGTAAAATGTGCGGCGAAGATAACGCGAAGCCAGGTATTGCCCGATAACCTTTGTACAAAATATTTATTCGAATCCGGTGTATAAAAATAGCATTCCCAATGGTTATTGATTAATCGGTGCATCCCCAAAGATCCGCGTTACTTGGTTACAGTCAGCAGCATCCTTGATCCGCCGGGCGCAGCAGCAGCCGTTTTATGCGAAGTACCCGCGTCTTTGGCGATCGACTTCTTGGGATAGAACGCATAAAAAATAGCGGAACAAATAAAAATTGAGAAGAAAAGGGCTACAAAATACATTCCAATGCAAAAAAGGAAGGGCTGATAACCTCCAATAGCGGCTAAAGTAGTCTTTCTGTTCATGGGGGATATAGATTAATATTCTTAATAAGATTTGGATTTCTACTCTGAAATAACGCACAATTTAGTCTTTTAAGTACATTTTGTGGTTATTATAGTATTTGTCCGAAAATTACTGAGAATATTTGAACTATGCAAGAGATAAGATTTTCAATCAAAAAATGGGCTAAGGACGACCGGCCGCGGGAAAAGCTACTTGGGAAAAATCCATCCACTTTAAGCGACTCTGAACTACTTTCTATACTCATCGGAAACGGTAATCGGGAAAAAAATGCCATTGAACTGGCAAAAGAGGTATTACGGCTGGGCAAGAACAACCTAAATGAACTAGGGAAAGTTACCATACCCGAAATGATGCAGATAAAAGGGATCGGAAAAGTGAAGGCTATAACCATTTCCGCAGCCCTTGAATTGGGGCGCCGCCGGCAGGCTACCCTCTCCCTTGAAAAACCCACTGTAAAAAGCAGCCGCGACATTGCCACCTACCTGCAGGCGCTTTTCCGCGATCTGCCCCATGAGGTTTTTGCGGTCGCCTACCTGAACCGGGCCAACCGCATCAATCATTTTGAAGTAATAAGTAAAGGCGGGATAACAGGTACCATTGCCGATCCCCGCATAATATTAAAGCGGGCCCTGCTTGAAGATGCCGTAAGCCTGATCCTTTGCCATAACCACCCTTCGGGCAGTCTGAAACCGAGCAAGGCCGATCAGGATCTGACCCAAAAACTGAAGGATGCCTCTAAACTGTTCGACATCTCCCTTTTTGACCATATTATAGTGAGTGAAAACGGCTATTTCAGCTTTGCAGATGCGGGAATATTGTAGTTTGTGGTTTGTGGTTTATGGTTTGTGGTTAGTCGCAAATTTGAAATTACCGGCTATTTTCTCAAGGCTGCAATTCGGGCATTTCCAATCCTGCTGAAATCACTGATCGCTCGCCAAGACACAGATTTCCGAAATAAAACAACCACAAACAACAAACTATAAACAATAAACCAATTAAGCCTGCGCCGTGGGGCCACCGAAATTCATGGGGATCTGTACATCTTCCAGGTCCTGGATCTTTCCATTGGCAGCTTCAAAACGCTGAATATTCTCCGTCAGTGCTTTCATAAAGCGTTTGGCATGCTGAGGCGTTAATATAATACGTGATTTTACCTTACTTTTTGGCGTTCCCGGCATTACATTCACAAAATCTATCACAAACTCTGCATGGGAATGGGTAATGATGGCAAGATTGGCATACTCTCCTTCCGCTACTTCTTCTGAAATTTCTATATTAAGCTGGTTTTGTTGCTGGTTTTGTTCTTCCATCATAAAAAGTTTAAGCCTCAAAAGTAAGAAACAGGGCGAAATGGTTTGTACTGAATTTAATTTTTCACCTCATATTAATTAAAAAAGAAACCGCTCCCCAATTCGGGAAACGGTTTCCAAACCATAACAGAGCTATTAGAATTTATCCCAGAACAATTTGGTTTCCACCTTATCATTACCCATAATGGCAGCGGCCGAGGTATAATTAGTACCATTCAACTGCTGCTCGTTACCGGGATAAGGAAAGCGGTTGGGAAAACCGGATTTCGCATTAGCAGCAAGTGTCAATGCCGGATAATCAAGTCTTCGTAATTCGGTCCAGCCATCGAACGGACGGTTGTACAAAGCGATCCATTTCTGAAAACCGATCTTTTCCTTGTAGCTGCCGGTAGCGGTACCGTAAGCCACTTCTGGCTGGGCAAGATAGGCTGCTGCATCTGCCGCACTTCCGCCCCAATATAAAATAGAAGCGGTAATGGCATTATTATAATGATCTTCTGCTGTTCCCGGTACATTGTAGCCACGTTCTATGGCTTCTGCACGCAAAAATTCGGCTTCAGCATAATCAGCAAAGATTACCGGATCGGCAGCCGCTGAAACCTTTGAACTTGGTTTGCTGTAATCGGCAAAGGTGTTCACCGTACCAACAATACCACCGGCATAATCACCGGCATTATTGGTGCCGAAATAGAGTGATTTCCGTGGGTCGTTCAATGCGATCAATGGATCCATCAGGTCTTTTGCTGCTAAATAATCTGAACGGCCGCCCAATACGATATCGGCATATAAAGGATTGGTATTAGGACTGGTGCCCAGGTAAGTCAGCATGGCATTATCTGCTGCCGCAGAAATGGCTTTGGGGGCAGCTGCTTCCACGGCGGCTTTGGCTGCAGAGTTGTCAACATCAGCCAGCAGCATACCCATTTTCAGCTGCAGGGAATTGGCAAACTTTATCCATTTACCAACATTACCGGCATAGATCAGGTCGTCCGCTGCATCAAAACCGTTACTGGAAGCATTTAACTTGCCAATATCAGCAGCCAGCCGGCTCATCAGATCGGTATATATTGTTTTTGCATCATCGTATACAGGAAACAGGTTGTTAGGATTCAATGCTTCCGTGTAAGGAACATTGCCAAACGTATTTACCAGAATGTTATAAGCATATACCTGCATGACGTCGATCATAGCCAATTGATTCTGCTTAACGCCGGCATCCAGCGTAACATCGGCTTCAATAACCCGTGCAGCTTCTTTCAAATCGTTTAAAACATCACGGTACATTCTCGTCCACCATGCCTGCGGAATAGCCCGGGTGGTGAAATCGTACTGGGCTTCATCCTGGTATACGGCCATGGCCCAGTGCTTTACCGTAAAGCGGAATACATTTACGTTTACGCTGGCATTGGCCAGGCCATCGCCTATATTCTTTACTGCGTTTGAAAACAGGGTTGGCCCGGGTACTGCGGCCGGCTTCTTGGTTTCTTCATTAAAACGGGAGATATCTTTTGTGCATGCCACCAACATCAATACCGGCAGTGCTATATAAATGAGTTTTCTCATGATTTTCATTTTTTAGAATTTCAACCTAATATTCATACCAATTGAACGGGTAGTGGGATAAGCACCGCTTTGCATACCCTGTAAATTACCGGCCGACAGATTTTCTTCCGGATCGGCATAAGGCAGATTTTTATGAATGATCCATAAGTTCCGGCCAAATACCGATACATCGATACCTTTAATAGCTTTGATCTTTGAATAGATGCCCGAGGGTAATGCATAAGAGATGCTGGCTTCTCTTAATTTAACATAACTGGCATCGAATGCGTAGTTCGATTGCGGCATATTAGACGTATTGGCATCGATCACCACGCGTTTGGTGTTCACTTTTCCGTCTTTGTCAACACCATCGAGTATTACGCCACCGCCATCGGCCAGTGAATTACGAACCGGATTGCCGAGGTCGTTCAAACCTGCAGATTCTTTCAACACACCTGTGTATTGCGCATAAAACTGGTCGAGCGACCAAACATGACCGCCTTTACGCATGTCGACCAGGAAGCCTACTGAAAGGTTTTTGAATTTAAAGCTATTGTACACACCACCGATCCAGTCGGGGTTTACATTACCAATAACGTTCGAAGTAGTAGAAGTAACTTCATAGTAACCGTCATCATCAACCAGGCGTTTACCATCTTTCATTACCCATGTTCTGCCCTGAATGGTTCCATAAGGTTGATCGATGGAAGCATTGATACTTACACCGCCCTGAAATGAACCGATCTGCAGGTTCTTACTGTCGTTATACAATGACAGCACTTTGTTGCGATTACGTGTCCAGTTTACGTTGATATTCCATGTAAAGTTATTGGTACGAACCGGGGTGCCGTATAATGATAGTTCCACCCCTTTGTTTTCAATTTCACCGGCATTTACATATTTGCTTATATAACCGGTAGAAGCGGAAACCGACACAGGAATGATCTGGTCAATGGTATTGGTTATATAATATGTAACATCGAACCCGATACGACTCTTGGCAAAAGCCATTTCCAGCCCTAACTCGCGGCTTTTGGTACGTTCAGGCTTCAATTCGCTGTTATTCTTTGTGTCGGGCAAAGAGAATAAGATAGTACTTCCAAACGGATTCGGTTTGTCATATACATCTTTCACACTTCCCCAGGGGGCGCTGTTACCTACGGTGGCATAGTTCAAACGGATCTTACCGGAAGATAACCAGGGCACTGTAGGCAAATGATGTGAGAACAACCAGCTACCTGACACCGCATAATAGTTATAGGCATTTTCATCAACCGGCAAGGTAGAAGACCGGTCTCTGCGGAAGGTGGCATCGAGTGAAAGGTAATCCTGATAGCTAAGTGTTATACCACCAAAATAGCCATCAACGGCAATCGGTTGATATGTTTCTGTTGGCGCCGGCACTGTTCCTTTTGAGTTGGAAATGCTATATAAGCCTGGAACTATTAAACCGCCCGAAGTGGTTGCCAGCGAAGAACGCGATGTTGTTCTGCGCAGGTTGGTTCCCAACAGGGCTTTCAAATTGATATCCGCCGTCAGGTTCTTATCGAAATTGGCCATCAGGTCATAGTTGAGCTCGTTAAAGGTTCTGTCGAAACGGGTATAGGATGCTACACCCTGGCTTCCTACAGCCACCCGCTCTTCCTGGAGCTCAGTATAGTTATCGACCGAAATACGGCCAAGGAAACTTAACCAGTCTGTGGCTTTATAGTCCAAAGAAGCATAACCGAATACGCGGTTGCGGGTATCCGTTTCATAATTCTCATATACTGTCCAGTAGTAGTTATCGGTATAAATAGGCACCAGTCCACTGGGTGTAGAAGGATCTTTCCAGTTCCAGGTTACATTCTTGCGGTTCCTGAAATAGGCTTCTTTCTGTTCTTTGATATCAACGTTTGTCTGATACCATTGTCTGAAGTTCTGGTTCACATTACGGCCGCTGTAACCGGTACCGTACCGTCCTTTGCCATCGATCTTTGAATAGTTTACAGAAGCGGTGGCAGTTAATTTTGGCGTAACATTATAGGTGGCGCCGAAGTTGATAATGTTCTTGATGAGTGAACTGTTGGGTAAAACGCCCTGATCATCGTTGCGGGTGTAACCTAATTTAAAAGAACCTTTATCGCTGGCGCCATCCAACATGATATTCTGGTTATTTGAAACAGACGTTTCGTAAAATGAGGAAGGATCGTTTTTAGCAGCCACCCAGGGACGGGCTTTTTTATAGTTAGGAGAAGCGGGGTCAAAAGCATCCCAATGATATACCATCAAATTTGGATCAAACTTTACTCCATAAGAAGCATCTTCCGATGTAGGCACAACATAATCCTTTACTCCGTCGCCATCCACATCAAAAAATAAAAATCCATCCTTCTGGTAAGAAGAAGAATAACCAGCACCATATTCTTTCTGATAACCGGGGAATGTTTTCTTGTCGATCGAATTCACGGTAATACCTGAATTCACGGTCAAACCCAAACCACGCTTAGACTTTTTGGTGGTGATCATGATTACGCCATTAGCAGCTCTTGAACCATAAAGGGCGGTAGCTGCGGCGCCTTTCAATACGTTGATACTTTCAATATCATCGGGGTTGATATCAGAAGCGGCGTTACCATAATCGTAACCGCCCCGGCCGGTTTGCTGGGTGCTTCTATTATTAATAGTGTTATCAACCGGCACACCATCTACAACAAACAGCGCCTGGTTACCTCCGGAAATAGATTTTGTACCCCTGATCACAATGTTGGTAGAGCTACCCAAACCGTTACCCTGTGAAATTTGCAACCCGGATATTTTTCCGGATAATGCGCTGAATGCATTGCCCGAGCGCAAACGGCTAACCTCTTCCCCACCGATCTGTTGTGCGGCATATGGAAGGGTATTTTTTGATCTTTTAATACCCAATGCCGTTACAACCACTTCGCTCATGGTGTCGAGGGTGTTCAACGAAACCAGCAATGAGCCAGAACTATTGGCCTTTGCTTCGATTTGTTCAAAACCCACGGCGGAAATTACGAATGTAGCGTTTGTGGGAGCGGTGATGGTGAAGTTGCCGTTTGCATCGGCGGCGACGGCATTATTGGTGCCTTTGACCTTAATTGTAGCAAAAGGAATGGGATCTCCTTTTGAATCTTTAACCTGGCCTGAGGTTGTTTTGTTTTGACCCAGGGCCATAGCAGTGCATAGCACTAACACTGCCAGCAGTGATAGCATTTTTCTCATGTGACTTGTAAGTTTAAAATGTGACGAACCAGTTCTAAAAGTATCGAAATCCTGAAATACTATAAAAAAAAGTTAAACCAAAGGGCCGATACCCAGACCCGTTTGGGGTAGACAAATTGAATTTGTATAATGCTGCAATTCTTTTTATCGTGAATAGATACTGCAAGCACATGATCACCAGGGGAAGAAGAGCAAAACGATATAACTTATTCATGATTAATATAATAACACATTAAATCATAACTTAATTAATTTACTATATATTTTATAAGTAATCGTGAAAGAAAGTCACAAATGCATGATTTTCCGCTGCAAAAAATAGCAAAACCAACACATATTAGAAAGTAATTAACTTCAGGAAAGTTGATGTTAAAAAGGGATTTTGCGGCTGGAATAGACTGCTAAAAGCGGAAAGCGGAGATACAAATACAACTGTATGCTGCATGTTTTAAGCCGCAAACCTAACGGCAAATGTTAAGAAAGCCCTAAAGATTAATACGGGAAAACCGGCCAAAGGCAATATTGTTAAGAAAATCCCTGATAGATTTAGTACTCATTTTTATAACTTATACTATTTCAAAAAACAAAAAAGCCTGAGCCGGTATAAGACCGAACTCAAGCCTTTTTATATAGTATTATATCTATGGCCTTGGGCCTGTATAGACTAATTTGTCATCGAAAGTCGTACGCACGCTTCCCGCCTGAATTAAAAAATACTTAACATCTATAGTTCTGGTAGCGGGATCATACGCATTAATGCCGGTGGGATCAATTTGTCCGCTGCGGTTATTACTTGATGGCTGACCAAAATAATTTGTAACACTTATTACCTTATTTGTGGCCTCATCAAAGGTCAATACCGGACCGTAAGCGCCATAATAGCTGTTACCGGCAATTAAATGTGCAAAATCTAACCCGGGCACAAACATGCCTACAGAAGTCGGGCCGGTGGTCCTTAATTCAACCTCATAAGGGTATGGGTCGCCTGGAACAGAACTGAGTGCCGGGTTTACCAGGTCAACCAATGAACCAGTTATTTCATAAACACCATCCCACTTGTTTCTAACACCTACCGATGTTACTGAATAATTAAAATTGCCGCTTAAACGATATGCAGAATTGGACACACTTTTAATTTTAAATGCAAACCCGTATTCACCACTGGCAAGATCAGCAGGAACCACCTTCATTTTTAAAGAACCCTGCCTTGCTCCTTTAGGAATCGTAACTGTTAAATTAGAATTATCGAATGCATAAACCGAAGCGGGCGGTTGTACCATATGAGTTTCTGCCGTATCATTATAGTCATCCAGCAATTGCTGATCGAGCTCAAGTTGAACCGTTATATCTTCTCCTGCGGGCTGGTCGGCAGCCAGGCGAACGAATACCACATCGAAAGTTGTATCTTTTGAGCTATTAGGTATGCTCACGATAGACTTGTTAAAAGAAGTCTTTGCTTCCAGGGTTCCCGGTATCTCTATAATTCCAGGAGAGCCGCTGATATTTGGGTTGGTAAGACCATCATCTGATAATTTATCTTTCAAACACCCGGTACCGGCGGTGAGCACCAATGCCATGGCACCTGAAATGGTAAGTAGCTTAATTATATTTTGCATGTAGTTTAGTTTTTATTTATCCCAAAATAATGTTGAGGTTTGAGTATTGATGGTTCCCTGTTTGGCCACATTACCTGCATTCACCGCATACTCAATTGAAGGATATAAAAGCCTTACAGGAATTTTCCTGTTACCACGGGCATTGTTAATACTCAACGGTACGTCGCCTGGGAAGCCCGTTCTTCTATAGTCATTCCATGCTTCCAAAGGATTTATACCAGTTAAGGCTATATATTTTTGCCATATTATCAATTCCAGTCTTTCGGCATCGTCAACGGCAGATGCCCAATCTGCAACATTCTGCATATAATCATCAGCCTCCGTTGCTGCATTTGGTACCTGCAACCATAAAAACGATTCCGTTACGGCTGCTTCATAGGCGTCCTGCGCATTTCCTGCATATGGTCCGCCAACATCCCATCCCTTTAATATGGCTTCTGCCTGCAGAAACATGCTTTCCATAGAAGTCACTATCCATTGCGGTTGTTCAGCAGAACGCACCAACCCCATACCAACATTAGAGGTTTGGTCGCCACCGAAAGCCGAATTGGGTTCACCGCCATACACAGTTCCTACATAAGGGTGTGATGCGCTGGTTGGGCTTTTAGCCGGTTTAAAGAAATAACCGAGCCTGGCATCGGCGTTGCCTTCCAGGTAGTCAATAGCGTATGCATTTGCTCTGAAAAATGTGTTGGCGTCTTCACCACTTACCAACAAACCGTAAACAGCGTAGAACGGACTTTGCCTGTTATTATCGTTCCTGTATCCGGGGTTTACATCGGCTGTTTCACCGCTTTGCAGTACCCCGCCATTGGCTTTTATTTTAGCCAGTTCTGCAGTAGGATTGGCTTCCACTTTTGAAGCCCTGATCAGTAATCTGAGCTTAATGGTATTGGCCAGTTTGATCCATAAAGTGGTGTTTCCGCCATAAACAATGTCAATTTCTTTGGCCTTGTTTGAAACAGAAGCGCTCTTCATCAATCCAATAGCCGAATCCAGTTTCACATGCAGATCCTCATATATTTTTGCTGCATCATCGTACTCAGGGGTAGGATATACAGTAGGCTGAAATGCCTGGCTGTATATCACATTGCCGTAAATATCAACAAGGTTTTGATACAAATGGGCTTTCATGATCATAGAAATAGCCCTGTAAAAGGTTTGGCCGGCAGCACTCGCTTTTTCATCTACTTTTTGCAGATCAAACAACGTATTATAAATACCAGACCACTTACCTTCCTGGAAGGTATTGGTAATGTTATAGCTTGACTCTTCAGTACTCGGGTTGAATGAACCTGAAGCAGACCAGTATCCCATCCAGTTCGAAAGCCACCCGTAACCAAGGGCAGTTTGCACGCCGGTAGCGTGTAACGCATTTGGTAAAATAAGCTCCGCAGTTACTACCGCATCTTCGGGCAAGTTCGGATTCTGATTGATATCGAGTTTCTTCTGGCAGCTTCCCAATACGGCAGCGATCAAAAGAACAAATGCCAATTTTATATTGATAGTCTTTTTCATTGTAATCGTAGTTTTCTTTAAAAGGTCAAATTCAGTGACGCACCATAAGTTCTTGCAGGCGGAGTAGAGAATGTACTATTGATACCAAAAGTGTTGTTTGTGGTAGTATAGTTAAACTCCGGGTCTGTCCATTGGTTTGATTCTGGCAGGAATGTGAACAGGTTCCTTCCTACAAAACTTAAAACGATCCTTTTGATGATCTGTTTTTCACCAATCCATGCAAATGGCAGTTGGTATGAAATAGCCAACTCTCTCAACTTCCAGAAAGATCCGCTTGAAAAGTAGTTGGTGCCAACAGATGTATTGGTAGTACCGGTAGCCCAGTAGTTCCTTCCACCATTAGCCACCTGAATATTTTCATTAGAAACATATTTTCCGGTACCATCATCGTATACCGAATTAGGGAATATGAAACGCTCACGGCCAAACTGAGCACTGCGGGCGGATATACCGGTGAAATCCATATCAGAACCTATGCCATGATATACATAATGTCCGCCTCTGTAATCCCAGGTCATAGCAACACTAAGTCCTTTCCATGATACTGATGGATTGATACCAACGATCCAGGTGGGTAATGATCTGCCACGGGTTACCAGGCTGTCCTGCAATGAAGGATATCCGGTAGACCTGTCAACAATCACTCTGCCCTGTGGATCTCTTTTGTAATCAGATAATTTAAAAACAAAGGCAGGCTGCCCTACGATAGCATAGTTGTATGCATCTGGTGAACTGGCCGCAATTTGTGTAAACTGGTTGGTACCACCGATTGCCAATTCATTAATGCCGGGGAAAAGGGCAAGAACCTCGTTATTGTTATACGTTGCATTGACACCCAGGTTGATATTCACATCGCCGAGTTTGACCACAGGAGTAATATTCAGGTCCATTTCAACTCCGTAGTTTTTGAAATCGGCCGCATTGTCAACATACGAAGTATAACCGGTACCGGGAGACTGCTGAACTTCCAGGATCTGGTTGGTATTCTTCTGGTTGAAATATGTGATATCAAAGTTGATCCGGTTTCTCAGGAAACCCAGCTCTATCCCAATTTCACGGGAGTTAACAAACTCCGGCTCAATATTCGGGTCGGTAAAGATATTTCCTGCGCTAAAGCCACCCAGGTTACCATAAGGGAAACCACCTGTGGCATTATAAATAGGTTGAAGTGCATAAGCGCCTGTAAAGGCATTGTCCAGTCTTCCCAGGTTAACATTGGCTGATTTCGAAATAGCCCCTCTCACCTTTAAGTATGACAGTATTTTGCTATCCTGTATAAAGGGAATGGCATCGCTTAATACAACCGATGCACTAACCCCGGGATAGAAGTACGAATTCATATCCGGATTCAAACGGCTATCCCAATCGTTTGCAGCAGAAAACTCCACGTTTGCCCAACCTTTATAGCTGGCGCTCAATTGACCGAATACAGAAAACAAGCGGGTACGATAGTTAACTTCGTCTACACCTGCTTCACCTAATCTTACCGAGTTATTATACAAACCGGCAATTTGCAGATTATTTCCGGATACATTCATGTATTTAGCATCATTCTGCCTGTATCGGGTACCTAAAATGTAATTGAAGGCAAAATCACTTACCTCTTTTCTACCGTTTAAAAAGAACTCATGTGTTACACGGCTGGTGTAATTCTCACCATCGTTCACAAAGCTTGGCTGAGGATCGAATTGTTGTCCGCGATGGTCCTGTGCCCAGTCAGTAGTTACTACGGGTCCGTTCTCATTCTTGAATGAAGAGAAAGATAAAGCAGCGCCTAAACGGTAAGTAGCTGAAAGCCATTCCGCATGATTAAACGTTGCCTCGGCAGAAGTGAGGAAATTATCCGTGCGTGATTTAGTGCGATGATTATCAATTACCCAATATGGATTGACAAAATACTCATTATAGTAATTGGAGTATTGAGCATATTTATTATTCATATTCTTATAGGATGTGAGCGGAACATGCGCAGGCGTATTCAACACGGTAAAGTACACGCTACCATTATAGCTGCCCGGGAACCTTGATGCATAAGCAGCATCATTTACTACATCATAGTTGTTTTGAATGTAATTGATATTGCCGAATACTTTTAATTTGCCATATTCCTTTGATCCGTTCAGCCTGAAAGAAGTACGGCGGTTTTTATCCTTTGGCATCAAACCTTTGATGTCTGCATCCTGGGCAGAAAAATAAAAACCCTGTCCGCCAAACGAAACATCGGTTTGCAATGTCAAACCATTGTTCCAAAATTTCTTTCTTTCATCAGTAGCGCTATATTTAACCATTTGCTGATCGCCATCTTCCAAAACAGGTCCAATAGGCATCATGCTGCCATCGAACTCAGGACCAAACTGCTGGTTCTCAATAGGGTCATACAATGCACGGCCATATTGGTCTTCACTGGTTCCACCACCAAAACGCTTCTGCACTTCGGGCATAAATGAAACCCGGGCCCATTGAATCGTATGGCTGACATTAATTACGGGTTTGCCACTGGCGCCCCTTTTGGTTCTAATAATCATTACCCCATTCACGCCATCGGGGCCGTAAACTGCGGCAGCAGAAGCGCCCTTCAACACGTTCACATCCTGCACATCATTGGGGTTAATGGTGGAAATATAACTCAACGGCGTAGGAATGTTGTCAATTACCAACAGCGGCTGGTTGTTACCAGTCAGCGACCGCAAACCACGTAAGTTGATCTTCGACTCTTCAAATACCCCACTATTTACTGTAGTGATATTTAAACCCGATACTTTACCGGTAAGGCCGTTTTGAAGATTAACCGTTTTGGCCTGGTTAAGCTCACTGTTACGAATGCGTGAGGTGGCATAACCCAGTTCCCTGGCCTGACGTTGCACACCCAGCGCCGTTACTACTACTTCCTGTAAAGCGCCCGTTTTCTTGAGCGTAACACCTAATATATCTCCAGGGCCAACTGTAACCTCCGATCTCTCGGTGCCTATAGCAGAAAAAACAAGAACATCCCCCGTATTGGCCTGAATACGAAAGTTGCCGTTGTCATCTGTGGTTACTCCTTTGCTTGTTCCTTTGATTGTTACCGTTGCAAATGGGACGGGTTCCCCTAGTTCATCTTTAACCTGTCCGGTAATAAAGCGGGTTTGCGCAGTAGCTAATACTGACAAAAGTACCAGCACTGCAAGCAGTGATAGAATTTTTCTCATGAGACTTGTGAATTTTTATTGTGACTCGACCCCGATGAACATTACGTTTACCAGGAATCGTAAATCAGGTTGCAAATAAAATAAATTTTGCTAACCGTTAGACAAAACGATTTCTACAAATGCTGCAAGCTAAAAAAAAGTCAAAGCTTCATTCATCATGAAAACTTCAATACTTTTTCAGAACACCTTAATACAGGCCAGCATTGATTTATATCCGTCTGGGACAACCACTTTCGTTAGTTTATTTTTTCTTACCCGCCGTTAGTATGTGAATAAAACTACCGCAATCACGACAACTTAATTACCTTAAAATTACATCAGCGGTATATTGATATAATTTTTAATTGCCGTATGAGGCATAACCGAACTTCGCTATTTAATTTGATTTTAATTTTACCAACGGCGTTAAGAAGCCATTCACCAACCGTTAACAACAACTTATTTATCTCCTTGTCAAAATGATCTGCAGTTTAACATCCGATCTGTTATACGCCTCAACTGCAGTTTCCGTTGCTTCAACGGCTGGTTTGAACGGATAGAAAGATTGCGCAAGCGATAGAGAGAACAGACAATTCGTTTTTCGAACCTGTTGCATTCCCCGCGCCGGCATTACGCGGTAACTGATATTAATAATATATCGCAGGTCGTTATCCCCCGACATGAATAAATTACCATATACTATAATATCTTCAAGAATTATTCCGAATTATCGTTATACAGGAAAAGCCGCCCGGTGGGCGGCTTACATCTTGATATCATAAAGTGCCTACAGAATTGATACTTTCAATGAGAGAGTGGTAATTTTCCTTTGCCCAATTATCGAACGATATTAAGATTGCGTTTACTACTTCCAGTGCCAGTAATGATCTCTACAAAATATAACCCGCTGGCCAGATCATCGATAGCCACGTTCACACTGCTTAACCTATTATACCGATGTTTTTTTCTTAGTCTACCCAGTACATCGTAAATTCTTACTCCAGTTATTAATTTAGTGGTATTTTTTGTACTAGTAACCCCTGTATCGTTTATATCAATTGCAATAGTTATCTGGCTGCTGGCCGGATTAGGCATCAGTGTAATTCCATTTAAAGGAACATTAGCAGTAGTATTAGATTTCGCATTTACAGCATCGGCCTGGGTAGCTATTCTTTCAAGAGGGCAAGGGACGTTAGCATAAAAGCCGAAGTTACCTAATGTAGAACCGCAAGCATTTGATGCCGATACCCTCCAAACGCCACTTCCCCCACCGGGATATATCCTGATCTCAGCATTCTTTCCATCTGAACTGGGCAATAATACATTAGCCGTGTTGGATGACCCGCCCACATGAGTCCAGGCAACTCTGTCAATAGTGGGAGCATTGAAACTTACAAAACAATGGTATTTACCAGGTGAAAATTGTCCGGTTATTACATTACACTTTTCGATGCCCTTTGTATAACCATCTGATGTGATGGTGCCCAGCAAAGGAACAGCAGGTGGGGAGCTTACTTTTACATTTTTAGTTACATCTAGGATATTACCGCCGCACAAATTCAATAATGTAGCTTTTAAGACAATATTACCAGGAGCTATCCTGTCAAGCGTTACTGAATTCCCTGAAGGGGTCATATTAACATAATTGGTTGCTGTACTCCAGGTAACGGAAGCATTACAAGGCACATTTTCAAGAATATAATTACCTGTATTGCATAATTCAGTTGGCCCTGCTATAGAAAGTTGTGGCATTAGTAAAGAAACAGGTACAGATAATGTACGTACAACCGCGTTATTTACTTTTAGAGCTACTGAAACGTTGCCTGGTATTTCTGCACATGGGACCTGTTGTAGTGTTAAGGTATTGTTGGTGGTAGTGATAATCTGAGGAGCGGCACTCCCGTTATATAGCCAACTGCCTGCATTACCGACATTCCAGTCATACGTTATACATGAAGCATTGCCGTTTTCTACTGTGAAATTGCAAATAGCAGATTGACCGCAGGTTAGCTTGAGATCAGTAGCCCCATTTACTGTCAGCTTTAATTCGGGCCTTGTATAAGTTATAGTCATCCAATCACCGGCGGAGAGGGAAGTGGTACCATCGCACAAGTACCCTTTCTGGGTTGCCCTGATCTTTACTTCACCGCTATGCGATTCATCATAAGTAATATTTGCCTGCGGTGAGGCAAGTATTAAATTATTAGGGCCGGTTGAAATTACATTACCTACTTTCCATCCTTGAGGAACAGAATATTCATATAAAGGGATAGATGTTCCAAATGGCTTTTTGGTATCAGGTCTTCTGTAAAATACAAGGCTGTCAAAACCGTAAGGAATAATGCCGGTAGTACACAATGGAAAATCCATGTATAGCGGGTATCTTAATGTAGTTTTCTGCCCTTTAAGGCTTCTGACAAGAGGGAATTTGTATGTTTTTACCGGGCCCATAATATTATGCATTACCGTAAATTCAGCAACGCCGGTTGCCTGATCTTCAAACGCAACGTAAAATGTCGCTTTTTCAGAAGTGAAACTTTCTGGTATAAGGTTCCTGATAATCTTGCATCTTTTTGGAGCTGCGCCTCCATCTTCTGCAATATAAAAATAGCTGGCAGCAAATTACCAAAGTTAATATCAAAACGTACGGTTCTGGCGTCGCTTTGCGTTGCATTAGAAAAATCCTGGTGCGGACATATTTCAGAAGCTTCAGCAGGCCAGATACTTTGTGCAAATGCAATCACTTTAAAAAGTAAAAGAAAAAACAGTAGTATACATTTTCTCATGTGAATTTTATTTTTATATGATTAAATGATCAGTTATAAGATTTCAAGCAAGACTAAAAGAAAAGATAAATGAGCTGGAAAAATTAATAAAGTAAAGCCTGAAGTGGGAATGCAAAAATTGCGAATACCTATATTTCAATAACGAAACGGTAAACATAAAGGAAAGGTTTATAAATTAAGAAGGTTACGGTGCAGTTTTTGTTCAACCCGTAATTCGTCTATAAATATAGGTTATTATATAAATGAACAAAATCTTTTCGATAACTGTGCAGATTTAAGAATAACCGTGCAGTTTTTTCCAATAAGTGTGTAACAAAGAGGATAATAATAAAGGCAGATTCGGCTGTATGTACCCTTATGTTTTATACTTCGTAGATATTATGTTGCCGAGTTGGTAAGAACAGTTTTATCTCCTTGTAAAAATAATCTGCAGCTTAATATCCGATCGGTTATACGCCTCAACTGCAGTCTCCGTTGCTTCAATGGCTGGTTTGAACGGATAGAAAGATTGTGCAAGCGATAAAGAGAACAGGCAATTCGTTTTTCGAACCCGCTGCGTTCCCCGCCCCGGCATTACGCGGTAACTGATATTAACAATATATCGCAGGGCTTTATCGAACTGGGCCGGAATAGAATAATTATACATAACGGTGTTTTCCCACGCATAGATGCGGCTATTGTAGCCGCCGGTTTCAACATATTGAAACCGGGCATTAAAAAAGAACGGCTTCAACGGGGGCTTTACATACACATCGGTATAAAATAAAAAGCCGGTTTCTTTTTGCGTTTTTCTGCTGCCATACCAAACCGTTTCCACCCGGCTGCGCAGTTCAACGGTGCGGTTGAGCCGGTAAATCATCTGTGTTCGCCAGTTTAGCCGGCGTACAGGCATTACCGGTCGTATAACCGATACTGAATCATTGATACCGGTGCCTTTTGTTTCATGCCTGAACCGGCTATACATTTCAACATATTTATTAGGCGTATAGGTTACCTGAACCAGGTATTCCTGTCCGCCCGATGGCGCATTCACCTGATACTTCAACCACGGGAACCGGAAAAGATCGGCATACACATCCAGTTTCCAGCCATGCACCGGGCGTATCGACAAACCGGCATACAGCCCATTTTCGTTTACGGGCAACCGGTTTTCGGTAAAAGCATTGCTGAAAAACGATTGGTAACGGCTGCTGATGTTGCGGTAAACAACAGCCAGATCAACTTTGGGATCAAGACTGGCCAGCAGGCCATGCACCAGGGCTTTGTTATACAGCTTATCAACGGCTATCTCGCCATACACATGCATATTTCGAAAGGTATAACCATAATCAACACTGTAATTGCTCCAATGACTGCCATTTATGGCAAACCGGTCGTACGGTTCATCGGCCGGCTGCAGCGGATTGGAGAAATTATACTGAACCGCATTTATACCAAAGTGTGACCTGGTACCCGTTAATTTTACCGACCCGCCGGCGGTTATGCATTGCACATTATACCGGTTGTTAAGCTCTGCCGCTGTGCGGTAATAACCCATAGTAAGTAGAGAAGAAATATGTTCTCTTTCGGCAAATGCACTATCGGTTTCCAGGTTGGCGCTTAGTTTCCGTACCGAACCGAATAAAGTACATTGAATAGATTTCCTTTGTACTGTTATGCCAATGCCGCGGTGAAAATTATAGTCACCGGCTGAATTATAAGGTTGCAATGCCGGCCCCTGCCGTTTTATCATCAATACGGAGGCGCTTTTTTTAAAAGCCAGCCCCTGCCATTGTATTAAGCCCTGTCCAAACCCAACGGTAAAATCGCCAATAGCCAGCGATTGAATGTTGCCCAGTTTACGGGCGAAGAAATGAAATGAATAAAAATCGAACCCATTCTTTTGCGCGCCCTCAAAGAACTGCTCGCCGGCATCTTTATCGCCGGTTACACCATATTGCAAAAGGTTTTTGTAGTTATACTTATACCGGAACAAAATAGCCGCGGGAGAGCCAAGGTACGTACCGGTTGTCTTTTTATGTTCAGCAGCCTGGCTCACCGTTGCGGCAAACCGCAATAAAGCGGTTTGTTCGCCCTTACCGAAACGTTCGCCAAGGCGGGCGGTTATCGTTTTTTGATCACTCACGGTAACAAATGGCAGCAGTTGTTTTATAGTTACCACATCCCAGCCCGGAATGGCCTGCAACTCGTAAATATGTAGTAGTGCGCCCAACTGCTGGCGGTACATCAAAAAATTACTGATCTGCAGGCCGGTAAGCAGGCGCAAGCCTTTCAACTCATTTTCAGTGGCCGCATTTAAATTCAACGGATGTTTTTGTAAATAGGCGAGCTGCTGCCATTGGGTATCATCTTCCGGTACACCTTCATCTCGTTCGGCCTGCATTTCGAGCTGTTGTTCATTAACCGGTTCCACCGGTCGCTCCTGGGCTGCAACAGCCATCCCCTGCCCCACAAGCCATATTACCAGCGGCCATTTCACGGTTCTTCTTTTTGTTTGCCAAAAAATAAAAGCAATACACCGGGTGAAAGCCCCAGTTGCGGATGATAACGCACGTTTACATCGGCCCGGCAATTCTTCCACTGCCAGCCTATGCCTGCATACGGTGATGTATTTGCGGTTGTGACGCCCGTTCGAATAAATAACCGGTCGGGCACAGGCATATATTGCAAACCGGCCTGTACGTTTACCGGCCGGTTCTCTTCTTTTGTAAGTTCTGCACTCACAAATAACTGATTGGAAACTTCGTAGCCGGCGCCAAACTGGTAAACCGCCGCCAGCTTTTCGCCAGGTTGATTTTTGAAGCGCCCGCCAACCGGGTTTACTATGTGAATTCCTGTTATGAGGGCTGAACTGATGCGCCACTGGCTGGCCACTTCAAACCCAATGGCCGCGTCATTGCCATAGCCGGCCACCCGCATCATATTATAATTGAACTGCACCCCCACATTTACCTTGCCCAGGTTTTTGCCATAAGCTATGGCCACCTGGCTTTCATTGAAATCGCTGTTGCCGGCGTATTGCATGGCAATGCCAATACCGCCCCGGTTCACCGGTATGGCCACGGCGCCCATGTACATCGACAGCTCTTTCAACCCATATTTTTGTTCGGAATATAAGCCCGCACTGGTGCATGAAATTGTACCCAGCGCCGCCTGGTTGGCGGTAAAGGAAAACGATTGGGTAAATTGATGGCTATAAGCACCCAATCCGGTGTATAAAGTACCCGGTGAGTAATGAATTGACTGACCATGGGCCAGACAATGGATAAGATAGAATGGCAACAGCAATCTTTTCACAGCAGTAAGCTTTCAAAATTCAGTCATTAAACATATTCAAAATACCTAATATAAAAAATTTTTTATTCTCCTTTAGGGCAGCAACCCCCAGCCCTTTACCTTTGCGCCATGAAAATTTTAGACGGGCAGCTTGTATCACAGGCAACAAAGGATGAATTGAAAATTAAAGTGGCTCAACTGGTAGCCGAAGGCAAAAAAGTGCCGCACCTTGCCGCCGTACTGGTAGGTAATAACGGCGCCAGTGAAACCTATGTTGGTTCAAAGGTGCGCACCTGCGAAGAGATCGGGTTCCGCAGCACGCTTGTGCGGCTTGAAGATACCATCAGTGAATTTAAACTGCTGGAAGCCATTGAAGAACTGAATAGCGACATGGATGTGGACGGTATTCTGGTTCAATTGCCGCTGCCCAAACATATTTCAGATGAAAAAGTGATCAACGCCATTCACCCTTCAAAAGACGTTGACGGGTTTCACCCCGTAAGCGTGGGCAAAATGGTGCAGTCGCTGCCCACTTTTATCCCCGCCACTCCGCATGGCATTATGCTTATGCTGGAACATTATAAGATCAATACCAAAGGCATGCATGCCGTGGTTATCGGCCGAAGTAATATCGTTGGCCGCCCCATGAGCATTTTGCTTAGCGCCAATACCAACCCCGGCAACTGTACAGTTACCATCTGCCACTCGGCCACAAGGAATTTGAAAGAACTGTGTTTGCAGGCTGATATCATCGTAGCGGCATTGGGCAAACCTGAATTCGTTACCGCCGATATGGTAAAGGATGGCGCCATTGTAATTGACGTTGGTATTACCCGCGTGCCTGACGCTACGAAGAAAAGAGGCTATTCAATAAAAGGCGATGTGCAGTTCGATACGGTTTCTCCAAAGTGCTCATATATAACGCCTGTACCGGGTGGTGTAGGCCCCATGACAATTGCGGCGTTGATGAAGAATACGTACAATGCCTGTTTGGCGAAACACTGAGAATAATTAGTTGATGTGATAATATGCTAATTGGCTAATTGGCACAATCGGAAGATCCGATTAATAGCAGGCTTCTCCAAATTCAAGGCATTAGCACATTAGCTAATTGGCAAATTAGCACATTGGTTATCTTATTTTCCAGAACTTTGCATCGATGACAAAAGCTTCTATAGATACGATTCAATATCCGGTAATGGAATCCTTCTACACCCTGCAGGGCGAAGGTTACCATCAGGGAAGGGCCGCTTACTTCATTCGCCTCGGCGGGTGCGATGTAGGCTGTGTGTGGTGCGATGTAAAAGAAAGCTGGGAAGCATCGAAACATCCCTTACAAACCATTGAAACAATAGTGGCCGGCGCCAGCGCCGAACCCGGCCGTTTGGCGATCATTACCGGCGGCGAACCGCTGATGCATAACCTCGATGCGCTTACCGATGCACTGCATGCAGCCGGCTTTCAAACCAATATTGAAACCTCCGGCGCCTGGCCGGTAAGCGGTTCGTGGGACTGGATCTGCCTTTCGCCCAAAAAGTTCAAGGCGCCCCTGCCCGAAATTCTTCCCCTCGCCAATGAACTGAAAGTAGTAGTATACAATAAAAGCGATTTCGAATGGGCCGAAAAATATGCCGCCCTGGTTTCGCCCGCCTGTAAATTGTATCTGCAGCCCGAGTGGAGTAAATCGGCTGCGGTAACGCCGCTGATCATCGATTATATCAAGGCCAACCCACGTTGGGAATTTTCGCTGCAGCTGCACAAGTACATTCACGTTCCGTGAGTTGACGAGTTAACAGGTAACTGGTTGACAGGGTTTCCCTCACTTAACACCCAGATTAATTTCCCGGCGCTATTGTGCGTTAATACACCATTGGGTTATTTATAACAGTTTCTAATAAACTTTTCTGCCCAAATCAGCATCTTAAAAGGCGATAAACAAGTTTTATGTGAAAACTTTAATCATTTTTTATCTTTAAGCTTTAAAGTTGGACTGATTTTGACAGGAAGTTGACTAATTACCGGTTAACGCGTTAAAATTATATGTAGCAGGCGAAGCGAGCACTACAGATTCAGGATTGGCTTTATAATAAGTGCAAAAAAGTTATCAGGCACGAACATAGGGCTTTTCACGTTTCACGTTTGCCGTTTCACGAATTCACAGCCTGCCCCGATGAAGCCGGGGATTGCCGATTCACGAAAAGCAAATCTGATGATCAAAAAATTAATTACAATATCCATGTGCGCCGCCCTTATTTGCTCAGCGGCGAAAGCGCAGTACGATCCTGACAAAATAAGCAAAAAAGCAAAGGCCCTGTTCGAAAAAGCATACGGCATTGCCATGAACGGCGACTACACCGAAAGCATTAAAACATTGCAGGACGCCATAAAAATAGAACCGCGTTACCTCGAGGCCTATTTGTCAATTGCAGGTTTGTACTTTGAACAAAAGAACCACCAGAGCGCCATTGAATACTATGAAAAAAGCAAGGCCATTGACAGCAACTGGTTTAAAGATTACAACCTGCCCTACTCCATCAACCTCGCAGCCCAGGGCGAGTTTGAAAAGGCGTTAAAGGCCGTCGACGAATTTCTTTCCATACCTAACCTCAATGCACAAAGCATTAAAGCCGGCAACTATCGCCGTAAAACCTACCAGTTTGCGATCGACTATAGCAATCAGCACCCATTGAATGGCTACCGCTTCGAACCGCAAAACATGGGCGACAGCATCAACAGCAAACACCTGGAATATTTTCCAACGCTCACCATCGACGATAAGGAATTCATTTTTACGCGCCGGGTAAACGGCAATGAAGAGTTTTATGGATCGAAATTCGAGAACGGGCACTGGACTAAAGCGCAACCCTTACCCGGCGATATCAACTCAAACCAGAACGAAGGCGCACAGAATATTTCGCAGGATGGGCAATGGCTGATATTCACCGGTTGCAATTTCCCTTATGGCTTCGGCAGTTGCGATCTGTATATCTCTTACCTCACACCCGAAGGCTGGAGCAAACCCGAGAATATGGGTAACAGAATAAATACCGAGGCCTGGGAATCGGCGCCCAGCCTTTCGCCCGATAAACGCGACCTGTATTTTGCCAGCGGCCGCCTTGGCGGTTATGGCGGCCACGACCTGTACGTTTGCCATCAGTTGCCCAATGGCCGCTGGAGCGAACCAGAGAACCTGGGCCCCGAAATAAACACTATCGGTGACGAAAATGCGCCGTTTATTCATGCCGATAACCAAACCCTGTATTTTACATCGAGCGGTCATTTGGGTTATGGCGGCACCGATCTTTTTTTAGCCCGCAAACAGGGTAAGGGCTGGAGTAAACCCGTTAACCTCGGTTACCCGGTAAATACCATCGAAAACGAAGGCAGCCTGGTTATTGCAGCCAACGGCAAAACCGCTTACTATACCAGCGACCGCAGCGACACCCGCGGCGGGCTCGACCTGTATTCTTTCCAGTTACGTGAAGATCTTCGGCCGGCCAGAACCTTGTGGGTAAAAGGAAAAGTGTTTGATAAGAAAACACAGAAAGGATTGCCTTCTGCCGTTGAGCTTACCGACCTGGCTTCGCTCGGTGTTATAAGCCGGGTTCAAACCGATGCCACCGGTAATTACCTTATCACCTTACCGGTAGGAAAAGACTATGCGTTCAATGTAAAAAGAAAGGGCTACCTGTTCTTCTCAGAAAATTTCCCGTTGAGCCAGAAAGCGCCCGATTCTACTTACAATATCGATATTCCTTTGCAACCCATTGAAGCCAATGCCAGCATAGTGCTGAAGAATATTTTCTTCGACCTTGGTAAATTCGATCTGAAACCTGAATCGACCATCGAACTGGATAATATATTCCAGCTCATGAAAGAAAACCCAACCCTGAAGGTGCAGATCAGCGGGCATACCGATAATATCGGTAAAGCCGCCGATAACCTCACTCTTTCGAACAACCGCGCACAAGCCGTTGTAAAATACCTTACAGGCAAAGGCATAGAACCGGCACGCCTTACCTTTAAAGGGTTCGGCGCTACCAAACCCGTTGCCGATAATGCCACCGAAGAAGGCAAAGCGCTGAACAGGAGAACGGAGTTGCAGGTGATAAGCCAGTAATTCAGAATTGACTGTCTGTTGAAAATACAACATCCCAAAAATAGTCGCCGGTTACCAGTTACCGGTTACCGGTAAATACAGCCATCTCGTTTCAGGCGGGATGGCTTTTTTTATTATCGCCCGGCAAGTGGTAACCGGCAACAGCTTCTTAATACCCCGAAACATCTTATCTTAGATTATGGATTAATAGAATATTTACCATTAACCATGACTACGATAACCAACGATCTGCTATACCAGCTTGCCTTAACGCAGGTGCCACAAATCGGCTGTGTACATGCCAAACTGCTGATACAACAATTCAATTCAGCAGAAGCCATTTTCAAAGCCCGCATTGCCGAACTTGAAAAAACCGAAGGCATAGGAACAGTACGCGCCCGCCGAATAAAATCATTCAACCAGTTCGCTTCCCTTGAAAAAGAGATCGCGTTCATTGAAAAGTACAAAATAAAACCGCTGTTCATAAACCAGCCCCAATACCCGCAACGGCTGCTGCATTGTTACGACTCGCCCACCATGCTGTTTTACCGCGGTGAAGCCAACCTCAATGCCCCGCGGGTGGTAGCGGTAATAGGTACCCGCAACAATTCGACATACGGCAAGAACATTACTGAAAAACTGGTAAAGGAACTGGCCGGGTATGAAGTATTGATCGTAAGCGGGCTCGCTTTCGGCATTGATGCCATTGCACACAAAACCTCGCTCAAACATAACCTGCAAACCGTAGGCGTACTGGCGCATGGGCTCGATTCGCTGTACCCTGCAGAACATACCGGTTTGGCCAAAGACATGATAAAACAGGGCGGCGGGTTGCTTACCGAATTTCATAGCGATGTAACTGCAGAAAAACATCATTTCCCCGTGCGTAACCGCATTGTTGCGGGTATGAGCGATGCCGTTGTGGTAATTGAAACAGGCGTAAAAGGCGGAAGTATGATCACGGCAGAGCTGGCAATTGGGTATGATCGTGATGTTTTTGCCTTCCCCGGTAAGATCACCGATGCCAAAAGTGCAGGTTGTAACGCCCTTATAAAGAACAATAAAGCCATTTTGCTTACCGAAACACATGAATTGGCAGAAAGTTTAGGCTGGGAACAACCGGTTGCAAAAAATATTCAGCCTCAAAAAGAACTTTTTGTGAACCTGAATGAAGAAGAAAAGACCATCGTTGAAATACTGAACGAAAAACAGCGGGTGCATATCGACGAACTGAACCTGCGTTGCGGCCTTAGCACCAGTTCCATTGCAGCCGCCATCCTCAATCTCGAAATACAGAACATTGTTCAGGCCCTGCCCGGCAAAATGTATCAATTAGTGTAACCAACACATTATCATATAAATGGCTATCCCGGAAGGGAAACTAATGGCAGGCCATGATGCTTCCACCTGCACTTATATGGTGGTTAATACGGTAACAACTGCTCTATAATAGCACTGGAATTGCATCCGAATTGCACCGGCGCCCCGGCTTTCCGGTGCAATCCCAAGGGAAGGTTGGTGTACAATGCAGGCTGCGCCTGCTTATCAGAGAGCCTTACTTCATTCATCTGGGTGCTTTTAGCCGGGGAACCGCATCCCTTCTCCCTTCTGGCAATATCACCTTCTGCGGTAAACACATTTTCTTAAACTCCATGTGTTAACCCCGAATTCACACCAAATGGTTAATTATTGCCTGCAAACCATCGACTTCCGTAGCTGCCAACTCCCTGCTTTTTCTTACCTTTGACGTCCCTGTCAAATTGGCTCGCTGCCAAAGTGTAGCATCTTTTTTGACCGACCTTAAATTTGTAATCTTTTAAAATAATTAACCGCTATATCATGTTAGGTTTTCTTTCAAAAATGTTCGGAGGAAGCAAGTCGGAAAAGGATATTAAGCTGATTCAGCCGTTCGTAGATCAGATCAATAAGAACTTTGCCGCTTACCAGTCGCTTTCAAACGATCAGTTGCGTAACAAGACCCAGGAGTTCAGGGCCCGTATCAAAGCGCACCTCCAGAAAATTGACAACGAGATCGCCGATCTGAATAAACAGGCCGAAGAACTGCCGTTTAGCGATATCGTAGGCAAAGATGCCATTTACCAGCAGGTAGATGCCCTTATCAAAGACCGCGATAAACAGATTGAGGAGATCCTGAAAGAAATTCATCCCGAAGCCTTTGCGGTAGTTAAGGAAACTGCCCGCCGTTTCAAGGAGAATACCGAAATGGTGGCTACAGCAACCGATCTCGACCGCGAACTAAGCGTAAAAAAAGAATACGTTACCATACAAGGCAGTCAGTCGATCTTTAAGAACAGCTGGAATGCCGGCGGAAGCCTTATTACCTGGAACATGGTGCACTACGATGTACAGCTCATTGGTGGTAGCGTGTTGCATCAGGGTAAAATTTCAGAAATGGCAACCGGTGAAGGTAAAACCCTTGTTTCTACCCTGCCGGCTTACCTCAACGCCCTTGCCGGCGAAGGCGTTCACATCGTAACCGTGAACGACTACCTGGCAAAACGTGACTCTGAGTGGAACGGAACGATTTTCGAATGGCTGGGCCTTACCGTTGATTGCATCGACAAACATCAGCCCAACAGCGCCGAAAGAAGAAAAGCTTACCAGGCCGATATCACCTACGGTACCAATAACGAATTTGGTTTCGATTACCTGCGCGATAACATGGTGCATACACCCGAAGAAATGGTACAACGCAAACACCACTTCGCCATGGTCGATGAGGTGGATAGCGTGTTGGTCGATGATGCCCGTACACCGCTGATCATTTCCGGTCCGGTTCCCCGCGGCGAAGACCAGCAATACCACATCCTGCGCGATCGCGTACGCAACCTGTTTGAAATGCAGCGGCAGATAGTTAGCAAGAACCTGATCGATGCCAAGAAAATGTTTGAAAGCGGCGACGACGATCCGAAATCGGGTGGCTTGTCGCTGATGCGTGCTTATCGCGGTTTGCCCAAACACGGCGCCCTTATCAAATTCCTGAGCGAACCCGGTATTAAAGTAAAACTGCAAAAAGCAGAAAACTATTACCTGGCCGATCAGCAAAAACAAATGCCGGTCGTTGACGAAGAACTGTTCTTCCACATCGATGAAAAGAACAACTCGGTTGACCTTACCGATAAAGGTATTCAGGCCATCACCCGTTCCGGTGAAGACCCTGAGTTCTTTGTGCTGCCCGATATCGGTATCCACCTCGCAGAGATCGATAAAAGCGAGGCGCCTGCCGAAGAAAAATTACAACGCAAGGAAGCCATCCTTAACGAATATACCATCAAAGCCGACCGTATTCACACCGTACAACAATTGCTGAAAGCATATACGTTGTTCGATAAAGACGTTGAATATGTGGTAATGGACGGGCAGGTGAAGATCGTAGACGAACAAACCGGCCGTATTCTCGATGGCCGCCGTTATAGTGATGGTTTGCACCAGGCCATTGAAGCGAAAGAGAACGTGAAGATCGAAGCGGCTACACAAACCTATGCAACCATCACCTTACAGAACTACTTCCGTATGTACCATAAACTGGCAGGTATGACCGGTACAGCGGTTACCGAAGCTGCCGAGTTCTGGGACATCTACAAACTGGATGTAGTAACCATTCCAACAAACGTTACGGCTATTCGTAAAGACCACGAAGACCTGGTGTACAAAACGAAGCGCGAAAAATATAAAGCGGTAATCGACGAAATTGAAAAACTGCGTGCAGCAGGCCGCCCCGTTCTGGTTGGTACAACCAATGTGGAAGTGAGCGAATTGCTGAGCAAGATGTTAACGGGTAAAAAGATTCCGCACAACGTATTAAACGCCAAACAGCACGCCCGTGAAGCACAGGTTGTAGCTGAAGCAGGTTTGGCCGGCGCCGTTACCATTGCCACCAACATGGCCGGTCGCGGTACCGACATTAAACTCGGGCCCGGGGTCAAAGAAGCCGGTGGTTTGGCCATCATTGGTACCGAACGCCATGAAAGCCGCCGTGTAGACCGCCAGTTGCGCGGCCGTGCAGGCCGTCAGGGCGACCCCGGTACAACACAGTTCTATGTATCGCTCGAAGATGACCTGATGCGTTTATTCGGCAGCGAACGTATCGCCAGCATTATGGACCGCTTTGGTTACAAAGAAGGCGAAGTGATACAGCACAGCATGATCACCAAGAGCATCGAACGCGCCCAGAAGAAAGTGGAAGAAAACAACTTCGGCATACGTAAGCGCCTGCTCGAGTACGATGATGTAATGAACAAACAACGTAACGTAGTTTATAAAAAACGTAACCACGCCTTGTTTGGCGACCGGCTGGCGCTTGACCTCGATAACGCGTTCTACATCGTTGCCGAAGGTTTGGTGAACTCTTTCCAGGAACAAAGCGACTACGAAGGATTCAAACTCGCCGCCATCGTTAACTTCGGTATCGATACCGCTATTACCCAGGAAGAATTCGATAAAGGCAAAGCCAACGAGCTGGCTGAGAAACTATACCAGGAATCGATCGACCGCTACCAGCATAAAACATCCGAGCTGCAAAGACAGGCGGTACCGGTATTCCAGAACATTCGCGCTACCCAGGGCAGCCATATCGAGAACGTGGTAGTGCCGTTCACAGATAACAAAAAAGGCCTGCAGGTACTGGCCAGCCTTAACAAAACGCTGGAGACAAACGGCCGCGAACTGATCAGCGCGCTTGAACGTCAGATAACCCTGGCTGTTATTGACGACGCATGGAAAGAACACCTGCGCGCCATGGACGATCTGAAACAAAGTGTACAAACAGCTTACCTCGAGCAAAAAGATCCACTGGTAATATACAAGATCACGGCTTACGATCAGTTCAAACAAATGGACAGCGACGTAAACAAAGACATCATCAGCTTCCTTTGCCATGCAAACATACCGGTAGAGCAACAGGGCCCTAACCAGCAACAGCCCCAGATACGCGAAGGGCATGAGCAAAAGACCGATATGAGCCGGATGCGCGCCAACAAAGAAGAAATAGATGCGCGTGGCGATGATTACGCAGCCAACGAAAATGATCTGTTCGATGAGCAGGTGAAACAGGAACCGGTTCGTGTAGGCCCTAAAGTTGGTCGTAACGATCCCTGTCCCTGCGGCAGTGGCAAAAAGTTCAAGAACTGTCACGGTAAGGATGTAGTTTAATACATAACGTTCATTCACTATATAAAGGTGGGTCACGCTCAACAGGTGGCCCACCTTTTTGTTTTTTGCATTTTATTTTGTTTCTGCTGCTTGCAAATGCCCGCAAAGGATGGTATTTTGGAATCCTTAAAACCCCTTCCCCCCTATGGAAAATCAAACACAAATACCCGATTCCAGCCTGGTAAACTTTGCCGCTGCATTACATGCAGAAAACAAAACCTCATGGGAGGTTAAAGAAGCGCTGAAAGAAAAAGGCCTTTCCGAAGAACAAGCCGAAAGGATCGCCGAAGAATCGCGCAGTTTATTCACCGATGCCGTTATTGAAAAAGCCAACAAGAACATCCTCTGGGGTTCTGTATGGTTCGTTGGTGGATTGCTGGTAACGCTGATCTCTATGGGCAGTGGCGGCCGCCGTTATATCGTTGCCTATGGCGCCATCCTCGGCGGACTGATCCAACTTATTTCCGGACTTGTTCAGCGCAACAAATATTAAACCCCATGAATAAACGCAGAGTCTGGTGGGCCATTGGTCTCGTGGCTACCTTTTTAGTTTTCTATGTTTTAATTCCAATAGGCACCTGGTCGCAGGCGCCCATTTTTTTTTCGATCATTGGCGCCGCATCGTTCCTTTTCTTCCTGGTTCAACTGATTGGCGACTTTCACACCTGGGATGAATTCAATACAAAAGATAAATCGCGCCATGACTGGCGGCATAAAGTAACGCCATTAATGGTACTTCCGGCGCTGGGCATGTTAATACTCTTAATTATAAGAACCGTTAACGATGAAAGCAACGAACTGAAGAAATACGGCGTAACGACAAAAGGCATCATCAGGGATGGCAGCGGCTTTAAAACCAGGCGCGGCGGTTCTTTCGATGTAACCATAGAATTCAAAGACGAGAACGGGCGCTGGCTTACAGTTAAAGAAAGTGTATCGGAGAATGAATTCCGCCGTTACGGTAAAGGACAGTGGGTTACCATCGTATATTCTAAAAAACACCCCAATATCGTAGAGATCCTTTCATCCGATTCGCAGGTGGAAGAATATACAAATGTAAAATCGAGGGAGTTTGAAATAAAGGACCTGAAAGCATTGCTCACCATGAAACGGAACGATGTTGATTCCTTCCTGAATACCATCAGTTATCCGTGGACGAAACACGATTCAGGCTGGATCAACGAACGAAAATCGCAGTTTATAAGAATATCACCCCAATCAGGCACGGTAACGTTAGTAGGGTCGTTTGAGAACTGGCAGCGTTTTCCTAAACTATTCAAAGCGGAAAACTTTCAGGAAATGGACTCAAAAAGCAACCCTATGCTGAAGCTGTTTCACAACGATAGTTTGTATGCAGGAGTAGAATTCAAAAGCGGTAAAATGGGAAGATTATTTTCTACCGTATCACTGCGGTTGAAGTATATGCCCGGGGACAATGAAACAATCAGCAGGAAACATTAAATTAAAAGGCCGGATTACCAACCTCAATAGCTTAATTCAATTGCTTGCCAAACCGTAGCGGCAAACGCCCAATTCAATTTTCACTTTCATGACAATAATGACCCGTAAACGAAAGATCTTATTCTACATTCCACTGATAATTACCGGTTGTATGCTGGCTTATATCTGGTTTTTGTTTATTTCCGGAAAAAACAATCCGTACATAACAAATTATCTAGGCCTGATCTTATTTGTTCCTGTTTTATACTTGCTGTATAAAGACAAAACCTGTAAAAAGGCCCTGCTTGCATTGGGGGTGTACTTAATTCTGGCTACTTTTTATTTGGCAAATATTACCATTTACATGGGAGTAAGTATGTCAATCACTTTATTTGGAATTGAAATACCACTCCCGCCTATGAATTTCAGCGCTCTTTTACTGTTAATTCTTTATTTTGTTTTAAACATAGGCACCCTGATTGAACTGCAGCTCGATTATAAAGAGTCAAAAGGAAAAATGTAATAATTGCTTATCAAATACTTATCAGAAAATGCAAAATTATTCAGCTGGTTTTGAAATATCAACAGCCCGAATCAGTACCACTTACTGGTAATTTTTCCTCCACACCCCGCCAAATTCTGGCGAAACTATGTATTTTAGATTTCGAAATGCATGGCAATGTATAAAGGAACCTTTGTACATCAACAGTTTTGGAAGCGCCTGAAAACTTTTTTGGTGCATCGAAACTTTTGAAAGATCTTAACGCCCTGGTAAATGCTGAACCTTCGGGTTCAACCAAAGCAATTATCCGCCCTGCTTCAGCATATATTACGTACTCCCTGAAAACTCCGGATCATCTGATTACCGCGATAAGTACTTGCCTGATCGTCCCGAAAAAGGGTATGAATTTTTCCGTGTAGCATTTGCATCAAAAGTTTAAATTAACTGACAAATGGAGTCGCCTTCGATCTTAAAACATTTACGTGACATTATAATTATGCCCTTTACGGTTACATTCATTGTACCGTACCTCTTGTACGACAGTAAAGACGCGCTGATACCGCATAACCCGAACATTAAAATAATTGGCTGGCTCATAGCAGTGGCAGGTTCAGCGTTGTTCGTGTATACCGTTTTTCTGTTTAAAACACTGGGGCATGGAACGCTGGCTCCCTGGGAGCCTACCCAAAAACTGATTGTGGAAGGCCCCTACCGGTATTGCCGCAACCCGATGATCTCGGGTGTGTTCTTTATGATCCTGGGCGAAGGGCTGATGTTGTATTCAACCAATATACTCGCCTGGGCCGTGGCATTTTTTATTATCAATACCATCTATTTCATCTTCGTTGAGGAACGCAGCATGCTGCAGCGTTTTGGCGGCGATTACCTGAAGTACAAGAAACATGTTCCGCGGTGGCTGCCGAGGTTGAGGCCGTTCAGGTTGCTGAATTCGTAGGGAATATCGAATATTAAATGTTCAATATTGAATGTTGAAGTGGAATACAGGGAAATGAGAAAATACCGAACAGCCGAATATTGAATGTCGAATGTCGAATTTCAAATGTCGAAGTTGAATAAGGGTATGTCCATCGGCTTCGGCTGATAGCTTCAAGCATACAGCTGGCTGCCTTTCCCTTTATCAACATTATCAACTCCATCAACTTTTCAACCCTGTATTTCCCACTCGTTCACTCATTACCCCCGTCAACTGGTCAACTTACTTCAATTCTTTTATTTCAACTTTCCTGAAATCAATCGGCTGTCCTTCACTTTGCAACGCTATGAAACCTGAAGAAAGGATCTTACCATCCGGTTTCATTTTGGGGTCGTGGCCTGAAACCACTTCCCCGCCGATCTGCGGTTTGGAGTACCGCATAACCGTATCACCATTGACAATATGGGTTATCAGCGAATCGCCCAACACGATCAGTTCGGCGCGCACCCATTCATCTTTACTAATTGTTTTGGAGGTAGAGTTGATGCAATGCCTTGTATCGAGCACGCCGTTATAAACGATGTTGGTGCCGGGCGAGCACATATTGCCTGTCGTACGCGGTTGGCCATCACCCAGTCCGGCCAGCAACTGGTATTCTATTGAAATGGGCCAGTTCTGTTCTTTCGGCATCGTTCGGGGGTCCTGCGAATGGAACATGATACCGCTATTTAGCAAGGTATAGGAAGGTGCATCCTTTTTCCATTCATCGGCAAATTTGTATTCCACTACAAGGTGGTAATGCGAGAAAGGCTTTTTATAATACAGGTGGCCGAACTGGTCGTTATAAGCACCATACTGGTCGTACCGCACCTTTATCATCCCGTCTTCCACCCGGAAGGTATTGCCGAAATTAACACCCACTTCGTGGTGATGGATCTTCACGATCCAGTCGTTGAGATCGCGGCCATTGAAAAGCGATACCCAGCCGTTTTTACCGGTTGTTTGCGTTTTCTGTGCATTGTGGCAGGCGGCAATCGTGATGGCAGCAAAACAAATAAAACAGTTGCGGATAAATCCTGTAAGCATAGCGGATAGTGTTTCTATCGCTGAAAGTTACAGGATAATTGTCAATTAACGGATGCGGGTTGCTGTTTCAGGGTTCAACTGCAAGCTGTTACCGGTTACCCGGAAATACAAGATTAAGGTAACCAGTTGCCGGTTACCGGTTGCCGGGCCTCAAATTTATAGCTGCAGCCTGAAGTGTTCTGCATTAAGAGCCTGGCACGCACGAACCGGTAACCGGCACCATGTTACTGGTACGATAAACCTGTAACCTTCATCATTGACCATTGACCATTGACCACTCACGATTTCGGCGGCATATTGATCTTCGCTGCAGGCACCACATTCCTGATCGGTTTCAAAGATTTCAGGTAGGCAAAAATAGCTTTGAGGTCCTCATCGGTCGCATTTCTGTATTCCTGCCAGGGCATGGGCGGCAGTAACGGGCGCGAATTATCAAGCCCCTTGTATTTCCCTTCGCGGATCGCTTTCAGGAACTGGGCTTCCGTCCAGCCACCGATACCGGTTGAATCGGGAGTGAGATTGGCAGAAAAAGAAGTGCCCCAGGGCCCCACATAATTTGTAAGCATCTGGTTGAACAGGATCCAGTTCTTCGCCGTGCCGGCTTCGTATGGCGCTACAGGCATTTCAGCCGGGTGGCCCGACAGGGTTCTTTCCTCATCGAAAACAGGCCCCTTCGGCCCCATTTTTTTAGGTGTATGACAATCGTTGCACCCCATGATGCTCACCAGGTAGGCGCCGCGTTTTACCATGCTGTCGGGAGAAGCGGATGCGGTAGCTGCATCGACACTGGCCGTAGCGGGATTTTTTGATGCTACTGTGTTACAATAAACAAGAAGGAAAGTTGACAAAGCGGCAATACATACCAGTACCGGTATCTTTTTCATATGCAGGCAGTTTTGGTGTTAAAGGGGAATTGAACTACCTGAATATAGTTCATTCTGTTTCCGTACGGAATGACTTACTATTTTTTATCATATTTATTGATCAATATCAAATAAGTTCTGAGTTATAAACGGTGAGCCATTAAAAGCGAGTGGCGGGCAGGTAACACCTGTCCGCCACTCGTTATTTACTACCGGTTATTTCATCTTATTTCAAGTCATATTTGTACATATACCGGTCGTACAACTGCTTTTGTTTGTTTTCGAGGCTTACTTCGCGGCCCTGAATGAAAGCATGTACAATGATGCTTGTACGCATATCGAGGATATCGCCTTCACTTACTACGATATTGGCGTCTTTACCGGCTTCAAGTGAACCTGTTTTGTCATCAACACCCAATATTTTGGCCGAATTAAGTGTAATGGCCTGTAATGCCTGTTCTTTCGTTAACCCGTATGCGGCGGCCGTTCCTGCATTAAAGGGCAGGTTGCGATAACGGCTTTCGCCATGTTCGTCATTCAGCGCAAACAACACCCCCGCTTTTTGCAACATGGCCGGCGTTTTAAAAGGCTGGTCAATGTCATCGTCTTCCGTAGCCGGCAACGCATGCTCATCACCAAGGATAACGGCAATGTTGTATTGCTTCAGCAGATCGGCAATCTGAAAACATTCGCTGCCGCCAACGATCACCACATCGAATCCAAACTCTTTTACAAAGTCGATGGCGATCAGCATTTGTTTTACCTGGCTGGCATGCACGAACAGCTTTTGCTTTTTACTGAACAACGCGTTCAATGCTTCGAACTTCAGGTTGGTTTCTTTATGGGTTGTTTCCTGCAGGTAACCTTTTGCCTGGCGGAAAAGCGTTTTGATCTCGTCTATTTTTTTCAACGCATCTTTTGTGGGATCGGTTTGCGATTGCGGAATACCGAAAAAAGCCGCAAACCGGCTGGGGCGGCTGATAAAGGTGGGCATATTCAGGTGCATGCCGTTATCCATTTTATACGCGGCATCTTCCCAGTTCCAGGCATCGAGTTGTACTACTGAAGAAGAGCCGCTGATGGTGCCGCCCTGCGGTGTAACACCTGCCAGTAAAATGCCATTTGCCTTCAGCGTGTTGATGATCTTTGAATCAGTATTGTACGCTACTATTGAACGGATGCTGTTATTGTATTCGCCCAGTTCTGAATAGTCGTTGGAGCCCCTTACCCCATTGCTGATCTCCTTCAGGCCCAGATCGGTTACTGGTAATATTAATCCCGGGTACACCTGTTTGCCTTTCACATCAACTACCTTGCCGCCCGCAGGCACGGTAACGCCTGCGCCTACCTGAACGATCTTTCCGTTCTCTACTTCAATAGTACCGTTTTCAATGACCTGGCCGTTGCCAACATGTATGGTACCGTTGGTAATGTACAATTTACCGGCGTATGCTTTGGCCGGGTATACATCTTCCTGCGCCTGCGAGGCAATGCCTGCAGCAAGAAGTTGTATGAATATGATTAGTTTCTTCATTGTAATATTTTTATCAATTTTAGTTGCAGGGTGTGCCACACTTTGAAAGTGTGGCACACCTTCACGTTAATGAGTCGCATCATGTTCATCGACATCCACGGTTATCAACCCGTCATGATGATCATGATCGCCACAGCTCAGCACTACCTGGAAGCTGGGCGTTGCAGGCGCAACCGGTCCGCCGCTTCTTTTTTCGCCCAGCATCTTCTGCACCAATCGGTTTCTTTCGGCAGCGATCTTTTTACGCATTTCCAGGTCGCGGGTACGATCGAAATAAACGATGCCATCAACGATCGTCTTTTCGGCCTTTGCATAAATGCTTAACGGGTTATCGCTCCAGATAACCACATCGGCATCTTTACCTGCTTTCAGGCTGCCTACCTTTTCATCTACATGGAGCGCTTTAGCCGGGTTCAGCGTTACCATTTTAAACGCCTCCTCTTCCGACATGCCGCCGTATTTTACGCTTTTGGCGGCTTCCTGGTTCAGGCGCCGCGCCATTTCTGCATCATCTGAATTGATACAAACATTCAATCCCACGCGTTGCATAAGGGTGGCGTTATACGGAATGGCATCCTGTACTTCGGTCTTATATGCCCACCAGTCGCTGAACGTAGAAGCGTTAGCGCCATGCGTTTTCATTTTATCGGCCACTTTATAACCTTCTAGAATATGCGTGAACGTATTTACCGTGAAATTGAATTTTTCAGCCACGCGCATGGTAGCGGTGATCTCGCTTTGTACGTAAGAGTGGCAGGTAATGAAACGCTTTTTGTTCATGATCTCAACCAGGGCGTCCAGTTCCAGGTCGCGGCGAACAGCGGCAGCAGCCGTAGTAGCGGCAGCGCCTTTCTTTTTTGATGTGGTTGCGGGAACCGCGGCTTCTTTACAACCTTTTTCATATTCACAGGCGCGGGTAAAGGCATCCATCATCACCTCTTCCACCCCCATACGCGTATCGGGGAAGCGGTTATTATTTTGCGAGGTGGTGCGTTTTACGTTCTCACCCAATGCAAATTTGATGAAGGGATCGGCGCCTTTGAACTTCAGCTCTTCATCGCCAGCGCCCCACCGCAGCTTGATCAGCTGGGTTTGTCCGCCAATGGTATTGGCCGATCCGTGCAGGATATGTGAAGAAGTAACGCCGCCGCTGAGTTGGCGGTAGATATTGATATCTTCGGGATTCAGGTTATCGCCGATACGCACTTCCGATGTTACCGATTGTGCGCCTTCATTTATGGAAGCGGCGGCAATATGCGAATGTTCGTCGATAATACCCGGTGTAACAAATTTACCGGTAGCATCAATCACTCTGGCGCCGGCGTCAGCAAGGTTCTTTCCTATCTGCGCTATTTTGCCATTCTTTATCAACACGTCGGTATTTTCAAGCCGGCCTTCTTTTTCGTTAGTCCATACGGTGCCGTTCTTTATTAAAATAGTTTCGGCCTGTGGTAATGAATCCCAGCCATAACCATCGAACGGATATACCACTTTACCCAGCTCGCCCTGCGGTTTCTTTTTGCTGGTATCGGGTGCAGGTGCGCCGGCTTTTGCGAAGGAGGCGGTCCACAATACGTTATTGCCATCGGCATCAACACCATTACCGTTCCATACATCGCCGTTCACCGTTCCGCCTAAACGAATGGAAGCGGCGCGCGTTTTTTTCTCAGTAGCAAAACTGATAGTTACCAGTTTGCCATCATAGCTGAACTTTGTTTTGATGGTGTCTTTTGCAATAATGCTGGCATCGGAAATGCTTTTTACATCGAGGGTGTAGCTGTTATTGCCACCAGCCGATCTTACCTGTAAGGTATACTGCCCGGCTACGGGCGACCAGTTCTCATCTTTGACTGCATATTTATTGCCCTGTATCCAGTTCTGTAGGATCACCGTTTTGTCTTTGAACACTTCGCCGTTCGTGATAATGAAGCTGGCTATTTTACCGGCATCGAGGCTTCCCACTTTATCGTACACGCCTAATGCTGTGGCCGGTGTTTTGGTAAGCGCTTCCAGTGCTTTTGATTCGCTGAGGCCATTGTCGATGGCCTTGCGCAGGTTGGCGAAAAATGTTTTTGTATCCTTCAAATCGGCAGCGGTTATACAAAAAGGAATGTTGGCTTTTTCAAAAGCTGCGAGGTTGGTTGGCGCCAGTTCCCAGTGTTTCATATCGCTGAGCGATACAAAACGCGCTTCATTGGGGTCTTCCACATCCATCGTTTGCGGATAGTTCACCGACAAAATGAAAGTTGCTTTGGTTGCAGCAATTTCTTTTATGCGCTGGTATTCGTTGCCACCGCCTTTGATGATATATTGAACACCGAATTCATCACCGATGCGATCGGCGCGCAGGTCGTTCCACTTATCGTTCGCTTCGAAGATCTGTGGTAATGACTGTATGTCGTTCCAGGCTTTCAGTGTAAGGTTCACGCCTTCCGCAGCCGGGTTGGTTTTATACCATTGTGCATCGAGGTAAGTTTGGCGTAACAGGGCAACGGAACCCATCATAGACGAGGGATAGCTTTGGGTTGATGTACCCTTGCTAAGCGAATAATGCGCCGATGCTTTGTCTTTCAGCATCACGAGGTTCTCTTTTTCGGTAGCCAGTGTTACCAGGGCGCCGGTACCGCGGGCAATACCGTCTTTCTGATGCGTTAACACTGCGCCGAACCCCAGATCGCGCAGAGGTTTTGCTTTGGCGTCATCGGCATTGAACAGTTTGGCGGCATCGATATCGCTTTTGATTGCCTGGTTCCAGCCAAAAACCCCTTTTATATTTGAGGTAAGCTGCGCAGGAGCCCGATAATCGAAAGGCGCGCCCTGCCGTTGGGGAACAGGAACGCCATAATCGCTGTATATATCGATGAAGGAAGGATAAATGAATTTGCCGCTGCAATCGATCACCACGGCCTCTTTGGGAATGGTTACAGATGCGCCCACACTTACAATTTTTCCTTCGCGAATGACCAGCGTGGCATTCGGAACCGTGGTTTGACCATCTTTGACAATGGTGGCATTGGTGAATGCAAAACATTTTACCTGGGGATCAGCTATTCCATTCACAGGAAAAGTTACCTGCGACATGGAAACAGTGTTGACCATAAATATCAGGCCCAGCAGGAACAGGAACTTTCCTGGGGGAAAGAAACAGTACTCTCTCATGTGTGCTTTTGGTTTTAGTTTTATTACCGGGAACAAAAGCCGAATTTAGTTAAATGAAGTAATTTAGGCGGGTTAAAAACTTCTTAACCGGTCAATACACTACATGAACATCGCGCAATATATCGATCACACCCTGCTAAAACCTGCAACCACCATACATGAGCTAAAAAACCTATGTGAGGAGGCGGTTCAATACAACTTTTTTGCGGTTTGCGTGCCGCCGCCGCTGGTAAAAAATGCCCGGGCCGTGCTGGGCGGCAGTGCGGTAAAAACCGCAACCGTGATCGGTTTTCCTTTTGGCTATTCCGTAGCGCGGGCCAAGCAGGCAGAAGTGCAGCAGGCCATACAGGACGGGGCCGATGAACTGGATGTGGTGATCAACCTGGTGGCGCTGCGGAGCAAGGCCTGGCAATACCTTGAGCTGGAAATGGAAGGAATTGTTGAAGCCGCGCATGCGCAGAACCGGCTGGTAAAAGTGATCATTGAAAGCGGGATACTTACCGATGAAGAAATAATTAAATGTTGTGAAATATATGCCAAAGTTGGGGTCGATTTCCTGAAAACCTCAACTGGTTATGCCGAAAAAGGCGCTACCATCGAAGCGGTGCAACTGATGCGGCAACACCTGCCGTCTACTATACAGATAAAAGCCTCGGGCGGCATTCGCACTTATGAGCAGGCGGAGCAATATGTAAAAGCCGGGGCCAACAGGCTGGGATGCAGTGCAAGCGTTGCCATTGTGACCGGGGCGCCGCAAAATGGCACAGCGGAATATTAGAAGAAGGGGGGCGGCCGCTTGCAACCTGCAACTCCCTGAATTATCTTTGGCGAAGATTTTGCATGAACATCGACTAGGGCTATGGCAAGCTCACTGCGGCCTTTAAAACAATTAAATATTCGCATGAAATACATTATCAGTTGTACCTTATTGATCCTGTCACACACATTGTTTGCCCAAACAGATACAAGTTCCATTACGGTGCATAAAGACCCGCGGATCGATATGCTGATAAAAAAGCAGATCCAGATCAATGAGTTTACCACCCGCGATGCCCGCCGGCATGTGCAGGGCTATCGTATTCTTGTAATAAGCACCAACGACCGCAATAAAGCCAACAGCGCCAAGGTAAAGATCTACCAGGAGTTTCCTGAATTAAAGGCCTACCTCATGTGGCAGCAGCCCAATATGAAATTGAAGGTGGGCGACTTCAGAAACCGCGAAGAAGCCGAACCGTATTTATCGGCCATTCAGCGTTTCTTTCCCAACGGCGTATACATCATTCGCGATATCATTGAGGTGAATCCCGACAAGTCGGGGACGTTGTAGGGCGGTTTTTGCCCCTTTCCGATTATCTTTGTGGCTATGAGCACTTTACAAAAGAAGATCCAAAACCTGGCAAAAACATACGCTGCTGAGTTTATAGATATTCGCCATCATTTACATGCCCATCCCGAACTGAGCTACCAGGAATTCGAAACATCCCGTTTCGTTCAAAATAAACTGAATGAATTTGGCATCCCTTTTTCTGTAATGGCCCAAACCGGCGTAGTGGGTTTGATAAAAGGAAAGAACCCCAACAAAAAAGTGATCGCCCTGCGCGCCGATATGGACGCGCTTCCTATTACCGAACAAAACGATGTTCCCTATAAATCAAAGAACGAAGGCGTTATGCATGCCTGCGGCCATGACGTACACACTACCTGTTTATTAGGCGCTGCCAAAATATTACAGGAACTAAAAGACGAATGGGAAGGCACCGTGAAACTGATCTTTCAACCCGGAGAAGAAAGAAATCCCGGCGGCGCCAGCATCCTCATTAAAGAAGGCGTGTTGGACAATCCCAAACCACAGGCCATTTACGGATTGCATGTACATCCCCAACTGCAAATCGGCAAACTGAGTTTCCGGGGCGGACAGGTTATGGCCAGCGCCGATGAAATTTATATCACCATCAAAGGCAAGGGCGGACATGCGGCCGCTCCGCATTTAACTGCAGATACCATTCTCATTGCTTCGCACCTCATAGTGAGCCTGCAACAGATCATCAGCCGCAACAGGAACCCGTTATCGCCTTCGGTATTATCTATCTGTTCTATCCAGGGCGGTCATACCACCAATGTTATTCCCAGCGAAGTGAAACTGATGGGTACCTTTCGCGCTCTGGATGAAGAATGGCGGTTCAAAGCGCATGAGCTCATTCGTAAACAGGCAACCGAACTGGTGCACAGTATGGGCGCTGAGATCGATCTGCACATCGATGTAGGTTATCCTGCCGTATACAATAATGAACAACTTAACGGCATTGCCCGTAACCTCGCCGAACAATACATGGGTAAAGAAAAAGTGGAAACCACCGAAGTGCGGATGGGCGCTGAAGACTTTGGTTATTATACCAATCACATTCCCGGTTGTTTTTATCGCTTAGGCGTTATGAATGCCGCAAAAGGTATTACATCAGGTGTGCATACACCCACTTTCAATATAGATGAAAGCGCTATTGAAACCGGCATGGGCATGATGGCGTGGTTGGGTGGTGGTACGGAGTATTAAAATCGTTTATAGTAATACAAGGTTCTACGAGGCTACAAAAACTGAAGTAAGAAGCAGGAAGTAAGAGGTACGATTTTTTGAGGTTAAAAAATAAACTTGAGTCAGCAATAAAAGACTCTTCTTACATCTTACTTCCTACCTCCTACTTCATAAAAAGCTATGTGCGCTTTTTATTTGCGTTTCATGGCTATAAAAACACAACAAATGACTGCGTAACTAAATACCGTACTTATCAATTACGAAATACCGTATTGAAAAACCGGTTTCAACTTCTTCTTCCCGCTCCGGCTCCATAACCGCTTTCTGTGATTTTGGCGTTTCAATTACTTTAGAAACCTTGCCCCGTCTGTTTGCAGCATGTTCATTGCGGGCGATCACCGTCAGCAAAATGATAGCTAATGCCAGCATAAGATGTTGCATAAAAAGTAAATTTACTATTAATAAATGGCAGGGCCCGGATCCTTTATCCCTTCTCCCTTCGGGTAACCATATCCCAATACGCGATCCCCAATACCACTGCAAACCAGATCGTATCAAATACCTGCGCTTTATTAACAAATGCAGCTTTTTTCTGGAAATCAGGCCAAAAAAATATGATGGGGTACATGTAGGGATAACAATACAACTGCTCCCACTGGTTAATCATAAAACCTGTTATCAGCAATGCCAACCCAATACCAACCGGAATAATAAAGTTGCGAAAGCGCAGGCTTAGCCAATATTGAATGGAAGTAATGGCCAATACAGAAAAATAAAGTTTTATTGTTAGTGCAAATAATGTTTTCCAGGGTACAGGATGATCAAAAAAAGTATATCCTTTTTGCAGTAGGTTTGCCGCGCAGGCAGTTATAATAATAAATGCGTTAAACAGGATAAACGCAAGAAGGATCAGCGTATGAATAACAATAAACCGCGAAAAAAAAATGTCGGCAATGGTCCGGGGGGAAGCATATACCTGCTTCCAGGTGTTATTTTTATATTCTGTTTGCACCACCAGGCTGGTTACCAATATTACAAACATCGGTAACAGAAAAAATGCGCCCGCCTGCCAGTTATCAATAATGATCAGTTGCCAGGGATCTTTTTTAAGCGCCGGAATAAAATGACCGGGACGCGCCACCAGCATTATAGAACTTACTATAGGTACAAAGGCAGCGCCAACAACTGTTATCCAAAACGCAGCCGTTCGCTTGCTTTTTAAAAATTCGGCTTTTGAATTAAGTACAAATGAAGCGATCATACTATTGAGCTGTAATTTGAAGAAATAAATTTTCCAGATCGTTTTGGGTAACAGCCAGCTGATATACGTCCACGCCCTGTTGTACCAGTAATTTATTCAACTGCGCCGATCGTTCCCTGCTTTCATAATTCAGCAACAGCCGCGTGCCATTTACCTGCTTTACAGCAAATTGTTCTTGTAACACCTGTTGCGCCCGCTCTGCATCATTTACTTCAATTTCAATGGCCGATTGTTTTGACTGGAGATTTTGTAATTTTTGCAGGCTTCCCTGGAACAACAACTTCCCTTTGTTAATGATCCCTACATGCGTAGCCATTTTTTCTACTTCGGCTAACAGGTGGCTCGAAACAAGAATGGTTTTGCCAAATTCACGGTTCAGTTGTTTAATAAGTTCCCTGGTTTCAATGATGCCATTGGGATCTAAGCCATTTGTTGGTTCATCCAGTATCAGTACTTCAGGATCATGTAACAAAGCAATGGCAATCGCCAGCCTTTGCTTCATACCGAGCGAATAGTTCTTAGCTTTTTTATTCGCTGCCTGCATCAACCCAACCAGTTGAAGCACTTCATTTATCCTGATTTTATTGCATTGATAGGTTAATCGAAAAACTTCCAGGTTTTCTTTACCCGTCAAATGCAGGTATAATGAGGGCTGTTCAATGAGTGAGCCAATGCGGCGTAATATTTCAAGCCGGTTCGCCCGAAGATGCTTGCCAAACAGGGCGATATCACCTTCCTGCTTTTTTAATAAACCCAACAATAACCGCAACGTGGTAGTTTTGCCGGCGCCATTGGGACCTAAAAATCCATATATGCTACCGGCAGGTACCTGCAGGTTCAGATCATTTAATATTTTTTGACCGGTTTGAAAAGCAAAGTTCAGGCCCCGGGTTTCAATAATTGATGATTGCATAACTGATTACTTTAAGGCTTTAATATTCTTACCAGAAAGGTTCAGTGATGATTGGGGGTCTGCCTCAACGGTTATACTTTGTATCGTCGCTTTCATGTCATTTATGGAGGAGTGCACCAATTGAACATGGAGGTCATTTATAATGGCCTGGTCTTCCAGCACAATTTCTGCGGATTCTCCTTTGATAAGCAATTGATCAAAATAGGAAGCTCTATTGTCATTCCTGATACTCAAATTTGAGTTCCTGGTTAAAGCAATTTTATAAGATGCCGCATGGGTAGAATCAACCGCACCTTTCGCATTAATACTGCAAAAGGCTGTTTGCACCGGAACCGAAGGCGGCAGGTATAATTTAAACCGCTGGTAATTGCGCCCTCCCCGTTCAAGCTGTTCATCTGTTAAGGTAGGATCAGTGATCACCAGCGTATCTTTTACCATCTTGTATGAAATACGGCCTACATTGTCTTTATCTGTTTCGAATTTTGCCGTATCGCTGTTGATGAGCTCAACACCACCGAGACCGGTTATAGATACAAACTTTGCCCCCGGCACATCTACCCTATCCATAAAAACGGCCGACTCCCGCTGAAAGGGCACATAATCACCGCGTTTGTATTTGGCATACACGTACAGGTGAATGGATGTGGTAAGTATTATCACGGCTAAAAATATCCCTATTAATATTTTATTGCTCGTTTTCATAATCTAATTCTTTTTTGATGTTCTGCTTGCAGCTTGCAGCGTGTGGCTTGCAGCTGTTTTCTTAAGCAAAATTTTGTTTTTTGTATTTTTCAAACCGGGGTTTCAGTTCTTCGGGATCCATCCCCAGCAGAAACATGGTGCGGAAAACCTGCGGCAGGTCTTTCTCTACGAAATCATTCCTGCGGTAGCTTTGCGCATTCTTTAAAGCCGGAGGGGAAACGAAATAACCGATGCCCCGCTGATTATAAATGATCTCCTGTTGCTGAAGAAATTCATAGGTGCGCATTACAGTATTGGGATTCACTTCCAGTTGAACCGCCAGTTCCCGTACGGATGGTATCCGCTCTTCAACCTTCCATTCCTTTAGCAAGATCTTCTCGCACACATAATCGGCAATTTGTAAGTATATAGCTTGCGATTCTCGGAATTGCATATTTATTGATTTAGGCGTTAAACTTCTTTTTCTTTCAACCTGAAATAACTAGCGATCCAAAGCAGCGGCGGCAGGGAATATTTGATAAGGTATAAACCAACGATACCAATCCATGCCGGTATGTTAATATTCAGTTCTCCCTTTTCATGATCGAACACCCTGTATACCGTGGAATTGAAGAAACCACCATGCGGCATAAATGACGCTATGATCTTGTGTTGAAAAAATACCAGTACCAGGAAAACGATCAGTCCCCACACCAGGGTTTTTATATAACTGTACTTTGAAAAATAGACGGAGCCCAACAGAAATATCGATTGCACCGTGAAATAAATGAGCAGGATAATAATGTAAAAGTTATCGCCATTCACCCGCGTGGTAACAAAAACATTGGCCACTTCCTGCGGTGTGAAACGCCCTAAATGTTCCTTTTCATATATATTGCTAACAATACCATTCGATGCCTTTACCATAATAAAATCAACGGCATAAAAAACAACTGTATAGCAAACGAAATACAGTACTACGCCAAACAATATGGCTGTCAGTAATTTTTCAAGTAATGAAGCCGGTAATAACAGATAGGAAATGCCTTTGGAACTATCGCTCAGTTCCTGAAAAATCATACTGGCATACAAACAACCGGTAAGATACAGACCCACGTAATAGGCTACCACCTGCATATCTTCCTGCATGGGATGACGCCTGTTTACGATCATCAGAAAAGAGAACCAGAGAACCAATAAACCTCCAATGGCGGCCAGTGAGATCAGGTACTTTTTCTTATTCTCGTTCCAGTGTTTGCTTATATATAAAAACCAACGGTTAAGATCGAAGTAGGAATTCATAGCATTAGTTTAAGCGTTAAAGACAGATTCAATGGCATTACCATTCAGCACTATGGCCTTGTACAACAATTCAAGATCCATTTTGCTTTCATCACCCTGCGTGTTGCGGGTAATGACGGCGCTGCCGCGTAAAGATGGTTCCCGATATAAAGCCTGTTTAATTTCGTCGATGTCGTAAGAAACATGGAACGACAACTTGCGGGTGATGTTGTCAACCGTTTGATCGAACAGGATGCGGCCTTCATCGATAATGGTAACCCGGTCGATAAGGCTTTCGAGATCCTTCACCTGGTGGGTGCTGATGACGATGCATTTGTTCTCGTCGAGGCAACCGGCTATTACTTTTCTGAACTGGCTTTTGCTCATGATATCGAGCCCGTTGGTAGGCTCATCCATAAGCAATACAGAGGTATTACAGGCCAGGCCAAAGCTGATGAGCACTTTCTTTTTCTGACCATAACTCATCTGCTGCATACTGTTGGAACGGGGAATATCGAACTCGGTGACATACCGGTTGAACTGTTCTTCGTTGAATTTGGGGTAAAAAGGGGCGGTGTATTTCACCAGGTAATCAACGGGCATGTCGGGCATAAAGAACTCTTCAGGCACCATAAAAATATCGCGCAGAAAAGCGGGCTGGCGTTTGGCGGGGTTAAAGCCAAGTACGCTTACATTACCTTCTTTTGGAAAAAGCAGGCCGGCCATATTTCTCAGGAGGGTCGATTTACCGGTACCATTCTTACCAAGCAAACCATAGATATGGCCAGCTTCGAGTTTAAGGCTCAGGCCGGTGAATATTTTTTTCTTCCGATACCCAAAATGCAGGTTTTGGATCTGTATCATGTTTGGCGTTTTAGTGTACTAGTTTAATAGTACACGCAAACATAAGGGCTTTTTCCGGATTGTCAAATGAAATGGTTAAAAAATGTGATGAGCGGAGGGGCCGCAAGGCCGTCTTTCAACAGCGTTCGTCTGTAATTCAATGAATTATGGGTATACGATATAAAATAAAACCGGCAAAATGCCAGGTTAGGAAATTGACTGCAAAGAAGGAAGGCCTACCTCAACGCCGCCTCATATTTATCATATATATTTCTTTCGCTTATTTTTAAAGTACTGTATGGGTAATTTTCCGGTTTGCAATCCCGGCCACAGTAAACAGGTATTTCAGTTTTACCGGCCGCAATGCTGTTCATCTTTTCTTCCTGCTGTGCATTTATTTCAAGGGTCCTGGTGCTTCTTAAATATACCAACGCTTCATACGCATTGACAGCCATAAGGTGGTTGGGAGAATACAACAGGTTGGTAATGGCTTCGTACTCTTTCAGGTTTACCAATAAAACAAACAGTTCAGGCACTATATTATTATGATAATAACTATCATCGAGATAAGTTGCTTCAAATATTCGATCTTTCAGCCGTTCATTGGCCACTTCAGGAATAAAATTATAGTTTGGATATTTTTGAGCTACTTCATTAAACAATGACCCATACAAGGTGTCAACAACAAGGCTATCGCAATTGGCGCAGCCTTCGATAGGAAAATGAACTTCGTTTACCAGTCTTTTGAAATATACATAATCAAAAAACGGGACCGTTACGTTACCGGAAAGGCATTCCCGTTTCGCCAGATTCCTAATTACAAATTTCTTATAAATTATTTTTTCATCCATAACCGTAAGCCATATGTCTATAGCCAGATAGCCTAATTGCTCATCGATCTTGTATTCATACAAATTAACCAGGCCAACCCGCCTGAACTGCGATCGTACGAGGTCATTCTTATCGGCTTCACGTAAAAAATCTTTATATGACATGTTTGCATTGTACAGTTTGCTTACATACCTGATATTCTCTTTATCCTGTTGAAAAGACGCATCGGTAATGGTCACCGGTTTTACCGAATCGCACCAGGTTCTCAGGAACAGGTTGAACGAATCGATCTTTTTTACATTCATTGCATAAAACCTGTTTTGTGCGTTTGAAGCATTTTGCGCCCATGCTCTTTCATTGAACAGCGCCATAATAAATATAACGGTTATCACTGTCAATATATTAACCCGGCTCATTGCACATTTTTAGGGTATTATCGCAATTCTTGTACCCCGGGCCGGTTTGAGACAATCACATAAACATACATTGGGCGACAGCCACCTTTTATGTTATGGATATAGAATTTATTCAAGTGCCGCTATGTTAAATAAAGCTCCTGTTGAATGGTTAACAGGTATTGTAGCGTTGCTTTGGGTTATTGCATGGTTACCCCCGGCCGTTGCAGAATGCTTTAATATCATTGCAGGGTTACAATGCCTCAATTGTTACTTACTTTAGATCGTTGCCGGCTTACTTTGCCCCATTGTTAGCTTGTTTTCACTCATGGTTCGCTTATTTCGGGTCGTTGCTCGCTTACTTTACCCCGTTGTTAGCCAGTTTTAGGTCATTGTAAGCCTGTTTTGAGCCATTGTCAATCATCGTTTACAAAAAGCTGTAGGGAAAAGCCGATTCCCTGCAACTTTTATGTTTTCCCTGAAGCTTTTGAGATTTCGTGCAGGCTATTCAGGTTTCCCGCAGGCACTCCGGTTTTCCTGAAAGCTTTTAACCATTCCTTCAGGCTTTTCTGTTTTCCCGTAAGCTTTCCCCAATCCCCTAAAGGGAATTGAGTTTTCCTACAAGGAAAAGTGAATTCCCTGAAGTCGTTCACAATTCCTTTAATACGCCTGATTTATCCAGTATTAAACCAGAAATAGCTAAACGAAATCCAGAAACCGCAAAATTGGCTCGCCTTCCAGCCATTACACATTCAGTAATCGCCATATATATCCATACCCCAATGCGGTAACCCGTTTTCCCGTAAATTGCGCGCCAATTGTGCTGAATTAATTTCCAGGAATTGCCTCATAAACTCATTTTCTTCGTAACTAATTGATTAGAAAATGCGTTTATGGTAATATCAGGTTCAGCCCCGATGGATAGAGGGGTAACTGGTTAAACATTAAATAGTAAATGATGAAAGGTCAATGCCCAAATTGTCATTAACCATTTTACCTGTGATGAAAATTCTGGCATTGTAAGTCCCCCTGCCCGTTCGGGTCATGCGGACAACTGGCTAAAAATAAAAATTATCAATTTCAGATGAAAAAAGAACTGCGTAAGGAATCTGCCTTAGAGTACCATGCCAAGGGCCGTCCCGGCAAAATTGAAGTTATCCCAACAAAAGAAGCAAAAACCCAACGCGATCTGTCGCTTGCCTACTCGCCCGGTGTGGCCGAGCCCTGCCTTGAAATTCATGCCAACCCCGAATCTGTATATAAATATACCGCCAAAGGAAACCTGGTTGCCGTTATCAGTAACGGTACCGCCGTGCTCGGTCTTGGCGACATTGGCCCCGAAGCCGGTAAACCCGTAATGGAAGGCAAAGGCGTTCTGTTCAAAATATTTGCCGATATAGATGTATTCGATATCGAGATCAATGAAAAAGACCCCGAGAAATTCGTTCAGATCGTTAAAGCCCTGGAACCTACTTTCGGCGGCATTAACCTCGAAGACATCAAAGCGCCGGAATGTTTTTACATAGAACAGGAGCTGAAAAAGCAAATGAAAATTCCGGTGATGCACGACGACCAGCACGGTACCGCCATCATCAGTGCAGCCGCCCTGCTGAACGCCCTGGAACTGCAAAAGAAAAAGATAGAGAAGTGTAAGTTTGTCGTAAATGGCGCCGGCGCCGCAGCCATCGCTTGTATAAAATTATATGAAGCCCTCGGCGCGGTTCGCGAAAACATTCTCGTTTTCGACAGTAAAGGCCTCATTCACGAAAGCCGCACCGACCTCGATGTGCTGAAAAAGGAATTTATTTCCAAAGGCAAAAACGTAACGCTGGAGCAGTCGCTCGATGGTTGTGACGTATTTATCGGTCTCAGCAAAGGCAACGTATTAACGCAGGAAATGATTAAGAGCATGGCAAAGAACCCCATTGTTCTGGCCATGGCCAACCCCGACCCCGAGATCACTTATGAAGACTGCACTGCTGCCCGTAAAGATGTGATCATGGGTACCGGCCGCAGTGATTATCCTAACCAGGTAAATAACGTACTGGGCTTTCCGTTCATCTTCCGCGGCGCGCTCGACGTTCGCGCCACACAAATTAACGAGGCCATGAAGCTGGCTGCCGTTAAAGCGCTGGCCGAACTGGCCAAAAGCCCTGTGCCCGATATCGTGAACATTGCCTATAACGAAAAGAACTTATCGTTCGGCCCCAACTATATCATTCCCAAACCGCTCGATCCACGGTTGTTGAGCACCGTTGCCCCGGCCGTTGCAAAAGCAGCCATCGAAAGCGGGGTTGCACAAACGAAGATCACCAATTGGGAAACTTATTCTATAGAATTGAATAAACGCCTCGGCCTCGATAACCAGTTGATGCGGGTGCTTGGCGCCAAAGCCCGCCGCAATCCCAAACGACTGATATTTGCCGAAGCCGATAACGTTAAAATATTGAAAGCAGCCCAGATCGCCGTTGAAGAACGCATTTGCCAACCCATTTTGCTGGGCGATGAGAAGAAGATCAGACAACTGGCCCTCGAGAACAGTGTCGACCTCGATGAAATGGCCATCATCGACCCGCGCAATGATGAGTATGAAGAGAAACGCAAACAATACGGCGAACTGTTCTTCAAAAAACGCCAGCGTAAAGGTGTGAACCTCTACGAGAGTTGCAAGATGATGAAAGACCGCACCTATTTCGGCTGTATGATGGTGGAAACCGGTGATGCCGATGCAGTGATCTCAGGGTTAACACGCAATTACGCAGAAGCAATTCGTCCGGCCCTGCAGGTGATCGGGATGGAAGAAGGCGTGAAAAAGATCGCCGGTATGTACATGCTGCTTACCAAAAGAGGTCCCCTGTTCCTGGCCGATACCACAGTGAACTTCAACCCCACTGCGGAAGAGCTGGCCGATATCACCCTGCTGGCCGCCAAAGAAGTGCGCAGCTTTAACCTGGTGCCCCGCATTGCCATGTTGAGCTATTCCAACTTCGGCAGCAGCGATTCGCCGGAAGCCAAACTGGTTGCGCGGGCAAAGGACATCGTTAAACAAAAAGATCCTACCATCACCATAGATGGCGAAATGCAGGCAAGTATCGCCTTCAGGCAGGATATTCTCCGTGAGAACTACCCGTTCAGCGAACTGGTTGACCAGGAAGTGAATACCCTCATTTTCCCCAACCTCGCAGCGGGTAATATCGCCTACAACCTGATGAAAGAGATCGGCGGCGCCGATGCCGTTGGCCCTATTTTGCTTGGACTGAAAAAGCCGGTGCATGTGCTGCAACTGGGCAGTTCGGTTCGCAGCATTTACAATATGGCCCTAATTGCCGTTATCGACGCACAATTGAAATGTAATAACAACAACCAGGAAACGGCGAAAAAGCCGGCCTGGTGGAAGAAGAAATAGTTACCGGGTGCCGGTTGCTGGTTGCCAGGCGCCGGGTACCGGTTTCCGGCGAACATTCTTCAGGCACTATATTTAACTGTTTCAGGTTACGGGTTTCAGCGCTTGCCCCGGGCTCAGCTGGGGTACAGGTATTAACGATCATTGCCAATGCCTTAGCCTGAAGCCTGTTTCCGTAACAGAAGCTGTTGCCAGGGCTTTTCACGTTTGCCGTTTTTGAACCTTATATCATAAACTATTGTTTTTCATCGTTAAGCTGTATTTTTACACTATTGCTTAAATATCATGACTTTATTTACCGAGTTTGGCCGTTACCTGTTGATGATCAAGGGAATGTTTTCAAAACCTGAGAACTGGAAAATGTATTGGAAGGAGCTGATGCACCAATGCAATGAGATCGGTATCGGCTCTTTGGGGATAGTAGTCATCATTTCCTTCTTTATGGGGGCGGTATCTGCCCTGCAAACAGCCTATCAGCTGGTTAGCCCCGTAATTCCCATGAGCACAGTTGCGCAGATCGTGCGCGATACGGTGATCCTGGAATTTGCCCCTACCCTGGTGTGTATAGTTCTTGCCGGGGTGGTTGGCAGTAAAATTGCCAGCGAACTGGGCAACATGCGGGTAAGCGAACAAATTGACGCTCTGGAAATTATGGGCATCAACACCAAGGCTTACCTGGTATTGCCAAAAATTCTGGCCTCCCTCATCGTAATTCCCCTGCTGGTGGTAATTTCGGCTGCTTTGGGTATTTATGGCGGACAACTGGCATCCACCTCGGCGGGTATTTTGTCGCCCGCGCAATATGAAACCGGGTTACTGCAGTATTTTCAGCCATATAATGTCTTCTTCGCCCTGGTAAAAGCATACACCTTTTCATTCCTTATTTCCAGCATCCCCGCTTATTATGGGTATCATGTGGAAGGCGGCGCCCTGGAAATCGGCAGGTCGAGCACCAAGTCGGTAGTGGTGAGTTGTGTGAGCATTTTAGGCGCCGATTATGTGCTGGCCGCAATATTGTTACACTAATGGGGTAAAACCGTTATGAACTGAACAGCGAAAGCGCGGCTAAAACGGTCTAACTAAATAGAACCCATACAATTTTAATAAGTTATAGCGGTATTGTATCCGTAGCATGAATTCATAAACCATGATCGAAGTAAAAAATATAAAGAAGGGATTTGGAGAGAAAACTGTGTTGAATGGAGTTAGCGTTACCATGCAGGCAGGTAAATGTAACCTTATTATCGGCGCCAGCGGTAGCGGTAAAACCGTGTTTATGAAATTGATGGTGGGCCTTATGGTACCCGATCAGGGTGAGGTCTGCTACGACGATAAAGACTTCAATAAGCTGAATACCGAAGAAAAGAAAGAGATCCGCCAGCAGATCGGCATGCTGTTCCAGGGTTCGGCCCTGTTCGACAGCCTTACCGTTGAGCAAAACATTATGTTCCCCCTGAACATGTTTACCCGCGACACCCACGCCCAGAAATTGAAACGGGTGAATGAAGTGCTGGAGCGGGTACGGTTGAAAGACGTGAATAAAAAATTCCCGGCCGAGCTGAGCGGTGGTATGAAAAAGCGGGTGGGTATTGCGCGGGCTATTGTTCTAAATCCCAAATACCTGTTTGTCGATGAGCCTAACTCGGGCCTCGATCCGGAAACCTCGCTGGTTATCGATAAACTGGTTAAAGAAATTACTACAGAATACAACATCACAACGGTGGTGAACACCCACGATATGAACAGCGTAATGGAAATTGGCGATCATATCATCTTTATGTACCAGGGTAAAAAAGAATGGGAAGGCAGTAATAAAGAGATCATCTTTAACAAGAATGAGCGCCTGAATGAATTTATTTTTGCCTCAGAGTTCTTAAAAGACGCCAAAGACATGCGTATGCTTGAACAAACCGGTAAAATTGATGAGAACCGGGATATGGATAAAATGATAAAATAATGTGCTGATTTGGTAATATGCCAATGAGCTGATTGAATACAGCTTCGCCTTCTCCCGTAAGACTACACTTGCCCGCTTTATAAAAATTAATTTCCGGTGATACCCGGTTTTGCCGCTTTCATCAAAGCTACAAACAGACCATTATATGTTGCCGGTTGCTCCCGGCAACGTTTGCGTATTTACATCCCGTTATTAGCACATTAGCTAATTATCACATTAGCATATTCAGCCATTATCCCCTATTTTTGCACACCCGATAAATGTCGGTATTAAAAATTCCGCTGATGAGTATTTTAGTAAACAAACAATCAAAGATCCTGGTGCAGGGCTTTACCGGCACAGAAGGTACCTTTCATGCTACCCAAATGATAGAATATGGTACCAATGTAGTAGGTGGCGTTACACCCAACAAAGGAGGCACATTGCATTTGGACAGGCCGGTATTTAATACCGTAGCGGAAGCAGTAAAGGAAACCGGGGCCAATGTGTCTATCATATTTGTACCACCGGCTTTTGCCGCCGATGCTATCATGGAAGCTGCCAATGCAGGTATCGAGCTGATAGTATGTATCACTGAAGGTATTCCGGTACAGGACATGGTAAAAGCCAAATTGTACCTGCAGGCAACAAAATCGCGCCTTATCGGGCCTAACTGCCCTGGTGTGATCACTGCCGGCGAATGCAAAGTTGGTATCATGCCTGGTTTCGTTTTCAAAAAAGGTAAGATCGGCATCGTATCTAAATCAGGTACCCTCACGTATGAAGCTTCTGACCAGGTTGCCAAAGCCGGTTTAGGTGTTTCTACAGCAGTTGGTATCGGTGGCGACCCCATCATTGGAACCACTACCCGCGAAGCGCTGGAAATGTTTATGAACGATCCTGAAACGGAAGCTGTGGTAATGATCGGTGAAATTGGCGGTGGAATGGAAGCCGAAGCTGCCCGCTGGTATAAAGAAAATGGTAAAAAACCTGTAGTTGGTTTTATCGCCGGTCAAACAGCTCCTCCCGGACGCCGTATGGGTCACGCTGGTGCTATCGTTGGCGGTGCAGAAGATACAGCCGCTGCAAAAATGAAGATCATGCAGGAATGCGGTATCACCGTGGTATCGAGCCCTGCCGATATCGGCGTTACGATCGCAAATATCCTTAAGAAGTAAGCCTCGCTTACGTTAAAAATATAAAACCTTGCAGTTTTTGAGGGCAGTAACAGCCAACAACATCTGCAAGGTTTTTTTATTAAATCAGGTGTGCCACATTTGCTTTCGCTGCTGCGTACAAATGTGGCACACCTTGTTTTAAGGCTTATATGCTCTCACGTATTCGGCCAGCTCTTCTTTCGTTTTACTAAAGCTGAATACACTATACACAACAAAATAATTCTTTTGGTCGGTGGTGCGGCCATACATATATTTAGCCGCCTCCAGTTTGCTGTTCTCAAAAGAAAATAAAGCAACCAGTAGTTTTGCCTGTGCCGATGTAAAGTAGTTTTGATCGATGCCCGATTTGGCAATAGCCATACGCGAATCGTCGAAACTTTCGCGGCGCACCGTCTCTATAAATGAACTAAAGGTATTATCGTCCATGGGCCGCGGAGGATAATTATCATTCCTCGGCGGTCTGCCACCGTTATAGTTATCACGATCGTTATTGCGACCTGGCCAGTTGTTGTTATTGTTACGGTCATCGCGCTCATCAACACCATCGCCATCGTACCGGTTATCGGTTATGGGTTGTTCATCGTATAATGCCCGGCCAAAGCGGTTAATGACAATATCAACATAATACTTTGGCTTTACATACATGCTCTTGTTATATAATACAACCCGCCTGGCCAGCCTGGTAACAGGTGTGGATCTTACCATCGTATACACTTTTACGATGTGATTACCGGGCCTGAAATTGCGGAGAATAAGCGCATTGGTTACATCGGTATAAGTGCGGCCATCAATTTCGATGGTAATGTTCTGACGGCTTAAATTGGTAATACCTAATATACCATCGTCTGGTCCGGCTAAAGCGCGCACCAGAAAGGCTGGCAGCAGAAAAAGGATCAGGATACACGTTTTTTTCATGTTGGGTGTTTTGTGCGGGTAAAAGGGTACCTGCCCTGCCGGCAGGTTTTGATGTATAGAACGAAAAGGCCAGTATTTACGTTGCACACTGTTTGGAATAAAACTTATATTTAATATTACCATATATAAGCGACCCGGCATTGCTTTTGCCCTCTTCTTTTGTAAAGCACTTTAACTTTTTCATGTATGTAAATTATCCGGTACCGGCATCAAAACAGGTATGAACGAAGTTCAGAAAAGAAAAGTCAGAAAAAGACGTGGCTGTACCAGGCTGAAAACAAAAGCGAAAGCAGAAATATCGGACTTCTCCGGCCTCTTATTCCTTACACCCTGTATCTTATATAAACCCGGTGATACTGATCTTTTGAACAGACCTTGTCAACTTGTTAACACGTCAACCTGTTAACTCGTCAACTTATTATAACTTGTATAAAATTTGGCCTAATGATATTTAAGAGAATTTTATCGGTGGTATGTGCAACCTTATTTTTTTTGGTCACAAAAGCGCAACAGAAGATGAAAACGTACGACAAAGAATGGAAACAGGTAGACAGCCTCATTCAAAAATCCGGATTGACCGAATCGGCCTTAAAAGCGGTGAATAATATTTATTCGCTTGCTAAAAAAGAAGGTAACGATGCCCAGGTAATAAAAGCGCTTTTATACCAGGCTGAATTGCAGCAGTACAAAGAAGAAGAAGCGGTGAAAAAGAACATTTTGCAACTGGAAACCGAAATTGCCCAATCGAAAGAACCGGTACGGGCTGTACTGCAAAGCATAACCGCTCAAAAATACCATACCTGGTTTCAGCAGCACCGCTGGCTGTTATACAACCGCACCGAAACAATCAACTTCAAAAAAGACGACCTGGCCACCTGGAGCACGGAAGATTTTCATAAAAAGATCAGCGAACTTTACCTGGCTTCGATCAGCAACGAAAAACAGTTACAGCAAACAAAACTGGAACCGTTCGATGCGGTGATCATTAAAGGGAATGTACGTCACTTACGGCCTACCCTGTTCGATCTGCTGGCACATCGCGCGCTCGATTACTTTAAAAACAACGAACGTACGGTAAAGAAAGCGGCAGAATCGTTTGAAATAACCGATGAAGCCGCATTTGCAGAAGCAAAACAATTCATGAACCACAGGTTCGTTACCAGCGACAGCCTTTCGCTTCAGTTCAAAGCCCTGCAATTATACCAACGCCTGTTGCAGTTTCATGCAGGCGATCCAAAACCCGATGCCTTTATCGATGTGGATCTGGCAAGACTGCAATACGTGTACGAAAATGCCACGCTCGAAAACAAAGAAGCATTGTACATAAAAGCGCTGGAACAAACAGGCAATAAATATGGGCTTATACCACCGGCCACCCAGGCCTGGTATCTGCTTGCGCAATTGTATGTTAACCAGGCAACGCAATATAATCCTGAGCAGGGCGACGCCCACCGCGATGGCTACTTAAAGGCCATGAGTATTTGCAATAAGGTGATCATGCAAAAAGACAGCAGCGAAGGAAAGCTGAATTGCCAGAACCTTGTTCGGGAGATCACCCGTATAGAGATGAACATGCAAACCGAAAAAGTAAATGTGCCCGGCCAGGCCTTCCGCACCCTGCTCACCTGGCGCAATTTTACCCGGCTGCATTTCCGCGTGGTAAAATTGGATGCCAAAACACAGGAATCCATTGGCACCAACAGCTGGGACGACAGCTACTGGAAAAAACTGGTAGCCTTACCGGCCCTGAGATCATTCAACCAGCCATTACCCGATACGAAAGATTACCAGAAGCATGCAGTTGAACTAAAGATCGATGCGCTGCCTGTTGGCACCTATGCTTTGATAGCAAGCGTAAGCGATAAATTTTCAGTACCTGAAAATCAACTGGCCGTTCAATACTTCCATGTATCGAATATTGCTTACATCAATAAAGGCGCCGAATATTTTGTAGTAAACCGCGAAACCGGAAAACCGCTGGCGAATGCCAAAGTACAGGTATGGAACCATACCTACGATTACAATGTGCGCAAGTATACCGATACCAAAGGACAAAGCGGTGTTACCGATGCTAACGGGTATATAAAACTCAATCCGTTCGTAAATAAGAACGACAATAATTTCAAACTTGAAATAACCACCGCCGATGACCGTCTGATGCTGGAAGATTACATTTATAATTACAACTGGCCGGGCAGGGCGCCGGAAGAAACGGAAAGGACGACAAAGAGCGCATACCTGTTCACCGACCGCGCCATCTACCGGCCCGGACAAACCGTTTACTTCAAGGGCATACTGCTTAACTATAATTCAAAAACCCGCGAAAGCAGTATTGTTCCTAACTTTTCAACCAGCATTACCTTAACCGATCCCAATGGCCAGGCTGTAGATACCGTTGCTGTTACCACCAACGAGTTTGGCGCCTATTCAGGTAAGTTCACCCTGCCCACCAACCTGTTGAACGGCCACTTCTCTCTCACCGACCTGGTAGCTTCCAGCAGCCACCCCATTTCGGTAGAAGAATATAAACGCCCGAAATTCCTGGTAGAGATCAGCAAACCCACCGGCACTTACAGGCTGAATGAAACCATTACGGTGAACGGTACTGCCAAAGCCTATGCAGGCAATGTGATCGATGGCGCTAAAGTGAAATACCGGGTTGTACGCGAGGTCATCATGCCATTATGGTACGGCCGGTACAGCAAAATGATCTGGCCGCCATACGGCCAGCAGGAAGTGGAAATTGCCCATGGCGAACTCACCACCGATGAAAAAGGTGAATTCCGTATTCAGTTCAAGGCAATACCTGATAATAAGATAGATAAAAAAGACCAGCCTACTTTCTATTATAAGGTGTATGCCGATGTTACCGATATGGCCGGCGAAACCAGGAGCGGCAGTACCCAGGTGGCCGTAGCTTACCAGGCTTTGAAACTGAACGTCTCCATAGCTGATAAAATGCATACAGACAGTTTAAAGCGCCTTACAATAAACAGCACCAACCTGAACGACCTGTTTGAAAAAACGACGGTTACCGTTTCCATTTATAAACTGGAAACACCCGATCGTATTTTCAGGAAACGGTACTGGCAGGAGCCCGATCAGTTTGTGTTATCACAAACCGAATTTTACAACGCATTCCCATATGATGTGTACAAGGACGAGAACAGTCCGGAAAAATGGGCCAGAGAACAAAAGGTGGCTGAAAAAACAGACACTACTTCGGCCGGTAAACCATTCACCATTGCGCCCGCTTCGCCATTCGCACCGGGCTGGTATGTGATAGAGGCTATTACCAAAGACAGGTATGGCGAAGAAGTGAAAGACATTAAGTATGTACAACTGTTTAACCAGTCGATCATTAGCCCGCTGGCAAGTGGCGATATAACAAGCGGTAACACCACCCTGGAACCAGGCGAAAAAGCCGTTTACCAGGTTAACACCACGCTCGAAGATGCATTCATTGTTCATGAAGTGATGAAAAAAGGCGATAACACCGACAGAAGCTTTTTCACCCTGAACAAAAGCAGCCGCGCTTTTGAAATTCCGGTCACCGAAAAAGACCGCGGCGGTTTAGGCATTCAGATCGCCTTTGTAAAACACAACCGGGTGTACACCGATAACCTCACCTTTGCGGTTCCCTATACCAATAAAGAGCTGCACATCGCCTACGAAACTTTCCGCGACAAAACCCTGCCCGGCAGTGAAGAGAAATGGAAAGTGAAAATAAGCGGACAGAAAGGCGACAAGGTAGCGGCCGAATTACTCACCGCCATGTACGATGCATCGCTCGACCAGTTCAAAAAACAGGAATGGGCTAAGCCGTCATTGTGGCAGCACCTTACAACCGGGCCCAATTGGAATGGCACCTACAACTTCAGGGCCGTGCAATCACTGGAAAAATACAACAACAACGGCGGGTATACCTATGTGCACAAGGTGTACGATGAGCTGGGTTTGCCGTTTACATCTAATCAAACCAGGTTTAACTTATTAGCCAGAGGAAGAGTTGCGGGCATTGTAGCCGCCGAAGCCGCACCTGCACCCGCTGCCATGAGGGAAGAGCTGGCGGCAGGCGCTGTTAGCGAAAAAAAGCTTGATGCAGCATTGCAGGGAAACCTATCGAAAGACGAGGCAGCATTTACCCAACAAGGCGAAATGAACGCTGATGGCGTGAAGGTTCCAAAGCAACAGCCCACCCAGGATGCCGCCGTACAAATACGTAAGAACTTCAATGAAACCGCCTTCTTCTTCCCCCATCTGCATACCGATGCCGATGGCAATATTGAATTCTCTTTCACCATGCCCGAAGCGGTAACGCAATGGAAATGGATGAGCATGGCCCATACCAAAGATCTTTCCCTTGGTTACAGTGAAAAAACGATCGTTACGCAAAAAGACCTGATGGTGCAACCCAATGCCCCCCGCTTTTTGCGAGAAGGCGACCGCATGAACTTCAGCGCTAAAATTGCCAACCTCACCGATAAGGAAATTACCGGCCAGGTGCAATTGCTGCTGATCGATGCTACTACCAATCAACCGGTTGATGGCTGGTTTAAAAACGTAATGCCAAACCAGTTCTTCACCGTACCGGCCAAACAAAGCGTTCCCGTTACCTTCAGTATTGAAATTCCTTATCAGTATAATAAACCGGTTACCTACCGCATAGTTGCCAAAGCAGGTAACATCAGCGATGGTGAAGAAGCCATGCTGCCGGTGGTAAGCAACCGCATGTTGGTGACCGAAAGCCTGCCCCTGCCCGTTCGCGGTAACACAACAAAAACTTTCACCTTCGACAAACTGGTGAACAGCGGCAGCAGTGAAACCCTGAACCACCACGCACTTACTGTTGAATACACTTCGAACCCGGCCTGGTATGCGGTACAGGCCTTACCATACCTGATGGAATACCCCTATGACTGCGCTGAACAGGTGTTCAACCGGTATTATGCCAATGCACTGGCCAGCACCATCGCCAACGCTTCACCCAAAATAAAACAGGTATTTGAACGCTGGAAAAATGCAGATAGTTCAGCATTGCTGAGCAACCTGCAAAAGAACGAGGAGCTGAAATCAGTGCTGCTGCAGGAAACCCCCTGGGTATTGCAGGCTAAAAATGAAGCGCAGCAAAAAAAGAATATTGCGTTGTTGTTCGACCTGGTGCGGATGAGCAATGAACTAAGCAAATGGATGGCGAAACTGCAGGAAATGCAAAGCAGCAACGGCGGTTTTGTATGGTTCAAAGGCGGGCCCGATGACCGCTATATAACCCAATACATTTTAACCGGTATCGGCCATTTGAAGAAGTTAAAGGCATTGCCTAAGAACGACATTCAGGATGAGCTCATTAAAAAAGCGATCCCTTATCTCGATGCACGGATAAAAGAAGATTATGAAGAAATGCTGAAGCATAATAAAAAGCTTCCTGTTAACGATTATATAAGCCCGCTGCATGTTCAATACCTTTACATGCGCAGCTTCTTCCCCGAGTACAGTGTACCGGGCGGTGTGTTCAAAGCGTATAATTATTATCGCTCGCAATCACAAAAAAGCTGGTTGAAGCAAAGCCGTTATATGCAGGGCATGATCGCTTTATCGCTGTTCCGCACCGGCGATGTACAAACGGCAAAGAACATAGTGAGATCAATAAAAGAGAATGCCCTTACCAATGAGGAAATGGGCATGTACTGGAAGGAATTCACCGGTGGTTATTACTGGTACCAGCATCCCATTGAAGCGCAGTCATTACTGATTGAAACCTTTAGCGAAGTAACAGCTGACATTGCAGCAGTAAATGACATGAAATTGTGGTTGCTGAAACAAAAGCAAACCCAGGACTGGAGAACCACCAAAGCAACGGCCGACGCCTGTTATGCCCTGCTGTTACAGGGTACTGATCTGCTGGCCAGCACGCCTGAGATCACCATCGAGCTTGGCAATACCACTGTGCGCAGCAACGACCAGCAACAGGAAGCCGGCACAGGTTATTTCAAAAAAGTGTTCGATGAGAAACAGATAAAGCCGGAGATGGGCAACATCAAAGTAACCGTTTCTTCTCCTAATGCTGAAGGAAATGCCTCCGCTTCATGGGGCGCCGTTTACTGGCAGTATTTCGAGAACCTCGATAAAATTACCCCTGCCGCCACTCCCTTACAGTTAACGAAAAAACTGTTCATTGAAAAGAACACCGATCGCGGTCCCGTTTTACAACCCATCAATGAAGGCGATGCCATTAAAGTGGGCGATAAAGTAAAAGTGCGTATAGAGCTGCGGGTCGACCGCACCATGGAGTATGTGCACATGAAAGATATGCGTGCCGCCTGTATGGAACCGGTAAATGTGATCAGCCAGTACAAATGGCAGGGCGGACTGGGTTACTACGAAACAACCAAAGATGCAAGTACCAACTTCTTCTTTGGCCAGTTACCTAAAGGAACATACGTTTTTGAATATCCCCTGTTCGTAACACACACCGGTACGTTCAGCAATGGCATTACTACCATTCAATGTATGTATGCCCCTGAATTTACCAGCCACAGTGAAGGTGTAAATGTGAAAGTGGAGTGATCGTATTACATACTCAAAGTTATACCTGGGGCTGCATCACGTTGGTGCAGCCCTTTCTTTTAGAAGCCGTTTCCGGTTAGGAAGGTGTGCCACACTTTCCTGGTATCGTTGAAAGCAAGTGTGGCACACCTTGGCGTATTCTTAAAATTTCTCCCCGTATTTTCGCAGTATGCATGTTGATATCTTACTAATAGGACAAGGTATTTGCGGAACGTTCCTGAGCCGCGAGTTGCAAAAGGCGGGATTTTCGTTTCTTGTGATCGATGACAATAACCCGGGCGCGGCGTCGAAAGTAGCGGCAGGTATTATAAACCCCGTTACCGGCAGGCGTATTGTAAAAACCTGGATGATAGATGAAGTAATGCCATTTGCCTGGCAGCAATATACCGACCTGGGTAACCAGCTACAGGTTACGGCCATTGAACAAAAAGATATTATCGACTTCTTTCCAACGCCCCAAATGAAGCTGGCCTTTGAAAAGCGTTACTCGGAAGACACGCAGTATTTATCCATGCCCGGTGATGCCCGCGCCTGGCAAAACCATTTCAATTATGATTTCGGGTTTGGCGCCATTACACCCTGTTACCTGGTAAACCTGCCGGCGCTTTTACCTGCTTATCGCCGCTTACTGATAGCCGCAAACAATTTGCTTGAAGAAAGATTCGATCATAGTCAACTGCAGGTTTTGCCAGGTAAAGTACAATATAAAGACATCACTGCTCAACGCATTATCTTTTGCGATGGTATTGCTTCGTTCAGCAGTCCCTGGTTCAGCAATCTGCCTTTTGCACCCAACAAGGGCGAAGTGCTGCTGATAGAAGCGAACGATATGCCCGCAAACAACATCTTCAAAAAAGGCATTAACTGGGTGCCGTGGCGCGATAATATTTTCTGGGTGGGCTCTTCATATGAATGGGATTTTGCAAGCGATGCCCCAACGGAGGCTTTTCGTGAAAGAACGATGGCTGTTTTAAAACACTGGATCAAAGCGCCCATCCGTTTGCTTGAACATACGGCGGCTGTTCGCCCCGCCACCATCGAGCGGCGGCCATTTATAGGCTTTCACCCGGCACAGCCGGCCATTGGCATCTTCAATGGAATGGGTACCAAGGGCTGCTCCCTGGCGCCATTTTTTGCACCGCAACTGGTGCAACATATTCAGCACCAGACGCCATTGCAGCCGGAAGCCGATATCCTGCGATTTAAACGGGTATTATCGAAATAATTTATTTTTGCATCGCTCGCTGAAGCTTTAGCGAAGGCGAGCATCGCCCGCTCGCTGAAGCCGTAGGCGGGCAACTTCAAATTATAAAATCAAACCCCGTGGATCAGGAATCAAAAGATCTGTATGTTATACCCGCCAAATTCCGGAAAATGGAGAATCTGCATATCCTGTTCTGGCTGGTGAAAGATATTTGCTGGTGTATGATCTATAAAACGCTGGGCATCGCCATGATCTTTCCAACACTGGCCATTGCCATTTTTATCGCCTGGCGTACCCGGCATATTGTGGCCGAGCTTACCCATAATATTGCCATCGCCCTATGGATAAGCGCCAACTCGATGTGGATGATCGCTGAATTTTTGGGTGTGGATGAACAGGTAAAACCTTATTGCCTTATCCCATTTTCTCTTGGCCTGGTAGTGCTGATCTATTACTACCTTATTTACTCGCCATTAAATAAAAAGAAAGAAGCGGCTGCACAAACAGCCGTTGCCAAACCGGTACCGGTTGAAAAAGGCTCCTGATGATCGGGGATGTTTAAATGAAATGCATAATAGAAGGTAATACAAAAAAAAATGCCGGATGCAAAAGTTCTTACGTCCACATCCGACACTTTAAAACACAAAACTCATATCAGGCTAAAAAAGTAAAATAGTGCATCAGGCGGCCAGTTTGTTGATGTTTGCAATTTCAATCGGGTCCTGGCGCAACAGGGCGCACATGGCGCTGTATAATTCGGGCATTTCATGACGCATACGAACCGAATTCTCAAAAAAGGTTTCCACACTTACCGCCCAGAACTCCTGGTAGTTTGTAGCAGCATAATTGTCGAGCAGGTTTTTTGCTCCCTGACGCATGTTCTCAAAAATGGGGCGGGCCAGTTTTGAAAAATTCATCCATTCTTTTTTGAAATGTTTGTCTTCCTCTGTTTGGGTAATAAAGTTTACATACGCCAGCGCGTGCCCCATTTCATGCAGCCCCATGTTGCAGTTTGGCGTTAGCCCGCTCAATCCCTTTATGAATTTATCCCACGATAAATAAATACCGCTGTGATCAACATGCCCCTCGAAAGGACGCGAGTAAAAACCGTAATGATAGTCGTGTTTCAGCACATAGATATCCTTAAAAAAGTTGAACTGGTATTTTTCAAGGCCAAAGGTCAACTGCACCGCAGTTGCACTGATGAGAATGGGCTTTTCGGCAGATTCTTCCACTTCTATGTAATGGAATTTTTTTGCTTTTCTGAAAAGGTAAGTCCTGAACAGGAATTTGTGCTGGTTTTCGGTATTCAGCCTGTTGTAATACCTCAGGTGTTGCGAAACGATGGTGTGATAAATGGTTTCCTGCCCAAGAAATAATTTGTACTGCCTTCTTTCATACAGGTAGTTGTAACATTTGATCACAGGATTCTGCAATACGATAATGCCGAAGACCACCAGAAAAATGATCAAAATCTCCATAATGCTCTGTTTTTTCGTAATTGACTGGTACGGGATCAGATCAACAGAAACTATGGTTTTCAAAAGAGAAGATGGATCTATTTCCGGCTTTCAGGGATCCTGGGGGAGATAAATTAAAGGGTGGTGATCATTAGAGAGTTCAATACGGCTACAAAATATAAAGAAAATTTTAAAAAAGAAAGAGCCTGCCTGTAAAATTATATTTCCGTTAGTATTGACTGTAATCGTCGAAAACGGCTTCCAGAAAAATTCCCGGCTTTAACAGGTCCTGGTTCAACAATTTGCATATAGCATTGTATAATTCAGGTAGTTGTAGCTTAAACGCTTCAGGCCGTTCAAAAAAGTTCTCCACACATACCGCCCAGAACTCCTGGTAGTTGGTGGCAGCATAACTTCCCAGCAAGTTCATTTCTCCTGCCTGCATGCGGTTGAAAACCTCGCGGCCAATGCCGGTAAAGGTCTTGAACCAGCGGTATTGGAAAACTTCATCCTCGCCGTCATGTTCATGTTCAGGAAAATTTACATATGCCAGTGCATGCGCCATTTCGTGCAACCCCACATTGTCGCCGTCGGTGTAATTGGCAAAAGAATTTAAAAAATTATTCCACGACAGGTAGATGCCGTCTTCGCTCACATGCCCCTGAAAAGGCACACTCAACAACCCAAAATGATAGGCCCGTTTCATTACATAGATCTTGTGAAAATGGTCCATCAGAAAATGCCGCAAACCAAAAGTGAGCTGCACCGCCGCGGCACTTATCAGCAGCGACATATGCTCTTCCTCCTTCATTTCAATAAACTCAAAATGTTTGGTGGCCTTGAATATGAGGGTGCGCTTCAGGAAGCGGTCTTTTTGTACGGCATCGAGATGACGGTAATAGGGAATATATTGTTGTAAGATGGCATCGTACGCGGTATGTTTGGCATCGTACAGTTCCTTCACCCGCTGGGCGAGGTACCTGTCGCGCAGGTATCTGGCAAAGGCAAACCCACCTGCTACCGCTACAATCAGACAAAAAATAATTCCGGATCCCATATATGATATTGGTACTTGAGCTATTGTTTTTGTTACCCGTCTGTTCAGTTCTTTTACCTGTTTTCCGCTCTTAGACGCTGCAAAACAATAACATCTGGTCAGAAAAATAAAAAAAATTACCTAAATAAAATGCCAAAAACAGAATGCCCGCACAGGTAGCGGAACGGGAATCTGATTATCAATGTGCTGGAAAATGTTCCACCGCCCTTCCCCTGCTTTGAAAGCATACCCGTTTTGAATTACCTTTGCCTCCCTCGCAGCGGGCGGGGACCTTATAACACTCGTTAGCTTATCAGATTATTAAAACATTATAGGAATGTACAGAACTCATACCTGTGGAGAATTACGGATAGCACAAACCGGGCAGCAGGTAACGCTTGCCGGCTGGGTGCAAACCATTAGAAAATTTGGCAGTATTACGTTTATTGACCTGAGAGACCGTTATGGCATTACCCAGTTGTTATTGGGGGAAGAATTGAACAGTCAGCTCGATCAGCAGCCCCTGGGCCGCGAATTCGTACTGCAGGCCACAGGTGTGGTGAGCGAACGCAGTAATAAGAATCCCAACCTGCCAACCGGCGATATCGAGATCAAAATAACCTCGTTTTCCATTCTTAATAAATCGGTAACACCGCCCTTTACCATCCAGGACGATACCGATGGCGGCGATGACCTGCGCATGAAATACCGCTATCTCGATCTGCGCCGGAACCTGGTGAAGAAAAACCTGGAGCTGCGGTATTCCGTTAACCGCGCAGCCCGCAATTACCTGCACGATAACCATTTTATGGATATCGAAACGCCTTTCCTTATTAAATCAACACCCGAAGGCGCCCGCGACTTTGTAGTTCCTTCCCGCATGAACCCCGGTCAGTTCTATGCATTGCCGCAATCGCCGCAAACATTTAAACAATTGCTGATGGTGAGCGGGTACGACCGTTACTACCAGGTTGTAAAATGTTTCCGCGATGAGGACCTGCGGGCCGACCGCCAGCCGGAATTCACCCAGATAGATTGTGAAATGGCCTTTGTTGAACAGGAAGACATCCTGAACATGTTCGAAGGCATGGTAAAACATATTTTCAAAGCGGTGAAAGGTATAGAGGTTACCGAAAAAGTACAACGCATGAGCTGGGAAGAAGCCATGTGGCAGTTTGGTAACGACAAACCCGACATTCGCTTCGGCATGCAGTTGCTCAATATAAAATCGGCCTTTACCAAAGACGGTAAACTACCGGCTACTGGTGACCTCATCGCCGGTTCCGACTTTAAAGTTTTCAAAGAAGCGGAAACCGTGCTGGCCATTGCCGTGCCCGGATGTTCAGAATACACCCGCAAACAAACCGACGAACTTACGGAGTGGGTAAAACGCCCGCAGATAGGAATGCAGGGGCTGGTATTTATAAAATGCAATACTGATGGCACCTATAAAAGCAGCGTAGATAAATTCTTTACAGAAGATAAACTGAAAGCCATAGCCGATGCAGCCGGCGCCAAAGCCGGCGACCTGGTGCTGATACTGGCCGGTGCAGAAGAAAGAACCCGCAAAGCCATGAGCGAACTGCGTCTTGAAATGGGCGAACGGCTTGGCCTGCGTAAAAAAGATGAGTTTAAATTACTGTGGGTGCTCGACTTCCCGCTGTTCGAATACGCCGAAGATGATAACCGCTGGGTAGCCCGTCACCACCCTTTCACTTCACCGAAACCCGATCATATCGACATCATGATCAAAAACAGCCCGGTGATCGACAATGCTGCCGAATACCTGAAACACCCATATGCCAACATCAAGGCAAATGCGTACGATATGGTGCTGAATGGAAATGAGATCGGCGGCGGTTCCATCCGGATCTTCCAGCGCGACCTGCAGGAGAAAATGTTTGCGGCCCTTGGTATGAGCCAGGAAGAAGCACTGCATAAATTCGGCTTTTTGCTGGGCGCGTTTGAATACGGCGCACCACCACACGGCGGTATTGCCTTCGGGTTCGACCGTTTGTGCGCTATTTTAGGCGGCAGCGAAAGCATTCGCGACTTTATTGCGTTCCCCAAGAACAACAGCGGCCGCGATGTAATGCTCGATGCCCCCAGCGCCATCGATCAAAAACAATTCGACGAATTACAGATAAAGTTGAATTTGCAATAGATTATTTTTTAAATAATTTTAAAGGCCTCCCAACTAAACCAGGAGGCCTTTTCTTTTATGAAGAATTTTCTGTATCCCAGAGCGAATGCGACCGTCGGGATTATAACGTTCTTCACTGATAAACCTGGTAATTACAATATCTATACAGGTAACCGGCAGTTTTCGGCTGGTTAAAATAGTAAGGGCCGAAGCACGTCTGCAACAGGAAAACAGCTTCGTATAAAATGCTAATTTTAGCCGATGAAAGAATTCACAGTTTTATGGAAGGTATTCAGGGTGTTGTGCATTGTGCAGCTGATACTGGTGGCATTCTCGGGCATGCAGGCCTTAGGCATGTTGTTTTCCAGAAGTAACCCTGCGTTGTATTTCATAAACATGCTTGCCTATACCGCGGTGTTCATGTTCGTTTATCACGGCTTGTCGATCCTCAACTATAATTATCCCGATACGCCCTTATCTGATAAGCAAAAACGTATATTCAACGTTTTATACCTGATCAACTTTTTACTGGTCGCCTTCCTGTTTGCCCGCGTGGTGAACGACTGGTGGATGGTGCGCTTCGTCTTTGATCCCGAAATGCGCAAAGGCTATACCTGGTATATGATGACGGGCCTCCTGCTGATCTCATGGTTCATTTTCATAATACACCTTGTTACACTGGCCGGCATGTTCAGGTTACGGCGGTTCATTCATGAAAATACGCTCAATACCTGGTACGATCAGTTCGACCAAAAGCCGTAACGATGCCCGATCAAATAGTCATCAGGTAAAATTTCATTAACTTGAGCAGCATTTTTCCTCCCATAATTATGGAAGCAACACCACTTGCAGAACGGTTACGCCCAACGACATTGGATGAGCTGGCAGGTCAGGAACACCTCACCGGCAAAGGAAGCATTTTGCGTACAGCCATAGAGCAGGGCAAAGTTCCCTCGATGATCTTATGGGGACCGCCCGGCACAGGAAAAACCACCATTGCCAATATTATAGCGCACACCTTACAGGTTCCCTTTTATACGCTCAGCGCCATAAGCGCAGGGGTAAAAGAAGTACGGGAGGTAATTGCAGAGGCCAGAGAAAAAGAGCGCGCCATCTTGTTCATCGATGAAATACACCGTTTCAATAAAGGACAACAGGATGCGCTGCTGGGCGCCGTAGAGAAAGGTGTCGTTACGCTGATAGGCGCCACCACCGAAAACCCCTCCTTTGAAGTGAACAGCGCCCTGCTTAGTCGTTGTCAGGTTTATGTATTGAAACCATTACAGGAAGACAACCTGGTTGGCCTGCTGCAACATGCCATGGCCGCAGATGCGCAGCTGCAACAAAAACACATAGAGCTGAAAGAAACGACTGCCCTCATCACCATTTCCGGCGGCGATGCACGCAAATTATTGAACCTGTTCGAGCTGGTTGTCGATACCATGGGCCAAACAGCCATTATCACCGATGACGCAGTAATGGAAATTGCGCAGCAACGCATTGCTTTATACGATAAAAGCGGCGAACAACATTACGATATCATTTCCGCATTTATAAAAAGCATGCGCGGCAGCGATCCAAACGGTGCCGTATACTGGCTGGCACGTATGATCGAAGGTGGCGAAGATGTAAAATTCATCGCCCGCCGTATGTTGATACTGGCCAGTGAAGATATCGGCAACGCCAACCCCACGGCCCTGGTTATGGCCAATGCCACATTTGAGGCGGTAAATAAAATAGGTTATCCCGAAGCCCGCATTATATTATCGCAATGCGCCATTTACCTGGCCACTTCTCCTAAAAGCAATGCCTCCTATGTTGCCATCAACGACGCCATTGCCGCCGTTCGCCAGCACGGCGACCTGCCGGTACCCCTGCATATTCGCAACGCGCCCACCGGCCTCATGAAAAAACTCGATTACGGTAAAGGATATAAATATTCGCACGATTATGAAGGCAATTTTTCGAGCCAGGAATATTTGCCGCCGCCGCTTACCGGCCGTAAATTTTTCAACCCCGGCCATAATGCCCGCGAAGATGAGCTGAGAAAATTCCTGAAAAACTTCTGGAAGGACAAGTATGGATATTGATTAAGGTGTGCCACGTTTTGAAAACCTGGCACACCTGCAACTTACAAACTTTCACTTACCATATATTACTTTAAACCAACTACCAGTACAGGTGAACCATATAACCTTTATACACAAACCATTCAGCGAACTCACACCGCATGAGCTGTACGCGATCTTACAACTACGCAGTGAGGTATTTGTAGTTGAACAAAATTGTGTTTTCCTCGATGCAGATGACAAAGATCAGGTATGCATTCATGTAATGTGCTGGCAAAACGAGCTGTTAGCCGGTTATACAAGGCTGGTGCCCGCAGGAATTTCCTATGAAGAACAGTCGATCGGCCGTGTGGTCACCTCGCCGAAAGTAAGACATGCAGGCATAGGAAAACTACTAATGAACTACTCCATTCGTACTACATACGAAGTGCTGGGGAAATCTACGATCACTATCGGTGCGCAATTTTACCTCCGTAATTTCTACACATCATTGGGATTTCAACAGTGTAGCGACATCTATATAGAAGATGGGATTGAACATATTAAGATGTTTTTACCATTTAATAAGTAAAAACACCACATCCGAACATTAATTTGGATATTTTTTAAATGCTGCACACAAGAAACAAACAATTCTGCGTTTATTGTATGTGTGACTGGCGTTTACTATTTTAGCGCCGGAATTCTCTGACCGTCTGAAAACTAAATCTGATATTCAATGAAACAATTTTTACACTCTGTAAGGAGGTGTAGCTTGTTGTTACTGGTAAGTGCAAGTAGTTGCATTTCTTCTTTTGGCCAGACTGAAGGTTCCTCCGTCTTCGAAGCTGGCGTTTCTTTTGGACCTTCCAACTTCCTCGGCGACCTCGGTGGTAACGCCGGAAAAGGTACCAAGTTCATCAAGGACAATAACTTCCCGATGACCAAATTCATTTTTGGTGGCTATCTTTCTTACCAGCCGAATGAGTGGCTGGGTTTCAGATTAGCTATCAACAGGGGAACCATTGAAGGTGATGATGCCGTTATTAAAGGTAAAGGCGGTCTTGAAGAAGCCCGCAAATACCGTAACTCCAACTTCCGTTCGCGGATAACCGAAGGCATGTTACTGGCAGAGATCTATCCTACCGTTTTTCTTGAAGACGATCCCAGCGATGTTATCGGAAGACTGAGACCATACCTCGTAGGTGGTATCGGCTATTTCAAATTCAATCCGCAAGGTACCGATCCGCTGACCAAAGAATGGGTTGATCTGAGACCTTTACATACCGAAGGACAGGGTTTACCCCAGTTCCCCGGCCGTAAGGAATATAAACTTACAAGCCTGAACATTCCTTTGGGTTTTGGCGCAAAATACTTCCTCAGCGAAACAGTAAATCTGGCGCTTGAAGTGCTGCACAGAACTACATTCACCGATTACCTCGATGACGTAAGTACTACCTATGTAGATCCTGCTGTTTTCTATGCGAACATGCCTTTGGCTCAGGCTCAACTGGCTGAAAGAATGGCAAACAAAAGCGGAAACAATGGTGCTACTACTCAATATACTCCCGGCATGAAAAGAGGTACATCATCTAATAATGATGCATACTTCTCTGTTAACCTGAAATTAGGTTTCAGATTAGGCCGCGGTGGTAATGACTATAGCTCTACACGTTGCCCGGTAAGATTCTAATTGTTACAATTCCGTATTCAAGATACTGTTGATCCGTACCCTTTTGAAAACATTTGGCCCGCCTGCGGCGGGTAGCCAATTTGGAACCCATGAATCCGTTTGAAACCGTAAGAAAGCATTCTAACATCCGTACTTTACCCGCACTGCTGGCAATAGCGATATTGTTTGCAGGCAATGCTTCTGCCGGTTGTCCATTATCAGTACCTGCATATTCACAAGATACTATCCTGGTTCAAAAGCAAACTACCAGTAAAAAGCATAGAATAAAGCTTTATTCCGCTACGGAAGAGAATGTTCTGTTCTTTAGTGTGCGTGGAACGGAGAAGAAAGAATACCAGCTGTTTTTATTCGATGTTGCCGGCAATTTAATAAGGCAGGCAAATATCAAAAACAAGCAAACTACTGTTATTGACAACATTGAAAAAGGCAATTACCTGTTCGAAGTGTTCAGTGATGACGAGCGGCTCGAGAACGGCCAGGTGATCATTCGATAAACCGGTTGCCGGCAACGGCAGCTGACAAACAAGCTCTTTGCTACCACAACTTATAAACCAATAAGCTGCAGGGAAATTAGTAAAATCCATATATCCGGTTGAGTCAAAACCTGATCCGTTCCCTATTTATTAAGTACCCTGAAACACAAAGATTTTATTAATCACTCCCTGCACCTGCTTATTGGCTTTTTTCAACTTTTTCTGGTTCATTCCAGTATCCTCAGTAGCCGGCGATGAGTAATTGCCGGCTATTCGTTTTTAAGCCGAACGCTCAACGCTGAAGGCTTAACGCTTCTTTCCGAACGTTCCGAAAGCCTTATTAAATGTAGCCCGCCGCTTCACCAATGCATTTTGCCTTCAGCCTTTTGCCTTCAGCCTTTAGCCTTATGCCTTTTGCCTTCAGCCTTATGCCTTTTGCCTTTAGCCTTTAGCCTTCAGCCAAAAAAGGGCCGCTTCACAGCCGCCCTGATCCAAATAATACCAATACTCTTATTTCAGGAATACGCCTGCTGCATCTTCCCAACTGTTTATCCGGTCGTAGCCGGTGACGTCTTTGTTATGTGCGGCCGTAAACAGGTGCTTCCTTCCATTAAAATGTTGCAGATGACGGACGTGATCGTCGATCATATGATCGCCGAAAACCATGCGCTTTTCGCCGCAAAGCACCAGCTGTTTCCAGTTGAAAAACGGAAAATGCTCCAATAACCAGTCGAGTTTATCTTTTAGTGAATTAGGGAATTCAGTGGCTGCTGAAACAATAAAGATCTCGTACCGCTTATTCATTTCCTTCAGTACATCAACACTATCTTTCATCACAGGCAGGTTTCTGAAAAACCCCGGCGAATATAATCGTTCCCGCACCAATGCCTGGTGCTTATCGGGGAACCCTAATAGCCACGAGCCTTTCATTTTATTGAAATCGACAGCCAATCCATGTTCCTTTTCATACCACGTTATCATGGCCCCCATGGGATCGGCTATCACTTCATCCATATCGATGATAATTCTTTCCATATTTGTATAGAAGGTGTGCCACACTTTCTCCCACCCCATTTGCGAAGTGTGGCACACTTTTATTTCAGTTCTTCTTTTAAAAATTTAGCGGTGTGGCTGGCCTTTACTTTCAGCAGGTCTTCAGGCGTTCCTTCAAATAATATTTGTCCGCCCCCGTCGCCGCCTTCCGGTCCCAGGTCAATAATATGATCCGCTACTTTAATAACATCCATATTATGCTCTATTACCAGCACGGTATTGCCGCGGTCAACCAGTTTGTTCAGCACATCGAGCAAATGCTGGATGTCTTCGAAGTGCAAACCGGTAGTAGGTTCGTCGAGTATATAAAATGTTTTACCGGTATCTTTTTTCGACAGTTCGGTAGCCAGCTTAACCCGTTGCGCTTCGCCCCCACTCAATGTGACGGCGCTTTGCCCAAGGGTAATGTACCCAAGCCCAACTTCCTGCAGCACTTTTATTTTCCGGTAAATGTATGGCACGTTCTGAAAGAACTCAACCGCTTCCTCAACCGTCATATCAAGCACATCGCTGATGCTTTTGCCTTTGTACCTGATCTCGAGTGTTTCGCGGTTATAGCGTTTACCCTGGCATTTCTCACAATGCACATATACATCGGGTAAGAAGTTCATTTCAATCACCCGCATACCACCGCCTTCACAAACATCGCAGCGGCCGCTTTTTACATTGAAGGAGAACCGGCCGGCGTTATACCCGCGGATCTTGGCTTCAGGAACCGATGCAAACAATGTTCTTATATCGGTGAAAAAGCCGCAGTACGTTGCCGGGTTGCTGCGGGGCGTACGGCCAATAGGCGATTGATCTATTTCAATTACTTTATCTATATGCTCAAGCCCTTTTACATTTTTATATTCAAGCGGCGTCATCCTTGAATTATAGGCATGTTTGCTTAATATCGGGTAAAGGGTTTCGATAATAAGCGTTGATTTTCCGCTGCCGCTAACCCCGGTGGCCACTATCAATTTTCCCAATGGAAACTTCGCGGTTACTTTTTGCAGGTTGTTGCCGTTAGCGCCTATCAGCTCCAACACCTTGCCGTTGCCTTTTCTCCTTTCTTTCGGAATGGCTATTTCCCGTAATCCATTTAAATAAGCTGAAGTAAGCGTATCGAGTTTCAGCAGATCATTCGGCACCCCCTGCGCCACTACCCTGCCGCCATGATAACCGGCTTTGGGACCAATATCAACCAGGTGATCGGCTGCCAGCATAATATCTTTATCATGCTCAACCACCAGTACGCTGTTGCCAATATTGCGCAGGTTCTTCAATGCTTCAATGAGGCGATGGTTATCGCGTTGATGCAACCCGATGCTGGGTTCATCCAGTATATAAGTAATACCTTGTAATTGTGAACCTATCTGTGTTGCCAGGCGGATCCGCTGCGATTCTCCGCCGCTAAGCGTACGGGAAGAGCGGTTAAGCGTCAGATACGTCAATCCCACATCGAGCAGGAACTGCAAACGCTCCCTGATCTCTTTCAATACGTCCTTTGCAATGGTGTTCTGTTTGTTCGATAATCTTTTTTCAACACCCTTGAACCATTGCATCAGTTTATCGAGATTGAACTCGCTCAACTCGGCAATATTTTTTTCATCTACCTTAAACCACAGGCTTTCTTTTTTAAGCCTTGCCCCATCGCAGGTAGTACATGTTTTTAGTTCCATGAACTGTTCCGTCCACTGGCGAACGCTGTCGCTCGAGCTGGCGGCGAACCAACGCTTCAACTGGGGCACTATTCCTTCGAACTCTTCGGTATACATGTTCGCATCGGGACTAATAGCATCAAAATCCAGGTGCTCTTCCTGTGAGCCGGTTTCATTACCGTATAACACCAGGTTGAGTGCTTTGGGAGGCATTTCTTTCAAAGGCACATCGAGGCTGAACTTATTCTTTTTTGCCAGCCGTTGTACCTGGCTGAACACATAGTTATCTCTTTCTTCACCCAATGGTGCAATACCGCCTTCATTAATGCTTAAAGAATTATCGGGTATAATGGCATCCATGCTTATCTGGTACACATTGCCCAGTCCTTTACAGGTTGGGCAGGCGCCGTATGGACTGTTAAAAGAAAAACTGTTGGGTGAAGGCTCTTCATAGCTGATGCCTGTTTCTTCACACATCAACTGCCGCGAATACTGCACTAACAACTCCGCCTGTGTTTTGCCATTTTTCCCATTCGAAGCGGCATCATGCACTAACAGGAACATCAGCTCCTTCCCCATTTGCAATGTCTTCTGCACACTTTGACTTAACCGTACCTTCATATCATCCGTTACCGCCATGCGATCGATCACCACTTCAATCTCGTGTATCTTGTAACGGTCAACCTGCATTTTGGGAACAAGGTCTTTTACTTCACCATCGACGCGTACCTTCAGATATCCTTTTTTACGGATGTCTTCAAACAGTTCACGATAGTGACCTTTACGACCGCGCACCAACGGAGCAAGCAACGTGATCTTCTTGTTTTTGAATTTCTTATAGATGTTATCAACGATCTCTTCTTCACTGAACTTGACCATTTTTTTCCCCGTATTGTAACTATAAGCCTCCCCAACGCGGGCAAACAACAAACGCAGGAAATCGTACACTTCCGTTATGGTGCCTACGGTAGAACGGGGGTTTTTGTTGGTGGTTTTTTGTTCAATGGAGATCACCGGCGACAAACCCGTTATTTTATCCACATCGGGCCGTTCCATATCGCCGATGAATTGCCGGGCATAAGCGCCGAAACTTTCCATATAACGGCGTTGCCCCTCCGCATAAATAGTATCAAAAGCCAGCGACGATTTGCCACTGCCACTGATACCTGTTATAACGACCAGTTTATTTTTCGGGATACTTATATCGATGTTCTTAAGATTATGCACCCTCGCCCCAAAAACATGAATTGATTCTTCTGTTTCAACACCGGCAACATTTTCTCGTTTCGATTGTTCCGGCTTTTTAACTTTCGCTTCTGCCATATAAAACGTTCGCCTTTGATTTGTGTGGGAAATTACACTAAGCGCTGTGCGATATTACTAAATAATTTATCAAAGATAACAACAAAAAAAATGTAGGAAAGTTGAAAATCCTTTAAGATATTTGCGCCTCATAATCAATACTATAGCTTTGCGGAGGTATTGTGGTATACAATTTGAAAGCTGTGGACTGTTTATAAACCGGGTCTTTACTAAAACAATATAATATGAGATCAATCCAAAAAACCCTTACAAGTGTTGCCGCCGCCGCCATCATTCTGGCCGGTTGCAAAAGCATGAACAAAACCACAAAAGGTGCAGTTATCGGAACCGCGGGCGGTGGCGCCGTTGGAGCGGTAATAGGAAAAGCAGCGGGCAATACCGCATTGGGTGCTATCATTGGCGCCACTGTAGGTGGCGTTACCGGTGCAGTTATCGGAAGGAAAATGGACAAACAGGCCAAAGAGATCGAGAACAAAGTACCTGGCGCTAAAGTTGAGCGTGTAGGCGAAGGTATTGTTGTTGAGTTCAGCGATAAAATATTGTTCGGTTTCAACAGCTCCGATCTCTCAGCAGGAGCTTCAACCAACCTTAACAAACTGGTTGAAGTGTTAAAAGCATATCCCGATACCGATATCGAGATCCAGGGCCATACCGATAGCAAAGGTACCGATGAATACAACCAGGGCCTGTCTGAAAGAAGAGCTTCTTCCGTAGCCGCTTTCTTACGTGGTAAAGGGGTTGCCAGCAGCCGTATCAGAATTAAAGGTTATGGCGAAACCGCTCCTGTAGCCACAAACGAAACAGAAGATGGCCGCGCACAAAACCGCCGTGTCGACTTCCTCATCACTGCCAACGAAAAAATGAAAGCAGACGCGAAGAAAGAAGCAGCAAACCAATAGGTAATTGCGTCTTTGATCTGGATTGCCACCGTTAATCGACATTTATAACCTTCAACTATTTAGTCATGAAAGCAAAAACACTGCTACTCGCTGTGACCACTACTGCGTTAGCATTAGGCGCGCAGGCGCAGGAAACGACTACATTCGGTATTCGGGCAGGTGTAAATTTTCAGAACCTTAATGGAAAGGATTATAATGATGACGACCTGGAAAACAAAATAAAAACAGGCTTTCATATCGGCGCCAATGCCGAAATACCGGTGGCTACCGATTTTTATTTGCAACCAGGAGTTTTGTTTTCAACAAAGGGCGCGGTCGATAAAGAAGATGAAGATATAAAATGGAACCTTTCTTATATTGAAGTTCCCATCAACTTCCTGTACAAGCCAGCGTTAGGGGCAGGAAAACTGTTACTTGGCGTTGGCCCCTATGTCGCTTTCGGTATAGGCGGCAGTTATAAGAATTATGATGGGAAAGAATTAGACCTGAAGTTTGAAAATGAAATATCCGCATCACAGGCAGCAGATCTCAATACTGTATATGCCAGAAGAATCGATGCAGGTGGCAATTTACTGGTAGGTTATGAATTTGCCAATAAGCTTTCAGCTCAATTGAATGCCCAGCTGGGTATGTTAAAAATCAATCCCGACATAGATGGTTTAACCAACGATAAATCAAAGTGGAAGAACACCGGCTTTGGTTTATCGTTAGGTTATAGGTTCTAACAAAACATACGGTTGTGACATTAATTCTGCAGTACAATCGCAAGCACATACGTAACAACTACACAATAAAGGTTGTCTTATCATGAGACAACCTTTTATCAGCCAATCTTCAACTTACGTATTAACTCCTATACAATTTTCAAAGAACTATTACGTTTATTTGCGTGATAGTTAAGCGTTTTTTTAAAAACCCAAATTCGTTTTAACTACATTAAAAACCAAAGATCTATTATGAAATCAAAAGTTCTGTTGCTTGCACTTGCAACTACCGCCCTTTCTTTAGCCTCAAAAGCACAAGACAAAACAACATTTGGCGTACGCGCTGGTGTTAACTTCCAAAATCTCAATGGTGAATTCGGAGGCGAGGATCTCGACTTAAAAATGAAAACCGGTTTTCATATCGGTGTAAATGCTGAGATTCCTGTTGCTTCTGAGTTTTATTTACAGCCGGGTTTATTGTTCAGCACAAAGGGAGCTAAAGCCGATGAAGGCGATGGCAAATGGAACCTGTCTTATATTGAGGTTCCTATCAATTTCCTGTACAAACCTACATTAGGCGATGGTAAACTGTTATTAGGTTTCGGCCCCTACGTTGGTATTGCTGTAGGTGGTAAAATCAAAGGTGATGGTGACGACATTGATATCAAATTCAGCAATGACCTCGATGAAAAAGAAGCAATGGAATTTGGAAGCATGGATGCATGGTACCAAAAACGCCTTGACTTTGGCGGAAACCTGCTGGTTGGTTATGAACTGAGCAGCAAACTGTCTTTCCAATTGAATGCTCAACTGGGTATGGCAAACATGTTCCCTAAAATTATGGGTGAAAAACCAGATGATACCAAACTTAAAAATACCGGCTTCGGCATCTCTGTAGGATACCGTTTCTAAGAGATCAACCTGTTGTATCGAAAGTAACCCTTACAAAAATCTTAATTGGATTTATAAAAAGGCCTCTCCTGATGGGGAGGCCTTTTTCATTATGTATCTCCCACCAAACAAATTTTCCATTAAAGGAAAATTTGGAATATTAATTTCCAGCATTATCTTTGCACCAGTTCTTTATACATCGCTTATCAAGAAAGGCTGAGGGAAATGGCCCGATGAAGCCTTGACAACCTGCATGCTGGTTTGCAATATAACCGCTGTAAGGTGCCAACTCCATCCCGCGGAAGGCGGGACAGATAAGTCAGATAAAAGCTTCTACAATACTGAAATACAACATATTGAAAGGCTCTTCTGACTTACGGAAGAGCTTTTTTATTGTCCAGCACCATGCCCAACCACCGGCAGGTTAAAGGACCGCATCGCAAATCGGACGTATCCGGTCGCTGCAGATAAAATTGTCTCCTCCAGTAAGAACTCCTCTTGATAAGTGCTGTCGCTAACACATGTACTGCACATCGTCTCATAACAAAGACCGGTCATAGTACAACTGTTTAATCAAATTATCAATGCTCCGCTTACCGTTCCCGGTAGCTATCGGGACGGCAATGGAGAAAAAAATGTTTATCATGCAAGCGACAACACAACTCATTCACAGCATTCCTGTCGATCCGTTAACCGGCGCCATCTCTGTGCCCATTTATCAAACAAGCACCTTCGTACAGGAAGCGCCCGGTGTAAACAAAGGATACGATTATGCGCGTACCAGTAACCCGACAAGGGCTACGCTCGAAAGCCTTATTGCACAACTCGAGAACGGTAAGGTTGGTATTGCCTTCTCGAGCGGACTGGCCGCCATTGACGCCATTGCCAAATTATTACGCCCCGGCGATGAAATAGTGGCCGTTGATGATATCTACGGCGGCGCATACCGGTTATTTACACAGGTATATCAGCAATTCGGTATCACCATCAAATTTGTAGATACCAGCGATCCTGAAAAAGTGTTCAACGCCATTACGCCTGAAACAAAGCTCATCTGGCTCGAAACACCTACCAACCCAACCCTAAAGATCTCGGATATTGAAGCCATTGCCAAAATAGCCAAAGCAAACAACAGCCTGCTTTGCGTGGATAACACTTTTGCTTCACCCGCATTACAACAACCGCTTTCACTGGGTGCTGATATTGTAGTGCATTCTGCTACCAAGTACCTCGGTGGTCACAGCGACCTTATAGCAGGCCTGGTAGTTACCAAAGACAAAGCGCTCGGCGATAAAATAAAGTTCTACCAGAACGCGTGTGGCGCCATCCTGGCCCCCTTCGACAGCTGGCTGGTTATCCGTGGTATTGAAACCTTACACCTGCGCATTCAACAGCATTGCCGCAGCGCACAGGAAATAGCGGAGTTCCTGCAACACCATCCCGCTGTTGATAAAGTATACTATCCCGGGTTGAAAGATCATCCCAACCATGCCATTGCCAAAAAACAAAGCAAAGGATTCGGCGGCATTGTTTCCTTCACCCTGAAACAGGATAGTATTGATGCAGCCACCGCCTTCGTTACCGGCACGCAGCTGTTCAAACTGGCTGAAAGCCTCGGTGGTATCAAAAGCCTTGTAAGCCACCCAGCCAGCATGACGCATAAGACCATTCCGGCCGAAAAACGCCATGCAGCCGGTGTTACCGATAGCCTTATCCGCTTAAGCATAGGCCTTGAAGATGCAGCCGATCTGTTAAAAGACCTGCAACAGGCCCTTGAAAGCACAACCAATATCATTGAAACAACTGAAAGTAAAGCAGTCCCTTGTTAAGGGCAGGGAAAGTATAGCCATTTAAAACAAATTGTAAAACAGGAAAAACATGTCTGAACAAATTACGCGGGAACCTGTTAAAACATACAGGGATATTGACCGTAGTATTTTAAAACCTATTCCTAACCCAAGCGAACAGGCCTACGAGATCAAGATCAAAATACCGGAGTTCACCTTCCTGGGTGTAAAAGAACAACCCGATTTCGCAGTCATTTACTGCACGTTCTACCCCGGTAAAAAAATCATTGAACTGAAATCGCTGAAACAATACGTTTTCCAGTTACGCAACATTGTGGTGTCATACGAAAGATTGATCAACATAATCTATGATGATCTTGTTGCCGTGTACGAACCTGCAAGGTTGCGCCTGGTAATGATCTGCAACCCGCGCGGCGGCATCAGTTCAAAACTTACCATCGATTCCGACTGGAAGATCCGCGGCGGCAAAGAACAGTTTAACGACTGGCAGATAGTTGAAGATGAATGGTCGGTGGAAATGTAAAATGAAGAACAGAGAAATGAAAAATTAAAAAATTAATACAAAATACCGGTTATACCGGCAGGTATTTTAATTAGCACATCAGCAAATTAGCACATTAGCAAATTATTTTATCGTATGGACGCACACAAGTCACTCACAATTGGTTTATTTGGTTTTGGTGTCGTAGGTGAAGGTCTTTATAAAGTTTTACAACAAACCCCTTCACTGAAAGCCTCTATTAAAAAGGTCTGTATAAAGAACCCCGGAAAAAAACGCAATGCGCCCGATGCATTGTTCACTACAAACAAAGACGAACTGCTGAACGATCCCGAGATCAATGTGATCGTAGAGGTGATCAATGAAAGTGAACCCGCTTTTGAAATAGTTTCTACCGCACTGAAGAACGGAAAAGATGTGGTGAGCGCCAGCAAAAAAATGATCGCCGAACATTTAACCGAATTACTCGATCTGCAAAAAACAACCGAGCGTTCCTTCCTGTACGAAGCAGCCGCCTGTGCTTCCATACCGGTTATCCGCAACCTCGAAGAATATTATGATAACGACCTGTTACATTCCATAAAAGCCATCGTTAACGGTTCAACCAACTTCATTCTTACCAAAATGTTTGAAGACAGGCTCGACTTTCAACAGGCCCTCTTACTGGCGCAGCAGCTGGGCTTTGCTGAATCAGACCCTTCGCTCGATGTAGAAGGTTTTGATGCCGCCAACAAATGGAACTTCCTGCTCACGCACGCCTACGGGATCGTAATACCACCCGATGCCCTGGTATTTAACGGTATTCAAAACATTCACGGAAGCGATGCGTCAGTTGCTACTGAAAAACATTACGATATTAAACTGGTAGCCCAGGCCAAAAAACTCGAAAATGGAAAAGTAGCCGCATTTGTATTACCTCAATTCGTTAAACACGACGACCATCTCGCATTCGTAAAGAATGAATACAATGGCGTTGTTATAGAAAGCGGTTTTGCCGATAAACAATTCTTTTATGGTAAAGGCGCCGGCAGCTTCCCCACTGCTTCTGCCGTATTGAGCGATCTCTCGGCTTTACGTTACCAATATAAATACGAGTACAAGAAATTGTACCACCATACACCCAACGAACTTACCAACGACTTTTACGTTCGTGTATATGTAAGTTTCGACGACTGGAAATATATTCCAAAAGAGAAGTTCGAGTGGATCGAAGAGTGGCATGCCGAAACCGACCGTAAATACCTGGTTGGCGTATTGCACTTTAACGAACTGGCCCAAAACGACTGGTGGCGTGAAAATAAAACCTCACTCATTCTTTCGCCCGAAGCAGTTATTGAAGATGTGGAAGTACGTAAATTAAAAAAGAAGAGCCTCGAGCTGGCCGGCATCGTTTAAAAGTTTGAAAGGTGTGCCACACTTTCAAAGTGTGGCACACCTATAATAACATTATGCGTTTGGTGTTGAATTATCAGCGGGCGGCGCCGGCTCATAAGTAGTATACGACTCGTCCTGTTTCTTTCCTTTAAAGAATCTTATAATACCGGCGATCAGTGCGCCAATACCAAGGATGATAATTTTCAGAAATTTGCCTAAACCGGCCAGGATACCCGCTTTGGCTAACACTTTACCACCAATCACCGCAGCAATACCGCCTACGGCAATTTTATCGATATTGGAATCGAAATCTGAATACTTGTTTCCGGCGGTGAATTCAGCTATACCCAATACTTTGCTGATGTCTTGTTTTACCAGGCTTAATTCACTCATATTGGCCACCGCATTCATCGACAACATTCCCTTGCGGCCCAGGATGCGGATGTCATAGTTCAGTGTGTTACTTTCTTCACCGCCAAAATGCAACTCTTTCGCCCAGTGCAATACTTTGGTGCTTTTATCGTAATAAGGTTTTTGCGCCCAGCCTACAATATGTAAAGTAGGGTAACCCTGTTTCATGCGTTCGGTGTTGGTTTGTTTTTCTGCCGTATGCCAGTTCTTCATCATTTCATCATAATCGATCTTGTTGGCTTCTTCATCTTCCACATGACCCGTTTCATCATACGAAATAATGAATGCATAGGTACTGTCGGCATACGGACCGCCGTTTTCGGGGAACAACATCCCGATCACATCGGGGCGGGCGGGGTTACCCCACAGGTCATGTATTATGAATTGACTTTGTTCGGCATTCAGGTATTTGAAACCTTTCGGCACGTTCAACTGGGCAATACCGTTGGGCAGTTTTACCAACCCGGTCTGGTATTTCATGGCTTTGTTAACAGAGTCATACTGCTTAAGTTGCTTAAGCAGTTGGTTGGTCAGGGAATCTTCGTCTTTGGCACGAACGATCCCGCACGATACGATCAGGGCAATAAACAGGAAAAGAGCCTTTTGCATATAGATAGGTTGCTTTAGATACACAAAAAAGCACCTTTTCCCTACAAAAGAAAGTGTTCTACTAACAATTTTTTTCAACCGTTTTCAACCGCTTACCCATGTGTAAACTAACCTCTTATAAATAAAGGAATTAGTACCTGCCAAGCAGATCATCTTTCAATGCGGCATAATCCGGCGCTATCAGGCTGCTTTTCTTGGTAAGTTTCAGCTGCTCTTCAATGGCGGCCGGCACGGGCACCGTTTCGTTGATAACCGGCTCCACCACATCGTAAAATTTCACGGGATGGGCCGTTTCGAGGAACATACCTTTATCGCCGGCGTGCTGCTGTAAATAACGCTGCAGGGCCAGATAGCCTACCGCGCCATGCGGATCGGGCAGGTATTTATGCTGCTGATATACTTCTTTCAGGGTAGCTCTTGTTTCATCATCCGAAATGCTGTAACCGGTAAGCACCTTCCGCAGGTCGCCCAGTTTATGATGGAACAGTTCGAGAATACGCACAAAATTACTGGGATTGCCAACGTCCATCGCATTGGAGATGGTAGCTACCGCTTTTTTAGGCTGATACTCACCACTATCTAAAAACGAAGGCACAACAGCATTGGCATTACAGGCGGCAATAAAATGTTTTACCGGCAAACCCGAAATATGCGCCAGCAAACCTGCACAGATATTTCCGAAATTGCCGCTCGGCACCGAAATTACCGGCGGGTTGGTTTTATCGGCCCATTGTTTCCAGGCCAGCACATAATAGAACTGTTGTGGCAGCCAGCGTGCAACGTTGATAGAGTTAGCCGAAGTAAGGAAGATCTTTTTAGTAAGGTCTTCATCGGCGAATGCCTGTTTCACCATTTGCTGGCAATCGTCGAATGTACCGGTTACCTCCAGCGCATGAATATTTTTACCTAATGTGGTGAGTTGTTTTTCCTGTACTGAGCTTACTTTGCCCGATGGGTACAGGATCACCACTTCAACGCCCGGCACATCGTAAAAGCCATGGGCAACCGCACCGCCGGTATCGCCGGAGGTTGCTACCAGCACCACCACTTTTTCGCTGCGCTCATGTGCAAAATAACCCAGGCAACGGCTCATGAAACGGGCGCCTACATCTTTAAATGCCAGCGTAGGCCCATGAAAAAGTTCCAGTGAGTAAATGCCGTCATTCACAGGCACCAGCGGTATGGGAAAGTTGATGGTTTCTTTTACAATCCCCTGCAAGGCATCGTCGGGTATGGTGCCGGCAACATAGGGTTGTATAAGCCGGAAGGCAATTTCTTCATTACTGTATTGTTCAATATTCCGGAAGAACGACTGCTCATGTACCGGAATGGTATGCGGAAAATACAATCCCTTGTCAGGCGCCTGTCCTTTTATGGTAGCTTCCTTGAAATCTACGTCGGGAGATTGTTTATTTAAACTATAGTATTTCATTGTTAATGTGATAATGTGCTAATGTGCTAATTTGCTAATGGGAACGCAGGCTCGGGATTTTTCAAGGTTTATAACCAGGTTTGGGATTCCCGAAATTCTTATTCGTGTTGCTTTTCCATTATCACATTAGCATATTAGCTAATTAGCTAATTATGCATTTCGCTCCTTCGTAATTGATCATAGTGACGTAGGTCTTAAACTCTATTCCCAGTCTTGTGTATACATCTATCATCACATCCTCTACGCCTTTGGCTACATACTCTTCTTTGCTAAGCATAAAAATAGAGGGGCCAGAACCGGAAATGCCGCCGCCCAATGCACCGGCATCCTTGCTTCTTTTTTTCACATCATCGAAACCGGGTATAAGAATGCTGCGCACCGGTTCAATGATCACATCTTCGAGCGAACGGCCAATAAGATCATAATCATTCTTTAGAAAACCCGTAACCAAACCGGCAATATTGCCCCATTGTTTAATAGCCGCTTTCAACTGCACTTCTTTCCGCAATATCTGCCGCGCATCGGAAGTGCGCACCTCTATCTGCGGATGCACAACCGTTACATACATCGGCGGAGCGGTAAGTTGTACAATATCGAGCGGGAAAATGGAGCGGATAAGGGTTATACCGCCATAGATACAGGGCGCAATATTATCGGCGTGTTTTACCCCCGACGCTACTTTTTCGCCATTCATGGCAAAACGCACCAGGTCTTCTTTCGTGAACGGGCTTCCCAGCAAATGATTGGCGGCTACCACCGCACCGGCCGAACTGGCGGCGCTTGACCCCAACCCGCTGCCGGGTTTTATGCGCTTGTCGATGCTCACTTCAAAACCAACGGGCGCTTTCCATTCTTCCATCAATGCCAGCAGCGATGCACCGGCTACGTTCTTTTCCGGCTCTACCGGCAGGTTATAAACGTCGTCCTTTTGTATAAAGATGCCGGGTTTCTCCGTTAGCCTTACGGTCATAACATCCTGTGGTTGCTGCAACGCCATACCCAACACATCAAATCCGCAAACCAGATTAGCCACTGTGGCCGGCGCCAAAACCTGTACGCTACTTCCAGGGCTTTTTATATCATTTGCCATTTTATTCTTTTGAACATAATTTAATCAATAGTCCTGTCTGTATTCTTTTATTGCCTTTCCCATTATCACATTATCGAATTATCACATTACTAATGTGCTGCGCGGATAATATCAGCAAACACACCCGATGCGGTTACCTCGGCGCCGGCGCCCGCTCCTTTTACCACCAGCGGCTGATCGGGATAACGGTTGGTATAGAACAATACCACGTTATCCTTTCCGTAGAGGTGATAAAAATCACTTTGCGCATCAACATGCTGTAAACCAACGGAAGCTTTCCCGTTCTCGAACTTCGCCACAAACTTCAGCTTCTTTCCTGCATCGGCCGCCTGCTGGTAGATCGCTTTGAAATGCGCTTCCTGTTTTTCCATTTCCTTATAAAAATCTTCCACACTGCCTACCATACATGAAGCGGGCATAAAGCTGTTGTTGGTAATATCTTCCATATCGAGGCGTTCGCCCGATTCGCGGGCCAGGATCATGATCTTGCGCATTACATCGGTACCGCTCAGGTCTAACCGCGGATCGGGTTCGGTATACCCTTCGTCCTGCGCCTGTTTCACCACCTGTGCAAAACTTCTGGAGCCATCGTAATTGTTGAAAACGAAGTTAAGGGTACCGCTGAGCACCGCCTGTATACGGGTTACCACATCGCCGCTGCGCATAAGGTCGTTCAGGGTGCCTATTACCGGCAGGCCGGCGCCTACGTTTGTTTCGAACAGGAAGAAAGCATTGTATTCGCGCGCCAGGTCTTTCAGCTTTTTATAATAAGCATAGGCAGAAGAACAGGCCACCTTATTACAGGCTACTACCGAAATGCTTTTGGCCAGCAACTGATCGTATACCTGCGCTACCATTTCATTGGCGGTAACATCTACAAAAACGGAGTTGCGCAGGTTCTTCGACCGTACGGTTTCAACAAACCTGCCCAGGTCGCTGGCTTCGCCCTGCTGCAGGTGATCGCGCCAGTTGTCGAGATCGATGCCTTCATCACTGAACACCATTTTCTTACTGTTGGCCATACCTACTATGCGTACCTGCAAACGCATGTTCTGTTGCAAATACTGTTGTTGCTGTTTCAGCTGGGCCAGCAGTTTGCTGCCTACATTACCGGTACCGGCAACAAAAAGGTTTATTTGTTTATAGGTAGTTTCAAAAAAATCTTCGTGTAATACGTTAATAGCTTTTTTAACATCTGCTGCTGAGATCACGGCTGAAATATTTCTTTCTGAAGAACCTTGTGCAATGGCGCGTACATTTACCCCGTTACGGCCAATGGCGCCAAACATTTTACCACTGATACCCGGGTGGCTTTTCATATTGTCACCTACAAGGGCAACAATCGCCAGGCCTTTTTCTATCCGTAATGGTTCAACGCGGCCGGTTTCAATTTCATATGCGAATGTTTTGTCAACCGCCAGTTTGGCTTTATCGGCCAGCGCTTCGTCGATGCCCACACAAATAGAATGCTCTGAAGAGCCCTGCGTGATCAATATAACGTTTATAAAATCATTGGCAAGCGATTCGAATAAACGGCGCGAGAAACCGGGAATGCCAACCATTCCGCTTCCTTCTAAACTGAGCAATGCAATTTTGCCGATGCTTGAAATACCGCGAATATTATTTCCATTCTTATGTGAATCATTCTCTATCAGCGTACCATGATCTTCAGGCGCAAAAGTGTTCTTTATCCATACCGGAATGTTCTTACTCATTACCGGCTGAATGGTAGGCGGGTATATTACCTTGGCGCCAAAGTGCGACAGCTCCATGGCTTCCTGGTAAGAGATATTAGGCAGTATGCGCGCATTGGGCACCAGCCGCGGGTCGGCGGTCATCATACCGCTTACATCGGTCCATATTTCGAGCAACTGCGCATTTACCGCACCGGCGATAATGGCAGCGGTATAATCGCTACCGCCGCGGCCTAAGGTAGTGGTATTGCCCTTGCCGTCGGCGGCAACAAAACCCGGCATTATAAATAAACGGCCGGTTGAAGCGGCAAAGAAATCACTACAAAGAGCATTGGTAACCGGAAAGTCTACCACAGCACTTCCAAAATGCGAATCGGTGCGGATCAGTTCGCGCGAGTCGGCCCAGATATTTTCAACACCCTGGGCATTTAAACGGGCTGAAATAATTTTTGAGGAAAGCAATTCGCCGAAGCTTACGATGCGGTCTTTGGTGCGGGCGCTTAACTCGCCCAGTAAGAATACACCATTACAAATATCTTCTATTTCATTACAGCGTTGTTTTACCCAGCTTAGTACACTGCTTTGCTGGGTTACCGGTATCAGCGCCTTTACGGCTTCGAGATGCCGCTGCTCTACTTTTTGTAATTGTTCTTTATAACTTTCATCCCCAGCTGCCGCCAAACCTCCACTCTGTAACAATACATCGGTAACCCCGCCCAATGCCGATATAACAACAATCGTTTTTCCCTGCGGAATACGGGCCAGTGCCTGTTGAACAATGCTGCTGACCTTATTCATGTTTTCGGCATTTGCTACTGAAGTACCGCCGAACTTTAAAACCTGCATAACCTGAAATTAAGTTGATTTGAAATTAGTTGAATAACCCGGCCTTTCTTGATCCTTGGTATGTTCCGCTTTGCGGGATGAAGGTAGGTAAAACCCCAGTGGTAATATGGAAATGTACAACCCTTAACGGGTTGTTGTAATAGTGGTAGTTGTAGCCGATGAAGCTACTGTTGTGGAAGAAGAAATGATATGATTGAAAAGTACCACTGATTAATTTGATATAACCAAAGATAACGCGAAAAGTCTATAACATTTGTTAGTTTCTCATTTTTTTTGCCTGTGCCTGTATTTCAGGACCTTCTGTAACCCGGTAGCAACAAGGTTTTTGCGTTATAATTCAAAACAAATGGGCTGAACGTATTTCTATTCAATTTTTTCAACGTACTTTCATTGCCCGATTTTCGTTGCTGCTTGCTATTATTTTACTCGCATTTAAATGCCATAAACTGAAAAACATGGACCACCAGTCATCAAGAGGACTGCAGCAATTCAAGAATTACGTAGGCATAAAATTTCAGCTCTACAACAGCCTGTTTACCTCGCTCCCTTTTCACCGGATTGAAAAGACCGGTATTTTGCTTTCCCTGTTATTAAATAATTGTGAAGAGGGTTTCAAAAAGAAGATGAGCCCGGTACAGATCATCGAAGAATTCTTTGAAAAGCAAACCTCCTACACAAAAGAACAGGATAAACTCGACCTGTTATTCCGCTTTATTCAATACGTTGAGCGGCAGGTAGTTTTATTCGACGCCCTGGAAGATGCCTCCTTTAAAGAGATCAACGACTTCAATGGCCTCGGCACCCTTAAATACCTGGCCTCCGATGTTATTCAGGAAGGCAAACAGGAAGCACTGGCTAAAAAGCTGGAAGACTTCTCCATTCGCCTGGTGCTTACCGCCCACCCTACCCAGTTCTATCCCGGACCTGTATTAGGTATTATCAACGACCTGTCGAAAGCACTGGCCGATAATAATACCAACCAGATAAATATGTACCTGCAGCAGTTGGGCAAAACACCTTTCTTCAAAAAGGAAAAACCCACGCCGTACGATGAGGCCGTAAGCCTTATCTGGTACCTCGAAAATGTGTTTTACAATGCGGCCGGCCGCATCATCACTTTCCTCAACAACCAGTTTCCGCAAATGATACCGGACACCAACCCCGTTATCACCATGGGCTTCTGGCCCGGCGGCGACCGCGATGGCAATCCCTTTGTTACCGTCGACACCACCCAGAAAGTAGCCGATGCCCTGCGCGGCAGCATCATAAAATGCTACTACCTCGAAGTGCGCCGGTTGAAAAGAAGGCTCACGTTCAAAGGAGTTGACACCATTTTGGCCGATCTTGAAAAACAGTTGTACGAAAACATTTTCATCCCCGGCCAAAGAACATACCTAAGCAAACAGGGCATGCTCGACGCCCTGCACAAAATAAGAGAAATACTGATCTACCAGCACAATGGACTATTCCAGCACCTGGTCGACAGCCTCATTAATAAAGTACACGTGTTTGGTTTGCACTTCGCTTCGCTCGATGTTCGGCAAGACAGCAGCATTCACAATAAAGTACTGGAAGCAATAGCCAGCAAATCAGATATCCTTCCCCGTAATTATTCAGCGCTTACTGAAAAACAAAAGAAGGAATTACTTTCAAAGGCCAGTGGCGATATCGGCGGGCATGTATTTGAAGATGGTATTGAAAAAGATACCCTGCTCACCATCAAAGCCATTAAAGAAATTCAACAATACAATGGCGTTGAAGGCTGCAGCCGTTACATCATCAGCCAGTGCAACAGCGCGCTGAATATGCTGGAGGTATACGGACTGTTCAAACTGAGCGGCTGGAAAACGGAAGATCTCACTATCGATATCGTTCCGTTATTCGAAACCATCGACGATCTGCAGGAAGCGGCCGACATCATGCAGGAGCTTTACGAAAATGAAACATATCGTAAACACCTGCAAAAACGCAACAACCGCCAAACCATAATGCTTGGTTTCTCCGATGGCACCAAAGACGGCGGGTATCTCATGGCCAACTGGAGCATTTACAAAGCCAAAGAAAAACTAACCAGCATCTCGGCCAAATACGGTATCGATGTGGTTTTCTTCGATGGCCGCGGCGGTCCACCGGCGCGTGGCGGTGGTAAAACCCATAAGTTCTACGCTTCTATGGGCAGCAACATTTCAAACAAGGAAATTCAGTTAACCATCCAGGGACAAACCGTAAGCTCCAACTTCGGAACCATCGATTCGGCCCAGTTCAATATAGAACAATTACTGAACGCCGGTATTTCGAACGATGTGTTTGCCGATAAGGATAAAACACTGTCGAAAGATGAAGAAGAAATTGTAGGCGAACTGGCGGCAGAAGGTTTGAAAGCATATAATGCATTAAAGAACAACCCCGACTTCCTGGAGTACCTGGCGCATATCAGTCCGCTTAAGTTTTACAGCCAGACGAATATCGGCAGCCGGCCGGCCAAGCGCGGTTCTTCTTCAAAATTATCGCTGAAAGACCTGCGGGCCATTCCATTCGTTGGCGCCTGGAGCCAGTTGAAACAAAACGTAACGGGTTATTATGGTGTAGGCACCGCATTGCAGGCCATGGAAAAGAAAGGCAAACTGAACGATATCAAGAAGGTATACCGTCATTCGCTGTTCTTCAAAACGTTGATGGATAACTGCGAAATGGCGATGAAGAAATGTTTCTTCCCCCTTACCGAGCACCTGTCGCAGGACCCGCGTTATGGCGAGATCTGGAACATGATCTATAAAGAATACGAACTAACACAACGGTATATACTCTTATTGTCGGGTAAAAGCGAACTGATGGCCGATTACCCGGTTGAACAGTTGTCGATACAAATGCGCGAGCGTATCGTATTACCGCTTACGACAATTCAGCAATACGCCATGACACGCATTCGCCAGATGGAAGAACAAATGGCGCAGCCACAACATAAAGAGATCTTCGAAAAGCTGGTGATCCGCAGTTCCTTCGGGATCATCAATGCCGGACGAAATTCCGCCTAAGGCAGAATGGTCAATGGTCAATCGTGAATGATCAATTGCGCCCGATACGCGCCGTTTACAATTAATTACGAAATCGGAAATGCGTGCATCTATTCACCACTGACCATTGACCATTCACCATAAAAACAAACGCACCCGGCGAAACGGATGCGTTTTCTGATAACTAAAACAACGGTAATGAAAAAAAGCATTAAATACTATTTCATTATATACCGCACAGCGTTAGTTAGTTTTGGTCACTTTTTGAATATAAAACACCTGGTTTATAAACGCGTTTAAGCAAACCGGGCTCCTGCGAATCCACACGTAACTTTCAAAACAAGGCCGGTATGCAGGCAGCAATCGTGTATTTATACCGTTAGTATACCAGTAATATCTTCCTCCCCGCTTTCTGTTCATCACATTTATTTCAGTTGTTCCTTTTGAACGTTATTTTCCACTTTCCTTTCCGGGTTACATCATTTCTTACCGGCTTCCGGCAAACCGCCACTTCTTCCCAAACAGTATAATACCGGCAGCTGGTATCCCTGTAAGAATACAGCCAATACTGGTTAACGAAGTGATTGAATAAGCAGTTAGTTGTGGAGCAGGTAAAATGGAAAGGCTTACAAAAACGATGGTACAGGCAAATAAGACGACCGCAAAAGCACAATTATCAACCCGGAACACCCGAAAGGGTACAACATGCTTACCTCCCATAACCACCAATTTAAAACATTAAGAAAAATACAATGTAATAAAATATCCAATATCCGCTATTATCATTGTATTAATTCCAACATACATCTTTAACTAGGATCAAAAATACCATTTTTTAGCTTCATCATGTCAATTATGGAATATATAATATTATTTGTAATATAACTATTTCCTTTATGGCAAAGCGCCATTGCTCCCCGTTTTTCACAATACCTCCCTCGCCTCTTTACAACAACCGCCTTTACTCAATCACAGACCTGGCCCAAACCAAACGCAGACCAAGCCCAGACCAACCCCAGGCAAACGGTGAGTTCAGCCTGCAGTTTGTATTTGTTTGGTATGCTTTAAAATTGGATTTGTTTACAATCTGGTAATACTCAGTCTGCCGTCAGGGCAAGAAAAAAGGATATTTCCAGGCAGGAAATATCCTTTTTTGGATTGCAATAAGATAAGCCGGTTAGTTTTGGTTACGGACCGCGATCGCGTAGCGGCTTAATAAGTTACTCAGTTTTATGAAGTTGACGGTTGATACTGCCATTCACCAACCGTCAACACGGTTTTAAACATCATTTAAAACCAACGATATGACTGGAACGGTGTGTTAAAAATGCCAGGTGGCTCCCAGCAGGAACGTGCCTGTGCTTTTTACGCCTTCGTTCGGATTCTTCATGAAAATAGCCTCCTTCGAGTTATCTAACCTGAATTCGGGGATGATCGTAAGGTTATCGATCCGAATGTTACCCGATAAAGTAGCAGCCAGTACGCTGGTGCCAACACCGGTTGAAGCAGCCAGGCCAGATACCGCTTTTTTATCATCGAAATACTCACCGCGTAAAGTAAAACCGAACACCTTTGAAGGATCTACGTTCACGTAAACGGCAGATCCCCACCATGAGTCGCCATCATCTTTACCATCGGCCTTGAACGATTGCATGGTACCATTGTACCCAATGCTGAATTTATCGCTCAGGGTTCCGGTTACGGTTAAATCAACCTGGTTAACGTTATTTGAGGCGATATCCTTACCGCCCTGGTAATTCAGGAATGCCTTCACATTTCCGCTGCCGCTTGCAGCACTTACCTGCGCCAATACCATCTTCTTTCCAAAGCTGGCACTTACATAGTCGGTTGGATTGGCCACCCCTAACATAAAGCCAAAATTGCCGGCGGCATATTCAGCTTTAATACCTGTATGAGAGAAAGGACCGTACGAGAACATGTACGACATACTGTAGTTACGGTTCAAATAGGCATCAACCAGCTCATAACCAATATGGGTAGCCCACTTACCGATACTGAACTTCAATTTGTCTGTAGCGGCTACTGAAACATAAGCCTGTTTGATGGCTGTGGCCATTCCATTGCCGTTTTCAGTATAGGAGAACTCATCCGCCCTTCTTCCAAAACCCAGATCCACAACACCAGTCACTTTTCCCATGGTATATTCAGCCTTTAAAGAGGCCATCCCCAGTTCGAATGAATTGTGCGAATTGGTGAAACTGGTGTAATTATTCAGATAGCCGGAATCTTTGGCATTATGGAAATTGTAACGATAATAAGCGTCAACGGAACCAGTGATATTCAGGGCACTTTTTTTCGTAGAGTCTTGAGCTTGAACATAAGAACCCAGGGCCACGCTCATGATGGCCAATGAAGAAATTTTTCTTAACATTGCAGTTAGATTTTAAGTGTTAATGAAAAGGGTACGGTGATAGAGTAGAGCATGGATCAGATGCTCTACCTCTTATTAAAGCTGTACCTTTTTCTTTTGCTAGAACTCAACAGGCTTTTCAACGAGTTTACCATTCTCACCATTTACAAGCAGTGTTCCCTGCACGTATTTCTCGTTATGCTGGCTTTCGTCAAGACCGAGCTCTTCTTCTTCTTCAGTTACACGTAAAGGCAGGATGAAGTTGATGAATTTGAATATGAGGAAAGAAACTGTGAAGCTATATGACACTACGATAGCCATCGCTTTGAATTGGATCCAAAAGAATTGGAAGTTACCGTAGAACCAACCCTGGGGACCGCCCTCGATGCCATGCGCCAGCTGGTTAGCGAATACACCGGTAAGCAACATACCTACTATACCGCCCAAACCGTGACAGGGGAATACATCGAGCGTATCGTCGAGTTTTGATTTTTGTTTTATACCTACGGCGATGTTAGAGATCAACGCACCAACAACACCGATGATGATACTTTGAGGTATACCTACGAAACCGGCTGCAGGGGTAATGGCTACCAGACCTACAACGGCACCGATACAAAAACCTAATACAGAAGGTTTTTTACCTTTTACCACATCGAAGAACATCCAGGCCAAACCAGCGGCAGCAGCAGCGGTATTGGTAGTTCCAAAGGCATTTACAGCCAAACCGGAAGCACCTACAGCAGAACCTGCATTAAAACCGAACCAGCCGAACCACAGCAAACCGGTACCTATCAATACATAAGGCACGTTCGCAGCCGGAGTTTCCTTCATTTCGATGTGCGACTTTCTGCGTTTCAGCACCAGCGCGCCTGCGAGGGCCGCACAACCGGCTGTAATATGCACTACAGTACCACCTGCAAAATCCCATGCGCCCATTACAGCCAAAAAGCCTTTCGGATGCCATGACCAGTGTGCTACAGGTGCATACACCAGTAAGCTGAACAATACGATGAATAAAATATAAGAAGTAAAACGAATGCGTTCAGCTACGGCACCAACAACCAGACCGGGTGTGATGATAGCGAACATCATTTGAAAGAGGGCAAACAAACCGAGAGGAATCGTTGCGGCAGCGGGCCAGGCGGCGCCCGACTTCACTCCTTTGAAGAACAGAAAGGTGGAAGGGTTACCGATAAATCCGCCGATAGACTCGCCAAAGCTCAAACTAAAGCCAACGACGATCCACAAAACACCAACCACTCCGGCAGCCACCACACTCTTGATCATTGTGGAGATAACGTTTTTCCGATGCACCATACCGCCGTAAAAGAAGGCGAGGCCAGGAGTCATTAAAAATACAAGTGCCGTTGAAACCAGTACCCAGCCAATATCTGCTGCACTATACTGGGTATCTGTTGCGCCCGGAGCAAAATCCGCTTCAGGTGTAATAAACATGGCAGCCAGGGCCAGAACTACCAAGACCAGGAACGGCATAACCGATTTGAATGACAGTTTCATTGTTTCCGTTGTTTTAGTTTAGATGTAATTATATTATTAAAATATTGTATCTAATAATATCTAATCGAAAATATCATTTTTTTCAAATAAAACCTGATACATCTAATATATTTTATTATTTATAATACATATCTTATTTATCTTTTCTAATTGTCATAACTACTTGTTACCCTATTCTTTAAACAAATACCCGTTTTGAAAATAAAAAAAGCTACCCTTTTTGGATAGCATCAAAAAATACGGGCCTTTTTAATTCGATTTGTTAAAAGTATCAGTTTTTCTCACTTTTTTCAGCCCAATACGTTCAAATTGGTGAATCCGGGTGGTCAAAACATCATATTAATTATATTTATATTCATTAAAAAGAAAATTGCCTCGCCCTTAACGGGGCACCTCGTATAAACCTGTGTTTATCGCAAACCCCCAATGCCCCTACCGCATTGTTGGTTCAACAAAAAAAAAGCCATCCGCGGCGGCGGATGGCTTCAAAAAAAGTGCCTGCTATATTTAAATGGCTAAAACTATATTCTGGTCTTTGCTTTCGAGGAAAGATACGCCCTCGTTCAGGAACTCGTCTACCTTACGCGCGCATTCCCGGCCCTCGCTGATGGCCCAAACCACCAGACTTTGCCCACGGCGCATATCACCGGCAACGAAGATCTTGTTTATGCTTGTTTTGTATTCTTTCTCGGTAGCCCGCACATTCCCACGGCTGTCGAGGTCAACCCCCAGTTCATTCAGCAGGCCTTCGTGTTGCGGATGAACAAAGCCCATGGCCAGCAGCGCCAGCTCACAGGGGATCTCCCGCTCGGAGCCTGGCTTTTCAACAAACTGTGAAGGTTTGCCGTCCTCGGTCACCTTCCACTCGAGATCAACCACTTTCAAAGCCTTCAGGTTGCCCTTTTTGTCACCAACGAATTCTTTTGTGGCAATGGCCCAGTGGCGGTTGGCGCCCTCTTCGTGCGAAGTAGATGTTTTCAGGATCATGGGGAAGGTAGGCCATGGCATAAACTCGTTACGGCCATCGGGCGGTTTTGGCAGCAGCTCAAACTGGGTAACCGATTTGGCTTTGTGCCGGTTGCTGGTACCTACACAGTCACTGCCGGTATCGCCACCACCTATCACCACTACATTCTTACTGGTAGCCAATAAATTTTCGCTGAAAATATTGCTCTCGATATTTGCATGCGCCAGCGGATCGAGGCCGGCATTGCGTTTGTTCTGCTGTTTCAGGAACTGCATGGCATAATAAACACCCTTCAGTTCGCGGCCGGGGATCTTCAGATCGCGGGGAACCGTTGAACCACCAGCCAGTACAATAGCATGGTACTCGCGCAGCAGGTCGTTGATGCGTACATTCTCGCCTACGTTGGCATGACAGCGGAAAGTAACACCCTCTTCTTCCATCAGTTTGATCCTTCTGTCAATTACCCATTTTTCGAGTTTGAAATCAGGGATCCCATAACGTAACAGTCCGCCGGGTTTATCGTCGCGCTCGAAAACGGTTACCGTGTGCCCTGCATAGTTCAACTGCGCTGCGGCAGCCAAACCGGCCGGACCGGAACCTACAACCGCTACCTTTTTACCGGTGCGTACGTTTGGTTTACGTGGTTTTACAAATCCTTTATCGAAAGCTATTTCTATAATATGCTTTTCAATTTCTTCAATTGTAATGGCCGGTTGATTAATGCCCAGTACGCATGCGCTTTCGCATGGGGCCGGACAAATACGGCCGGTAAACTCAGGAAAGTTATTGGTAGAGGCAAGAATTTCATACGCCTCCTGCCAGCTTTTGCGGTATACCGCATCATTAAACTCTGGTATCACATTACCCAGCGGGCATCCGCTATGGCAAAAAGGAACACCACAATTCATACAACGGGCCGATTGCTGGTTCAGCTTTTCATCGCTATACCGCTCAATGAACTCATTGTAATTTTTTAACCTTTCCTCTACTGGTTTCTTACCAGGCAACTCCCTGGTAAACTCCAAAAAACCCGTTGGTTTACCCATATTGATTTAGTTCTATTAAGTTCTACGTAATAAGAATTATGTTTTGGTTGCTTATTCGACATTTAAACAGTTGAATATCGAATGTTACAATATTGAATGACGAAGTGAATACCATTTCGATGTTCAACATTCATCATTCAATATTCGATATGTTACTTCTTTTTGGCGCTCTGTTTAACCTTGCTCTTTTCCTGTAAAGCTTTTTTGTAATCTTTCGGAAACACTTTAATGAAGTTCTTCAACTGGTTCTCGAAATCGTCCAACACAAAACGGGCTACAGTACTGCCGGTATATGCGTAGTGGCGGGTGATCATATCATTCAACGCCTGTGCATCTTCTGCATCTACCGGATCGAGGTCAACCATTTCTTTATTGCACATAGAGGCGAACTGCCCTTTCACATCATATACATAAGCGATACCGCCACTCATACCCGCGGCAAAGTTGCGGCCGGTAGCACCCAAGATCACCACGCGGCCACCGGTCATGTATTCACAACCGTGATCGCCTGTACCTTCCACTACTACTTCAGCGCCTGAGTTACGAACCGCGAAACGTTCACCGGCTTTACCTCTTATGTACGCTTCACCACTGGTTGCGCCATAGAAAGCCGTGTTACCGATGAGGATGTTCTCTTCAGGTACAAAGCTTGACTGTTTGGGCGGATAAACGATCAGTTTGGCGCCGCTCAATCCTTTACCAAAATAGTCGTTGGCATCACCTTCCAGCTCGAGCGTTACGCCTTTCGTATTGAAAGCGCCAAAGCTTTGTCCGGCCGTACCATTAAAACTGAAGTGAATGGTATCATCAGGTAATCCTTCCGCTTTATATTTCTTCGAGATCTCGTTCGATAATATGGTGCCGATGGTTCTGTCGGTATTCTTAACCGCGAACGAAGCCGAAATGCGCTCCTGTTTTTCCAGCGCAGGTTTTGCAGCCTCCAGCAGTTTCCAGTCGAGCACATCTGCCATACCATGATCCTGCTCTTCCATTTTGTACAAACCGGTGTAAGCAGCAGCCGGCTCTTTGTACAATATGGGCGACAGATCGAGTTTGCTTGTTTTCCAGTGTGTAATGCCTTCACGCATTTCGAGGCAGTCAACCTGTCCAACCATTTCATTAATGGTACGGAAGCCCAGTTCAGCCATGATCTCACGCAGGTCCTGTACAATGAATTTGAAGAAGTTCACTACATGATCGGCATTACCGTTGAAGCGCTTGCGCAGTTCAGGGTCCTGGGTGGCAACACCTACCGGGCAGGTATTCAGGTGACATTTACGCATCATGATACAACCTTCAACAACGAGGGCTGCCGTTGCAACACCCCACTCTTCTGCACCTAACAAAGTGGCGATAGCGATATCGCGGCCTGTTTTCATCTGACCGTCGGCCTGTACTATCACCCGGCTGCGTAATTTATTTTTTACCAGTGTTTGATGGGTTTCGGCAAGGCCTAACTCCCATGGTAAACCGGCATGTTTTATTGAACTGATAGGCGAAGCACCTGTACCGCCATCCATACCTGCGATCAATATCACATCGGCTTTGGCTTTTGCCACACCCGCTGCAATAGTACCAACACCGGCCTTTGATACCAGCTTCACGTTGATGCGGGCAGCGCGGTTCGAGTTCTTCAGATCGAAGATCAGCTGAGCCAGATCTTCGATAGAATAGATATCGTGGTGCGGCGGCGGAGAAATTAACCCTACGCCAGGTGTAGAGTGACGGGTTTTACCGATCCACTCATCGACCTTGTGACCTGGTAACTGACCACCTTCACCGGGTTTTGCACCCTGTGCCATTTTGATCTGCAGTTCATCGGCCTCAGTAAGATAATAGCTGGTTACACCGAAGCGTGCGCTGGCCACCTGTTTAATGGCGCTACGCATACTGTCGCCGTTAGGCAACGGCGTATAACGCACTTCATCTTCGCCACCTTCACCGGTATTGCTCTTGGCGCCTATGCGGTTCATGGCAATAGCCAGTGTGGTGTGTGCTTCCCATGATATAGAACCAAAGCTCATGGCCCCGGTAGCAAAGCGTTTCAAAATGCTTTCAGCCGGTTCTACCTCATCGATAGAGATAGCAGGCCTGTTCACCTTGAACTGGAACATGCTGCGCAGGGTAGCCGCTTTCTCACTCTGATCGTTTACCGCTTTGGTGTATTTCTTAAATGTATTGTAATCGTTCATCCTTGTTGCATACTGCAACAGGTGAATGGTTGTTGGGTTGAACAGGTGAAACTCCCCTTTCCGCTTCCATTGGTAAACACCGCCAACGGGCAAACGGTCAACAGGTATGTCCTTATGGCTGAAGGCAAACCAGTGTTTGGCAAGCGCTTCTTTAGCCAGCTCATCTAAACCGATGCCTTCAATACGGCTAACGGCTCCGCTGAAACATTTGTCAACCAGTTCTTTATTCAAACCAAGTATTTCGAAGATCTGGGCGCCCTGGTATGACTGCAGGGTTGAAATACCCATCTTGGAGAACACTTTCAACAAACCATCGCAAACGGCTTTGATATAGTTCTTGCGCAACTGATCCCAGGTGAGCTCAGTTTGCAGGGTGTTGTTCACTTTCATGTTGCGGATGGTAGCCAGCGCCAGGTATGGATTGATGGCGGTAGCACCAAAGCCTAACAAACAGGCGAAGTGATGTACTTCCCAAACATCGCCGGCTTCTACAACAATACCTACCTTACCACGCAACCCTTTACGAATAAGATAGTGGTGCACGGCAGCTGTTGCCAGTAAGGAAGGAATGGCAGCGTGATCCGAGTCAACCGCGCGATCGCAAAGGATCAACACTTCGAATCCATCATGTACCGCATCCTCGGCATAACGGCAAAGCCTGTCGATGCCTTTTTTCAGTGAACCGGGTTTGCCATCGGCCCTGAAATATGTTTGCAGGGTTTTGGCCTGGAAGATACCGGTATCGATACTGCGCAGCTTTTCGAGTTCGGTGCTGGTAAGTATCGGATGTTTCAATGCCACGGTATGGCAATGTCTTGGATCTTCTTCCAGTAAGTTATCGTTATTACCAACAAAGGTTGCCAGGCTCATTACCATGCGCTCGCGAATAGGATCGATGGGCGGGTTGGTTACCTGTGCAAATAATTGTTTGAAGTAAGAAGAGATGTGTTGAGGCTGATCGCTCAGTACGGCCAGCGGCGTATCGGTACCCATTGAACCAATAGGTTCTTTACCGTCAACGGCCATGGGCGAAATGATATCATCGATATCTTCAGTGGAATAACCGAAAGCTTTCTGATATTTCAGGATCGATGAATCTGACAGGTGAGTGAATGCAACACGCGGTTCATCCAGTTCTTCCAAACGGATCTTGTATTGATTCAACCAGTCGCCATAAGGCTTACGTGAACAGATATCGTTTTTCAGTTCTTCGTCACTGATAATACGGCCCTGTTCCATATCAACCACGAACATTTTGCCGGGTTGCAGACGGCCTTTTTCTACAACGATGGCAGGGTCGACCGGTAAGGCGCCGGTTTCGGATGCCATGATTACGCGGTCATCGTTTGTAACGCAATATCTCGATGGGCGCAAACCGTTCCTGTCGAGGGTAGCGCCGATAATTTTTCCATCTGTGAATGAAATAGAAGCGGGACCATCCCATGGTTCCATGATGGAAGCGTGGTATTCGTAGAACGCTTTTTTCAGCGGGTCCATATGATCGTTGCCATCCCATGCTTCGGGGATCAGCATCATCATTACATGCGGGAGTGAACGGCCGGTAAGCGCCAGCAGTTCTATCATGTTATCCAAACAGGCAGAGTCGCTCTGGTTGGCCGTAACGATCGGCAGCAACATTTCCATTTCCTGAGTGGTGAAGAACGGTGAGGTAAAACCATGCTCGCTGGTCTTTAACCAGTTGAGGTTACCTTGCAGCGTATTGATCTCGCCGTTATGCGCAATGAAGCGGAAAGGCTGAGCCAGTCTCCAGCTGGGGAAAGTGTTGGTGGCGAAGCGGGAGTGTACCAGGCCAAAGGCAGAAACCATTCTTTTATTGGTGAGGTCGTTGAAGTAATGACGAACCTGACCGCTGGTCAATTGTCCTTTGTAAACAACGGTTTTGTAAGAGAGCGATGCGATATAAAAACCGATCGCATCTTTTTTCACCGTGTTGTTGATGGTATGGCTGGCGTAGTTGCGCAGCAGGAATAATTTCCGTTCGAAGTCATCGGGGTTATTGATATGATCGGGGCAGGCAATGAACACATGCTCCATCTCAGGCTCAACACTCAATGCTGAGGGGCCGATGCCATCCGGATTCACAGGCACCTTCCGGTAAACGAGAATTTCCAGTCCTAACTTTTCTGCAGCGCGATTGAAAATATCACGACACTCTTCACGCAAACGGATCTCGCGGGGGAAGAAGATTACCCCAACGCCGTAGCGGCCAAAGGCTGGCAGGTGAACACCCAGCTTAATGCACTCATCGAAGAAAAACTCGTGAGGAGTTTGGATCATAATACCGGCGCCGTCGCCTGTATTATTCTCACAACCGCAGGCACCCCGATGTTCCATATTTTCCAATATGGTTAAAGCATCGCTGATGTTCTGGTGACTTTTATGCCCCTTAATGCTGGCTACGAATCCAATGCCGCAGGCATCACGCTCAAAAGAAGGATGATATAAACCCAGGTTACTTGCCATGGAAATGCATAGTTTTTTGAAAAATATTCAATTAAAAGTCGAAATCAGTAAAAATCGTTTAATTACATAGCAAGCAAGCGATTGAAATTACGAAAAAAACGTCGTATTTACCGGTGTTTTATGCAATTTTTTTCTCAAAATAGCGATAACCCTGTAGTAGATTTTATGACCCCCGTAATATAATCCGCAGGAACTAGTGTCAAAATGACAATCCCGTATTGCATACCCTTAAATAGACAAATTCCAATTCAGATTGTTCGGAATGGCCAGAGGCAGGTGGCGAATGGCAAGCGGACTCAAATGAGCATCGGCAATTGGCAATCGTGAAGGGTGCGCGCAGGTTGGGGGAACAACTGCCGGCAGGGTTCAATCGTGCATCGGCAATTGGCAATCGTGAAGGGTTCGCCGGTTGGGCAGAACCAGGAATTACACGTTTATAAACTAACGAATGTTCTGTAACATTCATTTTAACATTTTCTGCAACCCATGCTTATCCTGTTTTCCCAAAACAAGAAAATACGATTCCCATATTGCAACTATGAGGGATAGTTGCTGCATTTTATTACAATACACTTGTTAAATGGTTATCATACAGCAACTAACGATGATCGATGCGCTAAGAAATGAATATTATTCGTGTGTTAAGCGGGGTTATAATGTGTATAACTTATACCAAACACGTTTGTTTGATGTGCTGATACGATGTAACTTTGCAGCGCGAAATACAGTTATTCTGATAGCGACCGAATTCAAAACTACTCTGCGAATATTCTAACCATTGTATAACAGCCATAGTTATCTGTTTTCTTTCAATTGTTCTCATCGATATATATCATTAACGTATGCCATGCCCGATTGACGCATTGCCATGATCAGCGTTCATAAAAATCAGAAATAATTACTTTGAATATCCAGCCTTGTTATGCAGGGCAAGTATTCCATTATCCGTAGAAAAGCCGTTTCATGTTCATTATCCAATATCGCTTTGTGCAATTTCAATCGCTATTAGTTTCAATGTCCGTGAAAAACCAGTGTTGTTTAAATCCAATACCGGCCCCTTGTATCTATGGACCCTGTTAGTTTCAGTATCCGTAGGAAAAGCCTGTTAAAAATCCAATGTTCGCCGTCCCGTGTAATTCATTACACGCATTGTTCAATATCCGGGGAAAAAACCAACATGTTAGGATCCAATATCAGAACGCCCTTTGCACTTATTTAACCTATTAGAAGTTAGGTAGATTCATACATGTTTTGATCCGCCCTTAGGAACATTGACGGCCCAATATCTGTGAAAAGACCATATCGTAAAGCAACCAAAGTATAGCAACTCTTCCGTGATCCGTATCCGTGAAAAAGCTACCCGTCAGACATTATGACAATGGCCTCGCTTCGGCGAGGCTTTTTTTAATTAGCCAATTCGATAACTTGCCGATGTGCCAAAATTGCCGCACCATTTAGACATCACAACCCCAGCTTATAACCCACAACATACCATTCTTAATAAACAGCTTTGTAATAGCCTTCTCTTCAACATTCAATATTTGAAATTCGACATTCAACATTCGTTACTTCTGTATTCCCTTTCTCATTTCTCATTCTTCATTCTTCATTTCTCATTCCCCTGTATTCCACTTCAACATTCTACATTGGCCATTCAACATTCGATGTTCTGTATTTCCTTTCTTCATCTCCACAAAAAAAGCCCCTCCGTATCCGGAGAGGCCACCACTTAAACAGATAACAATGTTTACTATACCAAATACCCAAACAGCGTGTCGTTCTTGTTCAACGCCGTATAGTTTATGTTATAACGTTGCATGTTCTGCAACAGTATATCGTAATCTTCTTTTTTCTTTAACTCCACACCCACCAGGGCCGGACCCGATTCTTTATTCGTCTTTTGCATGTACTCAAACCTTGTAATATCATCATTCGGTCCCAGCACATGATTCACAAACTCTTTCAGTGCACCGGGTCTTTGTGCAAACCTGATAAGGAAATAATGCTTCAATCCTTCGTATTGCAGGCTTCGCTCCTTTATCTCCTGCATACGATCGATATCATTGTTACTGCCGCTTACAATGCATACCACTGTCTTTCCTTTTATCACATCGGCATAGTCGTCCAGCGCAGCTATCGATAACGCACCTGCAGGTTCTACCACTATCGCATCTTCATTATACAATTTCAAAATGGTAGAACAGATCTTTCCTTCCGCCACAAGATGCATATCATCCAACACCTCTTTACAAATAGGGAACGTCAACTCCCCTACTCTTTTTACAGCCGCCCCATCAACAAAACGATCTATTTCATTCAACGTTACAGGCGAACCGGCTTTCAACGCTTCATACATCGATGGAGCGCCTTCCGGCTCAAGGCCTATCACTTTTGTTTTAGGTGAATATGTTTTCAGATACGAGCCTACGCCTGCACTTAAACCGCCGCCGCCTACGGGAACGAACAAATAATCGACATCCGATTGTTCTTCCAGGATCTCAACGCCAACAGTACCCTGCCCTTCAATAATACGGTAATCATCGAACGGCGGAATAAAGATCATGCCGTTCTCTTCAGTAAACTTTTTTGCAGCAACTGCACAATCGTCGAATGTATCGCCGATCAGTTGGATCTCTATATTTTCTTCGCCAAACATCTTCGTTTGGTTCACCTTCTGGTTAGGTGTTATGATAGGCATGAAAACCACCCCTTTCACATTGAGCTTTTTGCACGAGTATGCAAAACCCTGTGCATGATTGCCTGCACTGGCGCATACCACCCCGTGCTGCAGTTCCTCAGCGGTCAAACTGCTCATCATATTATATGCGCCCCGCAGTTTGTACGAACGTACCACCTGCAGATCCTCTCTCTTAAGATACACGCTGCACTGGTACTTCTTCGACAGATTGTGATTGTACATCAGCGGTGTTTTGTGCACCACTTTCCTCAACCGCAATGCCGCTTTATGAAATTCCAGCTCAGGCCTTGTATTTGTGACTGTACTCATATTCGATTTGAGTTAAAAAAAAATTAGCCACCGTTGTTTTAGTTATCAGAAAACGCAGAACGCTTAATGCAGAACGCTTAACGCGGAACGCCAAACGCCAGATACAAATTGCGGAACGTTTCTTCAATGTGAACCGGTGGCTAATTTCTTAATTGGCAATAGGCAATGGACAATTGGCAAATCACATTTCAGCACTTCGACAACCCGCCTGCAGCGAGGTACGCACCCGTTCTTTTGTCTATTGCCTATTGTCTATTGCCTATTGACTTTATGCCGTTACTTCGGCCGGTTTTTGATTCTCAGGACGAAGACTGCGAACTGTTTTACCAGCCTGCCACATTTCGCTTTCACGCAGTTCTTTCAGCTCAGCTTCCAGTTTCTCACGGTAATCTGCCTGGCTGTTGCTGTCGATAGAACGTTGAGATTCTTTACCGGTTGCTACGCTTTCATACAGGTCGTTGAACACAGGCAATGTAGCATCGCGGAATTTCTTCCACCAGTCCAGAGCGCCGCGTTGTGCAGTTGTGCTACAGTTGGCGTACATCCAGTCCATACCATTTTCTGCAACCAATGGCATCAGCGACTGGGTCAGTTCTTCTACAGTTTCGTTGAAAGCTTCGGAAGGAGTATGACCTTTACTGCGCAATACCTGGTATTGAGCAGCGAAGATACCCTGAATAGCACCCATCAATGTGCCTCTTTCGCCGGTAAGATCGCTGTATACTTCTTTTTTGAAATCAGTTTCGAACAGGTAACCGCTACCAACGGCAATACCTAAAGCAACTACTCTTTCTTTTGCTTTACCGGTAGCATCCTGGAAAATAGCGTAGCTGCTGTTGAGGCCACGGCCTTGCAGGAACATACGGCGTAATGAAGTACCAGAACCTTTAGGAGCAACCAGGAACACGTCTACATCCTTGGGAGGAACGATACCGGTTTGCTCGTTGAAAGTGATACCGAAACCATGTGAGAAATATAATGCTTTACCTGCAGTCAGGTGTTTTTTAACGGTAGGCCATAATTGAATTTGCGCAGCATCGCTCAACAGGTAGCAAATGATCGTACCGCGTTGTAATGCTTCTTCAATTTCGAACAATGTTTCGCCGGGTACAAAACCATCTTTCACCGCTTTATCCCAGGTTTTTGAATTTTTGCGTTGACCAACTATTACATTGATACCATTGTCTTTTTGGTTCAGCGCCTGACCCGGTCCCTGTACGCCGTAGCCGATCACAGCTACCGTTTCATTTTTCAATACCTGCTGCGCTTTGGCAAGTGGGAACTCATCACGAGTTACTACGTTTTCTTCCACCCCGCCGAAATTTAATTTTGCCATTGTTGAGAATGTTTATTGTTATTGGTTTTTTTAAGGCCGAACGCTAAACGCTGAAGGCTTAACGCTTAACCCTAATTTTAGAAAGTTTTATAATTTTCCGGAATCCTGTATTTGCATTCCGCGTTCTGCTTTTGTGCTTAACGCAGCCTCCCTACATTCGGGCATGCTTACGCGGGCAACTGTCTTAAGCTTTCAGCCTTTTGCCTTTAGCATTTAGCCTTCTGCCTTTACATCGTAAACACCTGATCGCCCTGACCCAGGTATTCGTTCTCTATCACTTCTTCGCCTGGCTCGCGTTTTTCAAACTCTTTCAGTTTGCTGTGAAAACCGCTGCTGGCCTTGATGATAGCAACCCGGGCGCTGCGTACGAACTCGATCAGTCCGTATGGTTCCAGTACAGCTATCAGTTTGTTGATCTCCTCGCGCTGACCGGTTGTTTCAAACACGGTGTAATCTTTTCTGATCACCACCGCGCGGGCGCCATACTCGCGTAACAGGCGCTCTACCTTTACTTTTTCTGCAATTTCATCGGTAGGCACTTTGTACAAAGCCAGTTCCTGCCAAACGATCTCATCATTGGTATTGTAATAGGCTTTCAATACTTCCACCTGTTTTTCTATCTGGCGGGCCAGCTTTTTCACCACTTCTTCCAGTTCATTGATAACAATGGTAAACCGGTGTATGCCTTCTATTTCAGAAGGAGAAGTGTTCAAACTTTCAATATTGATCTTACGGCGTGAGAACATGATTGCGATCCGGTTCAGCAACCCGATCTGGTTCTCAGTATATACCGTTACAGTGAATTCCTGTTTCATGATGTGACTTATTATCAACCGTGCCACTAACCGCAACACGGTTTCCAATGATAAATATCGGTTTGTACTTTAATTTTCTTTAATGGCCACTACGCGCAATCTTTTATAATCTGCATACCATTTCTGATTTCTGAACTGGGTTTGCCGTAATGTATCCTGTACTTCTTCCAGAATGACTTCTTTCGCTTTCGCGTCAACGCCTTCCAGAAAAGCACCGCCAAACATATGCACCCAGTCTTTAATGCCCTGCTGCGTATCCTTCAACTCCGTTTCGCGATTATAATGAGCGGCGTATGTTACCCTGAACCCCTGCTTTTCAAGCAACCCGGTATATTCACTTACTGAAGGAAAATACCAGATCTCGCGGTTTGCCTGCGCTTTGTAACCATGGTTCTGCAAAGCCTGTTTCAATGCATGTGTGATCTTTTCCACATTTCCCTTTCCACCCATTTCCAACACCAGCCGCCCGCCGGGCTTCAGGTTGTTGTACATGCTTTTAACAGCCTGCTCTTTTTCGGTTACCCAGTGCAGTACCGCATTGGAGAACATGGCGTCGAATGGTTCATTAAAGTCGAAATCGGTTACTGATGCCAGCCTGAATGGCAGGTGCGGATACTCATTACGTGCTTTGGCGATCATATCGATCGAGTTATCCATGCCGGTAACAAATGCCCCCGAGGCGGCGATCAGGTTGGTAAGGTAACCGGTACCACAGCCTATATCCAGTATGCGTTCGCCTTCCTGTGGGGTCAGCATCTGCACCAGGTATTCGCCGTACTTAAAAACAAAATCATGTTTTTTATCGTACAGTGAAGTATTCCAGGTATTTTCTGTGATAGCCATTCGCTGTTCGCTTTTTATTTTAAACGTATTTCCGCTACACTGCAACCCTGTGGCACCATCGGGAACACATTGTTCTCCTTGCCAACCATTACTTCAAGCAGGTAAGCGCCTTTTGTATTCAGCATTTCGGTCAATGCCTTTTTCAGGTCGGCGCGCTTTGAAACACTTTGTCCGGGAATGTTATACCCCTTGGCAACCTGAACAAAATCGGGGCTGGCTATATCCACGAATGAATAGCGTTTATCGTGGAAGAGCTGCTGCCACTGGCGCACCATGCCAAGGAACTGGTTGTTCAGGATCAGGATCTTTACATCGATCTCCGACTGCATAATTGTTCCCAGTTCCTGCAGGGTCATCTGGAAACCACCATCGCCAATGATGGCAACGGTCGTTCTTTCGGGCGCGCCCATTTTTGCACCTATTGCTGCAGGTAAGGCAAAGCCCATGGTTCCCAAACCGCCTGAAGTAACATTACTTTTCGATTGCGTGAATTTTGCATACCGGCAGGCCACCATCTGGTGCTGGCCTACGTCGGTTACAATGATGGCATCGCCGCCGGTCAGTTCGTTCAGGTTTTTTATTACTTCACCCATGGTCAGCTGATCGCTGGTGGGGTTCAGTTCAGGCGTAATGCAGGAATCCTCTTCTTCCTTCATCATGTCTTTGAACTTTTGCAACCACTGCGGATACACTTTCTGCTCTATCTGTGCGGTGAGCAACGGCAGGGTTTCTTTACAATCGCCCCAAACCGGTACTGTTGACTTTACGTTCTTGTCAACCTCGGCCGGATCGATATCGAGGTGGATCACTTTTGCCTGTTTGGCATATTTATCGAGGCGGCCGGTAACGCGGTCGTCGAACCGCATACCGATCGCAATCAATACATCGCATTCATTGGTCAATACATTCGGACCATAGTTCCCGTGCATTCCCAGCATGCCCACATTCAGCGGGTGATCTGAAGGAATAGCGCTCAGTCCCATAATGGTCCAGGCGGTGGGGATACCGGCCTTTTCTATGAACTTTATAAATTCCTGTTCTGCTTTTCCGAGAATTACGCCCTGACCAAAGATCACAAACGGTTTTTCTGCTTCATTGATCAGCTTCGCCGCTTCGGCAATGTACTCTTTACGTACGATCGGTTTCGGGCGGTAGCTGCGCACATGATCGCATTTTGTATATCCTTCGTAATCGAACTTTTGTAACTGGGCGTTCTTGGTGATATCGATCAACACGGGACCGGGGCGGCCGCTGCGGGCAATGTAAAATGCCTTTGCCAGCACCGAAGGAATTTCGGTAGCGTCCGTTACCTGGTAGTTCCATTTGGTAACCGGCGTAGTTATATTGATCACATCCGTTTCCTGAAACGCATCTGTTCCCAGCAAATGGGCAAACACCTGACCGGTGATGCACACAAGCGGTGTACTATCTATCATGGCATCGGCCAAACCCGTTACCAGGTTGGTGGCGCCGGGACCGCTGGTAGCAAACACCACACCCACATCGCCCGATGAGCGCGCATAACCCTGAGCGGCATGTATGCCACCCTGTTCATGACGCACCAGTATATGACGCAGTTTTTCCTGGTAATCATACAGCGCATCATAGATAGGCATGATAGCGCCACCCGGATACCCAAAGATGGTACTGACACCTTCTTCAAGGAATGCTTCCAACACTGCGACCGAGCCGCTGATATTTTTTACTGCTGGCTTCTCTTTCGTCTTTCCTTTGGCAGGTGCCTTTTCGATTGTACTCATAAACTTTTTTTTGTGATTCAATTGTCGGTTTAGTTCCTGTTCTTATGTTGCCCGATCCAATGGCATCGTTTATTCCATCTCATCGGTTACACATCCTTCGCTGGCATCTTTTACCTGCTTAGCGTATTTATATAGAATTCCTTTTTTAACTTTTAATGGCGGCTGCTTCCATGCTGCTTTGCGTTTTGCCAGTTCATCGGGACTGATCTTCAGGTTGATGGTATTCTTAACCGCATCCAGCTCGATGATGTCACCGTCTTTTACCAGGGCAATACCACCGCCGTCGTATGCTTCGGGGGTAATGTGGCCTACAACAAAACCGTGCGTACCGCCGCTGAAACGGCCATCGGTAATGAGCGCCACGCTTTTCCCTAAACCGGCACCGATAAGGGCTGATGTGGGTTTCAGCATTTCAGGCATACCCGGTGCACCTTTTGGCCCTACGTAGCGGATCACCACTACATCGCCCGGTTGTACTTTTTTGCTTTGGATACCGGCTATCAGTTCAAACTCGCCATCGAATACCCGGGCGGGCCCTTCAAAACGTTCGCCTTCTTTACCGGTGATCTTGGCCACACTGCCTTTTTCGGCGAGGTTGCCGTAAAGAATTTGTAAGTGACCGGTAGCTTTTATGGGATGCTCGAGGGGAAGAATGATCTTTTGCTTGTTAAAGTCGAGGTCGGGAACGGCGGCGAGGTTCTCTGCCAGGGTTTTACCGGTTACCGTTAAACAATCACCATGCAGCAGTCCTTTTTGTAACAGGTACTTCATCACTGAAGGCAAACCACCATGTTCGTGCAGGTCCTGCATCAGGTATTTACCGCTCGGTTTGAAATCGGCCAGCATGGGGATCTTATTGCTGATGGCCTGAAAATCGTCCTGTGTTAAGGGAACATCCACGCTTTTAGCAATGGCGAGTAAATGCAGAACGGCATTGGTGCTTCCACCGAGGATCATAATGGTGGTAATAGCATTCTCGAAGGCTTTGCGGGTCATGATATCACGGGGCTTGATATCTTTTTCCATCAGGTTACGTACAGCCTTACCCGCTTCCAGACATTCTTTCTTTTTTTCCTCGCTGAGGGCCGGGTTGGAAGAAGAATAAGGCAGGCTCATACCCAGCGCTTCAATGGCCGATGCCATGGTGTTGGCTGTATACATACCGCCGCAGGCGCCGGCGCCGGGGCAGCTGTTCATAACAATGCCTTTGAAATCCGCATCGCTCAACTGGCCGGCGATCTTCTGGCCCAAAGCCTCGAATGAAGAAACTATATTCAGGTCCTGGCCTTTATAATGACCAGGGGCAATCGTTCCGCCGTAAACCATTATCGACGGGCGGTTCAAACGGCCCATTGCCATTACCGAACCAGGCATATTTTTATCGCAACCGGGAATGGTGATCAACGCATCGTAATACTGGGCGCCGCAAACCGCTTCAATTGAATCGGCAATGATATCGCGGCTTACCAGTGAATAGCGCATGCCGTCGGTTCCGTTCGACATGCCATCGCTTACGCCAATGGTATTGAAGATCAACCCTACCAGGTCGTTACTCCAAACACCTTCCTTTACAATTTTAGCCAGATCGTTCAGGTGCATGTTACAGGTGTTACCATCGTAACCCATGCTGGCAATACCTACCTGTGCTTTCTTCAGATCTTCATCGGTTAAACCAATGCCATATAACATGGCCTGTGCGGCAGGTTGTGTTTCATCCTGCGTAAGCGTTTTTGAATACTTGTTTAATTCAGCCATTTGTTTACTTTATGCTTCAGCGTTTATTTTTTCGAACAACCTGTAATTTAGTGTGTTGTTATTTGTATTCCCGTAATCCTGCCATTCTATAAGCTTAGCGAATGTCGGGGAGCCAGCCACAAACCCCAAACGACAAACTACAAACTCTATTTTTTAATCAATTCCCCTTTCGCCGCTTCTGTAACCCGGTTCTTATACGCCTGCTGAATGCTGCGGCCGATGGTGTTTTCCCACTTTGCGGGGAACGTTACTTCATCGAACGATTGCCAGCCTATCACTTCTGCGGCCGTGCCGCAAAAGAATGCGGAATCGGCCTGTTTCAATTCATCGGTGGTGAATAAACGCTCTTCAACCGGAACGTTCAACTCTTTACATATTTCCATTACCGTTGCCCTTGTAATGCCGGGCAGGATATTGCCGGTTGGCGGCGTGTACAGTTTACCGTTCTTTTCAAAGAAAACGTTGGCGCCGGGGCCTTCAGCCACATAACCGTTCATATCGGTCAGCAGCGCTTCATCGAACCCTTTTGCTTTTGCTTCCTGGCTGGCTAATATAGAGTTTACATAATGACCGCTGGCTTTGGCCTCTATGCGAAAACCTTTCGGGTTGGGCCGTTGGAACGAAGAGGTCATTACCCGCAGTAATTTCTCTCCGAGGAACAGGCCCATTTCCCAGGCCGCTATCATGATGTATGATTCATTATTGGGGTTGAAGCTCATATTGGCAGGCGCATATACTACAGGCCTGATGTAGGCATTCTGCAGATTGTTCTGGCTCAATATCTCGTAGGTTGCCTCTATCAGTTCATCGGGTTCCCAGTGGTAGGGCATGTTCAGTGCAAGTGCCGACTGCTTAAGGCGCTCATAGTGTTCCGTTGCCTTGAAGATCTTTGTTTCGCCACTGGCCGTCTGGTACGATCTGATACCTTCAAAAACGGCATAACCGTAATGCAGCGACTGACCGAAGAAGTCAGTAGTTGCCTCGGCCGCTTTTACATAAGCGCCATTGAGATAAATGATCGTATTGTTATGATAGTAAGCCATTTGATATTTATTTAGAATAAGGTGTTTTGAGCGTGAATGGTCAATGGTGAATGGGTTGCCGGAGTTCAAAACTCATGTTCAATCCTCTGATTCCGGCTATTCGATTCGCCTATCCCCCCCGGTACGGATCTCCTTTCACTACCGCCTTCGCTAAAACTTCCGCACAAAAAAAAACCCGCCTCGTTGGAGGCGGGTTTCTATTTTGATTTAGTATACGTTAGATTCCACCTCCGTGCGTTGCAGGAATAACCACCACCACCACAATAATAATTATTGCGGTTACCACAGAGATGATGTTATTGATGCTGCTTTTTTGCATAAGAGGACTTCGTGTTTCCACAAATATACGCCCGCCGTTTGAATATTAAAGAGCTTTTTTTCTAAATATTTTTGTTACCGATCCTCACCCGCTTTGTCAATTTCGGGATTTCGCGATTTTGAGATTTCTCAGTAGGCAGCACCAAAACAGATCTAAAATCCTAAATCCTATAATCCAACATCTCAAAATCCCTACATCGCAAAATCAGCAATCAACCTCCGTACCTAACATCGCTTCAGTTAGTTATAAAACTATATTATCGTCGACTTTCTCAATTCTATATTTGCCTGGTTCACTCCACCCGGAATACGGTTGGCAACAAAATCGCTTACCAGTTCACCGATGGTTGAAGTGAAATAAAAATTGATAGGATCGATATCTTTTGTTACAAAACCATTTACCAGTGTCCATTCTACACCAAGCCTTATCGCTTCCGCTTCTTTGGCCAGCCCGAAATGATCGAGCAGCATGGCGGCAGACAGGATACATCCCAGCGGGTTGGCGATGTCTTTACCGGCGGCTTGCGGGTAAGAACCGTGAATAGGTTCAAACAGCGCTACGCCCGACCCAACAGATGCCGATGGCAACAAACCCAGCGATCCGCTGATAACACTTGCTTCATCGCTGATAATATCACCGAACATATTCTCCGTAAGCACTACATCGAATTGTTTCGGGTTAATGATCAGTTGCATGGCGGCATTGTCGACAAACAGGAAATCAACTTTTACATCGCCGTACTGCGTCGCTATTTCCTGCACCACCTTACGCCACAGGCGTGATGTTTCCAATACATTGGCCTTATCGACCAACGTTAGTTTTTTACGGCGCTGCCGTGCATACTGAAATGCCAGGTGAGCGATACGCTCAATTTCTGCGCGCGTATATACGCAGTCGTCAGCCGCGCGGTTCCCGTCTTCACTCAATTCTTTCTTCCCGAAATAAATGCCGCCGGTGAGCTCTCTGAAGATTATAAAATCAACTCCTTCCAACTGCTGTGCTTTTAAAGGAGACAAATGTTGCAAAGAGGGGTACGTAATTACAGGGCGAATGTTGGCAAACAATTGTAAGCTTTTCCGCAGTTTCAGCAGGCCCTGCTCGGGGCGCACTTTGGCGGAAGGATCGTTATCGTATTTGGGATGGCCGATAGCGCCAAATAATATTGCATCGCTGTTAAGGCAGGCTTCAATGGTTTCATCGGGCAGCGGGTTGCCGGTTTTATCGATAGCATCGGCACCCATTAAACAATACCGGTAGAAGAACTCATGACCGAATTGCTCGGCAACGGCATTCAATACTTTAACCGCCTGTCGGGTAACTTCAGGTCCAATGCCATCACCTTCTATAACAACAATATTCTTTTCCATAAAATGTAGTTTCAAAACAGCGGACTTAACCGTCGCCGCTCATCATTCATACACCGGCGTGCACATGGTTGTGAAATATACCGGTTCATGACTGAAACCGGAATACCATTCAACAGCTGTGTGCGCTTCCCCTTTTCTTTTATTGGTAATTGTTGATCTTGCGTAGGAACATAGTAGTTAGCAGGTGCTACTACCTGTTGAGGTTTATTGTCATATAACACAAATGGCCCACCGTAAACCGTTTGTACGATGTGCTTGTTATTATGCCAGTCAAATAATCCTTCTCCCCCGTGCCCGGCCCTGCGGCGTGAGCACCCCGACTTATCACCATTATTTGAACATTCGTTCATTCTTTTCCTTTTTTACCCCTAACCCCTAAAGGGCAGTGTTAAAACCTTACCGCTCAAGCCGGTTTTACCGTAGTTTTTCATTCATTCATTTTACTTTTTCTTTTACCCCTTTAGGGGAAGGGGTAAAAAGCGTGGTGCAGACGCACCACGCGTAACAAAAACTACATGATTATGAGAAAATACTGCTCACTAAACTGTGGCGGCCTGGTACTGGTTAGCCAACTCCTTCAGATCTTCATCTTCCACTTCTTTCTTTCTGTCGGCTACTTTCAGGAACTGATCGTACAACACGTCAATATCATTGCGGTTGAACATAAAACCCAGCTTGTGAAAGCGGTGGGCCAACGCGCTGCGGCCGCTGCGCGCTGTTAGTACAATTTTACTTCCGTCGGCACCAACCTGCTCGGGGTTGATGATCTCGTAGGTTTGCGCATCTTTCAGGAATCCATCCTGGTGAATACCCGATGAATGTGAAAACGCATTGGCGCCTACAATAGCTTTATTCGGTTGAACCGGCATCCGCATGGTATCGGAAACCAGCCGGCTCAATGGGTTCAGTTGTTGTGTTTTGATATCGGTATAAAAACCGAGGGTTTGATGTTGCTGTATCACCATCACCACTTCTTCGAGCGAGGTGTTACCGGCTCTTTCGCCCAAACCGTTGATCGTACACTCTATCTGGCGTGCTCCGTTCATGGCCCCGGCAATGGAGTTGGCAGTTGCCAGCCCGAGGTCATTGTGACAATGGCAGCTGATCACCGCTTTGTCGATATTGGGCACGTTGTTGATGAGGTAGGCGATCTTCTCACCATATTGATGCGGCAGGCAGTAACCTGTCGTATCGGGTATGTTTACCGTTGTAGCACCGGCGGCAATCACCGCTTCCACTACGCGCGCCAGGTACTCGTTATCGGTACGGCCGGCATCTTCGGCATAAAATTCAACGTCATCGGTAAAGTTCCGCGCCCATTTAACGCACTGGGCCGCACGTTGAAGGATGTCTTCGCGGGTTGAGTTGAACTTCGATCTGATATGGAAATCGGAAGTTCCGATACCGGTGTGGATCCGGCGCCTTTTGGCGGTTTTTAACGCCTCGGCCGCCACTTCAATATCCTTTTGCACTGCCCTGCTAAGACCACATATGACTGCATTTTTGATCACTGATCCAATTTCACTCACGCTCTTAAAGTCGCCGGGAGATGAGATCGGAAAGCCGGCTTCGATGATATCTACGCCCAGCTCTTCCAGGGCCAAAGCAATTTCTATCTTCTCTTTTGTGTTTAATTTACAGCCTGGCACCTGTTCGCCGTCGCGCAATGTTGTGTCGAAAATATAGACTTTGTTCTTTGGCATAGGTATTATCTCTATAAAGTAGGATTTTATTAAAAAAGCAGGCTGTTCGATTTTATGTTGCTTGCTAGTAATGAGAAAAACAACCTGCTGCTCCGAAATTATTCCTGTTTATTAAATTGCAAAAACCAAATTTGTACCTAATTTACATACTTTAAAGAGTGCCAGCCTGGCTAAAACCCTTGTTGGTCAAGCACTTTAATGATTTTCGATTACGATGCCCAACCGTTCTACAGATGCCTTGTTCCAACTGATTAAGTCGTTGGAAAAGTCGGAAAAGCGCAATTTTAAGCTGTATGTTCAACGCAATTCTTCGAGTGAGAACCTGAAGATAGTGCAGCTATTTGACGCCCTCGATAAGATGGATAATTACGACGAGAATTTACTATTGACCAAAACCAGGGACCTGAAAAAGCAACAGCTTTCGAACATAAAGGCCCATTTATACAAACAGATCCTCAGCAGTTTACGCCTCATAAAGAATGAGAACAACATCGATATTCAGCTGCATGAGATGATGGACCATGCCCGCATCCTGTACAACAAGGGGTTGTACCACCAAAGCCTGAAGATGCTCGACCGCATGAAGGAGCTGGCCCGCGTAAATAACCAGGTTACCTACCTTTTACAGGTGCTTTTTTTTGAGAAAAAGATTGAGGCCCTGCACATTACGCGCAGTATGACCGACCGCGCCGAACAGCTTGTTTGCGATGTTGATGAAACCAACCGCCGGCTGGTAATGGTAAGCAAACTGAGCAATTTGTCGCTGCTGCTTTACAGCTGGTACATAAAACACGGCCATGCCCGCAATGAGAAGGATGAGAAGGAAATTCAACAGTTCTTCGACCAGCATTACCCGCCCGGGGCTAACGAAGCCAGGGGCTTTTATGAGCGGCTGTACCGCTATCAAAGCTATTGCTGGTACGCCTTCATACGCCAGGATTTCCTGTTGTACTACCGCTATACGCAAAAATGGGTAGAACTATTTGAAAAAGAACCCTTTATGATAGAGGTGGAAACCGCCCACTACATCAAAGGGATGCACAACCTCATGGGCGCCCATTTCGATCTGCAGAACTATACCAAACTGAAAGAAGCACTGGAAAAATTCGAGGCCTTTGCCCAAAGCGACCTGGTAGAGAACAACCATAATAACCGCATACAGACCTTTGTTTACCTTAACGTAAGCAAGATCAACAAACATTTTATGGAGGGCACCTTCACCGAAGGACTTACGCTCGTGCCGTATATTGAAGAAAAGCTGAAGGAATACGAGATCTACCTCGACCGGCACCGCATCCTCGTGTTCTACTATAAGATCGCTTCGCTGTACTTTGGCAGCGGCCATTACGAAAAAGCCATCGATTACCTCAATAAGATCATCAACTGGAAGGTTGACCTGCGCACCGACCTGCAATGTTACAGCCGCCTGCTGCACCTGATAGCGCATTATGAACTGGGTAATTTCCAGTTGCTTGAATACCTGTTCAAATCGGTTTACCGGTTTATGGCCAAAATGGGCAACCTCAGTGTGGTGGAAGAGGAGATCTTCCGCTTTTTGCGCAGAACGTTCCATTTATCGCCGCGCCAGTTGAAACCGGAATTCGCCAAACTGCTGGAACAATTAAAGCAGTTAAAGGCCAACCGGTTCGAAACCCGCGCCTTTGCCTACCTCGACATCGTCAGCTGGCTGGAAAGTAAAATGCAAAATATACCGGCTACGGAAATTGTTATCAGGCAGAAATTTCTGGCGAGAAAAAGGAAAACGGTTGAAGAATAAGTTATTCAGTTATTCAGTTCATAGTTCTTAGTTCTCAGTTCACAGTTCCTTATTGCGGGGCTCGCTAGTATTGGGTACCGGTTATTCAGTTCTCTGTTCTCAGTTCACAGTTCCTTATTGCGGGGTTCGCTGTTATTGGGTACCGGTTATTCAGTTCTCTGTTCTTAGTTCACAGTTCCTTATTGCGGGGCTCGCTAGTATTGGGTACCGGTTATTCAGTTCTCAGTTCTCAGTTCACAGTTCCTTATTGCGGGGTTCGCTAGTATTGGGTACCGGTTGCCAGTTCTCAGTTCTCAGTTCACAGTTCCTTATTGCGGGGTTCGCTAGTATTGGGTACCGGTTGCCAGTTCTTAGTTCTCAGTTCACAGTTCCTTATTGCGGGGTTCGCTAGTATTGGGTACCGGTTGCCAGTTCTTAGTTCTCAGTTCACAGTTCCTTATTGCGGGGTTCGCTAGTATTGGGTACCGGTTGCCAGTTCTTAGTTCTCAGTTCACAGTTCCTTATTGCGGGGTTCGCTAGTATTGGGTACCGGTTGCCAGTTCTTAGTTCTCAGTTCACAGTTCCTTATTGCGGGGTTCGCTAGTATTGGGTACCGGTTGCCAGTTCTTAGTTCTCAGTTCACAGTTCCTTATTGCGGGGTTCGCTAGTATTGGGTACCGGTTGCCAGTTCTTAGTTCTCAGTTCACAGTTCCTTATTGCGGGGTTCGCTAGTATTGGGTACCGGTTGCCAGTTCTTAGTTCTCAGTTCACAGTTCCTTATTGCGGGGTTCGCTAGTATTGGGTACCGGTTGCCAGTTCTTAGTTCTCAGTTCACAGTTCCTTATTGCGGGGCTCGCTGGTATTGGGTACCGGTTGCCAGTTCTCAAAGCGGGCAGCCATTTAGTGAATTGCCTTGTATTTTTTGCCAATTGCCTATTGCCCATTGCCAACTGGTTCAATACTTCACCAGCTCAGGTTTCACTTCATCGATGTAAGCGATAATACCGCCTTTAAGATTATACAAATTCGTGAACCCGTACTTTTCTTCCAGTTCGCGAATGGCTTTGGCGCTGCGGCCGCCCATTTTGCAATGAACGATCACCGGTTGATCTTTACTGACCTTTCCAGCCTGCTCAGCCACAGTAGCCAGCGGTATCAATTCGGCGCCGATGTTCACTATATCGTACTCATAAGGCTCGCGAACATCTATGAGTTGAAACGGCTCGCCTTTTACCTGCAGTTCGTACAGCTCCTTTGGCGTAATTTCTTTTACCGGCTTTTCTACTGCCTTTACACCGCAGAACTGTTCATAATCGATCAGCCGGGTTATAGTGGGGTTCTTACCATTAAGCGGGTTATCGTCTCGGCGGGAAATATTGAAGACGCGGCTCTCGAAACTCAATGCGTCGAAAATGTAAAAGCGGCCAGCCAGTGGCTCCCCTACCCCCGTTATCACTTTTATTACTTCCAGTGCCTGCAAACTGCCAATGATTCCGGGCAATACGCCCAGCACACCACCTTCCGCACAACTGGGCACCAGTCCCGGTGGCGGCGGCGTGGGATACAGGTCGCGGTAGTTTGGTCCAAACTCGCCGTTGGCCCTGCGGTAATTGAAAACAGAAACCTGCCCTTCAAACTGGAAGATGGAGGCATACACGTTCGGTTTGCCCAGCAGCACACAGGCATCGTTTACGAGATAGCGGGTGGGAAAATTATCGGTGCCATCGGCCACCACATCGTAATCTTTAATAATGTCCAAAGCGTTTTGCGAAGTGAGTTGTGTGTTGTACAGCACAAACTCAATATGCGGGTTCAGCGCCTGCAGGCGTGCTTTGGCGGCTTCTACTTTTGGTTTGCCTATTTCATTTACCCCGAAGAGCACCTGGCGTTGCAGGTTGCTGTCGTCCACCACATCGAAGTCAACGATACCAATGGTGCCAATACCGGCGGCAGCCAGGTATAACAAAACCGGACTACCCAGGCCGCCACTGCCAACCACCAGCACTTTGGCTGCTTTTAGTTTTTGCTGCGCGGCCAGCCCAAATTCGGGTATGATGATGTGCCGGTTGTACCGTGCCAGTTCTTCGTTTGAGAATGTTACTTGCGTGCTCATAGTAAGATAATTACAAGATTGTAGCAATAAGGTTTAAGGTCGTGAATCGGCAAACGGCAATCGTGAATGGCCTCGCGATTGTTCAAACTCATTACGGCCTGCGCCGCCCGGATTTAGAGCCGATTGCCCGCTTTCATTATCCCATTGTCAAATTATCACATTATCAAATTATCACATTATTACATTGTGATCAAATGATTGTTCTCTTCATCAAACTGCCCGTCATCATTCAACCGCCACGACCTGATGGCGCCCGGTTCCTTATTATTCACCGATATAATGAGATAGGAAAAGAACGGCTGCGCGGCCGCGCGATCATGCTCCGATGGAATAGCCGGATGATCGGGATGCGAATGATATACCCCCAGCAACTCCAGTTGCTGTTCTTCCGCATATTTTTCCGCCGCTATATAATCCTGTGGCGATATTTCGAACCGCCTGCCTTTATCCCCGTCCTTTGCATTCTTTACCACGCGCGCCAGCGATATGATCCGCCGGCCATTGCTGTCTTCATTGCCATATAAAAAACCGCAACACTCATCGGGATAGGTATCCACGGCATGCTGCACAATTATTTTCTGTACATCGTTATCCAGTACGATCATGTTACATATTTTTTATTTATCGAATTTTCACATTCCCATTACCCCATTATCAAATTATCACATTATCAAATTATCACATTCCCCTCCCCGGTTTCCACTCCACTACCTGCACATCCTGCGCCGGAATGGCTTTGGTGGTTTCCCCATCTCCCTGCTCAACCCGTTCAACAAACAAATGCAATTCCTGTTTATTCTTCCAGATCTCTTTATCATAACTGGGTTCCCATAAGCCAACAGATGTTTCGGTAAGGTCTTTCAGCTCCCAGCGCCGCTGGTCGATATCTTTACAAATGGCCAGGGTAACCTTTTCATTCCGCTCCATATCGCGGTAAATAAGTATGGCCTGCACGGCGCCGTTACTGTTGCGTACTACAATTTGCGGCCGCGACATAGGAATGCGTTTTGTACCCCCGCCCGATAAAGAGAAGGGTGTAGTTCGGGCCGATACCTGCTGCGTAATCCATTGCTGCCCGTCATTATATATCATTCTGTATTGGGGAACACTGGCCGCGGTATCGCGCCAGTAAGTTGCAATGAACGGGCGTCCCGCATCATCGGTGCTCATGGAAGTGGAGTTTATCAGCTCGCGGTTTTGCGGAATGCGGCAGGCATATTCTGCCGATGCAGCGGTAATAGGCAGCGTATATTTTTCACCGGTGCTCTTTTCCCAGGTATGACCGCCATCTTTCGAGCGCGCATAACACATATCGTGATTGCTGGCCACATCGGGGCTTTCGCGCCATACCCATGAAATATGGATGGTACCGGTTTTATCGATCGTCATTTGCCAGTACGGGCTTCGCTGGTGCTCGCCATTGATCCAGCCGTTCTGCAGTTGCGTCCATTGTTTTGTTTTGGTATCGTAATGGTTCAGCATCAGGTTGCCATTGCCACTGCCGCCATCGCGGTACAGGAACAACAGGTTGCCATCGGGCTGCCGGTAAAACTCGGGATAGGTAACCTTGCTTTCCTTCTTTCCCGTCATTGGTAATTTATCGGTAAGCATTAATGAACCCGGTTTTACACTGCGGGCGTAACGCAATTCATTGTTGTGATGGTCCCACGAAACATGCAGATACCCTTCGCCATCGGTAATTATGCTGATGGTATTGTGCGCGTCGGTTGCTTTCCCGCTGTAAGGGGTTGTCTGCAATTTCCATTTGGCAGAACCGATGGTGCGTTTGCCGATCACCAGCCGCTGGGTAGAATCGTAATAGGCTATGTATTGGGTATTTTTATAACTGGTGAGGGAGTTATGCCGGAAAATAACGGTATTGACGGAATTGGCGGCCCAACCTTTGCCGGCGGTTGATATGCGTACGTCGTTTTGGGCAATCGTTGTTCCGCTTATCAGCAGGATGCATGCGGTGAATATTTTGTGCATATAGCAAGATAAGGAAAAAGGTAACTTGCGGCCATGTTCACCGTCATCAAACAATCCTTACAACGTATTATGCCTGCGATGAGCGAGGAAGAGATGATCGCCTTTATCAGCCGCCTCGAAAACCGCACGATCGCCAAACATGAATTCTTTGTGCGGGAAGGCCAGGTGGCCAGTGAAATGGCGGTGGTTTTTAAAGGTGCGTTCAGGATGTATTTTACATATAAAGAACGTGAACAAACGGGTCATTTTATGTTCGAGGGACAATGGATCGGTGATTATGAAAGTTTTCTTAGCCGCAAACCTGCGGCCAATAATGTAGAAGCGCTGGAAGACAGTGAAGTGTTCTGCCTGTCGTATGATAAAATGCAGGCACTGTATAAAATGGGAGCGCAGTATGAAAAATTCGGCCGCCTTATTGCAGAATACGTTTACCTGGTGGCCATGAACTCGTACAAATCGCTGTTATTGAAGACAGCAGAAGAAAGGTATATCGAACTGCTGGAAACACAACCGCATATCCTGGAGCGCCTGCCGCAGCACTATATCGCCTCCTATCTTGGCATTCAGGCGCCCAGCCTCAGCCGCATACGAAATAAACTGGCTCAAAAACGTTAACCTATGTTAAGAAACCGGTGTGCATTTTTGTCGCAGGTTATTGTTTTTGGCGTACATATAAGCCAATTTTGAATGCTCAATCATATCGTATGGCATTCATGACCGGCATTTTATTCTTTTTTGGAACAGGCTTTTTAATCAGCCGCCTATCCGGCGGCGCCTGGCTGCCCACCATTAACGATAAAGGCGCCTTTGCACTGATGGTAATGTTTGTACTGGTAGGTATAAGTCATTTTGCGAAAGCGGAAAAAATTGAAGCTATGATCCCGCCACACTGGCCTTACCGGCACGCAATGAATTATCTCAGCGGCGCGGCGGAGATCATCCTGGGCATTTTAGTCCTGTCTACTGCCACCCGCACCTGGGGAGCATATGGGTTGCTGTTATTGCTGCTAGCCGTTTTTCCTGCAAATATTTATGTAGCGGCCATAAAGCCCAGCTTCTATAATATTTCGCGGTTATTCTTTCAACCGGTATATATGGGATGGGTATGGTATTTCTGTATCCGTTAGCGCCCGCCCTTCACTGCTACGTAATTAACCATGGTGCCAATGCCGTCGATGCTGATGGTAACCTCGTCGTTGCTTTGTAAAGTGAAATCGGTGGGTGGAACCAGGCAGGTACCTGTCATCAGGAAACAACCGGTAGCAAAATCACATTCGCGGTACAGGTAGGAAACAAGCTCAGGCAACTGGCGTTTCATTTGTTTAAGGGTCGTATTCCCTTCATACATTTTCACCGAATTGCGATGAATGGTCATATGTATACCCGTATCAACGGGGATGGGGTGTTCGCTAACGTACAGGCATGGGCCCAATGCGGCGCTTTTGTCGTACACCTTGGCCTGCGGCAGATACAGGGGGTTCTCGCCCTCGATGCTTCGCGAGCTCATATCGTTACCTATCGTATATCCCTGTATAACGCCTGCGGCATTGATGTATAAAGCCAGTTCAGGCTCCGGCACATCCCAGGCAGAATCTTTACGGATGTACACCGTTTGCAGGTGGCCAACTACGCGATGCGGCAATGATTTAAAGAATAATTCGGGGCGTTCGGCTTCATATACCCGCTGATAACAATCGGCGCCACCGGTATCTTTCGATTCTTCCATACGCGCGTCGCGGCTGCGTAAATAGGTAACACCGGCGGCCCATACTTCCTGCGAACCTATGGGCGGCAATAGATATTCACTACGCCATTCCTCCGCCTGTTCGGTGGTAACCTTTTTGCCATTTAAATATTCTTCCAGCAGAAATGAATATAAATTATCGCGGTTGATCAGTTTATCCCAGTCGTGCTGCAATACATAATATTCATCTTTAAACTGTAACAGTATTCCTTTGCCTGTTTTATATAGCTTCATGATGTATCGGGTATTTGTTCCTGCCACTAATATAGTAAATCCCCAACACTGAAGCGCCACTTTCTTACATGTGCATCTTCCCCTTCAATACCTGTTCAAAGATACCGGTCAACCCTTCGTAAAATTTTGAAAGTGTATATTTCTGCATGAAACGTTCCCGGGCGCTAAGGCCCATTTGCAACCGAAGGTCCTTATCAACCAGTAACTGTTTTAACCGCACCGTCAGATCTTTTGAACTGCCGGGCGGCACCAGCAATCCGTTTACGCCTTCCTGCAAAATATCGGGAATGCCGCCCACACTGGTAGCCACTACCGGCAAACCAAACTGCATGGCTTCCAGTATCGATAATGGAACGCATTCGGTAAAGGACGGAAGCACGAAGATATCGGCCCTTTCCAGTTCATAGAATTTATCCCTGCCGAACTTTGGCCCGGTTACGTCAACCAGGTGGGCGATCCCCGCACCGGCACAAAATGCTTTTGTTTGTTCAATGGAATAATCAACCGGCGCCCCCACTACCCTCGCCTGGAAACGGCAACCCTGTTTATGCAGATCGGCGAGGCTTTGCAGGAACACTTCGATGCCCTTGCTTTTTACCAGGTTCGACAGGTACAGGATGCGCGGCGGCGTATTGTGCCGTTCAATCAACCCGTTATTCACGATCTCGATGCCATTAGGAAGTACAAAAGGTTCCGGCTCATATACCGTACGGATATCTGCCGTCAACTTCTGCGACAAACAGATGCATGCCACATTTTTAAATGTTTTCCGCAACAGCCAGCGTTTGTGGCGCGAACCGGCGGCCATTTCTTCAATCCCCCTCTTGTGCAAATGAAATACGATCCGCCGGCAGAAGATCTTTATCAGCATGGTGAACAGCGCATCCCGGTAAAATATTTTTCCTGTTGGCACGATCGTGAAATATACGAGGGATGGCCTGAATGTTATGAGAATGCGGCATAGCCTGAAAATAAATCCTACCAGGTGAAACAATTTCGACGGCGTTATCTTGCCTATATCATCCAGTGTTTGACCAAAATGCAGCGGCAACGTCTTTACATCATACTTCGTTCGCCAGCCGGGATTGTCTATCGTGTACTGATTCATTACCGTAACGCCATGAATAGGCGGCGGAAGCTGCACAATAAAAAGAACCCTTGATCTCTTCATTCAGATAAAGTTGTTTTTTATTAAAGTGTGCCACATCTCCAAGATGTGGCACACTTTAAGGTTACTTATATTTATCAGTGAAAATAACAGATGCTGAACGGCTGAATGTATGCGGTCGGTTGGGAAAGGAATTACCGGTTACGGTATGGCAGGCAATCGTAGTAGTGGGAAATAATAGGATAAGGAATACACAAGCGTACACGCTTATTTATAGAAAAGGGAACAGATCAACGTAGCCAGCGAGATGCCCAGGAAATTACTGGTCATATCGAGTAACGATAACGTTCTGCCGGGTACAAAGCCCTGCAATACTTCAAAAAGCAGGGATGATAACAGAACGGCTATCCAGAATACGAATTTATATCGGCCCTTACAGAAAAATGTATACAACAATATAGTGATCACGAAATAATAACCGCCATGAAAGAGCATATCGAGCCACCAATGGTATCCGCCGCCGAAATAATTTTCAGGATGAAAATTGGGCCATTCGCAAAATATTCCGGTAGCTATGAGAATGACGATAAAAAGAAAAACTTTACCAAATACTTCAAAACGATACTTATTATCCTTAGTCACATTTACGTTTGTCTCAGAATGCATTTTCTTCTCCTTTTATAGTGTTGAATACCGTCAGGAACATGATCTTCAGATCGAGCCACAGGTTCCAGTTCTCCATATACCAAAGGTCGTACTCAACACGTTTCTTCATCTGGTCAAGTGTTTTTGTTTCGCCTCTGAACCCATTTACCTGGGCCCAGCCGGTAATACCGGGTTTCAGGAACTGACGGATCATATATTCATCGATGATCTTTGAATAGTCGGCCGTATGTTTCAACATGTGCGGGCGCGGCCCAACGATGCTCATATCGCCCATCAACACGTTCAGGAACTGCGGAAATTCATCGAGGCTGGTCCGCCGCAGGAATTTACCGAGTTTGGTAATACGCGCGTCATTGCGCGTGGCCTGCACCAGGTTCGCATTGTCGTTCACCGTCATACTTCTGAACTTCAAACACCAGAAGCTTTTGTTGTCCTGTCCGCTCCGTTGTTGCCTGAAAAATACCGGTCCTTTTGACTCCAGTTTTATTAGCAGGCCGATCAATGGTATCAGCCAGGAAAGTATGAAGATGGTGACCAGGCCGCTCACCACGATGTCGAAGATGCGTTTTTTGATCTTATTGCCCAGGTCATCGAGCGGTTCCTTCCTTAGCGAAAGCACCGGGATCTCATTCAGGTAATCGATAAACACCTGCCGTTTTACCAGTGCGCCAATATCGGGAACGATCCGGAACCGGATACAATTCTGATCGGCTGCTTTGATGAGGCGGTAGATACCGGGATTTTGCTCCGGCACTATGGTTGAATATATTTCCGTTGCGCCATACCGTTTGCACACATCCAATGCCCCTTTGATATTACCGAGAATGGGGTAACGCGATAACTCATGAATATTTTCCAGCTCTTCGCAATAACCCACCACTTCTTTATTTACGCCATCTTCTTCCAGATAATCGACCAGCTTACGCGAAAGATCGTTATACCCCAGCACCACCACTTTGCTATGAAAGAAATCTTTCTTTTTAAAGTAATGATATACGGCCAGGTACAGAAAACGGTTGCACGTAAGCAGCAACGGAATACCTACGATAATGGTGCCAATGAACAACCGCGAAATGATAAAGAAATGCGAAAAGAACAGGAACGCACAGATCATGAGCAGTAAATACAAAAATGCGCGGGTCGAGCGCCCGGCGAACATCTCAAATGAAAAGATATTCCGCTCATGATATACATTACCCGATAAAGCAACTACCAGCCAGGCAACATTGAGGTATATACCAAAATAGGTATACTCAACATATGCCTCTATCAGCATTTCCCGTTGAAAAAAGAACCGGGCAATAAAAAACACTATATTGATAGCCACCAGGTCCATTGCCAGCAATGTAAGCTGCAGGTGGCGCAGGAATCTGTTATTCATAACCTCTGATAGTTGACATGTTAAAAAGTTGACGAGTTAACGAGGAGTTGACAGGGCTTGTCCTGTTTTCCACTTCGACGTTGAAAATTGAACATGCCGACGCTTCGGTCGGCATCCCGACAGGCAGCGCTTCGTCGGGATTCAATATTCTTCTGTTTTCTGTATTCAATTTCTCATTTCTAATTTCCGCGCTCCCTGAACCATGAATATCTTCTTAAAGAAGAGATATATGAACATTGAATTGGTAACAACGTAACGTTTGAACAAACGGCGTGGTTCCTGCATCAGCCGGTACAACCATTCGAGCCCCATATGTTGCAACCAGGCCGGCGCACGCTTTTGCATACCAACCATTACAGGCAGTGCGCCGCCAACCCCGATCATAACGGCATTGATCCTTCCTTTCATCGATGCCATCCATTTCTCCTGTTTGGGACAGCCGAGGATCACCAGTACAACCGCAGCGCCTGAACTGTTTATTTTTTCAACCAGTTTATCTTCTTCCTCGCGGGTGGCCGGCCTGAATGGCGGACTGTACATGCCGGCAACCGGCAGATCGGGATATGCATACTTCAGGTAATTCTCCGTTTTCTCGAGCAAAGCGGGCGTACCGCCATAAAAGAACGCGGGCAATTTCTTCAGCATCATCTGCTGCAGCAGGTCGGGCAACAGGTCCATACCCGCTACACGGTCCTGCCTGATACCATACACATAACGCAGCACCCAGGTAAGCGGTTTGCCATCGGGCGTTACCATGGTGGCATCGTTGATGATACTGTTGAACGACTTGTCTTTGTAGGCTTCAATGAACATATGTACGTTGGCTACGCACACATTGGCGCTTTCCTTCTGGTTCGCCATCGTAACGATCTGATTTACGAACGAAGAATAATTACCTGTTGTTATACCGAAATTGATAATGCTTTTTGTTTCCATACCAGTAAGTGTTTTGGAAATGAACTTTACAGTTTACCGTAGTATTTGGATTGAACCAGTTTCAGATGGGTTTGAAGGTCCTGGGGGTTATCGAAACGGTCCCTTACCTTTCTGGCGGGAACGCCTGCGTATATTGAATAAGGTTCCACATCTTTCGTTACCAGCGAACCGGCGCCAATGATACTTCCTTCACCAATGGTAATGCCGCCCATAACGGTTGAACCATAACCGACCCAAACATCGTTTTCTATGGTAGTTATCATACCAAGCCCCTTCCATTTATAATTTGGATCGCGTATTTGCGGGGCGAGGCGCATGGGCACACCGGGTAACTGGTAATGATGATCGTAGCGTCCTATAATGGCCACACGGTTCCCGAACATTACATTATCACCGATCATTACATCTGCTTCTATGAAGGAATCCCTGCCAATATAAAAGTTACGCCCTATCACCACTTTATCCCTGCCCCAGATGCGTACCCGTAAACCGGCATGAAAACCCGCTGCTATGGAATAGCGCCTGTACAGCACTTTCACCAGCAATAGGTCTCGTATTCGCCTGATCACATTAAGTATCGCCATGTTGACTATTTTCCGGGTTGTTTTGACGAGCAGTAATACAGCTGTCTTAAAAGTAAAGGATGAAGGCTCAGTACGTGGCCTGATGGCCGTTCGCATTGCGCTAAAGGTCCTGAGCGTATACCGAAGTATCGGAACGCGGGTTATATTGATCATGAGTGATTGATTGACATCATGGCTTCATGCATACCGGCGCATACCTGCGTGCGCGTGAACCGTTTTGCGATCTGCCGGTTATTCTCGGCCATTGCATGGCGTAATGCATGATCATTGTATAAGGTTGCTATCGCCGTAGCTATGCTTTCAGCCGACTCCTTATCAACCCACAACACATTATCCGGCGCTGTTAAATGGTCCTTGGCGGCCCTTATGCGGGTAGTGATGACAGGCAAACCCGCGGCCACCGATTTGAACAGGGCCATCGGAAAACCCTCATTATCATACGTAGGAAATGCCAGCATATCGGCATTGGCATAAAAATGATCGCATTCATGATCGGGAACAAAACCCGGGAAACGCGTATGCGCCGTTAACTGTAATTTTTCAGCCAGTTGTTTCAACTCGTGCAGGTGCGGGCCATCCCCTACAAAAACAAACTGGCAGTTATCTTTACACGAAAGCAGGGGAATGCTTTGCAGCAGCGCGAAAACCCCTTTCTCCCGTACAATGCGGCCTGCAAACAATACCTTGAACTTATGTTCCTCCAATGCATATTTTGCCCTGAATGCCGCCGAGGCCACCGAACGGCCGGGGTCAATGATATTGGCTGTAACAAATATCTTATTGGCGATCACGGGGTCAAGTTTCCTTACCGTTTCTTTTTCCTCGCACGAAAGAAAGAACCAGGCATCTACATTTTTCCTTAAAAAAGGGATCAGCACCTTCCTGTAATAAAAGGAAGTTCTTTCCAGCAGCGAAATATCAGAGCCATGTGTTTTTATGGCAACTTTCAACTTCCGGTAGTAAAACAACTTTACGATCATTAACGTAATGAAGTCACGGGTGCCGCCGGCCGGTTCAAACCGCGAATTGAGGTACAGGATATGCGGCCTGAAAGCATAGAGCGCCTTCACCATCCTGAATGCCCTTGCTATTACGCCGAATACCTTTTTTACCTTCCCGGCAGAAGCATCATTAAGCGTATAAGTAACCGGTCTGCAGTTATACCCCAGCTCTTTGAATCCCTCTATTTCGTCCTGCGATAATAGAACATGATGTATCCGGGGAACACCCACTAATATCCGCTGAGCCATTTAATTGTAGAATTGAGAGGTTATTAATTGTACTTTACGTTCCCACGTATTTGTTTTGGCGTATTGATATGCATTGCGCGAAAACTTATTTCTCAGCTCCACATCTTTATACATCTTCGTTATAGCCTTTGCAATATCCTGCGCCGTATTTTCTTTGGTTGTAGGTTTTATTTTTATTCCGCACTCATGGCTTACCGCCAGTGAAGAACCGTGTATATCGAGTGTGATCACGGGCAACCCGAATGCCATGGCCTCGTTCAACTGGGCCGGGCACGAATCGCGCAGCGAACAGAAGATAAACACATCGGCCTGTTTATAGTGGCGTACCACTTCGTTGAATGGTATTTGCCCTAAGATGCGCAGCCGTTCGGGATCGAGGTTGTATTGCTTTATCCATCCTTCCAGGAACTGGTATTGCTCACCCCCGCCTACTATCGTAAAAGTATAATCCACATCTTCGGGCACCAGTGATAAAGCATGTAATATCAGGTTAAGTCCTTTACGGGGCAACATGCGGCCAACCCAAAGCAGGTTGAGTTGTTTGCCCGGTTTGCGCTCGACGTATTCCATATGCTGCATCGAGATCGGAATGGCATTGTCGAGGATCAGGTGCACATTGTCCGACTGCGCCGTTCTTATCTTTTGCACTATGTTGGCCGTATCCTGGTTGGTGACAAGGATATGGTGCGAACGCGTAACGGTATTCTTTAAATTATTGCTGAATTTGATACTCCACTTCGAGATCAGGCTGCGGATGCGCTCTATCTTCCAGGCGGGGCCGAAATATTCTTTAAATGCCGGCAAGGCTTCCTGCCCGCCTCCAACCGGACCGAAAATGATCCGCGTGTTCTTTAACTTCCACAGGAATGTGCCCTGCTGAAAACTGCCGAAGGTTACATGATGGGCTACATCGAACTTCATTTTTTTATGCAACTGCAGCGCAATTCCTGCTGCCTTCTTCCGCCACAAATAGTAATGCAGATAAATGGTTTTGGAAGAAGTGTTCAGCAGCATTTTATCGAGGTTCAACGACAACTCTACATATACTATGTTCAGGTTCGGCAACCCGAGCTCCTGTAATTCCTTTTCGGTCGCCTCTCTGTCTTCTACATTGGTAAGGCACCACACCTCATACCCCTGCAGGGCAAGGTTTAGCGCCCAGCTCCATCCGTTACCCGGCTCACTTCCCCTGATGGGTGAGCAGGCATATGCACTTAGTAATACTTTCTTCATGAAATTGATGCTTTGTTGCAGCAGTTATCCTAATGAGATCGATTGTGAATCGTGAATCGGCAATCGGCAATCGTGAAACGGCAAACGGCAAACGTGAAAGATCAACTAATTCACGTCCCTGCTTCCTGTATACCAGCGCTTACCCTACTTCGACATTGAAAATTGAACATGCCGACGCTTCGGTCGGCATCCCGACAGGCAGCGCTTCGTCGGGATTCGATATTCTTCTGTTTCCTGCATTCCCATTTTCATTTCTCATTTGATCAGGACGCGTAAGCGTTAAGCAGTATCTCCGTATTCCTGTTCCACAAATCCTCAACCTGGGAATTCTTAATGTTTTGCGCTAACGTTTTGTAATGCTCATTGCGTAATGCAAACCGTATACCTTCCGCCAGTTGTTGGGGATCATTGGGCGGAACGAGCAAACCATTCACATTATCCTGTATGAATTCGGGAAATGAACCAACATTTGTTGCGACCGCCGGTGTATTTAAACCAAAGGCGGTCATCAGCACACCGCTTTGTGTGGCATCTTTATACGGACAAACAATGAACTTCGCCTGCTTTATCAGCGTTGCCAGTTCTTCGTTGGGAATATGTTTCTCTATGAGCGTGATATTATTTTTGAAAGTATTCAGGAAATTGTCATTGATCTCAAAACCCGGATGCCGTTTACCGGCAATGATCAATTGTTCATTTGGAAACTCCCTGAACACTTCAGGCATAGCCTGTAACAGATCGTCGATTCCTTTATACTGCGATAGCCGGCCAAAGAATAAAATATGTTTATTACCGGGTTCTTCTTCCTTTACCAGGTTCTTCAGATAGCCGTATGGGCTCATCTGCAACACCGTCTTTTGATTCTTACGTCTTTTGTAATGATCCTCGAATTGCTTTTTCGCAAATTCCGAATAGAACAGGAATTTCTTTTTCACCGGCATGTTGAAGAAAAAAGTACGGGGCAGCGCTACCTTCCAGCTATCTTCCCCACTATGGGGAACAGGATCATGAATGGTGATACACACATTTTTAAACGAGGGCAAATACGGTAACATTCCAAATGCACGTAAACCGAATGTTTCAAAATGTATAATATCGGGTTTGAACTGCTTTATATATCGCCAAACACTGTGCGAAGCCTGCAGGGTAGTGTATGAAAAACCGGTGGGGTGCGAATGAATTACAAAATGCACACTGGCCGCGCCTTCAAAATAAGGCTGCAGTCGATCATAACTTTGTTTCTTCAATACCTCTTCCGGTTTTGCCAGCATTTTTCCTTCCGGAAAACGATCGATATCGAGCACAGTCGTGTTCCTGCCCTGCGGCGTCACTTCTATCAGCACATGTAACTGTACATGTTTTTTTAAAACGTTCATCAGCTCGATGGTAACATCCAAAAAGCAAACCTGCATGTAATACACAACTGTCATGGTAAACTATTTTCTGGTTTTCGGGCGGCCGGTAACTGAAGACTGGAAGCAGGGAATTTTACAAAGGCAAGCCCCAGCAGCAGCCAGTAACCCGTAAACAATACAACGGGCGGCAGTTTGTACGATAATAAAATATATGCCCCTGCCAGCAAACCGGTCATTACATAAAATTTCAACACATGCGCAATTGTTATTATTCCCTTTCGTACCAACAGCGCATCCTGGCAAATATGAAATACCAGGAAAGAGAAAAATATGGCAAGGTTTACTGTTGTAAGATTTTTCATAAACAGGAAACCGGCAAAACAAAAGACTATATTCAGGATGAGGCTGGTTACATTGAACCACATATCGGCCCGCTCCATGTTCATTGCCACCAGTGCATTGGCCTGCAACAGGGCCGTTGGAAAGATCAGGATCGTTAAGAACATTTCTTTCGTGTACATGCCTGTATTATTATAGGCGCTGCCGAACAACCAGGGAATCAATGTATCGGCAAAGGAGAAAATGAATGTGTATGTGAACAGGCCAAACAGCAGGTAGTAATTGAACACTTTATTGAAATAATTTCTAAAATCCTGCACCACACCGGTTTTGTACTGCTGTACCAATGCCGGAAAAACCGACATGGATACGATAAGTGGTAAGATCTGCGCTATGGAAAAAACCCGGAACGAGATCTCGAAATGAGCCACATCGGCCAGCGGTAATGTTTTTGAGATAATGATATTTGAAATACGCCAGTAGGCGATCGATACGCTGCCGATGATGATGAAGGGCCAGTTGGCAAATACGATCTTCTTCACTTCATGCCAGGCCAGCGGGTAATTCCATAATGAACGCAGGCTGATCGTCTTTGATGAACCAATGCTCAGGAAAAAGTTAAGCGTAATGAACCGAACCGCTATCAGCAGAACCGATAAGGTCATGATGGAAAACGGAAAAACAAACAGCAAGCAACCGATAGCAAACTTCAATACCGAATCAATGATGAGAATGATAAACGTCTTGTTCTGGTTGAACTCCGCAACATTCAAAGATTTAATGGCATAAATGATATTATCGAAAATGATGTTCACGCCCAGTAACACAATGAGCGATTGCAGCAGGGTATCCTGGTATAACAAAAAGGCAACACCTATATTGCATACATAGAAGAAACAACCGCTGTACAACTGTATTTTCACAAACCGGCTTACCAGTTCCTGTTTATCTTCTACGTCAACCAGCTCGCGGGTGAACCACTGGCCCAGGCCCAGCGTTGAAAATGCCGCAAGGAATGTATATATAGTATTGGCGATAAGAAAAAAAGCAAACTCACCGGTGGCATATTTACGTGCTATGATCACAAAAAACAAACTGAGCAATACACTTTGCAGGCCATTGGCCGCAATGCCCCAGAAACTGTTTTTTATTAAACGCGATTTAAACAGGCTCACCGTACGCTGCATCAGCATGTTCTTCATGAACAATTTTTGAACGATTTGATAAATAGATCAGGAATGTAGAAAGGCATACCAGTACGATCAGGTTCCTTCGGTCGGTTATAGAGTAAAGCGATATAAAGGAAACCAGCCAGCTGAGAATGGGCGCAATTAATAATAGTACCCGGCCGTCGGTTTGTTTTTTAAGCCAGGCCCGGAATGCGCCCACCATTGAACCAATGATAAGTGCGAACACCACCAAAAAGGCCGGCCCTCCAAATTCGGTAAGTATTTTTAGATATCCGTTCTCGGGCTGATCGAGGAACACGATTTCATTTTCAAGCACCAGGTACTGGTCCTGCGCATAACGCGATACATAATCTTTATAATTACCGATGCCGATACCCAGGAACGGATGGTCTTCGTAGATCCCATACGCCTCCCGCCAGATGGTGGCCCTGAAATCGAATGAATTATTGAAATCATCATTGCGGTTGAACATGATCAGTGATTGTGAAAAGAAGGCGATCACGATACCACCGGCCAAACAGCCGGCAATGATGTATTTTTTGTATTGCGCACCGGCAAACAGCAACAGGAAAAACACCCCTGCACTCAGGCCCAGGAAAGCCGAACGCCCGCCGGTTAAAAATATGGCCACTACTACCGACAGGAAGAGCAGGATGTTCTTCATCTGCGGCCGCTTAAAATTTTTATTGTTCACCAGGAACAAAAAGCTCAGCATGGCCAGGAACTGGGCAAACTTCTGCGAATCATGAAAGAAGCTCGGGAAGCGAATACCATTGCTATCTAGCGTATTCTGGTTCAGCTCGGGATATAAGCGAAACTGCAACCCGATAACCATTTGCACCGCCAGAAACGCCATGGAAAGCAAACAGGCAAACTTCAACCCGTTGATCATTTTATTGATGAACTGCTTGTCATAGATACACTCCACCATCAATAAGCGGGCATAAATGAAAACCGGGAACACCGATAAAAGGGTCAACAGGGAATTGGTAATGAACGAAGAGGTAAGGCTGCCCAGCAGCAACAGCAAGATCAACGTACAAAAACCACCAAAGTAAAACCGGTTCGGTTTATATATAGACAGAAAATCCTTGTAACGCCAGAAAAGCATTACATAGGAAATGCCATCGAATACCGTCAGGCTTCCCCATTGCCAGGGCGTTATTTTAAAATCGATCAGCGGCAGGGCGTACAACATGAACAACAGGTATGTACGCCTTGGCTGCCGGCTGAGCAAAACTAAAACAACGAAAACCAAAATTGCTGCGGCGGTCAATACCACCATTAGCGACTTCATATGCTATTTTTTGAAACTCTGGTGTTAGGTAACAGTGAGCAGTTCAGTTGGCGGTTGACAATTGGCAGTCAAAATTTTCAAATTTCCACTTTAATCGATCTGCTAAAAAAGGCTGAACTGTGAACTGTGAACTGCAAACTGTGAACTATGAACTATGAACTGTGAACTGTGAACTATGAACTGTGAACTATGAACTGTGAACTGTCATCAGCTGATCAAATGTTCAAATTGTACTTTACCTGCTTTTTCAAATTCTATGATATCGCTCTCCACCATTTCTTTTACGAGCATACCCAGATCATATTTGGGTTCCCAGCCCAGTTTTGTTCTGGCCTTTGTAGCATCGCCTATCAGTAATTCCACCTCGGTGGGGCGGAAATAATTCGCATCAACCGCTACTACCTGTTTACCGGTTTCAACCTGGAAATTTTCATTGTTACAGGCAGCAACATAACCACGCTCTTCCACGCCTTCGCCACGGAACTCTATTTCAATTCCCAATTCGCCAAAAGCCATTCTTACGAATTCGCGCACTTCGGTAGTAATACCGGTGGCAATTACAAAATCCTCGGGGGTATCCTGTTGCAGCATACGCCACATAGCTTCCACGTAGTCTTTTGCATGGCCCCAGTCGCGCTGTGCATTCAGGTTACCGAGGAACAGGCAGTCCTGCAAACCCAGTGCAATGGCAGCCACGGCGCGGGTAATTTTGCGGGTTACGAATGTTTCACCGCGCAACGGGCTTTCGTGATTGAACAGGATGCCGTTACATGCGTACATGTTATAGGCTTCCCGGTAATTTACCGTGATCCAGTAAGCATATAATTTAGCAACAGCATATGGACTTCGGGGATAGAACGGCGTTGTTTCTTTTTGCGGCACTTCCTGCACAAGCCCGTATAATTCAGATGTAGATGCCTGGTAAATACGTGTTTTCTTTTCCAGCCCCAGGATCCTGATCGCTTCCAGCAGGCGCAGCGTTCCAATACCATCGGCATTGGCGGTATATTCGGGTGTGTCGAAACTCACCTTCACATGGCTCATGGCCGCGAGGTTATAAATTTCATCAGGCTGTGTTTCCTGTATAATGCGGATCAGGTTGGTGCTATCGGTCATATCGCCGTAATGCAACCTGAAACGAACATTTTTCTCATGCGGGTCCTGGTACAAATGGTCGATGCGATCGGTATTGATCAGCGACGACCGTCTTTTTATACCATGTACCATATATCCTTTTTCCAATAGTAATTCTGCCAGATACGCGCCGTCCTGGCCGTTAACCCCGGTTATCAATGCTGTTTTCATCTGAGATTTTTAAATATTTATGCTACTGATTTTGGTGAATGCTCAATGGTGAATGGTGAACTGGCCTCCGATCTTTCGGCATTTCGCATTGTTACAAATTCTTCATATACCTGCTGTAATCCTTCCTGCAAAGAGATCTTATGGCGCCATCCCAGCGAATGCAGTTTTCGCACATCGAGGATCTTGCGTGGCGTTCCATCGGGTTTGGTGGCATCGAGCACAATACGGCCTTTGAAACCCACCAGCGCCTTTATCATCTCGGCCAGTTGTATGATACTGATGTCTTCACCAACACCTACGTTAATTGGTGACCGGTCGTTGTAATGCTTCATCAGGTATAAACAGGCATCGGCCAGGTCATCTGCATGCATGAACTCACGCAGGGGTGCGCCCGTTCCCCAAATGGTTACCTCCTGGTCGCCGTTCTCTCTGGCCTCATGAAATTTTCTCAACAGGGCCGGTAACACGTGGCTGCTTTGCAGATCGTAATTATCATTATACCCATACAGGTTGGTAGGCATGGCCGAAATGAAATTGCAACCATGCTGATCGCGATAGGCTTCACACAATTTTATGCCGGCTATCTTGGCAATGGCATATGGCTCATTGGTCGTTTCCAGCAACCCCGACAATAAATATTCTTCTTTCAGCGGTTGGGGCGCCAGCTTGGGATATATACAGGAAGAACCGAGAAAGAGCAGTTTCTTCACCCCGCTTTTATACGCATGGTGAATAATATTGCTTTCGATCATCAGGTTATCGTAAAGAAAATCGGCCCGCCAGGTATTATTGGCTACAATGCCGCCCACTTTGGCAGCTGCCAGGAAAACATAACCCGGTTGCTCCGTTTCAAAAAATTCAGCTACCGCCAGCTGATTACGCAAATCGAGTTCACGTGAACTAAGGGTAATGATATTGTTGTAGCCCTCCGCTTCCAGTTTTCTAACAATGGCACTGCCTACCATGCCGCGGTGACCGGCTACATAGATCTTATCTGAATAGTGCATTATAAAAGTAGTTATTGGTGTATGAAGTTGTAATAGGTATTATTTCTACATTGCCTTTTTCCACTTCAGCCGTCATTACATAACCCAATGAAGGCAACTGCACTTTCACTGTTTTGTTTCTTACTTCAATTACATCGCCTTCGCGCGCCATTAACGGGCCGCTTGAAATACGTACCCGGTCGTGCATGTTCACGTTGATCTTTTCCAGCTGCACATTACGATATTCATCGAGAAACTGTTTAATGGCGTCTATTTCTTCATCACGGATAACAGCAGGTTGTCCTAACCAGTAAACAAAATTCATTACCCCGTCTGTTTGCTTTATCGCCAGGTGTTCTATTGATTCTGCATGTACAAATACATAGGATGTAAATAATGGTTCCAGAACAAGTTTCTTTCTATCGGCCCATTGACGAACTACTTTATTGAGCGGACAATAATTTTCTATGCGCTTTTTAGTCAGCAGATCGGCTACCTTCTTTTCCCATCTTGGCCGCGTATATACCGCGTACCATTTCTTATTTGTATCCATATGCATCATTTATTCTTTTATAATTTTTTCTACGCAAGGCTTCGCCCAAGTCGGTTACAGGACCCTGAAACCGGCGATTGATTCTCAATATGTCTGAATGGTTTAAGTGGTGTTGAGGTGTTGGTCATCCACCGGCGGCGGATGACCAACACACTATTTATATAGGCTTAAACGAGGTCTTCTTTTTTCTTTTCTCCTGATAAGCATACCCATCTCCATATCCATAACCATACCCATAGTGATGTTTGCCAAATCCACGGGGCCTGATGCCATTGAATACGATGGCCATATTCTTCAGGATATTCACTTTGCTGTTCTTATCTATCTGTTCAACAAGCACTTTCGGCGTATGCCTGTGCCTGATCACATATAAGGTGGCATCGCAATAAGGCGAAATAATGTATGCATCAGTAACCGGACCTACCGGCGCGGTGTCGATGATTATATAATCAAAGATGCCATCGAGGTAGTTAAGCAGCTCCTGTAACCGGCTGGTGGTCAATAATTCCGTTGGGTTGGCCGACAGCGGACCTGCAGGAATAAACCACAGGTTGTCGTTTACTTCGCTGCGCCTGATGATCTCTTCCGGTTCCCTGGTGCCCAGCAAATAACTGGAGATACCCACATCTGATGCTATTTTCAGCTGCTCGCTGATGGCCGGACTATGCAGATCCATTTCGAGCAACACCACTTTTTTACCGGTAAGGGCCATGCTCAATGCGAGGTTGGTGGCAATAAAACTTTTACCCTCGCCCGAGATCCCTGAAGTAATCAGTACTTTTTTATTGGTAGTGTTAACGCCAAGGTAGTTGAGCGACATCCGCAGTTTGCGGAATTGTTCCGCAACAAAGGAGCGGCTGTTCACTCCGCCGATAACGATCGGGTTCTTCGATTTATCATTGGAGATCTCTGCGATCACAGGATGACTGGTAAGCCGTTCTATATCCTGGCGGTACATGATCCTGCGGTTGAATAATTCTTTCAGTGTTACCCATACCACCCCTGCTGCCATCGCAACGATAATGGCAACCGCAAAAACGATCGGCATTTTCGGACTAACCGGCGCTACCGTTGTAGAAGCGCGGTCAACCACACGGCTATCCGAAACATTGGCGGCATAGCTCAGCGCTGTTTCTTCTTTCTTTTGCAACAGGAAGCCATAAATGCTTTGCATGGTGCTTTGCTGGCGGCTGATCTCTATCAGGTCACGTTCTTTTTTGGGAATGGTTTGCAGAACGTTAGTATACGAACTGTTTGTGCTGGCCAGGTTCGATTTACTGGCTATCAACCCGCGCCGCTGGCTCTGGATATTCTCCAGGATGCCCGGTTTAATTTTATTGATCTGGTCAGCTACCGACGACAGCAAAGGATTGCCTTCGCCCGTAGTTGTTTTCTTTTTCTCGTACTCCAGTTCCAGTTCCGATAATTTATCTAACAGGTTTGATAACACGGGATCGGTTACTCCCAATGTTGAGGGTACAATGCCACTACTGTTATCTTTTTGCTTTACATAACCTTCTACCTGGTCCAATACCGCCAGTTTCATATCGATCTCACTCAGCTTCTGGTCATTGGCGCTTACGTTTTCGAGAAACAGTTTACCCTGTTCGCTAACATTGACCGCTTCCTGCGATGCTTTGTATTTTTCAATCCTTGATTCTATACTGCTGAGATCGCGTGATACGTGGTTCAACCTGTCTTCCACAAACCGCAGGGTATTGGCCGCAAGGGTATTTTTATCTTTCAGCATCGCAATGTTGTAGGCCGACAGCAATTCATTTAAGATATCCTCGCCGCGTTCAGGCACTTCATCGCGAATGGTAAGATTTAAGATGGAAGACAATTTACTGGCCGAAGCGATCACCAACCGGTTCTGGATATCTGAAATGGCCTTTTTAGGTTTCTGCAAGGCAAAATAGAAGTTTCCGGCGGGTGCATACGCTGTGTCAGTTATTCTTGTATTGGGCAGGAACTGCAGCGTACCATAGGGCGTTTCAACCCACTCTTTCATGGGGAAACTGTCGGCGCCAATGATCACTTTCTGCTCCTGCCTGTCAAAAGTGAAAAACACCTTTTTCGTTTCCTGCAGGCTGTCGGGGCTTTTTGCCTTAACTACCACCGGTGACGTGGTGTAAGCCGGCAAACCGCCGGGCGACATGTTCTTTTTCGTAAACCAGCCGCCAACCTTTGTCAACAATTTATTCGATCCCATCCACGAATTGATATTCCGATCTTCGTAAACAGGCGCGTAAAGCTGCAGGTTGTTCACCACTTCTTTTATCAGCGTGCGCGACTGCAATACTTCCATTTCATTTTCAAGGATCTTTTTGGTCGAGATCAGGTTGAGCGATTCAAGCCCTTTGGAATCCTCTACCCCTTTCTTCTCATCCTTGATCAAAAGCCGTGCTGTTGATTCATACTTTGGAATGGCATACCGCATATACATGAAGCCTGCTCCCACTGCCAGCAACAACAGAAATACGAACCAGGGCCAGTAAGAAGCGTATCGGTTCCATAACTGGTTCAAACTGGTTTCCCTGCTCTCCATTTCCAATCCATTTTTGTGCGTCACTTGCATAAAATATTTTTTATCTTGTTAAACGATCTGCTACAATTACGCCGAGCGATAATGCACTGAATAAAATCGGCAGCCACGTTTGGGAACGACCCGTGCTGGCCACCTTCGATTTATTTGGTTCCACATATACTACGTCGTTCGACTTTAAATAGAAATATGGAGACGTAAAAAGTTCCGTTGAATTGAGATTTAACCGTTGTGTTACCTTCTTGCCGTCTTCATCACGGATCACCAGTACGTTATCACGTTGGGCATAAATGGTAAGATCTCCCGCCAGCCCAATCGCCTCCAGCAGGGATATTCGTTCACTGGGAACTGTGACCACCGTAGGATGCGCCACTTCGCCCAACACGGTTACTTTAAAATTGAGGTAACGAACCGTAAGAATGGGATCAACCAGTAATTTTTTATCTACCAGCGCTTTGGTAAGGTTGTCTTTCAATTCCTCTTTTGTTAACCCTGCCGCTTTTACCTTTCCGAGGAAGGGATATTGTATATTACCATCCCCATCTACCAGAAAGCCTGAGGCTGTCGTGGTGGTTGAAGTGGTATTGTTGGCAGAAGCGCTGTTATTATTATTGGCCTGATTGAATACCGCAGATGCTTCGGGGTTCAGACTGCTCACTGAAATGCTGAGCAGATCATTTGTTTGAATAAGCAATTTGGGAACAGCGGGCGCCTCAAAAGAGCCGTTTCGCTGATCTGAGAAATATGTAGCCTTTTTTGTATTCACACACGACACGCATGAGAACAGTACAATCAGAACAATAAAGTATTTTATTGACTGCCCCCATTGGTGACGCGCCATAGATTTCCTATAACCCATATTTGATATTATTTTTTGCCTGCTGGCAGTTTTACGCTACAGGATATAACCATATCCGTTCAATCAGGTGTAACCAGGGGTAATGAGGTGTTTTTAATAAGCAAGCACAGGATCGTTAAGGTTTGGGGTTCTATTATCAAAAAGCTTGCACTAAATGCCAGATCATAAAATTATTTTTCTGTTACAAGTCCGCTTACTTCTTTGTTGTTCAATGATTCTCAGTAACAAAACATATATTACCTAACAATCATTTTTAACCTATGCGGTATTCCGCTTTAAGGAGTTGTTAACAGAATATAAGTACCGTTCGCCTTTTAATTTTTTCACTTCACTCACATAGGTTTTTATATCCTGTTCCTTTTCCTTCTGACATATCAGCAGTACATCACTTGTGTCAACCACAATATAATTCTGTAACCCCTGTAAAACCACCAGCTTTTCATCTGAAGCATGCACAACACATTGCGTTGTATCTATCACTACTACTCCATTTCCTGCTACCGCATTGTTAAGCGTGTCTTTCCCCATGTTCTCCCAGACGCTGTTCCAGGTTCCCAGATCACTCCACCTGAACGATGCAGGAATTATATATACATTATCGGCCTTTTCCATAACTGCAATATCGATCGATACATTTTCACACACGGCATAGATATCTGCGATCATTAATCTCTCAAAACTTGTTCCAAGCCAGCTATTTTTTTCTTTAAATAATTGATACAGACCCGGGTTAAATTTTTCAATTGAACTTATGATCGATCGCGCCTTCCACACAAAAATTCCCGAATTCCACAGATATTCCCCACTACTCACGAACGCTGCAGCCCGCTCTGCATCTGGTTTCTCGGTGAACATGGTCACCTTGTGCACGCCGGGCTCCGTAGCTTCCTTACTGAATTGAATGTATCCGTATCCGGTATTTGCATAAGAAGGTTTAATACCCAATGTAATCAACGCTTCACGGGTATCTATGAACTGTAGCGCCTGTGTGCACACATTTTCAAACTCAGCCTGATCGAGTATGAGATGATCGGCAGGAGCAACGATCACAGATGCATTGGCGTCCTGCTGAAATATTTTGAATGAGGCATATGCTATACAGGGCGCGGTATTTCTTCTTTCAGGTTCACTTAAAATATTATCTTTCGGCAACATGGGCAATTGCTTTTCAACTATTCCCACATACTCTGTAGAAGTAACCACAAAAATATTCTCCAATGGCGCTAACTTTTCAAAACGCCGGAACGTTTGCTGGATCAGTGTTTCCCCGGTTCCCAAAATATCGAGGAATTGTTTGGGATAATCTGTTCTGCTCACCGGCCAGAAGCGAGAACCGATGCCCCCGGCCATAATTACCACATAAGTTGATCTTTGCATACGTTTTGTTTTGTTTCAGCAATAAGCACCCTAACAAACACTATTGATGCCTGTGAAATGTTAGTAGCAATGCGTTAATTAATTGGAATTCTAAATACCTTGTAGCTGATCGTGCCAACAATTATTATTCAAACTGCATTTAGTATAATCCCCCAACCTATAATTGTTACATGATCTAATGGATTTTTTGCATGGAACCCCATGCGCTAATGCAAATCATAAGCCCATTACCCAATTTCCACAATTTATATGGTGCAGGCAGTTGACGCCATATATTGCGCCTTACACAATACCACACTATGTTTGGCGGGGCCAGACAAGGGATACAAGAGAAGTTTTCAACAAAACCGGGGAGTATATTAAATAAGAAGTTTCCGCAGAAATGTCGATTTCCTTAAACGAACACCCATTAGTTTGGGTAAATAAATACTCAAACACTGATTATTTTCCGGAAACTGCTTTCAAATTAGTTGTGGAAGGAACGCGTACCGAATATTATTTTTGTTTGTTATGTTTCTGTTAACGGCTTATTCAAAAAGGCAGATGGCCGTGGCGCTTTGCACCGGTTTGCCATCTTTCACTTTCATGAGCATGAACATAATGACGCTTTTGCCGCTTTTTAACCTGCCGATATCAAACGTAATTGTTGTCGCTGAGTAATGTTCCATATCGGCCTCTATATCATCCAGCGCTTCGTAGGTATAATGATAGCCCGTCCAGGGACTTTTAAAAGGATTCTTATCGTCTTCAGCGCCCGACCTGTTGCTGAACTCAAGTTCTTTCCCATTGTAAATGGGCTCATTTAAAACCACATTGAACTTTAGTGAATCAAGCGCTTTCAGGCGGCCGGTGCCTTTGAATGTGAGGGTATTTTTTTTCCGTTTTATTACCAGCTTTTCATCGCCGGTTTTAACCAGCTCCTGTTTTTTTTGCGTATCATCCATGTTTATATACTCGTAATACTCGGCCCGGGTTAATCCGAACTTTTCATAGATGATGGCAGAATCGGAAACCTTTTCCATTGAATCGCGGATCCAGGCCGCATTCTTTTGTGCGGCTTTCATTATTTTGGAGGTAAGCTCCATTTCGCGGGGGTTTGTCGTTGATTTGATGCCCATCAGCTCAACCTTATGCTCACCCGGCTTCAACCACTCCTTTATATCTTCCCCAAATGCCTGCCCTTCTCCGGCCTGACAAAATCCTTTCCCAATAGAACAAAAAAAGGCGAACAGTAATAATAAAATGGATCTCATAGATACCTGGATAAATAGCCCTCAAGATAAAGGACATTTTTCGATTATAAAAGGAACCGGATAACAGTTTCCGGTTACCGGCTGCCAGTTACCGGTTCAGGCTGCCGGCCCTTACTCATTGCCCTAATTAAAGTGTATTCCATTATCCCATTATCACATTATCAAATTATCACATTATCTACTGACATAACGTTGTCACCAACCCCAGTTTTCTTTGTATCATATATACAACTACCATGACAACACAACCAATCACTTCCGGCAACAAAGAAACCGCGCTTGCCGGTTTAATGAAGAATTATGCGAATTATAATCTGTGGGCCAATACCACGCTGGTAAACTGGCTCAAAACAAAACCCGCCGCCCTGTTTGAAAAGGAAGTGCCCAGCAGCTTTCCGGGCATCAAACTTACCCTGCAGCACATTTGGCAAACCGAGCGGTACTGGCTTTCCATCATCAGGAAACAGGAACCCAATACCTATAATGAATTCAACGGAACGGTGCAGGATGTTTTTAAAGAATTGCTGAAAACCTCCGGCGAACTGGCCGGCTTTGTAAATGCCATGACCCATGAACGGGTGGTGGAAAAAACAATGATCGAAAGCCCCTGGTTCCTGTGCGACTTCAGCAACTTCGAATACATCATGCATTTTGCCAACCATAGCACCTATCACCGCGGCCAGGTTATAACCATTGGCCGAAGCCTGGGTTTCACCGATGCTCCCATGACCGACTATAACTTATACAATATCGATGGCAAGGAATTCTGAAGGCGAGTGGAAAGTAGCGAATGGCGGGTGGGGAATATTTACAACCAGCCACCCGCCTCGTGTGCAATCGTTACCGGTATCGATTGCACAAATTATTGTTAAAACACGATTCTAACTAATTAGCACAAGTGCTACATTTAGTAAGAACCTTTTTTTTAACGATTAAATTGCCTTAAAGTATGAAGAAACAAATCAGCGCCCTGGCGGCGCTAGTGATCCTTTTTGCCAGTTGCTTAAAGGTTACCGAACAAGCTCCCACCGATTCCGCTACAGGAGATCCTACCAGGTCAGCCAACACACAAACCACTGTCAATGCCGTTAACACCACTGTTACTACCGAGTCGGCACTGAAAACCGCTATCGCCAATGCAAAGGCCGGCGATATAATTACCATCAGTGGTACCATCAGGCTCACCAGCACCCTGCAACTGCTGAACAGCGGCACTTCCGGTTCAAAGATCAATTTTACCGGCGGTACGCTCGACTGCTCGGGCATTTCTTCGGGCTGGGGCGTTAAATGCAATGGCAGCTACTGGAACATCACCAACATGACCATCAGGAATGCACCTGATTGCGGCCTCGTTTTACAGCATGGCGGTTACAACTATATTTATAACGTAACTACCACCGGTAACGATGATTCCGGTATTCAGATCTACAACAGTTCGCACCACAATTATGTGCTTTCGTGCAAAAGCAATGAAAACTACGATGCGGCCAACGGCGGTGAAAATGCCGATGGTTTTGCCTGCAAATTATCGGGCGGCGCCAGCAACAAATTCGAAAGCTGCACCGCCAATCATAATTCCGATGATGGCTGGGACCTGTACGGACAACCATATTCAGTTACCATTACCAAATGCACCGCTACCAACCATGGATATGGAAGCAATGGCGATGGCAATGGATTTAAACTGGGAAGCGCAGGCCAGAATGTGCCGCATACCGTTACGAATTGCGTAGCGAACAACAATAAAGCCTGGGGTTATGATGGCAATGGAAATACCGGTCATATTACGATCACCGGAAGCACCGCCTCTGGAAACGGAAAAGGATCGTTTACGCGGATCTATTAATTGGTAAAAATTGAAGTCAGGATCATTACCCCAGGCCCTTGTGGTTTGGGGTTTCTTAGTAAAGGGCAACGAGGCAACAAGGTATAAAGGCAACGAGGCATAAAGGCAGCGAGGTTTTGTTCACTGCTTATATTCCACTTCGACACTGGAAATTCGATATTCAATATTCTGTTGTTTTTCTCCCTTCCCTCTATCAGCTCTATCACCTTTGTCAACCTGTCAACTTGTAAACAAGTCAACTCCCCATGTATTTCCTTTCTCATTTCCCTGCGTCTTCCAATAACTTAACAATCTCCTCCGCTCCTGCCCGTTTCGCATGATCGAGCGCTGTTTCGCCATTCTCATCTTTAATGGCGGGGTCGGCATTGGAAGCCAGCAAAACTTTCACCACATTGGTATGGCGGTTGCGGCAGGCAGCCATTAACGCGGTAGTCTGGTAAGTTGTTTTGGCATTTACAAAAGCACCGTTATCAATCAGGAGTTTGGCCAGCTCAGCGAACCCCTTGGTACTAAGCATCATCAGAATGGTTTCATTATCCTGCATATTGAAATTCACATCGGCCTTATGAGCGATCAATGCCCGCGCCACTTCGATACGATTATTTAAACAGGCATAAACAAGCGGGTTCAGCTTTTCCTTACTAAGCGCATTTACCGTTGCCTTGTGTTTCAGCAACATGGAAACAATATGCTCAAAACCGTAAGTAGCGCCGTACATCAGGGGGGTAACGCTATCTATATTTACTGCATTTACATTGGCTTTGTTTGCTATAAGGATATCGGCCACTTCATTGTACCCTTTTGTAGCAACGATCGACAAAGGCGTTTCGCCAAACCTGTTCTTATCTTCGGTATGAGCGCCGTTCGTGACCAGCAGGTGCACGATATCTTTTTCACCCAGCGATGAGGCGAGGAACAACGGCGTACGGCCTTCCGCATCTTTTTGATTGATATCGATGCCCTTCCTCAGCAAATGATCAACGCTCCCGATATCGTTTTTGGCAATTGCGTCAAAAACGTCACTATCGAAATGATCGCAACCTGCCGGCAGCAGAAAACAAAGGTAAACCAGTATGACCCGGGCCTGTTTCATTTACGTTACACAATTGGTATAGTAATCTACAAAACAATTGGGACCTGAACAATCGGGAATGCCCGCGGATCGGGGAATTTTGTATGAAGGGATAATAATTGTTATTCGTATTTATAAAAATTAACGACTTTGCAGTGGTTAGAAAACCTCTAAAAGTAACCACATGCAATATAAATTAAAGGAACCCGTGCATGGTTCCATTGGTACCGAAAAATACAAATGTGTTATTGAATGGCGCAATGGTGAATTCATTGCCGACGAACCGGTGAAAAGCGGCGGTAAGGATCTTGGCCCCGACCCCTTCACATTGTTATTATCATCGCTGGCCTCCTGCACGTTGATCACCTTGCGGATGTATATCGAAAGAAAAGGCTGGGACATTCCTGAAATTAAAGTCAATGCCAACCTCTTCCAGACAAAAAATGAAGATGCCTTAACCACCTTCATCGATCGCGATATCGTTTTCCCGCCCGGACTGGAACCGGAAAAACTGAACAGGTTGCTGGAGATCGCGGAACATTGCCCCATTTCGAAAATGCTGGAAGGCAAGGTGAAAGTGAGAAGTTATGTATATCACGATGAAGATGTAGACAAAAAACTGAAGTATACCAATGGCGATATCACCGTTGTATGGAAACCCGAATTGTGCAAACATTCCGGCCGCTGCGTAACGCAACTGCCCGGGGTGTTCAACTTAAAAACAAAACCCTGGGTAACCATCACCGGCGCCGATTCGGAAACCATTAAGGCCCAGGTTGATATGTGTCCTACCGGCGCCCTTTCCTATTTTAAGAATGATAGTTCTTCTACAACTGAACTTCCGGCTACTGGTGGTGCTGGTTTATAAGTTGATAGGGTTGATAAAGTTGACAGAGTTGATAGAGGACCTAATTTCATTGCCTCGCGACAAATCGCAGGTTAAGGAAAAAGCACCTATATCAACTCTTCAACTTAAATAACTCGTCAATTTGCACCAACTTTCCCTGCCCTTTATCAACTCAATCAGCTTTATCAACTTTTAAACTCCCCCTATCACCTCCATCAACTCTATCACCTTTTCAACTCCTCCTTTTAACCCCTTTGCTTCATTAAAAAAGATGAAGCCCGACCCTTCCCCAGTTAAATAATCTTTATTTCTTTGTTTACGGAACTTTATTTTTATTAACTATTTAAGATAATTAAGTTTATTAAACTTAAATTACAGTTACTTTGACTCCCGTTAGATGAACGTTCCTCTAAACAAATAGCCTGAAAAACATCCCGGTTCCCTGGGTGCGCGGGACCGCCCATTTAATTCATCCCCTTATAATTCAATTATTGTCAAACAATAATGAGTTACCTATTTCCATAACCTGAAAATCTGATTCACCAATTACCATCAACTAAAACTTTGTCAGCATGAAAAAAGCAAATTTAAGCCGCCAGGGGGCGGCCATCTTCCGCATGCCCGGTTGCCAGCTAATCAAAGGCATTGCCTCGGGCCTCGTGTTAGCCCTCAGTTTCGCAGCCTGTAAAAAAGCGCAGTTCAACAATGCGCAACCGGAACCCGGCATTGGAACGAACACCCGTACTGCCAGCACCGAATCAATCATCTCAGACATGAACCCTATTAAGGTGATGTCGTTCAACGTCAGAAATGACGTCGCCGGAGATCCGTTCTCCCAGTACACCCGAAAAGATTACTGCCTGCAGATCATTCTCGAGAACAATGTTGATATTGTGGGCCTGCAGGAAATTGCCGTTACCGATATTGAAGAATGGTTCAATACCCAACTTGCGGCAGCCGGTTATGGCTATTACAAAAGCGGCACATCTAACGGTTCGCCCAAAACGATCTATTACAAAAATGCGCGCTTCACCCGAACCAATGCGGGCTGGTTCACCATGAGAACGCCCGATTTCCGCACCGGCAAATGGGTGGTATTGCAGGATAAACTGAATACGGCCAACAGTTATTTTGTGGTGAATAGTCACTGGACCACCGTAAGCTCAGCCGAGCGCCAGCTCGATGCCGATACGGTACTGCTGAACATCCAGAATAACAATACCGCCAACCTGCCCGTCATTTGTTTTGGCGACTTTAACGCCAAACCCGGCACGCCCGAAATGTCGATCATCAAAAATGCAGGCGGGTTCAATATGGTGGATGCGCTTTTTGACTCGGATGGCGCCCCCACCTTCCATGGCTGGGATGCCACCGGCGATTCCAAGATCGATTATATCCTGAGCACCCGCAACCTCGCCTTTACCACCAGCAGCGTGATCACCAAAAGCTATACCGTAAACGGGCAAACGTTATGGCCATCGGACCACTACCCCATTATGGCATCCTTTATACCTGATATCTTCGGGGGCGCACATACCGATGCCAATGGCATCAGCGCCAGTTCCGCTACCAGGTACAGTTTTGCCGATGTTGACGGCGATGGCGATGCCGATAAAATATACTGGAACTATACCTTCGACAGCGGCAAACCCCGCGTATTCCTGTCGAATGGCAATGGCACATTTGCCGCTACGGCGGTTACGCATACCGCAAGCGCGTCTGCATCTTCCACTACCCGGTATTATTATGCCGATATCAATGGCGATGGAAAAGCCGATCTTATCCGCTGGAACCCTACGCTTAACGCGGGGCATACACTTGTTTACCTGGCAACCTCCGGCGGCAATTTCAGCGGCACCGCTATCGACAATCCCGAAGGCACCAGCGCAGGCACTACCACGCTGTATAATTTTGCCGATGTGAACGGCGATGGAAAAGCCGATAAGATCTACTGGAACGCTACCTTTGATAACGGTCATACCCGCGTATACCTCGCCACTTCCGGCGGCAGCTTCAGCGGTTCTGTAGTTTCAGGAGCAGAAGGCGCCAGCACAACGGCCGGCACGCAGTTCTGGTACGCCGATGTAAATGGCGATGGCCGGGCCGACAAGATCTTGTGGCACCCGGGTCTCAATTCAGGAAAAACAATGGTTTACCTTTCCGATGGCGATGGCACCTTTACCGCCAACACCTCGTTCAGCAATTCAGCTACCAGCGGTTTAAGCAATACGCGTTTCTATTTTGCCGATATGAACGGCGATGGCAAAGCCGATAAAGTATACTGGAACCCCGACAACTACACCGGCTTCCTGAAAGTATACTACTCAGAGGCCGGCGCCTTTAACGGTCCTATACACACGTTACGCGGTACTTCGCAAAGCGAGAACACGTTCTTCTGTTTCAATGATATCAATGGAGACGGAAAGGCTGATCAAATTCGCTGGAATTACGGCGAGAACAGCGGGCAGTTGCGGAATTATTTTGCTAATTAACTATGAATATTGATTTACAGGGACCCGGTGATCCTGCGCTTACATTTATTTTAACATTAATAAGTTCAGGAACCACTGGTTCCCCTTTTTGATCCTCTACCGGTTATGTATAATTTTACTATCTTGTGCGTAGCAAAAGTGATCCTGTAATATATGCTTCGAACCGTATTGGTAGATGACGAGATTGCCAGCATTCATGTTTTAAAAAACCTGTTATCCGCGTACTGTCCCCAGGTGACAGTCGTTGGGGAAGCCGATAATGTACCTGCAGCTTCTACCCTCATTCCAGCCTGCGTGCCCGACCTGGTGCTTCTCGATATAGCGATCAATGATCAAACCGCTTTCGACCTGCTGAACAGTTTTCACAGCATCGATTTTCAAACCATATTCATAACCGCCTGGGATAACCATGCCGTGCAGGCATTCAAATACAGTGCGGTTGATTACCTGCTGAAACCAGTAGACGCCACCGACCTGCAAAAAGCTATTGGAAAAGTAGCAAAGACATCGCATGAAAAGGAAATATTAATGAGCCTTAAAGCCCTGCAGGAAAACATGCAGGCATTGAATAGCGCAGCGCAAAAAATAGCAGTCCCTACCATGAGCGGCCTCTCCTTTGTGTCAATGAACGATATCATGCGACTGGAAGCGAACGGCAACTGTACCAGAATATACCTCAGCAATGGTGAACAACTCACAACAACCCGTATAATAAAAGAATACGAAGACCTGCTGCCGTCAACTATTTTTTACCGGGTGCACAATGCCCACATCATTAACCTCAACAAAGTGCAGCATTACCATAAAGGAAGAGGCGGTTATGTCCGGATGGATGACGGCGCCACTATCGAAGTAGCTTTCCGGCGCAGGGAAGATTTTTTAAAGCGGCTCATCAAGTAAAGCTTATGCGAACCAAACTATGGCTGGCCGCGCTATGTATGCTTTTATTTCGCGGTGTGGCCACTGCACAGGAATATAGCTATCTGCACTATGGCATAAACGATGGACTGGCAGGCGCAACGGTATATTGTATTACCCAGGATAAAGATGGCTTTATCTGGACCGGAACTGAAACCGGCGTCAGCCGTTTTGATGGCACCCGATTTAAAAACTTTACAACAAAAGATGGGCTGCCCGACCTCGAGATCTTATCTATCTTTTCCGACTCCAAAGGCCGGGTATGGATGGCCCCGTTCCGCAAATCGGTTTGTTATTATTACCAGGGAAAAATACACAACCAGCAAAATGATTCCCTGCTAAGCCGTATTCAATTAAAAGGGAATATCGAAAATTTCGTCGAAGACAGGGAAGGGAATATTCTATTGAAGGAAAGCAATGTATTGCATTTGCTGGCAACAGACGGAACGGTAACGGCAATCGACTCGCTCGACCATGAACCCGTAAGCGGCTGCCTGATGATAAGCCTGAGCGCTTCGGGCTACTTTCTTGCACAAACGCATAAAAAAAATATCGAATTCTCGCGCACGGCATGTCATTCAAAACCATTTCCCTTACCGGCGCGTATCCATAACCGCGTTCCCGTTGATAAAACAATGAACGCTTATGGGATCATCCTGACAGACTCTGTGCTGGGGTATAAGATCTGGCCATTCTCAAATAATAACCGGGTTCAGTTGCCGATAGACAGGTATCATTACAAATTGATCACCGTGGGGCTTATGGACGACAGCCTCGCCTATATAAATGAATCCTCCGGCAGCCTGGAATATAATATCAAAACCGGGCAAACAAGAAGGTACCTGCCCGGCATACCGGTATCGAGGGTCTTCCGCGACCAGGCAGGAGATCTTTGGTTCACGACCATGGGTGAAGGAATATTTCGCCTGAACTCATCAGAATGGAAAACCATCCGGCCCAAAGCAGGTGATGAAAATTCGATGGTAACGGCCGTCGGCAAGATCGGTAACGAACTATGGATTGGCGACAACCACAATTATATCTCCCGGTATACACTGCCCGATCTTACCCTTACACACAGCCGGCCTTTTTTCTATTATATGAAAAACGCTATTCTGTGTTTCGATACAATAGACAGACATAGAATAATATCGGCGGGCAACCAGGGTTACATAGAAGGCACCCGTGATTTTAAATTTATCAGGGAATTGAACCTCGTCGTAAAATCAATGTCGCGTATCGATACCCGCAAAAGATTGCTGGCCAGTAAATCAGGCGCATTCATTTTAGATGTTTTTGATTTCAGGATCACCGATACTTTATGGCATGAACGGGCCACGGTGGCATACAATAAGAAAGATACCTTTTATATCGGCACGCTTAATGGTCTTTACCGTTGGATGAAGGGACAACCGCTTGTTTTCCTCGGAAAAGAAACGCCATTTCTCCAGAAAAGAATTTCTGCAATTGCAGAATCCGCCGATGGAACATTATGGATCGCTTCCTATGACGATGCCGGCGTAATAGGCTATAAAAACAACAAACAGGTAATTGCCTTTACCCGGCAGCAGGGCTTGAGCAGCGATATCTGCAGAACCTTACTGGTGCACAACAATGTTTTATGGGTGGGAACCGACAAGGGGTTGAACAAAATTGACCTTAAAAAAGCCGGTTACCCTATTACTCAGTATACTTCAAAGGACGGGCTCGCGAGCGATATGGTGAATACTTTGTTTGCCGACAACTCGCGCCTTTATGTGGGCACATCGGCCGGACTAAGTTTTTTTGACGAGCAAAACGATGCACCAACAGAGCCATGCCGTATTTACCTTTTGTCACTGGTCAATTCCGACCGCGAACGCATAGCTGATTCTACCGGTCTGGTAATACCGTATACCAACAAACGGCTGCATGTTGAATTTGCCGGTATTTCTTACCGCTCTGCCGGTAAGATCATTTACCGGTACCGCATGACCGGTATAGATACCACCTGGCGGGAAACAAAAGACCCCTATCTCGAATTTCCCGAACTTCCTTCAGGTAATTATGATCTGGAGGTGATGGCCATAAACAAATTCGGTAACGCGAGCCGCATAATCAGTGTGCCAATAACCGTTACGCTTCAGTTCTGGAAAAAAACCTGGTTTGTGATCAGCGTATGGGCATTGTCACTTGCTATGTTGTGGTGGCTGGGCGCCAGGCGCATTGCCCGCATTCGACATAAACAGCAGGAAAAAGAAAGGCTCATGCAGAAGATGGCTGAGTTGGAAAATACCGCCCTCACTTCCCAAATGAACCCGCATTTTATATTCAATTGCCTTAATTCAATTCAGCTCTTTATTTTCAATGGCGATATCACCGCCTCCAACAAATACATAGCCGGCCTTGGCAAACTCATACGAATGACATTGAATAATTCCTCGCGGTCGTTTGTTTCGCTGGCCGATGAATCGGATTATCTTTCCTCCTACCTGTCGCTCGAAAAAATGCGTTTTGAAGATAAGATCGACTATGAACTGGTTATGGACAATATTGCCAATCCTTCAACAGTACTCATTCCGCCAATGCTGATACAGCCCTTTGTAGAAAACGCGTTGCAGCATGGGCTTGCGCCCAGGGCCGGCAGTAAAGGTTTTATCAGCATACGCATGCTGCAGCAGGGAGAAAAATTAATAATAACGGTCAGTGACAACGGCATAGGCAGGAAAGCTGCGGCTGCAGGGAAGAAAACGGGATTGAAAGGAAATATCAAAGAGTACTCATCAAAAGGAATGGCACTTACCAAAGACCGCCTCGATATTATAAATACGCTTTATAAAGGAGCTGCCACCATTGAAGTTTCAGATCTTGTCGACCACACCAATACCCCATCAGGCACCAGCGTTGTTATAACGCTGCCCCTGTTCCGGGAAGAAAGCTTTTAATGCAAAATATTCCTGCGCGCCTATTGCCACAGGCTACGCGGTTATTGGCCAAATGACGCGACCGTTACTTCTTGTAAGCAGTTGCGCCGATCAGTTGTAGTTTGGCGTAAACTTTAATAAAATGAAAAAACTATTATCATTTACCTTATTCTGCTCCGTGATCGTAATTGCCTCCTGCTCCAAATCTTTAAACGAGCCGCAGGCATCTTCGACATCAACCGAATCAACAAACACCAGAAACGGCAGGCTTAGCACAAGCAGCAAGACCGACCTGCTCACCAGCCAAACATGGGTGTATTATGAATATTTTACTGACTTCAATACCAACCCAACCAACCTGGTGTGGAAAACCAACAGAAGCAGCAACGCATTGAACCTCGCCCTTAACCAGGTGCAATTCTACCCCAATGGAACTTATACCGAGACCGATCAGAACGGTACGGTTTATAATGGCACCTGGACGTTCCTGAACAACGAAACAGAGGTTCAGGTCAACAACCCAATTGGCACTTTTACCTCAACTATTCAAACGCTTACTACAAACAGGTATGAATGGTTGCAGAACAGCACCGGCAATTATGGCATTATGGTGCCGCAGAACCAGGTGATCGATACTACAGGCGGGAAGCTGCAACTGCTGACGGCACAACCCTGGGTATACACTGAATACTTCAGCAATTTCAGCCAGTCACTGCCTTCACTCATCTGGAAAACCGATAAACCCAATAGTCCGCTCAACCTTGCGCAGAACTGGGTTAAATATGAAACCAACGGCACTTATATGGAGATCGATCAAAACGGAACGGTGTTTTATGGTACCTGGACGTTCCTGAACAACCAGACCCAGGTTCAGGTTAGCAACCCCATCGGCACCTTTACATCAGATATTATGGTGCTGGGTACTGACAGATATGAATGGTTGAATGTTGATGGGAATACGTATGGGGAGATGGTACATCCGTAACAAATTTGAAGTAAGTTGAAAAGTTAATAAGGTTGATAAAGTTGATAGAGGAAAAACCCAAACCTGCGATTTGTCGCGCGGCATTGAATGTAGCCCTTTATCAACTTTATCACCTTTATCAACCCTGTCAACAAATCAACATGTTAAACCAACCCAATCGCCCGCTTCCATCCCTCATACCATTTCTTATGCTGCTCAATATCGGTGGGAAGTACAGTATCTTTTACAAGTTTTAATTCCTGCAATTGATTCAGCCCGGTATAAACACCGGCCTTCAGTCCCGCCATGTAGGCTGCACCCAATGCCGATACTTCGGGAAAACCGCTGATCACTACTTTTCGATTCAACTGGTTCGACAGGAACTGCACCACAAACCGGTTACCGGTTATTCCACCGTCAACCATCAGTTGGTTCAACAGCAGACCGGCATCCGTTTCCATGGCGGCTATCACATCTTTTATCTGGTAAGGAATACTTTCCAGCGCAGCGCGCACCAGATGATTTTTGGTGGTGGCGAACGTTAACCCATGAATGCTTGCCTTGCGGTTCATTTCCCAATAGGGCGCGCCCAACCCGCTGAATGCTGGGATCAGGTAAACGCCCTGGTTATCTTCCACGGCCGTTGCCATTTCTTCGGTTTGCCGGCTGTCATAAAACAGCTCCCACGATTGTTTCAACCATTCAATGGTTGCGCCGCAGGTAACAATAACGCCTTCCAGGGCATAACATACCTGTTGCTCCGTGCTCCAGCAAATGGTAGTTACCATTCCGGTGGCAGAGGCTTTTGGTTTATTGCCGATATTCATCATTACCGAACAACCGGTTCCCAGCGTTGCTTTGGCAGAACCGGGCTCAAGACAGGCTTGTCCGAACGCCGCGGCATGCGAATCGCCGATCATGCCGGTAATGGGTATGGGCGCTTTCAATAAACCCAACAGATTGGTTTCGCCAAACAACCAGGAAGAAGGCACGCATCGGGGCAGGTTCAGTTTGCCCAGGTTGAACGACTGCAGCAATTCCGCATCCCAGTCGAGCGTGGCAATATTGAAGAACAGGGTACGGCTTGCATTTGTATGATCGGTATAATAACTTTTTCCGTTGGTGAACGTATACAACAACCAGCTATCGATAGTGCCGAAATACGCTTCGCCCTTATCGATCGCCTGTTTTACGGCGGCCACATTTTCATACAACCACATGAGCTTGGTACCGCTGAAATAAGGATCAACCAGTAACCCGGTCTTTGTGCGGATGTCGCCGGCAACCGGCAATGATTTCAACCGCTCGCAAATTTCAACCGAACGTTTGCATTGCCATACCACGGCATTGTATAATGGCCTGCCGTTTTTATCCCACACCACAAATGTTTCGCGCTGGTTCGAAATGCCAATGGCTTTTATGGCACGAATATCCCTGTCCTGCCGCCTGAACTCTTCAAGGCACTGCTGAACCGATGCGAGCACGTTCTTCACAATACCTTCGGGGTCCTGCTCTACATAACCATCGGCGAGGTATTGCGTTTGCAACGCCTCATGGCCGCGCGCGATCACTTTCCCCTGTTCGTTGAAAATAATTGTTTTGGTACTGCTTGTTCCCTGGTCAATGGCCAATATATATTGTTGCTTTTTGTTCATGCTGATAGCTGTATAATACAATTTCCGGATTTCTGGATTTAGAGATTTTTAGATTTAGGGATCTTGAGATCTGTTACAAAGCTTGCGCATGAGAAAATCACAAAATCTCTACATCTCAAAATCAGCAATTGGCTATTTCTTTTTACCGCCTTTATCGATGATCACGGCTATGAGAATAACCGCGCCTTTTACTACCTGTTGCCAGAAGGGCGACACGTTCAATAATACCAACCCGTTATTCAGCACGCCGATGATCACCGCGCCCATAACGGTACCGCCGATACTGCCTTTACCGCCCGATAAAGAAGTACCACCGATCACCACGGCGGCAATGGCATCGAGCTCATAACCGGTGCCGGCATTGGGTTGTGCCGAATCGAGCCGCGAGGTAACCATAATACCGCCTACCGCGGCCAGTGCGCCGGCTATTCCGTATACAATGAGTTTAACTTTATTGATACTGATGCCTGAAAGGATGGCGGCATTTTCATTTCCGCCAATGGCATAGATATAGCGGCCCAGTCTTGTTTGCCGGGTAATGAAGATCGCCAGCAACACCACCACACCGGCAATCCATACGGGTACCGGTATACCCAGCATCCAACCCGTACCGATGGTTGAAAAGGCCGGACCGAGATTACTGATCGGATGTCCCTGCGTCCATAACATGGTTAAACCGCGGGCAATGGTCAACATAGCCAATGTGCTTACAAAGGGCGGCACTTTGAATTTTGTAATAACAAACCCATTGAAGAGGCCAAGCGCACCACCGGCTATTATCCCGGCGAGCAGTGAACCCAGCAGGGTAAACCCAATAAAGAGATCGAGGGTGGGCAGTTTGATGCCATTCTTCAGCAACCCGGCGGTAATTGCGCCGCATAACGCCAAAACCGACCCAACCGACAGATCTATACCAGCGGTAAGAACAATGAGCGTCATCCCTACGGAGATGCAGATGTTCACAGAGATCTGCCGCAACACGTTCCAGCCATTATCCATGGTGAGGAACTTATCGCTCATGATGGCAATAATGATACAGAGCACTACCATCGCGATCAGCGATTGCAGCCGGGCAAGGTTTAAGGCATTATTTTTTTGAATAGCGATCATCAGGCAGTAATATTATGTTGTATGGCATATTTGAGCACATTGCTTTCCGTGGCTTCCGCAACCGGCATATCGGCGGTCAGTCTTCCTTCGGCCATTACCAGCACGCGGTCCGATGCCGTAAGTATTTCAGGCAGTTCCGACGACACCAGCAGAATGGCCATCCCCTCACCGGCCAGTTTTTTCATCAGGTTGTAGATCTCAAAACGGGCATTGATATCGATGCCGCGCGTTGGCTCATCGAGCAACAGGATGCGTGGGTTGGTGGCGAGCCATTTGGCCAGCACGATCTTTTGCTGATTACCGCCGCTGAGGTTGCCGGCAATGTTATTTTCAGAATGGGTTTTGATGCCCAGTTGTTGTATATACGCTTTCGAAAGATTGGTTTCCTTCCTGTTGTGCAGCACTATGCCCCATTTCTCCAACTGGTTCAAAACAGTTATGCTGATATTGCTTTTTATTTTTTGATCGAGAATTAGTCCATGCGCTTTTCTATCCTCGGGCACCAGCGCTATGCCGTGTTTGATGGCATGAATGGGCGATTGTATCTGCACCGGTTGTTCGTTCACATACATATCACCGGTTGCCCGTTTAGGATGCAGCCCGAACAGGGTCTCCATCAGTTCGGTCCTTCCCGCGCCCATCAGTCCGTACAAACCTGCTATCTCCCCTTTGTGCAGGGTGAAGGAAATATCGGTCAGTACGTTTGAAGCATGGCGTGAGGTATTTTTCAAGTTGACATTGTGAACACGCAATACCGGTTCTGTAAACACCTGGCTGCTGTTCTCTCTTGTTCCGCTCACGGCACGGCCCGTCATTTTCCGAATGAGGCCGTCCTGCGTCATTTCCGACATAAGCCCGCTTTCTATTGAACAGCCGTCGCGCATCACCACAAACCGGTCGGCAATGGTGAACAGTTCTTTCAGTTTATGTGAAATATAAACGATGGTTTTGCCTTCATTGCGCAGTTCGTTGACGATCACAAACAGGTTATCCACTTCCTTATCGCTGATGGCTGAAGTGGGTTCATCCATTATGATAACGCTGGCTTTTGTGTGCAGCGCTTTGGCAATTTCAACCAACTGCTGCTGACCTACTTTCAGGTCACCCACCAACGTACCGGCATCAACATCCAGCTTTACCTTCTCCATCAATTTCTTTGCCGCCCGCGTCATTTCGCGTTTGTCGAGAATGCCTATGGCGTTGCATAACTCGCGGCCAAGAAAGATATTTTCGGTGATGCTCAACCCGGGTACCAGGTTCAGTTCCTGGTGGATGATCACAATGCCTTTGGCTTCTGCATCTTTGGTACCGGCAAGTTTCAGCGTTTCGTTGTTGTAAATTATACTCCCCTCGTAATCGGTATGCACTCCTGAAAGTATTTTCATGAGGGTCGACTTGCCCGCACCGTTCTCCCCGATAATGGCATTCACCATTCCGGGATGCAGTTCGAGGTGCACATTGTTGAGTGCGGTAACCCCGGCAAACTTTTTCGTTATGTTTTGTGCAATCAACATTTATTGCTGAATGATTTTACATTGAACAGGTAAAATTTCCAGGCCGTCTAACGAATAGTGCGCCTGGTTAAGCCCGATGGCGCCGGTACAATCGACACTATCGCCTTTTTGTACGGTACCCTTAAAGGCAGGCAACACTTTTGTGCGCACCCGCTTATTCAGCTCTTCCGAAATTTTATTCAGATCGGTGGTGTTCACAAAATCTTTGATTTTCACCAACCGCGATGCATCGCGGATAGCATTGCCATAAACATATTCGGTGGCTATTTTTACAGTGCGTTGCGCATCCCTGGCGCCGGTAAGTAATACCACATCATCTTCATTTACCGAAAGCACCTTACCGGTTACCTTTACCAGGGTGTACTGCACGTTACCGATACTCATGGAGTTGAAATACGTTTCAAAAGCCCGGCCCGGGTTAGCTTTCAATTCGGCCTGCAGGGCATCGAGCGTAAGCGCACTGTCGAGCTTCGCGGGTAATTTTGTATCCCAGAGCTGTTGGGTAAAAGCCGGGGCATCGAAGGCCTTCGGTTCTATTACTTGCAGCTCGCTGAGTTTTATGATGAAGACAGATTTATAGGCAAGCAATCCTATAACAGCCGTCAGCAACAGGTATTTTATTATTTTCCTGGCCATGCTTTATTTTTTTCCGTAGGCAATGTAATCGTTGATGTTTTTGGGTGTTACCAGTTCTACAGCTACCGGTATCTTTTGCGGGAAATCCCTTCTGCCCTTAATGTATTCATCGGCAAACTGCGCCGCGGTTTCGGCCATTACTTTGGGAAACTGCATACCGGTGCCGTATACCTTATTTTCTTTTATGGCGGTGATCACATCTTCGGCGCCATCGAACCCGAACACTTTTACTTTAGTGGCTTTACCGGCCGCAACCAATGCCTGGTAGGCGCCCATGGCCATACCATCATTGCCGCAGAACACGGCATCTATATCAGGGTGCGCCTGCAAAATGCTTTCCATTACTTCCATCGCCTTGTTGCGATCGAAGTCGGCGCTTTGCCGGGCCACCATCTGTAAACCGGGATAATTATCCGTTACGCTATGAAAACCTTTCGAGCGCGCCCAGGTATTATTGTCACCTACCAGGCCAAGCAGTTCAACATAGCGGCCTTTCTTTTTCAATTGTTGGGTAAAGCTTACGCCGATGGCAACTGCACCGGAATAGCTGTCGCTCAGGATCTGCGAGGTAGCGGCATTGGTGGCATTTATTTCGCGGTCCATACAAAAAACCGGGATGCCTGCTTTTTTCGCCTTCATTACATTGGCCACGGAGCCATTGGCATCGGTTGAATTAAAGAGGATGGCGTCGAAACCGGCTACGATTATATTTTCAAAATGATCGCCTTCCGTAGCGGTGTTGTTCTGCGAGTCGAATACTTTGGCATCGTACCCCAATGCCGTAGCTTTGGCTGCGGCGGTCTCTGCCAGGAATACAAACCAGGGATTGTTGAGTGTTGATACTACAACGGCGATCTTTTTCTTCCCGTTCTCAGCTTTCTGCTGTTGTTTACACTGGGCAAACAGTACTACCAGCAGGCTAAGCAATGATATTTTTATATATAGCGGCAAGCTTCGTTTCATTTGAAATAATTAATGTTTAATCGGCTTAGGTGTGCCACACTTTAAAAGTGTGGCACACCTGTTTACAACAACTTCTTCACCACATCGGCAATTCCTTCTTTCGTTATATGATAATGATTGAAGATATCCTGTTGTGAACCGGTAACGGTATATTCATCGGGTATGCCCACTATCCGGAACGGTTTGTGCAAACCATGCTGCATCAGGTAGGAAGCGCAGGCCTCACCCAGTCCGCCATACACGCTGTGTTCTTCCACCGTAACGATGGCTTTACATTGCTGCGCCAGTTTTGCCAGCAGGTCAGTATCCAGCGGTTTAATGGTATGCATGCTTACCACCGTAACATCAATGCCCTGCGCCGCCAGCAGTTTTGCCGCCTGTACGGCAGGGAAAACGGTTTCGCCGCAGGCGATGATGGCGGCGTCGTTGCCTTCGGTGATGACGCGGCCTTTGCCAAAAACAAAGGTATCGTCGTTCACTTCTTTCAGGCTGTTCATCACCTTTTTCCCAAACCGAAGATACACCGGGCTGTTTGTTGTAGCCGCCAGTTCCGTTGCCCGGGCCGTTTCGAAATTATCGGCGGGCACTACTACCGTAATATTATTGATCGCCCTCAGTGCGGCGAAGTCGTGCAGGCTATGATGGGTAGAACCGAGCGCGCCATAACTTACGCCGGCGCTGATGCCTACTACCGTTACGGGATTGTCGCTATACGCCACATCGTTTTTTATCTGCTCCAGCGCCCTTGCCGTTAAAAAGCAGGCCGGAGAAACCGCAAATACTTTTTTTCCCGCAGCAGCCAAACCGGCGGCTACACCTACCAGGTTTTGTTCGGCTATGCCTACTTCTACAATTTGCTCAGGGAACTTTTTACCGAAAGGCACCAGTTTGCCCGAGCCACGCGAATCGCTGGTAACGGCAATGATATCGCGATCGCCGGCGGCCAGCGACTGTAGCACTTCTGAGAAGATCTCCTGGTTCGGTTTGTATCCGTTCGGATCTGTTGTTTCTATATGCGCCATACTCAGTTTCTCGTTTCTGGTTTATCGTTTATAGTTTCAATGCGCGGCCTTCTTACTTCTTTACACCGCTGCCTTCCGGATACTATTCTCCAATTCATTCAATGCTAAAGCATATTCTTCCTTATCCGGTACCCCGTGGTGCCACTTGAGATTATTTTCCATAAAGCTCACGCCCTTGCCCTTCACGGTATGGGCAATGATAACGCTGGGTTTGCCGGGCTCAAAGGGCAGGCTGTCGAATGCTTTTTTCAGCGCCTCCAGGTCGTGCCCGTCTACTTCCTTAACGGCCCAGCCAAATGCTTTCCACTTTTCATCGAGCGGGTCGGTATTACATACTTCAGTTGTTGGCGCGGTGATCTGTAAGGTATTTTTATCTACGATCGCACACAGGTTGTCGAGTTTGTAGTGTGCAGCCGTCAACGCAGCTTCCCAGTTGGAGCCTTCGGGCAGTTCGCCATCGCCCATCAGCGTGTATACTTTGTAATCTTTTTTATCGAGTTTCGCGGCGATGGCATTGCCAACTGCAATGGGCAGGCCATGGCCTAAGGCGCCGGTATTCTGTTCCACTCCTTTTACCTTACGCGTTGGGTGGCCAATGTAGTGCGATTTATACTGGCAAAGCGTTTCCAGGTGTTCTTCGGGAAAGAAACCTTTATCGGCCAGCACCACAAACAATGCTTCCACACAGTGGCCCTTGCTTTGAATATACCGGTCGCGGTTGGGCGAGGAAAAATTCTGCGGCGATACATTCAACACATGATTGTACAATACATTCAGGATGTCGATACAGCTCAGGCTGCCGCCGGTATGGCCGGCTTTAGCGCCAACGATGTACTTAAGTATCTTTTTTCTGTATTCGACAGATCGTTTTAAAAGATCAATCCTTTCCATAGAAACCGTTTATGGTTTGTAGTTTATGGTTTGTAGTTCTTCAACTTCCGGCCTCGCTTCCTTCCTTTATGCCTCTATGCCTCTGTGCCTTTATGCCTTATCAACTAACCATGCTGATACACCTTCCAGCCCAGGTAATTATCAAAGGCTTCGGTAAGGATGCCCGCCGTTTTGCTGGCGTTCATTACCACATGGTGTTCGAAGCCATTGCGGCATACATACTGCATCAGTCCCTGCAGGTTGTTGATCTGCGCTACCGCGCGGTTGCCGAATGTGTTCAGCGCATCGTTCGTCAACTCGCCTTCGCCAACGTATGCTTTTATAATACCCAGACTGTCATCAGTGCTTATTCTGCCATAGGTAAGCGGCGACGCGGGGGTACGGCCTTCTAACGCACCATAGGTATTTTCAACGCCTACAGATGTTCCGAGGATCGGCGCGGTGCTGATCTGGATATCGGGTAAAAAAGATTTCGCCCAGTTACCGCAATGGAACAATACGCACTTGCTATCGTCATTGGCATAGTTGTTATTCCAGTCAACCAGCGCGCTCGGTGTGCCCGAAGCCAGCTGCATGGCATACATGCTCAGCGTTCCGGTAACATCTACCTCGCAGGCGCTGGGCAGCATGTTCTCACTCATCATACTCATGCTGGTGCACACGTTGCAGCCATAGTTCTGTTGCAGGGAGGTCCAGCATTGAATGGCGGTAGCGTCGAGGGCGTTCTCGGCCATGAAATCGGCCAGCACCACATCGAGTTTCGCAATTTGTACCAGCTTCTCATTGGGCGTTTTGCCGGTTGAGGTATATGCTTTAATGCCATCGAGTTTTTCCTTTACGCGGGCATGGTCGGCCGTTAGTTTGTTGGCATTGCCTAATATTTCAGACAGGTCGACCGTGGTTACCGAAATGCCGTTCCGTTGCAGGATCTTTTCACTGTAGCGAACGGTATTGAACGCGCCGGGCCGGGCCCCTACCGCGCCTATACGCACATTACGCATGCCCTTTACCACACGGCAAACGGCAATAAAGTTTTTCAGGTCGGTGATGAACGATTCATCTGACGGACTTACCACATGTTTAGTAGTAAGCGAATATTTTATTCCGAATTGATACAGGTTGTTGCAAACGGAGATCTTGCCGCACCAGGCGTCTCTTCTGTTCACCACATCCATTTTATTCAGGTCGTCGGGATAACCCTGCACCAGTACAGGCACATTGAGGTTAGCGAGTTTTATGGTTTCGGCAACGCCTTTTTCATCACCGAAGTTGGGCAGCACCACCAATATGCCCTGGATACTGTCGGCATGTTTTTTAAACAGATCGGCACAGCGTTGCGCTTCTTTAAATGTTTCTACTCCGCCGAGTTTGGTATCGGCATCGGTGAGCAGGATGGGGGTAATGTTGAGCTTTTCAAAAAGGGCAACAATCTCTGTGCGCGCTTCGGCAACTAATTTATCAGGAAAAAAATCCCTGTTTCCAATGATAACACCGAGCGTTGTTTTAATATTCGATTTCATCCTAGTGCTTGTTTTCCGTAATGTGGTAATAATGTGTGCTGTTCAAAAAGTTCCAAAGTGTGGTCCACCTTGAAGGTGGGCCATACTTTCTTGTTATGTGGCAATGATCAGTTCTACTTCGTGCTCTTCAAACAATTTCCTGTCTTTATCTTCAATACCGTCGTCGGTAATAATGTAATTAATGAGTGACAAAGCGCCCAGACTGGCAAAGGCGTTCTTTCCTATTTTGGAAGAATCGGCTACCAGGTAGGTCGTTTCGGCCGCTTCTATCATGGCTTTTTTTACTATGATATCGCTAAGGCTGGGATAGGTCAATCCCGATTTTAGTGAAATGCCGGCGGTTGCCAGAAAGAGTTTCGATACATTGATGCCTTTAAAGAAATCGGCAGCTTTTTGTCCGGTCAGCGATAAGGTAGGCGGTTTGAATTCGCCGCCGGTCATCACCACTTCAATACCGGGTTCGGTGCCCAGCATCATGGCAATGTTCAGGGCGTTGGTGATCACCGTGAGGTTTCGAAAACCTTTTAATTTCCGGGCGATCTCGGTTACGGTAGAACCCGAATCGAGAATGATGGTATCGCCGCTTTCAATGAACTCGAGGCATTTGGTGGCGATCTTTTCTTTCTGCATCGTATGTAATTCCTGGTGCGCCACGTAAAAACCTTTCACCTGGTCTTCGATATTTTTAAGATAGGCGCCGCCATGTTCGCGGATCACCATTTCTTCTTTTTCAAGTTTTTCAAGGTCCTGCCTGATGGTTACTTCGGTCACTTTAAAGATCCGCGCCAGGTCGCCCACTTTTGCCGAACCATCCTCGCGGAGCATTTCCAGTATTTTCTCTCTCCTTTGATTAGGTAACATTGAGTTTTGTTTTGTGGTGCGAATTTTAGGCGTTTCCGGTTGTAAAGGAAAATTATTTACGAACAGACCTTGAAAACCAGGGTTTCTGACCAAAAATAAGAAAACAATCGAAAATATAACAAAAGAAACAAAAGAAAAGAAAGAAAAAGACAGGCCGGGGTTATAGGGTTGGCAGGCGGCATTCAAACTTACACTATTGATTTACAGCAAAGTACATCTCCGCGACTATTTTCTATCATTTTCGATTGACTACCATGAAGGAAAAAGATCGAAAAACAGTTCACTGTTCACTGTTCGCAGTTCACAGTTCATAGTTCATAGTTCTTAGTTCTTAGTTTACAGGCTTTAGGCTGTATTTTGTATTCCCTTACAGCTTGCAGCTTGCAGCTGTATTCTGTATTCGCTTGCAGCTTACAGCTTGTAGCTTGCAGCTGTATTCTGTATTCGCTTGCAGCTTACAGCTTACAGCTTGCAGCTGTATTTTGTATTCGCTTACAGCTTACAGCTTGTAGCTTGCAGCTGTATTCTGTATTCGCTTGCAGCTTACAGCTTGTAGCTTGCAGCTGTATTCTGTATTCGCTTGCAGCTGTATTTTGTATATATACATATATACCACACGCATGGTGAAAACCGATTACGCTAACGTTTGCGTAAGGGACGCCATAACGCTCAACGCTTAAGGCTTAACGCCAGCTCGCGATTGTCATGTCTTTTGTTACACTAACCTCTTGTATTCAGCCTTCAGCCTTCAGCTTCTTCAATGCCCGGTTCAGGCTGCGGATGGTAATACCGAGGTAAGCCGCCATATCTTCCTTGGAAATAGCGAGGCCCTGCGCTTTTTGTATTTCGAGTAATTTACCCAATGTATCTTCTACCGTATGCAGTTGCTGAAAAGAAGCGCGGGTAGAGGTATTGATGATGCGTTCGGCATATGCTTCCAGTAATAATTTATTAAATGAGAGGTCTTTCTCCAACAACGATCTTACATAGGGGATGGAAAGCGCATACACCTGCACCGCCGTCAACGCCTGGATATTACATAAACAGGTTATATTCCTGATAACCTCGATATCGCCCAACACTTCACCTTTGCCTAAAAACTCAACAATAAATCCTTTATCGTCGCCTTCGTCGAAAAAGCATTTGGTGATGCCTTCTTTTATCAGGTATACTTTGGAAGCTTTCTGACCCTGCTGTAATAACAATTGTCCTTCGGAAAACTCCTTTATCAAGATCTCCTCTTTACGTGGCTGCAATGCATACAGCTGTTCAACATAAGCCAGAAAAGCATTATTGGTGCGAAGCATAAGAAGTGGCGGGACAAATGTCCTTTTTATTTCTGAACAATCGTTTCAATTTTGCATACCGGTTGTACAAAACTAACCACGAAACCATGAGGAACAAAATAAAAACCATTGCATTCGATTCAGATGACACCCTGTGGGTAAATGAAACGTATTTCCAGGAAGAAGAACGCATCCTAATTTCTTTGAGTTAAAAACTATTTCAAACATCCTTCATCGCCTCCTCTGATCATGAAAACACCGATAGATATAGCCACCTGGAACAGGAAAGATCATTATAATTTCTTCTCGCAATTTGAAGAACCTTTTTTTGGAATGACCTTTACCATAGATTGTACCAACGCGTATACACATGCTAAAAAGCACAACCTGTCGTTCTTCCTGTATTATCTTTACCAGGCGTTGAAAGCAGCCAACTCCATCGAGAACTTTCGTTTCCGCATCGTTGATAAAAAAGTGTATTTGTTCGATGTCATCAACGCCTCTCCTACCGTGCACCGGCCCGATGGCACGTTTGGTTTTTCGTATATGGACTATAACGAAAATGAAGAACTGTTTTACACCAATGCCAAAAAGGTAATTGAAGAAACAAAACATGCAATGGGACTGGTAGTGGCCGTATCAGGCGAGAATGTGATCCATTTTTCGGCGGTGCCCTGGGTAAACTTCACCTCCGTTTCACATGCCCGGAGTTTTACGTTTCCCGATAGTTGTCCGAAGATCTCCTTCGGAAAAATGACCGAAGCCAACGGAAAGCGCAGCATGCCGGTTAGCGTTCACGTACATCATGCGCTGGCCGACGGGTATCATGTGGGGCTTTTTGTAAATAAATTCCAGGAGTTGATGAATGGGGAGTAAAACCGGCATATGCCTTCGGTTGCTTATATTTGAAAGCAACAATTACATCTCATGCCTGTTATTGACTTTACCGGAATCAATTGGGAAGAAATGGCTAAACTGCCACAACCTACCAATGAACACTTACGCAACCTGTTTGCCGGGGTAGATCATATTATAATAAAACCCGCCCGTTTATCAGAATTTTATGAAGATCCCAACCCGGTGCTGTTTGAAATAACACAACCCGATGTAATTAAACAGTTCGCAACACTGATTGAAATAGATGAAACCCAGGTTGGGTTCCACTGTATGTGCGCCGGCACCTACAACATAGAGCTACATGCGAACGGGCAGCAACAGGCGATCATCAGTTATCATCATGAAGTTTCCATCAGGTACAATGGCTGGAGCAGCGATGCCGGCATTGCCAACACCCGGGGATTAATATCATTCCTTGCCCAACTGGGATTTACAAAACCCCAGGAAGATTATCTTGAAACCCAACGAAGACAGGAAGAATATCAACAGGCCGACAGCGAATGGCTGGCTGCGGCTCCGAAAAGTTTTTCCACCTATTGGGATGAATTTCGCATGGATGGCCATTACCCTCAGGCGCTGGTTGAAGCACTCGATGAAGAAATTCCCGACAAAACCGCCCAAATTATTGCCCTGTTGCAGTTATTCGGTCAATCGAAAAACCCGTGGTCGGGTTACCCATCTTATGAAGGAATACCGCAGGAAATACTAAATAACTATCACGCCAAATATATCCTGGAAGTATACGCCGGTTCCGACAAAAACGATAAACTCAAAAGCGGTCTCGGCCGGTACATCTGCAGCTTCGACTTCAGAAAAGTGAGAAAGAAACATCTTCAGTATATCACCGAAGAAGTAATCGACGACCTGGAAAAATATTATACCGCCCTCAACGATGAGAAAGGGATGCATGAAGTGAACAGGCTCCGCAAAGAAAAACAGCGCCAACCGGGTAAATAATTTCGCTGCACTTATGTAAATACCCACACCGGCGCATCTGTACTAATGCACCTGCCGTTTTAAATGGCAGGGGCATCATTGCATATGAACAATTCTTTTACTATTTTTCTGCCTCATTGTTAATAACCCCAATACCTGGCCATGATAAAGCACATCAAATACGCCCTGCTCTTCCTGTTATTTACAGCCTCCACCGCTTATAGCCAGACCGACAGGGAAAAAGCAAAGGAAATGAAGAACGAGGCCATCAAATTAATGGACAATGGCCAGATTGATGAAAGTTTGAAAATATTGAAGGAGGCGAAAAAACTCGACCCTGAGAATCTCGATTACGACTATGAAATGGCGTTTGCCCATACCCTGAAACGTAATTATAAAGAGGCAATAAAGATCCTTGAAAAAAACCTCGGTCATAAAGACGTTACCGACCAGGTATATCAAATGATCGGCAATAACTACGATTACCTTGGGAAACCGGAAAAAGCAATTGACGCATATGATGCCGGTCTTAGCATCTTTCCCAACTCAGGCAAGCTGTACCTCGAGAAAGCAAACATATATCTAATTAAAAAAGAGTATAATAAGGCGGTGCCGCTGTACGAAAAAGGCATTGAAGTTGACCCCACTTTCCCTTCGAACTATTACCGGCTGGCATTACTTTACTGCAATTCAAAAGAACCCATGTGGGGTTTGCTTTACGGTGAATTGTTCCTGAACCTGGAACACGGTTCCAAAAGATTTTTCGAAGTGAGCAAATTACTGTTCAATACGTACAAAGAAGGGATCAAAATAAACGGCGATTCAATGAAGATCGACTTCTGCGAAATTGTTATCGACGCAGCGAGCCTCACAGATAAAAACAATATCAAATTCCCCTTCTGCATGCCCTTTGGACAAACATTTTCATTGGCGCTAACAGGCACAAAAACGGTTGATATCCATTCATTGAATACCATAAGAACAAATTTCATTTCTGCCTGGCACCAGTTCAAACACAATCAAACCTATCCCAATGTGTTGTTTGATTACCAGGAAAAGGTTCGCGCGGCCGGGCATATGGAGGCCTATAACCATTACATCCTTGCCGGCGCGGATATGGATGCGTTTAAACAATGGGCCGGCGCCAACCAGGACAAATTCAGGAACTTCATGGAGTGGTTCAGGGAAAACACACTCTCACTCGATGCCGATCATAAGTTTACCCGGGGACAGTATAAATAACAGTGCGTTGCCTATCCCAAAACGCGGAACAGCATATCCTGGATAAAGTGGCTGGTGAACTCTGCCTTGTTCTTACTGCTGTTATCGGTTAACCGCGGCAGATTGATGCTGAAGAATTGTTGCTGGTGAGAGGCTTCAATTAAGGTAGAGCTTAACGACTTGGGGTATTTATAACCGGGATTGTACTCCTTTATGACTTCCGAAATGCGGGTGCAGAGGTCCTTATAGGGCTTAAAAACCTCGTCTTTATTTATTTCCGCCACTTCCTTTATCAAATATACTTTGCTGCTTTCGGCTATTACGATCTGGTTCAATGAGCTTTTATTATAATCGTATAAACCCGAGTGATCGGGCAGTTCGCTGGTAAGTAATTCAACGATGATCTTCAATTTTTCCTTTGCTGTTCGTACATTCTGCAGCTTGAACATCAGCAGGAATTCCATATAGCTCCAGTACCAGTTGAGAATATAGAGCAGGATGCGGTGTTTGCTTTCAAAATAGCGGTAAATGGTGGCTTCGGTAGTGTCGATCTCTATCGCCAGCTTTTTTATGGTGAATTGTTCAAAGCCGAGTTTGTAAATGAGGTCAATAGACTTTTTTACGATCTCCTTACCGATCGCACTGCTTTCGGGGTCTTTTAAAAAGATCTTCCCGTTTACTTTAAAATTCACCAGAAAGTCCATTCATTAAATTTCTGTAAAGATATTCATATTTCTATCAGTAAAATTAATCCTATTTTTAACAATAGTATTACTATTATTCGGTAAAGTAATTATATGTTTGCCGGAAATTTTAAACCACCACAGGAACCGACCAGTTCCGCCTGCAAATAAAACCTATACAGCATGCGTACACAAACCAAAGAAACTCAAAGTAGTTTAACACCCGAAAAAGCGCTGACCATTCTGAAAGAGGGCAACCAGCGGTTTATTAATAATTTAAAAGCAAACCGTAACCTGTTACAGCAGGTGAATGAAACTTCTACCGGCCAGTTTCCTTTTGCTACCATATTAAGCTGCATCGACAGCAGAACCTCGGCCGAACTGATTTTCGACCAGGGGCTGGGTGATGTTTTCAGCATTCGCGTAGCCGGTAATATTCTGAATGAGGATATCCTCGGCAGTATGGAATTTGCCACCAAGATCGCCGGTACCAAGATCATTGTTGTGCTGGGCCATACCAAATGCGGAGCCATTGTTGGCGCATGTAACCATGTTGAGTTGGGTAACCTCACCACGCTGTTGAGCAAAATTCAACCGGCCATCGACCACGAAACAAGCACCAGGGATAACCGTACCGGTACCAACCCTGCATTTGTGAAAAATGTAACTACCCTGAACGTACAGCTTACTATCGACCGCATCAGAAAAGAAAGCCCGGTAATAGTAGAGCTGGAGAAAGAAGGTAAGATCACGATCATGGGCGCCATGTACGATGTAGAAACCGGCGTGGTTACCTGGAACGAATAAAAGAAGTTATTGCATAATCAGAGCATGCAATACAGGCGCTAAAATGAAAGGCTCCCGCAAATGCGGAAGCCTTTTTGTTTTTTGCTGCCCGCCCATTTTTTCGGCTACAACAAAAGGCGTTTTGGATAAATCAATCCTTTGAAGTTGTTGAACTTTTGTACAAACAAAAGCCCAACAATGGATATAAAAAACAATCTGAAGTTCCTTATGATGACGCTGACCGCAGGTATGATCAGTATACTTTCGGTTGCACAAACTACAGGCAGCTTCAAAGGAAAAATAATAGAACACGCCACCAAACAACCTATTACAGGCGCCAGTGTGATCATTGACAAAATACAACTGGGCGTTGCCACCGGCCCCACAGGCACCTTTGCCATCACCAATATCCCCGTGGGCACTTATTCCGTAACTATTTCGTACATAGGTTTCCAGACAAAGAACATCAGCGAAATAACGATCGCCGCAAACAAGACCTACTATTCAGAAATAGAACTGCTGGAAGAAGTTGCCCGGATGAATGAGGTTACCGTTACCGCTACGACATTCAAAGGTGAAAATAATCCATTGACACCCGTTTCAACATTTTCCTATTCAAGAGAAGAAATTTTCAGAAACCCCGGTGCCCAGGGCGATATTATGCGGGCCCTTTCCATTTTACCGGGTGTCGTAAGCAGCGGCGCCCAGTTTTCCGCCATTGCAGCAAGAGGGCAGGGCACTCAGGACAATGTGTATATGGTCGACGACATCCCGATGTTCAATCTGTCGCACCTCGAAGCCGAAGGGTTTGTTTCCGGTTTCAACGACCCTAACGGCGGCAGGTTTAGCATCTTCGCCCCAAGGGTTATCGATAATGTTCAATTCCAGAATGGCGGTTTTGACGCTGTCAATGGGAGAAAATCATCTTCTTACTTAAGCCTTGGCATCAAAGAAGGTAATAAAGGCACCTGGTCATTTAGCGGTCAGTTCGATCTGCTGGGTGGCATTATAAATGTCGACGGCCCGCTGACTAAAAAAACCAGCCTGTTCGCATCTGCACGGTATCACAATTTTGCTTCGCTGGTCAACCTGCTTGACCTTAAAAATGCCGGCTCAGTAACGTTTGGCGATTATGTTTTAAAAACCACCACCCATATCAATGCCAGGAACAAACTTTCTTTTGTAGCGCTATACAGCCCCGAACGACCTTACCGGACCATAGACCATATCAGTTCAGGCACAAATGTCCATGACGATAACAGCGCAGGAGTTATACTTTTTGATCACCGGGGAAGTAAGGCGATGGCCGGTCTTAATTTACGCACATTGATCAATGCAAGCAGTTACTGGAAAAACGTCCTGTACTATCGCACATCGGCCGTTGACAATTATTTCGGGAGCTTTACGCCTGCACTGGACTCAACGGGTGTCATACTTGATCCTAAATCGGGGAGATATGAAGACGACCTGAGGTATATCAGGAATGATCAGCAGGAGCTCGGCTATCGTTCCATCTTTACAAAACGTTATAAAACGCTAACGCTTACCGCCGGTATAGACGCTATCCTGCTCAACCTCGATTTTGAAAGGTATATAAAGCGTACCGATACGGTTTTTACCTATAGAACTACAGACCTCAGACCCTCCCCTGCACAACATTACCAGATCTTAAACCCGGCACTTTTTAATTCAAAATACAGTAACAGCGCCTTTAACGGATCGGGATACATCAGTTTATCGTGGCAGATCACCAAAAGCTTTATCCTCAACCCCGGTTTACGTTATGATTATACGGAATTTGCCGGCCAGCACACCATTTCACCGCGTTTGAGCGGCAGTGTTTCGCTCAACGATAAACACAGTATCAATTTTGCCACCGGTATCTATTATCAGGATGCCGCCTACTCCGACGTGGCAGGCCAGTCTGCCGGCAACAAACTTAAGAACGAACGCAGCATTCAATCGATCCTGGGTTATAAAATACAATTCTCAAGCGATCTGAAACTGGTGGCTGAGGGCTGGCATAAGCAATTCGATGATGTAATTGTTCAGCCCAACCGGATACAAAGTTATTTAACCAATAACGGTACCGGTTACGCCTATGGTGCGGATCTCAGCCTGATAAAAAGACTTTCCCGCAAATACTATGGACAGATCAGTTACTCCTATATGCAAAGCAAACGTGATGACAATAACAACCTCGGCAGTTATGATTATATTTTCAGCACACCGCACACTGTTAGTTTACTGGCAAGCTACAAACCCAATAACAAATGGGTTTTCTCTGGCAAATTCCGCTATAGTACCGGCCGCCCAACCGATGACTATGTGGTTCACGCCAATGTGCTGAACGACCCTGACATGCTGCGGTATTCGCAGGAAATTACTGCTATGAATGGCAAAAGACTGCCCGATTATTACAGTCTTGACCTAAGGGCCGACTACAACGTTCAAATGAAACGCGGCACATTCTCCGCCTTTATCGACATAGTGAACATCACAAACAGGTTCAATGTAAATGCCGAGGTCTTTCTTCCCAATACCGGAAGGCCGTTCAATTTAGGGCTCGGCGTATTCCCGACATTCGGCGTACGCTTTGAACTATAGCCATCTGTAAATTTCTATTGTACATATTTCAAAGTATACATAATGCAACTGCAATACGCTTTTACCTGCATTCATAGCATTAAAACAACAACCATAACAATGATAAAAAATATAATATCCCTGGTATTACTGATCGTTTCCGTATTTATTTCGTTCAGGCACGGCTACACCTCACTGAACTTTGACAATGATCCCGAACGATCAAAAATGATAGAAGCGCTTGGCATCAACAAAACCCTGGTTCCGTTTATGGGGGCTTTTACCATACTCGTTGGGCTGTTGCTTCTTTTCCCGAAAACATTTGTCCTTAGCAATTTGTTGACAGCCATGTCGATCCTGACAATAATGGGATTGGCTTTACATGCCGGGCAGATAAGGATCGCTTTAATTGAAATTCCTTTTCTGATAATGCCATTAGTAATGATCTGGCTTAAATATCCATTTATAAAATAATTTTGCAGTATGGCCGCCTCCAAACCAATAAGAATAAAATCAATTACCGAAGGGCACCGGATGATGGGGCTGCCCAGTCCGGCACATCCGCTGATCAGCGTACTGAATTATACAGATCTGCAATTACCCCCCGATACAACGGAATTAAGCGTGATGCTTGATTTTTATTATATCTCTATGAAAAGAGGTTTCAGCAATAAACTGTTCTATGGGCAGCAAACGTATGATTTCGATGAAGGAATGATGTATTTCATTGCGCCCAATCAGCTACTCAGGGGTGCTGGCCCCTCCCCTGAAGATGACCTGTCGGGCTGGGTGCTGCTTATTCATCCTGACTTTCTATGGGGAACATCGCTGGCAACAACAATCAAAAAATACGGGTTCTTTAGCTATGCCGTAAACGAAGCGCTGTTTTTATCAGATAAGGAAGAAACCATCATCAATGGGATCGTAAACAACATAAAAGCGGAGTATCAGTCAAACATCGATAAATTCAGCCAGGATATCATTATTTCGCATCTTGAAACGCTGCTCAATTATTCAGAACGGTTTTATCAACGCCAGTTCATCACAAGAAAAATATCGAATCACCGGATCCTCGACCGGTTAGAGCAACTGCTTTCCGATTATTTCAACAGCGATGACCTGGTTGCAAAAGGATTACCAACCGTTCAATATATTTCAGAGTCATTGAATGTTTCTGCCACCTATTTGCGCAGCATGCTTAAAACGTTAACCGGGCAAAACACACAACAACACATACACAACAAACTGATTGAAAAGGCCAAAGAAAAGCTGTCCGCCACCAACCTTTCCATCAGTGAAATTGCCTATGAGCTGGGTTTTGAACATTCACAATCGTTCAGCAAATTCTTCCGTTCAAAGACCAATCTTTCACCATTGCAATTCAGGGCATCATTCAATTAGCACCAAATACGGCAAATAAAGAACAAGCCCATCCCGGGAAACCGGGACGGGCTTTTTGATTGCGTATTAAACCTAAAACTGCTGCTCTTATTTTGTACTCTCATCTGCTACTGCCTCTTCCCAATTCTCCCATTTAGGCGTGTTGGGCTCATACCCGTCGTAACCAAAATTCTGACTCAGTTGCCCTTTGTTATTGGCGGTAATGGCAGAATAAGGAATCGGCCAGTACATATTCTTTTTATCCATGGTATAATTGGGATTGCTGTTACCCGTGGCATTGATCTGGATAGGGCCTTTATTATACAGGCTGTAATGAACAATACGCTGGTACCAGTAGCTTCCGCCGGCAGCATCGGTGCCGTTTTGTTTATCGAAATTATCGAGGCTGTACGTATTGCCCCACTCATCGGGCCGGCCGCTGCGGGCAAGGCACAGCGATACGCGCTTCAATTCCACATTCCGCCATTCTTCCCAATACAATTCACGCGCGCGCTCGTTCATAATATCGCCGATGGTAACAGCGCCCTGGTATAATTCGGTACACTGGGCTCTTTGCCGTACCGCATTCAGATCGTCTTTAATGGTTCCATCGCCCGGGTTCAGATAATATTTCGCTTCGGCCCGCAGCAGGTACGCTTCTGCCAACCGATACAGATACCAGTCGGCTATGCCGCCGTTAGTAGCGCCCCTGTAACCATCTGAACCTGTTATGTTGGCTTCATTTACCGGATCATCGAGGTAGAACTTATAATGCGGCACATCGAACCAGCGGCGAATGGTATCGCTGCATAACAGGGCGCCATTATTATTGTACAGAGAAATGGGATTGCCGAATTCGGCGGAAGCCTTGTTGTTAACCCGGTAATCTTCCATGCGGATCCAGTTGCCCGTTGCAGAACTGTGACGCAGGTCGCCCGCATCCATAGCACCATTTACGCTCCAAAGCGCATTGGTTGAAAAATTAGTGGGCCTGAACGTGGCAATGCCGCGGCCGAAAGCCCGCATATAATCATACTTCGGATTGTAATTCGCATTATCGCGCCTGATATTCATCAATGCCTGTTTACCGTCCTTTGTCTGGATCCTGTTGTCGAAAACAAAAGGATACAGGATGCGCATGGTAAGCATCTGTATGAACGCCTCCGTATTTGCCCCCCTGTTTGGCATACCCAGGATAACCTCGCGGTTGGCAGCGATGAGTTTATTTTCAGGACGGTGCAGGTCCCAGATCACATTGCGCGTAATAGGCCAGGTCAGCGGTTCGCCGCCATCGTTGAATGTGCCGAAAGTATTTTGCATTAGCGAGTAACCCGACTGATTGATGAGGATATCGGTTTGCTCTTTTGCTTTGGCATACTCACCTGTTGCCAGGTAGCACTTGGCAAGCAACATCCGGCAGGCGCCTTTGTTTATCATTCCCGTGAGGGCCATATCTTTTTGATCGGGCACCCATTGCACAGCCAGCTCCATATCGCGGGTGATCATTTTCAGGATAGCATCGCGCTTCGTGCTGCGGTAGTTCTGCTTGGGCACTTCAAGGATCTTCGTTACCAGCGGAATATCGCCAAACTCGAAAACCAGCGCCATATAGCGAAAGGCACGATGAAAATAAGCCCGGCCTTTATACATATTTTTCGTCGTTTCATTCAGGCCTTCCACCCCATCGATGTAGTGTAAAATGGTGTTGGCATACATGATGGCCTTATAGGTTTCCTCCCACAAATACCAGATGCTATTGGTTCTTTCAATATTCTGATAACTGGTTTCACTGGTAGGCGTAAGCATATTGGCTATGTCGCATAACATGTTACGTTTATCCGTAGCACTGGCAACCATCAGTTCACTAAAAATGTATTCCGTTCCCAGCGTAAGCATTTCATTATGGTCGGTAGCCCAGTATGCTTTGAGGTGACGGTCGCATAAAGCCATCGACGACATCAGTCCTGCCTCGGTGCTGAAGGTTGTAGTAGGTTCGTAAAACGACAGCGGGTCAGGTTTTAAAAAACTCTTTGAACAACTATTCAATAATATTGAACCACCAATAAATAAGGTAACACTTTTAAGTATATGGCTAAGTCTTTTATTTATCTGTTGCATATCTTTCACAATAACGGATTAGAAAATTAAATTAAGTCCCAGGTTATACACCCTCGATGCCCAGCCGCCTGTTTCAGGATCACCGTAGGTCCAGTTCCGGTTATTCCAAACGGAAATATTGCGAACAGTACCGTAAATTTTCACCCGGTTCAGGGAATACCTCGAGGTCCATTGTTTCGGCAATGTATAGCCTACTGCAAAGTTGTCGAAGCGGATAAAGGAGCGGTTGTACAACATGGCCGCACCAGCCGCACCTGTGGGTCCTTTGGCCTCGATACGGCCGAACTGGTTGGTTGGGTTATCGGGCGTCCAGTATTCCTTTGCAGGAACATTCTGTAAAGCGTAAGCCATGCGCCCGCCCAGGTCATCGTTATTCAGATATTCGTCAGATAAACTTTTATGCCCCATGTACGAGTAAACGTTGAATGAAACATTCAGGTTGTTCCATAAAACAAACTCATTGCGCATCGACCAATGCCAGGGGGCCAGGGTCTGGCCTAAAAATTCTTTGTCTTTGTCGTTATAGGTAGGTGTAACCGTGCCGTTGGTATTCTTCACATCGTCGGCCGTGTAGTTGTTCGCTACTTTGGGATCGCCGGGCGCCTGGCCGTATAATTTCGCTTCCTGCACTTCGTTCGCCTGCCAGATACCGGTTACCCGGTAATTCCAGATGGCGCCGATGGGTTTTCCAATAAACCAGCTGTTTGTTATATCGTCTCTTTCTTTTGAACCGATTATATTTCCGTTGCCATCTACGAGCGTCTCGCGTTCGTAGTAAAGATGTGTTATCGTGTTTTTATTGTACGACAAACCGAAAGTGGTATTCCATTGGAAATTTTTGTTGCGGATGTTGGTCGTGTTCAATGAGAACTCAACCCCTTTGTTGTCAACCTGGCCCAGGTTGGTTGTAATAAAACTAAACCCGGTAAAGCTGGGCAACCGTTGCTCCATGATCATATCGTGCGTTTGCATGGTGTAATATTCCAATGAGCCCGTGATACGATCGTTGAGGAAACCGAAGTCGAGCCCGAAGTTATAGGAAGTGGTTTTTTCCCATTGCAGATTCGGGTTGGCTAACCTGTCGGCATACAGGTAACGGAATAACTGCAGCTGACCGGCGGCGTTAAGATACCCCTGCATTCTGCCCGCGCCTTCAGAAAGGTTGGAAAGCCCAACGTAAGGATTGGCAAGCGAGCGGTTCCCATTTTTTCCGTAGGAAGCACGCAGTTTACCGGTACTCATTATATCGCCCCATTTGAAGAACTTTTCGTTTGTGAACGTCCAGGCCAGCGCCAGCGAGGGAAAAGTTGCATACGGGTTGGATGTACCAAACGCCGAGTAACCGTCGCGGCGGATTGAAGTGGTGATCATATACCGGTTGTCGTAAGAATAGAACAGGCGCGCCAGCAGCGCATCTGCCGACTGGTGGCCGTCGGAGCTCGAGTAAGTACTGTTCTCTTTACTACCGTTCTTTGTATTATGGAATCCCAATGCATCGGAAGGCAGAATATTACGTGCCTCGATGCGATCTGTCCACGACCTGCGGTCCTCCGCTTCCTGTACAAGGGTAACCACTACGCGATGATCCTGAAGGAACCGCTGGTCCCAGGTAATGGTGTTATTGAGCGACCAGTCGAAGCGTTTCTCCTGTTCGCGGTTTGCGCCACGCGTTTTAGGATCTGAACCCGGCAGTTCTGCCGACATAAAATAACGGTCGTAAAAGAACTGATAACGTGGCGAAGCATTGAAAGTGTAAGTGATGTTGAAAGGCAGCTTTATTTTGGCATTCAAAATCGTATTCAGTACCGTAAACCCTTTTTCAAGCTCGAGGTATTTTTTCTGAAAATCATAATTATAACCGCGCTGGCTGTATTCAGAGCTCAACGGGAACTGAATGGGCTCGCCAGCTATATCATGATCTGCATACGGGCTATTCCGCAACGTTTGGTCCATATCCAGGTCGAGGTTACCATCAGACCTGTCCTGGAAATTAATGTTGGCGCCCACTTCAAACCAGTTGGTGACCTTTGCATCCAGTTTCAGGTTGGAACGAACAGCCCGGTAGTTATCGCTTTTTACCGCACCTTCGTTCTTCAGATAACCCATCGACAAATAGTAGTTGACCTTATCGCCGGCCCCGCTTATGCTTACATTGAAGTCGGAATTGATACCGGTCCTGAAGGTGTGATCGGCCCAGTCTACCGTTTTGCCATCGAGGAAATTCTGTAATGCATTGCCGGTAAACCCTAAACGTTTGGCCCAGATGCTTTCATCAGATTCATCTGCGGTATTGGTGGTATAGCCGCGCCATGTATCGAGCGCCACCTTATCACCCAACTGATCGGGCCGCGTAAAATATTCGGGCCTGTTGGCAAACGTACCGGACTGGTATGCTTCATAATTACCGGTACCGGCATTTACACCATATGTATTTTTTGCAAACCAGTCCTGGCGGTGCTGCATGTAAGCTTCAGGAGAAAATCTCTTCCTGTACTTGCCTACCGTTGTTGCACCCACATTCATGGTGGAAGTAATAACCGGTTTGCCCTGTTTGCCTTTTTTTGTTTGAATAAGGATCACACCGCTTGCCGCCTTAGATCCATACACCGCTGCGGCGGAGGCATCTTTCAGGATGTCGATCTGTTCTATATCGTCGGGATTGATCTCGGAAAGTTCTCCATAAAAAAGCATCCCGTCCAATACGATCAACGGGTTGTTGTGCCCGCCTTCATTGTAAACGGAACGGCGGCCACGTATTTCGAGGTTACCGCCACCTTTGGCAGAAGCATCATAGCCGACACGCAATCCCGGTGTACCGCGCAGGATATCCTGAACCGTCTTCGGGTTTTCATTGGCGATACGGTCGGGACGTACCTGAACAATAGACCCGGTAAGGTCTTTTTTCTTCATGGTACCATAACCTACCACTACCACATCTTCAAAACTGGTAGCTGCCGGTTCAATAATGATGGCTACTTCGTCGCCTGCTACTACAACATCTTTGGTGACGTAGCTTATATGTGTTACCCTTAAAACGGCGCCTTTGGCCGCGGGTATACTGAATACACCCTGTGCATTTGTTTTGGCACTGATGGCAGTACCCTTAACGGCAACGGTAACATCGGGCACCCCTGATCCAAGGGAGTCGGTGATCTTACCCCTTACCGTCTCCTGCGCCCAGGCACTAAATGAGAACAGCAGGAAAAACAGAAAAGTAAATGTTTGGGGAAACGTTCTTTTCGTCATAAAGGTCAATCGTTTTGGATTTAAAAAAGGAGTAGTTGCAAACGGAATGATCAGTTTATATTAGCAGCTTATACTTTTTCAAGGCTATCAGATGCAATCGTTTGAAACCTGTACATTTTCCGGTTGTAAAAGAAATGAATAGCGCTTGCATCTTCTATTCATTGTTTTGTCGATTTATTCCAAGTTTGATATTCCGCTGAAACCGGGTTATTCATTCTTTTGTCTTATTGTTTCAAAAACTACCAGCTGCGAGAGATAACCAATTGATTAATAGCATCATTCTTTTTAGTTTTTTACCTGGGCCATCTACACCGGGCTACACACATATGAGGTTTATTTATTTTAGCGAAATACATCACACAAACATTTCAGATGAAAAACTCACGCCGTAAGTTCATTAAGCAGGCGTCTATTGCCGGAGCCGGCCTCTTCTTTTCAAACAATGTTTTCAGCGCTAAAAGCTATAGCCGCATCATCGGTTCAAACGACCGCGTTCGGGTTGGGGTTGCAGGCTTCTCAGACCGTCATCGTTTCTCTCACATGCCTTGTTTTATGAACCATTGCAGGGAACTTAATTTCGAGGTGGTGGCCGTTTCCGACCTGTGGAAAGTGCGCCGCGAAGAGGGCGCCGCCAGGTGGAAAGAAAAAATGCAAAACGATGTAACCGCTTTCCGCAACAATGAAGAAATGTATAACAGCAAAATGGTTGATGCCGTTTTTATCGGCACCGCTGACTTTCAACATGCCTTACATACCATAGAAGCGGTAAAGGCGGGGTGCGATGCGTATGTTGAAAAGCCTTTTGCCGAAACGATGGAAGACAACCGCGCTGCATTGAAAGCCGTAAAGGAAACGGGAAAAATTGTGCAGATCGGTTCCCAGCGCCGCAGCGGAGCCAATTACCATGCCGCCAATGAATTCATCCGCTCAGGGAAGTTCGGCCCCATCACTATGGTTGAATTAACCTGGAATGTAAACCAGCCCGGCCGCTGGCGCCGGCCTGAACTGCTGAAAGTATTGAAGGAAGAAGATACCGACTGGAAACGTTTTTTGATGAACCGCCCTTTTGAAAAATTCGATCCCCGCATTTACCTCGAGTATCGCCTCTTCTGGCCCTATTCATCGGGGTTGCCCGGTCAGTGGATGAGCCACCAGATAGATACCGTGCATTGGTTTACCGGTCTTACCCACCCCCGCAGCGTAACTGCCAATGGCGGTATTTACCAATGGAAAGACGGGCGCCGCAACTGGGATACCATTATGGCGGTTTTCGATTATGGTCCGCTGAACGATCTTTCGCAGGGCTTCCAGGTAACCTTTGGTTCGCGGATGCACAACGGCGAAGAACGCCCGGCTGAAATATACTATTCCAATGGCGGCGAACTCAATCTTATTACCAATACCATTTCGCCGCAGGGCGGTCTTACTGAGAAAATGGCCAGAGCCATGAACATGAAAGCCAACCTGCTGCCGAAAATGAGCTTACCCAATAATGAAAGAGTGGTAGCGGCTGCCAATACCGGCGGGGATGTGCTCACGTCGAACCACGTTCGCAACTGGATGGAATGCGTGCGCAGCCGCAAACAGCCCAATGCACCGGTTGAAGCCGGTTACAGCCACAGTATTGCCAACATTATGACCACCGCCGCCTCGCATACCGGCTCCAAAGCCACGTTTGATGAGAAAACGCAGGAGGTGATGGTAAATGGAAAAGTTTTCAAATACTAAAAAAAAGATACATCAGTATGAATATGATCCGCAAAACGTTTGCTTTCTCATTGCTTTTGTTTTCATGTAATGTGTTAACCGCCCAAAAAATAAACAGCTTAACAAAAAAGGAAAAGAAAGAAGGCTGGAAATTATTATTCGATGGCAGCACCACAAAAGGCTGGCGGGGAGCCAAAAGCGAGGGCTTTCCCACGGCCAGCCCCGGTTGGGTGGTAAAAGACGGACTGATGACCATTCAGGCAACCGATGGTTCCGAATCGCAGCATGCAGGGGATATTATTACCACCGGTGAATACAGCGCCTTCGAATTGAGCTTCGATTTCAAACTAACGAAGGGCGCCAACAGCGGTGTAAAATATTTTGTTACCGGTAAAGAAAAAACCGGTGCTTCTGCCATCGGTCTCGAGTACCAGATCCTCGACGATGAAGTGCACCCCGATGCCAAACTGGGCCGCAACGGCAACCGCACACTGGCTTCTTTATACGATCTGAAAACATGCGATAAGGCCGGCGCTACCCACCCTATTGGCGAATGGAATACCGGCAGGGTGATCGTATATCCCAATAATCATGTTGAACACTGGCTGAATGGCAGGAAGGTGCTGGAGTATGAGCGAAAGTCGCCTGCGTATCGTGAACTGGTTAAAATAAGCAAGTACAGGAACTGGGAAAACTTTGGCGAAGCCGATAAAGGGCATATCCTGTTACAGGACCACGGCAATGAAGTAAGTTATAGAAATATTAAGATCAGGGCTTTGAATTAAGCCTTGATCTTTTTTTTATTCGTTTAACAGCCTGAAGGTTTTGGGCAACGCATACAATGGATCTGCTTTACCCTTGTTTTTTATAAATGAAAGCTCAATAATGGCGGTTCTTCTTGGCGAAACCTTTGCATCGGAAGCATGCACATGGAACACATAAAAGGGATTTCCGCCTGTATTCCACAATATATCGCCATGCCCGGTTCCGTTTAAGCCAATATTCTTCTGCGAAATAATAGGACCGGTGCCGCTTTTTTTCCAGGGCCCCGTGGGGCCCGGAGCTATTGCATAACCAATCGCATAATCGGGATTACGAAAATCATTGGCTGAATAGATCATATAATACCATCCCTTCCACCGGAAAACGGTAGGTCCTTCAGCCACTTTCCACTCCACGTTTTGCGTATCTTCCCAGGGCAGCGAAGCATTGATACATTCCTTTACAGTAGCTGCATCGATGTTCGAAAGCGTTTTATCAAGCTCCGCTACAAAGATGCGATTGCCATCCTGCAACCGTACATGGTATAAATAAATTTTGCCCGAGTGATCGAAATAAACAAAAGGATCGATCATTCTTACCGGCGCCTCCAACGGCTTTTGTTCCTTTTGCGTAAACGGCCCCAGCGGACTATCGGCACTGGCTATGGCAATATGTTCATTGGCGGTATATGCCATGTAGAATTTTCCCTGGTGTTTGAAGACCTGCGGCGCCCAAAAACCTTTGTCGCCATAGCTTTCGCCTTTACGCAATACAAACCCCTCCTCTTTCCAGTTTATTTTATCATCGGAACTATATGCCTTGAAGCCACTATCCATACCCCTTCCTGCTGTTCCGTACAAATAGTATTTACCATCGTTAAAAAAGATAGTAGGGTCGGCCAGTAACGGATTTTGTGTAGTTGCCAGTTGTTGTTTTCCGGTAGTTGGCCCTTCCACGGTCAATATACCGTCCTTCACTTTCATTTTATCGATAAACACCACCCGCTCATCGCCTGTTTTACTGGTGCGGCCATGATATACGCACAACATGGTTTTTCCATCCGGTGCATAGGTAATGCTGTTATGGCCGGTGCCGGTAACAATGCCACCCGATGCGGTATTCTTTTGTAATACCGGGTTGTTGGCCGCTTTTGTAAAAGGGCCGAGCGGACTTTTTGACGTAGCATACCCGACCGCATAGTTTTGTCCGCCAAAATAATTGGCCGAGTACATCATGTAATACGTATCGCCTTTTTTGAAAATGAAGGAACCTTCCGTCCAGCGGCGGTTCACTTCTTTGGAGGTAACCGAACGGCTTTCCCAGCCGGCCTGGGGATCGTTCATTTTTACAGGAGGGCGCAATAACAGCACCGGCTCACCGATTACACCGCTGAAGTCGGGTTTCATTTCAACGCCATACACCCAGCTTTCTTCAATTTCATTGAACCAGCCTTTGTCTTTGGCCCACCTCGCCACTTCGCTTTCAACCGAATGTTTATAGCAACACCTTGAATAATACAAATAGGTTCTGCCGTCTTCGGCAAAAAGCACATTGGCATCGATGATAGGATAATCGGGATTAAAAACGGGTTTATTCTGCAGGTCGATGAATGGGCCGGTTGGCTGATCGGCCACTGCTACGCCGATCTTAAAATTTTCGAGCTCTTTGCCGGGGTTCTCTTTCCACTGTGCGCTGTAGAAGAGGTAATACTTCCCGTTCCGTTCATATACTTCGGGCGCCCAGTAAGAATGTTCACCCCAGCCATTTTTATTATTTCCATAATACACCTGGCCTTCGCGTTTCCAGTTTATAAGATCATCCGATGAATAAGCCACAAAGCCATTATCGGCGCCGGCGCCGGTTCCGTACATATAATATTTACCGCTGCCTGTTCGCAAAATATAGGGATCGCCGAACTGAACATTTAACGGATTGCTCCAGGCCGCGGTGTCCTGGGCATATCCATTACCAAGCAGGAAACAAAAAAAGAGGAATAAGAAGATCTTGTGCATTGTTCGTTTTTCTTATGCGTTATTTTTCAAGAAGTGCACCAACGCACCAAAGGTAAGGGGCCTGCCCATGATAATCGCCTGTTCTGCGCGGCCGGTCGTAGTAATATTGCTTGTCGTTCTTTTTATTGGTGCCCACGCATACCTCTTTAACAGCGCCTTTTTCATCGATGTACGGCACCATCGCCAACCAGGCCTTCCGGGCTACAGGCGCATATTCTTTTTCGTTCAGCCATTTTTGCTTTACACCTGTGATCAATGCATAAGTAAACATGGCCGTTCCCGATGTTTCGGCCCAGCTGTCTTTTTCATCGATCAACTGGTTCCACATACCGGCGGGTGTTTGATATTGTTTCAAACTTTTCATCATCGTGTGGTAGCCCTGCATAATCCGCGGGCGGTATTGGTTATCTTCAGGTAAATAGCGCAGCAATACCGCCATGCCTGCCGCCATCCAGCCATTGCCGCGCCCCCAGTAAAACGGCACATCGGGTGCATGATAAAAAAGGCCGTTCGGGCGTTGAAGCGTATCGAGGTACATTACCATCTCCTTAGCGGCACGATCAATATATTTTTTATCGCCGGTTACTTTATACGCCTGCGATTGTACAATGGTGATCATATACATATCATCGATCCAAAGGCGTGTTTGCCAGGAATACCCTTTTTCAGCCCAGGCCTTTTCTTCCGGCTTACCGTTTTCAGGCACCTCCCACTGGGTATCGGCATATGGCAGTCCCAGCTCGAGGTACTTTTTATCCTTAGTTACCTGGTACAACTCCAGCGGCAAACTGCCAAACATGTTCAGGTCAACATGGTTTTTAATTGGCAGAAGCGCCTGTTCCGTGGTGAACAGCGGCTGGAACCGTTGCTCAAGCGAATCGAGCAATGTTTTATCGTTGGTCATCGAGGCATACGTAAGCGAACCCTTCCAGTAAAATGTTTCGGGATAACTGATCCATTTACCGGCATGCAGTGCATGTTTTTGACCGATCATCCGGTGCGCTATCAAATTACCAACTTCTTCAGGCGTATATCCTTTGGGAAACTTCGTGAGGCTGTTCTTCTGGGCCAATAAAAACTGAAACGGAAGCAACAACAAACATGTAAATACCCTTTTATTCATGCGCATAAGATTTCAATTGTTTTAAACGGGGAACTCCTGTTAATTTTTAAACCTGAACGCCGATACTTCTGCCAACCCCGGTTGTTTCTGGCTGTCGTGCCCCGATACGGGCACCAGTTTAAAGTACCTGCATTGTTTCTGTGCCGGCAGGGTTACATACTGTTTTAACAGGTCGATATTGTTAAGAGAAAATACGCCGAGGTTCTCCCAGCTGATATTATCATTACTGATATGAACTTCCAGTTCTTTTATTTTACGATCGCCTGCTTTTTGCGAAATGATAAATCCATTCACTTTAGCCGTTGTATCCATATCTACCGTAATCCAATGGTTGGGATAGTCGGTGGGGTCGGTTGAATAACGCGTGATCCAGTAGGTTGACAATACGTCATCGATCAACCGGATAGCGAGGCGGCTATTGTTTGTTTCCTCTGAACTGAAACCGGCGATCTTCCATTTGGTTTTAGGATATATCAGTCGGTGCGGTTCGCCCGAGGGACGTGTAAGCGGCTGGTTGATGGGTACCGGTTCGCCGAAACCGGGCGAGCCGTCGGCATTCCATGTAAACCGCTGGATCCGCGGATTGCGGCCATTTCCATCGCCGCCATTGGGCAAATTGCGCGCATGATAAATGATCCAGTCTTCCGTGCCATCGGGCGATTTGAAAAAGCCGTTATGTCCCGGCCCGTACGCACTGCTTTCTGCTTTCATCGAAAAAACCGGGGTATTCTTTTTCGTCCAGTCGGCAGGGTTCATGGGATCGCCGTTTTCTTTAAGCGTAAGCAAACCGAGGCAATAGCCGTCGACCCAATACCCGCTGCCCGAATAAACGATATATACCCGGCCCTGCGGATTCACGAGGACCTGCGGTCCTTCGTTGATGGGGTTGCCCTTTTTCTCCCAGTCATAGGTAGGTGTGGCTATCATTACCTTTTCACTGGAAATGGTCCACGGGTTACTCATTTTGGCTATGTAAATATGCTGCGGTGGTGCGCCGGCATTACCGCCCGACCATAACATGTATAGCTGACCGTTGTGATTGAATACCGTGCCATCGATAGCCCACTGGTTAGTGGCATCGGCCACTTTCCCTTTGAACTCCCAGGTACCTTCAACGGGTGTTGGGGAAGAATTTTCAACTACATACATGCGGTGGTTGGCATTTGAGCCGTCATCGGCAGCAAAATAAAAATACCATTTACCGTTTATCTCATGCAGTTCGGGCGCCCATACATTTTTTGAATAAGCAGTGCCGGCAGGCGGTGTGTACACTTCATAGCGGCGCGAAGAGGCAAGCTCCGATACATTCTTTGTTTCAAGGATCACCAGTTTACTGCCCTGCGTATAGGTGTAATAGTAGGTGCCGTTCTTTTGCAGCACCCAGGGATCGGGACCACCGGTTAAAACGGGATTGGTAAATGTACTGTCGGTGATCAATCCTGAAAGATCTTCAGCCGGTTCAACCGGGTCATCAGGATATCCTACCCTGTTACAGGCGTTCAACAGCAAAGTACATCCTAAAAGGCTTGCAATCGTTAGTAGCTGGTTCATATAATGGTTTTGTTAGTTGCATTCCCAATCAACAGGCATTTTACAGGTTCGCAGCACCGCTACCGCGAGGGCCGCGAAGGCGCCGTGTTGCCTATGGCAAACTGCTCATTGCCTGTTGGCTCATTTACCAGTATAAAGTCTTTGAAAAAGGCTGCTTTTTCAACCGGGCCTTTCGAAACCAGCCCTACACGCACGGCCCTGTCCCACGGTGGCAGGTAAGAGATATCGGTTGTTGTACTGTTAAGCACATGAAACTTTACGCCATCTTCACTGTACGCAAAAGTGACTTCGGTATTGTTCTTTACCTGCGCCCTTACTTTTACATTCGCAGGTTGGCCGATCTTTTCTTCGGCGATAACCTGTGCTTCATTTTTCTTTACCTGAATCAAACGTATAGCGTTGCCGTCGACTACCGCGTATAAAATATTCTTATCATCGCCTATCAAAGCAAGCCCCGCCTGCGAGGTGGAGTTCTTTTGCACGGTAACTTCTGCAAAATAATTACCGGCCAGCACCGACTGGCCAACATAGGCGCCGGAAGCAGAAGGAAGGGCTGATAATTTTAACGTGTTGTTGGCGATCTTGTATTGCACATGCTGAAAAATGCTCCAGTGCCAGTTGCCGGAAAGTTGTTGATCTGAAAACCGGTCAACGGTTTTTTGGGTCTTTACTGTTTTACCGTAGTCGTTACCATTTAAAAAACGCAGCCATCCATCGGGCGTAAATTCAAATTCATTCAGCAGGCCCTGCCGCCCGCCGTAGGCGCCGGTACTGGTGCTGTAAGCATGGTACAAAAAATAATGTTTGCCATCCTTTTTAACAGGAGTGCCATGACCCGGACATTTCCATTCCATATTGGCCGCCAGCACCGGATTGCCCGGATATTTTTCCCAGGGGCCTAACAGGTTCCTGGCTCTTGCAATACCGGTTCCGTAGCTGCAACTTTTACCGCAACAGGCGGCCGCCGCATAAAACGCATAAAAGTATTCGTTTTGCCTTATTATCGACACGCCTTCCACCAGGCCTTTTTCCCAGGCCGCATCGCCGCGAAAAAGTTCTTTCTTCTCTCCCGTTAAAGCGGTTCTGTCTTCTTTCATTTCCGCCGCCCAGATGGGGGTAGGTTTACCAACGCTGTTGCCATCTTCTTTCCAGATCATATACAGCTTTCCATTCTCGTCGCGCATGGGAAAAGCATCTATGGAACCATGATCCTGGCACATCAGCGGGCCAAGGTCTTTATACGGCCCCTCGGGCTTATCTGCCACCGCTGCCGCAATACAAAGGTTTCCGCCTTTTTTATGAGCAGTATAATACATGTACACCTTACCATTATCGTACGTTATTTCGGGCGCCCACAGGTAATAGTCGGCCCAGCCGGGCAGCTTTGTAAACACATGCCCGGCAGGTTTCCAGTTTACAAGATCACTGGAACGGTATATAGGAAAAGCGGGAAACCAGTTTGAGGTAGTACCTACGGCCCAGTATTCATTCCCGATTTTCACCACCGACGGATCGGGATGATCGCCGGGTAGTACCAACTGCTGGGAGTGGCCGCTGAAAATAAACAGCAATAAAGTCAATGACAAAAACAATCGCATCATATTGCTCAGCATATCCGTCAAAATAAATGCACCGGCCCCAAATACTTTGTTCAATATTTTGCCGAATTGTGCCAAACCCGCTCAATTCGCGCTGCAAAGCGGTACTATGATAAGCGCCATTTTTATATATTTGACCGTGGGAAATATGCGATTGCTGTATTACATCATTACACCGGTATTGACGCTGCTGCTTGCCGCGTCCACATCATTTGGTCAATACTACTTCAAACAATACCAGGTAGATGACGGACTGGCTCACAACGCCGTAACTTCCATTATACAGGACAGCAAAGGACTGATGTGGATCGGAACACGCGATGGCATCAACCGCTTCGACGCCTACACTTTTAAAACCTGCGAATACAAAAAGAACAAGTTTGGCAGAATAGGAAATAACGTAATAAATTCCATTGCAGAAGATAAAAATGGAATGATCTGGGCCGGAACGGGTAAAGGCCTTTTCAAATACGACCCTTATAAAGAACTTTTTTTTGAACCGGCGCCGGCGCCCAAAGAATATACCAGCAATCTCATTATAGACAGGAACAACGACCTGTGGTGCCTTGTCAACTTCACATTATGCAAATACATAACCGCCGAAAACAGGTTCGAGAACCTGAAAATAACAGCTTCCTGTATTGCCCTCGACGCCGACATGAATTTGTGGATGGGCGATAATGACGGCAACATCAGCATTTACGACCCGAAAAAAACAAATGGCAATAAGATCAGGATCGTTGAGAAGAACCTTCCCGACAACGCCCGGTCGATAAGCAAAATATACCCGGTAAACAGGAACGAATTCCTCATAGGTTGTTTTAAACAGGGATTGAAAAGCTATAATACGCAAACCGGTAAAGTAAGGCCCCTTTCCCTGCGCACCGACAAAAGCGATATTTACGTGCGCGACATCGAGGTTGACAATGACGGGTTGTACTGGATCGCTACCGAATCGGGCATCTATGTGTACGACCCGGTTCACAACGTAAGCAAAAACCTTGTAAAACAACCCGGTTCCCCTTATGCCATCACCGATAATGCGGTTTACACCCTTTGCCGCGACAACCGCGGCGGCATGTGGGCCGGCACTTATTTTGGCGGGATAAACTATTGCTCAAAAGACAATGCGCGCTTTGAAAAATTCTTTCCCATACCCGGTATCAACTCCATATCGGGTGAGGCTGTACGGGAGATCTCGGCAGACAAGGACAACAATTTATGGATCGGTACCGAAGATGCGGGGATCAACAAGCTGAATTTAAAAACCGGTGAGATCACCAACTACCTGGCGTCGGGGAAAAAAGGCGCTATCTCCTACCCTAACGTTCACGGCCTGCTGGCATGGAACAACCAGCTGTTCATAGGCCCGTTCTTCCAGGGCATGGAAATAATGGACCTGCGCACCGAAACCATTACCGACAAATTCAATTTCGTAGGCAGCAAGAACGACCAGTTAAGTGATTTTGTGATTTCCATTTACCGCACAAGAGATGATCACCTGCTGGTTGGCACCGCCTATCATGGCTCGGGTTTATTTGAGTACGACATAAAAAACAAAACATTTACCCGCATTTCTCAGATTCCCTATAACTCTTACGTGTTTGATATTTTTGAAGATTCAAAAGGGAATATCTGGACGGGAAGCGTAAACCAGGGCGCGTTCTATTATAACCCCCAAACGGGCAGGCATGGCAACTTCCGGTTTGGCGATACGGTAAACGGTAAATTCACCAATGAATTTGCCGTATATAATATTTTTGAAGACAGCCAGCATGCGCTGTGGTTTGCCACTACGGGCGGCGGGTTGATAAAACTAAGCGCCGACCGGAAAACCATCAAAAGATACAATACGGAGAACGGCCTGCCTACAAATGTGCTGTATGGCATCCTCGAAGATGATTCAGGGCATTTGTGGATCAGTTCGCTCAAAGGCCTTATACGATTTAAGATCGCTACCGGGGAAGTAAAAGTGTATACAAGGGCAAACGGATTGATAACCGACCAGTTCAATTATAACTCGGCATACAGGCACACCGACGGCAAAATGTATTTTGGTTCGGTTAAAGGCATGATCGCTTTCGACCCTGCCTCATTCGACCAGAAAGAACCCAGCCCGCCCACATATATCACCGGTTTCCAGATCAACAATAAAGAAGTGTTCCCCGATTCGGCAAACAGTGTGCTTACACGGTCAATCCTGTATACCGATACCATAGAGCTTGACCATGACCAAAGCAGTTTCAGTATTGAATTTGCCGCGCTGAACTTTTCCTCGCCCGAAGTAACCCGGTACAAATATTTAATGAAGGGGCTCGACAGAACGTGGACCTACCTCAGCACCAACCGCAAAGCCTACTTTACCGATCTTACCCACGGCAATTATGAATTCATTGTACAGGCCGAAAGCAATATCGGCAGCTGGGTGGGAAAAGAGCGTAAACTGGTGATCAGGATCATGCCGCCTTTCTGGAAAAGTAACGTGGCGTATATCCTGTACGTACTGTTACTGGTTACAGCAGTATATATAGCTACCCGTAAGTACCGGCAATACCTCGAAAGAAAAAATTTGCGCAAGCTGCAGCTTTTTGAACTTGAAAAAGAAAAGGAAATATACCAGGCAAAAATCGAGTTCTTCACCAACATCACCCACGAGATCCAAACCCCGCTAACCCTGATTGCCGGGCCAATAGAGTGGCTGCGAAAAAAATTCGGCAGGGACCCTGAAATAAATAAAAGCCTCACGATAGCCGAAAAAAATACCAGGCGCCTGGTGGAATTGACAAGCCAGCTGCTCGATTTCAGAAAGACCGAGGCAAGCCAGTTTAGTTTGAACTTTGTGAAAACCGATATTGTAGCAGTCATAACAGATATTGTAACCGGTTTTAAACAACAGGCGGCTTCCAATAAAATTAAACTGAATGTAGAATTGCCGGCCAGCCGCTTTATGGCTTTTGTTGACAGGGAAGCATTTATTAAAATATGTACGAACCTCCTGTCGAATGCCATTAAATATGCGGCAACCAACGCCACCGTTAAGATAACCGCTGTGGAAAATGCGGATGAATATTTTACGCTGCATTTTATCAATGATGGAAAGGCCATTCCCGAAGAGTTCAGGCATAAGATCTTTGAACCCTTTGTAAGAGTACGCGGCAACAGCAAACAGGGAACCGGCATAGGCCTGTCGATTGCCAAATCGCTTGCAGAACTGCACAACGGATCGTTACAATTGGTTCCAGGCTCGCCCGATTTAATTATTTTTGAATTGCGGATGCCTGTACACCAAAAATTTGAATTTCAATTAAGCAGCTGGAAAAAGATCGAATAATATGACAGACAGTATTCTTATTATTGATGATAACGAAGATATGCTGGAGTTTTTATCAGTAGTGTTAGGCGACATGTATAAACTGCATCTTGCATTGAACGGAGAAATTGCCCAGACTATTTTAGATAATGAGGTCATCAACCTGATCATCTCTGACATTATGATGCCGGGGATCGATGGGTTTGAATTGTGCCGCCTGGTAAAATCAAATGTGGAATACTGTCATATTCCAATAATTTTGTTAACGTCGAAGAACACTTATGCAGCGCATATAGAAGGATTGGAAGTGGGGGCAGATGCCTACATACAAAAGCCTTTTTCCTCAGAATTGCTGCAGGTGCAGATCGCCAACCTGCTGAAGAACCGCCGTAAGATAAAAGATCATTTTGCCAGTTCGCCATTTGACGATGTGGGCGTAATGGCCCATTCAAAAACGGATGAAGCCTTCTTGAAAAAGCTCGATGAATATATAAGGGATAACATTAAAGACCCTAACATAGATATAGATATGCTTGCCGAACATATGTTCATGAGCCGCACCACGTTTTACCGCAAGATAAAATCACTGTCTTCCTTATCGCCCAAAGAGCTCATAGATATAACCCGCCTCAAAAAAGCAGCGAGCCTGATCGCCGAGAATGAGTTTTCGTTGTACGAGATCTCAAAAATGGTGGGTTATAGTTCGCAAAGTCTTTTCAGCCGCAACTTTCAGAAGTATTTTAAAATGTCGCCGGCAGCGTATTTCAATTCGCTGCCAAGGAAATAAGGAACTATTTTTAATATGAGTTGCCGGGCGTGTTGTTTAATATTCTTCATAGTTTTTTATTGGAAGTTATTTTTAGGCGGTTAACCTACTTTGTACAGGAATGTGCAACCCACATTTCATATCTGCCATTTAATTAAAGAACATTTGGTGCAATTGTTAGTTACCGGCAGGCCGCTGCCTGCCGGGACCTTATTTTATTTGTTCAAACTTAAAACTGCTTGCTATGGAAAAAAAAGTATTACTCCTTTTACCGGGAGTACTATGTTGCTTCACATTTTATTCCTGTTCAAAGAACAAAGCGCCCGATCCGGCAAAGGATGGGCGGGACGTGCAGGTTGAAACCTTTGCCGCTGCCTGCAGATGTAACCCGGCCGATACAACTTATTTCGATCCCACCTGTTTGCTTGCGCCAAACGCACGATTGAGAACATTGGGCGAAGGGTATAGTTTCACGGAAGGCCCTGCAGTTGATAAGCGGGGAAATATATTTTTTACCGATCAACCAAATGATAAGATCTACAAATGGTCGGTTCACTCAGGAGCCATCACTACCTTTTTAACGGGAACGGGCCGGTCGAATGGGATGGCGTTCGATAGAGACGGGAATTTGATCACCTGTGCCGATATGCATGGAGAAATATGGAAAATAGCGCCGAACGGCACACATACCGTGCTGGTAAATAACTACAATGGTAAATTACTGAACGGACCAAACGATGTATGGATCAATCCCAAAAACGGCGGCATGTACATTACCGACCCGATCTTTCCAAGAGGGTACTGGGATGAGGGCGATCCCCGCCAACAGGGCTGGCCGCCAACCCATTCGGAACAGGCCGCCACCGGTAAAGGCGGTTACGTGTATTACCTGGCCCCCGGCAGCCGCAGGCTGGTGCGGGTAACCACGGAAGCAATGGGCTGGGATGCAGACGGATGGCCTAACGGGGTGGTAGGAACGCCTGACGGTAAAAAGCTGTATGTAAATAAATGGGCGCCCGACATCAATACGGCGGGCACCTGGGTATTCGATATTAAACCCAATGGAACGCTTGCCAATATGCGCAAGTTTGCTGATATGGGCGGCGACGGTATGTCGATGGATGACCGGGGAAATGTTTATATCAGCAACGCGTATGGAGTAACAGCGTTCAGTTCGAGGGGTACTAGAATATTTAACGTGCCCACCGGAAGCGGCGCCACCAACAATGTGTTTGGCGGGCATGATAATAAGACATTATTCATTACAGGACCGGTGGATAAATTCACCGCGATAAAAATGAATGTGAAGGGAGTAGAAAAGTTTTGATAAATGGTAGATCCTACAGTTCATGGCTGAGAAAGGATTGCCTTCGGGCGGTCCTTTTCTTTTATGTGCCGCCGGTCGGGACGATGGCAAAAAACACCTGCTTTAGCCCAGGATATAATGAAGCGAGTAAAAGGCGTAATCTAATAAGGGATGTTTTTCAACCGGGGGATGCGCTGGCCCGGGCCGAAAATATGACTTAAATACCTGCAGCACCAGTGCCTTTTGGGAAAGGGCTAAATGCCCGTAAAGACTGGCCATATGCTGTTCGCTAAGCGCATATCGGTCTGATAGCAATTCCTGTAAGATCTTCAGTTCGTGCTGGATCTGAGGTTCCCGGTGACTCCACACCTGGGCATAACGGAGTATCCGGCTCCGGCCATACCCAAAATAATACGCTTCCGATGTAATAGCCTCACACTGAACCCAGTTCTGGATACAACTGAGCTGCACAAGCGTTATTGCCTGATCTTCTTCTTGTATTAAAAACCTCGCCTCCTGTAATAAAAAGTCATAAAACTTCTGGTAAAGCTTCTGAAAATCGATCGGTTCGCCTGATCGTACTTTTTGAATAGTAAGGGGAGTAACATCTGTGTCGGCAATGGCAAGTGTCATGGATAAAAGTTTACTAACAAGGTTAATAATGATTGACGGCGGATACCGGAAGGGGACACTTATCAAACCATACCAATGAGAAAAAGGAAAAAGAATTGAGCAGCAAAGGTACAGACTTACCTGCGGACTGTCATAACTTTTTCCAATTACTAAACCGAACCCAATAGCAGTACATAAAGAATTTCATGTACCGCCATTAGGTCAAACGCCAACGAACACCGTTTTGGCAAAATCCTTTACGTGGGTGAAAAATATTTTTTGAAACCGGATAAAGGTGACCAATACGAATGGTGTTTTAAGTAAAGGGGATTACCAGCGTTTAATTACCCTATCCTTCGTCTTTACCGCTAACTACCTTCTATAAACAGTATCAGATTAAGTCAAGGCACCGATAGGACACAATAACAATTGTGTTTAAAATAAACACTTTCAGAAAGAACCTGGCTAACCTGGCTATAAATACCTGGTTAGGATTTAGGAAAAAATAAATATCTAATACTGACAAATCTATTATACATATGCTATTACATTTATTGTCTCCTCAATAACCCTGGCCGGAAAGTACTCCTTCAATCGTTATTATTCAACAAAGCTTTAATCCGGTAAAGCATCGACAATATAATTCTTCATCACAACCTTATCCATCATGAACCTGAAGAGAAGTCACATTGAAAAGGCGGTCCAAATCCGCGATTTTCTTCATAAGAATTTCTTTGAAAATTATGACTATGAATTTTTATGCAAAAAATTCGGATTGAATAAGTTCCAACTTAAATCAGCCTTCAAAGCGGTTACCAATGATAATATACATTCCTATCTTACCAAACTGAAAATGGATCATGCAAAAAGGTTACTGCAAAAAACAGAATTCAGTATAGACTATATATCTGCTGCAATAGGGCTTGATCGAAGTAATTTCTATATACAGTTTAAGAAACACGAAGGTAAAACACCTGCCCAATGGCGGAAGGATCTAACTATGGAGTGTAACTTAAATGACAGCCACGAATCGTCTGACCAGTTAAAGAAAATAAAAAAGCAAACGACAAAAAATGTCGAGCGTTCAAAATAATACCGAATCGCTCCATAATTGTACCGAATCGCTACTTTTTCGATCTTTTAGTACTGTATCTTGCATCAAGTATCAACGAAACAACAGGATCCGCCCTTAAAAAACAAAGAGAATAAATGGTTGCAGGATATGTTTCTCCAACCATTTGCATCAGGTTACTTTCAGCTACGACTACACAGCATCTTATTTAAATTAAAACCTATCCGCCATGCATAAGAACACTGCCTTCATGAATTCGCCTGGCTATTACAAAACAGGTAAATCACTCAACAATAAACTAAGACGAAGTTATTCCTGATAGGGAAGAAACTTATTTCGCCCCTCGAACTCACCACTGTTAATTACATTGGACAAGTAATTTTTGTCAGTCAACAAATGTAAACTGCTGTTGCATGTATCAATTCATGTAACGAACCATACTATGCCCTTGAAATAAGGTTTCGAACTTTTAATATAAAGGTTTTACTGCCGCACTCCCGGCCCGATGTCTATCGGGATGGCTACAGCGGCATGCGAAAAACGAAGTATTTAATTTAAAAAACGCCATTTATGTCAACCATAAAAGACCCGTTGTATCAGCAAACACCGTTGCATATAAATGAGGAGAACATAGAGACACAGATACCAGCAGCGAATACACAAGCCGGTGGCAATGTAGCTATCAATCGTTTATCGATCATCATACCAGCCTATAATGAAGAAAAGACGATTTCGTTGATCCTTGACCGCATCAACGAGGTAAAGTTGATCAGGAATATAGAGAAGGAAGTGATCATTGTAAACGACTGTTCAACGGATAATACGGAGACTGTAATCCAAAACTATATATCGTGCAATACGAACCTTACGATAAACTACTTTAAATATATAAAGCACGATGTAAACCAGGGAAAGGGTGCGGCGATCCATACGGGTATAGCCCAGGCAACCGGCGATTATCTGTTGGTACAGGATGCCGACCTGGAATACGATCCGGGCGAATACAACACTTTGTTGAAACCTATTTTGCTCGCGTCGGCAGATGTGGTATACGGTTCAAGATTTATGGGCGGCAATCCACACCGCATCCTGTTCTTCTGGCATAGTATCGGCAACCGGGTGCTTACCTTTTTAAGTAACATGTTCAGCAATTTGAACTTAACCGACATGGAAACCGGATACAAGTTGTTCCGTACAGCTATTATTCAACGCATTTATTTACACGAAAAGCGGTTTGGTTTTGAACCGGAAGTAACACAAAAAATTTCAATGGTGCCAGGTATCAAAATATATGAAGTAGGCATCTCCTATTATGGAAGAACATTTGCCGAAGGAAAAAAGATTGGATGGAGGGATGGATTCAGAGCCATTTATTGCATTCTAAAATTTGGCTTGTTCAACAATAAGCTTATTGCAGAAAGCAAAAAAATGGCCCCTGTTCAACAAGCTGCAAGTTAATTGCTGACGTAAACCATAGCGGAACTATTATTCCAAACCCTGCATACTCAATTATGTTTTTATGAATGAACGAATGAGCATATCTCCGTATGAAATGTCTTTTAAGGAATTTCTTTTAAAGAACAAACGCAATCGTGCAATATTGTGGATTGCAGGAATAGCTATTGTGTTACAGTTTTGCATCTTCAAATATTTTTATCCCTATGCCAGCTATATTCATGGTGATTCATTTTCGTACCTGAATACTGCGCACTTCAACTTAGATATCAATACCTACATGGTTGGTTACTCCCGATTTATCAGGTTGTTTAGTGTTTTTACCAGTTCAGATACCGCGTTGGTAAGCTTTCAATACTTATTTATTCAATCGAGCGCCCTGTTTTTGTTGTTCACACTGTTTTATTTCTATAAACTAAGCAGGGTTATACAAATTGTGCTACTATGTTTTATGGTTTTTAATCCCTTGTTTTGGCATTTAGGAAATTTAATAAGTAGTGATTGTTTTTTTGCGTCATTAAGCCTGGTATGGTTTGCTCTTTTATTGTGGCTCATTAACCGGCCATCCACCCGTGTAATTGTTTGGCACGCTGTTGTGTTGTTTTTGGCTTTCACCGTTCGGTACAATGCATTAATCTATCCATTTATTTCTGCGGCTGTATTCTGGCTCTCAAAATTGCCTGTTCGGCAGAAAGTAATGGGCATTGGTGCAGGCGCTATTCTATGTTTCTTATTTGTTTTTTACACGTCGTATAAATATAAACAGCTTACAGGCTACTGGCAATACTCCCCTTTTAGCGGCTGGCAGTTTGCAAACAATGCTATGTATGCTTACCGGTATGTTGATAGTGCGGAAAGAAAACCTGTAGCCAAAAAATATCAAGTATTGGATAATATGATCAGGGAGTACTTCGACAGCACCAGGGATGTCAAAAAACATCCTACCGAAGCTGTTTTGGCCGGTACTTACTACATGTGGTCATTCGGAATGCCATTATATAAATACAGAGAAAAAATATTTAAAAAGGATACTACTGCAGGGGAATTGAAAAAGTGGGCAAGCATGGGGCCTTACTTTAAATCTTATGGGTTATATATCATTCGTAAATATCCTTCCTATTTCGTCCGCTATTTTCTTTGGCCAAATGCAAGTAAGTACTATGCTCCACCAGTTGAATTTTTAGCAGCATTCAATTCGGGCCGCGATAGTGTAGTGCCACTTGCAAAAGATTGGTTTGGATATAAATCTCTGAAGATAAGCACAAGAACCAAAGCAAATAATCATGAAATCCACATCCTTGATTTTTATCCTATTCTTTCAGGTGTTATCAATGTTGTAATGATTATGGCGTTATTATCGTTTTACGTTTTGAATGGTTTTTCAAAAAACAACCAAATACGTCAGGCAATATTCTTAGGAGGATCAATTTGGTTGATAAATGCAGGGTTTACCATTTTCGCATCTTCTGCTGCCTTACGATTTCAATCATTTCCAATATTACTTACAACCACTTTCACCTTAATATTGATTGACTGGATTTGGAATATGGCAAGTCAAAAACAGGTGGTCAATCCAATAGAAGCAGGAAAGATCCAAACAAGTCCAATAACGGATGTAATAACACCTGTATAAATTTATCTAAATGCATATATCATGAAAAAGAAAATGATTATAGAATCTATTGTTATGCTTTTCACCATACTTTTTCTTTATACAGGCATTAGCAAGATTATTGAGTATTCCATTTTTAAAGAACAAATTGCCACCTCACCTATACTTGCTCCGATAGCCACCCCTGTAGCCTTTACCTTGCCGTGGATTGAGTTTTTAGCAACCGTTCTACTAGTGATACCTCGATGGCGTTTTAAAGGATTTATTGTATCACTTTCATTAATGGTTTTGTTCACAATGTATACAATTCTAATACTAAATATTAATGAAAACATACCATGTAGTTGCGGTGGCCTGATTGGAGAACTTTCCTGGCAAGGCCATATTGCTCTTAACACAGCGTTCATTGCATTAGCTATTACAGGTATTGTTTTTGAAAAACAACTCAAATCAGCTCATCGATTAGAATTGTCATCAATCAACGATCAAAAAGCTCCTATCCAAGCATAAACATTTTTTTCTAAGCAAATACAATGATGTTCAATCAAAAAATATCAACACTACCATTTTATCAATGGCTCCTCCATCAAAGAGAAAACAGACTCTTTCTTGTGTGGGTTGGGCTTGTAATAGCAATTCAATTGTCTATTTTCAAAGTCATTTATCCGTTTCCCAATTTTATGCCGCCCGATTCAAATTCTTATTTGGAAGCTGCATGGAGTAATCAGTTAATCAACATGTGGGCAATTGGCTATTCTAAATTTTTGAGGTTTGTGAGCAGCTTCACTAACTCTCATTTTATCCTGGTATTGTTACAATATATCTTTTTGCAATTAAGTGTGATTTATTTAGTGTTTACTATTCGCTACTTACTATCACCTCCTAAATGGGTGTTTGTGGTTTTACTATTCGCAAATATTCTGAACCCCTTAGTAATTCATATCAGCAATTATGTTTCTAGTGATGCTTTATTTACAGCATTAAGCATCGTTTGGTTTACACAATTGATTTGGATTTTACATAAACCGACAAAATATTTGATGGTCGTGCATGCTTTGGTTTTGTTTTTTGCATTCATGGTTCGTTATAATGCTCTTTATTACCCGTTTCTAAGCATCATAATTATTACGATTTCTCAGCTTGCTATAAAAACAAGAATTAAAAGTATCGGACTTATTATACTACCACTCTCTTTATTTATAGGATCTACCGAATATGAATATTATAAACAGACAGGTCAAGCGCAGTATTCAGCATTCGGGGGCTGGCAAATCGCTGCCAATGCCTTGTATGGATATGCTCATGCTAAACAAAAAAACGTTGCTACTGTTCCAGCTCGATTCAGAACACTCCATTCAATTGTCAACAGGCATATGGATTCTATAAATCAGTTGCGTTATAGACCGGACAATGAAGTAGCTATTTACTATTTATGGGATTTCAAATCTCCATTGAAAATATATCTCAAAAAGGTACAGCAAAACGATAGTGCTAACAATTACTTTAGACAATGGGCTTCGATCGCGCCTTTATATGCAGACTATGGTAGATATCTTATAAAAAAATACCCAAGTGAATTCATGCAATTTTATTTGTGGCCGAACCTTTTAAAATATTATGCGCCTCCACCAAAGTTTATGGGCATTTACAATATGGGAATGGATAGTGTGGAACAAGTAACTGCCGGATGGTTTGGATGGAAGAATAAATATCTCCCTACATTTTATAAGGAAAAGAAAATTGAAATAGCTGAACCCTTTCAGATAGTTAGCCCGATTATCAATGTGGTTTTTGTTGTCAGTTACCTGGCTTTTATTCTATTGTTAGGTTTTCATAAAATTAATTCTTTAAGCAAGCGAGTTTTGGCATTAGCGATCACCATATGGTTTACCAATATGTTTTTTAGCGTGATTGCAGCACCAATCGAATTGCGATATCAAATATTCCCAATCATTTTTACATTTTGTTTTACCCTATTGCTTATTAGTTTCATAGTGGAAGAATGCAAGTTGAAAGAATCTAAAAGCTTAAGACAGGAAATCATGCAAAATAATTTATTAGAAAACTTGAAAATAAAGAATTTATGAAACTGCTCTTTTCATTTCTGCTATCAGTTTTTCTTTTAGGGTGTTATAGTAAGGAGCCTTTAAAAACAGGATTGGAAGGTAAGCCACTTCCTTCATTTAGCCTACTTCTGCCTGATAGCAGTACTTATTTGAATACAGCTACTATTCCGTCAGGCCATCCGATAGCTTTATTTTTTTATGGGCCTTATTGCCCATATTCCAGAGCTCAAATGGAAATTATTCTTAACAATATGAGTGAGTTAAAGGATGTGCACTTTTATGTTTTTACATCATACCCTTTTCATGACATGAAAAAATTCTATGACGATTACCAACTAAATAAATACTCAAACATCACTGCGGGAATAGATTACAAATTGGTTTTTAGTAATTATTATCAAGTACCAGGAGTACCTTATTTAGCGGTTTATGATAAGAACAAGCTATTAAAGCAGGCCTTTATTGGCCAGGTATATAGTAAACAAATAAAGTCTGCGATCGAAGAATAGATGCTTATATAAAATTATTAATTAGTGTGTACTTACATGCTGAAAACGGAATCCGGATTCCACAATTGAGGCTTTACCTGCCGCCTTAATTGTTGGAAAAACAAGAGCAGGCTATTATCTAAATTAAAGTTTAGCTTTTTGATTTAAAAAGCAATTCAATTATGAAAAAAGCAAAAGTTTTGTTAGCAGCCATTGCCGTTTTTGCAGTAGTAGGTGGTGCCTTGGCTTTTAAAGCAAAAAACGTAGGAAGTATTTATTGCGACAGTACTTGTCCAATCCAAGCTCTTAGACTAGGATTTACGACCCAAGATCAGGACCAGGGAAGTGCGACCACTGTATGTAATGCCCAGGGAACTAATATGTACTATGTTGCTCCTGTGACAGGTTGTACTACTACTACAATTGCCTATACAACTGCTAACTAGAAGGTTGTTCTAATTTTGCATTCTTTTGTAATAGGAACTATTGATGCAATAGTTCCTATTGCTTTATAAACAGATCGTTGGTTAT
>NZ_LWBP01000044.1 GCF_002078015.1 Niastella populi | reverse complement strand
TCTTCACCTGGTCGTCTTTACGGCCAAGAAATACAATATTGCCATCTGCCAACCTGCGCACTACATCGCCGGTACCATACATCCGCCTGCCTTTTACATATGGATCCTCAATAAATTTAGCAGCCGTTAAACCGGGTTTGTTCCAGTAACCAACAGACACGCCGTCTCCGCTTATAAATAATTCGCCGGCTACTCCAACCGGACACAGCATTTGATGATCATTCAGCACATACACCTCCGTGTTCGAAAACGGCATACCTATGGGTATCTCGTGATAATGACGCTGCGGGTCAATGTGATGGATCAATTTCCCAATGGTAGTTTCTGTAGGCCCATAATGATTTATTATGTGAATAGCAGGATTTACCGATCTTATTTTTTCGATCATCTCCATGTGCAACGCTTCTCCGCCAAATATGAGGGTTTTCTTAACCGGCAATTGTTCTACAGCACAGATCGCATTCCAGTGCGAGGGAACTATTTTTATACAATCTATGACCTGCCTGTTGAAGTATGCCTGCAAAGCATCTGCATCCCGAAGCGTATCCCGGGAGAATAAGTGTAATGTTCCGCCCGACAATAAAGCGCCAAACAAAACGGTATTTCCCAGGTCGGCCGCCATGGTCGACATCAGGGCAAATGTTTTGTTCGAGGTTATACCGGTTGCGCCAAAAAGACCGTAAAAATAATCCACCAGGTTACGGTGGGTAATAAGAACGCCTTTGGATTTGCCGGTAGTGCCGGAAGTGTATATAATATAAGCGGCATGTGCAGAAGAATAATTGGCCGCTACATTCTCTTTACCCTGTTGTTGTATGGCCTGTAGGCCGGCATCTATCAACACTGTTTGAACTTTACCTTGTTCAATTCCTTTTGCCAATGCCTCATTTGTCACCAGCAATTTCATACCGGTATCTTCGATAATATAATTGACCTTGCCGGCCGGCAGTTCGGCATCGATAGGTACATAGGCTGCACCGGCTTTTAATATACCCCAGATGGCCACTATGGTATTGAGCGGGTGGTTGAGGTAAATACCTACCGGTGTATTTTCCTGAACTCCCTTACTACGAATGAAATGGGCCAGCTGGTTCGCCTGCTCCTGCAAGTGCTGGTAGGTTAACTGCTCATTTTCAAAAAACAGGGCAGTATGGTCCGGTGTTTTAGCCACCTGCTCTTCAAACAGGTGTACCAGGGTTTTGTTTTTCGGATATTCAACCGCCGATTGATTGAACCCGGTGGTAAGCTGCCTCGTTTCTGTAACGCTGAGCATGTGGAGCCGGCCGATCGCGGTGTTCCTGTTTTCTACCACAGTCATCAACAGATTTCGGTAATGGTCTGCCATTCGCAAAATGGTTTCTTCCAGGAAGAGATCGCTGTAATAAGCAAACTCTATCCGAAGCTCGCCGGAAATTTCCGAGATATTAACGCTGATGTCAAATTTAGCAGTGTTGGGTGTAAAGGAAACATCCGACAGAACAATGTCGCCCAGATCGATCGCCCCCGCTTCCTCGTTATTATCCAATGTAAACAATACCTGGAATAAAGAGCTGCGGCTCAGATCCCTGTTTGTTACTACCTGATCAATCACCTTTTCAAAAGGAACATCCTGGTGATTGTATGCTTCAAGCGTAGTTTCTTTTAATTGCAGCAACAGCTCTCTGAAGTGTTGTTGCTGAGTAAGGTTGCTTCGCAAAGCGATGGTATTGATAAAGCAACCGATCAAAGCCTCTGTTTCCTTTTGTGACCGGTTGGCGACAGGACTGCCCACGCAAATATCTTCCTGCCCCGTATACCGGAATAATAGCACTTTAAACACGGCCAGCAGGGTAACGTATAAAGTAACGCTTTCCTGCTTCGCCAGTTCATGCAGGCCTGCGGTCAGTTCATTATTTATGATAAAATGAATGGATCTTCCATGAGCGCTTTGTACAAGCGGCCGTTTAAAATCGGTTGGTAAAAGAAGCGGCTCTACCCCTTTCAATTTCTTTTCCCAGTAAGAAAGTTTTTTACCGATCACCTTATCCATGTTAATTCTTTGCCACAGCGCATAGTCTGCATACTGAACAGGTAATGGCGGAAGGTCTGGTAACTTATCCTGTTTTATTGACCGGTAAAGTTCCACCAGTTCATTTATCAAAATGGCGCCTGACCATCCATCCGATGCAATATGGTGGATCACCATAATAAGCACATGCTCCTGCGTATTCAATTGAACAAGGTGAACCCGTAACATAAAATCATGGGCCAGGTCGAAGGGTTTACTGATGGCGGCGGCTATATATTCATCAACACCGGTATCAGGAACAACATGTGTCAGTTGCCAGGTATTTTCGGGTAAAATTTCCTGAAATGCCATACCCTCTTCTTCCCTGTAAACCGTACGTAAGATCTCGTGCCGGTTTACAATCGCCTTAAAGGCAGCCGCTATTATGTCAACGTTCACATGGCCGGTTAATTTTGCTACGGAGGGGATATGATAATTAGTACTGCCTTGTAATTTGTCGATGAACCAGATGCGTTCCTGCGACCAGGATAAAGGGATCTGCGAAGGCCGTTCCATAGGAACAAGAGGCGACAACACTATTTTCTTTTGCCTGGTTGCTACCAGTGCTGCAAGGTCATTAATTACAGGTTTTCTGAACAAGTCGCCTATCGACAGATCGGCTTCGATCTCCTTCCTGATCATATTGATTACCCGGGTTGCCAACAGGGAGTGACCGCCAATTTGAAAGAAATTGTCAAAAACACCTATGCGCTCAACATTCAGTATCTTTTTCCAGATCTCCACCAGCTTTTGTTCCACTTCATTACGGGGTTCAACATAGTTTGTATCCTGCGCCGATAAGCCGATATTCAGATCGAGGAATAATTTTATCAGTTTATGCTCATCTACTTTATCACTTACGTTGATGGGCATGGCATCTATAATACAAAAGTGCGTAGGTTGCATAAAAGAAGGCAATCCTTCGCTGCAGGCAATTCTTATACTATTTTCCCTTATGGACGTATTTTTTATTTTGTTTTGAAGTACAATAAAGGCCGGCAGGCATTCCTGTTCATTATCGTCCTTATAAATTATGACATGGCAATCTTTTACATCGGGCTCTTTTCTTATAAAGGATTCTATTTCTCCCAATTCTACCCGGTGCCCCCTGATCTTTACCTGGTTATCCATTCTTCCCAAAAACACCAGGTTTCCATCGGGCAACCATTTCGCCAAGTCACCTGTTCTATAGATAATATTTCCTAATGTACCGGAAAATGGATTTTTAATAAAAGAAGAAGCAGTTTTCTCCGGCATGCCCAGGTAGCCAAGTCCCACACCTACACCTGAGATGCCTAATTCTCCTACGACGCCTACCGGACATAACGCACCTGTTTTATCCATTACAAATGCGTTCATATTGGGTATAGGAACACCAATGGGTACATGCAACTGATCTTTATCAGGTATACTTTTTATTTCATACTGTACCACATCGTCCGAAGCCTCACAAGGGCCGTAGCAATTCAACAAACGTATACCCGGGAACAGCTGCTTTAGTTCACTCACAAGTTTAACCGGTATCTTTTCGCCGGTTAACATGATCCATGAAAGCGTTTCCAATGCAGGCGGAGTATCAATACCCTTTATGTATTCCACCAGCCCCCACAGATAAGTAGGAACAAATTCAACCAGGTTTACACTTTCTCTTTCTATTATCGTCGTGAGCTGGCTGTAATCGAGCAGGTTTTCTTTATCTATGATAACCACCGTACCACCCATTACCAGCGGCCCGAGTATTTGCCAAACAGAAATATCGGAGCCAATACCGGCGCTTTGCAGTAACCTGGCGTTATTATGCAGCTCCATTGCCTGGTACTCTGCCAGAATGTGGTTCATGGCGCCTTCATGTTGTAAAATGGCGCCTTTGGGCTCACCTGTTGAACCGGATGTATACAACACATAGGCCCAGCTGTGCAACTCATTTCTATTGACAGGGTTATCAAAACCGGCTGCGGCTATAATTGAATGATCAGTTATGTGAATGCCTGCGGCCGCGGCCTGTAACATCAATTCATCGTCCATTTCATCTACTATCACCACCCGGTTTACAGGTATACTGGCCGCTTTTTTGATAAGACGGGCGTTGCTTATTACCGCTTTCATCCCATTCCCGGCCATCATCTTCTGTATACGTTCCGGTGGATTTTGCGTATCGAGCGGAATATAAACGGCGCCTGCTTTCAAGATCCCTAACAAACAACTTATCATAACAGGATCCCTGTCGAGATAAACGCCAACACAATCCCCTGGCGTTATTCCCGTTGCAATGAGCGTATGACTGATTTGATTTGCAAGTGTATTTACCCGTTCATAAGTCCACTGTTGATCGTTATGAATTACGGCTATGGCGGTTGCTTTTTGTTGAGCGATCTGTTCAAACCTCACATTCATGGGCACGTGATTACCCAGCTCCTTCCAGCCCTGGTTGAACCAATGCCCGTTGCCTGATACTTTTTTCCCAAGTATAATTTCTCTTTCTTCAGCAGGCAGCATATTAATATTATCAATATGCAGCCCGGGTTCCTCAGCAATCGATGCCAGCAGCGCTTCGTAATGATGCATAAAACGCTGCATAGTATCCGCCAAAAACAGGTCGGAACAATATTCAATATCGAG
>NZ_LWBP01000043.1 GCF_002078015.1 Niastella populi | reverse complement strand
GTGGCTGACAGCTATTGCAAAGCAAATGATTTAGATTTGAACAGAGAGATTAACAATGGATCAGGTGCTCTAGACTTTAAAGTTTCGCATGGATTGGCAAAGGTTACAGTTGAATTAAAATATTCTAAGAATCCAAAGCTAATTGAGGGCTACGAAAAGCAACTACGGGCATATAATAGAGCTGAAGGTGTTGAGGATAAACACAGCATCTACTTAGTACTTCGGGTAAATAGTAAGCAGGACCGAAAAATAAGGCAGATAAATAAATTAATTCATGAACGTTCAAGTAGTGGAAAGCAGTCGCCAGAGCTTATAGTAATTAATGCAGTAAGAATGCCTCCTGCAAGTAAGCGCTAATGCATTATTAACTCATTTTGATTTTAATTAATTTGAATATTCACAATGAAGATTATTGCAAAACGATCCGATTTAATAAATAGAAAAATAAAGGATGTTTATAACAAAAGATATAAAGTGTTAGAGTACTTTGTAGTGTTGCAAGAGAAAAAGTTCCATTTCCATTTATATGTTGGATACACCCCTTTTACTAGTACAGAATTTGTTAATTATATGATGCAAGGAATTGACGAATTAAGATCTGAATTTGATTTTTCCTTTTACTGTGAGAAAGATAAGTATTACATGAAGCTTAAAGAGATCCAATTACGGAATGAAAGGTATACAGTTATGCAAGTATAAATTCATGATAAGAAAATAAAAAGCCTGCATACTGCAGGCTTTACCATTGATTCAAGTTTAGATTATTGATACGGGAAATAGCTTAAGATTTTTTGCCCTTTCATCCAGGTTTAATATGTACGACACAATAGGTTGCATATAGCTTCCGGCAATAACCGCAAGCGTTGCATCGCTTTCCAGGGTATGCAGCCACCCTTCGCTGTTTGAATGATAACGGGATAAAAACCACGGCTCAATTTCTCCATACGCGCACAAGCAAGAACAGCACATTTCGATGACCAATAATTCAAGGCAATATACCTGTTTATCATACGGTTTCTGTTCCAGCCGCTTATCCCAGCCCAACCGTTTGGCATGGCCTGTAGAAGCTATCAACTGGTAAAAGAGGGTGCTATACCACTGGGCATCGTTTTCAAAGTATTCCGGCTGGGGCATATCAATGATGTCGTCAGATCGCCGGTAAAATGCGTATGTTCCCGTATCTTCAATTGGCACCATATCCGGCACATACCGGAGAATCGACTTGCATGCTCCAATTGGGTTCCCGGTTGTAATTAGCGGCGGTATTTGCTCCCGTTGGATGCCTGACACCTGGGCGATGTTATATACCGTTTTTCGAATAAGGCACGGGTTGTTTTCGTCATTGTTCAAATGCACAATCAGGTGCCCGCGTTCACCTCCTTTTATAGTCCATCCAGTGCTTTTTATCTGCTCTTTGGATAAAAACACATTGCGTGGATAGCCAAGATCTCCTAACAGCCACATATTCACATTGAGGAACGTAGAACCCGTCATGTCGGCCGGAATTTCCTTAAAGCTCTGGTGCCAGGGAATGATACCTTGTGACAACTTCCGGCAGAATGCATCGTTTACCGTTTTAAAAACTTCATGCGATCCCGTCAATTTGGGAGTTTTAAACATTGTGAAGGATTTAAGTAAATGGTTGTTGTTTGTTATTTCGCTTCTTTTGGCGAATACACGCCAGTCTGAATAGGGTTTAGCATCGGATTGCGATTCAAGATGTAGTTAATAGATTCTTGCGCGTACATGGCTCCAGTAACGACCATTTCCTTGTTTCTTTTTATTTCCCGCAACCAGCCGTCGCAATCAGAGTGGTACTTGATCAGGAAAGACGGGAAGATGCCTGCATGATTGCACAAGTAGCCCGTTGTCATCTCTGTTATCAAATCTTCCAGGGTGTGGCTTTTCGGATCGTCAGGGCTGCGGTAGAAGGAACAGGGCCTTTTCATGCGGGATGGGTGGCCGGTAGATTGAGCGAGAACATAAAACAGCGAGCTGTAATACTGGTCTTTAGTTTCAAACCGCTCTTGTTCGGGCATCTTAATCGAATCAGATGATAGGCTGTAATAAGCCGGGGCAAGGTCAGGGATGATGCGCGGAAGCTTGGGCATCCCGGAAACGATTTTCTGGCATGCCTTCAGCGGGTTGCGTTCAATCTTCTCTGTAGGCAGGAGATCGTCATACACGCCGTTAAAATTGACGGGATGATATACCGTCGTGCAGTACAGGGCCGGCCGACACGTTCCGTGCCGCATGCCGATGATCGTAAACCCTTTCTCCCCGCGTTTGATAGTAATGTTATTTCGCTTCAGTTGCTTTGAGGTAACAAAAACCTTGCGGGGGTACCCGAGCGTGCCTAAAAGCAGGACGTTGATGTAGTCCATCGGATAGCCGTTGATGTACTGCGGATGCTCGCTGTAGCGCTCTATCCAGGGGATTATACCAAGTTGCAGTTGTTCTATCATGCGCGAAGCGACGAATGAATGGACATCTTGAGATGTGGTTTTTTGCTTAACGTTCATACTGATGTTGTTTGATTGTGAAAGAGGATTGTTTCAGGAAGGAGTGTATGAACAAATGCAGGGAGAGATAAGAGGGAAAGAATTGTTGAAAAATGGTGGTAGAATAAAAGGATATCCATAACGAACAAATAAGGGGCGGCTTTTGGCTTTAGTATATCCAGTTGACTTTTGTCAATTCATATATATATACTACAAGGAGTTCTTAAAAATTGACTTTGTTTTGAAGGGTTAGCCTTTGGGCAGCCCTTTTTTATTTTATATTTTTTAATACATTACTTATCTTTAAACAAACAAAGTCAATGACAGTCAGTACACCCAAAGGAAAGACATTCCGCTTGGATGCAAAACGCTGTCGCTTTTATTCCTTTTTACCACATTCGTCTGCTAATTTTTCCTACCTGCTTTTGAAGCGATTATTTGCCCACATTTATCATTGCTACCATTGGCTTTGGTCTAGTACGCGATGCGGTCGCCATTGCTCATATATTATTTCTTGCCGACGTTGATAGATATGTAAACTCCTCTATTCCTTTCCTAACTATTTTTTGGTTTAAATCATATTTTATGGAGAACTCCAATAAAAACGGGTATGGTATACGCATACAGTTAGGGTCGTATATGGAAAGACTATGGTATGAAGTACCTGGTGACCCTGTAACTTTAAAAAAATTCGAATGTGCTTGTAGAAAAATAAACGACATTCCTGAAATGGAATGGAAAGACTTTTTAAAAGCTGTGCAAGAGCTTTTAAAAAAACATGGCTTTGAAAGAATTCCGAAATGAAAATATAGAACGATAGATTATGCGAAGCCCGTCTAAGTACGGGCTTTTTTCATGTATCGAATTATTACAAAGAAAAAGCCCGATACTTGATCGGGCTTGCATGGCTGACCTCCAACTGCACTACTGAACTCCATGCGTGGTTTCTCAAGGACAAAGCCCTTGTTACTAGCTCCCCAAAATTGTCAAAGAAAAAGGCTTAATTAGAAGTGTATAGGGGAGCTATTAGTTAAGTAAGGGGGAAAGGATTGTCATGATCGAAGCCTTTGATATGAGGCATGCGCAACAGCGATCGCTTCAAATAGTTTTTCATAATGTGCCGACTTGTTTTTCATTTCCTGCTCATATTTGCTTTGCAAAGGGGGAAATC
>NZ_LWBP01000042.1 GCF_002078015.1 Niastella populi | reverse complement strand
GCTCAACTAATAATCGCATGCATTTTTCTTTATTGGATCGTTTATGCAATCCAAGAGCCTGCTTGCACTCTGCGACTGTGTAAGTATGTATTTCTATGCCTTTTTCATTTAACCATTGCTCAATAGTTGCCTGGAGCGCCGATAGTTTCGGCGATTCGACCGTGACCCTGGGCGTTTTTATGGCAATATGATTTATTTGAAACTTTGAAACATATCGGTCAATAAGCGCGATAATTCTTTGAGGTTTCTTTTCAGACCATGCTCCAAAAAACGCCTTAGAAGCAAAATATGGTACCCGGTCGCCCTGTACGACAGCAATGCCGAGTTTGCGAGTGCCGAGGCTAATCCCGAGCACTCTTTTGGACTCCATACCGTTTTACCCGTGAATTATAAATAGCTGCCCTGCTTATTCGCACTTCGTTATCTGGAACATCTAATGCTTCTTGCAGTTGTTTTTGTAAAGACCATAATTCGTACTTCCTGACTAGCGAAAGATGCCATTGCATTGATTTGTGGTCATTCAATGCGTCTGCAAATTTATACGCGAGGTTTTGTTCCTCATAAGTATAATCATTCATCACTTTATTTGTGGATTAGGTTGTTAATAATCGAGTGCTTTAGTTGGAACGTTCGTACGTCATACGTTTTATTGATAAAACGTTCGTTCGTACGTTTTATACGCTTCCTTCCAACTGGAAAGAAGTTGCAATACCAAAGGAATAGATTGTTGGCAGTCTATTTTTATTTTTTTATTCGCCTAAAGGACAGTTAGGATAGTGATGTCCTTTATAGGGAAGGTACTAGTCAGTAAAATGAGGCTTGTTTTTTCTTGCTAGAAATTCCTTTTCAGCAGCATCAATTTCTGCCACCACCTGCTTATATGATTCTTCAAAAAGATCCTCTGGCATGATCCTATGGAGCCTGCTTAATTTGAACGCATCGAAAAGGTTATTTTTTCTAGGAACAAATTCGGCTTCACTGGAATCTATTTCAGCCACGGCCAACTTATATAAGTCCTCAAATAAATGAGCGGAAGTGGTCCTGCAAAGCCTGCTTAATTTAAAAGCAGTGA
>NZ_LWBP01000041.1 GCF_002078015.1 Niastella populi | reverse complement strand
AAACGAATCATAAAATGGGTCTTAGGGTTTTGGGGGGAAAATATAGGTTTCAACCTTAAGAATAGCTTAATGCGGGTCGGAACTTGTAAATATTAGCGTAATATAATTTTGAAAAAATTAGCGGCTTATAGTTTATTAAATTATGTGTTTTGTATTTTGTACCCATTATTATTCATTATGGTAATTCACTTTGTTATTTTTCTTATCGCTTTGTTCGTGCTCATCGTGGCTGCCAGGTTTTTCACTAAAGCAGCGGAAGAACTTGGTAAGTGGCTTTCTTTTCCTTCGTTTGTCATAGGCATTTTTATTGTAGGCATAGGCACTTCATTGCCTGAATTGATATCCGGCGTATTGTCGGTTTCACGAGGTGTTTCTGAAATTGTACCTGGTAACATCATTGGCGCTAATATTTCAAATCTGTTGCTGGTAACCGGCTTTGCAGTGGCTTTGAGCCGCAAGCCGATCTCGTTGGGAAGCATGTATATTTATATCGACCTTCATTTTTTATTGGGTAGCTTTTTCATGTTTTATATAATTGCCTATGATGGCCTTATTACATGGCAGGAGGCTATTATGGGTATCCTGGTATTTATAGTGTATAGTTTTTACCTTATTAAAGGCGGCACGCAGAGTGAGACACCAGATGAAAAGCAAAAAATTCCTTTTCCTGTAAAAAGCGCGATCATCCTGGTTCTTGCAGCAGTCGGGATCTATTTTGGCGCTGAATATACGGTTCAAGCTATACAGGGTATTGCCAGAGGTTTGCAGGTGCCTGAATCTATTGTTGCACTAACCGTATTATCGGTAGGAACTACCTTGCCTGAACTGGCAGTGAATATAACAGCAATTAAACAGGGAAAGGCAGAAATGGCAATAGGTAATATATTGGGTTCCTGTATTTTTAACACCCTCGTCATTCCTTCAACGGCGTCTTTGATCGGTGTAATAAAAGTGCCAAAAGAACTACTCTCATTTTCACTGCCGGTAATGGCTGGCACAGGGTTACTGTTTTACCTGCTTACCCAGGACAAACGAATTTCGGTATGGGAAGGCCTTATGTTCGTTATGATATATGTATTGTTCATAATTAAGATAGCTATGCCATAAATGATGTAATAACTTCCTGTAATTTGTTAAAAAAAACAGCGGCACAGCCACTTTAACTAAGTTTTGGTACATGAGCCCGAACCTGCGGGTAATTTTGTTCAAAACTTACTATGAAGAAAATTTACCTGTCCTTCTTTTTATCAATGACCTGCGCCTGGGCACTGGCACAGGACACTACCAGCCCCGTATTGTACGAAAGCAACCGCATCATTTTACACTTTACCGATACTTCGGGAAAATTCCTGCAGCTGGCGCGTATATTCATCGACCGCGGGTATGATATTGACATGAAAGACCCTGAGTTGGGCATTCTGAGAACGAAACCCGGTCCGCTCCGTGGCGGCGCACACTTCACTGACCAGGTGGAAATTAAATCCATATTCAGGGACAGCACCATTACGCTTTCAGGCGTAACTCATTCACAATCGACCGGACACGATTGGTCTGTATACGACATCAAAGCTGAGGTATCCTATTCAAAAAAGAGGTACAGCAATGTCAGGCTTTCATGGGAAGAAATGGAAAAGATCGCTGCATTATTACAACCCGCATTCATCACGTATTCAAGGGTAGATGTAACCGAAAAATCGAAAAAAATGGAAGGATGGCAGTATAAGCGGAACAATTAAAATATCAGGATCAGACCGGGCATGCCATTTTAATAACTTAAGTTTTGTCTTTATATATAAAGCCTAATCATGATCACCCGCGCCAATGTCAGTGATCAGCATCTCCCACGTTAACCAGGTGTAATTTTATAACGCATAAAAACATGTGTTATGAAAACCATATTCTTTATTTTAAGCTTCCTTGTAACGGATCTCGGCGCCGTTGCACAAACGTGGATGAAAAAATACGATCGTGTCAATTCTTTCAATTGCGGGCTTGCCGCTGTAAGAAAAGATGGCAAATACGGTTATGTTAATGAGGAAGGCAAAGTGATAGTGCCATTGATCTATGACGAAGCGCGGGCATTTTCAGAAAACCGGGGCGCTGTTGAACTGGATGGCAAATGGGGTTTTGTCGATAGCAATGGAAATGTATTTATAAAACCCCGGTATGCAGATGTATATTCTTTTCACGAAGGAATGGCGGTGGTGGCAGTGGGCGATGAATACGGATTTATTGATTCCACAGGGAAAATATCCATTCCGTTGAGCTATTCATATGCCGGCAGCTTTAGTTTTGGTTTGGCGCCTGTTTGCAATAAAAAGGGTTTATGGGGTTATATCAATAAGGAGGGGAAGGAAGTGATCCCGTTTCGTTTCAATTACGCAACCCCGTTCAATGAAAGCATAGCGCGGGTGGTGGTAGGTGGTTTGCGGTATTCCATTGGCCTCGATGGTAACGTGATCACGGGGGAATAAGTTATTTGCTGCTGGTTCATATGAACAGCATATGCAGCTTTACCAGTCTTTTCCCAATAATATATTGACAACGATGATCCTGTTCCAGGAAGGTCCCCAGGCCAAAAGGAAGGGAACAGGGAGGCCGGCGAGCCCAGGTGCAAAGCCAGTCAGTCAGCCATAAAATCTAATATTTAATTGATATACAAGCAGGCGATTACATAGTATTTAAAAATTGACATTAAAATTTTGGAACAATTATTGCCTTTTATCAGGACAAAATATGTATCCATATGAAAAACAAGCTTTTGAAGCGAATACTTGCCTTAATATCAATTGCATTTTTCCTAATCTCGGTAGGTTTAACATCGGTGCAGCCCCATCAGGATAAACGTGGAAATAGGGGAGAGGTTGAACTGCCTCCATTGTCAGCGTCAGGTATGCTTAAAGGCCATTTGCCGCCGCCCGGAGAAAGTAACATCCGGGTTACCGGCCGCCAGGCTGAACATCGCTTTAATGCATTGCCCTAAAAAAACGCAATTAAAGGATTGCCGGCAATGCAATGTAATAAACATCTATTTTATGACATTGGATAGCACCCGCCAAACAGAAACTTTACCAACGCCTGAGTTTTCAAAAAAGAAATTAACTGAACTGGTATACTTAAAGATCACCAGCAGCCTTTCAGAATTCAACTTATCGGGAAAAAAGTTTGAAAGCAAGGTGAAGAAAGTGAGTAAATCATTTGCAAAGGATATTGCCAGGTCTTATAAAAAAGAAAAGCTGTAATGTTTACTTATTGTGGTAAATGAATAATTGAAGTATATTGAAGTATGGCTGAGAAGAGAACTTCAAATATTATTCTCCACGTTGATGACGATCCGGATGATCAATTTATATTCAGGTATACGATTAACAGGATCGACCCGTCTTTTATTATTCGCCAGGCCAGCAATGGGCATAAAGCCGTGGAGTTTTTAAATCTGGCGGCACAGTGTGGCGGTTTACCCGTTCTCATCATTGTCGATATGAATATGCCGGTAATAACGGGGGTTGAAACATTCAAATTAATTAAGCAGGATGCATGTTTATCTGCTATACCAATGGTTTTATTTACCACCTCTTTAACCGACGATGCAATACATTACTGCCGGCAGGAAAATATTCCGGCTTTTGAAAAGCCCGGTAATTTGCAGCAGTTTAGCGACTGCGTTAAGAAAATATTGGTTGTTGCCGGCTTATAAATAGCCGCCGGCACCTCCGGTCATACCTACCATACCGCCCACCGCAAACTGGCGCTAAAATATACCCGCAATTCAGCCAGAAGCTACTCAGTGTTTTTCCCCCCCTTTACAATGTGCTAAACACTTAATATGTAGCATTAATGGGTGATTCTTACACTTATAATAATGCCGCTGCATTTTATTTGCAAATATTTGAGATAGGATTTACAAATTGAACAAGACCAATGAAAATCGAAAAAAAAGCAGATGGTTCCTCTTCAACAGGCAAATGGTGTAAGCAAAGTATTTTGCGGCAGTATAAAAGAATGGTGGTGATGATTGTGTTCTCAGTTTCTCCATTTGGTTATGGAAAGGCCCAGAATGCAATGAATTATTCC
>NZ_LWBP01000040.1 GCF_002078015.1 Niastella populi | reverse complement strand
AAGAATGGTGGTGATGATTGTGTTCTCAGTTTCTCCATTTGGTTATGGAAAGGCCCAGAATGCAATGAATTATTCCGTTCATGCCAATATCATTTATCATTTTACAAAATATGTCGATTGGCCTGAAAAAAGCAAAACCGACGACTTTATAATCGGGGTAATAGGAGAAACTATGCTTTTTGATGAATTGAAAAGAATAACAGGCAATAAAAAAGCATGGAACCAGCGGATTGTTGTGCGGCGTTTTTCCCCTTCTCAAACAACTTATGATTGTCACATTTTATTTGTAAGTGAAGAAGAAAGCAGCAGCCTGAAAAAAATTACTGCACGTACGGAAAAAGACCCGGTTTTACTGGTTTGTGAGGAAAAGGGGGGCGCTTCAAAAGGGGCGTGCATCAGCTTCAACGTAGTATCGGATCGCCTGAAACTTGAAATAAACAAAAAGAATATAGACCAACGGGGGCTCAGTATAGCAAATGAACTGCTTCGCCTGGGAACTCTTGTTAAATAATCCTGCCATGATAAAACTATTTACACGAATTGCATCGATGACACTTGGCCTTACCGCCCTGGCCGATCATGCGCTTGCCCAGAATAGCCCGGATTTTGAAAGCCTGAGCCTCGAAGAACTGCTAAACGTGAAAATTACCACGGTATCCAAATCATCGCAAACCGTGGGTGAGGCGCCGGCCACTGTGATAGTGATAAACGCCAAACAAATTAAAACGCGCGGTTATACAAATCTTACCGAAGTGTTGAACGATCTTCCTGATATCAAGGTGAACGATAAATCTGATCCGGAGACTTCAGCCTCATTTATTGTAAGAGGGATCAGGCGTCAGGACAGGTTTGTGATATTGATGGATGGGATCAGGATCTCGTCTCCTACAAATGAAGCACTTCCCCTGCTGGAGAATTTTCCTATTTACCTGGCTAAACAAATAGAAGTGGTATATGGCCCCGGTTCTGCTCTTTATGGCGCGGATGCCATGTCGGGCGTTATCAATATTATCACTGAAAAAGGTGAAGGCCCCGGCCAGTTTGAGGCCAGAACGATGGCAGGTACGCATGGCTATAGTAATCAACATCTTTTTTTTAGAAAAACACTCAAAAGAGGTCTTAACGTAACTGCCGGTGGCCAGTATTTATACGACCGGCAGCCGGATTTCTCCAAAACATATCCCAAAGAGTACTCAATGTTAGCGCAGCAAACAGGGTTATTCAATACTTCCTATGGACCCATGCAGGCCGATCAGCCGGTAGAAAAGGGATACAGTGCGCCGTTTAAAGCGTATAACATGTATCTGTCACTTGATAAAGGCCCGTTTGATTTCAAACTGCTCAGGCATTATGCCCAGGTGCCCACAAGCGCTACCTTAAAGCCCGACAATGGGG
>NZ_LWBP01000039.1 GCF_002078015.1 Niastella populi | reverse complement strand
AACAAACGCGCAGTGAGTGGATGATTGTTTCCATACTGGGTGTGTTAAAGGCAGGAGGCGCCTATGTTCCGATCGATCCGCAGTACCCTCAGGCGCGAATAGACTACATTGAAGAGGATACCAACTGTAAGGTATGGCTGCATGAAACAGAACTAAGCAGGTTCAAAGAAAGTAAGCAGCGTTATGCTAATGAACCGGTAACTTCCTCTGCTAAATCAGATAACCTCGCTTACGTCATCTACACTTCAGGTTCCACAGGTAAACCAAAAGGCGTGCTGATTCAACACGGCAGTTTAGTCAATCTGATCGTCAACCAAGGGAAGCTATTCGGAATTCGACAAGAGGAAAGGATTCTGCTGTTCTCTAAATACACTTTTGACGCCTCGCTGGAACAGCAATTTTTGGCGCTTTGTAACGGTGCTGCTTTGGTTGTACTGTCCGATGATCTGCTTTTGAATACACGCCGATTTGCTGAGTTCGTAAACCATCAACAGATCACCCATTTGCATGCTACCCCCAGCTTCCTGGAGACGCTTACGCCAGGTGACTATACCGGTTTGAAAAGAGTCATTGCCGGCGGGGAACAATGTAACGAGAAATTAGCAAAGCGGTGGAGTGAACTGACTGTCTTTTACAATGAATACGGCCCTACAGAAACTACTGTCACCGCTACTATCACCGCCGCTGCATTACATAAAAATGGCAGGGTGACAATTGGAAGGCCACTGGCTAATTTGCAAATCTATGTCGTCGGAGCGCATCAGCAGTTAGTTCCTGTTGGAGTGATTGGTGAAATTTGCATAGGAGGCGATGGGTTAGCCAGGGGGTATTTGAACCAGGAAGGGTTAACGAAAGAGAAGTTCATAGCGAGTCCTTTTAAAAAGGGAGAAAGATTGTACAAAACAGGCGATTTGGGCAGGTGGCTCTCCGATGGTAACATAGAGTTTATCGGCAGGAAAGATGAACAGGTAAAGATCAGAGGCTTTAGAATAGAGCCTGGAGAAATAGAGCACGCTCTGTTAAACCATGAACAGATAAACCAGGCCATAGTTTTAGCCAAAGAGAATGAGTCA
>NZ_LWBP01000038.1 GCF_002078015.1 Niastella populi | reverse complement strand
AGGCCATAGTTTTAGCCAAAGAGAATGAGTCAGGAGAAAAGGAGCTGGTAGCATACCTCACTTCCAATGTTGAGCAAAATACCGGCGATCTAAGAGCGTATTTAGAACAAACGCTGCCGGTGTATATGCTTCCGGCCTGCTTTGTACAGCTCGAAGCAATGCCGTTGACCGCTAATGGCAAAATAGATAAGAAGTCACTGGCAAACATGGAAGGACTGGAACTGCCCGGTGGCGTAGCATATGTTGCTCCACGCACCGGGCAGGAAAAAGTTTTAGCCTTGGTGTGGTCAGATGTTTTAAAAAGGAAAATCATTGGCGTTAAGGATAGTTTCTATAATCTCGGGGGAGATTCTATCAAGTCCATCCAGGTAGTTGCGCGATTAAAGCAGAAGGGTTATACATTAAAAGTAGAACACCTGCTAAGAACACCGGTACTGGAAGAACTATCCCTGTTAATGCTGCATAACAGCCAGATCATCGATCAGTCGGAGGTAAAGGGATCAGTAGAACTGACACCTGTTCAAAAATGGTTTTTCGAAGAACCGGGAATTAAAGTACACAATCATTATAACCAATCGGTTTTACTACAGAGTAAAGAGCGAATCGATAAAAAAATACTGGAGAAGACTATAGCGGATCTCACCCGGCATCACGATACCCTTCGGATGATTTATAAACAGCGCGAAGGAGTATGGGAGCAGTTTAATCAGGATACAAGCGCAAGTGGCTACAGCATCAACTTTTATGACTTAAGGGAAGTAGATGATGCGCCGCGTGAAATGGCACGGTTGGGAGAAGTGCTACAATCGGGCATGAAGTTATCTGAAGGCCCTTTATTCAGCGTTGCGCATTTCAGGTTGCAAGATGGTGACCGTTTGGGTCTGATCATTCACCACTTGCTGGTGGATGGAGTTTCGTGGCGTATACTTTTAGAAGACCTGTCGGCTTTATACTCCGGCTATAAAGCAGGCGAAAAACCAGGGTTGCCCTTAAAAACAGATTCTTTTCAGAGATGGGCTTTGCTTCAAAAACAATACGCGACAGGTAAAAAGCTTGAAAAGGAGCGAACTTACTGGCGGCAGGTCTGTGATCAGCAGATCGCAGGTTTAGCGCAGGATAAGGTAATAAAAAAAGGTCAGCCGGCTCTGATAGATTCAGCTGAATCCTTCGGCCTGGATAAGAAGACCACCGTGCTATTGCAAACCCGTGTTCATGGTGTTTATAATACAGAGATAAATGATGTGCTGCTGGCATGTCTGGGTATCGCGCTGAAAGAAGTTTTGTCTGCAGATAAAAGCGTCTTAATGATGGAAGGTCATGGAAGAGAGGAGATCATCGATGGAGTAGACATCAGCAGAACAGTTGGCTGGTTTACTACGATCTATCCATTTGTATTGAATGTTTCCAACGCTTCCAGCCAAACAGAATGCTTAGTAAACGTAAAAGAAGATTTACGAAGTGTACCAAACAAGGGAATCGGTTATGGTATCCTCAAATACTTAAGCCAGGAAGGACTTGAAGATAAACTTACTCCACAGATCACCTTTAATTACCTGGGAGACTTTGGCGCAAATGTATCCAATGATGAGGGTTCGCTATTTGAATATGCCTCAGCGTATATCGGATCAAATGTACCGAAAGAGAATACAACTGATGCGATACTGGATGTATCAGGGATGCTGGTAAAGGGAGAACTGGGTATGTCGATCCGTTATTCAGGTTCGAGATATGACGCGGCAACGATCAAAAAATTAGCTAAGTCTTATAAGAAGAACTTACAGTTGCTGATAGAAGAATTAGCTAAGAGTAAGCAGACTTATCTGACCCCCTCGGATGTAAGCTTCAAAGGGCTGAGCCGGCAAGAGCTGGCAAAGCTAAACGCAGACCATACACTGGAAGATGTGTACGAATTATCTCCTTTACAGGAGGGAATATATTACCACTGGTTAGCTGAAAGCTCCGGCTTGCTTTATTTGGAGCAGACCTCCTACAGGGTGCGGGCTCAGGTACTGGATATAGAAAAGTTAAAAGGAGCTTACGATCAGTTAACAGCGAGACATGCTGTCTTGCGTACCAGTTTCAGTACTGATTATGCCGGCAGGTCTTTACAAATAGTAAGGAAAAAAGTAGCCAGTAATTTTACTTATGAGAAGCTGGATAGAGAGGCGGATCAACAGGCACTGTTACAAACGATTAAGGAGAAAGACAGGGAGCGGGGATTTGATCTGGGCAGTGGTTCGCAGATGCGCCTGCATGTGATTGATCTATCAGCAGGAGAGTATGAGTTTATCTGGAGTCACCATCATATTCTAATGGATGGCTGGTGCACGAGTGTGCTGATCAATGACTTTAATGAACTGTTGAGCGCGGCTATAACGGGGAGTACAGCAGCGCTCCCACCGGTAATGCCTTACTCCAATTATATCAATTGGTTAAAAAACATCGACAGGGAGCGTTCACTTGGTTACTGGAAGGATTACCTTAAAGGTTACTTATCTCCGGCAGAGATACCCTTCAGGTCAGGAGCAGCAGACACTACTTTTGTCGAATCCAGTGAACACCTGCAGATAGGTGGCGATCTGTTTAAGAAAATGGATACCCTTTGCAGCGTGTTAGGCATTACCCACAATACGTTTGTACAAGGGGTATGGGGGTACTTGTTGTCACGCTATAACAACACGAATGATGTAGTGTTTGGCGCAGTGGTGTCCGGTCGTCCGGCCGAACTGGCCGGGGTTGAAGAGATGATCGGACTGTTCATCAATACGATTCCGGTAAGAGTACAGTATGCTCCGGATGCTACGCCTGTTGAACTGTTACAATCACTGCACGAACAATCGATACAGAGTACAGCCCACCATTATATGAATCTGTCAGAAGTTCAGTCGCAGAGTGAACCGGGCATGGCGCTGATGGATCATATCATGGTATTTGAGAACTATGCAGTAAAGGAATTGGGAAATGAAGGAGTACTACATGCGCATCGTAAAGAAGGGCTAACTATAGAATCACTGGAAGTTTTTCGACAGGCAAATTATAATCTTAACCTGACAGTTCATCCTGCTTTAACTTCTATCAGCATAATTATAAATTACAATCAAAATTATTACAGTAAACTATTGATTGGGCGAATAACAAATCACCTTGATAGTGTAGTAAATAAATTTATAGAGCATCCAAATCAAGCATTGAACATATGAATTTCCTATCCAAAGAAGAAGAGTACGAGTTATTGGTCACATTTAATGACACAGGGGTCGCTTATTCCAAAAACAAGACGATCGTTGACTTGTTTGAGGAACAGGTTGCGAAGACGCCAGCTAAGATAGCGGTAGTATTTGAGGATAGAGAGCTAACCTATCAGGAGCTCAATGAGCGGTCCAATCAACTTGCTCATTACCTGGGAGATAATTATGACATTCAGCCTGATGATCTGGTGGGCATCAAACAGGAGCGCAGTGAGTGGATGATTATTTCGATACTGGGGGTATTAAAGGCAGGAGGGGCTTATTTTCCAATCGATCCGGAATACCCTCAGGAAAGAATAGACTACATTGAAGCGGATACCAAATGTAAGATATGCCTGGGTGAAACTGAACTAAGTAAGTTCAAAGAGAGCCGGGAGGAATATTCCATTGAAAAATCAGCTTCGATAACCCAACCAGATAACCTCGCTTATGTGATCTATACCTCAGGCTCCACCGGGAGGCCAAAAGGGGTAATGGTGGAGCATGCTTCCCTGATAAATTATATAAAATGGGCGCAATCAAAATATTGGAATGGTTCATCGCCTTTAAATTTTGGGTTGTTTACGTCTTTGTCATTTGATTTAACAGTGACAAGTATCTTCTTACCATTAATAAGTGGTGGCGAACTGCATATTTTTAACAGCAGCACACATGTTACAACCATTTTAAAAGAATACTTTGAGAGCGAACTAAGTTTTATAAAATTGACTCCTGCGCATATCGGTTTGCTTGGCCAACTTGATTTAAAAAGTGAAAAAGTTCAAATAGCAATAGTTGGTGGAGAAAAACTTGAACACACTCATGTAGAGATACTGAGGAAACTAAATCCGGCAATTCGGATCTATAATGAATACGGCCCAACGGAATCGACGGTTGGATGTACCGTAAAGGAGATCGGATTTGAAAAAGAAGCTATTTTAATAGGATGTCCTATTGCCAATACACAGATCTACATTTTAAATGAAAAAGAAGAGCTCCAGCCGGTAGGAATAATCGGCGAGATTTGCATAGGAGGCAATGGTTTAGCCAGGGGCTATTTGAACCAGGAAGAGTTAACCAAAGAAAAGTTCATAGCGAGTCCATTCAAAGAAGGAGAACGCCTGTACAAGACCGGAGATTTAGGCAGATGGCTTCCCGATGGCAACATAGAATTTATAGGCAGAAAAGATGATCAGGTAAAGA
>NZ_LWBP01000037.1 GCF_002078015.1 Niastella populi | reverse complement strand
AAAGTTCTTTGAAAGTTTGGAAGCAACAGCACTTAGAATACTTTCTAAGTAATCTAAGGTAAGATTTTAGCGACTCGAAAAAATTAACAGATTCACAAAGTTGATTTTCTTTTTGAGAGAATTAAGCTAAGTGATCAAAACTCATTTACAATGGAGAGTTTGATCCTGGCTCAGGATGAACGCTAGCGGCAGGCTTAATACATGCAAGTCGAGGGGCAGCATGACTGTAGCAATACAGTTGATGGCGACCGGCAAACGGGTGCGGAACACGTACGCAACCTTCCTTCAAATGGGGGATAGCCCACCGAAAGGTGGATTAATACCCCGTAAAATTTTTGGGTGGCATCACCTGATTATTATAGCTCCGGCGTTTGAAGATGGGCGTGCGCCTGATTAGGTAGTTGGCGGAGTAACAGCCCACCAAGCCTACGATCAGTAACTGGTGTGAGAGCACGACCAGTCACACGGGCACTGAGACACGGGCCCGACTCCTACGGGAGGCAGCAGTAAGGAATATTGGTCAATGGACGCAAGTCTGAACCAGCCATGCCGCGTGGAGGATGAAGGTCCTCTGGATTGTAAACTTCTTTTATCGGAGAAGAAACCCATACTTTCTAGTGTGGTTGACGGTACCCGATGAATAAGCACCGGCTAACTCCGTGCCAGCAGCCGCGGTAATACGGAGGGTGCAAGCGTTATCCGGATTCACTGGGTTTAAAGGGTGCGTAGGTGGGTTGGTAAGTCAGTGGTGAAATCTCCGGGCTTAACTCGGAAACTGCCGTTGATACTATCAATCTTGAATGTTGTGGAGGTAAGCGGAATATGTCATGTAGCGGTGAAATGCTTAGATATGACATAGAACACCGATAGCGAAGGCAGCTTGCTACACAATAATTGACACTGAGGCACGAAAGCGTGGGGATCAAACAGGATTAGATACCCTGGTAGTCCACGCCCTAAACGATGGATACTCGACATACGCGATACACAGTGTGTGTCTGAGCGAAAGCATTAAGTATCCCACCTGGGAAGTACGACCGCAAGGTTGAAACTCAAAGGAATTGGCGGGGGTCCGCACAAGCGGTGGAGCATGTGGTTTAATTCGATGATACGCGAGGAACCTTACCTGGGCTAGAATGCAGATTGACCGTGGGTGAAAGCTCATTTTGTAGCAATACACAGTCTGTAAGGTGCTGCATGGCTGTCGTCAGCTCGTGCCGTGAGGTGTTGGGTTAAGTCCCGCAACGAGCGCAACCCCCATCATTAGTTGCCATCAGGTAAAGCTGGGAACTCTAATGAAACTGCCGTCGTAAGACGCGAGGAAGGAGGGGATGATGTCAAGTCATCATGGCCTTTATGCCCAGGGCTACACACGTGCTACAATGGGAGGGACAAAGAGCTGCCACTTGGCGACAAGGAGCTAATCTCAAAAACCCTTTCTCAGTTCAGATCGCAGTCTGCAACTCGACTGCGTGAAGCTGGAATCGCTAGTAATCGTATATCAGCAATGATACGGTGAATACGTTCCCGGACCTTGCACACACCGCCCGTCAAGCCATGGAAGCTGGGTGTACCTAAAGTCGGTAACCGCAAGGAGCCGCCTAGGGTAAAACTAGTGACTGGGGCTAAGTCGTAACAAGGTAGCCGTATCGGAAGGTGCGGCTGGAATACCTCCTTTTTAGAGATAGCGCTAAAAAATAAACT
>NZ_LWBP01000036.1 GCF_002078015.1 Niastella populi | reverse complement strand
CTCCTTTTTAGAGATAGCGCTAAAAAACAAACTTTTTAGCTGTTGCTTCACTTAACTTTCATAGGATCAAAAGTTCTTTGCAGATAGTAACCCGGTAAGAGGGAAGAGATACAACCTGGATCGGGCTACATCATTTAGATCCGTAGCTCAGCCTGGTTAGAGCACTACACTGATAATGTAGGGGTCAGCAGTTCAAATCTGCTCGGGTCTACTGAAAAGTTATAAGTGATAAGTAGTAAGTGGTAAGTCAAATACGAAAG
>NZ_LWBP01000035.1 GCF_002078015.1 Niastella populi | reverse complement strand
AAACGAATCATAAAATGGGTCTTAGGGTTTTTAAGAGTTCTAATCTATACTATTTATAAGAATGTTTGTAATAAACTGCAGTGCTTCTGATCAATAAAAGGGTAAATCCCCAGTTACCATTAGGCTTTATATTTAGTCAAAAATTCAATTTCCGGTAAACTTTGTCATGGTCACATGTCCCTGTTGACTAACCCCTTCACTTTTAACGACCTTCGTTAGCGTAAAAACTATAATCTTACAATCGAGTAAAAAGCTCATATTATCTACATACCATACATCCAGTTCAAACTTTTCTTTCCAGCCAATGGCATTGCGGCCATTTACCTGCGCCCATCCGGTAATACCCGGGCGCACTTCATGTCTTCTCTTTTGTGTACTGTTATATAAAGGCAGGTATTCAACAAGCAGTGGGCGGGGCCCTATCAAACTCATTTCACCTTTAATGACGTTGATCAATTGCGGGATCTCATCCAGCGAAGTTTTCCTGATGAACCTGCCCACTGCGGTCAACCGCTCTGCATCTGACAACAAATTACCGGCGGCATCTTTTCTATCGTTCATCGTTTTGAACTTAACCAATCTGAATATGCGCCCGTTCCTGCCGGGGCGCGGCTGTACGAAAAAAGGCTTTCCCTGATTGGCTATGTACAATAGCGCAGTGACGATAATAAAAACAGGTAATAGTAAACTAAAGGCAACAAGGCTTACTATCAGATCGAGAAAACGTTTGAAGTAGTTACGATAAAATTGCATGTTTCTTTAACTGGTCGTGATATTCATTTAACAACAATTCCCAAAGATATTTCTGTTCATAGCGATCGACGATCATCTTCCGGGCATTGGCCTGTAAAGCCAGATATAAGTTTTGATCAGTGAGGAGTTTCTCCATCGCCGTCTGTAACTCGGGCACCCGCTTCACAGGAATGATCAATCCGTTCTTACCATCCCCGATGATCTCATTGCAGCCGTTTATATCGGTCACTATGGAAGGTAAACCAAAACAACCGGCCTGCATGGGTACATTCGGAAAACCTTCTCGGTAGGAAGGAAAGGCCAATGCCTGGCTCATCATTAAATAAGGCCGCACATCCGGTTGAAATCCGGCTTTTATGATAGAATCGTCCTGCTCTATGATCTCTTTTGTAGCGGGCGCCAGTGGGTCGCGGTCGGGTTCGTACGGACCAACCAGCAATAATTTAATATGCGGATATTTCTTTTTGAGCGCACTATAGGCTTCTACCAGTTCTTCAATTCCTTTGTCTTTTACCAGGCGGCCAACATAAACGAATACAAAATCCTTTTCAGTCAACCCATACTTCTTCTTTAACTCACAGGCTGCTTTATCAAGCTCTTCATTGGGTTGAAAGAAGCGGGTGTTGATACCGTTACTGCTTCCATTGCCCAGCACCTTCAGTTTACTGGTTTTACAAAACCTGTTTTCAATAATAAAGGCGCTTAGATGTTTCGAGTTTGGGTAAACCCCTGTAGCACAACTGTAGGTCAACCGCTCTACAAAATCAAGTACTTTTCTTTTCAGCCCGGTATTTTCCATCAGGGGCAAACCGGCTACGGTATGCAGGCGAACAGGTACCCCGGCGAGGCGGCCCGCCAGCATACCCAACAATCCGGCTTTGGGCGTATGCGTATGAACAATAGTTGGCTTTTCCTTTTTCAATAACCGGTATAACTTCCACAATGCTTTCAGATCTTTCACCGGTGTAATAGCACGCGTCATGCTCACAGGCGCCGTTCGCACGCCTTCACGGGCGCCAACCTGTTCAAGTAATTTATCGGGCGAAGAAACAGCCAGCAGATCGAAATGATCAGACATATACCTGAGCTGATCTTTTAGCAGCACACTCAATGAAAGCGGTACGGTTGTTATGCGGATCAGTTTATGTGATGGTTTCATTTTGTGCAATTTGCGTACGTTCCTCGAAGATCCATACGCTATAAAGAATGTTTACTTTAAAACAACAGCGTTGTTGCAATAAGAAAAAAAATTGGATTTTATTTTACAATATGCAGGCAATTGTTTTTATTGGCATTTCAAACCAGCTAAAACATTCACATCGTTTCAATCAATTATAATTTACGAACCATGCAAATACGACCAGCTACCCCCCAGGACAAACCCGCTATGATTGAGTTGTTGAAAAAGTCCCTGGGGGAAGGCCTTATTCCAAAATCAGCATCGCTCTGGAACTGGAAACATGAACAGAACCCGTTCGGCGCTTCTTTTGTTTTGCTGGCTGAAGAAAACGGCACAATTATAGGGCTAAGAGCTTTTATGCAATGGAAATGGAAATGGAACGACACCATTTACAAAGCCATTCGTGCGGTTGATACGGCTACCCACCCCGATCACCAGGGAAAAGGCATATTTAAAAAACTTACCCTGCAACAGCTTGAACTATGTAAACAACAGGGCGTTCATTTCGTTTTCAATACCCCGAACGATCAAAGCCGGCCCGGTTATTTGAAAATGGGCTGGGTTCAGCAAGGTAAAATGCCATTAAAGCTGAAAGTGTTAAACCCTATCGGCCTTGCTTATGCCATTGCCTTTAAAAAAGGTAAAGCCGCAGCCGGTACAGAAGACCCGACACCTTCACAAACCTGGGACCCGCGGGTATTTGATCTGACAGATAAACACGAAGATAAAACAGGTCACCTGAACACGGTGCTTTCTTCTTCGTATATCCGCTGGCGCTACGCCGACAATCCGCTGTTCAGGTATAATTATTTTACCGACTATGAGAACTTCCTGCTCATCGGCCGCATCAAATCCCATTCATTTACCAGAGAGCTGCGCCTGGTCGACTGCATGCTTTTCAACAACGCGTCAAACAACAGGCGCATCAACTCACTGATAAGCAAGGCGGTTCTCCCTTACTGCAAAAAAAATAAAATACAGGTCATTTCATTCTCGGGTCAGCAATACCAAACATACCAATCAGCCCTTAAGTGGATGGGAATAATTCCTGTTCAAAACCGTGGTCCCATTGTTACCCTTAGAGATCTGAATATGAATGAGAAATTCCCCGAATTACTGGAAATTAAAAACTGGGGCTATTCTTTAGGCGATATGGAACTCTTTTAAGTACGCATACCACACAGTCCCGCACATCGCGGGACTATTTTTTCATTTTAAGGGTATAAAATCTAAAGGAATATCCTGTGCCTGTAAATGACTTCTGTAGTACCGGGAAAGCAATATCTTTATTACTGAAGTATTTTCTCAGCGCGTTTTACTTCTTTGCCTGCGGTTTCGCCGCGCATATTTTTATCATACTCACCCATGTTCCAGCTCGTCATGCCATACTTCTCTTTACACTTTTTAAATTCTTTCAGCAACACTTCAAGGCTCTTCAAATTCTGCTCGGGATAATCGCCAAAATTTTCAGGATGCCACCACAGATGATACACTTCTTTTTTGGCTGCAGCGATCCGTATTTCCTGGCACGACCTGCGCAATCTTAATTTATTGGCTAATTCCGATTTCGGCGTCCAGGGACGTAAAAACCGGCTTGCAGGCAATTGCAAAGGTTCACCAGCCGTTACTTTAATGGAACTTAACGGATAGGAAGTTCTTACATTACCAACCTGCACATAGGCATCGGCGGTACGGAACACCCTGCGCAGAAAACCGGCGCCGCCTTCCGTTACCGGCGACCAGAACCAACCGGCCGGGTTGGAGCGAACCGTTTTAATTCCGTTATCATAACATATTTTAAGATACTCGGGATTGAACTGGTTACGTGGGAATACCAGCGACCGCATTGGCGCATTAAACTTCTGAGCCACTTTGGCAGCCGCTTTCAGATCGGCATCAAATGCCATCTTCTCCCGCTGCTGTTCAAGGCAATAGTAATGGCTGAAGGTATGAGTAGCCAGTTCCTGCCCCGGATACTTTAAGATCATAGCCACTTCTTCAGGTGCAAAATGCGCCCATTGGTACTGATCACTCATACCATGCTGCCGTACCCATTTGTAAGCAGAATATTTTTCTACTGCATAGTCAGGCTCTATGGCGGGTTTGTATTCGTTCCACTCCTGCTGGTTTGCGACGAATAAGCTACCAACAGTAGCCCAGGTTACATGCACATCGTATTTTGAAAACATCTCCAGCATCTGCGGAACAATGCGCAACGTATTTTTATAATTGGCCTCACGCGCCTGGCGGTCTCTTTTATCAAAAACGCCCCAGTGTAATTCAAAATCGAGCGATACGGTGAATATTCCTTGCATATAAGTTATAAGTTCTATGTTTATAGTTTTAGGTTCTTTTTCCAGGCCACGAAGGGCAATGGTCAATGGTCAATAGCCTTGCGATTATTCAGATTTTGTTACAACCCTGCGCCTCCCAAATTCAAGCCGATTCCCGATTGCCAACGTACGCCGAGCTGAGGTTTGCCGTTTCACGATTGCCGATTCCCGTCTCACGTCAACGTCCGGCTCGCTATTGCCAACTTGGTTTCTATAACAGGCGGCGCCTCTTCTTCCCTTGCCTGCCTGGCTCTCTGCCGTTTCATTACCTGCTGATGCTTCTTATAATCCAGGAACATAAGGATCACAAAGAAAAGGAAGTACATGATCATGCTTTTTTGCCTGATGATGATTCCCATATTCGACATCGTATTCGACAGGGCAAAAGAGGTAGCTATAAATGTTACGGCGCTTGTTTTCAATAAGGCCGATCCTTTGCGAATGAATTTTATAAACCCTTTCTGGAACAGCTTTGCGGCCAGCGCGAGGTACATCATGTTCTCTACCGATACAACCAGCCCCATGGCGCCCGGCGCATCTACAAACAGCGGGCGAAACCAGAAGGTGAACAGTTTCAGTGGCAGCGGATAATTCGAGATATCGATACCTGAACCCGCTTTTGATAACTCATACGCACGTACGGCCGAAAACTGGTTAAAGCTTTGCATTACATTATCGCCATCGATCTTTGCGAACGCCATGATCTTATCGTACAACAAAACCATTGCGCCCACACTGGCGCCAAACACCAGCAACTTTTGATACAATGGCACTTTTTGCCGCCCGGTGAACAGGCCCACCACAATACCAACGGCCATGAACAGGAATACGTGCGGACGTACGTGATAAATGATCAGCAATCCCAGCAACAGGTGTATTTTCCGGGTCTTTAACTGGCTTAGGCCATACATTACCATGCCCAGCCCCCAGAAAATAATAGACCCCTTACCAAGTGAAACTGTCCAGAAGTGCATATTCGGCAAAAAGATCAAAAGCGCAACCAGGTCAATGCCGAGGAACTTATGCTTGTATCTAAGGTTCTCCTTAAAATAAACATAAAAGAAAACGAACCCCCAGTATCCCATAAACGAAAACAACACGAACATCATTTCAAAGGTAAAACCCAGGTAATTGATAAACGGGTAACCTACAAAATCAATAAACGGCGTTCCGGTGGCATACGCACTGAACCAATCGGCGTAGTTCTGTTGCGGCCGCAGATAATAGTCCTGCGAATCAGACCGCGAGAACATTTGAAATATGTAATAGATGATCGTAAACAACGTATGGAACCAGTACAGGTTTTTCATCATGCCAACCTGAAACCAGGGCAAACGGTGTTTCATCATTTGCAGCATCGGTATCGTTGCCGCAAACAGCAGGATCAACAAAAGTATTCCGCCTATCACAATCCAGAGTTTTATTTGTTAATCAAATCGGTGTAAATATCTTCCAGCTCGGCAACCATCTTTTTCATGCTGAATGAATTGATGACTGTTTCGCGGGCAGCCTGTTTCATACGCGCCACCTCATCTGGCTGCTGCACTAACTGCGACAACCGCTCAACCAGTTGCAGGGGTTGTTCAACAGGAACCAGTAAACCGTTCACGCCATCTTTTATTACCTCGGGTATTCCGCCGGCCGCAGTGCAAACCGGTACGCAGTTCATACTCATGGCTTCAAGCAATGCAATGGGTAACCCCTCAAACTCTGAGCTCATCATGAACATATCCATTGCGGTAAAGTACGGACGGGTTTCGGTTTGCAGTCCCGCGAAGAATACATACTGCTCAGTTCCCAATGCCTTTGCTTTTGCATGCACTTCATCGCGAAGCGGCCCGTCGCCTACGATAATAAAATAAGTACCGGGTTGTTTGGCATGCAGCGCCTTGGCTATTTCGAGCCAGGTGCCCAGCCGTTTTTGCGCCCTGAACACACAGGTAATTCCAATAACGGTAGCGGTAGCCGGAATATTTAACTGCTTGCGGATGTCGATGGCAGCAGTTTGCGTACGGGCATACTTGGCTGTATCGGCCCCGTTGGCCACCACCTGAACCAGTGGTTTTGTTTTCCTGTAGTTTATTTTAATGGAACTGGCCACTTCTGCCGAAACGGCTATCACCCGTTGCTGCAACGGGAAGCTCAGTTTATTCATATAATAGGTGAGCTTGTGGTAGCGCTCCCATTTATTATGTTCTGTATAAACAACCGGCACACCGGTGAGTTTGCCCACCAGGCGGGCCGCCATACCTGCCCATGGCAAGTGGCAATGTATCAGTTGAATGTTGTTCTTACGTACATATGCGGCGATCTTACGTACCGCCAGCAATATCGCGGCATTGTTCTTTGCCTTAACGCAAACTACCTTTCCTCCTTCCTGCTCAATCGCCGGCACCATCTGGTCTTTCCACGGCAGAAAGTAGATATAATGAAATTTGAATTTTTGTTTATCGTGCTGACGCAATGTTTCGGGTAACAACATCTCAGCTCCTCCACGGCCCAGGGATTTAATGATATGCAATACCGGAACAGGTTCCTGCTCCTGGTACATTTGACGGATATAAGTCTTATTCAAAGTATCCATGTATTAGTTGTTAAGGGGTGATGATACATTCCTGTATACATCCAGGAACTTTCCGGCTATACTGGCATTCAGATATTCATTCGTAACCAGTTGCCAGGCGTTCTGTATCATCTGTTCATTGTCTGACGTTCTTTCAAGCGCGGCCAACACTTTGTTAATAAACGCTTCCTCGTTTCCTTTCGGCACCAGGTAGCCGGTCCTGTTATTGATCACTACTTCGCCAATGCCGCCTACATCATACGCCACAACCGGTGTTTTACAGTAAAAGGCTTCCAGTATCACACCGGGCAGGCCTTCAATTATGCTTGGCAGCAACAACACATCGGCATGTTTCATAAACTGCATGGCATCATTTCTGAAGCCGTAAAAATGCACCTGTTGTTCAAGGCCTTTTTGTTTAACCAGTTCTTCTATCTGCTGTTGAAGCGGACCGCTGCCAACAAAATGCAAACTGGCGCCGGGTTGTTTCTTTAGAATGCCTTCAAAGATCCCGATAAGGCGTGCATGGTTCTTTTCATATGTAAACCCGCCCACATGCACCAAAGCAGGTTTTGAAGTATTCTTTAAAGGGCTTTCGTTCCCGCTTTTCAACCCCTCTTCTTCTATTCCAATGGGCACTGTGGTTACACGCGTTTTGAATTGCGGGAACAGCTTTGCAAAATCCGTTGCCGATGTGCGGCTTACCGAAACGATCTTACTGGCATACTTAAAGAAGAAGCCATTCAGTAATTTAGCCGGCGTTGTTTTTATGTACAGGCTGATGGTACTTGCATTCCGGAATACGATGGGTTGTTTCCATCTGAAAAGCAATTTCGAAAACACCGCATACTTTAATGTGTCACCGGCATTCGCCTGAACAATGTCGGGTTTTTCTTCTTTTATTATCTGCGCCAGCTGCCGCCAGGCTTTTACATCCCACATTCGTTTTTTGGGCGAACCATTCAAATGCCTTGTTTCACCTGAAAAGGGCAAAGCTGCGCTGCCCGGAAAAACAAATACGATGATGGCCCTATGTCCTTTCTTATTGATGTGGGTCGACAGCTGCGAAGCAAACATTTCAGCTCCCCGTAATTGGGGTTTCTGAACCAGTTGAAGTATTGTCAATTTTTTGCAATGATCATGTTGAGTAAATAGTGTTCCAGTTTACCGGCAATTGTCGACAGCTCAAAGTTCATCCGTGCATGTTCATTGGCTTTTGCAGCCAGCGCCTGGGCAACGGTTGTATTTTCTGCCAACCACAACAAAGCGTTTTTAATACTTTGTACCGAACCTTTTTCAAAGAAGTATCCGGTTTCCATATGCGTGATCACTTCTTTGTTCACCGGAATATCGCTGGCCAGCACCGGCACCCCTGCAAACATCGCTTCCACAATGGCGCCGCTAAACCCTTCGCTATGAGAAGGAAAAACAAAACAATCATATTCATTGATAAGCTGCGGTATATCGCGGCTTCCCAGCAGGCTCACATTGTTCTGCAATCCCAGTTCGTTAATAAGGGCGGCAAGTGGTTCCTTTTCGGGGCCATCGCCGGCTATATGGAGAACCGCATCCGGAAATGCGGGCAAAAATTCATTGAAGGCCAGTATCATGTCGCGCTGGCCTTTAACCGGTACTAATCTACCGACGTTCAGAAATCGAAGTGGTTTTCCAGGAAATGTCTGCGGAACCTGATAGCGGAACAGTTTACTATCGCGGCCCCGGTTTATGACTTCAATTTTGTTCAGATCGATCTTTAACGCCTTTCCGTTCGACTGCCTTACCACCTCAGAGTTCGCAACAAAGCCTTTGCAATACCGGGCCGTTCTTTTATTGGCCCATTTGAAAAAAGCGACAGCCATTTTTGCTTTGGCTGAAAGCGCTGTATTATATGAATCGGAATACAACTCGCTTACGAAGGTGCCTATAACCGGAATGTTACTGAACCGGCCAACCAGCCGCGCTACTATTTCCGAGCGGGTCAAATACGCCACTATGATATCCGGTTTTTCCTGCTGCACTATTGCCTTCAATTGTTTATAGGCTTCCACAAACCCGTATTTCTTTTTCAGTGATACCGAATGCACTGTAATGCCATGCTCAGTAAACTTCGGCTTCAATAACTCACCGGCATACAAATGGCAAACTACGGGCTGCATGTTCTTAAACCTGATCGCATTGGCGAAAAGGCTCTGCTCGGCGCCACCTGTTTGTAATGTATCGATAACAAACAGTACTTTATGCATGTGTGCCTTATAACCACCAGTGCCTGTAGCAGGTACGTTCTCCATTGTTGTATCTGTTATTGTATCACTATGCATTTTGTACAATTCCCTGTTTAATGTAATTCAAAGTGGCATCAGAGTTTACGGCTTGCAAATTCCAGCGTTCCCGGATCCAGTGTTCTACCACCTATGCCCCTGATGCCATGCCAGATGCCCATCAATCTGAATTTTACCCGTTTAAACCGGTCAGGGGCCAGTATGGCGGCAGCGATCAGCAGTTTTACCTGGTGAAAAACATAGCCTATAAATTCCATAAATGAAAAATGCTTCCTGATAATGAAGGTATGGTTACGGGCTGAATAATACCCCCGCCATAAGGTTGCTTTGGTAAATTGTCCGCCCCCGCCTAACAGTTGGCGGTCATCGGCCCCATTCTTCAATACACCGATACGGAAACCATTTTTTCTGATACGGATGGAATATTCATGGTCATCGCACATCATAAAGAACTCTTCGCACAAAGTACCCAGTCTGCGCACCACATCGGCTTTTATCAAAGCCCCGTCGATCATGGCATAATCAACCTCCTGTAACCTCTCTTTCGACTCAACAAATACTTTAGTGCCCATTCTGAAATTAGCGCCATGCAGACCAAGCATCACAAACGGCGTTTCCTCAATATTCTCAACCAGGTCTTTTAACGCATTGGGCGCATAAAATGTATCATCGTCAAGCACCCAGAAATAATCAAATGAATTATTTGCCAATCCATATTTCATTGCTTTTGCTATGGCGCCGGCAGAACCGGTATTGCTGTCCATATAAATACAATGAATTTTATTATGACCTTCCAGTGTTTTAAGATATTCTCTGGTACCGTCTGAACTGTTGTTGTCAACAATTACGATTTCAGTTGGGGCCATGGCCTGGGCCAATATATGCGCCAAAGCTGTCTTTAATGTATCGAGCCGGTTATAAGTAACCACAATTGCACAAACACTTATATTCATAAATACTTATTAAAACTTTTAAACATTACGTTTGTAAAACCTGTTGAAGGTGTAGTCGCGCCAGGCTTTCAATGTATTCCTGGTAACCAGCGTTCCGTATCGCAGCCCATGTTTATAGCTCATCATGCTTTTTGCAAATGAAACAGCCAGGATAGAGCAAACGGCCATGTAGTACCGGTTCTTGGTCATTACAAAAAGCGAATTGCGAATGCTGTAGTAGTCGCGCCACAGAACACCTTCATCTTTCTTCCGTACTGTCGCTCTTTTATAATTCATCCGGTTCCATTTCTTACGCAGGTCGAGGAACAAACCGGTATGCACAAGTATTTTATAACCGGCCCTTTTTTGCGACAGATCGTGATCGAGGTCTTCAAAACCGAAGAACAGTTTCGCCTCGGGCACAATTCCCTTCAATACACTCTCTCCTCTTATGATCTTTATCATGCCACCGCCAATGGTATCTACCTCCAGGTAGTCGCCTTTTTCCAGCTCTTCATTGGTAGTTCTTATTACCAAACCGGTGCGTTTATTTATTTTATGTCCAACCACGCCTACCTGGCCGCAATTGCTGCCAAAGGACTCTGCCAGTTGCAACAGTTTTTCAAACGTATCGTCAGTATATGGCGGGTCGTTATCATCTGCCCACAGGATCCACTCATACCCCTCTTTTGCAAGCGCCTCCAAACCGGCTTTACCGCCGCCGGCAAAACCTGAGTTATGCCCAACCTTCAGGTGTGCTACATTCGGGAAAAGCTGTGCCGCTTTATTTTTGGTTTCATCGTTGTCGTTATTGTCAACGATCATCAGCTTATCGGGCGGCCTGGTTTGATCGAGACACTTTTGTATTGTGTCCATCAAAATATCAGGTCGGTTGTACGTCACAATAAATGCAGCAAACTTCTTGTTCATAAAGTTTTACGTTTGAAGCATCCGATGGTCGGTCGGCGCTTATCGGGTTATGTCTTAAGGGTTTTAAAAAGTCGGGGGTTATCTTTTATAATATCTTCTCAGGCTATAGTCGCGAACGGCTTTGCAGGTATTCCTGGTTACGAGGGAGCCATAGCGCAAACCATGTTTGTAACTTAACAGGCTTTTGCCAACTGAAACAGCCAGGAACGACAGCCATGCAAAAGGCAGCCTGTGCTTTTTCATTATGAAGAGGGCATTGCGAATGCTGTAATAATCGCGCCATAATACGCCTTCGTCTTTTTTGCGGGCAACCGGCCTGTCTACTTCAAAGCGGTTCCAGCGCTCGCGGCAATCGAGGAACAGGCCGCTATGCACCAGTAATTTGTAACCGGCTTCTTTTTGCGAAAGGTCAAAGTCAAGATCTTCAAAACCAAAGAACAATTTTTCCTCTGTTACAATACCTTTTAATATACTGTTTCCGTTTACGATCTTACATTGTCCGCCGCCAATGGTATCTACTTCTATAAATGGCTTTTTTTCCCGCAACTCTTCGGTGGTGATGCGCTCCAGCAAACCGGTGTATTTATTGAACCGGCTTCCTACCATGCCTACCTGACCGCAATTTTCGCCATACGATTCGGCGAGGGTAATCAGCTTTTCACAGGTGTCGCTGGTGGGTGGCGGATCGTTGTCATCGCCCCAGAAGATCCACTTATAACCTTCTTTTGCCAGCATTTCCAATCCTACTTTGTCGCCGCCTGCAGGGCCAGCATTATAACCCATACTGAAATATTCAACCTGGGGATATAATTCATCGAGTTTCTTTTTTGTTTCATCGGTTGATCCATTGTCTATTACCAGCAATTTTTCTGGCGGTAATGTCTGGCTAAGGATCTTATGGATGGTATCCATTAAAATTTCTGCACGGTTGAAGGTTATAACAAATGCAGCGAATCTTTTATTACTCATATTAAAATCTTTGATGCGTATAGCAAAAGGTTATTGATAATAGTAAAGGTTTATAGAAACAGTATCCTGATACTATCGGTTATTTCACCATGCTTTATCAGGTTCTTTACATATTTTTTCTTTTCACGCCATATTGTTTTATCTATCTCCTGCTTCTGTTCTTCGCTGAACAGGGAAGACTTTTTCATGAACTTCCTTGTTTGAATGGTGCCCCTGTACTTATTGGCCATCGTTCTTCCGCCATACATACCACTCGTGTGTTTGCGATAGTTGCCCCCATTAAAACCAAGTTCGGCAAGTTTACCGTACCGCGATAAAACAGTGAACAGGAAGATATCGCCGTAGGTAGCGTGTACAAAATCTTTGTGATTAGTAGGAATACAATTCCTGAAAACGACCGACAGCGTGGCAATGTGTTTATGGAAAATGCTTTTCCAGTCATACTCGTACACGATGCCATCGCCATTCACTTCCACATGCCTCATTATATTCTCGTTCGCATCAACAGTATTGGTTTCATGAAAGCACAACACGAAGTCCTCGTTCTTTTCTAAAAAATCAACCTGCTTTTGCAGCTTAAGGGGGTCTGTCCAGTAATCATCGCCTTCACAAACCGCGATGTATTTACCGGTGAGTTTCGGCCAGCAGAATTCGTAGGCGTTCCGTTGCGGTCCTACGTTTTTTTCATGGTAAATGGGTTTTATTATTTCCGGGTACCGCTGCTCAAACTCTTTTATAATGCGGCGGGTATTATCGGTTGAACAATCTTCCCCAATGATCACCTCAAATAAAAAACTGGTCTGCTGCATCATCACGCCTTCAAGGCACTGGCGTATATAACGCTCCTGGTTGTAGGCAGGGATGCAAACGGATACCAGGGGCAATGTATTTATAACCATACTTTCGAAAGATGCTTATGTTAACAAATCAGGCTTTGATCTTTTTTGTTGTAACAGCGCTTCCACAACCGGCCGCGCCTGCTCAAACATTTGCCGGCTAAACACATGTTTTACAAAACCGTTGGGCATTTCTTCCATGGGCTTCCAACCCATTTTTTTTACACCGCCCATACCGGGATTGTTTTTGTGCATTTCCATATATACCAGCTCAAGGTTAAGGTTGGTGAACATGTGTGCGAGCGCCATCCATCCGCCTTCATAGGCCCTAAGCCCGCCCCAATACTTAACCTCGCCTATAAAGATGTGGGCCTGGCACTCGCTGTTCTTTATATCGGTAAAAAATACATTTCCTATGTACTGGTCGTCCTCACTTAAACAAATGGCAAACCGCTTTTCATTTTCGCGCTGCAGCACAGCGGTGATCCAGGCTGTTTCCATTTCGGGGGTAATAAAGCGGTCGGGACGTGACCCGGTAAACCGCCATATTTTGGGATCGTTGCGCCAGCGGTAAGATATAAGCGCATCTTCTATCCGCAATGGCCGTATGTACACTTGGTTGCTCATATGGTAAGTTGTATTACTTCCGCCATTTTTTGCATATCATCTTCACTGTACCGGTGATCTATTGGTAATGGCAACAAGTTGTTTGCCAGCTTTATTTCTGTTGAAAACTTACGGCTATCGGCTTGCTTCACTTCTTCCCAGAATGTGGGAACAAAGATCCTGTTCCTGTACAGCTTTTCCCGGTCAACCGGCATACCGGTCATCAACGGATACACCATCGGAACGCCTTCCTCGTAAGCGGTTATGGAAAACCGGTTTATATCCCTGAACACCTGGTGCAGGTAGCTGAAGTTGGCCCGTCTGCGGTTAATTACACCGGCATGATCGGTATTCGATAATAAATATTCACTTAACACCGACATGCCCGTTATTTCCGCACCACACAACTGTTCATTTTCTGTAAATGCTTTATACCCTTCCTGCACATGACCGTTAAATCGCTGCATCAAATGCGCGACCGTATACGTTTCATTTCTGCCCTCAACCACATCGGGTCGTAAATGACCGGGCGGATACAGGTAAGCGCCATCAGGTACGCCAAAGAATTTCCGGCATGAATTAAAGAACCACGAGCAGCCATTTCCCTTTACAAAAAAGGCCTGGGTACAATCTGCGATCAGTTGTTCGCCGTACCTGGCCGAAAGCATTTCCACCGTGGCATCTTTTAATCCGAAATAGTTGATATATAAGAAATACTCGCCGCTGTGAAGAGCGGGTAATGAAACCGGATCGAGCTTTTCATCAATTGCATACCGCTTATATGTTATGCCTGCCGCTTCAAACGACTGCAACAGGGCATTGCAGGTATAAACAGGAACATACACAAGCGCCGGCTTACACACACGTAGTATATAGTGCAGGGCCGACCGGCCGCTTTTAAATGTGTAAGGCGTTTCGTGGTACGCATACCGGCCTTTGCTTAACTCCAGTTCAAAATAACCGCCCACTGGTTTCATACTAACTGGTAATCGTTTAAAAGATTTTTGATAGCAGCCGGTTCGTTGAACATCATCACATCGATGATCGACAACCCCGGCTCAAATTGTTTCCTGCGCTGATCGTATTCCTTTATAACCGGTTGTAGAAATTGTAAGCGGATATCGCTTTGCTCAAACCGGTTTTTATCAAACAGCTCCATGCCGCTTACCGGGTTGATATATGCTGTCGCCTGCAATTGTTCGCTCATTCTCAACGCCCATTCACCTGCATTCTGCACACCTGAATAATCAAAGTTCATTTGCGACGATATTTCAATCTTATATTCGATACCGATATAATCGCATATGGCTTTGAGATAACCTGCGTTCATTTCAGTGATTGAACTATGCGGAGCTGCAAAGCAATCTGCTATCAATGCCAGCACCTGTTTGTAATACGGTGCAGTCTTTTTATAATGTTCAATCTGCCGTAGTATTTTATCCCTGCTACCTTCTACATCGGCCACGCTGATATCTTTTATCGGGGTATTCCTGGTATGTGAAGCCAGCGGCATTATTATATACTGAACACCATCAGCGGGTTTCAGTATCCTGTTCCGGTTTATCCATCCATGCCTGATGTACTGCACATCGTCGAACAATATAAACCGGTCGGCTGCCTGTATCAATTGAAAATAACCGATGTAGGGGAAAAAGTAGGGTTGCATTATCGCTGCCGTCATCGCAAATTATTCTGTACCCGCAATAAGATCCTTACCACCATGTGCATTTCTTCTTCCGACAGATCGTGATGCAGGGGCAAACACATAACCCGCGGCGCAATGCTCTGGCTGTTTGTACACTCATACTTTTCTACAAACCGCAACGTGTGCAGCGAAGGATAAAAATACCGGCGCGGGTGTATCCCATTCCCGATCATATATGCTTCCATCTTCTTCAACAGATCTTCGGAAGGAAGAACGATGGGGAAATATGCATAATTATAATCGGCATTTTTATCAATGGTTTGCATTTGCATGTTCATGCCCTGCAGCAGTTCGGCATAATGCAGGAACTGCGATTTTCTTTTCTGCAACAGCTCGTCGGCGTATTTGAGGTTCACCAACCCCATGGCCGCATGGAACTCCGAGTTTTTTCCGTTGATGCCAATGCAGGCAAAATCATCGGGACCATTAAAACCAAAATTGCGCATGTAAGCCATTTCCTTCAGCAGATCTGCATTCATGGTGAATACGGCTCCGCCTTCGATAGTATGGTACAGCTTGGTGGCATGAAAACTGGTTACGCTGATATCCCCATACTGAAAAACACATTTGTCTTTATATTTTGTACCGAAGCAATGGGAAGCATCGTAAATAACCTTTAAGTTATGCTTCTGGGCAATTGCCTGTATAGCGTCTATGTCGCAGGGATTTCCGAAAACGTGTGTGGCTATAATTGCCGAAGTTTCCGGTGTAATGGCAGCTTCTATAAGCGCCGGATCGATATTGAATGTGTTGGGATCGATATCTACGAATACCGGTTTCCACCCTTCCCACAATATACTGCTGGTAGTAGCTATAAATGAAAAAGGGGTCGTAATGATCTCCCCTTTCAACTTTAGCGCCCTGATCGCTATCTGCAATGCCGATGTGCCATTGGAAACATATAACATGTGCGGCACTTTCAGGTATTGCTTTAACCGTAGCTCCAGTTCATTTACAAGGGGACCGTTATTAGTAAGCCATTGGCGTTGCCATATACCCCGAACGTAATTTTCATACTCTTCAAGCCGGGGCATAAAAGGTTTGGTAATTGGTATCATAAGGGTGCTATTTCCTTGATTGAAAGATCGGACAAGGATCAAAAAACACAGGGCTTTAACAAGAAACAATGTGCACAAAACAAGGGATGCATTTCGGGAAAAAGGCATCACGTTCCCGTAATGCCTTCCTGACAATGTTTTTTAAAGAGCGATCGATCAACTGGGTAGCTACCCTAAATACCCTGGAGTGAAACCATTTTCTGAAACCGGGTCGATTTGTTCACCATTTCATCGAAAGAACCGGAAGCGGTGACCTTTCCTTTTTCAAGCAGGTAAATGGTATCTGCTTCTTTTATGGTAGATAAGCGGTGCGCTATAAGTACGATGGTATAATTACCACGCAATTGTTCAATATTCTCCTGGATGATCCTTTCGGTTTCGGAATCCAGCGCCGAAGTAGCTTCATCGAAGATCAGCACTTCGGTGTGTTTGTATAACTCGCGGGCGATGGAGATACGCTGACGCTGTCCGCCCGAGATCAGGATCCCGTTATCGCCAAGGCGCGTTTCTTCTTTTTCAGGCAGCGATTCTACAAAACCATTCAGCGAAGCCATGCGCAGCACATCGTTGAAGCGCTTTATATTTTCAGGCGTTGGTTCGGCCCAGAAAGTAATATTGTTAAAGATGGTATCGTTGAACACAACCGGCTCCTGTGAAATATAACCAACCTTGTCGCGGTAGGTGTTCAGGTTGTATTGCGCCATTGGAATGCCGTCAATATACAGTTCACCCGAATCAGGACGAATAAGGCCGGCGATCATATTGGCCAGTGTTGTTTTACCGGCGCCGCTCTCACCTACCAGCGCTATCGTCGATTTCTTCCGCAACTCTATATTGACGCCATCGAGCACTTTTAAACTATCGTATGAGAGCGTAACGTCTTTAAGCGCTACTTTGTCCTGAATGGCTTTGAAGGCAACCGGCCCGTGTACTTCCTGCAGGGCCGCCATTTCATTGGTAAGCGATGTTACGGAATTGATACCGCCGCTGTTCTCTATAAAGCCCTGCCAGTAGTTCTGCGTCATTACCAGGTAGCTAAGGGCGCGATAAAACAGTAACAAACTCAAAATGATGCTGCCCAAACTGGCACCCATCCAGTTCAGCTGGGCAAAAATCACCATCATTACTATTATTACAATAATGGGCTCTTTTATACTGGTAGCAATGGCCGTCATGTGACCGATCTTCTTGTTCAACCCTTCAGCCTGATTGATCACATTCCTCAACTTGCTTGAATACCGGTTAAAGGTGTTCGTCGATTTTAGGTATTTAAAGTGATGCGTGGTTTGTATGAGGAAGCTGTTGAAGTCGGCGCCCTTTTTCGATAATTCGTTCGAAGCGTTCTTGGTGGTTTTATAAATATTGTTGTAGATCAGGTTCGACACCACCGCTCCAACGCATACGAGTACGGCGAACTGGTAGTTGGCCAGGAACGCCAGGAACATATAGGTCAGCAACATTACCGATGCCTGGGCTGCGGTAAAATAAAAATGAAATGAAGAGAACAACCGCTGCACTTCAACGGTAAGCGTATTCTGAATTTTACCCGAATCAATTTTCAAAAAGGCGCTGTATGACAACCCTTCCAGGTTCTGCACCAGCCTGTATCGAACTTTTTTGATGAACAGTTCGCGTAAACCGGCGTAATATTTCATCTGGAAATATTTCATCGCCCCCTTGAACACAAACAACGACACCAATGAAACCAGCACGGTGGTAATAGTAAGATCAAATCCCATTTTCTTGATGAGATTGATGATGTGCTGAATTTGACCCAGCGACTCCTGGTTATCGGCTGCAGCCTGCTGCGCCTGTCCATCTCCTACTGCTTTCAGCAGTGGAATGAACATGGCAAGCCCCATCCCATCCAGAAAGCTGATCAAAATGCTTAGCCCCAGAAAGAACAATAATTTACTACCTATAATACTGTAGTAATATTTGAAATGAGTCAGGAAATTTTTCTTCAAAGAGAATTTCATCTTGCTTTTTTTATACGCTGAACGCGTAACGCCAAACGCTTAACGCGGCATACCCATATCAGGTGGCTTTTCGTTGAGCGTTATGCGTTCGCAGTTCTGCTTTCTATGCTATCTTTAATTTTCCGTCTGAGCTTTTCTTTTTTTTCTTCCCTTTGCCCATTTGTCCGTATTCATAACCGTAACCATATACATGCTGGAATCCATAACCCGGCTTAATACCATTTATGATCAGCGAAATATGTGGCAGTTTCTGATCGTTGTGCAACTGATTGATCAGTTTTATCGATGGGCGAAGCGTATACTTATGGCGCAGTACAAAGAATGAGATATCGGCCAGTTTACCTAACGACAATGCATCTGATACGGCTTCAACCGGCGGCGTATCCATTACTATATAATCGTAATGCGCCCGCAGGTAATCGAACAGGAGTTTCATTCTTGGGTTCAGAATGATCTCACCGGGGTTCAGCGGTAACGGCGTACCAGCGCTCAGGAAAGATAGATTTTCCATTTCAGGAACCGCCTGTACCAGATCGTCTACCTGGCCTTCGCCACGTAAGAAATTGGTTATACCGGCAGACTTTTTAAAACCTAACCGCTCGCTCAAACTGGGGTTGCGGAGGTCAAACTCGAGCAATATCACTTTCTTGCTGCTGATGGCAAGCGAACTTGCCAGGTTCAGGCTCACAAAGCTTTTTCCTTCACCGCTCATGCTCGATGTAACCATCAGCACTTTGTGATCGGGACCGTAACCCATGTACGAGATATTCGTGCGCAGTGTTCTGAACTGTTCGGCGATCGGCGATACGGTTTCTTCCGCTATCACCACATCGGCCTTGCTGTTATCGAGAATGATCTCACCGGCAATCGGCAGCGCGGTAATACCATGGATATCTTCCCTTGTTTCGATCTTGTTGTTCAGCATGAACTGTACAACAATTACCAGCACGGGGATCATTATTCCCAAAATAAAGCCGATGGCATACACCATGTAAGGCTTGGGATTTACACTCTTGCTGATATTCCAGTCAATGATACGCGAACCGGCAATTCCGGCTGAAGCGTATTCCATTTTCTTATCTTCTATCTTTTGCTGCAGGAACGTATACAGTGCATCTTTTACCCCCAGCACCCGGTTGGTCTGGTTCAGGTCTTTTTCTTTTTCAGCCATACCCTGGAAGCGGCCCGTTTGGCTTTGTTCCTGTGAAGCGATCAGCGCATTGGCAGTTCTCAGTTGCTGGCGAATACTGTTAATACTTGAATAAATGCTGTTCTTTGCTGTGGCCAAACCGGCGTTGATCTCAGGCAAACGAATATCCTGCGGCGTACCGCGATCGAGGATCTCTTTCTTCCTTAACACCAGTTTATTATAGCCATCCACGAAACCGCTTAAACCGGGGTCAGTTAAAGCAGCAACGTTTGGTATGATCTGCTCCTGACCGCTCTGCTGAATACTGGCTTCCACCTGGTTCAGCAGGTTTTCCTTGAACACGTTCTCGCTTTTGCGGCTATCGAGGGTTACCAGGTTACCAAGGATCTGGTTGGCAGAAGTACCAACGTCGTTCACCCGGTTGTTCGATTTGAAATCTTTTACTTTATTGGCCTGTGTCGACAATTCGCCCGATACTGTTGCCAGCCGGTTCTCGAGGAACTCTATTTCTGTACGCAGCGCCTTGCTTTTATGTTCGAAATTGGCTTTATCATAATTATGCAACAGTACTTCCACTATCTGTTTCGCCCTTTCAGGAATTTCATCCCTTACCGATACCTGCAGCATGGCCATACCGCCTTTGGGCACAGCGCTGGCAGAGATCCGCGATGAATACTTTGCAACGGCGCCATCTACACCGGGAAAACGCAACAGGTATACTTCTTTCGGAACGGTAAGGAAAGGTTTGGGCTCGATAATGATGGTATCGTGTTTAAATATCAGCGGTTGAAAATATGCACCTTTTACAATTTCCTTTTCAAGCTGAATTTTATACCCGTCTTCGCTTACCAGTAATTTGTACAACGGGGTTGCTTCATCAATATCCCAGCGTTTTACCTTGATGGTAAATGGTAATGAATCGAGGTGTAATGGCTTATCGCGTACCCGGCCCTTTGTGAGTATTTCAATTTCAAGATGCAAAGAGTCTACGATCTGCTGTATAAGCGCTGCAGACTCGAGCTTAAAGATTTCGCTGTTCAAATCAGGTTGCGCCTGTGCGGCTGCAGCCGGGCCGCCCTGGCCAAATGCGGAACCACCCAGAATATTGGTGGTCACTTCGCCGGGCGATTGTACCTGGATGTAAGTTGACACCTGGTACAACGGTACTGTATAGCGTATATACAGGAAAGCCGCGGTTAAACAAACGACAGCCGATAAAATAAGCCAGTAATAGCCTTTTGCCAGTTTAGAGAAAAGTCGTTTTGCGTCAAAACCTTTACTTTCTTCTGGCTCATCATAATACTTCTGCTCCATAGCTGAAAGTTTTAGTTTTTAGAGTTTTGAATGGAAAATCCGAGTGTCACGGCGGAAATAAGAATAGTAACCACTGAAGCCACTAAACCGAAGTCTTCTTTGAACAATGAACCGGAACGGGCCTGTACGTAGATCACGTCATTGGGCCGCATCTGAAAAATATCCGGATCTTCCAACACACTTGACTTTCTCAGGTCAAACTTATGTACTGTTCTTTTGCCGTTGTAATTACGCAGCAAACGAACATCGTACCGTTTGGCGCTATGGGGCAGATCGCCTGCTGCCGCCAGTGCTTCGAAAAGGGTGGCATGTTGCGCAGAGATCACGAAGGTTCCGGGGTTCTTTACCTCACCCAGCACGGTCACTTTGAAAGTACTGAAGGTCATTTCAACCAGCGGATCTTTCAGGTAAGGACTAACCAGTGCCACCAGTTTTTGTTTCGCCTGGCTTATTGTCATACCAGCCAGCTTTACCCTGCCCACAACCGGAATCTCCACTTCACCTTCCAGGTCGATCAGGTAATCGGAATTGCCTGCGGCACCTGCTGCACCTGTAGCCGCGCCAACGGCGCCAGCCACACCGGTCATACTGTGTTTATTGAAAAATGCGGCGCTTTCCTGGTCTTTTACGATAAAGGAGATATCGAGCCTGTCGCCACGTTCGATAATACGTTCGGGCACGGGCATATTCTTTAACTCGTACGTTTCTGCATTGGGTAAATCATTAAAGTAATTTAATTTTTTACTGGTACTGCAAGAAGTGGTAAGCATCAGAACAAACGCTGCAAAACAGAGGATGAGGGTGAACGGATGTATGTGGTTTCTATTCATTGTACGTTAAATTTATTAATTCCGGTTGCCGGCTAACCAGCAGGTTTAAGAGGTTACTTTTATAAACGACGACTGCTTATACCACTCCACGGTTGTTTGTAATCCTTTTTGAATTGTTACAGCGGGCTGATAACCGATCAGTTGCTGTGCTTTGCTTACATTGGCGAGGCTGTGCCGCACATCGCCTTTACGCTCCTCGCGGTATTGGGGCTCGAGGCTGATACCTGTATGCTCACATATGAATTTCCACAACTGGTTGAGCGTAGTGCTCTCTCCTACGGCAATGTTCACTACTTCATGCTTTTTGATCTCCTGTGCCAGCACCGCTTTTATGTTCGCCTGTACGGCATTCTCAACATAAGTGAAATCGCGGCTCGTTTCGCCATCGCCGTTAATGAAAGGCGCTTCCTGTTTCAATGCGCTTTGCACAAACAGCGGAATTACCGCAGCATAGGGCCCGCGTGGGTTTTGGCGTGGACCAAACACATTGAAATAGCGTAAGCCGATGGTGTGAAAATCGTATGTACGGCTGAATACCTGTGCATACAGTTCATTAACATATTTGGTAACCGCATATGGCGAAAGCGGGTTGCCGATCTTATCTTCTACTTTAGGCAAACCGGGATGATCGCCGTAGGTGCTCGAGCTGGCTGCATACACCATTCTTTTTACACCGGCATCACGGGCAGCCACCAGCATGTTCAGGAAACCGCTTACGTTCACATCGTTACTGGTAATGGGGTCATTGATAGAACGGGGTACTGAACCAAGCGCCGCCTGGTGCAATACATAATCAATTCCTTCCACGGCGCGGCGACAGGTATCGAGGTCGCGGATATCGCCTTCTAACAAACTAAACTCAGGGCGGGCAAACCACGGTTCAATATTCTCCATTGAACCGGTGCTGAAATTATCCAGCACACGCACTTTGCCGGCGCCATGCGTCATTAAATATTCTACCAGGTTTGAACCGATAAAACCGGCGCCGCCTGTTATCAAAAAGCTGGCCTTGCTGATATCGGTTGTATGATATTTCTGATCGTACATAATTAATAGTTATAAACGTGCGTCAACTAATTCTTTATTCAAATGAGCTTTTACATCGAATAGTACACATGAGTCGCTGCATAATTTTTTGATGGTGTCATAACTAAACTGTTTATGCGCTACAGCGAGTACAACGGCATTGTACTGTGTTTGTGAAGCATGTAATTCCTGTACCGTTTTCACGCCATACTCTTCATATACTTCTTCGGGGTTAGCCCAGGGATCGTAAATATCAACCTGCACGTGGTAGCTTTGCAAGTGGCGGATGATATCAATAACCTTCGTATTGCGAACATCGGGGCAGTTCTCTTTAAAGGTAATGCCTAAAACCAACGCCTTACTACCTGAAACCGGTATGCTTTTTTTCACCATTAGTTTTATCACTTCGCCGGCTACATATGCGCCCATTCCATCATTCAACCGGCGGCCCGCCAGAATGATCTCGGGATGATAACCTACTTCCATCGCTTTTTGCGCCAGGTAATACGGGTCAACGCCTATACAGTGACCGCCCACCAAACCCGGACGGAACGGCAAAAAGTTCCACTTTGTAGATGCTGCCGCCAAAACTTCCTGGGTATCGATATCCAACAGGTTAAATATTTTGGCCAGTTCATTGATGAAGGCAATGTTGATATCGCGTTGTGCATTCTCAATTACTTTAGCTGCTTCAGCCACTTTTATCGAAGGCGCGAGGTGCGTTCCTGCTACAATAATGCTTTTATAAATTTCATTTACCGCCTGCGCCGCTTCGGGCGTAGAACCGGAAGTCACTTTTTTGATCTTTGTAACCGTATGTTCTTTATCACCGGGGTTTATACGCTCGGGCGAGTAACCGGCAAAGAAATCTACATTGAACTTCAGGCCTGAGATCTTTTCGAGAATGGGCACGCACTCTTCTTCAGTTACACCGGGGTATACGGTAGATTCATATACAACGATATCGCCTTTCTTCAACACCTTTCCTACTGTTTCGCTGGCTTTCACCAGGGGAGTAAGATCAGGACGGTTATATTTATCAACCGGGGTGGGAACCGTAATGATAAAAACATTACTTGTTTTAATGTCTTCGAGCTGATCGCTCACCCATAAACCGGTTAAGCTGTCTTGTTTCTTTTTAAGAACCGAACCCAGATGGTCGCTGCTTATTTCCAGCGTATGGTCGTTACCAGTGCGTAATTCAGCTATACGCTCTTTATTGATATCAAAGCCTGTGACAGGATATTTTTTTGCAAATTCAACTGCCAGTGGTAATCCTACATAACCTAAACCGATTACCGTTAAATGATACTGCTTTGTCTCTTCCATTACTATTGTTGTTATAGAGTTTTATTGGGTTTACCCCTTTGAAAGGTTATTCTTATCTATGGCCACAAGCGCAAAACCAAGCGAAGGCAACATTACTTTCACCATTCTGTTATTCACTTCCATCACCTGTCCTGTTTGCTGCATCAGCGGGCCGTTTATTATAGTTACCTCATCATTTACATTCACATCTATTCTTTCAACCTGTATGTGCTCATAATTTTGCAGGAACTGCTTCACGGTATCTATTTCCTCATCGCGTATTACGGCCGGTTTTCCCTGAAAGGTAACAAACCCTATGACGCCGTCGGTTTGCAGCACCGGTATATGTGCTTTCGGCGCCAAACGAACCAACACATAAGATTTAAACAGGGGCTCCAAAATTATCTTTTTTCGGTCGCTCCAATTCTTTTCCAGCTTCTGCATCGGGCAATAATTCTCAATTTGTTTGACTCCGAGCAGCTCGGCAACCTTCTTCTCCCACCGGGGCCGGGTGTAAAGGGCGTACCAACGTAAGTTATTATTCATGCTACCAGTTTATCTCACATCTCAGCGCAAAGCTCCCGCTTCTCTCAGTCACATCTTAACTGAGATTCAATAATTTATAATTTCAAAAATATTTCCATCAATAGCCAAAATCACCATCTTTTCTCCGTTCGTCACGAGAATATCAGATCGTAATTAGGTTATTGAGGTCCAATAAAAAGCAAAAACGGTACACAAGTAAATAGTAAACCAGAGGCTATTCGAAAGGATTGGTTCAGAGGCTTTCGAAAGGAAATCGGGCCAATGGGGTGATTCGAAAGGAAAATCGGGTAACGATCGGTAATGTCAAAGGAAGTTGGACGATCAGAGGTTATAAAGACGCTCAAAAGTAGAATGTTTTTTGATATTATGCAATATCGAGGGTCGATTTTTATATACCATAATGTGGTAATGCTGAAAATACCCAGTCATCTTATCTTCCGCATAACTACTTAAGAAACAACTCGTATTAACTACATATCACTATCGGAGAAACGACATGTTATCAATGTGTAAACGTCATGGCAACATATATAAATTAATCAAAATAGAACAGCCTTTTTCATGCTGCAGGAACACTGAAAAAGGCTGTGGTAAGTTAGGGGCCGTGAATTGTGAATAGCCTCGCGGCTATTCAGATTTAATTACGGCCTTGCGCCGCCGGAAATTATTGCCGATTGCCGATTGCCGCTTTACATCATCGACCTTGAAATTCCCAGCTCCAGGCCGCGCAACTCAGCCAGTCCGCGCAAACGGCCAATGGCTGAATAACCGGGGTTGGTCTTTTTATTCAGGTCATCGAGCATCTGGTGCCCATGGTCGGGGCGCATAGCGATATTCACTTTCCGCTCGCGCATTACCTGTACCAGGCTTTTCACCACACTGTACATGTCCACATCGCCTTCGAGGTGATTGGCTTCATAAAAATTACCATCGGCATCGCGCTGGGTGCTGCGCAAGTGTATAAAGTTGATGCGGTTACCGAATTGCAAAACCATAGCAGGCAGGTCATTATCGGCGCGTACCCCGAAAGATCCGGTGCAGAAACAAAGGCCGTTGCTGACGTTGGGCACAGCATCGAACAACTGTTGTACCTGTTGGGCGGTGCTTACTACCCGGGGTAATCCGAATATGGCATAGGGCGGATCATCGGGGTGAATTACCAGTTTAACACCTGCTTCCTCGGCTACCGGCGCAACCTGTTGCAGGAATTCGATCAGGTTTTGCTGTAATCTTTTGGCGTCAATACCGGCGTAGGTATCGAGCGCAGCCTGAAACTGTTGCAGGGTAAAGCTTTCCTCGCTACCGGGCAAACCGGCAATGACGTTCCGTTGCAACAGCTTTTTCTCATCTTCCGACATGCCGGCTAGGCGTTCTTTCGCCTTTGCCAGTTCGGCAGGCGTATAGTCTTTTTCGGCGCCCGGGCGTTGCAACATGTATACATCAAACGCTACCATTGCCGCTTTTTCGAACCGGAGGGCTTTACTACCGTCTTCAACGGTGTATGAGAGGTCGGTACGCGTCCAGTCGAGCACCGGCATAAAATTGTAAGTAACTATATGAATGCCGCAGGCCGCGAGGTTGCGGATGCTTTCACAATAATTGGCAATGTATTGTTTATAAGGCCCTTTTTGCGTTTTGATATCTTCATGAACCGGAACGCTTTCCACTACCGACCAGGTTAACCCGGCGGCTTCAATAGTTTCCCTGCGTTTCAGGATCTCTTCTTTTGTCCAGATAGCGCCATTGGGTACATGGTGCAGCGCTGATACAATACCTGTGCAACCCGCCTGCCTGATATCTGCCAGGCTAACCGGATCGGAAGGCCCGAACCAGCGCATTGTTTGTTCAAATTGATACATAATGCTGTTGTTTATAACAATTTTTCACAAGGTTACAATTTGTATGAATAGGTTCAACAAATTCTCTTTTCTAATTCTTTGCAAACGATTTCGAAAAATTTGCGAAAATAGCCCGTAATTTCTTAATCTTTGTAGGGGACGCTCCTCTATGGATCAAGTGAACTTAAAGAAGCTGGCGAAAGAACTGAACCTGGCCGTTTCGACGGTTAGCCGCGCTTTGCGGGACAGTCATGAGATCAGTCCGCAAACAAAAGAACGCGTACGCGAGCTGGCCGAAAAACTGGGTTTTCAGCCCAATCCGCATGCCAGCAGCCTGCGACAGAACAAAAGCAAGACCATTGCGGTCATCATTCCGGAGATCGAGAACAATTTTTTCTCCCAGGTGATCAATGGCATTGAATCGGTATCGCCTACCAAGGGCTACCATGTACTTATCTACCTTACACACGAAGATTATAATAAAGAACGCGACATGTTGCAGTTGCTGCGCAATGGCCGGGTAGATGGGGTTATGGTATCAGTTTCCAACACCACAACCAGCTTCGAACACATCGACGCCTGGCGCCAGGCAGGTCTTCCCCTCGTGCTTTTCGACCGCACCTGCGATGAGCTCGATGTACCCAATATTATGACCAATGATGCGGAAATGGCGTTCAAGGCAACGGAGCACCTGCTGAAAAGAGGTTGCAAACGCGTTGCGTTCCTGGGAATGGGCGGCAATCTGAGCATATCAAACCGCCGCAAAGCGGGCTACCTGGCCGCCCTTGAAAAATATAAGATCGCTACTCCGCCACAGGTAATTGAATTAACGGCGAAAGATTATATCAATCGCGAAACCCTGCACCAGGTATTTTCACAACAACCACCTGATGGGGTTTTTGCCGCCATTGAAAAATTTGCGGTGAACACGTATGAAGTTTGTAAAGAACTGAAATTGCATATTCCGAAAGAAGTAAAGGTGGTGAGTTTTTCAAACCTGCAGGCTGCCGCACTGTTCGATCCCGCCCTTTCGACCATTATTCAACCGGCTTATGATATCGGCCGCGAGGCGGCAAATATTTTATTTAAGTTAATAGAAAAGAAAATACTGATGCCGTTTGAGAAAAAGATGGTACTGCCATCACAACTGATAGAGCGTGCGTCTACAGCGGAATTAATTCGATAATTCGATAATGTGATAATTGAAATACAAGTTATACTGATTGCTTTCGCTTGAACTTTGCATTTTTAAGGACTGCCGGCCTTTGCGGCATTATTCCATTATCACATTATCACATTAATCAACCGTATTTAACAAATATTTGCATCTTTCTATTATCGTTAGTATGTTTATTATAATGAACTTATTCTCATGACACCTGATGTTATTAGCATACTGATCATCATACTTACCTCTTTAGTTTCATACAGGGGGTTTAAAGACCGTTCCTTTTTCGAGAAGTATGAATTCGGCGTTGACAAAGTGCGGCTTTACAAAGATTACAAACGGCTGATCACGTCGGGCTTTTTGCATGTGAGCTGGATGCATCTTATTTTCAACATGCTGGCTTTGTTTTTTTTCGCAGGCTCGCTGATAAGTGCGCTCGGCCCTTTACAATTTTTACTTATTTATTTTGCAAGTATGGCGGGCGGCGACCTGCTCTCGCTGCTTGTTTATAAAAACCAGGGCGATTATACATCGGTTGGCGCATCCGGCGCGGTAAACGGTGTTATTTTCGCAACCATTGCACTTGCGCCCGGTATCAGGATCATGTTTATGCCCGGGTGGCTGTTCGGGTTGGTTTATATTGGCCTTACCATTTGGGGTGTTCGTTCAAAAAGAGATAATATCGGGCATGAAGCCCATCTCGGCGGCGCAATGATCGGCATGTTGCTGGCCGTTGCATTTGTACCGCGTGCATTGGTTGAGAATTACATTACCATTTTAATTATTTCTATCCCTACGCTGGTATTCATTTACCTCATTATTACCCGGCCGCATATACTTATGGTCGATAACCTGTTCTTTAAAACGCACAGCAATCACTACTCCATAGATCATAGATACAACGAGAGCAAGTACAACCAGCAACAGGAAATAGACAGGATCCTCGATAAAATAAGCAGGCGGGGCATTAACAGCCTGAGCCAGAAAGAAAAACAAATGCTGAAGGACTATAGTAAGAAATAGCAGCCGGTTGCCTGCTGCCTGTTCAAGGTTACAGGAAATACAAACTAAAGTTTGCCCGTTATTAGTACATTTACCAGAAACCTGCAATATGAAGAAAGCTTGGCTAGCCGTTATTTTTGCGGTTGTTTTCCATTTGCCATCGATGTCGAACACGGCAGGTGATACTACTTTTACAGAAACAACCTTCGTACTGCATACGGCCAACGGCGATATTACCGGCACATTAACGGTACCGGATAGTGCCGGCAGCAAAATACCTGTGGCATTGATCATCGCCGGTTCGGGACCAACCGATCGCAATGGCAATAATCCCATGATGAAGAATGAAAGCCTGAAACTGCTGGCTTATGGTTTGGCGGCTAATAAAATTGCCTCACTACGCTTCGATAAACGGGGCCTGGGCGAAAGCCGCGCTGCCTTTACAAGCGAAGCCGATCTGCGGTTTGAGGACTATATAAACGATGCACGGGCCTGGATAGATACCCTGAAAAAAGACGCCCGCTTTTCAAAAGTGGTGGTGGCAGGGCACAGTGAAGGATCGCTGATAGGTATGATCGCTGCGCTAAAAAAAGCCGATGGTTTTATTTCCATTGCCGGGGCCGGCCGTTCGGCCGATAAAATACTGAAAGAACAGCTGTCCGGCCAGCCTTCCATGATCAAAGACTCCAGTTATCCCATTATCGACAGCCTGGCACAGGGAAAAACAGTTCAGCAGGTTCCCAAAATGCTCTTTGCCCTGTTCAGACCAAGCGTACAACCGTATATGATATCATGGTTTCATTATGATCCGCAAACGGAAATAAAAAAACTGACGATCCCGGTACTGATATTACAGGGCACCAACGACCTGCAGGTAACCGTTGAAGATGCCAACCTGCTGGCCAAATCGAATACGAAGGCGCAACTGGCCCTTATTAAGAACATGAACCATATTTTCAGGGTCGTTGAAGGCGATAAAAAAGAAAACCTGGCCACATACATTACTTCCAGCAACCCTGTCAGCGAAGAGTTGATTACTACCATTGCCAGATTTGTTAACAAAAAATAATGCAGAGCCAGTTTATGGTTTATGGTTTTTAGTTTATGGTTCTTTAATTCAGGCAGTCATTTATTAAAAGCGAGTCCCAAAACGCGGCATCAACCATAAACAACAAACCATAAACAACAAACCCCTCCGGCGCGGCAT
>NZ_LWBP01000034.1 GCF_002078015.1 Niastella populi | reverse complement strand
AGTAGTAAGTGGTAGGTCAAATACGAAACTATAGATGAATTGAAAAAGACTTACAACTTAAAACTTACAACTTAAAACTTCCTTTTGCTACTAAAAGTTATAAGTGATAGGTAGTAAGTAGTAAGTCAGATACGAAAGTATAGATGAATTAAAAAAGACTTACAACTTGGAACTTACAACTTACAACTTCCTTTTTGGGGGGTTAGCTCAGTTGGCTAGAGCATCTGCCTTGCACGCAGAGGGTCATCGGTTCGACTCCGATATCCTCCACAAAAAACAGTTCTTTCAAACTACGGATGTGACGTAAAGGTCTAATGGTTCGCAACCATAACATCAGCAATTAACTTTCAGGTTCGCAGGAATTTTGAAAGTTCTCTTTAGTTTCCTTCGGGGGCTACAGGGTAGTTCTTTGACATATTGGGAGTAAATATTTATAAGTTGTAAATGACGAGTAATAGTAATAACTCTTTTAAAGCACTTAAGGGCGTATGGTGGATGCCTTGGCTCTGAGAGACGATGAAGGACGTGGTAAGCTGCGATAAGCTTCGGGGAGCTGCACACAAGCGTTAAATCCGAAGATTTCCGAATGGGACAACCCGGCACACTGAAGGTGTGTCACTCCGCAAGGAGAGTCAACCCTGGGAACTGAAACATCTAAGTACCAGGAGGAAAAGAAAATAATAATGATTCCCCAAGTAGTGGCGAGCGAAAAGGGAAGAGCCCAAACTTTGGCAGCGTGCTGCCAGAGGGTTGTAGGACCGCATTTAGAAACCAACATCAAGCTGAACTTTCTGGAAAGTAAGGCCATAGCAGGTGATAGCCCTGTAAGCGGAAATTGTTGGGGACGAGCGGTATCCTGAGTAAGGCGGGACCGGAGGAATCCTGCCTGAATCTGCCGGCACCATCCGGTAAGGCTAAATACTTCTCAGAGACCGATAGTGAACCAGTACCGTAAGGGAAAGGTGAAAAGCACCCTAAACAAGGGAGTGAAATAGTACCTGAAACCGTGCGCCTACAAGCGGTCGGAGCATAGCAATATGTGACGGCGTGCCTTTTGCATAATGAGCCTACGAGTTACTCCTCACTGGCGAGGTTAAGTACTTAAGTTACGGAGCCGTAGCGAAAGCGAGTCCGAACAGGGCGTTTAGTCAGTGGGGGTAGACGCGAAACTTTGTGATCTATCCATGGGCAGGTTGAAGTTGTGGTAACACACAATGGAGGACCGAACTCATTAGCGTTGAAAAGCTATGGGATGACCTGTGGATAGGGGTGAAAGGCCAATCAAACTGAGAGATAGCTCGTTCTCCCCGAAATGTTTTTAGGAACAGCCTCGGATATAGATGTTTGCTAGAGGTAGAGCTACTGATTGGGCTAGGGGGCTTCACCGCCTACCAAACCCTGACAAACTCCGAATGCTAGCAAATTTCTCCGGGAGTGAGGCTGCGGGTGCTAAGATCCGTGGCCGAGAGGGAAATAACCCAGATTAGCAGCTAAGGTCCCTAATACGTAGTTAAGTTGATCAAACGAGGTGGGACTTCTATAACAGCCAGGATGTTGGCTTGGAAGCAGCCATTCATTTAAAGAGTGCGTAACAGCTCACTGGTCGAGAGGTCCTGCACGGAAAATAATCGGGCATCAAACTACGAACCGAAGCTCTAAGATTGCCACCAGGTGGTATATCGGTAGGGGAGCATTGAAATCTGCATCGAAGGTGTACGGCGACGTATGCTGGAGCGATTTCAAAAGAAAATGTAGGCATAAGTAGCGATAAAAGTAGTGAAAAACTACTTCACCGTAAGACTAAGGGTTCCTGATCAACGTTAATCGGATCAGGGTTAGTCGGGTCCTTAGGCAAACCCGAAAGGGGCAGCTGATGGAAAACTGGTTAATATTCCAGTACTCGCTTTAATTTCGATGGAGTGACGCAGAAGTGAACAGCACACGAGGGAAACGGAATTCCCCGTTTAAGCACGTAGCTATAGGTTTTACAGGCAAATCCGTAAGACTTGGCGAAATGCGAAAGTATATGAGGGCTTCGGCCTGATTGAGTGCTCTAATAGCTGCCGAGAAAAACTTCTAAGGTTAGGTTAAAGCGACCCGTACCGCAAACCGACACAGGTAGTCGAGGCGAATAGCCTAAGGTGCTCGGGTGAGCCGTGGAGAAGGAACTAGGCAAACTGTGGCTGTAACTTCGGGATAAAGCCAACCACCTTCTGGGTGGTCTCAGTAAAATGGTTCAACCAACTGTTTAACAAAAACACAGGGCCCTGCAAAATCGTAAGATGACGTATAGAGCCTGATACCTGCCCGGTGCTGGAAGGTTAAGGAAGGATGTTCGGCGCAAGCCAAAGCTTCTGACTGAAGCCCCAGTAAACGGCGGCCGTAACTATAACGGTCCTAAGGTAGCGAAATTCCTTGTCGGGTAAGTTCCGACCTGCACGAATGGTCTAATGAGTTGAACACTGTCTCCTCCACGAGCCCGGCGAAATTGTAGTATCGGTGAAGATGCCGGTTACCCGTCACGGGACGGAAAGACCCCGTGAACCTTCACTACAACTTTGCATTGATTTTGAGCAACCGATGTGTAGAATAGTTGGGACGCTTTGAAGTGCTGGCGCCAGTCGGCATGGAGCGGTCGTTGAAATACCAACCTTCGTTTGCTTAGAGTCTAATCCCTTTCGGGAAACAGTGCATGGTGGGTAGTTTGACTGGGGTGGTCGCCTCCTAAAAAGTAACGGAGGCTTGCAAAGGTTCCCTCAGTACGGTTGGTAATCGTACGCAGAGCGCATTAGTATAAGGGAGCTTGACTGTGAGACATACAAGTCTAGCAGGGTCGAAAGACGGCTAAAGTGATCCGGTGGTTCTGCATGGAAGGGCCATCGCTCAAAGGATAAAAGGTACTCCGGGGATAACAGGCTGATCTTTCCCAAGAGCTCATATCGACGGAAAGGTTTGGCACCTCGATGTCGGTTCGTCACATCCTGGGGCTGGAGAAGGTCCCAAGGGTTCGGCTGTTCGCCGATTAAAGTGGCACGTGAACTGGGTTCAGAACGTCGCAAGACAGTTCGGTCCCTATCTGTGATGGGCGTTAGAATATTGAGTGGACATGACCTTAGTACGAGAGGACCGGGTCGTACGGACCGCTGGTGTATCTGTTGTGCCGCCAGGTGCAGTGCAGAGTAGCTATGTCCGGCCAGGATAAACGCTGAAAGCATCTAAGCGTGAAACCTTCCACAAGATGAGTGTTCTTTTAAGGGTCGTCAAAGACGATGACGTTGATAGGCTACAGATGTACAGATGGTAACATCAAAGTCGAGTAGTACTAATTACCCGTACGCTTTAATTTTTTTAACAATTTTGAAATTATCAATAAGTTGTTAGTTCTGTTACTTTCATTTACAACTTTCCCAATATGACCTTATTTAAGTAGTAAGTAATAAGTGATAAGTAGTAAGTCGGTGGCGACAGCGAAAGCGGCGCCAAAGACCTATAACTTAAAACTTACAACTTATAACCTTCTTATGGTGGTTTTACCGAGGGTGTTCACCTCTTCCCATCCCGAACAGAGAAGTTAAGCCCCTCATGGCCGATGGTACTGCACAACAATGCGGGAGAGTAGGTAGCTGCCATATTTATT
>NZ_LWBP01000033.1 GCF_002078015.1 Niastella populi | reverse complement strand
AGCCATAAGCTGTAAGCCATAAGCTGTAAGCAAAAATCAAAGACAAACTGTATATCATGCTAGTCTTTAGTTAATGCTTGTTGAAAGCCAGTAAGCATTTTTTGCTCTTCTACTATAGCATTTTTTAGTTCCTGTAATAACTGTTGATCACCTTTTTTCAATTGTTCTGCAATTACGACCTGGGTCTCTAATTCAAATGCTGAACCCAGGGCTATTTCTATAAACCGGTAATAATCCCTATCGCTTTTTCTGCTACAACCTTCTGCGATGTTGGATGGAATTGAGATTCCCGCTTTATTCATCTGTTGAACAATAGAATATTTGTCTTCTTTAGGGAAAGTTTCTGTAACCCGATAAGTCTTTATGGCTATATCAATGCCATTTTTCCAAATCTTTAGTTCTCTGAAATTCCTCATTGAAGTGAAGGTTTAATAATTCCGGTAACTGTATTTCGCTTATAGCTTAAAGCTTACAGCTTATAGCTTGTAAGCTTTAAGCCACTATGTTACAATTTTTCCAACACCGCCTTAATCCTCCCAACAGTCTCCTCCTTCCCAATGATAGAAGCAATCTCAAACACACCCGGACCAAACTTTCCCCCTACCAGCATTATACGTAACGGCAATAACACTTCACCGGGTTTTATTTGTCTGGCTGCTGCCAGTTCTTTAAATCCATTTTCAAGATCAGCGGCAGCATTCCAGTTGGTTTGATCTTGAAAATAACCAATCGCATCGCCAAAGAACGCCTGTTTGGCATCGTTCCATTTTGGTTTTATGGCTTCGAGGTCCCACTGTTGCGGCGTTTCGAAAAAGAATTTTCCCTGCTCCACAAAATCGGTGAGTAAGGTGCAGCGCTCTTTTACGAGGTTGATCACTTTTTCAAGTTTATCGTCGGCTGCCGCCAGGCCATGCTGATCGAAGATTTGTTTTACGTCGGGCTTCAGCCTTGCTACATCCGACCGCTTTATCCATTCGTGGTTGAACCATTTGGCTTTTTCGAAATCGAACTTGGCGCCGCCTTTATGCACGCGGTCCATCGAGAACTTTTCTTTCAGCTCATCTATCGTGAACAGTTCCTGGTCGGTGCCGTCGTTCCAGCCCAGCATGGCCAGTAAATTCACAAATGCTTCGGGCATAAAACCTAATTCCCTGAAGCCTTTTATCAGTTCTTCTTTCGTGTCGCCTTTGGCTGGTACCGTCCAGTTCATGGCAAATACCGGGAAACCGAGGCGGTCGCCATCGCGTTTGCTGAGTTTGCCATTGCCATCGGGTTTTAAGATCAACGGCAAATGCGCCCATTGCGGCATCTGTTCTTCCCAGCCTAAATATTTCCATAACAATATATGCACAGGTGAGCTGGGTAACCATTCTTCACCGCGGAAGGCATGGGTTATTTTCATGAGGTAATCATCAACCACCACGGCGAGGTGATAGGTAGGCATGCCGTCGGCTTTCAGCAGTACTTTATCATCGACCAAACCGGTATTGAAACTCACTTCGCCACGGATCATATCGGTAAAGGTAACCGTATCGTTTTCGGGCATGCGAATACGGATAACGTGCGGTACGCCATCGTTCAGCATGCGTTGGGTTTCTTCAAACGTAAGCGAGCAGGAGTTGCGCATTTCCTGCCGTACTTTGTGATCGTATTGTGGTGATGGGTTTTCGGCTGTCTTAAACCGTTCACGCATCGACTCCAGTTCTTCGGGGCGGTCGAATGCGTAATAGGCTTTTCCTTCCTGAACCAAAAATTCGGCATATTGCCTGTACAGTTCTTTCCGTTCGCTTTGGCGATAAGGGGCATGAGGGCCGCCCTTGAGCGGACTTTCATCAGGATCGAGCCCGCACCATTTTAAACATTCATAAATATATTCCTCAGCGCCCGGAACGTAACGGCTTTGGTCGGTATCTTCAATACGCAACACGAAGTCGCCGCCATGCTGGCGGGCAAATAAATAATTGTATAGAACCGTTCTTACACCGCCTAAATGAAGGCCGCCTGTTGGACTGGGTGCAAATCGTACCCTTACTTTTTTTGCCATAGGGGGCAAATATAAGATAATGCTCAATGTGCTAATTTGCTAATCCCGACTTGTGCCGGGACAAATTGTGATAATGTGCTAATGAAACCCCGGCAAACAGGGGCGGCTTGCACAGCGACGTATAAAAGGCGGCGGTCCATTAGCAAATTGGCTAATCAGCACATTAGCTAATTCCGCTTCTGTATCTTTACTCCATGCCAAAAAAGCTCATTTTTCTCTTTTTCCTGTTCATATATAAAATAGTCCCGGCCCAGTTAACCTATAATGACCTGTACGTAGATTATGACAGCGCCTGGACGTACAAAAACCTGAAAATTATTCCCATTCGCCCGAAAGGGTACAGCGGAACTGCACGGGTAGTACCCGGTGTTGAATCGTTGAGCCAGGGCATGGCGAACGGCACGGTGGTGGTAACCGAACGCGGCACCGCCGCAACAGAAAATGTGCACTGGCTACGGATAAACAATAATGGAAATAAAGCGGTATTTATCGGTTCCGGCGAAATCATTTTAGGCGGCCGGCAAGACAGGATGGTGGCAAAAGATACCATTTTACCCCCGTCGCCCAGGGATCAATATATTCCGGTAATGTGTGTTGAAGAAGGCCGGTGGAGCGATAGGGTGAAAAAAATTCAGTACAGCAATTATGCTGATCCTGCATTGCGAAAAGTGCTGGGTCAGTCAAATAACCAGGTGTTGGTTTGGAAAGAGATCCTGAACCAGCTAAATAAAAGCGGCACTAATTCATCCACAATGGCATACCTGGCACGCCGCAGCGACAAAAAGTATACACCCGAGCAGGATGCCTACCTGCGTTATTTCGGTGAGAAATTTAAAAAGACCGATAGCACCGTTACCGGTTTTGTTTGCATGAGTGGCGATAAGGTGATCGGTTGCGATATATATGCAGGTAATAATTTATTTTATGGCGAACTGCAGCCTTTGTTGCATGGCTATATTGAAGAAGCGATAAACACCGGTAGTGCGCCGGTAATAAATGATGAAACGGTAAAAGCGTATCTGAATCCCATTCTAACCAGTGAAGCTACGCAGGAAGCATACCTTAAAAAAAATGGTAAGATGTACAGATACAAAGAGAAAGTGGTACACATTACCGGATACGCACAGTAATTTCAGTTATTTTTGTCGAAGAGGATGATCGCATGCTATATTTTGTAAAAACTCCCTGGTGGCTAAAGAAGCTGTATCCACGTTGTATCTGGGATATACCTGTCGAGGAAAAAATTTTATATCTCACCTTTGACGATGGTCCGCACCCGGTAGTTACGCCATTTGTTTTGGAGCAATTAAAACAGTATAATGCAAAGGCTACATTTTTTTGCATTGGTAAGAACGTTGCCGCCCATCCGGATATTTATAGTGATATTTTAAATGGCGGGCATCGTGTTGGTAATCACACGTTCAATCATTTGAATGGCTGGAAGGTTACCGATGAGCAATATTTGAAGAATATTCTTTCTGCAGGAAAATATATCGACTCCAATCTTTTTCGACCTCCATACGGCAGGATCACCCGCTTTCAGGTAAAATTATTAACGGGTATCCGCAACTCACCTGTGAACAGCAATTTTAGTATAGTCATGTGGGATGTACTAAGTGGCGACTTTGATGTTAAGCTGTCGGCCGAAGCCTGTTCGTTGAATGTTATCAGCAATGCACAACCGGGATCGGTGATCGTATTTCATGATAGTGAAAAAGCCTTCCCCCGTTTGCAGGAAGCATTGCCAAGAACGCTTAAATATTTTAGTGAAAAAGGCTACCGTTTTGAAGCAATAAGCCGGTAAAATAAGGATAAAGCAGGTGCAGAACCAGTGGGATTTGCGACAGTATGTCCTTAAAAAAAGTTGGGCCTGGGTAGACACCCTGGCCCGTTTTTAATCCGTACCCTATGAAAACTGAATTAAAGGTATAAACTTTTTTGGATTAATGCAAAGTAATTTCATGATCCTCGTTATTTACTGAAAAACTTGCCTTGTTATCGCAAACCCCGGGGCCATAATCCAGCACTGCCACTGCGTCATTTCCCTTCATCAAGCTGAGGGTCCCCTTTGAGATAAACCGGCAGGTATATCTTTTAATGAGGGGTGCGGTAATAGCGGTTGACCATTGAAAATACCTGCCATCCATCTGAACTGAGCCGCCGGCGTTGCCGCTTATGCTAAAGACATCATCGAGCCCGATGAAGAGCGTAGCGCCGCCTTCAACCTGGGCAACCTTTTTTTCACTGTTCCATTTCACGTAATTGCCGTTCGGCTGGCTTAGTTTGGCGTTGATAACCTGTGTAGTATAACTTTTTTTATCGGGTGTGCCCGTATTGGTAAGTTTATAAGCTCCGTCTATTTTAACATTCTCCAAATAATAATTATCGAATGCGGTGGTTGCCGAGTTACCGGAAACGGCCAGGTGACCGGTGTAAACGATAATGATCCTGCCTTTACGGGTTCTGCCGTCGCGGCCGGTACAACCGGCGCCAAAGTCGATGGTTATTTGTAAAGGGAAACGGGTGCTTGTGCTTAATTGTTTGGTAATCACTGTGTAGCATGTGGTTGAATCAATGCCCTCCACCCGGTAGCCGTTGCCTGCACTTACATCGGCCCGGCCAAAAACCCCAGTTCCGCCAACGCCAACCTCACTGCTTACCCCCATAATATTATTGAAAACGTCATCAAATACCAGCTCGGCGGCCGCGTCGGACCGGGCCGACATAGCAGCGAACTCCTCCCTGTCACTGGCGCCGGAGGCCTCATCATGCTTTTTGCACGCTGTAAAAAGCAGCCCTGTTGCCATCGCTGTTACCACCATTTTGGTAAGCCGGGAAGTAGTTTTCATACAACAAATTAAGGCTATTAAAACAAAATAAATAACCCCGTTATGACGGTGCGGGTACTAAATAGTTTAAAAGATTCATAATTTTTTTGGGAATTTTGCGGCCGATATGAATATTCAATTAATTGATACTCACTGCCATTTATATGGGCAGGATTTTGAGAAGGACATCAGGGCCGTTATGGAGCGGGCTGAAAATGAGGGGGTTCAGCGGTTTTACCTGCCGGCCGTAGATAGCGAAGTGATAGAAGCCATGTTGCAGTTGGAGCAGGATTATCCCGGAAAATGTTTTGCCATGATGGGGCTGCATCCCTGTTCGGTAAAGGAGGATTATAAACAGGAGCTGGCGCTGGTAAGCGAATGGCTGGGCAAACGGCCGTTTAAAGCGGTAGGAGAAATAGGGTTGGATTATTATTGGGATAAAACTTTTATAGACGCTCAGAAGGACGCCTTTCACCAGCAGATAGAGTGGGCGTTGCAGTACCGGTTGCCGATCGTTATTCATTCCCGCGAGTCAATGGCAGATAGTATACAGATCGTTAAGGAGCACCAGAAAGGCGCATTGCGGGGCATTTTTCATTGTTTTACGGGAACCCTGGAGGAAGCGCAGCAGATCATTGACCTCGGGTTTTTCCTGGGCATAGGCGGGGTGGTAACCTATAAAAATACCCATTTACGCGAAGTGGTAAAGGCCCTGCCGTTAGACCATATTGTGCTGGAAACCGATGCCCCCTACCTGACGCCGGTACCATTCAGGGGTAAAAGAAATGAGAGCAGCTATCTGAAATATATTGTGGAGAAGGTGGCGGAGGTAAAAGGAATAGGGGTAGAAGATGCGGCGGGCATAACTACGGCGAACGCAAAAAAAATATTCGGGGACTAAGGGTGGAAGATGTAAATTTGCAGCCCCTTGAAAAAGGAGATTTGTCCGAGTGGTTGAATCCCGATGTATCGGGACGGTTACGGGAGAAAGTGTGTATACGCCGGCTAAGAGGTGATTGGTTAAATCCCTGGCCGATAGAATCGAGACGAGAGAAATTATGGATCTTGCAGCGATTATAGAAAGATAATAAACAGA
>NZ_LWBP01000032.1 GCF_002078015.1 Niastella populi | reverse complement strand
CGACAAACGTAACCATCAACGCATTGCCTACGCCAACGGCGGGAAGCAACACACCGGTTTGCGCAGGATCTACATTAAACCTCACCGCCACCGGTGGTTCTACATACGCCTGGACTGGTCCGAATGGGTTTAATTCAAATATTCAGAATCCCACGATCACCAATGCAACAACGGGAGCTTCTGGTAGCTATACGGTTACTGTAACGGGTGCCAATGGTTGTATTGCCAATGCAACAACCAATGTCACCATAAACCCATTCCCAACAGCAAGCGTCGTATCAAATCAAACATATTGTAATAGCATCATAGCGCCGGTAACACCAATAACAGGCGCCGTTCCAGGCACAGCATTTATCTGGACAAACAGCAACCCGGCAATCGGACTTGCCGCGAGCGGATCAGGCAATATTCCTTCCTTTACCGCAACCAATACCACCAATGCGCCTATATCCGCAACAATAACAATCACGCCTTCGGCTAGTGGTTGTACCGGAACGCCGGTCACTTATACAATTGCTGTTAACCCAACTCCAACCACAACTGCAGTTTCAAATCAAACGCATTGCAGCAATGCCAGTGTAGCCGCAAATTCTTTAAGTGGTCCGGTTGCCGGAACAACGTTTACCTGGACGAACAGCAATACTGCTATTGGACTGGCAGCAAGCGGCACGGGTGATATTCCATCATTCACAGCCACCAATACAACAACAGCACCTATAACGGCCACCATTACCATTACGCCAACAGCCAACGGATGTACCGGCACCTCGTCTACATATACTATCACCGTTAATCCACTCCCTGCAGTTAATGCGGTCAGTAATGCTGTTTACTGTAATACGGCAGCGGGAGCAGCTATCAATTTCGCCAGTAACGTACCGGGTGCCACCTTTGCCTGGACCAGTAGTGCGAACGTAGGTTTCGGAACCAGTGGCACCGGAAACATGGGCGCATTCACCGCAAGCAATTCAACCAATGTACCGGCAGTTGCAACCATATCTGTTATAGCTACAGCAAACGGATGTGCGGGAGCCGCCACCACATTTACCATCACCGTAAACCCCATACCGGCTATAACCGCAACGCCGTCCACACAAACCGTTTGTTCAGGAACGGCAATCAATACCATCACGATCTCAAACCCCGGTAATGTTGCCGGGACCACCTACGCCTGGACGAGAGATAACACCGGGGTTTTAACCGGGCTTACTTCTGGCACCGGCTCTACTATTGCAGGTACGCTGACCAATACCACCAATACAGCCCAAAGCACCATATTCACAATAACATCGAGTGCCAGTGGGTGCACAAGCACAACCACGGCAACTGTAATTGTTAGCCCCAGGCCTGTCATTACCAATCAAACGGCTGCAATATGCAGCGGCGGAACATTTACTGTTACCCCCGCTAACGGAGGAAGTATTATTCCTGCAGGAACTACCTACTCATGGGCAGCGCCAACAGGAACCGGCCTTACAGGCGGAAGTGCAGGTTCCGGCACATCCATAACCGGCACACTAATCAATACAGGTACAGTAGTGCGCACAGCCACTTATACAGTAACGCCTGTTTCGGGTAGCTGTACAGGTAGTACGTTTACAGTATCAGTAACAGTGAACCCGGTTCCCGCTATCGCAAACCAGGCCACAACTGTATGTAGTGGAACCGCCATCAATATTACTCCTTCCGGAGTGCCAACAGGAACAACTTATACATGGAGTGCACCATCCGTAACCGGAGGAATTACAGGAGGCACAGCGGGATCGGGTTCATCAATAACAGGTACAATCACCAATACAACCGGAGCGGTACAAACGGCAACTTATACGGTAACGCCTGTAACGAATGGTTGTACCGGAAATACATTTACGGTAACGGCTACCATCAATCCGGCGACAACAATTACGACCGCACCTGCAAATATTACTGTTTGTGAAGGCAGCAGTGCAACATTTTCAGTAGCAGCTACCGGATTAAATCTTACTTACCAATGGCAGGTGCGTGCAAATGGTAATAACTTTAATAATATTGCGGGTGCAACCTCGGCAACTTATACAAAATCTCCGGTTATCGAATCGGATGAAAACAGATATAGAGTAGTAATTACCGGCTCTTGCGGTACTGCCAACCCAACGGTTGAACTAACCGTGAACCCGTTACCAGCTTGTTCTATAACAGGTACAAATACGGTTTGCCCGGGTATATCAACAACGTTTACTGCTAGTGGTGGCGGTACTTATTCCTGGACGGGACCGAACGGATTTACTGCCGGCACTCAAAACGTAACCATCAGCGACTCTGGCACCTATACGGTTACTGTAACCAACAGCAATGGTTGTAAAACCAGCTGCACCAGAACCCTGGCCTTTAATCCGACCCCAACAATAACAGTGACCCCTGCATCCGCAGCAATCTGCAGCGGAACCAGCACAACACTTACCGCCAGCGGCGCTACTTCATTTAGCTGGAACCCTGGTACCAGTTTGTCAAGCACCGTTAATGCTACAGTCGTTGCAAATCCAACCACAACTACTACGTATACTGTTACAGGGTATAATGCCAGTGGATGTTATGGCAGCACTACGGTTACCGTAACAGTTACGCCGGAAGTAGTAGGAGGAACGCTATCCCCGGCGGTAACCAATTATTGTGAAGGGGCGGCCAATAACGGCACATTGACCCTGAGCGGATATACAGGACCAATTGTAAGATGGGAAGCCTCGAACGATGGGGGAGCTAGTTGGTCAACGATTGCCAATACAGGCAATACGCTGAACTATTCTAATTTAACCCAAACAACTTTATATAGAGCATTTTTAGAAGACGGCCCCTGCTCAGCTTATTCCGGCACAGCGGTGGTGACCATTACGCCATTAGTGCCGCCTACAGGTGTAACAGCCAGTCCGGCCGAAATTTGCTTAGGAGATTCAACTACACTAACCGCAACCGCCAGTGGATATCCGCCCGGCTGGAATACCGTACAGGCTTTCAATAGCGCGAATCTGGATCAGAACGAAGGCTGGAGCGCTACAAATAATGGTGCGTCTCATAATATACAGGCCAGTGCCGATAATGAAGTTACTACACCCTGGAACTTAACCAACCCGCATACTTTTAATGGAATTCGATATGATAATCCAGACAGTGACAAATTTGCCATTGCGGCAGGGGCCATTAATACAAGTATTATTTCCGCTGCATTCAATACTATTGGATTAAGTTCAGCCACTTTCAACTTTCAGCAGGCTTTTAACCTGGGCCCCGGCGCCGTGATCACTGTAGAAATTTCAACCGATAGCGGACTTACCTGGCATACAGAACCTTTGATGAAATATACGGGTCCGTTAAATCTTGGAAACCCTAACCAGGGCTGGGTAACGACAAGCATCGATCTCTCCGATTACCTGGGTCTTGAAAATCTAAAAATAAGATGGAATTACCAGGGCACCGCCGGCAGTAACTGGGCAATTGACAATGCGGGAATCGTTCCTCCGCCGTTACCGCTGATATACAACTGGACATTGACGGATCCTGCCGGTGTACCCAGTCCATACTATCTGAATACAACAACAGGGCCAACGGTAAATGGCAGTCCCACAACGCCCGGCACATATACTTATACGGTATCCACTACCTATGGTGGTTGTGCGGGTGGAAGCATGAACGTGCCGGTCGTAGTAAAACCATTGCCTGTATGTGATATTACGGGGAATAATGCTGTTTGTCCGGGTTCAACTAATACATATAGCGCGCCGGCAATTGACGGTTACACTTACATCTGGACAATCAGCGGCGGAGCAACCATTTCGGGTGCCGCAACCGGTCAAACGGTTACAGTAGTCGCCAATAACACTTGTGGTATTTATACGCTAACACTGACTACTTCATTAAATGGATGCTCAAGTAGCACTCCATGTACGCTGGTTGTCAATGTTGTCGATAATACCGCACCGGTTGCAACGGCTCCTGCAACGCAGACTTTCCAGTGCCTTGCCGATGTGCCGGTGCCTGGTACACTTACAGCAACAGACAATTGCAGTGGAAACATTACCTCAACCGGTGTAGACGTACAAGTCGCTGATGGTTGCGGATATATTATCACCAGAACATGGACATTCACCGATGCATGCAACAACACATCATCGGTTTCTCAAATTATCAACGTGCAGGATAATACAGCGCCTGTTGTACCGGCGGCTCCTGCATCGCAAAACTTCCAGTGCCTTGTTGACGTGCCTGCTCCCGGCACATTAACAGCAACTGACAATTGCAGTGGCGACATTACCGCAACGGGTGTAGACGTTCAAGTTGCCAAAGCTTGCGGATATACTATTACAAGAACCTGGACTTTCACCGACGCATGTAACAATACATCATCGGTTTCTCAGATTATCAACGTGGCAGATGATATACCACCGGTTATTACCTGTCCACCTGCACAGGTCTTCTGTATTGTCAATAGCAATAATTACACTATTCCACCAGCAACGGCATCCGATAACTGCAGTGGCGCGGTGAATATTACTTATCAGATCACAGGAGCAACTACAAGAAGTGGAACAGGGGATGATGCAAGCGGGGTATTTAATGTCGGGGTATCGACAATAACGTGGACAGCAACAGATGTATGTGGTAATATTTCTACCTGTACATCAACAGTAACTATTAATCCAAAGCCAGCACCGATAATTTATCATAATTAATTATTACAGTTTATGAAATGTAACAGCAACCCATACAATACAAAAAATTCCGGCAGACAGGTCCGGCATTTTTGGTCAGATCTATTGCTATGGCTGCGATTGCTGGTACGCTCATTTACGCGAAAGAAAGAAAAACTGGCAGGCATCTTCTTCCATGAACCTGTTCCTGCTGTTTTGAATAAAATGATTTTGGCCACCATCATTACACCCCTAATAATTAAGAACAAAAAACTACCGAACATGAACCCAGCGAACTCAGCTAAACTGCTTATAAAATGGGGACTCATGCTGTTGTTTACAGCATTCGGAACAAATGCGATTGCCCAAGCGCCTCCTCCAACCCCCGGTGATCATTCGGTATGTATTAATACAACAAAAGAATATGGTGTGGTGCTCCATACAGGATCAACCTATGCATGGAGCATTACGCCCAATACCGGGTTTACGTTGACTCCCAATCCAACGTACCCTAATTTAATTACAGTAACCTGGACTACTCCTGGCACTTATACAATGCAGGTTATTGAAACCAATGCCGAAGGTTGTGTGGGCGACCCTGTTACTATTGTCATTACGGTGAACCCGTTGCCAACAGTAACGGTGAACTCGTCGATAGTGTGTGAAGGAACAGCGGCGACAATAACAGCAACACCGGGCGAACCAGGCACTTACACTTATGTATGGACTGTGCCGGCAGGAGTGCCTGACCCGGGTGATGTGGCCAGTTTCACATCCACAGTAGCCGGAACCTATAGTGTGGTGATCACCAATACAGCAACAGGTTGTGTGTCAGCATCAGCAAGTGGAACAATTACGGTGAATCCGTTGCCTGTATGTTCTATCACCGGCAATAATAATATGTGCCCCGGCTCCACAAATACATACAGTGCACCATTGGGTATGACAACTTACAGTTGGTCAATCAGTGGAAATGCAACTATATCTGGCGCTACAGATGGACAAACCGTTTCGGTGACTAATAATAATAGTTGTGGAAGCTTCACGCTGACCCTTACTATTACAGATGCGAACGGATGTACAAGCACATGTAACCAGACATTTGAAATTACGCAACCACCATTCACTTATAATCAACCAGCCGATACCACAGTAGCCGCCTGTACGTTCACCGATCAGGCAGCACTTGATGCAGCACTCGCAGCATGGGTAACCCAACAGACAACAGCCATTGCAGCAACCGGCGGTTGTGCACCACAGGTAACCAGTGATTACACCAACCAAAGCATCAATTTGTGTGCAGGTGGTAGTGTAACCATCACCTGGACCATCACCGACAAGTGCGATACCACTACGGCAAGTGCCATCTATACAGTGACACCGGCAACGCCTGTAGTGATCACCACTCCGGTTGCTACTACTG
>NZ_LWBP01000031.1 GCF_002078015.1 Niastella populi | reverse complement strand
AATTTTTGTACTAGGTACAAAATGCCTGCAATATGGAGCATAAATTGGTAAAAATCTTTATAACGGATGATGATCAGGAAGACCTTGAGCTCATGGAAGAAGCAATTTTAAAAGCAGAGCCTTCAGCACGATTGCAAAAATTTACTAATGGGAGAACAGCTCTTGAATTCTTAAATTCAAGAGTAGACGATGATCTGCCCTGCCTTATAGTACTTGATTATAGTATGCCGGTAATCAATGGTCAGAAATGTTATATTATTTAAAAGATGACGTTCGATACAATCGAATTCCCAAAATAGTATTAAGTACATCAAACTCTCCTCTGCATATACACGAATGCATCTCGAACGGTGCTACAGAATACCTTGTTAAACCCAATAACATGACGGCGTTGCAGGAACTTGCCAAAAAGTTATTGGCATTTTGTAACTCCCCTCAAGGTTGAGTTGGAAGATATATTGAGAAAATAGCGCCTTCGTTCTGTTTGCCCGAAGCCAAAATAAAACCATTGTGATTCTGCACGATCCTTTTACAAATAGCTAACCCTATCCCTGATCCGGATGCCTCAGTTTTTAATCTCTGAAATATATTAAATAATTTCTTAGCATATAGCGGATCAAATCCTATTCCATTATCTTTAATACAAATAAGGTGATATACAACAGCCGGGTCAGCCATAAATTCCGGAACTACTTTTCCAGGTACCTGTGTATAAGTTATGCCCATATGCAATTTTCTTTCCGTATGCTTATATTTAACCGCATTATCAAAAAGGTTGATCAGCAATTGTTTTATTTGAAAAGGAATCGCATTTATTGAAGGAAGTCTTTCTGATTCTACGGTTATATCATCATATCCCATTTCTTCTTTGAAAATATTAATTACTTCCGTTAGCACTTTATCCAGGTCAACGGTTTCATAACTTTCAACCTTCGCTGTTGTACGAGAATAAATTAACAAGTCATCGATGAGCTTCTTCATTCGATCAGCCGCATTAATAGAGCGGTTCAGATAATCACGTGATCTGTCGCTTAACTTACTTGATTGGTCTTCGGCAATAAAATCACTGTAAAAATGAATTTTTCTTATCGGCTCTTTTAGATCGTGCGAAGCGGCATAAACGAACTGCTCAAGCTCTTTATTCTGAAATTCAAGCTGGCTTAAATACTCCTGCATTTTATCTTCAGACTGTTTTCTTTCGGTCAGATCACGGGTAACCTTAGAAAAGCCTATTACATTACCTTGCAGGTCATGCAAAGCGGTTATGACAGTGCTTGCCCAAAATATGCTGTTGTCTTTTCTTTTTCTCCATCCTTCATGTATAGCTTTGCCAGTTTTTCTGGCATGGTCAAGCAGTTGTAATGGAAGCCCGGTTTCTCTATCACCCGGCAAATAAAACTCCTGAAAACTCTTTCCTACAATTTCTTCTTCCGTATACCCTTTAATTTTTTCGGCACCTTTGTTCCAGTTTTGTACTATACCTTCCGCGTCTAACATAAGGATCGCATAATCCTCTACTTCTTCCACCATTTTATGATAACGTTCCTCACTAATCTTTAAATCTTCACTTTTCGCTTTCAAATCCTGAACTTTTCTTTCAACCTCCTTTTCAAGAGTACTCGCCAGTGTCCGGTATTTTGTCTCGCTTTCCCGCAATGCATTCTCTGTTTCTTTCATGCGTGTAATATCAATGAGCATATTTATTGCTCCAGTCATATTTCCTGCACTATCAAAGACAGGTTGCGGATGCGGCGCAACATTTCTTATAGACCCATCAGGTCGTACAACCAAAATTTCTTCTCCATATACAGGGCGCTTTTCCTTTAAGCATAAAGCCATAGGGCACGTATCCAGCGGCATGTCAGACCCATCTTTATTAAGAATCTTAAAAGAACCACACCAGAGATCTTTTCCAATTTCAGGCTCTCTTCCCCAAAGTATAGCAGCAGCATTGTTATAGAGTGTTATCCGACCCTCCGTATCCGTAGTGTATAAGGGTGTATCTAAAATATGAATTAGTTGTCTGTATCTTGACTCGCTTTCTCTCAAGGCCGCTTCTGACTGTTTGGAATGGCTTACATCCTGGAATACGTTTACAGCACCGATAAGATTACCTTCCGCATCAAAAAAAGGATCAATATTTACGCTGGCAAAAAAACCAGTCCCCTCTGGACGTTCAACATATGCCTCAATATTTCTAAAAGACCTTCCCGTATGCAACGCAATTGCCATTGGCGTTTCATCGGGCCGTACATATTTGCCATCGGAATATACTTTATAACAAGCGCAATATTTCAGCAATTTATTATTGGTATCGGGTGTATAGCCCCATAATTGTACGGCCACATCATTAAAAAAGGTAATAGCTCCTTCCTTATTACATGTATATACAGCAACCGGTAAACTGTTGACCAAACTTTTATAACGGGCTTCGCTTTCTCTTATGGTTTGAACCAACTTCTTTTGCTCAGAAACATCAACTGTAAAGCACCGGGTGTGTATAAACTTTCCATCTTCCCAAAAAAC
>NZ_LWBP01000030.1 GCF_002078015.1 Niastella populi | reverse complement strand
AATTAGTTGTCTGTATCTTGACTCGCGATTAGAGTTGATATGAACTGTTTTTATAGTTCCGTCTTTACAACGCATCTCTGATTCAAATTGCTCTAACGTTTCATTACAAGCCAGCTTTGTCAGAATTTCCTCTACTTTACTTCTACTGGCATGGAATTCAGCGATATGATGCCCAATATATTCCTCCTCGTCATAACCAAGCATTTTCAACTCCCTTTTATTAGCCCATTTGATAATTCCATTCGCATCTACCCAATGAAGTCCAATGCTGGCATTTTCAACATAATCCTGTAATTCAACCGTTTTTCGTTGCAGTCTTATCTCACTTTTTTCTTTCCCTGTAACATCATAAACACAATTGATAATGCCAACCTGAATGCCATTTTCATCTTTTACTGGAATCACGCTTACCTCAACATTTATTCGTGAACCATCAGGCCGCTCGAAAATTAATTCAATTCCTTTACGAGCAATGCCATCCTTTAAACATGCGGCTGCCGGCGATGATTCGTGCGGCAGATAATCTCCCTCTACAGAAAACAATTTCCAGGCACCGTCAAATAGCTCATTCGACCTTCCCAACAAAGGTCTTCTCCCCCATAATTTTACCGCCTGTTCATTATACTTTAAAAGCACGCCTGACAAATCACACATATATACTGCCTCAGGGATCAAATTAAGGATATGACTGTCGTGCAGATATTCTGATGGGAGGATTGATTTTATAGGAGAAAGCGAACTATCTATATCCACCGAATGATTTTTCATTTACTGTATTTAGAATATAAAGATACCAAATAACTTGGCCAGGACATTATAGCGGTTAAGAATTACAGAAAGTCTTGTGAATTAGATTATTATTTAGGCTGGCATGATTTTTTTAATAGCATCATTTTTAACGATATTGGAAATGAATACAGGATCTGTTTGGATTATCGATAGTGATACCGATGACCAGGAAATGGTTCAACAAGTGTGGAAGGAATTAAATTTACAGAATGAGTTGAAGTTTTTTGAATTTGCCGATGAAGCAATGAGCTACCTTGCCAATATAGAAACAGCACCTTTTATTATAATTTGCGAATTACACCTGCCAAAAACAAACGGGCTCGAGTTAAGGGAAAAAATGTTAGCTTCCCATTCCCTTAAATTCAAAAGTGTTCCATTTATTTTCTGGACTGGCCAGGCTTCGGAAGAATACGTCGTTCGCGCATACGATTTGTCAGTGCATGGCTTTTTTATTAAGGAATCGCGTTTTGAAGATTTAAAAGTGACATTTCTGAATATAATTAATTACTGGCTGCGGTGTAAAATGCCCCCTAAAAAGGAAAAGTAACGTGCAAATCGTTTAAACCTTAAGATTAGAACTATCTCAGTTTGTAGATACCAGGTAAAACAATATAGTGAAAACCCTTCAGGAAAATTTTGGCTGTTTATACGGAGTAAAATATGTTTTTCTATAATCGGATTAAATTTATTTTCTTATGTAAAATTCTAAGCCTTTCCTTGATCGTTAAATTTTCTTAATATATAATTTAGCTTTTCAAATGTCAAAGGCTTTTCCAAATAATCATTTAAATAGTCATAGTCCCTGATCTTACACAAATTCTTTTCTATGGGAGAGATCGTAAGCACAACCACAATGGTCTTGTTAAAACCCCATAAATTTAGCTTCCCATAATGATCAAGAAATTCCCATCCGTCCATACCTGGCAAGTTAATATCTAACAGAATAATCCCGGGTAGCTTAATGCTATTGCAGTTATTATCTTTCCCTATCGCCATTAAGTATTCCAACGCATCCTTTGCATTAATGGAAATATGGATGCTTTTAAAACAATTGCATTCGTTAATGATAACCTGGTTCAGAAAATTTGTAGCTTCATCATCTTCAATAAGCAAAATGGAATTAACAGCTGCCTTCATAGAATATTTAGCATTTATTGGAGAAAAGATAAAATTTAATTAAAATACCTGAGAACTAAAAAAAGCCCGCATAAAAATATGCCGGCCTTAATCATTATCCCATTTTTGAAATTGTTACATATATAACGTCAGCTAATTTGAAGTCATTTTATTACCTTTTAAAAATATTGCTAGCATAAGGATTTTCTTGCAACGCAATTCTTATGTAAACACTTAGTACATTTTCACTACCGGGTACCGATAACACTTTCCAGTCTGATCGATTTAAGTATCAGCAGAATATTCATTGATTGCAACCCACACAGAAACTGAAGCTGCTTTGCTTTCTGATTGAACTTACCAAGGTCTTACATGTCATACCCCTGGCTATTGGCGTCATTGCTCAAGGCCATTTACCAATTCCCGCAGGCGTACCGGTTTACTGATATAATCATCCATGCCAGCCTCCAGGCACTTTTCCCGGTCACCTTGCATGGCATTTGCTGTCAATGCAATGATGTGAGTGTGCTTCGTACCAAATCGTTCTAATTCACGTATAGCCCGCGTTGCTTCATAGCCATTCTTTTCAGGCATCTGTATATCCATAAAAATAATATCAAAATCCTGTTTTTTGAAACAATCCAATGCTTCTAACCCATTTTTAGCACAGACAACCTGATGGCTTCTCTTAATAAGCATCCCCAAAGTAATTTCCTGGTTTACGGGATTATCTTCAACCAGTAATATATTGTGTTTGCTGTTTTCGTTTAATGATACCACTTCAATTGCGGGTGCATCTGAATTGTTTTTACGCGGGTAGTTCTGGTTTATTAATAATATACCCCGGATGCACTCCATTAAATTTTCTTCACTTAAAGGTTTGGAATAAAAGTGTGATACGCCGAGTTGCCGGAGCCGTTCCCTGTCGCTGGCTTTTTGTGACTTGGAAATAACTATAATCTCTGTACGGTTCAAAGAAGGTTCATTTTTGATGTATTCGGCAACATCAAAGCCATCTATATCCCCAGGAAGCATGATGTTGAGCAAAACCAATGCAAATAATTTTTGTCGTTGAACATCTTTTTTCAACATGTTTATCGCTTGTTCACCGCTGACGGCCGTTACCGGGCTTAAATTATTGCGACGCAATATTTTTGTGGTCACCTCGCGGTTAGGGTTGCTGCCTTCCATAACCAATACATCTTTATCATTTAATAAGGAATCTGTCATGTTGTTGGTGTTAATTGTTAGCCTCATCCATTAAAAACTGTTTCAGGCAACGCAGGGGTAAAAAATAAAACGATCTCCGGGAAAAGAAGCTTAATGAAGGAGGTAAAAATTAATCTGGTGAAAGCGCTTAGTTAATGTAGGGATACTATGTAGTACCGCCTTAACCCACCCAAAATCACATTGACATAAATCAAAGTGTTTGAACCAGGTTAAAAAACTCTTTTCGAAAAAAAGAGATCTGAAATTTCGCACACTGTCGTACCGGGATTTGGGGGAATGGACGCCACACAGATTGGCCGTAGAATGTTGAAATAATAGGTTGCTTTTAGGTCAGGTTTTGCACAAACGCACCAGGTTAATACCGGGTAATTGGGCCTGCTTTGAAAACAACAAGAAAAGATATCAAAAACGAACATAGTTTTGAGAATCGATGCATGTACCCGAATAATAAGAGGCCGCAAGTTTGCAGCCTCTTTTCCCCATTTAATGAAATTCTAAAAAAGGCCTCCCTGGCAGTTGCATAATAATTCATTTATATGTATGTTTGGGCCAGGATATTTAGGTTT
>NZ_LWBP01000029.1 GCF_002078015.1 Niastella populi | reverse complement strand
GAAACATCTGATGTGCTATTGAAAATAGTAAGTTCTCCTCCACTGATCAGGGGCAGGTAGATACTTGTAACGGTGAGATCAAAGGATAAGGAGGTAAACAGCCCAAAATTTAAAGGTGATGAATCATTTGAATAGTTTGATCGACCACAGTTCACATAATTTGCCAGGGATGCATGCTCCACCATTACGCCTTTAGGATTCCCTGTGGAACCGGAAGTGTAGATCACGTAGGCAAGATGACCCGGTGTAAATGTTTTCGGTAGTGCTTCAG
>NZ_LWBP01000028.1 GCF_002078015.1 Niastella populi | reverse complement strand
ATTACGCCTTTAGGATTCCCTGTGGAACCGGAAGTGTAGATCACGTAGGCAAGATGACCCGGTGTAAATGTTTTCGGTAGTGCTTCAGCGCTATAATTATCCGGATCAAATTCTACATCAATGGCAAAAATTGCTCCACCATAATAATCAATATCGTAAATGAAACCGGCCCCGGTGATCAGCAGAGCTATAGAACTGTCTTTTACAATATACTCCTTCCGGGAAGATGGATATTCCGGATCGATCGGAACATAAGCTCCTCCAGCCTTTAATACTCCCAGCATCGAAATGATCATCCACTCACTTCTATCCAACTGTATTCCTATCAGGTCATCTGGTTGAATAGTGTAATTCTCTTTAAGGTAATGAGCCAGTTGATTGGACCGCTCATTCAGCTCGCGATAAGTCAGCTCTTTTTCAGCAAAGACCAAGGCTACATTATCCGGTGTCTTCGCTGCTTGCTCTTCAAACAAGTCTACTACCGTCTTGTCTTTTGAATAAGCTACGGCTGTATCGTTAAAGGCGAACAGTAATTCGTGCTTTTCCTGCTCAGACAAATAATCTATTTGTGAGATCTTCTCTTCAGGGCTTTCCAGCAGGGCGGTTAACAGTTGCTTGTAATGCCTTATCAGCCCTTCAACCATGGCCTGTTCGTAAACATCAGGATTAAATACCCCCCAAACCTGGATATAGGCATCTATTTCTTTAAATCCTATTTCAAGATCAAATTTTGTAGTAAGATGCGCGACCTGGATCATCTGACTGGACGGAGCCTCCCCGGATGAAGAATCATTTTTCTTATCTGCCCCGTTAAACACCAGCATAATATCAAATAAAGTGTTCCTGGAGACATCTTTTGGCAAGTTTAATTCCTGTACCAATCTATTGAATGGATATGCCTGATGAGCATAAGCGTCGAGCATATTTTGCTTGACCTTTTTAAATACTGAGCCAAAGTTTTCTTCAGGACTTAACTTATTTCTTATGGCAAGCGTATTCACATAAAATCCGATCTGATCTATCGTATCAGCATGTTCTCTACCATTTAATGGAGTTCCTATGATGATATCTTTCTGGGAAGTGTAGCGGTACATTAACACGTTCCATGCTGCAATCAAACCCATAAAGAGGCTTCCACCATTTTTTTCAGCATATTTTTTCAACCTGGTAATTGCTTGCGCACCTATGAAAGAACCATTATAAGCTTCTCCACTATGGGTCAACACTTTTGGACGAGGTTTATAACCTGGCAAATCCAATCTCGATAATTCTCCCTTTAAACTATCTAACCAGAACTTTCTATGCGAATGTCCAGCCTCATCTTCGAGCATTTCCAATTGCCAGGCCGCATAATCTTTGTATTGGAATTTCAGTGGAGCTATATCTGGAACCTGACCTGCCTGGTAAGCATCATAAAATCTTCTTAAATCTCTCATCAATACACCCATTGACCAGCCATCTGTATTAATATGATGTAGTTTATAATAAAGAACATAGTCTTCTTCCTCTAATCTGATTAAACTAACTTTAAATGATCCCTTTTCCAAATCAAACTCCTCCCCACTAATTTTTCCCAAGTAGGATTCTACCAACTCAATCTTGTTTTGTTCACCTCTGAAGTCCTGATAATCTATGTTAAACCCAGAGTCTTCTACACTCAAAATCCATTGCCTCAGCTCTCCTGAATCATCTTGTTTATAAACAGTTCGTAAAATTTCATGTCGTTCAAGCACAGCCCACAAGCTTTTTTTAACAGCCTCTACATTTACCTTAGAATCAAGGTAAATGCTTCCAGGAATGTTATAAGCCGCCGAACTTCCTTCAAACTGACTCAATACCCACAATCTTCTCTGACCATCTGAAAGGGCATAACTTTCCTGAGAAGGGAGTTTTTCTATCTTTACGAAATCAGACTTGTTATTGGACTCTTGCAAAAGTGATAAGATTTCCTTCCGATAAAATTTAATTTTATCGGAAATCTCTGAAGTAAGAACACCAGGTTCAACATCAAGCTTTATTTTGTCGTTTACATAATAAAGCCTTGCGCCTAAATTCTTTAATTCAACCAGCAAATCATAAACATTATCCATCTCAAATGGTATTGGCTTGTTACAAAAAATTCAATCCGCTACAATTAACCAGGATTGACTTTAAAACTCAATGGTTTCCGTATTCAGCTTTTTCTCCTCCGAACTCGTATTAAGCCACATGCGGGTTTCAATAATCCTGGCATGTTCATATAATTTTGTTTTTTCAAAAAGTTCCTGAACGGTTACTCTTACATTAAAGCTCTTGTTATACTCAGCCACAAGTCCTATTGCCCTCATACTAAATCCTCCCAAATCAAAAAAATCATCATTCATTCCAATATTTTCCTGACCCAATACCATTACCCAAATCTCAATAAGCTTCTCTTCTGTTTTGTTTTTTGGCGCCACATATTCTACGCCACTCTTTAATCCCAGTCCTGCAGGATCCGGCAGGGACTCCTTATCCACTTTACCATTTGCCGTTAATGGCATGGCTTTAAGTTGTACAAAGTGAGCCGGAAGCATATACGCCGGCAGCGTATCTTTTAGATAAGCCCGTAAATCGCTTGTATTTTGTTCAACATTGGAAGTGATATACGCTACCAGCTCTTTTTCTCCTGATTGGTTCTCTTTGGCTGATACTATAGCCTGTTCTATTGCCGAATGTTTGAGTAAAGCATGCTCTATCTCTCCCAGTTCTATCCGGTACCCCCGGATCTTTACCTGATCATCTTTTCTGCCTAAATACGCTATGTTCCCATCGGGTAGCCATCTACCTAAATCTCCTGTCTTGTACAACCGCTCTCCATCTCTGAAAGGACTGGATATGAACTTTTCCCGGGTTAACGCTTCCTGGTTCAAATAGCCTATGGCCAAACCATTACCTCCTATGCATATCTCTCCTGTTACTCCTATCGGAACCAGCTTGTTGCCGGCACCCATAATATATACTTCAGTATTACCTATGGGCTGTCCGATATGTACTTTCTGAGTTTCTTCTCTTATGCTGGCTACTGTAGACCATACCGTGTTTTCCGTAGGACCATATTCATTAAATAAAGTACATTCCGGCAATAAACTGAAGTGCTTTTCTACCAGGCTGCCGCTTAATGCCTCACCGGCTAAAATCACCCGCTTAAAAGGTAACTTTCCTGATGTTGAATGGGACAATAAAAGATGATAATACGAAGGGACACACAATATACATGCTATTGCATGCTCAGTTATAAAACCAGTGATACTAAAAAGATCCTTGAGGTGATTGTCTTCTACAATGTACAATGTGCTACCTCCTGTAAGGCTACCCCATAATACTGCTACAGACGAATCAAAAGAAAAAGAAGGTATTAATAAATAAGACTCCAAAACATCATAATATGCATTCCTGGTACAGGTTGAAGAATATAAACTTCCATGAGAAATCATTACTCCTTTGGGATTCCCTGTGGAACCTGAGGTGTAAATCACATAAGCCAGATTATCGCTCTTGGCAGTAAACGTCACCGGTTCTTTAGAATAACGGTCCTTGCTTTCTTTGAATTTGTTTAGCTCAGTTTCGTCCACACATACCTTACATCCCGTATCTTTTTCTATATAGTCTATTCTTTCCCGGGGGTATTCAGGGTCGATCGGAACATAAGCCCCTCCTGCCTTTAACACTCCCAGTATCGAAATAATCATCCACTCACTGCGGGTTTGTTTTATGCTCAACAGATCATCAGGCTGAATGTCATAATTAGCTCTCAGGTAATGCGCCAGCTGATTAGACCGTTCATCAAGCTCCCGATAGATCAGTACTGTTTCCTTAAATACTACCGCTATATTATCCGGTGTCTTCGCTGCCTGCTCCTGGAATAAATCGACGATTGTTTTATCTTTCGGATAAGCTACTGTTATATCATTGAAGGCGAATAACAGTTTACGTTTCTCTTCTTCTGATAAATAATCTATTTGTGAGATCTTCTCTTCCGGATGAGATAATATTGAGCTTAAAAGGCCCTTAAAATGTTCCATTAAGCGTTCTATCATCTCTCGGTCATAGACATCCTTATTATAAATTAACCTAAAATAAATATAATCTCCAATTTCTCTAAAGTGCAGCTCTATATCATTCTTAACGTTCGAAAAACCATTATCCGACACTTGATTTTCAACCTTATCATCCAGCGTCCCTATGTCTTCAATCTCCGTAATATTATGATAAGTGAGTGATATGTCGAAGACCGGACTCCTGCTTGTATCTCTTTGAAGATTTAATTCTTCTACCAATCGATCGAAGGGATACATCTGGTGATCATAGCTCCTCAAGGTTTCCTCTTTTACGCTGCTGTAGAAACTGTTAAAGCTTTCTTCAGGATTAACCTCATTTCTTAAAGCCAGCGTGTTGATATAGAACCCGATCTGATCTTCCAAATCCGCATGCTCTCTGCCGGCTGCTGCAGTACCTATGATGATATCCTTCTCAGCGGTGTAGAGGTACATTAACACATTCCAGGAGGCCAATAAGCCCATAAACAGGCTGCCTCCTTTCTCCCGGGTATAGCCTTTTAGTTTAGCCGTGGTAGCTTTATCAATATAAGTAGCTAAGTCTTGTCCGTTATAGGTCTTCGCTTGCGGCCGCTGTTTGCTCGTTGGCAGATCCAGCAGTGGCAATACACCAGAGAACTTGTTCAGCCAATATGCTCTATGCGTATTAAATGACGCCTGGTTCAACTGGGATAACTGCCAGGATGAATAATCTTTGTACTGAATTCTTAATTCATCTAAACCGGGCGCTTTGCCGGCCTTATACGCTTCATAGTATTTCAATACATCTTTAGCCAATACTTCCATTGACCAGGCATCGCTGATGATGTGGTGCATATTGAAGTAAAATACATATTCCGCTTCCGCTACCTGCAGTAAGGCTGCCCTCAGTAATGGCCCTTTCGCCAGATCAAATTCCCGGTAAACATCTGCTGCGATATACGCTTCTGTTTTCTCTTTCTTCTCAGCTTCTTTTCTAAAGTCCCGGTAGTCGATTGTAAAACCCAGGTCTTTTCTTTCAAGTATCCATTGTCTCATCTCTCCTGACTCATCTTCCCGGAAAACAGTTCTTAATATTTCATGACGTTCGATGGTGGAGTCTATTGCTCTTTTGAAGTTTTCGATCTCAATGTCCTGATTCAGATAAATACTGCCCGGCATGTTATAAGCTGCCGAACCGCCTTCAAACTGACTCAATACCCATAACCTTCTTTGACCATCTGAGATAGCGTAACTTGCCTGGGGTGTTACTTTTTCTATATGAACAAACGCCTCCCTGGTTGAAGATGCTATCAGTACGGCATGCGAAGCTATGCTGGTATGAGCGAACAGCTCTTTTAAACTCAGCTTTACAGACAACTCCTTTTGATACTCATTGCCGAGGCGTACTCCTTTTAAGCTATGGCCTCCCAATGCGAAAAAGTCATCATTAACCCCAATGTTTTCCCTTTCAAGGACTTCTTCCCAGATCTTTACCAGCTTTTCTTCCAACGCTGTTCGTGGAGCCACATATTCCACGCCGCTCGTTAATCCCAGGCCTTCAGGGGCCGGCAGGGACTTCCTATCCACTTTACCGTTTGCGGTTAATGGCATTTCCTTCAGCTGTACAAAATGAGCGGGAAGCATATAGGCCGGAAGCTGCTCTTTTAAATAGTCACGTAAACCGCTTGTGTTTTGTTCGGCATTAGAAGTGATGTACGCAACCAATTCCTTTTCTCCAGACTCATTTTCTTTTGTTAATACTACAGCCTCCTTTATCGCTTCATGGTTTAATAAAGCATGCTCTATTTCTCCGGGCTCTATACGGTGCCCCCTGATCTTTACCTGCTCATCTTTTCTGCCGATGAATTCGATGTTCCCATCTGAAAGCCAGCATCCCAGGTCTCCTGTTTTGTACAACCGTTCTCCTTCTTTGAATGGGCTAACGATGAACTTCTCTCTGGTTAACTCTTCTTT
>NZ_LWBP01000027.1 GCF_002078015.1 Niastella populi | reverse complement strand
TAAAAACAAAGTTTAAATTGAATAAAACCTTAAATTGCTTATGTCTTGTTTCCTGATAAGGTAAGTTGATTGAGGAGGATGTTTCCTGTGTAATCTTTAAATGGCACAATTTGGTCTTCGCTGGAATATATTTATCCGGGCCCTTTTGCTAACTGAAAAAAATTGAAAACTCTTAGTCTCAGTGTACCGAAAAAAGGGGCGCTTACACATTTTCACATATATGAATACAAATAAACACGTTGCAATTATAGGAGGTGGTCCTGTAGGTTCATTAGCTGCTATATATTTAAAAAGGAGAGGATATCAGATCTCTGTTTTTGAACGTAGGCCGGATATACGCCAGCAGGTAATAAATCAAGGGAGATCCATTAATCTGGCGTTGAGCAATCGAGGGTTGAAAGCATTGGCAGAAGTTGGAGTAATTGATAAGGTTAAACAAAGAACCACGCCGATGCATGGTAGAATGGTTCATTCATCTAATGGAAATGTTGCCATTCAACCTTATGGTAAAGAGGGTCAGTTTATAAATTCTATCTCCAGGAATGATCTCAACAGTATACTTATAGATAAGGCGGAAGAAATGGGTACGCTCTTTTATTTCGACAAACGAGTGCAACATGTTGACATTGAATCGACCAGTTTAACTTATAAGCTCGACGTTGATTCAATAACTAAATCATTTGATGTAATCATCTGTGCTGACGGTGCCTTCTCTTCTGTTCGATCGTCTATGCAGTCAGAGGATTATGCTTTGGAATACCTGGATCATGGATACAAGGAACTTCATATACCGGCCGGCCCCAAAGGCACCTTTAAATTGGAAAAAAATGCACTGCATATTTGGCCACGCAAAAGCTTCATGCTGATAGCCCTTCCTAATCCTGATGGAAGCTTTACATGTACTTTATTTCTTTCATTCAAGGGCAATCCTTCCTTTGCCACTTTGAAGAGTGACGAGGATGTTATAGATTTCTTTAAGAAAGAATTCCCAGATGCTTTTTATTTCATACCTGATTTGTTAGAGGATTATAATTCGAATCCAACTTCACCTTTAATAACGACAAAATGTAATGTCTGGTCAAGAAATAATATACTTTTAATAGGAGACGCTGCACATACAATCCTTCCATTTTACGGACAAGGAATGAATGCAGGTTTTGAAGATTGTAGGATACTAAGCCAATTATTAGATCAGAACAATGACGATTGGAACCAGGTGTTTGCGTTATTTCAGGATTTAAGAAAGCCCGACACCGATGCAATTGCACAGCTGTCTTTAGATAATTTTATCGAGATGCGGGATCATGTTGCAGATAAAAAATTCCTCTTGCAAAAAAAAATAGAAGCCAAAATTCACGAATTATATCCTAAACAATGGATTCCGCTGTATGCTATGGTGACATTTAATGAGAATATCAGATATTCAGAGGCTTTTCGTATGGGTCAAAAACAAAAAAAAATAATGGAGGAAGTAATGAAAAGACCCGGTATTGAAACTACCTGGGAATCTATGGATTTTGAAAACCTTATCTGGAAAATGAATAGTCAATTTCTAAATAAAGTATGATATGTAGCCTGGAATCAACTGTTAATGATAGGCTGAATGCCTTGTAAAAATCATAAAACAGGGTTTAGTAGATTGTGTTAGTCGAATACTGTTCTTATTTTCAATAAAAGATGAAGAATAACCTTATCCTGGACTCATTTCTTAAGAAGATTTCTAATAATAATTGTAAGCGCAATGACGTCAAATCTGTTATTCTGCTTTACGAAGATCCTGATGCTTATATAGGTGACAGTTTTATCAGGCTTCTACATCTCAAGCCTGTCAGAGGCTTTTATCAAAACGCTAGAATTTCGCTCAATTATCTAAAGAAGGACTATACATTCATTTATAGCGCACTGTTGCAAAATAATCCTTATTTGGATGAACTTCATCAGATGCAATGGGCGGAAATTCCATTCGAGTCTTATGATGTTATTCTTTGCCTAACCTTTGATGAGCGTGAACTGCTTGAACATCTTGCCATGCGCTATGGCCAGCAAATTTCAGATGGAAGTTTTACACCTTGTGTTTTTTCAATTTTTACAAAGGGCGCCTTCCGACTCAGTAACATTGTCCCATTTATTTTTCCAAAACACGAAGAACTGTTTGCTTATTCCGCGCAAATAATGGAACAAACAGGTCGTGAAATTTATATCACAGATGAAGAGCGGCATTGGGGGAACACCTGGTTAAAAGATCGCGGATTACAGGCCGATGAAGACTTATTTATAGTTGTGGATGCTGCATCTCAAAGACACAAACTCCTGGATATCGCTGTTTACTTTGAGTTTTTGAAATACCTTTTGCACAAGCCAAAAAGTAAAGTATTGATTTTTGATGAAAACGACATTGGCAAACAAGACTTTTATCGAGAGTTTTTAGAGGACGAATTAGCTGCCCGGCTTATCTTTTCAAAAGAGAATAGTTTAAGACTCAATATATGTTTAATGAGCACAAGCCAGGTAAAAATGGTATTTGGCCCATGTACCGGGCCGATGCATTGCGCATCTGGTGTTTATAACAATTTTGTAAAGAACGGAATGCCACGAGAACAGGTTCCCTTAATTATCGTTTATACGGGTAAGAATAAATTAACAACCGCCAGCTTTTGGTGGAGTACTTCGCCTTTAGTTAAGTGTTTACTGTTGCGAACAACAAATAAGAACGTTGAAATGGTGTTATTGACCGATTTAAGCGGTGAAGAAAGGACCAGGATGGATAATCAGGCAGATTGCAGCAGGTATACCACGGAAATGCTTATAGATTTTGTCGATCGGAATCTGAAGCTTAAAGCCTGAACCGGCAATTATTGGATCTATACTCTTATAACGGGATTTCTTTTATCGTGCATTTAAATTGGAAAAGGTAATGAGTAAATCACAGTTCAATATACTTTCATTATTAACGAGATTAAGGGAAAAGGAGATATCGATATCTCTGGATGATTCCTTTGAGAATTTGAGAATCAGGGGTGAATTGAAAAACTTAACGGCTGATGAGAAGCAGGAAATAATTGATAACAAAATTGAATTCATTTCTTTTTTAAAGGATAGTCTGTCAGGAATTCAAACAATTGAAGCTGTAGAGCTACAGTCGTCTTACCCAATTTCTGATGCCCAAAGAAGGATCTGGATTTTGAGTCAATTGAAAGACGGGTCTGTCGCGTACAATATGCCTAAGCATATTTATTTGAATAAAGACCTTGACATAAAATATTTTAAACAGGCTATAAATGCCACTTTAGATCGTCATGAAATTCTAAGAACGGTTTTTAGAGAAAATGAAGAAGGTGAGGTACGGCAGTGGATATTAAGCAAGGAAGAATCACGATTTGAGATAGGATATAAAGACTACCGGGAAAAGGAGTTCAAGCAAGAGGAGGTAGCGCGTTTCATAGCCGAAGATTCTTATAAGCCATTTGACTTGAAAAACGGACCGCTGCTACGGGCAGCCCTGCTTCAGATTGAGGACGATCAATATGTGTTCTATTTCAACATGCATCACATTATTAGTGATGGCTGGTCAATGAAAGTGTTGTATAGCGATGTGTTTTTCTATTATGGAAAATACATGGAAGGAAGCAATCGGAGTTTGCCTTCTCTGAAGATTCAGTATAAGGACTATGCCAGTTGGCAGCTGAACCAGCTTAGTAAAAAATCATTTAACGTTCATAGGAAATATTGGTTAGATAAATTATCCGGTCAGCTGGGGATATTGAATTTGCCGGGCGCCACCCTGCGGCCTGGTGTAAAAACGCATAAAGGGAGAACGGTTGCCACTTATTTAAATAAAGATTTAACGCACAGGTTTAAGAATTTTTCATTACAGAGATCAGGAACCCTGTTTATGAGCCTTGTGTCAGTACTAAAGGCTTTTTTACATAGGGAAGCTCGACAGGATGATGTTATAATAGGAACTCCGGTCGCGGGAAGAAATTTACTTGAATTGGAAAACCAGATCGGGTTTTACGTAAACACACTGGCATTAAGAACCCGGATAGAGGATAAAAATAACCTGGAAGAGATTTATCAAAACGTAAAACGGACGATATTAGATGCTTATGCCCATCAAATATATCCATTTGATCGCCTGGTAGAGGATTTACGACAAAGCAGGCAGACCAGTAGAAGCGCTGTATTTGATATCCTGGTGGTACTGCAGAATACCGAAGATATGACTATGGAGACACCAGCATCCGAATCCAAAGTTGATGATGTAGTGGAGGTAAGAAAGGGAACAAGCATATACGATATTAAATTTGAGTTCCAGGAACACGGCGATTATATAGCGTTTTTAGTTGAGTACAACCTGGATCTTTACAAACCAGCGATAATAGAAAAGTTTATAGGGCATTTTAAAGACTTTTCATCGGCAGCATTATCGAGCCCTGCTCAACAGATCGGCTCCCTGGAATATATATCGGTGCTGGAAAAAATCGGATTGGAGGTGCCTGGTAAGCAATCCATCAACGGCATATCTGATAATACAATTGTAAATCTGTTTCACGAACAGGTTGAAAGGAGTGGTTTAAGTACGGCATTGCGATGCGATGGCGAAAACTATAGTTATGCGCAGTTGAATCGATGTGCAAACCAGGTTGCTCATTTTTTGCTGGAAGAAGCCAATATCAGGAATGAAGAAAAGATAGGACTATTACTAAATGCCGGATTGTATAGCATAGCTTCAAGGTTAGGTGTGTTGAAGGCCGGGGGAGCATACGTGATTTTAGTGCCTACGGCCGATGAAAACCATGTAGCATCTTTGATTGCCGATTATGGTATTCAAACATTAATCATTGAGAAGGAATTTATAGAGCAGGCGAATAGGCTCCAATGGAGCCTGGATATTCTAAAGAATTATTTATGTATTGATACGAATGAGGTAAAATCGGAGAAGGAGTATCGTGATAATGTAATGATGAGCCAGGAACTTTGGGACCATGTAGGCAAAAGGGCCGATGACCAAATTACCGGGGGTGGGTGGATAAGTAGTTATACAGGAGAAGCTATTTCGGAAGTAGAGATGGAGGAATACTCCATGAACGCGTATAATAAACTAAAGGATAGCCTTCATCCTGGCATGAGAGTATTGGAAATAGGATGTTCTTCAGGAATAACCCTTAGTAAAATTGCCCCTGAAGTTGCTTTGTATTATGGAATAGATTTATCTCCGGTTATTCTCTCCAGAACGGAGGAAATGCTTACTGAAAAGGGTTTTAAAAATGTAAAATTAAAGCCGCTGGCAGCGCATGAAATATCCGGGTTGGATGAGAAGGATTTTGACCTCATCATTATAAATAGTGTTATCCAGAATTTTCATGGGCACAATTATTTTCTTAAAGTTATAAGAATGGGGATTGAACTGCTCAATGAAGATGGAAAAATATTCATCGGTGATGTGATGGACATCAATAAGAAGGCTGCAATGTTAGAGGACCTGGAGCAATTTAAACTGGAGAACTGGGATAAAGGCTATAATACAAAGATCGATTTTTCAACAGACTTTTTTGTGGCGAAAGGATACTTTCTGGATCTTATTATAACAGAAAAGGATATCGTAGATGTGGCTATTAGTGATAAGATAAGAACGATAGAGAATGAATTGACTAAATACCGCTATGATGTGATATTGCAAATTGATAAGAAGCGGACAAAAGTAGTAGCTGAAGAAAGAAAGGGGCAGCAAGGAAAAATAAAAAGACAATACGACAGAACGGATCTGATGAAAAGGTCTGAAGTAAATCCGGAGATAGACATTGCAGCCAACCAGGTAGCAACCATTATTAGCAGTTTTGATAACGTCGAAGGGCGCAAATCCTTGGTGATACGTCATAACGATGTGGTAGGATTATTTAAGTTGGATAGTGAACTTTTCCACTACGGGGATAGTAATAAATGGGCAATTTTCCTTCATAGCGAACCTTCCATATTGGAGGTCTTTGGAACGCTATTGTTTGGATCTGAGCTCGTCCTGGTTCCGGAATTGGTACAGGATGATGAATTATTACTAAGGTTTCTGGAAAAAGAAAGCGTTACACATTTTAGTATAGATGCCGCTTCTATTCCCGACTTAATGAACGCAGGAGCGGTGTTAAATAAAGATTCACAAATCTGCAGTTTGATTGTGGATGCAGAGGTATTAATTCCTGGTAAACTTCAAAAATCGGTCACGGATCCCTCATTTAGAATAATCAATAAGCGTGAAATAACAAATGATTCATTCCCGACTTTTGATAGGGTTCTTAAAGCAGAAGAGAGGCATGAACTGTTATTCACTTTCAATGATACGGCAGTAGCATATCCGAAAGCCAAAACGATCGTTGATTTATTTAAACAACAGGTAAAAAAGACGCCAGATAATGTAGCGGTAGTATTTGAGGATATCGAACTGACTTATCGGGAGCTTGATGAGCAGTCCAATCAGCTGGCTCATTACCTGGGAAAGAACTATGACATTCAGCCCGATGATTTGATAGGCATCAGGCAAACGCGGAGTGAGTG
>NZ_LWBP01000026.1 GCF_002078015.1 Niastella populi | reverse complement strand
AGTGCCATTGGGTTGGGTAATGGTAACTGCCGCGCTGGCAACGGCTAAACCGGTGCTTTGATCTTTTACCGCGAATGACATAACAGTTAAAGCGGTGGGAGGGTTGATAAGATTATAATACTTCGGCCAGTTCCAGTTGATACCGGGATCGGTATGGTTGTTATCGGGATAGTGCTGGTGGCCCTTGATGCGTACTTCCCTCGGCAATACCACAACGCCCGAAGATGAAGACCCCTTGTAACATTTGGTACGGTCAATGTTATTGTCGCGGCAGATATCGCGTACCAGCGCAGCCGAACTATTGTACATGGCGTTGGTGTACCACGATGCGTCGCTTACCCAGCCCTCATGTTCGATACCAATAGTATAGGAGTTGTTGTTGTATACATGCCATGCCCGGTCTTTTTCAAGCACCATTTGCGTAACCTGCCCGTCAGATGAGCGGATCACATAGTGCGCCGATACATTGGCGGAAGGGTTATTGAACCACGAGATAGTGCCCGCATAGTTTCCCTGTGTGGTGTGTACGGTCACATTTGTAATGGCCACACCGCCGCGGCCTACGGTAAAATTGCCGGTATTGGCCTGGTCCCACAACGCCGGCGGGTAATCTGCGCTTTGGATGGCGTTTACATCATTGGTGCTTTCGGTTCTTGCATTGTTGTTTGAACTGTTGGCAGTGTTTGACGTATTTGCTTTTAAAATCGCGCCATTGGCTCTTATCCTGTCCTGCTGGTAATCGATCTGTACGCCGGGCGCGCTCAGGGTGCGCAGGGTTTGCGGCGCGTAGATCCTGTCGAGCTGTACATTACGCGGTTGTTGTGTTAACCGGGGTGAACGAAAACCTCTTTTCAGGTTATCGTAAATGTCGTACGTGTACAAGGAATGGGCATATTTATTTATAGCGCTGCCATCATCGGGAATGTTCGAAAGCTTTTCAAGCACTTTGGAAAAACTTTCCGGTGTTGTGCTGGCCGGCAGGTTCTGTGCATGCGCTTCCCGGCTGAGAAATTTCGCTACAGCCAGGATCTGCAGGCGTACATCTTTCTTGAACTGCTCAGGCGTAATGCCGCTCAGCTGGCAAACCGTAAGCAGGTTATTTTTGAAATAACCGCGGCCGTTCTCTACAAGCGCGAAGATGCCGAAATGTTCAGGCATTGGTTCTTTCTCCCCATCGGCCTTCTGCTCATTGGCCAGGTTATTCATATGCGAAGCCGACCAGGCTGTTGCTTCCAGTACTCCCCGGGGAATGTTGGGGTACAGGCGGTACGCTTCGGCAAAATAGCTTTGGTAATTGTCAGTCTGTTGCGCAGTGACATTTACACTAAACAAAAGGATAAGCAATAAACCAGTTAGTAGTCGTCGTTTACTCATGCTGTTTAATTTTTAATGGTTGGCGAATAAGAGTTTAATACAAAAAGATTCCCGTTACCTGCAGAAACCGGGTTTCCGGCAGGCAAAAAGGTATACGGTACAGTAAACAGGGGTTTACTGAAGGGCAGTAAAACTAACGGGCTATACTAGTGTAGGGAATAGGTACAGATCCATGGCCTGAGGCCATAGCATTGCCATCCCGCAAATGAACGGGAGCAGTATTTACGCATTAATGTTTGTGCTACGCATGCCAGTTACGGTGGCTCTGCTGCTGTATCCTGTTTTTACTGGTGAGGGGAATAGGCAACTGAAATGCTGAGTTGCTTTGTGCCAGGTGCAGCGGGGCAACGCCTATGCCGGCATCATTGCCGGTAATGGTCCCATATGGCAAAACGATTGGTGTACAGGTCTTTTTCATGATAAGGTTTAGTCTTGTCCAACCTAACGGCGGATAAGGATTTTAAGTAAATTATGTCATACATAATTATGATAATTTTTTGAATTAACAATACTGCCTCATGAAAATTATATGAACATTCATGCCCGCAGTGATCGCCTGGTAACGTGGTTGTACACATGTAGTTTTATAACCGGTTCTATATTAATCGGTCTTATATCAGTATAGTAAGCATGTGAATTACGTTTTTATTGGCTTACTGCCCGGTTATTGTTCGTGTTTAGTCGGTTTTAGCAATAAACTACACTTGCACAAAAACGCATCTTAATTATATATAAGATAAACGCCTGGCCGCCGGGCCATCTTCCCTGCGTTTATATTTTATATAGAACATATATACAAACCCGGAACAGCCCGTACTAAACAAACATCAAACCAGCCTGTAGCCGGAACCCCCCTCCGCCGGGGTTTATTTTTCAACATTCTTAAAAGGGAGGTTGGGTTTAAAGGTGTTTGGGTACGGCAATGCCAAACAATTTCAGGAAGCATTAAGCGCAACTGTGTATAGGCCCGTCCTCAGGCACTGCGGGGGAGCACCAGGCTGGCGTAGTGGTGGAAGCATATAAACAATTGACCGGTACTGTTAGATCGTTGGGTTTGACTTTTGTCAAGTAGCTTGTAAATAAAGGTACTGGCTCGTTATAGCCCATGCCAACGGCTAAGCAGTAGTACCTACCGTTAGCTGGTGATACCAATGAAAAGTTAAATTGGCACTCATTTTTTTTTACGCTGCAGACCGGTTTGGTTGTTTATATGACAATAAATATTAAGAAAAAAAATCCCCCACGTATGAAATTGTTCAATATCCTTAAAAATCGAAAAGGATTGGTAATGCTGGCAGCCTTTATGGGCACCGGTATGCTGGCGAATGCCCAGCTTAAGGTAGGTGACAATCCTACCAACATTCAAAAAAGCTCTATCCTTGAATTGGAGAGCACCCGCCAGGGTTTGCTGTTGCCCCGGCTAACCGATACGGCGGCAATCAATTCACTTACCCCGCCCGATGGAATGATCATCTTTCTTACTACCGATAAAAGCTTACGCATCCGCAGCCAGGGCGCATGGAAAAAACTCGCCAGCATGGCCGATGCAACCGCCAACTGGTCGTTGACCGGCAACAGCGGAACCGATTCTGCTACCAGCTTTATCGGAACGACAGATGGCAAACCATTTACCATTAAAACCGATGACTCGGCCCGCATGATCATCAGCTCAAATGGTAATGTAGGTATCGGTACCACCACACCATCCGCTACTTTGAATGTGAACGGAACGGTAAAACTCGAGAACCTCGCAGCCGGTTCAACCGAAGTTGATGTACTGGTGCTGAATGCCGACGGTTCAGTATACAAAAGAACGATGTCATCAGCCGCATTTACCAATGCAATAAAGGCCATCAACGGTATTCAGAAACAAACCCTCTCAATAACAGCCGAAGCCAGCACCACTGAAGATTCGGTAAAAGTGGAGAACCGTACGGCAGACAGCACCATTGCTGTTTATCTGCCGGTGCAGGATGGCGCTTCTGCCAATAAACCTTATGGATTCCTGACGCTCGATGACTGGGCGAAGATCCAGAGCGGTATTCAAACCATTACTATCGGCGCCGTTGCCACCTCTTCCGATGTAAAAGGCGCTTCTATCGTTACAGACAGCACATCGCGCCAGATCATTCTGCATCCGGCAGATGCTACCAACCCCGGTATTGTAACCGCCGGTGCGCAGGAGTTTGGCGGTAGCAAAACTTTCCGCGACAGCGTAACTGTTGACGGAACATTATCGATCAACACCGTAAATGATAACAACAGCGCCGATTCGGTGCTCGTGTTGTCGAATGGTGTGGTTGCCAAAAGAAAAGTAAGCGATGCGGCATTCGGGAATGCCATCCGCGTAATAAATGATAACCGCGATACCGCACAGACATTCACTTTCCGGAACACCGGCGCTGATCTTACGGTAAGCGGCAACAATGCCGACTCACTGTTCTTCAACGTGCCCGATGCCGGTACCGCCGCCCGTGGGGTGGTTACAACCGCTACCCAAACTTTCGGTGGAAACAAAACCTTCCAGGACAGTGTTGCCGCTTCAAAGGCCATCCTTGCGGGTTCAACCGGTAATGCCAACAGTACCGTGCAAATTGCCGGTTCATTATCGATGGCCATTAAATCTGTTACCGGCGATTATACAGTAACAGCCGCCGATAATACCGTGCTGGCAAATACTTCATCAGCAGCGATTGTTATTACGCTGCCTGCACCAACCAGTATTGCCGGCCGCATCTACACTATCAAAAAAGTAGGCAACGGCGGGTTGGATAATGATCTTACCATTTCTCCCGCTTCAGGAACGATCGATGGCGGCAACTCGTACAAGATCTACAACGACTGGACCTACGTAACGCTTCAAACAGATGGTACCGACTGGTATATCATTAAGAAGTAATAAAATAATTAATAAGCCCACCGCTTAAAGCAGGGTATATGCGTATCAACAGATGGTTGGGAGCAGTGCTGGTAACGGTATTGTTCGCCACGAAAGGTATGTCGCAGCAAATGCGATTGGGAAACAATCCCTGGGCGGTTGAAAAATCGGCCGTGCTCGAGTTGCAATCGGCGAACCAGGGGTTATTGTTTTCACGAATAGCAGATACGGCGCTTATCAACGCGTTGAATCCGCCCGATGGAATGGTGATCTATTTTTCACCAGCCAAACGCCTGCTGTTGCGGGCGAATGGCCACTGGCAACCGATGGCTTCCACCACCTCTATCGATACCGGCAGTATTCCCAATTTTTATCAGAAGGTAAGAAGCGGATTCTCGGCAGGCGCCGGCATCGCATATAATAATACAACGGGGATAATAAGCAATGCCGGTGTTACCTCATTGAATGGTAACACCGGTGCGCTTACTTTAGATACCGGTTATATCAGCAACTTCCATCAAAAAGTGCGCGGCCTGCTCAGTGCTGGTTCTGGTATCAGCTACGATGCATCAACGGGTGTACTAAGTGCTGCCGGAGGCGCCGGCACAGGCTGGGCTTTGAACGGAAACACCGTAGGCGCATTGAAAACAATTGGTACAACAGATAATTATGATCTTCCGCTGATCACCAACAACACCGAAAAAATGCGCATCACCAGTACAGGTAATATAGGCATTGGTACTTCAACATTCGATGCCGCTTACCCCGAGAAATTTCTGGTACATGCAGGAACCACCTCATCTTATAACCTCATCAATGCAAAAGGAACCATCAACAACTACTTACAGTTAAATATTCAAAACCTTTCATCCGGCGCAGCCGCCAGCAGCGATGTGGTGGCCACAGCCAACAACGGAAGTGAAACCGCCAACTTCGTTGATATGGGTATCAACTCAGGCGGTTATAGCAGTACGGGTATCCTCGGCGGCGCCAATAATGCCTACCTGTACAGTACCGGCAATGATTTTGTGATCGGTAACCAAACCGGTAACAGGAATTTGGTTTTCTTTACCGGTGGTAGTGCAACCACCAACGAACGGATGCGGATCGATGGCAACGGCCGCGTAGGTATAGGTGTTACCAATGCCGGCAATCCGCTGGTTGTAAAAGATACTATGGAAATTCGCCGCACCGGATCCCTGTCAACCTTATTGTTCTCCAATACGGCTGGCTATGGCGACTTTCGTATTGGCGGCGATGGCGGCGATCTTTTCTGGCAGGGCGGCGGTGGCCGTAACCTGCAGATGGGCTCCTACTGGACAACCATCCTCATGGGCGACCGGCAATCGGGCAGTTTTCCGGTTTTGTCTTCGGGTTCGGCCACGAATACCGGTGTGTTGATACCGTCGCAACGTACCGCCAGTGTGCCGTTGGCCATACAGGGAATTACAAGCCAGGCGGCTAACCTTACCGAGTGGCGCAATGCGGCCGGCACAGTACTGGATGTAGTTGATGCTTCGGGCAGAATGGCTGTTGGTTCCGGGGCGTTTGATGATACAGCCCCCGAACAATTGCTGGTAGATGCAGGAGCAACCGATTCGTATAACCTGGTGGTGGCAAAAGGCGAACGCAACGGCTATCTGCAGTTTAATATTCAAAACACATCGGCCCAGGGGCAGGCCAGTACCGATATTGTGGCCACAGCCAATAACGGAACAGAAACCACCAACTATGTGAACCTCGGTATCAATGGCGGCGGGTACAACAGCGCCAATAATATTTTGAGCGGGCCTAACAATGGTTATTTGTTTAGTGCCGGACAGGATTTCATTATCGGTAACACGGCCGCTTCAAAACACCTGATCCTGTTTACCGGCGGTATTGCTGCTTCCAATGAAAGAATGCGCATTACCAGTGCAGGAAGGGTAGGGGTGGCTACGACCAATCCTTCAGCAACCCTCGATGTGGCCGGTACATATAAATTAGGCAGTTCGGGAACGGCGTTGAACAATATGATAAAAACTACTTTCAGCATAAGTGATAATACCTGGTTTGGGCCTGGTGCAACGCGTCAGGTTACAGCAACGATAAGCGGCGCAACAACCAATGCGTCTGTGGTTTTAAATCCGCGGAGTGCATTGCCAGGTGGTGTTGCCATTGCCTATTCCTATATCAGCAGTTCAAATACGATAACCATTGGTTTTACCTGTACGGAAAGCTGGGGCCGGCAACTGGGAAGTATAACATTTGATGTAACGCTGATTCAATAAGTTTATAGTTTTAAGTAGTAAGTGTCGTATAGCATAACATAGGATACAC
>NZ_LWBP01000025.1 GCF_002078015.1 Niastella populi | reverse complement strand
GGCTGTAGGTTACAACTTTCGAACCGATTTGGGGAGAGTCTTAATAAGATTGTCGATTTTTGCAATAGGTATTTGACAAAGATTCAAACAACAACGTGAAAAAGATATATGTGTTGGCGAAGGGGATTGTGTTCGAACAAAAAGGTTATTTCAAATAAAGATTTACTAATGATTATATGAAATAGCTACAATATGATCTGACAGTTGGGGCATTACCAAAAATAATAAATCCGCTGGATGATTTAAACCTGACTTGAGTCGTATTTGAGTTGCTTTGTGATAACTAGGCCATTTTTGCTAAGAACCTAAAAAACGCTTGAAAAAAATTGTTTTTTGGTTTAAGGTGGCGTATAATAGAGGTATAATACCCCATCAAAATCATCAACATGGTAGACAAGGAGCGTAGAAAAAAACTCGCACTACATTTGCGCCATTTATCCGTTGGGTTAATTTCAAACGACGACTTTGAGGAAGCCGTTATGGAAAACGTATCGGACGGATGGCTCCCAGAGCAATATCATCGTTCTAAATTAGCAAAGAGTGACGATGACGATCCTATTATTAAGCCTATGCTTGAATTGTGTTGGGGGCTATATGACGATACAAGAAATCATAAACTTGTAAAATCTGATGCGTTAACAAAGGATATATTGAGAATCATTGCACGGTGTATTTTATTTCTATATTCCGACAAGAGGTATGAGTGGCCATATTACAATACGAACAATCCACTGTTTCGATTTTCATTAACGGATCTAATATTATCAGTCATTACACTCGGACACCATTATAGGAGCAAAAGAGAAGAGCATATTATTTCATATTATGAGTGGCAAAAGTTAGGCGACTACGATGTATGGCCATTCTTTAGGAAAACTGACTACCAGGATCAATTGACGAAACAGCCATTTTTAAGTGGACAACAATCTTAGTTGTTTGCTGTAATGTTTGACAGACCTTATAATTCAAAAATGACTTTACCCAAACTGACATTTTTCTTTACATGCTTGTTTCTTCTGACAAGTTGCAAGGCACAAATCAAATTGCCCCAAAATTTGGATGAAGCAGTTTTGTATTTTCAACAGCAATGGACACCGGCTGAACTTGACAATTTTAAAAACAAGCCTGAAAGGGATGCCGTAATAGAGTTACACCAAGGCACTGGAATATGGATACGAAACAATTGGGTTTACAGTGACAGAGACACTGCACTGAGAAACTATTTTAAAGCATTAGGCATTTATGCTCCTGACGATATCTCGTCAATCATCTTAACCTCTCTACATCGGACGCTAAATAAAAAGGAAATTGAACTTGACAAGCAAGTTGAAACTTACAAAGCTTATTGGCAGCCTATAATAGACTGCAATGAGAAACAGAAAACTCGAGCGGTCTCTAACTACAACAAGTTTAAAGTAGGTGACAATATAACGATATACATGCCCGTTGACACATCAGAAGGAAATCGCAACGCAGTTCATTATAACTGTCCAACAACTGAATGGGCATTTAACGAAAGGAAAGACTTGATCTTAAAAGGAACGGTTACAAAAAAGTTTTTCATTAATGACACAGCTAATGTGTTTTTTACTGTCCGTGTAACTTATTTGAACCGCAAAGACACGCCCATTTTGATGGAGCAAGTTCAGACGGGTAACGAGAGAAATTTCTCTTTGATAGGACTTACAATTGAATAACACTTACCCCCAAAGGCAGTTACCTTCAATCAAAATAAACTAATGAACCGCCTAAAACTTAAAAAGATGTAAGCATTAGAAGTATTTAGTCTCCACGATTAATAATAACCGCGCCTTTTACGTAAGTAGTTAAAAATAATAGTTTGCAAAAAACGTTTTCTGCTGAAAGTAGTGTATAATATCGGAAATATAACATTACATCTTATTATAATGGAAGTCATCAAATATTATAGTTTCTTCATTTTCACCATTGGTTGTTTTGCCTGCAGGACTCAGGAACAACAGATGCAATCAAAAGACTTTACAATTGATTCGAAGTCTTTAAAGGCTGATACAGTCATCACATCCGCTGTTTATTTTGGCGGACATATTTTTTGCCTTCAGGCAGATCATAAAATATTTGTGCTTGACACCTTGCTTCAAAAAGACAATAGCTTTACGGCTAGGTTTTCAAACGTAAAAGCTGATTTCATTCACCCTTTTAATGACACCATCTTCATCGGAACAAAAAGCAATCTATATTTCCTTGACCATGAGGTGACGTTGAAGAATTACAACTCCCAGCCGTTTAAGTACGGACTACCATATTACAATGATGGTACTTATTATGTTCATGCTTGTTCAGTAGGCGAATTTGGCGGGGCCGTTTTCTTTTGGAACAAGCAGACAAATAAAACATACTCTTATCCTGCCACAGCGGTTCAACAGGTTTTTAAGTTTGGCCACGCTTACGTTGTTTCCAATTTTCTTGCTCACATGAGCGGCTTTTCGGATTATCTCTTTATCAACGACCCGACTAAGCTTTATGAACTAAAAGATGAAAAGCAAAAGAATTTTTGCAATTGGTATGTTGAAGTTGACAGTCTCAAAGGCAAGAGATTTTCTGGCGCTACTACACCGCCGGGTGTAAGGTATTACTCGGACACTTTCACAACCAGAACACTTACGACCTTTCCGTACAACAATCAACTGTATTCTATCTATTGTACGGACAGTGCAACCGTCCTGGCCAAGTTTCAAAATTCAAAGCTCGTTCCTATTGACTCTCTCTTTCGGCATAGGTTATATTTCCACAATGCAAATACCCATTTGGCAGACAACGCTATCGTGGCAAGCTATGAAGCTACTTGGGCAGTTGGCGGAGAAGGTAACTCATGGACACCTTATCAAAACACAGGACTAATTTTTATTCGGAAAGGCAAAATAACTTTTCTTGAATTTCGAACACCACACATGCCGATGAACAACAGCAGGTAATATGAGTTTGTATCATGTGGGCTGATTCAAATGTTACAAGATTTATTTTTCCAATATGACATGTTATCTTTAATCAAGCTGGCGTTTAACAAATGCTCCCAGGAATCCAAAGCGTTGAACCATTAACCGCAACATCATGACGCCCCTATTTCGTGCAACAACAGTTTTTTTCGCGACACTGCTTTTAGGCTGTGACGGCCAGTCAGGCGATTCAATTAAGAACCGCAAAAATGATACACTAATAAATTATAGTAAAAGAGCCTCATTAGTTGACACACCCAGAAGCTTTGTAAGAAACTATGGCAATACTGACAGCAACAGATTATTTGCTTTTGTAGGAGAAAAATTATTAGTTGAACCGTTACCCCACAAACGGGGTTCTATGGACAACGGCTTCAAAGCAAAATATGCAATTCTCAAAAAAATATATGGCAATTTCCCACAAGATACTATTGAGTTTGTTGCCTACGACCATTATGGAACACCTCCTTTTTCAAAATTCAAAAATGTTCTTCTGTATGTTTCGGCGGACAGCGGAACGTACTATCATCAGAAATACATGTACAATGATGTTTACAAAACTAAAGGCGGACGTTGGGCTGGCACGTATGCAGATGGTGACTATAAACATGCATACAATAAGCATACGAAAATAAAGCCTGTAAAAATTGATTTTGCTGAAAGAGTTGCTTATCCTACCAGAGCGATTATTTATAGCGGGGCACAAGTAACGTATTCCTATCCCAAACCTTATTTTAAAACAGTTGGAGACAGCGCCATTGCCATTTACGGTAATTTCGTTGAAGAGTTATTTGCTTTAAAAAAAACTGGTATTTTAACAGCTAGACGATTGTTTGAAGCTACAGCGGAGCAGGAAGAAGATATGGTAGAATCAATGCAGCCGGAAGCACCCAAAACGCCTCCCAGTGCAGATGATTTAAAATTCCTTTCATTCTGGAAAACTTTTGTTGTATCTCTAAAAGAACCCGGACTAAAAAACTTCAGAAAGATTGCCCTTGATAGTTTATTGATATGTGATAGAATTCGGTCCACTGATAACTTCATTGATAAATGTTTCGGTGAGGTTATTGACGATGAAGTTCAGAAAAGAATCATTGATAGGACAAAACTTGAATATACGTCATCACAGGTAGAGTTTGCTGATATCTTCACTTCTAATGCAAGGAAAGAAATTGTGAAGGTTGGTAATAAATATCGGTTTAGGCAAATGTTGGTAACACGTAGTACCAAAAATAGCAATCCTCCCACAATAGACTTTGTTTTTATTGAAACTAAAAAGGGATACCGGTTCTATGGAATAGATCATTATTGGTTTAAAGAATGTTGCCAGTAAATTTTTAGGTCAATACGTTCGGACCCAAGTTTGTGCATTTTGATACGTCAACGCATCTCTATATTAAACCATCATGCATGAAAGCCCTTACCACACTTATATTACTATTTTCTATACAATTGACATTTGGCCAAACAACAGCACTTTTCACCATTGTTCAGCACGACAGCATTGGTTACATCAACGATAAGGGAAAAGTTGTAATCAGGCCTATTTACCTGAACGGGAGTAATTTTTCGGAAGGCCTGGCTGCGGTAAGACCCAACGGACGTTATGGTTATATCGATACCCAGGGAAATTTTGTTCTGCAACCCCAGTTCGATATGGCTTATAGCTTTAAGAACGGCCTGGCGCTTGTTTATAAAAACGGACAGCCTATGATCATCGACATAAAAGGAAATATTGCATTCCCATATGCTTATAAAGCGATCCGTTTCATTAATGATCGCAAAGGCGTTGTGACTACCCTGGCAAATAAACAAGGGATTATTGATATCTCTAGTAAAGAACTGCTGGCAGACACCGTTTTTGACCTCATCGGCGATTTCAATTACGGAGTTGCCATGGTCCGCCAATATAATTCGCCGAAAAAGAAGCATGTATTCGAAAGAGAGGCAGTTATTGACACCAATGGGAAGTTTGTTGTTCCTTTCGACAAATACGTTTCCATCAAACCATTTTCAGAAGGTTATGCGCTTGTAGAAATAGATGATAATAGAAAAAACGGATATACTGACGGCGCCATTGACACAAAGGGCAATCTTCTTTTTAAAAGGCCACATGATGGAAGTATTATCGATGAAGCGTTTCACGATGGTTATGTTAAAGCGATCCTTTATAAAAAAGAAGGGGATAATTCCGAAAAAAGTTACGGTGGTTTTATAAACCTGAAAGGAGAGCTAGCTTTTAGTGATACCAATTTCAGTAATGTAAACGACTTTTCAAACGGTAGGGCCTTTATAAGGCTCGAAAACTATGATCATCTTCTTATTGACAGAAATTTTAAACAGGTAGGCAAAGATACCTTTCATGATATCACAACTGAAACATTTACAAACGGGTATGCTGTTGCAAAAACAAACGATGGCACGGGTATCATTGATACGCTGGGCAATTTCGTGATATCACCCCAATACGAAAAAATCGATCTGACCGGAATTGCAAATGGTTATTTCTATTTTACGAATGATGACAGCGATACAGCCCTGTTTGGAATCTCCAACTTAAAAGGAAAGGTTATTATTCCACCAGTCATGCAGCAATATGATAGAAATGGTTTTGCCAATGGGCTTATTAAAGCAATTATAAATAATAAACTCACCTGCATAAATACAAACGGCGATATTGTTTGGCATGAGGAAAAAGACACAACCCGCCTCAAACTTTTGAATATTGACTTTATGAACAGGGGATACTTTTATGCTTATTCAACACCTAAACATACTGATGCTAACGATAGCGGAGGTTGGGCAGTTTCGTCCAACAGGCCTCATAAAATAACTGAGTCACGATTCCCCGATAAGTTGCTGGCCCTAATAATCGATACCGCGCTGATTGATACTTTCGCAAAACAATACACAGGTTATAAACTTTTTATTAGCAATACTACCGGCGACACTATACAATTCGATGCACAGGACAGCAGGATGTATATGAATCTGCAGGCTCAAAACGAAAAAGGCGAATGGAAAGACATAGAATATTTGCCGAGTAGCTGGTGTGGGAACAGCTATCACACGCTACAACTGGAAACTAATGCCTACTGGCAATTTACTATCCCCGTCTACCACGGAGAGCTTCAGACAAAGGTCAGAGCAAAACTAACCTGTATCGACCAGGCAAACCCAAAGAAAAAGAAGGAAGTCTACAGCAATGTTATAAACGGAGGCATCAACCCCGGGCAGTTCTGGAATAAAATACCTTATAACCCCATTAACATAATGGATCCATATTTTGATTAAGGCAGCAAAATATTTTCAAGCAGCAGGGGTTGTAAGTGGATACAATCCTATATTGCCACATCACTTTGCCCTAACCATTAACAAATCACAGAATACCAATACCAATACCAATTGCTTCAACGGCGCCACAATTTAGAATGAACCCCTGTCGTATCATATACTTGGCAGGTGGCATATGGAAATCCTGGATAGATAGAAAAGCTAGTTGATAAAACACTTCGAACCCACTAATCATTTGATAGTCATAGATTAATCTACGCTTGAGTTTATCTCTGGGAAATAGTTCGAACAAGAAAAACGCCTTCAAATTCAACAACTTGAAGGC
>NZ_LWBP01000024.1 GCF_002078015.1 Niastella populi | reverse complement strand
AACCATAAACAACAAACCCCTCCGGCGCGGCATCAACCACAAACAACAAACCACAAACAACAAACTCCCGAAACCCGCTACCAGCAAGGGTTAACGAAATACCGTGAATCGCTAACGGTAAATTATTACGGAAACGTTAGCGTAACTTTTTTAGATGGCCCTTAAAAACTAAGCTAAATTACCCCTGATTGCATACATATTGCCATTTGAAGTAAAAGTAGCTTAATACATGAGGCCGCAACTTTTAAAAGTATCAAAAGAGATCCGCCATTCCTTTAGCGTTCGGCAGGACCTCGTTCCCTACATCAACAACCGCTGGCACTATCACCAGGAAGTGGAGCTCATTCATTTCAGAAAAGGCGAAGGCACCCAGTTCGTGGGTGACAGCATCAGACATTTCAAATCGGGCGATGTGGTATTGGTAGGCGCCGGACTACCCCATTACTGGCGTTTCAACGACTCGTATTTCGATGAAAATAAAGAATCGCCGGTAGATATAAGGGTATGCCATTTCTGTGAGAACTTCTGGGGCGAGCAGTTTCTTCAGCTTCCCGAAAATATTAAAATAAAAAATGTACTGGAAAAAGCGAAACGCGGACTGCAGATCACTGGTAAAACCCGCATGGTAGTTTCGGAGTTTTTAGACGTATTATTACATACCGAAGGGCCGCACCGTATTATGCTGCTTACCCAGGCCCTCACCGCCATTGCCGAATGCCAGGAGGTTCAATCTCTTTCCTCTATCGGATTTAAACACGAACTGCCTGATGCTGAGCATGATCGCATAAATGCCATTTACGATTTCTCGCTCAGGAACTTCAAACGCCCCATTCAGCTCGATGAAATAGCTTCCGTTGCCAATATCAGTCCCAATTCATTCTGCCGGTACTTCAAGTCAAAAACAAGTAAGACTTTTTCGCAATTTCTTATAGAAGTAAGGGTAGGTTATGCCTGTAAACTGCTCATAGAAAATAAAATGAGCATAAAACAGCTCTGTTTTGAGAGTGGATTCAACAATTTTACCAGTTTTCATAAGTACTTTAAACTAATTACTGGCAAAAGTCCGTTGAATTACCAGAAAGAGTTTATACAAAAACAGTAGTACCCTTGCCAATGACCAAACGTTTACGCAAAAAGGCAGCCATCGCCGCTGCCGTCGTTATTGCATTTAGTTTCGGGCTCCCGGTAAATAAATGGGAGTCGAAGTTTGTTACTATGGGTCCGAACGGAGTTTTACGATACCATGAGGACGAACACGGCAACACGATTCCCGATTTTAGCCGCGTTGGTTACTATCAGGGAGATCAGCCGATACCCGATGTGCCCGTTGTAAAAACCGTTTTCCCCAGCGATACCAACAGCCAGGCCGTCATTCAAAAGGCCATCGATGAGGTTTCGCAAAGAAAGCCCGATATAAACGGGTTCAGGGGCGCCATTTTGTTGAAAAAAGGCACCTATAAGATTCCGGGCACCATTTACATCGTTACCAGCGGCGTAGTGCTGCGCGGAGAAGGAGATGGTGAACAGGGAACCAAACTGATAGCCACCGGCAACCGGCAGCGCTCATTGATCGAAGTGATGGGCGATGGCTACCTGGAAGAAATTCCCGGTACCCGCGCAGCCGTCACCGATGACTATGTGCCCGTAGGCGCTACTTCATTCAACGTGAATACAGTTGGCAAACTCAAAGCCAGCGATAAAATAGTGCTGGTTCGCCCCGGTACCGAGGAATGGGTCAAAGACCTGAAAATGGATGTGATCGATTCCCGCAAGGAAACCAAACAATGGAGCCCCGGCGAATATGAATTGTATTTTGAACGGGTGATCACAAAAGTAAAAGGCAATACCATTTTTATCGATTGCCCGGTTGTGATGGCGCTTGAAAAAAAATATGGCGGCGCTTCCCTTTTTAAAAGCACGTTCGACGAACGCATCAATAAAGTGGGCATCGAACACCTGCGTTGCGAATCAACGTTCTCGAGCGATACGGCCGAAGACCATGGCTGGACGGCCATTCAGTTCAATAAAATTGAAAATGGCTGGGTGCGCCACGTTACCAGCCGCTATTTTGGATATGGTTGTGTTCATCTGAACGAACTGGCCAAATGGATCACCGTGAGCGATAGCCGCTGCCTGGATGCCAAATCAAAGATCACCGGCAGCCGCCGCTATTCGTTCAACAACGATGGACAGCAAAACCTGGTGATGAACTGCTACGCTTCGGAAGGCCGGCATGATTACGTTACCGGCGCCCGCGTATGCGGACCAAATGTGTTTTATAACTGCACCGCAAAAAATACCCATGCCGATATTGGCCCGCATCACCGCTGGGCATCGGGCACCCTGTACGATAACATTGTTACCGATGGGGAGATCAACGTGCAGGACCGCGGCAACTGGGGCACCGGTCACGGATGGGCAGGCGTTACGCAGGTATTATGGAACTGTACCGCCAAACGCGCAGCGGTTCAAAGTCCGTGGGTAAGCGGAAAAAACTATTGCATCGGTTTAAAGGGCGGCAAATATGCCGGCCGTTTGGGTGGCCGTATGGATGGAGAGTGGGAAGGACAAAACAAACCCGGGTTACACCCCGGATCGTTATACCTGATGCAATACAGGGCGAGGAAAGCCGCTCAACAATAGGCAAATAAGCAATTGGCAATATACCAATTGAAAGGGTGGGCTGCTTTTTAGAAGTGGCCCACCCTTTTTTAGTTCATAGTTCATAGTTACACTTTCAACCATGAACGGTGAACTGTGAACTGAGAACTACTGAGCAGCTCTTACTTTAATGACAATCTTTTTTACTACTTTATTCCTGCCCGGGGTAATGTTAGGTCTATGCGCTTCGCCGGGGAAGAAGATGATAAACGATCCGGCATGTACAACATGAAATTTTCCCGGTGCGGTATAATTGGCCACATCTTTTGCTTCATCATACGGTTTGGTAATGGTGGTAGCCTCAGCTACGGGCCATTTGCCCATCTTTTCATCACCGGTGATCACACATTGCAAATCGATATACTTGCGGTGCGATTCCCAATTCGTTTTTTCAAAATCCTTACCGGGTTCTTCGGTCACTGATACAAATACATTATCGCCGTCAACCGGGTATTTTCCCTTTGCCAGCGTTTTAAGATCATGCTCTTTCAGAAATGCAAAGGCTTTTTCCCAATATGTTTTATTGGAGTTATATTGCCGGTAGAATTCAAATTGATTGATCGATTTATGCGGTTTAAGTGCAACCCCATTCAACCATTCTTTTTTCTTATACCATTTGGCCACCTGTGATGCGGAAACGAAAGTATCAGCAAGGACGGGAGTATCAACAACACCAGCGGCATCAACAACTTCCTGGGCATTTATGGATTGAAAAGAAAACAAACCCAACAAAGAGGATAATACAAAAGCTTTTTTCATATGTGCAGAAATATGTAACGGGTGTAAATATAAGCAAGTGTGCCACACCTAGGAGGTGTGGCACACTTTATAACTCAATTTTTCTACAACCCACTGGCACCGGCGCCGGTAAAACGCTTTTCAGGAACAATACCTTTTACCACCAGTTTTATTACGGAGGCCATATTATCGGGCGCTTTTTCGGGAACGCTAATAACTATTCCTTCGCTGGTTTTTGCGGCTGCCAGTTTCTTTGCACCTGCCAGCAGGGTGGCTGATACAACTGGTTGCTGTACACCCGGCACTACCAGTTTTTTACCGGCCGGCCAGTTAAAAACGCTCAGGTATAAAATGGTGTTACCGTTCTGTTCTTTCTTTGTTATTCTACCCCATGAAACAGCTGCGAGCGGACTGGCCTTTGTTCCATACACCGCTTCGCCGTTCACTTTCATCCACGCTCCTACCTGCTGCAGGCGGGCAATGCTTTCGGCGGGAATGGTGCCATCATCCTTAGGGCCCACATTCATTAAGTAATTACCGCCTTTTGAAGCGATATCTAACAGGTTCCTTACCATTACTTCTGCGCTCTTCCATTCGTGATCGTTTTTCTTATAGCCCCAGGTATTGTTCATGGTCATGCAGGTTTCCCAATCTTTGCCATCGAGTTCGCTCTCTTTGGGAATCCTTTGCTCAGGGGTTTTATAATCGCCGGGGAAGTTCGGCCGCTTCAGCCGGTCGTTGGTAATAATATCCGGTTGCAGGGCCAGAACGGCATTCAGTTTTTCTGCAAATTCATCGGTCATACCGGTAGGCGTATCCCACCACAGTACGGCTACATCGCCGTAGTTGGACAGCAATTCCTTAACCTGCGGCACAGCGACTTCATCGATATACTGCGCCATTGTTTTTGTGGTTTGTGCCGGGTCCCAATGGCCGCTATTAGCCGCCGTATAAGCATCGATGGTAGCTGAATCGGGGTTGGCCCAGCCTTCGCTGGCAACTTTCCGGGCAGCGGCGCCGCCGGGATTGCACCAGTCCTGGGCATGGGAATAATAGAAGCCGAGCTTCATTCCGTATTTGCGGCAGGCTTCGGCCAGTGGCTTCAGCAGGTCTTTGCCGTATGGGGTGGCGTCAACCATATTCCATTTGCTGGCGTTCGATTTGAAAAGGGCAAAGCCATCATGGTGTTTGGCGGTGATGACGATGTATTTCATACCGGCATCTTTGGCAAGTTTTACCCAGGCGTCGGCATCATACTTAACGGGGTTGAATTGTGCAGCAAACTGCTTATACTCGGCAACGGGAATTTTACCGCGGTTCATGATCCATTCGCCGATGCGTTTAATGGGCTGGCCATTATAGTAACCAGCGGGCACAGAATAAACGCCCCAGTGAATGAACAGGCCGAAGCGGGCTTCGCGCCACCATTCCATGCGTTTATCGCGGCTAACATTATGTACAGAAGTTTGAGCCCATGCAGCATGCAGCAAACAACCAAACAACACGATCGCAGAAACTACTTTTTTCATATAGGAGTGCTTTTCTTTTATGTGCAACTAACAGAAAATTATGAATTCTATTGCACATGGAAGGGGCAATTTATTAAGTTATTTTAGCGTGGTTTACAGCTGTGCCAACTTTGATCGAAGCCTCTTCTCCGAATCATTTAGCCTGGTTGCCTAAATAGATCGCCAATCCCAAAAATGCAATAATACTCAGGGCATGTAAGATGTGCGCAATGCGCTATTTTGACTGTTTCGAACAGTATAACCATAAATTATACAACTATTTCAATGAGCGGTATTTGATATATGGAAGGCCTTAACCGAAACCTTTCAACTTCCCCGAAAAAATATATACCGGGCTCCTGGCTTCATCGGCGTAACCGATATATACACTTGTTCCGATTTCCATGGCAAACGTAAGGCAGTTGGAAACAATGCAAACCCCATTCACCAACTTAGACCAAGTTAGACCAAGATAAGTCCCTTTTTGACGCTTTTGTCGCGTTTTAGGCGGTTTGAAATGCTGTGCTGATCACCACCGGTTCGGGTTCTGGCCGCAGAATTTGGACGCCGGAAAACCATATTCCGCAATATTCTCCGTAAAAAAGCGGCAGATTTCTTCGCAACTCCATTTAGACTTCTTTTAGAATGCTTTTAGGCTTCTTCGCAAATTTGCGAAGAACTTGCGAAGGATTTGCGAAGAATGGTAAGTTGTGTCTTTGCTCAGAATCGAAGCAGGGTGGGAGCATACTAAATAAAATTTAAGGCGCCCTTGCAGGTCTTCAATTACCTACCGGATAAGCATATCGAAATACTTTTAGCAGGAAAAACCAGATCAATAAGATATTTCCACTTTGTTGGACTGCATTTCCATTAACACTGATTGCATTTGCTTCATGGCAGGATTAAACGCATAATACCTAACTATATAATTTTCACCTTTTGTAAGTCTATACCATTCCTTTAATGAGATAGCAGAACTTATTTCTTCATTGGGTTGCAATAGTACATACTCATCGGGCATTCTTGTGCAATTTGCCATAAATCCCAAAAAACTGACTCTGTGACCATTACTTTTAGCAATTTCAAAATAATTATTTCTCACCTCCCCATTATAATACATCACCTGCTTATTCAAATAAATACTTCTTTCTGATCGATTCTTAAAAATGAGATGAGCCATCACGGCTTCATTTTCTTCTATCGAAAGCTTAACTTCTATTACATCTGTTTCCATATAAATAGTTATTAATCTCTTGTTATAAAAAACGCATACGAATCGGCATTATACAATGCAGCCTCGGGGCAACTCTTTGCTAAATCCTCACACCGTTCATCATACTCATGATCCATAGTTCTACCCAAATTTTCAAAGTGAGAGACTTCATGAATTAAAACAGTTGCCCTGGAATCGATTGTAAATAATCTATCACTCCAAAAAGGATGTCCCAGAAAAATAGTACTACTCTCAACATCCCAGGGATAAACCATAGCAAGTAAGTTTCTGTAATCAATCTCGTAAGCAATCCTCGAAAAATAATTCATCCCCAGCTCCTTAAAAAACACCACCTGCCTCTCTATCCGTTCTACAATAACCAATTTCCTCTCCTCATTATAACAGCCAAACCACTGCTCAAACCGCCTTATGGTTTCAGGATCATCGCCAACCAACTCCTTCAACCTGTTTTCCAACAAACCAATGCAATCCAGGATCACCTTTTTGACAATAGCTATCTTCTCCTCCTTTGCCGGCTCCAGATGTTCTCCATCCTCTTCCCATACACATGGCAGCCATAAGAAATTTCGTCCCATGCTCTCACCTATCAATACCAAACCGCTTCCACCTGTCACTACGCCGCCATGCATGCATGGGTCTCCCAACCGGGCAGCAGGTTTACCGCCAATAAACACACCGGTTGATCCATCTGTTATTTTATCCACGGCCCCCGCACATGTACAAAGATCTCCTGCGGTTGCGGCAGGCAGGTTTTCAATCAATACAGTTGTACATCCCGGTCCCGTTACCGGTCCGCCAAGATGCGGCATCCCGGTACCCGGCGTCACCATGGGACAAGCATGCCCATCTCCTACTCGTGCTGCAGGTTTACCCAACTTATAAAAATTTACAGGTGAAATGTTTTATGCAGGACACGCGTCCTGCGAATCATGTTCCGTTGTGGTTGGAATCTTAGCGCTTGAAATGGTGCAGACGTTGTACGACAAATCAGGGAAACTTAACGCGACGATCAGATCGTATAATCAAAGATATGTATAATTCGATTACAGCAGCCAGTTACCAATACTTTCTGAAATGGGTATGTCGGCGTTCCCTATAAAGTAAATAAATGTACTGCTCCATTATAGCTAAGTGCCAATCCGATTCGCGATCTATAATTCCGATCTCACTTTCCACAATTAATAAGATTTTAATTCCAATGTAAAATGGCTGGCGATTGAAACCAGCCGCCAAATCAACAGGGAACTAATGCTTTGCCATTTCCATTCGCTCTGTGATCAAAATCCTGCAAGATTTAACATTGGCCTGAATTTATACTGCAGTCATACGATTTAATTTCATAAGTATGCGGATTTGAATATTAATGGGAATTTATTCATGAAAAGAAGTACAACATTAAGTGTACAGGATATTAATCGTGTTCAGGAAGCAGCACAAATATTGGCGAGGCACTTAAGCCAGGACATTACAATAAAAGAACTGGCGGGTTTGGTATTACTCTCTGAAAAGAAACTCAAGCTGGGATTCAAACATGAGTTCGAAATGGGGGTGCATGCTTATTTGAGATATATCAGACTGGAAAAAGTAAAAGAACTGCTTGTACAGAATAAACCGCTAAAAGCTATAGCAAAGGAAAGCGGTTTTAAAAGTGAAAGTGGTTTATCAAAAACTTTCAAAAAAGTGGTTGGTGTAACGCCTGGTGAGTGGAAGACAAGATATGAGCAGTTAGACAGGGTTATATGATAGGTCTGAATGTTAAGAAAGTAGCACCGATTGGAACAAAGATGGCACTGAATGGAAAACTAAATGGTGCTAACTTAGAGATAACATTAAAATAATAACGCCGCATAAGGTCATGCAGGTTTCAGTAGCAACGCTCATCCATTGTTAGCTGTTGTTGCTATTGATCGATATAGTATTTGCCTGATCCTGTCTCCGGTATACGTCGGGAAAACATTACCGGGGATGGGTCATGGCAAACAACATTACCATTCGTCAACATTAAACCTATCTTAATATGAAAAAGAAGCCTTTTTTGTAACGATACTATCCTTACATAACATTTCCCCGGCACAGGAAGGATCCGGCAATAAAAATCACAATAATTACAGGAAGTTCACTGCGATGGTTAAGAGCCATTGGGGGATGCTATCGCTGTACCCCGATCTAATTTCCAATCAACAAATCGGATTAGTATGATTAATGAGGCAATAGAACGATTTCAACAAATTGATAAGCTTATTCAGAAGCAAAAAACTGGTACTACTGCAGAGCTTGCTGAAAAAAAAGTGTTTACGTAAGAACTAAAATAAATCAAATTCAATAGATAGAAACAGGGAAACTCCCCTAAAATATTCATGAACGTAATATTCAATAGGGACCAGCATTGAACAAAACAATGAAATGGTTTATTCATTCGAATTAACTAAACAATAATAAACTTTAATCTGAGGTATGTTTTGTCAAAAAACTATTCAACATATAAGACAACTTGATCGCCTTCTCAGAAATAAGGTAACGGGGAAAGCATCTGATTTAGCAAAAGAATTGGGTGTTGGCCGAACCACAGTTTTCGAATACCTGAAGCTAATGAAAGAACTGGGCGCACCAATTAAATACTGTAAACTTCGCCAAACCTTTTATTATGAAGAAGAAGGAAGGTTCATAATACAGTTTTCAACTACTATAGAAGAAAATAGCGAATTCCAGCATCTGCATATTTTCCAAACTCCCAACAAATGGAAATACTAAAACGAGAGCACATGGAGCAAATAAAAAACGAGAAATTGATTACTGAAGTAGATACGATGAATGTTTCTACAGATGACGGCATAAAGGGTAAAGCCGAGAAAAAAGCGGGCAAACGAATAGGGTACAATTATATTATTATAAAAAGTTTAAAGAAAAGTCAAAAGAATGATGTGGTTAAATGCCTGTATATTAAAAGCCTCACCGATTTTGGCTTTTGCGTGATCAAAGAAGGAACGTATGGGGATACGAAAGACAAATATGGGCGTGATATTACCGACAGGCTCATTTGGCAACAACAATTGCATGGAGCACTGCACGATAAAGTACGTCTGCCCCGTCTATTGGGACATTTTGAAGAGAATGGCAACTATTACCTGGTAATTGAGCGTATTAAAGGGCAGCCATTGTACAAGGCCATAAGAGAAAAAAATGGCGAGCTGCGAGAAGGGCTTATCAATGGCACTAAAGCCGGGTTGACGTTCATGAATTATTTAGTGCAGATAGTTAACCTTGTGGACACACTGCATTTGAATGGGGTGGTGCATCGGGATGCAACAGCCAATAATTTTATCATTACACCAAATGGAAAGGTAGCAGTGATAGATATGGAACTGAGCTATAACCTGAAGCAAAAATCACCAGCCCCGCCGTTTCAACTGGGAACTTACGGGTATATGTCGCCAGAACAACTAAAAACAGCTATTCCTACTATCAAGGAAGATGTATTCGCCGTAGGTGCCGTCGTAATGCAAGTATGGACAGGCATCTCGCCAAGTAAGATAACCGATGTTCCTATAGAAGATTTATGTAAGAAAGTGCATTTCTTTGTTCCTGATGAAATCATTGCCGATACCATTGTAAGATGCCTGCACCCCGAAGCAAAGCAACGTCCGTCCTTAAAAGAGGTACATGACCTCCTGACACAATATACAAGAGATCTTCATGTAAAAAAGCAACGACCGCCCTCAAGGATTGTAATATACTCGAAAAATCAGATCAAAGAAACTGTTCAGAGCGCGCTTGATACGCTGTCATCTTCATTGTTAGCAGATGAAGAAAAAGGCTGGTTCTCAGAAGATACTCACTCAGAACTGAATCGGGATAAAAGTAAAATAAACAAAGCCTGGTATGCCAGTTTTAGCCGTGGCGCCACTGGTGTAATGTACCTGATGAACCAAGCGCAAAACAGAGGTTTCGACGTAAAGGCAGCTGATCCGCATATACAGAAAGCGCTATCTTTAATAGAAACAAAATATATAAACCGTATCGAACAGGTTTCACCAAGTCTTCACTTTGGTGCACCTGGTATTGCCGCTACACTCTTTCATGCCTTTCGAGATGGACTAATTCAGCCACAAACCCATTATTTCGATTGGATTAACCTTTTACTGCATAGAGAAAATAAAGCTTTTGGCTTCACTCATGGTATAACGGGCCAGGGAATTGCCCATTTGTTATGCCAGGATTTTTTACAAGAGAGTGCCCTACAACAACGACTACAGGAATATGTTAGCTGTTTGTTGCAACATCAGCAAAAAGATGGCTCCTGGACGAATATGAAACTAAAGAAAACGAACAAAGAAAAAAAGCATTTGGGATTTGCGACCGGCGTAGCCGGCATTGTATACTTTTTACTGGAATATGCGCAACATTATCAGGATGCCCACGTCTTTGAGGCAGCCAGGCACGGTTTACAATGGCTGGTAAAACGATCAGCAAAAAAAGGAAATCTGATACTGTGGCGTACAGATAAAAACAAGGAATTAATGCACTGGTGGGGTGAAGGTAAGGCGGGAATCGCCCTTGCTTTTATGAAGGCCTATTCATATTTGAATGACGAAACATTTAAGCATTATGCAACATCCACATTACTAAATAATCCACCTCAGGTCATTGACAACAACCTCAGCCAGCTTGCAGGCCTCAGTGGGCTGGGAGAAATTTACCTCGAAGGGCATAGAACTTTTGGGGATGCTGAATGGATGAAACGTGCTGATTGGATCGCTCAGGTGATAATGCATTTAAAAAAAGAAGACCCGCAACATGGCCCCTACTGGCTGGTACAGCACGAGAGGCAGCCCACACCTGATTTTATGACAGGAAACAGCGGGGTAGTGCATTTTTTACTGCGGTACTGTTACCCAGATATGGTTCGACTTCCATTGTTGCCTTAAGCCATTCCACGAAACAAAAAAATCGATTCAACGCTATTATTTGAAAACTATTAAAGATGAACTATGAGTTCGTTTAGACTGCAGTAACGCGTACTAATTTAGTATTGTAAATGTCTTGGCCGAGACAATCATTAACCATTTTAAATTTTTATTTTATGCAAAAGACTTCATTAAGAAAACTGTCCATTTTAGGTCTGGTACTTATGGCAGCTTCTGCCGTAACCGCCGCTATCCTTCCTGCTAACAACAAGGAAGTAAAAGACTATACACCTGGCAGCTTAACTAATTCAAGCGGCGGCGGTCTTACCTGCGAAGTAGATTCAGCAGGTGGAATTGATGCATCTTGCAATATCACTACCGAAAGCGGCACCACCGCTAATTTTGACTCCAGCGATGAAGGAGGCAATTCTACTGCCGGTGCCAACGATGTAGATAGCTAATCCGCGACAACTAAGCAGTCTTTTCATCTGAAAAGGCTGTTTAGTTGTTAATTATATCCGGACATTTAAGAAGCTCATACGTAATAAATTGTTTGAATCGCGTCAAATGGCTTAATATATAAATCATGAACAATTGCCGTCGATTGCGTATAAAATCCGTTTGTTTGTTATTTATTGTTATAACCAGTTGTGTGGCGCAAATAAATGACAATGAATCTTCTTATCACTATTTTCCTCCGTTATATGACCAGGTTAAAATAATCGAAACATCTGATACAATTCACTTTGGCCTGGAAACTGATATGTATAACCAGATTGAGTCTTCAAGCCTGTTTATCCAGGGATCCAGCAGATATGTTTCCTTCTATGACGAAACTTCTTTGTCGTTAGGCATTTTTAATTTTGACAGTCAACGTTTATCGAAACGAATTTACCTTCAAGATATCTTTCCAGGTAAAAGTTTTTATAAGTTGTCTGCTTATATGATAAACTTTGACTCGATATTAATAAGTAATAAAAGCAAAATATATCTAATTGACAGCTCTGGAAAAATAAAAAAAGTAATTAAAACAGGCTTATCAAACCTTTTCCAGTTCGACAATACGACCCCGCCAGTTATTGCCAATAATAAATTATACGCTTCAGTACGTATGTCAGTTAGAGAAACATCTTTAAAGAAAATAAAAAACTGGCGCATATTGTATGAATATGACCTGGTGGATAATTCCGGCACCCTCAAGTATATGCTACCTCGCTATTACGGAAAAGCTTATTATGGCCGTCGATTGATGCAGCAGTATTATTGCCTGAACAGGAAGGGTCACTTCGTAATCAGTTTTGCTGCCGACTCCCTGGCTTATGAAACAAATCTTTTGGATTATAACAACTCTTATTTCGCAAAAAGTAAATATCAGGACGGCGCCATTCCACCAATAAAAAAAGATGACTTACTGAACGATCAAGGTTATAAGCAATCAGTTCTTAGAGATGCCTACGGACCTATCTATTATGACAGCTACAAGAACCGATACCTTAGGATATTTAAGCGAAAACTGACTGTTAAGGATTTTGAATTAAAGAAAACAATACGAGAGCAAAGCATCATTGTTATGAACCATAAATTTCAAATAGTTGGAGAGAATCTGATAAGTGGCGGAATTGACGCAAATTCTCTAATGATCGATGAGAAAGGGAATATTTTTGCAAGAGTAAAAACAGGTGATGAATATGCCATTCACCTGGTTCGCCTGGACGAAAGACAGATTGATCAATCCAATCAATTAGTTAAACAATGAGAAAAATCCTATCAATTGTTATTTCAGGCTTTTGCCTTCTGGCAGGATCGTGTGACAACATGCAGGAAAGGCCGAAAAACATCCATCCGATACTTGACTCCCAGGAACAGGATTCTGTTTTTAATAAATTGATGCAGGTAACTCATAACTTAGTACCTGCTTACTTGAGAAATGATTCTTTATCATTTTTAATATTGCCTCTCCATGCGAGTTGCCCAAGTTGCCGAAAAAAAACGATTGACAGCATAGTTGAGAACAGCAACAGATTACTGCCTCAACAGCTTATTGTAATTGCTGCCAGGGGGGGAATCAAGACCATTACCAGATATTTTAAAGAGCAGCATTCAGTGATCCCGTCTGCCAGAACCCTGTTCCTGGATAGTACAGACCGGTCGGGTGAGCTAGGTCTTTATGATGACAAGCCAACAATATACTATACGTTTAACGGTAAGGCTTACACCAGGGTCGCTGTGATACCGGCAACGATCAAAGAGGATTTATCTTCATTCTTTTCAACTTCTAAAGTTATAAATAAAACCACCAGCTCTATTAACGATAAATTGATCAGCAATGAGGAGCCTGACAACCAAAATCTCCGTCAACTTTCCCGATGACTATAAAAAGGGGCGATACTTTTCGTTCAAACTAAAAAACAGTATTTTAATCGAACGGTGTGAGTACAATCAACCCACACAGATGCTAGTAGTAAGTGATATCGAAGACGCTTTTCCTGCCTTCTGTAAAATTCTGATCAGAAAAAAGGTGATAAGCCGGCATTTTCGCTGGATATACAATGATGGACATTTAGTTATCCTGGGTAATAACAGAAGGGAAGGTCTACCCAAGCCGGAATTCTTGTGGTTCATATATTCCCTGGAAGAGCAGGCACGGCAAAATGGCGGACATGTTCATTTTGTCTTGGGCAAACAGGAGCTTTATTGTATGGGGCAAAGCTGGAATGATCACCCTAAGTATGCCATTAAACCTGACCATTCAAGGAGTCCTTCAACCGCCATTTTTAATGGGAATATTGAACTATTAAACTGGCTTCGCTCAAAAAATGTTGCTGAAAAAATCGGAAGTTTCCTTTTTGTACACAAAAGTGTTTTACCTTTCATTCAACACTCACCTTGTTCCCTGATTGAGATCAATCAAAGCATTCGGTCAACTCTTAAAAACAATGTTGGTTCCGCCGCTAGCATTATTCCTATGGAATTAAGGACTGATATCATGATCACCTTCGGTATAAACGTTCTCCTGGGACATTTTAATGTGACTCACATCATTACAGGCAACAACATAATCTGCTCAGCCGGGCTTATAGATACTTCTTTAAAACATGCCTCCGGAGAGCGACGGGGCTACCTTATTGGCAAAAAAGGCATTGACATGATTTCCAGCGAGGGCAAAGAAAAATTGTTATTGAGTGATATCGCGTTGACTCCACAATCTGGTATTTCTTCTGGTACATAATAATACCCGCTCTCCTTTTTGATTTGTACGAAAGAACTCATCGCCTTCAATCAGCAGTCCTTCGGAATGCCCCTCGGCATGACGTGTATCTGTATTAAATACCCGGCCCTGGTAGTGCACAGAAATAGTATCTGCTACGATCGTATGTCCGGTAATTATGCTCAATGCACCATACTTTCTTAAGGTAAGATCAACGAGTTGCATAGAGGGCTTATAAAGCGTGTCTGTTGGATAATATTTGACGCTTTCCTTTTGGTAGTACAGGCGGTACCAGAAGGGAGAAACCTTTGAATCAAATAGCCGACGTAAAGCGACGTCTTTTGATTTTCTTGCTAAACTTTCCTTATCATAATGAGACCGGGCAAGGTGATTAATATCTTTCAGGCTTAAGTTCAATTCCAGTATTTCCTTACTAATTCCTCCATGCAAAAACAGATGGTCTCCAATCTTTTCAATAATATTCTTAGTTCTCAACCATCTTCCCAGTTCTGTATCTTTTCCATATAGACTAATATACGGAAGGTTCATCAAGGCCGCATTGTTATTGTACTTATCTTGCACATACTTTGCTTTACCGTTAAGGTTCATGATTTCATGATTGCCTAAAATAAAATGGACATATCCGCCGGCCTTTTTTGCTTTTTCTTCCAGCGAGTAAATGAGCCAAAGGCATTCTGTTACCTGTTGTCCCCTGTCAAACATGTCCCCTGCAAATACCAGATGCCCATCACCAAATATCCAGTTGTAATTCTCATCTATGATCTTATTAGCTTGCAATAATTTCCTAAAAGCATCAAAATTTCCTTCTATATCAGAAAGCGTGAACATTTTTGATGGATTAGGAAATACGGACGGTTCAAATTTATTAAGTGGATGAAGCGAGAAAGCCAGTTTTTGGGCATATTCGTTAGTTTGCATATATAGTAAGCTGCCCCTGCCATTTTGAGTTGTACTAGAAAGTTGTGTACCATTTATAACGTTAACCTTGTATCCTTTATCAGCAAAGAATACATATGGCCCGTCATGGAGTAAAGTCAGTTGTTTTTCAATTAATTTACTTAAACTTTCAAAACCTTCGGGATGTCTTGGATCAGGCAAAGGATTCTCAACAATATGCCCTGTTCCGTCCAATACAAACAGCGCCGGATAGGCGGAAATATTATAGGTTTCAATGACCGAGTGATCGCCGCCCAGCCCCCCAGTGTACAGATTAATTGCCCCATCCGTGCTATACAACTGCTTTTTAATACTGCTCAACCATTGATCCTTTTCTTTATCAATGGAAATACTCACAAAAACGATATTCGAATCGCTATTAAATTTCCTCTTTAATTTCTCGAGAGCCGGCGTTATCTGAAGGCACCCTTTACAACCTGTAAACCAAAAATCAATAACGGCAATTTTGCCCTTCAATTTTTTCTTCGTAAAAATTTCGCCATTGATGTCGACTAACGAAAATTCTGGAGCTAAACTTCCTCCCTTCAAGGTCCTTGCCTTCACCTCATATGCCTTGACAAACCGTTTAAATTCAGGATTACCTTGTTCCACATAATACCTTTTAATTAGCTTTTCAGTTTGCGGCGTAAACCCGATTTCGTACATGGTTTCGTCGGTAATAAGAGACAATAGGAACTGATCAAGCGCCAGACCCTTATACGTCCGCTTGCCCTGATCATAATACAAAAATTTGCGTAGCTCACGGGACTTAAGGCTGTCCAAACTGTAGTTATAATTATATTTCCTGGCGACTTCTGCTCTAATAAAAGCATACCATCCAGGAGCATAATCGGGTAAATTCAGTACCCATCGCCAGTTTTCAGAATAAAAGCAGGTATCAAATATTTTTGAAACGGTTTTAACATCAATCAATCCTTTTTGATACAACTTTATCAATCCAGTAAACTTGTCCAGTCGCTGTTCGTGTATGCTGGAAATAACGCTCACTTTAACTTTCTTAAACGCAAAATCACTGAGTTGATGTTTGTAAGTTTCAATGAGCGAAAGAACCGAATATAACTGACTATTTAAGTAAGCATTCGTTTGAAGGAAGTCCTCGACTGATTCTGTACGATAAAAATTAATGTTTTCAGGTTTAGGGACTTGTTGCTTCCGGATTTCGATTTCATAGAGTAATCGATATTTGTCTGCGCCAGCACCGGTAAAAGAAAGTCCATGATCGCCCTCAATAATTATTAAACTGTCGCCGGGTTCGGCTATCCAGGTCTTATGATGTTTGAAAAATCTGCTGGTATTGACCAAGACAGGCGTTTTGCTGTTTATCCTCCAACTATATCCGCTCGTCCCCTTCGGACTTTTGAGACTTGTATACTCTTTAGAAACAGACCGAGCATCGATTGACAAGTAATAAATCTCCGCCGAATCATCCGTTGTGCTTTTTTTCCGAACCTCGATGTATATATCTTTTGTATTAGAAATAGCATCGGAACAACTATCAATCAGAGTATTCAACTGTGAAAAGGCCTGTTGAGAAAAAAGAATAAAAAATACAGCGAATAATGTTTGACGACTTTTCATATCCTACTTGTTACTTGAAAAACTTTAATATGTAATTCCAGTCCCCCCGACTAACTACAGGCACCACACTAACCACAGCGCCTCATGATTCCATAAATTTTTTATTTTTTGAATGTTAATAGCCATCATTTTGCTGTAGGCCATTTATATTCACGTCTTGAATCGGTATGGGTGCAATCGCTTTTTTGCTCGGATAAGGTAGAGTTTTAGAACCGGGATCACTCTCGTCTAACCGGGTGATTGGTCGTTTCCATCTTAGAAGGTCATATAGCCTTTGCCCTTCAAAAGCCAATTCTTTTCTTCGTTCTGTATAAATAGAATCAAGTAATGCCGGACCGGTTGCAGTTGAAGAAGAAGTAGAAGGAACAGCCCTTTTTCGTATCGCATCTAAATAGAATCTGGCACTGTCTTCGTAGATACCTCCAAGTTTTGCATAGGCTTCTGACGCATTTAAACATATTTCGGATGAGCGAAGTAGTGTTTGATAGTAAGAAGTAGCTGGAGCTGCAAAGCCCGGTACGACATTCGTAGGATACTTGGTGATTTTGAATCCACCACCACTTCCTGCTCCTATCCAAATCTTTCTAACGTCCGTCGTATTTAAGGACAATAAATCTGCTATATCCTTACTAGCCAAATACCGGGAGGTAGAATAGAACTGGCCTGCAAAACCGAGACTAACAGATTGACCGGCCGAAGTACTGGCCGGTGTAAGCTGAAACAGGGCTTCGGTTTCTTGATTCGTGAACAGTTTTAAAGGATACCCATTAGCGCCGTTCATGATAGGGCGTTTTGCCAATACTTCAATCGCCAAGTTCTTGGCAGTTTCATGGTCTCCTTTGAAGAGATATACTCGGGAAAGTAGCCCCTTTGCCGCCAGCCAATTCAATGATGTCGGATTTATCGATTCGGTAGCCGTAAATAGTGATTCAGCCGTATGCAAATCCGATATAACGTTTTCATATACTTTCGCTACTGTTTCTCTACGAGCAGGTTGGCGCCAATCTGAAATTGTTACGTAGGGAACACCAAGATGTGATCCGCTTTCGGAAAAATTGTAAGACTGGGCGAACATATTTACTAACATAAAGTGCGTTAATGCTCTCAAGGTAAACGCCTGGGCTTTCAAATCATTTGCCTGTTCTTCATTTTCTGATCTATATTGATCGATATTTTCGATCAAAAAACTACAGTCCCTGACAATTTTATAACCAGCCCGCCAGATATAATTTAGGTTAACAGTAGCGTTGGAAAAACTTCCAATCTCAGTATTTGCCTGCAATGACCACTTATAATGAGGAACGAGGATTGGATATGTTGTGGGTCGTATATTATCTGCGGCCAAGTCCCCGTAAATCATCAGCCACTGGGAATTGAACTCCCCAGCAAAAGTTAGGTATACGCCTCGTAAATATTGTTCGGCCGTTGGCAAATCGTTAATATAAGCCTGTCTTAACAAAACACTTTTATCCGGAACCTCCAGAAAATCTTTTTTACAGGAAACCCAAGTTGAAAAAAGAAAGAAAATGACTATATATTGAATAGTTCGCATCATTTATGATTTTGAGGAAAGAAAATTTATTCTAAAAATTCACATTTACACCTACGGAAAAAGATTTCTGATTTGGATAAGCAAACTCTGCATTTCCATCTGCATTGATATTAGCAGGATCGTTACCATCATACTTTGACCATAAAGCAATGTTATTTCCCTGAACGTAAATCCTAACAAAGTTTAATCCGATACCGTTTGTTAAACCTTTTGGAACCGTGTAGGCAATAGATAAATTTTGAAACCGAATATGATCTCCATCGACTAAAAAGCGAGTTGATTGTTGCAGACCACTAAAATTATTCAGCGTTCTTTTTGGTGCAGCAGCGTTATCTCCTGGTTTTTGCCACCGATCTAAAGCGGCAGTTGATTGATTAATAAAAGGTGAACTGCCGTCGTTAATCAAGGTCCTGTTTTCGTCCAGGTAAATTTGGTATCCATACTGATAATAAAACATGGCGGATAATTCAAAGTTCCTGTAAGAAAAGCTCGTGGAAACCGATCCAAAGCCATCAGGCTGTGGCTTACCAACCAGCACCCTGTCACGTAAAAAATTGTATGTCTTAGTTATTTTTCCTAATGAGTCTAACCATTGAGGCATGCCATCCGCCGGATCCACGCCTGCCCAACGTACCATATAGAAAGAATTAAAAGGTTCTCCTACCTTGTTAACAACCTTGCTTAAAGTTTGTAATGGTACCGATGCTTCGGTAAGTTTATTCATGTTGGTGCTCCAGTTCCCCCTAATATTCCAAACTATAGAGCTGGATTTTACGACATCCACGGAGACAGATAGCTCAACGCCTCTGTTCTCCATCTTACCAATATTGGATAGCACTTCGACGTAACCTGTGCTTTGCGCCAGTTCGGTCAGGTAAACCAGTTTATTCGTTTTTCTTTTATAAAAATCCAACGTAAATCCGATTCTCTCCTTCCAAAGCCTTCCCTCAACCCCCGCATCCCAGGTAAATGTGTTCTCCCATTGTATATCCGGATTGCCTGGCGTCCTGCCACTAGATATTGAAATACCCCCCATATAATTTCCGACATTCAACCGGTCAAAACGGGTGTAGGCATCAATGGCTGCTGCATTTCCAGCTTCTCCGATACTACCACGTAATTTCAAGAAATTTAAGAAGGGCAAATTCTTCATAAAGGACTCCTGAGTGACAATCCAGCCTGCCCCCATAGACCAGTAAGTGCCAAATTTCCTGTCTTCACCAAACCTGGACGACCCGTCTCTTCTTATACTTCCAGACAGGAAGTATTTACCATCAAAAGCATAGTTTGCCTGGCCGAAATATGACAATAATGTCTCTTTAAAAGACGAGCCACCCCTTCTTAACTCTTTAACGCCTGGACTGCTTATCTCATCGTAATAAGGGAACTGTAAACCATTAACGGCTACAGAAAGATTTTTACGCGATAATATTTGCGCTTCCTGACCAACCAAAAGATCGAGCGTATGTTTACGGTTGAAAAAGGACTTAAATCTGAGAATATTATTGTTGATCATGTTACTCGTCCTTCCATCGAGCTCTTCAATTATGCCCGCATTAGCACTTCCTGGTTGTACGCCTGAATTGCTTGAATGAAACAAACGAGGGTCTCCTTTTTCCTTTATTTCACTTTGCATATAATCAATACCCAAAGTCGAGGTAAAGCTGAATGCTTTTAGAAAATTGATCTCGCCATACACTTTTGACAGCCCCCGGAAAGACCTGTTTCGGTTTGTATTATATTCAGCAGAAGCTGCCGGATTAGCAATATCGGCCCCATCCTCTCTGTAGTTCATGTAATAATTTCCGTCGTTCAGCCTTACAGGAACCAGAGGTGACATTCGAGCCAACAAACCCATGTAGAGGCTGTTCCGGGCCGGGCCGGCATAGTTTTGAATCGAGTATGACAGTGCTGTGTTCGTACCGGCTTTAAACCATTTTGCAAGTTGATTCTCAAAATTGAACCTAAAAGACTTACGGTCAAAGCCAGACCCTTTAACAATTCCATCCTGCTTGGTATATTCCAGGTTCAGATAGTAATTGGTGTTCTCTGTTCCTCCGGATATGGAGAGTTCATTTGAAATGGTTGTAGCGTTATTCCTGTATATGGCATCATCCCAGTTGGCAGCCGGGTAAAAGCTCGTATCACCACTATTATAAACCTGGTAAGGATATATTTTGTATAACTCACTTCTTATAGAATCTTCATTGCTGTATCCCGAATTTCTATAAGTTTCAAATAACAACTCCAGGTATTGGTTCTGGTTTAATACATCGTATTTAGGTTTTATTCGCGATGCAAAATCTGTCTGATGGCGAAAGTTAATTGTAGTTTTCCCTTTTCCTTTTTTTGTGGTTACCAGAATAACTCCGTTACTGGCTCTTGCACCATATAACGCAACAGCAGATGCATCTTTCAAAACGGTAATAGTGGCAATATCTGATGGATTCAGTTGCGCCAATGGGTTACTGATAGGACGGATGTTCCCATCCGTGTATAGCTGTGTAACTTCCTGAGATACCGGCACTCCATCAATTACAATTAGCGGGTTTCTGGCTATTGAAGCCCCCTCGGTACTTGCCGCCGTCGCAATTCCCCTTAACACGAAATTTGATACACCTGCACCTGGCTGACCATTTCCTGGTGTCACCAACAATCCTGGCACTAATCCCTGTAAACTTCTGTCAAAAGAACGGTTAGGCAATGTTTGTATTTGTTCTGCCTTCACCACACTCACCGCGCCCGTATTCATCCTTTTTGAAGTCGTATTATACGCCACCACCATCGCCTCATCCAAATCATTACCACCAATCTTCAACTTCACATCCAAATTACTTCTCCCCCTCAACGCCACCTCCTGCACCTGGTAACTGATGTAAGTCACCACCAACACCGCATCTTCATCCACATCATTTAAATAAAACACACCCTTGTCATTTGTTGACGTGGCGACATCCGTTCCTTTAACGGTTATGGTTGCGCCTGCAACAGGCTCGCCCTGCTCGCCGGTTACCCGGCCACTTATATTTATCCTTTTACCTTTTTGTTGTTCGGCGGAGACCTTGATATCTGCTGTCTCTTTCTTTTGCCTGTTGATAATAAATATCGTCTTTGCCTTAATGGTATAGTCATATGGCTGATCTTTCATACAGATAGCCAGTACATTTTCTACAGTGGCATTTTTTACATTGATGGTAACCTTTTTGGCTCCCTCCAACTGCTCATCGAAATAAATAAAGCCAAATCCTGCCTGTTCCTTGATAACAGTGAAGATCTTTTCGAGTGGAACGTTTTTACCGGAATAAGTGATGGTTTGTGAATAACCATTTGCATTTACCTGCAGAAAAGCTACTGTCAATAATAGCACAGTTAGTTTCATAATCCGCATAATTTTAGTTGCAGTCCTGTTAAGCGGTCGTGGGTTGGTCTTGCTCCCTTTAGCGTCGGGGCAGACTTTGCCCTGTGCAAAAACTTGCATAGTTTTGCTTAGTTTTAGGTTAATTAAAAATTAAAACAACAACTCCAATTTTTGTTAACCTGTTTAGCAGGCCGGTAGTGCTCCAACACTCCGGCTTTTTCATTTGCGTACACCAGGGCTTCGGCAAATGAATGCATTATTACCAGGTTAACTACTGGCGGACTTGGCTAATGGAATGGACTTTTTTCAATCGTGGCAGCAACTAATGTTTGTCAGGATGGTTTAACCTTATTCGAAGAGTTATCCGTACTCTTCAACGGATAAGGCTTAGTTGCCCTTAGGCAGTTGTAGCATCAATTTCTTAAAATCACCTACTAGCGTACGGATAAAACTATTATAGAAACAAATGAATCGACTTATAGCTTTATACTAACCGGATGAACTAATTGTTATGGATTCTCAAAAAGGATGTTGGAAAGCTGATCTTTTACCTGGCTGAAACTTTAACGCTGCGGCCCTCTATCTTAAACCGAAAGTCTGCCATCTGCTCCAGCATGGAAAGTAATTCCGATAGCGGTATTGTTCTGTCCACCTCTCCTGTAATGGTCTTGGTGGGAATGTCACCTTCGTATTCTATCTGCACATCATACCACCTGGAAAGGTCCTGCATCAAACTCTTGAAGCTTGTACTTTCAAATGCAAATTTTCCCCTGATCCAGGCTATGGCCATTCCGGGGTTTTCTTTGTCAATTACGTTTAGCTCATTTTCTGCTGAGCTTATAATAGCCTGTTGACCGGGTTGTAAAATGGTTGCCCCTTTGCTACCAGATGGAGTAACCTTTACACTTCCCTCCAGCAGCGTTGTTCGCATTGTTAACTCTTCGCGATACGCATTTATATTAAAATGTGTGCCCAATACCTCTACTTCACTTCCATTTACACTCACAATAAAAGGTCGTTTTTTTTGTCCTTCTGTCGACTTCATCACCGAAGAAGCAATTTCAAAATAAGCTTCCCCCGTTAATTCAACTCTTCTTTCACTACCCGTAAAGGCAACAGGAAAACGAAGCGAAGAGGCGGCATTCAACCACACCTTGCTTCCATCGGGCAGTACCAACTGGTATTTGCCACCCCGGGGAGTAGTAACCATATTATATGCCAATGCTGCGTTGTCAGTTGTGGAGGAATTGTATTCTAACCGGCCATCCTGGTTTTTATTAATGGTGGTTTTCCCCTCCCGGGCAATCACCCCATTATCAGCGGTATTTAATTCTATCTGCGAACCGTTTGCCAATGTGAGTACGGCTTTGTCGCCGGCGGGCAGAATGTCCTTTGCAGCAGCAGGTGTTGTGGCTGAAGTAGTAGCCACCTGACGGGGTTGTTCTTTACCAAAGTAAAAGTATGCGCCGATGGTAATAAATAAAATAACAGACGCTGCCGCTACATACCGGGGCCATACAGTTTTTTTTGAAAACATGTCAATAACCCTGGCCCGGTTGTCAGTATGTCGTTTGCGGATCGCTTCTATTTGTTGAAGCAGATGGTAATAATCTTTCACCTCTGAACTGATTGCAGCTTTATTCGATACCTCAAGAAAAAGCGATCTGTTGGCTGCAGACTGGTTTACCCACGCATCGAGGCGAACGCGCTCTTCGGGAGATATTTCTTCCTTTAAATACCTATGCAAAAGCGAAGCGATCTCTTCTACTTTTTCAATCAAAATAATATCATCTGCTTTTTCAGACATGCACTATATACCTTGTTTTTAACAATGAATTGAAATATCTCTATACCCGGGCTATTGATCACCCTTCTTTACATAGAAACCCTAATCCGTATTCAACCTTACACTAAAACAGTAACTTTTTTTAAAAATGTGGAAAACAGAAAATCCATTACCTGTAATGCAACAAAGTCCCTGTTCAAAACAATGGACTTAACAATAACGTAACCGGAAATTATTTGAGGAATTAAAAAAACATCTCTTTAATAACGAGGATCAAACCTATTGCAGGAAGGAGCTTTTTTTCGTAGATGATATTGCGCAACTGATCGAGGGCCCGGGATTTGGCCGTGCTTACAGCTCCGGGGGTCATTTTCAATTTTTCAGCGATCTCGCTTACTTCCAAACCTTCAATATAAAATAACTTAAACACATCTTTTCTATTGGCAGGCAGATTTTCTATTTCATTATAGATCTCTTTCATCATCTCCGCTTTTACCATTTGCGCAAGAATATACTCTTCGGATTCTCCCTGTATTACTGACAACTCCTGATGGGTTGTTTTTTGTTTTTGCGCAGACTGAAGATACTTCAAGCACTTATTCCTGGCAGTTATATACAGAAAGGCCTTCACATTCGCCATGGTTTCAAAAAGCGCGTGCCTGCTTAACAAGGCCTCCATTGTCGTAACAGTAATATCTTCGGCTTCGGCCATATCCCCGGTAACCTTGTAGGCAAAATAACATATGTTGGAAAACCACATATCGTATACGCTGGTGAGCGCCTGGCGGTCTCCCCTGTTAAATTGCTTTATCAGCTTATCATCAGAATAACGGGCCGGTTTCATCAAACATTACTATATAATGAATATTAAATTACAACTCAACTGTAAGGTCTAACTATTTGAAGGATAATGTAATAACCGGGTAAGGTCTTTTACTTTGTTCCCAGGCTATCCGAATACAGCATCCCCTGCATGATAAGGTTGATGAAATTTGTGATGCTACTTGTGGGCAAAAACAGTTCTAAAGGCAAAATACACACACAATTTTATAAAATAATGAGTGATTTTACAATTTGCAACAAATTTATCCGGAATGAAGCACAGTAGGCTATTATCAAATTATTAAAACGAAAGCAATATCTGTATTTTTATTAGAGTTAAACCAATTCAACGGATTATTTATTAGACGAGTCGACCAAAAATTGTAATAAATCAATTGAAACATGAAAATTTTAAATATTGATGGGAGGACTTGTATAAAGTAAAAAGTCCTGCCCATATTATGAGCAGGACTACATTCATTCAAGCGTTCCCCCCTCAGTACTTCACCACTATCCGCACCACTTTATACTTCCCATCCGTTACATGCAAAAAATAATACCCATTCGGTTTGTTGCTTAAATCAAACTGCACATCCCTCATAGTGCTTTCCGCAGAAATCGTACCCAAACCGGCAATACTTCCCTTACTATCAAAAACCGTAAACACATAGTGCCGCCCTTTTACCGGCATAATACGTGCCGTGAACATTCCGCGGGTTGGATTGGGAAACACCCGCAACAAAAATTCATTTGTTACCGATTGAAGCCCCAGCACCAGCACCGTTTGCAATACCGGCTCACCAGGCTCGTAATTTTCATTTCCCGGCTGCGCCGCCTGCACGGTTACCAATCCCTCACCGGTTAACTTCAATGTATTGTTTATTATACTCCCCGGTCCTGATACAACCGTAAATTCAACCGGCAAACCCGAGGTGGATGTGGATGCCAGCGTTACCTGTTCATATTTTAACTTCGGCGCTATAGCCCCGAATATTATCGCCTGCTGCGCCTTATGCACGATCACCTGTTTTTCAAGCACAACAGGAAAGTACCTGTCGTCCCCCGCCTGTGTGAAACGAAGCGTAATTACACCCGCACCGGTAATGGTCACTACCGAATCGGCCAATATACCGGGACCGGAAACCAATTCCGCAACAACAGGTAACCCAGAACTGGCGCTTGCCACCAGCTCAAAAGGATCATCTCCATAGGTTTGTTCCGGTATTTCAGCGAGCGCGATCGTTTGCTGCCGCCTTTCGAACAGTTCCCACTCTGCGAACTGCGTACCGGTATGTCCGTTATTGGCTGTAATAGTGAGCCGGTAATAACTATAAGCTGTAGTATTGTTATTGATGAGGTAAGTTTTTTTTAAAAACCGCGTGGCAAATACTTCATCGTTGCGGGTATCCAGCGCCGTCCAGTTCGTACCGTCATTGGAACCGGATAACGTCCAGTTCTTCGGGTCACGGGTGGGAACATCATTGGCCGATGTAATGGTATAATACGTAACAATAGCCGCAGTCGTTGACTGATACTGCACCCATAAATTCGTGCGGCCGCTGCGGTAATATTTTGTCTGGCTATTGTTATCGATCAACCTTGGTACATCTTCATTGGGGTTCGACGTATTGGGATACTGGGCAGTAATGGCGCCGCCATTATCTGTAAGATCGAATGAAGTGCCCGGCACTGTGCCAAACGACACCCGCGGTTCGCCGGCTATACGGATGGCCCTTGCACGTAACGTGTCGCGTAGCTGATTCTGTAATTGCTGCGGCGTGGCAATGTCCTGCACAGCCTGTGTTCCCATTCTTTCTTCCAGCTGTTGCAAATACAAACTGCGCGGCAATACATGCGTACCCCAGCTTTCCCAGTAACCGGCGCCTACCTGCACCAACCCGATACAACCTATGCCCCAGTTGCGGGCAGTGGGCGGGCTCTCCACTTTAAAATCACTTTTTACCGAGCGGCAATTCCAGAACATGGTTTGCGCACCGGCCCAGCCATGGCCGGTTCCCGAAGCGCCACGGTTCTGCACGCGCATGCGCCCGCCATAAATATTATCAAACAACAATCCGGTGCTCCAGCGGTGGTGCGGCCCAATATCATCAAACGTATTCTCGGAAATGCAATCAAGAAATACGTTGGGTCCGGTTACCCGGGCGCCGCTTACATAATCGTGGCGCCCACCCCAGGTCATACATCGCTGAAATAAATTACCGGTGGCATAGCCATCCATATTAAAGGAATACTTTCTGCCGCCCGTTGTTATAGATTTGGGATCTATCATGGCGCAGTCTTCTACCGTATTGAACCGCGAATTGCCGAGGATGCTTACACAGGTATTACCGAAATATTTTGCAATTACATTTCTTACCCAGCTGTTCTCTACCCGCGCCATATAAATAGCCACCCAGCCGTGATCTTCGCTGTTATCGCTGATGAAATCCGATTCCAACCGCATATTTTCTATACCGCATTCGGTTATACGGCCGGCTACGTTCGACCTGTAAATGTCTGCACCGCCATATGCCTGTTCAATAGGATCAACGATGGGAATATTCAACGTAAGCGTATTCCCCTGCACCGCCACTACCTGCCGTTCGAACGTGGTGCGGTATTGTGTGGTTGTCCAGCCATACTGGCGCATATTGAGCGTATCGATCCAGGCCTCGTTGGGTGTTCGCTGAATAACGACGTTACTACCTGCAACAAAGCTATGCCCGGCAGGAACGGTAATGGTTTTTGTACCGGTAGGCACATAGGCATCGGCAATATGTACCCGGCTTCCGCTTATTTCGCCATAACCGCTGCCTGCGCCCTGCACGATGATAAAGTTATGCTGTGCGTTCCAGACAGCGATCAGCACCGTGCCTGTAAGGCCGTTGCCCTCGCCCCGTAAAATGACACCGCCCGTTCTGATGCTTATTGAACTGTCAACCACATATACACCAGCTTTTAACAGGATGGCGCCGCGCCGGCCATTGACATCTGCCGGCAATGCCGATACGCTGTCGATGGCATTTTGTATAAGCGCCCGGCAATTGCCCTGTACCGCTGTAATGGTTTTAACAACCGGTACATCGGGCAGCTTTACACCGCCACCGCGGTAACCACAGTTGGAAAAATCAGGTACCTGGTTTACCACATTTGTCTGGCGCGCATTGGCGTATTTGTTATACACCAGCTGGCCATTTTGGAGGGAGATCAGCGGCGTTTGTGCGGTTGTGGTAAGGGATAAAATAAGAAATGAGAGTAAGGTGGAAATAAATGGGACATGAAAGATCCTTCGCCAGCATGCATGTTGTGCACCCGGCATAGCAGCAATCGTTTTGATTAACATGGAACAGGTTTTAATTTGGTTGGTTAATGTATGTGGTTTCTTATATGCTTCCTCCTTGTTTTTTAATTCCTGAATAAGATGGCAATTTCTGATTTTGAGATTTAGAGATTTCAATTAGCTCAGCCTTCTGAAAAATCTCAAAATCTCAAAATCCCTAAATCCGAAATCTTTAGATCTACTTCCGCTTCTGCCTTAACAACGCTTCCAGGTAATAATAATCCGCATAATTGAGCGGCACATCCACTTCGCTGTTCGATGGTTTTGAACCGGTGCTGTGTAACAGCAGGAAACCCTTATTCTCCCCTATCGGCGAACGGTAAGTATTGGTAATACTTTGCAGCATGGTATTGGCAACCGGCAGGTATTCTTTTTTGTTTTTGCTGTATTTAGCCAGCTCCAGTAAACCGGAGGCTATTACCGCTCCTGCAGAAACATCGCGTGGTTCGTTGGGAATAGCCGGTGCATTGAAATCCCAGTATGGTATTTTATCTGCCGGTAAATTTGGATGATTAAGGATATACTTTGCCACATTCTCCGCCTGCTGCAGGTACGCTTTGTTTCTGGTTTCGCGATAACACATGGTATACCCATATAAAGCCCATGCCTGTCCGCGCGACCAGGCCGATTCATCGGCAAAACCCTGGTGTGTATTTTTCTTTACCACTTTACCGGTTGCGGTATCATAATCCACTACATGATACGAACTGTAATCGGGCCGGAAATGATTTTTCATGGTGGTGTTTGCGTGGCTTACCGCTATCTTATAAAATGAAGAATCACCGGTGAGCCTGGTTGCCGCAAACAACAACTCGAGGTTCATCATATTATCGATAATAACCGGGTAAGGCCACTGTTCTTTATGATGGTCCCAGCTGCGGATACAACCTACCTTGGGGTTAAATCGGGTCGACAATGTTCTGGCCGATTGAATGATCACCTCTTTATATGCAGCATCTTTTGTTATATTGTAACCGGTACCATAACTGCAATACACTTTGAAACCCATGTCATGCGTACCGCCGTTGAACTTCTCTTTTTCTATCAATGCGGTATAGGTTTCCGCCTTGGTTTTCCATTCTGGCTTTTTGGTGAAATCATACAACATCCACAATTCACCGGCGAAAAAACCGCTGGTCCAGTCTTTGGACGCAACCATTTTCAGTTGCCCGTTTTCGAGGGTACGCGGGGCCACCAGTTCGGGTTTGCTTTCTCTTGCTTCGGCTACATTGGTCAGCATTACTTTCGTTTGCTTTTCCGCATCGGCAAATACAGCGGCTGTTTTTACCGGCTGCGCTTCAGCCATAAAACCCGCAATCAATAAAGCAAATGCACAGTATAACTTTTTATTCATCCTATATTTAGTTTACAGTTCACAGTTCACAGTTCATAGTTCACAGTTCATAGTTGGCAGTTTACAGTTTATTTAGCCTGTAATTGCAATTCCAGCAATTTCATCAACTCCCCTTTTTCGATAGAAACGGGTTTAATGGTCAATTCATGCGTTCCGGCAGGTAAGGTTATCGTAGCAATTTCTTCGGAGTTGACTTTTGTATCTGACCCGATGCCGCTTATTTTTATCTCTTTTGAAAAAGCCCCGGTTTGCAACCGGAATGTTCCCCCGTTTCCTTCGCCTGCTAGGTATTTCATATTGACGGTAAATGTTACCGGTTGGGTTGTACGGAACGTCCAGCTTAACCACTGGTTATCCGATCTCCAATGCTGCACATAATACTTCCCTGCTTTCCCATCGCCATAACTAAAATGTTCACCGTGTAACTGCGCATCGAAAGCCAGCAGGCGGTGCTGTTGCATATCAGGCGCCAGCACCCGTACGCCATCCGTTTTCAATGCGCCATTTAATTCTAACGCTATTACCGTGTTCATGGTATCGGGCATTTGCGCCGGCAGATCGATCTCGAGGTCGTTTTCGTTCAGGCGGCGTGTCGTTAATGTCTTCTTTGTCGTCAACAGGTATACTTTACCGGCATCACTTTTCAGGCCGCCTACATACAATTTACCATTGGCAGGCCAGTTGAATACATGCAGATACAGCTTATTCCCTTTCAGGGTTGATACCCCCCAGCTTTGCAACGGAAGCGGACCGGCCACCGTACCATAAATACTTTCGCCGTTCTTTTGCATCCAGGCCCCTATGCCCTGTAAGATCGCCTGGTCCCTGCTATCGAATGCGCCATCACCTTTCGGCCCGATATTCATCAGTAAATTCCCGCCGCGTGAGGCTGCCTTCGCCAGCAAATGAACAAAGGCGCTTACCGGTTTATGACTGTTATCGAATTTATGATAGCCATACGATTCGTTTGTTGTGGGAATGGCCTCCCAATCACCGGTCACCGGGAAAAACTCGAGCGGACGATCGGCCGTATTTTTATAATCGCCAAAACTTATGTCCGAATTTCTTGCCAGCCGGCCGTTCACCACTACGTTTTTGTCGGTTTCGCGTATGGCTTTCAGAATGCGGATATTTTCAGCGAGGGGGAGTTTGGAAGGCGTATCGAACCATAAAATATCAGGATGGTATTTTACCAGCAGCTCTTTTATCTGCGGGATCGCTTTTTCATTAACATACTTTTGTGCTTTTGGCAACAACTCAGGATGCAGGTTGAACCAGTTGATGCCGCCATGTAATTGTTTATCGCCACCGGGATTGTTATACTCCCAATCGTTGCCCGGGGCATCGGGATGCTCCCAGTCGAAGGCATGCGAATAATAGAACCCAAACTTAATTCCATATTTACTACAGGCAGCCGAAAGCGCCGCCATAGGATCACGTTTATAAGGCGTTTGCTGAACGATATTGAAATCGCCGATCCTGGAATCATACATCGCAAAACCATCGTGATGTTTCGACGTAATGATCATATACTTCATACCGGCTTCTTTTGCCTGCCGCGCCCAGGCATCTGCATCAAACAGCACAGGATTGAACGCATGCGCCAATGTAAGGTAATCGGCCCGCGTAATTTTTTCCTTTCGCATCAGGTGCTCTGCATACCCATCTACTTTTTTTCCTTTCCACTCCCCACCGGGTAAAGAATAAATTCCCCAGTGAATGAACATGCCAAACCGCGCTTGCTGCCACCACTGAATACGTTCGTCATGATCTTTCATGGAGGCGGTCCACCAGCCGTTTACCGCTTCATCGATAGCTTTCTTATCACGTTCGCGGCCGCGGTTGAACATTTCCCTGTCTTCGTCGCCGTTTGTTTGAGCGGTGGCACTCAGGGTTATGAAGGAGCTTATTAGAATAAAAAGGATCTTTTGCGTCATATTTTTTTAGTTGTTCAGTTTATTCAGTTGTTCAGTTATTCAGTTAGGGACTCGTTATTAATGGCTGTAGCACACGGGCGCATCAGCGCCTTTATAAATATTCAACTTAAAAACTCAATAACGGAACAACCGATTAACTTTAAAGCCATATCAACGGATGCCGTACCGGCAAATTCCTGATCACTTCTTCCACCTTAGGCGCATGCTCTAATGTTTTCCAGGTTTTCAGCCATTCTTTTTTATCATAGGCATTGGCACCGAAGACAAGGAAGGGCTGCGCTACCGGCCAGTTCTCCCAATACATAACATCGGGTTGCTTTGGCCATTTGCTTTTATCGGCTATGAACGGGTACAGGTATGCTATTCCTTTTTGGATGTTCCGTCCATCGGGGGTTGCATAGCGCCACAGGTTATCTTCTTTGGTAGAAAGGATCTGGCAAATAGTTGTCATGGCATCGAGATTGAAGATCGAATAACCATAGGGTTTTGTTCTGCGCAGCTCCTGGGGGAAACTGCCATCGGCAGCCATCTGGTTCGGCAATAACACATTTTTGTACCTGTCGCTACAAAACTGCATCAACTTCTCATTCCCGGTGAATTTCGCAAAAGCGGCAGTTTGCATTACCCAGCAGGTACCATGATTATTCGCTGCATTCATTTCATCTTTCCCGTACTGGTGAGTCGTAAGCCATTGCAGGTATTGTTCGAACCAACCCCTGATAGCTTCCATTGCCTGGCGGTCCATGTTTTTGGCATTTTCCATTACCAGCAGTCCCTGTACTACTTCCATCAGCTGTATGGTATCGATAATACCAATACCGCGTCCGGTGAACCGGCCTTTGATCGCCTGCGCATATTGCAGGTTGGGATTCATCAACGTGGCCGTATCAACAAACCAGGCTTTGCAATGCTTCAGGGCCTGCGCTACATATTTTTCATCGCCGGTAACCATGTAAGCCGATGCCAGCGCACCAACGACCTGGCTTAACCGGATCATTGCATGGCGGTGCGCCACGAAATTCTCGGGGTTGGTCATGCCATCCCGTTGCACGTATGCACTATCGGCCGACTGTGGGTTGGGCCACCAGTAATCGCCTTCTGAAAAAAAATCATGTTTGCCACCGGCGCTTCGGGGAGAAGATTGTGTGGTTACCGTAACCGCTTGCTGCTGCATGGCCCAGCCTGCTTCCTGCAGGATCAGCCTGCGCAACGTTTTTAGCACTTCTGCTTTGTACCTGCCGGTCTGTGCTTCTTTTGTACCTGCCACATCAAATGAATGCAGGCCATTGGTGAGAATGGCTAAGAGCAGCCAGCAGATGAATATTTTTCTATATTGCATACATTCTATTTTATGTGGGTTGGCCCCTCCCCGGCCCTCCCCTTTATCAACTCTGTTAACTTATCAACTTTCCTACTTCGTCATGAATTCAAATACTACATTCCCCACCGTATTCGGCTTGCCTTTTACAGCCGGCGAAATGCTTCCTTTCCACTTCCCCGTTCTATCTTTCTCCACTTTAATTTCCCGCCAGCTGTATTCGCCTTTTTCGTAATTGTAGGTTTCACCATCATCGTCATACAACATGTACTTCCCGGGCTTTTCGCCATAATAACGAACGGTAAGGTCAACCTTCTCGCCGGCAACAGGTGCATGCAGCATGGGTTTCATCATGGGAATGATGCCGCCGTCCTTTACATACACGGGAATTTTTTCCAGGCCTGGGGTAACCGTTATTACCTGGCCGTCGCCGGCAAAGGCGCCGGTATAGAAATCGTACCAACGGCCTTTAGGCAGCACTACTTTGCGTGTTTGCTGACCGGCAAACAAAGGCGCCACCAGCAAATAATCACCGGCCATGTATTGATCTTTGATCTCTTTCGACACCGCTTCGGCATAAGGATTCTCCTCGAGGTTGGCATTGCCTTTTTCCTTTTTCGTTTCCTGCACAAATCCTTCTTCGAGGTTCATGGCCCTGAAAGGCGGAATGCCTTCAAAATGATAGCGGGCAAAAGCGCTATACCAGTAGGGCAACATTTGCATGCGTAACAATGCCAGCTGTTTTATAGGTTCGGCCACATCGTTGTACGACCAGGGTTTGGTTCCGCTGGCCCAGGCATTGATCATGGCCATTGGAGAAAATACGACAGTCTGAAAACGCCGCAGCCATTCCTCACCGGTTTTACTCGCCCGCACCTCCGGCGTCCATAACACACCGGCAAAACCACTGTTGATAAGCGCGGTTATAAAATCTTCATGGTTATAATAATCGTTGTAAATAACGTAGGGGAAAGAAGTGCCGCCTCCATTTGATGCCCGCACCAGTCCGAACGTTCTTTTATTCTGCAGATGGAAGATGGATTCGCTATACCGCTGCACCAGCAGGCCATAGGTCTGCCGCATTTGTTCTGCGGGTATACCTGAGGGGAAGCTGGCTACATCGGGCCACAGGTAATGATCGTAGCCATCCACTTCATCGATCTTGTACCCGCTTACGCCTTTGGCAACCTGGTCTTTCTGTAACTGATCAAAAAATAATTTACGCGCCGGCTCCAGCGTAAGATCGGGCACCAGTCCATTCCACACCGTATGCGAACCGCTGTACGGAATAATCGATTTATAGAATGGTGCATCAGGTGATACATAGGGATTCGTCCAGAGATTTACACGAATATGCTCTTTCAGCAGCTCCTGCACAAAACCACCCGCATCAGGATAGCGCAGGCTGTCCCACGAAAAGGTACAGGGATAACTTTTGCTTTGCCAGCCGGGTTCCAAACCAATATAATCGAGCGGGAACCCTTTTTCACGGAAATCCTTCACTTCCTTCTTAACTTCTTCCGCCGTGTACAATGATTTTACCCGTTGTGTAAAACCCAGCCCCCAACGCGGGGGCAAACAACCACCGCCATTGAACAGGTTGAACCGCCGTACCGCATCTAACGGTGTGGGGCCGCCGAATACGTATACTTCCACGCCGGCAGCCGGCACCAGTATTTCCACCGCATCGGAGTAAGGGCGTGCGCTCCATGTTTTATCGGTATTGCGGTCTTTGGCAACCGGCGGGTTCGTACTGGCAGTGCGAACGCCCGTGCCTGCATATACTGTCAGGTACCGGGCCGAATTGATAAAAACGCCATATCCTTTCGACGACACATAAAACGGTGTAGGAGCATGCGTTCTGCCATTGTCTTTACCGCCATAATGATCAACATGCAACTGCAGGATCTTTCCCCGCTGGTGAACGGTTTGAAAGTTCAGTCCGAACCCAAACAACTGCTCTTCTTTTTGCAGGGGGAAACGCAAATAGGTTTTTCCATCTACTACTTTTATCGAAATATCCGCCTGCGATAACGGGAACGCCGATGGCGCAATGGCCGACATGGCCGTCCGGTTGGGCGTTGCTCCCGATGCTTTCAGGAGGTCGTAATTTTCAGGCACACCTGCGGTCGCTTTCCAAACGCCGGGAGCGGTTTCGGTCCATACGGGATCCTGGGCAAGGGAGATGCCTGTTTGGGATATAAGAAAGATTACGAGTAATATTATTCTTGTTCGGTTCATATGAGATTTTGATCGTTAAAATACAGCCGCAAGCGAATACAAATACAGCTATAAGCTGTAAGCCTTAAGCTGTAAGCGAATACAAATACAGCTATAAGCTGTAAGCCTTAAGCTGTAAGCGAATACAAATACAGCTGCAAGCTGCAAGCCGCAAGCCGCAAGCGAATACAAATACAGCTATAAGCCTTAAGCTGTAAGCCTTAAGCTGTAAGCCCTGCATTTGTATTTACTTTTTCATTTCTAATTTCCCTGCTTTTCCTTTATCACCTCTATCAACTTGTCAACTTACAACGGCACAACCGTATACACCTTCCCCTTCTCCGTCACAAACTCCACACTATACCGCTCGCCCACATTCAACTCCGTCAGTTTCGCCTGTATATTCTTTTTGTAGGGCGGCAGGCCATAGGTAGTATTCAACTTGTTTGTATTTGCACCATTCGCTTTTTTGGCAGCCACTTCCACTACTTTTATTGGCTGCGGTGCGCTGACCCGGCAGGGGCCGCCCAGTACGGATGTGATCGTGGCCTTTGACAATTTTCCATCTTTCCAGTCAATAGCCACTGTAAAATTGCCGCGGGCTTTTATGCCGCTGATGCTGCCGTTCGTCCACGCACCGGGCAATGCCGGTAATAATGCCAGCGCTCCATTGTGACTTTGCAACAACATTTCCGTTATACCCGCGGTAGCGCCAAAATTGCCATCTATCTGAAAGGGTGGATGCGCGTCGAACAAATTACCATATGTGCCGCCGCCACTCATGGCATCTCTTGTTACCGTGGGATCGATATACGTGAATGCATCGCTTAAAATCTTATAGGCATGGTTCCCATCCTGTAATCGCGCCCACCAGTTTATTTTCCATGCCATCGACCAGCCCGTACTTACATCGCCCCTGAAGATGAGCGATTGTTTTGCCGCCGCCGCCAGTTCGGGGGTTGTAGCAGGGTCGATCTGGCTACCCGGGTACAACCCAAACAAATGCGACAGGTGCCGGTGTTTATCATTGGGATCGTCCCAGTCTTTATTCCATTCCTGTAACTGTCCGTACTTTCCAATATGATAAGGATATAATTGCGCTTTTGCTTTTATCAACCGGTTGCGAAACGCTTCATCGGTTTTGAGCAGGCTGCTTGTTTTAATGGCCGCCGTAAACAATTCCCGAATAATGCTCATGTCCATCGTAGAGGCCATGCCCACCTGGTATTCTTTACCGTTTATCTTCATGGTATTCTCAGGCGAAGTGGAAGGATTGGTGATCAGGTATCCGTTGAACGGATCAACCATCAGCCAGTGCAGCATAAACTGCGCAGCACCTTTCATCAAAGGCCAGTTTTTCTTTAAGAACTTTTCATCACCTGTAAATAAATAATGTTCCCACAAATGCGTACATAACCAGGCGCCCGCCATTGGCCAGCAGCTCCAGCGCGGCATTCCGCGCGGGTCCCATTCATACCCGCCGGGCGGTGAGGTTTTCGCCCACAGGTCGGAATTATGATGCACCACCCAGCCTTCGGAAATATTGTAATTTACCTTTGCCGTTTGCGCCCCGTTGACAGCCAGCTCTTTCATAAAACTGAACAATGGCTCATGGCATTCAGACAAATTGGTATTCTCCGCCAGCCAGTAATTCATTTCGGTATTGATATTGGTGGTATAGTTACTGCCCCATGGCGGTTGTACATGATCGTTCCAGATGCCTTGTAAATTGGCCGGGCGGGAGCCGGGGCGTGAACTGGCGATGAGCAGGTACCTTCCAAACTGGTAATATAAAGCCTGCAGTTGTTGATCTGTTTGCGCCGAAGCATACTTCTTCAATCGCTCATCGGTAGGCAATTTTGAATTATTATCATCATCTCCCAATTTGAATGCAACGCGTTTGAACAATGACCGGTAATCGCGGATATGCCCCTGCTTTAGTTGTTCGTATGTAAGCGCCAATGCCTTTTGGAGGTTGGCTTTCGCCTCTATGGCAGGGTCTTTTCCTTCAAACCCGGGCGATCTGTTAAAACCATTAAAACTGGTTGCTCCGGAAAGATAAATAGTTACCGAACCGGCGCCTGTTACCTGCAGCTCATTACCGTTATGCTGCACGCGGCCGCCTTCCGCTCTTATTCTTACATGTACTTCGAAGTTCAGGCCTTCGCCGGCAAAAGGTGAAGGCAAGGGTGAGCCACCTCTTGAAGGGTGACCCACCCCCACCTTATCAACAGTATCATATACCACCTGCTGCGGTTCAATTTCCCTGTTCGCAACAAATTTGGGCGCTTTGCCCTGCAGCACGAGCTGACCGGAAGCTGCAGGTGTTACTTTATATTTCAACTTACTCGTTAAACCAAGTGTTCCGTCTATGGCCCCTTTTTTATCGGCGGTGATCCGCATTACCAATACTTTGGCCGGGTAACTGATAAAGGTTTCGCGCTGATACGTTACCTCCCCGATCTTATACCGCACCGTTGCTACTGCATTGTTCAGGTCAAGATCGCGATAATACATTGCCGGAACTGAATCCTTCACGTTCAATCGCCACCACAGATCGGCCATTGGCAAATAACGCGCTGAATAAGGGCCCTGCATTTTCTTCCACAACGCCGCTGCTTTTTCATATTCGCCATCAAATACCGCCTGCCGCACCCGGGGCAATACCGTTGGCCCATTGGGATTGTTTCCCGCTTCGGGATAACCCGACCACAAGGTATTATCGTTTAACTGCAACCGTTCGGTAACCAATCCGCCAAAAACCATGGCGCCGGTTTTACCATTGCCCAATGGCAACGCTTCCTCCCAGGCAACGGCGGGTTTGTTGTACCAGAGTTTCAGATCATTCCCCTGTTGCGCATGCGCTGCGGCGCATACCAGTTGAATGCAGCATATCGTTATTCGTAGTTTCATATGGTTGCCTGCAGGTGTGCCATACCTTGAAAGTGTGGCACACCTTTTAACTTGTTTATAGTTCTTTAAATACCGTTTTCATTCCTTCGCTCTTTGCACTGATAACCGACCGGCCTTTATTGGTTTGAACTCTGATGATGGCGCGGCCATTATATGCCTGTACCAATCGCGATCCTGTTGAAGTGCCCTGGTTATCGATCAGTTTGCCATCGCCTGCCAACCCAAACCTGATCCAGCTGGCGGCATCCGGGCAGGGCACTCCTTTTTCATCGAGCAGGGTTACCTGCAGCGTGGCAATGCCATTCTGTTCACCGGTTTTCTCCAATACTATTTTGGCGGGTTGGCTCCACTTTTCGGTTTGATATTGGAATTGTATAGAATCGGTTATCACTGTTTTTCCGGTGCGCGCAATCACTTTCACCTGTTGCATTCCATTATTCAATGGAACATTCCAGCGTAAACCCGCCGCCGGAAAATCCTGGCTGTTGCGTTTTTTTACGCCATAACTTTTTCCATTTACAAACAGCTCGGCTTCGGCGCAATTGGAATATACTTTTATCATTTTCTCTTCGCCTTCGGCGCCCCAGCGTACCGGCCAGGTATGGCCGTAAATATGCGCCATGGGCTGTGTGGTCCAGTAAGATTGAAACACATAATATGCTTCCTTTTTGGTAAGGTCCCTTTCCACCACACCTTTCTGGTTCATATAAGGTACAGGATTATCGGGCCGCACCGGTGTTGAAAAATCCTTGAATGGCCATTGGGCAGTGCCTGTTAACCAGGGCATGGTTTCCTGTTCTTTCAAATGCCAGTCGACCAGGTTACAGAGGTATGATTCGCTCCAGTCGCCATCTTTTGAAACACGTGCCGCGCCGCCATATAAACTGGCATCGCCGGCCCGCTCATCGGCGCCATTGCCTGTTTTTACTACCTGTAATGCTTTATCGGGGTTCTCGGCATGGCGACGGGCGTGGCTATCGCCACCCCATTCAACATGCAGGAAATGATCTACTTTTTTGAACTCTTCTTCCGATACCTTTTTGTATTCGGTATAAACGCCGCGGTACCAGCCGGCCCAGATGGATGGAGAATATACATCTACAATGTCTTTACAGAAATCACACCGACGGATAGCCGTTTTGCGCGTGTTATCCAAACGGTGCGAGAGATCATGCAGTTCTTTCATAAAACTGCGGATCTTTTCTTTATCGAACTCAGGAAAATCACCGGGCCAGTCGTTCTCATTACCCATTCCCCAAATGATCACCGAGGGATGGTTGTAATGTTGTTCTATCATATTGGTGAGCATCCGTTTTGCCATTGCCTGGTAAACCGGGCCGCCCAGGCCGCCGCGGCACCAGGGAATTTCCTCCCATACGAGAATGCCTAAACTATCGCAAAGGTTAAGGATAATGCGCGACTGCTGGTAATGTCCCAGCCTGATGAAATTAACGCCCATCTCTTTCATCATGATCATTTCGCGGCGCATCAGGTCTTCGGTCATGGCAGCCGCCACGCCTGCATGGTCTTCATGCCGGTGCGTACCGCGTAACAACAATCGCCGGCCGTTCAACAGGAACGGACCGTGGTCAACAAATTCAAAATGACGGAAACCGATCTTTTCTGTTTGAACGTATTTGCCTTCAGCAGTGGTAACAGTTGCCTCTACGGTGTACAACGCGGGCGTTTGGGGCGACCATAACTGCGGCGTTTTGAGCGTAAAGCCGGTCAGCTTTACATCGCCCGGCCCCCTCCCCGGCCCTCCTCCGGAAGGGGGAGGGAGATCTTTTTGATGAACCACCTTGCCAGTAGGATCAAAGAGTTTTATAGTGATACCTGCCCCTTCCGGTGGAGGGGGAGAAAAGAACCGGGCTGACACCTGTACGGTTCCTATCTTACCGGTTTTATCAACCTCCGCTTTTGCAAACAATTTATCGATGGCTACCGGTGGCTGATACACTAAATTCAAATAGCGGTAAATGCCGCCATACAAATTAAAATCCGACAGATCAGACGGGATCATTTCAAGGTCCCTCGAATTATCGGTTCGTACGGCAATGGGAATTTTTCCTTTGAACCGGCTTTGCGCCACGGGTAATTTGCGAAAGGCTTCCACCGCATCTGTAATATCAACCACAAACTCATCGTAACCGCCTGTATGCGATCCCACTTTTGTCATATATACATACACATCGGTCTTTTGCCCGGCGCCTTCAAAAAAAAGCAGGGTACGGCCATTGCTATATGGATTCTCAATATCAAGTTGGGTACGGTACCAGGCCGGTCCCTGGTAATAATTTACATCGGGGTCAACGGCATCATCGGCATTTACACAATGCGGCAACTGTACGGTTTGCCATAATGACACGCTTTCGGGATTTCCTTTTCCAACGGGCCGCACCAGTTCCCAAATACCGCCTGCATCCTGTTTTATAAATTCCCAGTTACCTGTTAAGCGTGTCGTTTGCTGTGCCTGCGCCACTTCGCCGATGAGCAGCAATATGAAAAACCATCTTACCATTTGCATAATTCTATTTCTGTTTAAGGTACAATTGATCCTGGCCCCACCCCTAACCCTTCCAGGTGGGAGAACATTCGATTACAGCGAAAGATAAGTAAGAACATCACTGCTGTTTCGAGATTGTACGCAAACGTTTCCGGGTTGCATTCATTTTCGTTAAAACTTAAAATTCCGGCCCGGGAACCTGGGCTGTTCCGGGCCAGAATTTATTAAAACTGACCTGTCAGAGTTTGCCCCGATACTTCGGGGTGCACATGCCCTTTCAGCAGGTTCAATTTTCGATGGCGCACTTACAGGCCGGCACCACGATTTAATCAATTATGGTTTCACGCCATACTCCACTACCCTGTCAACCACATGTATTGGTCCGTTATCGCTTAAGATGCCCGATGTACGGCCAACAGTAACGCGAACACTATTTATGAAATCGTTTATCCGCACCTTTGAGTCGCGGTCGTTCGACAGTACGAAATACATCAGGCTTCCGGGATTGGCAGCATCTGCTCCTTCAGGCAACAGGGTCTTTGTTTCTACCAGTTCCGAACTTATGTTATCATAGCTATACTCGCCCTTCACTATTAAATACAACAACCAGTTCTTTACCTGTTGCGGGGTATACTGCGTCCAGCTTTTAGCTACGGCATTGTTCACTTTATAACGGCCCCAGTAACAATCGCTGGCGGTTGGCGCGGCGGTTCTGAAAACCGCATCGTTATGCAGGAAAATAAAGGTGTGGCCCGGCTGCTGGTACAGGCCGCTGTCGATACCCGAATAAACGATGGCTTCGTACATGCGTTTAAAAATGGTATCGGTAGCGCTTGATACACTTCGCTCTTTTAAATACTGCCATGCGGTTTTATTGATATGCGGATCGAGCGTACTGATCTCATGATCTGTATTCTTCTGCAGTTCAAGACCGGCGATCTTTTTACAACCGGTGCTACCCACTGCCAGTAAACCAATGAAAATGGCACTATATATTAATTGTTGTTTCATTTTTGTCGCTTTCATGTTATATATAGGTTTACTCTGAATAAGGCAGGTTCTGTTGAATCAATGTATTCCGTGTGAGGGCCTGGCGTGAAATTGGCCACAGTATTTTGCGCGGATCATCGAACCCGGTCTGGCTGATGTTGAGTAACTGCTGGCGGTAACGCACTTTCGGGTCCATTACTTCTATCACGCGGCCCGTTCTCACCAGGTCGAACCAGCGTTTGCCTTCGCCAAACAGTTCCAGCTGGCGCTCATCGAGAATCGCAGTTTCCACGTCGCGGTCGGTGGGATAATCGGTATCAACCAGCGGCGCTGCGCCCCTGAGCGTACGGATACGGTTTACAATGGCAAACACCGGCGTTTTATTTGCACTGGTTTTATTAAGTGCTTCGGCACGTAATAACAATACATCGGCCATGCGGTATAAGGTTAGCTTCGCGTCATTCTGGGCATTGGCCGGAGGCACCGGTTTACCTGAACTATTCACCGGGTAAAATTTGCCGATCTGTATAATTCTCGAAGGAGTGGCAGCGTTTACCAACGTTGTGTCGTAAGTTGCCCAACGGCGGATATCGTCCTTATTGCTTTCGAAACGCAGGAATACCGCGCTGTCGATATAATATTGCGAGGTGTTGCCGCCCGATCCTATTTTGGAGATCCCATTACCGCCATCGCGGGTATAATCCCAGTGAAGGCTAAAGATGGCTTCCTTAGTATTGGCCGGATCGAGGAATATTTTTTTGAAGTCGCTAAAATTGTTGGCTGAAACGTCGTATTTGTAGGAAAGGTTGATGAGATTCTGGGAGGCTTCCAGCGCTTTTGCATAGTCGTTTTTCCACATATACACATCAGTGAGCAGGGCAAGGATAGCGCCGGCATTCATTTCCCAAACATTCGTATTCGCTTTATTTACCAGGCTCCAGGCTTTTGTGAGATCGGGAATGATTACATTGTTCAACACCTCATCGGGCGCTGTTCGGGGCGCAAGCGGATCTTCATTCAGATCTTCATACGGTTCAAGCCGAACGGGCACCCCGCCCCATAACCTGATAGCATAAAAATACATATACGCCCTGATGCCGTAAGCCTGCGCCAGGTAATTGTTGCGTACCAACTGGGTAAAGGTCATTGTTAAAGGAATATCGGGGATATTCTTAATGGCCAGGTTGGCGCGGCCAATGGTATAGTACAGGTTGTTCCAGTTAGCCGCCCCGGTCAGCGAATTCAATCCATTGAGGGTAATGTTGATCTGGTTCTCACCGGTACCGCCATACGTAAAGTTATCCGAGCGGGCATCGCCCCAATCGGTATAATTGCCATTGAGCGTTTTTTGAATCCCGTCATAGATGGCCGCCACACCTGTTTTCACATCGTCGGCCGATTTCCAGAAACTTTCCGGCCCGAGATCCGAAATAGGCTCCTGGTTCAAAAATTTTTTACATCCTGCATTTATAAACAGTGCCAGGACCAAGATATAATTAATTAGTTTTTTCATTGCTTATACGTTTTAAAAGTTCAGATTAACACCGGCGCCAAATTCTCTTTTCCGGGGATAACGGCCATTGTCCTGCCCCATTTGCAATGCATTGTTGAAAGAGATCTCCGGATCGTACCAGAAGTAATTGGTCCAGGTAAGCAAATTGTTGCCATACACATACACGGTAGCGCCTTTCATTTTCAATTTTGAAGTAATGTTCTTTGCCAGGCTGTAGGTCAACCGCACGTTGCGTAACCTGATGAAGGAAGCATCTTCGAGATAAATGCTGCTTAATTCCCTGGCATTGCCCATACCGTTGTTCCTTGGCACCGGCCATCTGGTAACATCACCGGGCTGCGCCCATGCTTCACGGATATATTCAGGGTCAGGTGTTACGTTCGAGATCAGGTTATTGGTCAATTGCTGGCGGCCGCGGTCGTACAACAACCCGCCCCAGCTTACATAGATATTGAATGAAAGGCTGAAGTTCTTATAAGAGAACTGGTTGGCGAGGCCTGCGATCCATTTGGGCTGTGCATTACCCAATGGAATACGGTCGGCGTCATCGATCACACTGTCTTTAACGGTATTCTCCCATATCATATCGCCGCCCTTTAAAATATTTCCCTGGGTTCTCAACCTGTTTACCGGGCCGTTGTAAGCTTTTCCATCGAGCGTATAGCCATTGAAAACCCCGCCAGTGAACACCGGCGTAAGCTGTTCCCAGTTGTCGTTATAGGCATTCGATTCATCGTACTGGTAAACGCCGAGCGCCTTCCAGCCATAGAAATTGCCTAAACGCTGTCCTTCTTCGGTGATCCAGTTGGTAGAAACGATGGGTGTGCCGCCATACAGGCTTTTAATAGTAGCGTTATTGAACGACATGTTATAAATGACGTTCCATGAGAAATCTTTATTTTTTACCGGGTAGCCATTGATCACAAACTCCAGGCCTTTGTTTTGAATGGAACCGATATTCACATTCACTTCATCAAAACCGGTTTCATAAGGCAATGGCGCCTGGTACAGCAGTTTATCGGTGATCTTATTATAATAATCGGCAGTGAAGGTAAGGCGGCCTCGGAAGAACGACAGATCGATACCGATATTGGTTTGCTTTGTTTCTTCCCAGCTTAACGCCGGATTGCCGAAGGTAGCGGAAGGTGCCACACCTGAAATACCATTGTACCAGTTACTGCCGAAAGTATAAGTTCTTACCGCATCATACTCGCCAATTCTGTCATTACCCGTTACGCCATAGCTTGCACGGATCTTACCTTCATCGAGGTACTTATAAGCCCATTGCATAAATGGTTCTTCACTGAAGCGCCAGCCTACCGATGCGGATGGGAAGTAACCCCAGCGGTTCTGTTTCCCGAACTTCGATGAAGCATCTGCCCTGAAGTTACTGTTGAAGAGATATTTTCCTTTGAAGCTATAGCCGAGGCGGCCGAAGGCCGAAACAGAAGTATATCTTTCTTCCCTGGTATTGGGTATATTGTATACCTGCGGTGAATTGAGTGTAGTAACCTCTTCCGTAACGAAATTCGTTCCCGAAATTTCCGACCCGCGGTTGAAATTACGATCGGCGCTTACACCTATAACACCGGTTAATGAATGGCTGCCGCCCAGCGTTTTATTGTAGTTTAAATAAGCCTGCGTCATCCAGTAGGTATTCCAGTCCTGTTCATCGCTGCCATCATTGTCGTTGCTGCTGCTCAGGAGCCTGGGCGAAAATTCAAGATGATGCGTATACCGGGCTTTTACATTCGCATCTACCGTTAATTTCAATTCGGGTAAAAACTGGTAGCTTATATAATTATAGAAATTTCCATCGAGGATCTGGTATTCATTTTTTCGCAACAGTGCTTCGGCTACCGGGTTCCTGCGGCCGCCGATCACTCCGGCAAGGGTTCCATCGGGAAAGTACACGCGGAAGTTTGGCGGACGCTGTATTGCCTGGTTCAGGGTATTCCCTTCATGGATACGGTTTTCGGTTTGATACGAAAACTGGATACGGTTACCGTAGGTTAGCTTTTCTGTTGCTTTATAATCGATATTGAACCGGCCGCGCATGATCTTTGCCCAGCTGTTGATGATGATACCTTCATCGCTGAGGTAACCCAGGCTTCCGTAATAATTCAAATTACGGGAAGCGCCGCCTAAACTTACATCCACCTGCTGGCGGTTGGCCGTGCGGGTAAGCATATCCTGGTAATCGTTGTCGGCATTGAACGAAGGGTTCAACGAGTCGGTATTCAAATTACCCCCGCCACTGCGCTTACGCTCGAGCAAACGGCGTTCGGCGGCATTGGCCTGTGGTATTTTATGCGAGAGCTGGCTTAAGCTGGTGAGGTACCGCACATCGAGCGTTGGTTTTCCTTCTTTCCCTTTTTTGGTGGTAATGATCACCACCCCGTTGGCCGAGCGGGAACCATAAATGGCAGCCGAGGCGGCATCTTTCAATATTTCAATGCTTTCAATATCGTTGGGGTTGATACCATCGATATTTACGCCCTGAGCGCCATCTACTATGTACAACGGATCTGCGCCGCCCTGTAATGTTCCGATGCCGCGGATGCGCACCGAGTTACCGGCTCCGGGCCGGCCCGATTCCTGGGCAATTTGCAAACCCGGCGCCTGGCCCTGCATGGCATCCAGTACATCTATCGCCTGGCGCTCTTCAATTTGTTTGGCCGAGATAGACGAAATAGCGCCGGTAACATCTTTTTTGCGCTGGGTACCGTAACCCACCACCACTACTTCATCCAGCGCACTGTTGCCGGTCGACAATACAACACTCATTTCTGTTTGGGCGCCTACCGGCACTTCCTTGGTCGTAAACCCAACCGAAGAAAATACCAGCACGGCGTTTGGACCGGGCACCATAATTTTAAATTTACCGTCGGCATTGGTAGAAGTGCCGCCAGTACCACCTTTGATGCTGATGGTGATACCATTCAACCCAATGCCATTGGCATCCTTAACCGTTCCCTCTACGGTTTTGGTTTGCGCCATTACAGGCAATGCCTGAAAAGAAGCGGTAAATAGAATAATGAAAACAAATACCTGGCGCAATGAGGGAAAAGGGCGCCCTGAAGAAATGATAGTCTCTTCCATATAGCAGCTAGTTTTAACAGCTTATACCGTTTGCAGTCTACGGTATAACAGTCGTCTTTTTTAACAATAAAGTTTAGTACGCAATATGTGCAAGTACGTAACTATTTGGCATGGTATATTTTGCTCAATTGACAATATGGTAAGCTATTTTAACATGTATGGAAGGACGGATGGCCATGTTTCTCTGTAAGTTACGTAAGTCGACTCCGGGCATAGTTTTTTCAGGCATACTGGCAAACCACCCGTTATGGCAAAAACAAAAACGTCGAAAAAACCGCTCCGCGACGAGGAGCTCAATAATAAAGGGGAATCTGATCAACAAAATGCCACGCCTAAAGATGGTACGGCCAGTAAGAGAAAGAAAGATCAACTGGAAGAAGACGGCAACGCATATATTCAAATGCCCGATGTGCCGGAAGCACCCGAACAGGAAAAAATAACCAATGCCGATGTGCCGGAAGGCCCGGGCAATACCACTTTTGCTTCTGATGATGAGGAAGGTATTCGTGAGGGAAAGGACCTGCTGGCTGAAGACGACAATGTAGATATTGTAATGGGCACCGAAGCAGACGTTACGGAAGAAGACCTGGCATTATTAGGTGATCGGGATCAGGACATGGATATGAACGAAGATGAGCTGGTTAGAAAAGAAGGCCTCGATGATACCGATCTCGAGGGTGATCCCCTTAATGAAGCGGCTGTTGATGAAGACAGTACCGGCGACGATCTGGATATACCCCGCTCAGGTGATGAAGATGCCCGGAAAGAGATCGATGATGAAGAAAATGATTATTACAGTTTGGGCGGCGGCGATAAGGATGCATTGAATGAAGGAAGAAGGGACGATGAGGAGAAATAATGGTGGTAAATGGTGAATGGTCAATGGCCTCGCGAAACGTGAAACGGCAAACGTGAAAGGGCTCGCTAATTTCCGACTCACTTACGAACTTGCGCCGCCCGAAATTTATTGCTATTTGCCGAAGAAGTTTGCCGTTTCACATTTCGCTATCATCGTCTCCCGAGCCAAGCCGTTTAAAGTGAAAACAAAAAAAGGGTACTTTTTCACGTTTGCCGTTTCACGTTTGCCGACGTAAGCCGCGTTGAGGTTTGCCGTTTCACGTTTGCCGATTTTACCAATTGTTAAAAGGGTTCACCGATAAATTCGAATTGGTGTACTTCTTCTCACTGGTCACTTCTTTATCGATCCAATCGGGAAGAGAAAATTTCTCATCTTCCGCATCGAGCTCTATTTCCGCAACGATCAGTCCTTCGTTCCTGCCTAAAAACTCATCCACTTCCCAGGTGTGGCCATCATGGGGAATGAAATACCTTACCTTACTAAGTTCTGCATAACAAAAATCGTCGAGCAACTGCTGTGCATCCGCAGCCGGGATAGGATATTCAAATTCGGGCCGGGCAGCGCCAATGGTTTTACCTTTTATTGTTATAAACCCACCGGTATCGGTAAGCCGCACCCTGATGGTTTTCTGCGGGTCCGATACGATATACCCCTGCCGGAAAAGCGATCTTTCCGTTTTCACCACCTGCGCCCATTTGTCTTTTTTTACGAGAAACTTGCGTTCTATTTCTATTCCCATATTGTTGCAATAAACTCAAATCTACAAATCGCTCCTGTATAAACGGATTAATTTTCAAAAGCGCCATGCCAATATCGTTGAATAAATAGGCAACGTGCTGCCTGTGCATGACAGGCTGGTTTCCTTCCTTTGTATAAACAGTTTTTTTAACCCGAGAGGCCTTGGTATTATGATAAAATATTCACTCCTGTTTATCTGTAATTTCATTTTCGTGGTTGTATTGTCCCAATCGCAGGCGTCTATTGTATTGCAAACAAAAAACACTCACCTGGTATTGACGGTTGGCAATAATCACCGGCTATACCAGTCGTACCTCGGTGCGCGATTAACCTCCCCTGGCGATCTTGAAAAGTTATCGGGCGGTCGCGAAGTATATCTCACCGGCGGAATGGAAAACCAGTTTGAACCGGCCATCAGGATGGTTCATGCCGATGGCAATCCGTCGCTTGAACTGGAATATGCATCACACACCACTGAACAAAAAGAAAACGTTTCCTATATCAACATCATTTTAAAAGATCCCGTTTACCCGGTAAAAGTGCAACTGCAATACAGGGGGTATTTTAATGAAGATGTAATTACCTGCAACGCCACCATTCAGCATCATGAAAAAAAGCCGGTGCGGTTAACGCAATACGCTTCTTCCCTGCTGCACTTTAATGCCGGCACTTATTGGTTAACCCAGTTTCATGGCGACTGGGCGCGCGAGGCAAATATGGTTGACGAGCAATTGACAAACGGTATAAAAAACATTGAAAGCAAACTGGGCACCCGTACCAATTTTTACCAAACGCCCGCTTTTTTTCTTTCGCTTGACAAACCGGCTACTGAAACCAGTGGCGAACTGATCGCCGGCACCCTCGGTTGGACGGGCAATTTCCAGTTCACCTTTGAAATAGATCAGCGCAATCAACTGCGTCTTCGTTCGGGCATTAACCCGTTCGCTTCTGATTATACATTAAACCCTGGTGAGCTCTTTACCACGCCGGAATTCATATTTACCTATAGCAATCAGGGTAAAGGACAGGCCAGCCGTAACCTGCACCGCTGGGCGCGTAATTATGCCGTGCTGGATGGAAAAAGCCCGCGCCTCACGTTATTGAACAACTGGGAAGCCACCTATTTCAATTTCAACGAAACAAAACTGATAGAATTGTTCGATGGCGCCAAACAACTGGGGGTTGACCTGTTCCTGCTCGATGATGGCTGGTTCGGCAATACATTCCCAAGAGATAGTGATAAGGCAGGTTTGGGCGACTGGCAGGAAAATAAAAGCAAGTTGCCCAATGGTATCGGGCGCCTGGTAGCTGAAGCAACAAAACGCGGGATCAAATTCGGCATCTGGTTGGAACCGGAAATGGTAAACCCCAAAAGCGATCTTTACCAGCAACACCCCGACTGGATCTTACGCCTGCCCAACCGGGCAGTGCACCTCGCACGCAACCAACTGGTGCTGGACCTTACCAATCCTAAAGTGCAGGATTTTGTTTTTTCGATCGTTGATGGGCTGCTTACCAAAAATCTGGGTGTGGCATTTATAAAATGGGATTGCAACCGCAGCATGACGAATGCATATTCTGCTTACCTGAAAGAAAAACAATCGCACCTGTTCATCGAATACACCCGGTGTTTATATAAAGTGCTCGACAGAATACGTGCCAGGTACCCGCACCTGCCCATTATGTTATGCTCAGGCGGGGGCGGACGCACCGATTATGGTGCGTTGAAATATTTTACCGAATTCTGGCCTAGTGACAATACCGACGGGCTCGAGCGCATTTTCATTCAATGGGGGTATTCGTACTTCTTTCCCGCCAATACGATGGCTGCGCATATAACCAGCATGGGTAAAGGACAATCGCTAAAATTCAGGACCGATGTGGCCATGGCGGGGAAACTTGGCTATGATATACGGGTAAATGAATTCACCCCGCAGGAGCTGCAGTTCAGCCAGGAGGCAGTTACAACCTACAAACGCATCAACGACGTTATATGGCAGGGTGATCTGTACCGGATAATTTCACCCTATGAAGAAAATCGCGCAGTAACTATGTATGTAAACGATAAAAAAAGCAAGGCTATTCTTTTCAATTATATTTTAAACGTACGCCGGAAAGATATTTTTACGCGGGTTCAGCTCCAGGGCCTCGATGCGCAAAAGAAATACCGGTTTAAAGAGATCAACCTGTTCCCCGGAACAAAGGCCAACAACCCTGATAACGATAAAGTGTTCACCGGCGACTACCTGATGACAGTGGGACTGAACCTTACACCCGGAAAAGTTTTGTCGCTAACCAGTAATGTGTATGAGATAACGGAAGAATAATTTGCTAATGGGTGTTCAAAATTATGGAACCCCATTCCGTAATTTTGAATGGGCCGTTCAAAAAAATGGAAGCTGTTCCGTCTTACTGAAATCAATCGGTAAGTATGAACTGAGGATCGAAATCGGGCCGCCTGCAAGCGTTTACCTGCCCTTTTGCAGAAAGTAATGAATGGCGCAAATGGCATTGGCGCAATGCCCGCTCCAATGTGTATCGAAGTTCCATTTGAAATCCCACACCGCATTCTGCTTGGCATCGGAAGATTTCATGCCATATAACAGCAGCGAATTTTTAAGGTATTTATATATAGAACCCAGATCTTCATACAGATCGCCATAAACGATGCCCGTATCTTTTTTCTTTACCGTAGGGTCGAACACATACCAGTAATAACGGTAATCCCATAAACGATCGGCAATAAAATGAAGTGATTTCTGAAACTCCTGATCATCGAGCTTAACATCAAACTTCTTATCGCTTTTCTCTTCCGTCAGCATGATCAGGTTCCCCAGGTTGTACAGGGAAAGCAAATGATTTTGAGAAAGAAGGATAAAATGCCGGGGTGTTTCCGCTTCGTAAGATTCAATAAACGAACAATATTTTCGCGCAGCATCGATGAAGCTGGTGAATTCGTTCGTAGCAATAATTTTTGATACTAATATCTTATCAGATAGTGGCAAAGTGTTCTCAATAGCGGTTATTCAATAATGGTTGCTACTGAAGTATCCAAAAATGATGCCTGTTTATTGTCCTGGCAACACTATTAAAAAGCCCGCTATTGAGTTTCAGCACACTAGTAAATGCATTCTGCAAAATTGCGTACTAACACTTTTGCGCATCGTTATTACACTATGAGCAACAGTAAATATACCAACCCTTCAAAGAGCGCCTCAACTTATGGCGCACCCCGGCAAGTTGGGACAGGTCTTCAATTACTTCACCGACAACGAAAAAGGCCGGTCGGCGGGCGTTGTTCCCCTGCCGGTCTGCGGCCGGTCGCCCATATTGAATTCCAGTACACCGCCATTTACGATATCGCTATGACGAATAAAGTTTTTATCATATACCGAACCATTAAGCGAAGCGTTTTGGATGTATACATTTTTGTCGCTGTTGCCATTTGCTTTTATAACAAACTGCTTTCCATTCTCGAGCGTAATGGTCACTTTCTTAAATAATGGGCTGCCTATCACATATTCATCGGTACCCGGGCATACACTATAAAAACCCAGCGCACTCAATACATACCAGGAGGAGGTTTGTCCCTGGTCTTCATCACCCGGGTAGCCATTCTCCGTTGCATTGTACAGCTTCTTCATTATTTCACGCGCATGATACTGCGCCTTCCAGGGAGCCCCGGCATAATTATACAGGTATACCATGTGTTGTATAGGCTGGTTACCGTGCGCATATTGTCCCATGTTAGCCATGGCCATTTCGGTCATTTCATGAATGGCATAACCGTACGTACCTACCTTAAATGTATTGGGCATGGTAAAAACGCTGTCTAGTTTGGCAACAAATTTATCATCGCCGCCCACCAGCCCTATCAACCCTTCCACATCATGAAACACCGACCACAGCCAGTGCCAGGCGCAACCCTCGGTATAAGGGCCGCCCCACTCGGTAGCATCGAATTTTGGCAGCCACTCGCCTTTGCGGTTGCGGCCGCGCATAAAACCGGTACTGCTATCGAACACATTGCGGTAGTTGTACACCTGGCGGCCGAAAATATCTTTATAAAAAGGGGCATTCACTTCCTTTGCCAACTGGTAACCGCAAAAATCGTCGTAGGCATATTCGAGCGTTTTGGCTGTTGCCTCGCCATATTCTGGATAAGGAACATAACCTAACTGGAAATATTCTTTCCATCCATGCCGCCCGTTCGCGGGCCCCCAGGGGCCTTTGTTCGTTGCTTCGTGTAAATAAGCATATAATGCTTTTTGTGCATCGAAAGTGCGAATACCCTTCACCCACGCATCGGTCAACAGCGAGATGGCATGGTTGCCGATCATGCTGCCGCCTTCGCCGGGAAACGACCAGGCCGGCAGCCATCCGCATTGATCATACGCATCGAGCAAAGCCTGCATATAACGCCCATGCATGGTTGGGTGCAGAATGGTATTCAAAGGGAACTGTGCCCGGAAGGTATCCCAGAAACCGGTATCGGTATACAGGTAGCCGTAATGTATTTTACCGTCGTACGGACTGAAATAGTACGGTTTTCCGTCTTTGTCGTATTCGAAAAATTGCCGTGAGAACAAACTGGCCCTGAAAAAACAGGAATAAAAAGTTGCTTTGTCAGCTTCCGAATCGCCTTCCACCACGATCTTCGACAAATATTTGTTCCAGGCGGTGTTAGCGGCTTTCCTTGTATCGTCAAAGCTTTTAAACGACCCCAGTTCCGTTTGCAGATTCAGCTCCGCCTGTTCAGTACTTATATATGAAGAAGCCACTTTTACCTGTACGGTTTCGCCTGCTTTGAATTGAATGTAAGCGCCCTTCCCTTCTCCTTCGGCGGTTAGTGTATCGGGCTGCATGGTATTCTTACGGTTTTCCCAGGTGCCCCAGGCCTTAAAAGGTTTATCGAAAACCGCTACAAAATAATTCCTGAAATTATCTGTGCGGTAATGGCCGTTGTTCACATAGCCAATGATCTTCCGCTCTGCAGGAATGATCTTTACCATGCTCATTTTGGTATAGCCATCCAGGACCAGATAACTGTTCTGTTTTTTGGGGAATGAAAAGCGCAGGTGCGCGCCCCGCTCCACCGGTGTTATTTCGGTGGTAATGCCATTATCGAGCTGAACGCGGTAATAATCGGGGCCCGCCTTTTCATTATCATGTTTGAAAGATGTTGCGCGGGCATCTTCATTCACCACCAGGTTGCCGGTAACAGGCATAAAAGAAAATACAGCATAATCGTTCGTCCAGGAACTACACTGGTGCGCCTGTTGAAAACCACGGATGGTGTTTTTCTTATACTGATATTTCCAGCCATCGCCATTCTTACCCGTTTGGGCCGTCCATGTATGCATACCGAACGGCAGGGCTGTTGTGGGATAGGTATTGCCGCGGGTTAGTTCAAAACTGCTGTTGGTGCCCTGCAGGGTGTTTACATATTTCACCAGGTTGGGCTGGGAGCGTACTATAGTCAGGCAAAAGAGAAAAAATAACGTGAGCTTCCATTTCATGGGTAAATCAATTGACGATATACAATAAGCAATAACAGGGTGTGCCACACATATGCTAAGTTCACCAGTGTGGCACATCTCAACAGGCAATAAATACAATTAGCAATCAATAAGGTGTACCATACTTAAGCCAACATCGCCAAGAAGTGTGGCACACCTCAACAGGCTTTTATTCTGCGGGTGGTATCACCTGCATCAGGGCAGGAATACTGCTGGCATCATAGCAGGAAACAGGTGCACCTGCTGCAGGGGCAACCTTATAGTTCTTTCCCATTAAACCCGTGGTGCTGTTGCGGTTTCCATATGCCGTATTGATATTTTTCCGCAACCAGTCGATGTACTCCGGTTTGTTGCCATCTTCAATAAGCCTGATCATGTACTGGGCCAGGATGGCATTGTAAATGCCCTGCTCTTCGCCGGTTTCATAAGGCAGAATACCTTTTGCATCGCTCATATTATTTTTTGTATAATCAGCCGCCAGTACCGCATCGTTCAAATACGAAACTTCTTTGGTGTGATTATACAACATCACCGCAGCACCGATAAAAGTAGCCTGGTTATAGGTATGCAGCGTCCAGTTGGTTGGGTTGTTGTCGACCTTATGATCGGCCACGCGCCCGTTAGAAGCATCGAATAAATTAGGTTTTGCCCAGCCATATACTTCCTTCGCTTTGGCAACATAATCGGTTTCTTTTGTAATATTATACAGGGTCATAGCGGCTATGATGGTAGGAAAATTGATACAGGCGGTTTTTCCGCGCCGGTGCCAGTCCCACTCCATGCCGCCGTTCGATTCATGCGATCCCTGCCGGCCAATGGAGGCATCGCCATACCATACGAAATTGAATCCTTTTATCGAATGATCGAGATACTTCTGCTCTCCGGTTAATTCATACGCCCTGGCAAGCGAAATGATCCACCACATCATATCGTCCCAGATAAACCATTTAATATCGTCTTTCCAGTTGTAATTGTTATACTCCATGGCATTGCCATTGTAAATATCTTCAATCAACTGCCTGTATTTAGTATCCTTTGTACGCTTCCAGGCGTTCATGGCCATATCGAAATAAATGGCTTGCGTCCAGATAGCGCCGGTTCCGCTTTTATCCGAAGCGCGGTAATAGATCTTCCTGTTAGGATCGAAAAGATGTTTATTGAAATCATTGTATGCCGAGGTAGCGTCATTCGATGTAAACGACACCTGCTGTGGCGTTACAGGGTCGGGGGTAGATTGACCGTTGCCGCTTTTGCTGCATGACAATACCGACGCTCCCAATAATAGGACAATCGCTTTGATAGAATAAGACCTGTGCTTCATTTTCCTTGGTTAAAAGAGGTATGAATGAACAGAAAGCGGGCCATCCTGCGATATATGCAGTACAGGACGGCCCACCTGCTGCCGTATTTATTTTACTGAAATTTTTCTTACGCGGTTGTTGGCCATATCCAGCACATACATATTGCCATTCTTATCAACTGCTATGCCTGTGGGACCGCTGAACCGGGCACTGCTGCCGGTTCCTTCGGCAAATCCCCTATCGCCCACACCGGCAATGGTGCTCACCCATTTATCGGCATCGATCATGCGAACGCAGTTGCTGTTCCGGCCTTCGCCCAGCCCTGCAACATACAGGTTGTTCTTACTATCCATGGCTATACCCCAGGGATTGTTGAAACGGGCCATTGGTCCTGTACCGTCTACCCAGCCCGACTGGCGGTCTGTACCGGCGATATCAACTCCGTTATCAAAAGCGTCATTGGTGGCATCATAGGTGTATTTACGCACCATTTGGGCATCGTAATGGGTAGCATAAATGTTACCTGCTGCATCGATGGTAATGGTACAGGGAAGCGAATAGTTGATCACTTTCGTTACGTTCCCGTTTTTCAGTGTATAAATACCATCGCCATAAAAATCTGACCAGTACACATTGCCGGTGGTTTTATTGATCACTACCGACGTAAGCTCATTGCCGCCATTGCCGCTGCTGAAGGCATGTGTAGAAACGGTACCGTCGGGTGTGATCTTCCTGATGCGCCGGCCGTTCCTTTCAGCAACATACACATTGCCGTTGGCATCTACCGCTGTGCCGCAGGGATTATTGAATTTCGCATCTGCGGCATTGCCATCGGCAAAGCCGTTCTGGCCCATACCGGCAAGCGTGGTCACCGTTCCGTCGGGCGCTATTTTCCTGATGCGCTGATTACCGCCATCGGGCACGTATACGTTCAGGTTATCATCAACCGATAGCTGGCTGCGCACGCCGGCGAAGTTGAATGAAGCGGCGGCGCCTGTTCCATCGGCATAGCCTGAATTGCCCGAACCTGCCAATGTGGTTACCACATAAGAAAACAGGTAACTAAAATCAGTTGTGCTGGCGCCGGTATTCTTGCCGATGGTTACCTCTACCGGGCCGGTACCCGTTTTGGTGGTGAGGTAAGCCATGATCTGGTTCTCTTTTGCACCTGCTATTTTCAGGGGCACCCCGTTGATGGTAACTTTTATCTGTGATGTATCGGAAGAGAAATTACTGCCATTGATGAGCACTTCGGTACCCGTAGCGCCTTCTTCAGGCGTAAATGAAGTTATCGTTATGGGGGCGGATGAATTATGGGAATAACCGCCGTTCTCCTTTTTGCAGGCGCTTACACCCAGCGCCACCACCAGGGCAACGCATAATATATTAAGATTGATCTTTACTGACATAATTGAAAAAATTAGCCGTTCATAATTAAGTTACAAGCCACTGCTATCGCTTTTACCAGCCGGTATTCTGCACCAATTCCACATCGTTGTTGATCTCACTCTGCGGTATCGGAAACAGGTAGTGTTTTTTGTTGAATACCCTTGTTTCAAACGATGCCAGGTTGTAAAAACCCGGTTCGGTGGTGGCATTGATATCGAGCCCCCATACCGGACCGTTCTCTGTTTGTTCAGCAATTTTCCAGCGGCGCACATCGAAGAAACGGCTGTTCTCGAATGCGAGTTCTACCCGGCGTTCTTTGCGAATGGCTTCGCGCATTTCGGCCTGGCTGGCAGGTATCGGCAGCGCGTTGACGCCTGTACCGTATTGGGGAATGCCGGCCCTTTCACGAATGAGGTTGATATACTTAAGTGCCTCGTTCAGGTTGGCCGAATAGTCGGCTTCATTCAAACACTCGGCATACCCGAGGTACATCTCGGCCAGTCGCAGAATGATCAGTTTATGATCATTGCCATTGTTCCATGCGCCTGTGCTCATTGATTTACGTACCGCATAACCGGTTACAGAATAGTCGCCACCACTGCCATCGGCCTTTTTACCCGAATTGCCGCCCCTGAAAAGCGTGGTTTCAACGGGATAGGTGGGATTGAGCCAGTTACTGCGGTTATAGGTGATATTTACATAAAACCGGGGTTCACGATCAACCCATTGGTTAAATGTGCTTTTTGAAGGGAGCGAGTTATTGCTCGAAGGTGCTTTGAAATCGGTAAAGCCGGTGAGCTGGTAACCTGAAGCGGCATTTACGACCGGCGTGCCATCGCTGTTATATCCCAATACGGGGCTCATACCGTTTGCCATAAAAAAGGCATCTACCATGCGTTGCGTTGCCGCCAAACCGGTGCCGCCTTTTACATCACCGCTTGCAGCGCCGTCATGACGGGGTGTTAATTCATATTGCCTTGAATCGATGGAGCCTTTACGTGAAAAGATCACTTCAACGTTCCAGTCTTTCAACATCACATCGCGGCAACTCTTATACGGATTGCCATCCTCCGATTTATACAGGTTGTAGGTAGCCGGTACAAACATTGACATAAAGTCTTTATACGCATCGGCGGCCACCTTCCATTTATTTACATCAGCGGCCTGGCTAACCAGTTGTTTGCCATCCTTATTTTTCAGGTTGGCATAATCGGTATTTCCATTGAACAGCGGGCTGGCGGCATACATCAGCGCCAGCGCCTTATAAGCAAGGGCTACCCCCTTGGTAACATGACCGTACTGTGCATCGCCATCGGGCGTTACCGGCAGGTCATTCGCAGCAGCGGTCAGTTCCGTGGTTATGAACTCAACACAATCATCTACGGAGCTGCGGGGCAGTTGTAAGTTCATGTTGGGGTCTACGGGGTTCTCGCCCATCAGGATCACCGGTCCGTATATACGTACCAGCTGAAAGTAATAAATGGCGCGTAATGCCCTGGCTTCCGCTTTGTAACGGCTTTTCAACTCATCAGACAGATCGCTGATCTGGCCGGCATTGGCAATAAAGGTGCTGGCGCCCTGAATACCCTGGTAGTAGTTGGTCCAGTAAGTTCTCACAAAATCGGAAGTAGCGTCCCAGGCGCCGATGTTCAGGTTGTTCGAACGTACAAAACCCCACAGGAATTCTGCCTCGTCGCTGCCGCCCGTCCAAATGCCTCCATTATTATAATCGTCGCTTGAATTGTATTGGCCGCCACCCCGCTGACCGAATTCATCGGGAATGTGCGAATATACATTGCTGAGAAATTTATTGGCTGTTTGCCAGCTGTTGAAAATATCTTTTCCAGACAACTTATCATCGGGAACTTTATCGAGATATTTTTTGCAGGAAGACAGTGCCGCCACTGCAAAAAACAGGTATATGTGTTTGCGCATATCGTTATTCACTTTAATGATCGAAAACTAGAATTTCAGATTAACACCTAAAGAAATGGTCCTTACGTTGGGATAGCTGATACCATTATTCGAATTCAGTTCAGGATCCCATAATTTGAAATTGCTGAAAGTAAGCAGGTTAATGCCCTGCATGTAAATGGCCGAGTTCTTGATACCCAAACCACGCAGCATTGTTGCCGGCAGGTTGTAAGAGATCATGGCTGTTTTCAGGCGTATGAAGCTCATATCCTTTACCCACCATGAGCTGGCTCTTGTATTGTTGAAGTTGCGGTCTTCGCCATAAGCGAGGCGCGGATAAAATACATCCTGGCGGGGGTTGTCGAGCGTCCACCTGTCGAGCGTTACAGCGTAGGCATTGGAGGCATCGGAAGCGTTGAATGGCATAATAGCCCTTCCCTGCAACATCCTGTCGGCATTGTCGATCCCCTGGAACAATACACCTATCTGGAAATTTTTATAAGAAGCATTAAAGCCAAAACCATACACCAGGGATGGCACATCGCCACGGCCAATTTTTGCCACGTCATTGGCATCTATCACGCCGTCGCCATTCAGGTCTTTGTATTTGATATCGCCGGGTAGTACTTTCGATTTGTCGCCGGGCACCGCACTTTTGTTTATTTCGCCCTGGTCAACAAACAACCCTTCGGCAATATACCCGTACATGGCAAGTGCATTGTCGCCTCTGTGCTCGAGCCAGGGGTGGGCCTGCGGCGGCATATCGTTCTCAACTACCTTGTCTTTATTGAAGGTAATGTTGCCCCTGATGTTCAGTCGCACTTCGCCTACATTCGTATTGAACTCAAGTGTTCCGTCTACGCCCCTGTTATGAACGGCGCCGAGGTTGCCCCAGAGCTGCTTCTGCAACCCGTTGAAAATAACGGCCGACTGTCTTTGCATAAAAATGCCGGTACGCTCTTCACTGAACAGGTCGACGATAAATGACAGTTTATTATTGAAAAATTTCGCTTCGAAGCCAACATTCTGTTTCAGGGATGTAGACCAAGCCATATCAGGCACTGCATAATCGGTTACCACAATACCACCTGCGTTATTGGTGGTGGTTCTGCCGAAATCATAACCATCGGCGCCATCGCTCACTTCGGTAATGTAAGCAAAGCGGCGTGAGCCTGAGGTAATGAGGCCAAGCCCCGATTTACCATAAGAATATCTGAATTTCAGGAAGGATACTGTACTTAAAAACGGGTCAAAGAATTTCTCATTCGATACCACCCAACCGGCGCCAATAGCCGGGAAAAATCCAAACCGGTTGTCGGGGGCAAACAATTCCGAGCCATTATAACCGCCGTTGAACTCGAGGAAATAGCGGTCGTCGTATGAATAGGTGGCCCTGCCTGCAAGGCCCATCAACCGTGAAGGGATAGAGCTGGTGATATCGCCTGCAAAAGCATTTGTTTTGCTGCTGGCATAACCCAAAAGCATACCGCCTACCCGGTGGTTACCAAATTCCCTGTTATAATTGATAGCGCCTTCTACATAGGTCTGTTTGTTACCGCCGTTCGATTTATCGAAACCGAGATAGGGTTGTGTAGAGGTCCAGGTCCTTTGCAGGTTCAGGCTGCCATCGTCGTTATGTGGTTTGTTCTTGTCTACGGTATAGGTATCGTCTCTTTTTAGCCTTCTGATCGAAACCGAACTGTATGCATCGAAAGCAACCATGCCGGTAACCGACAAACCTTTTGTAACCGCATCGAGGTCCTGGGTAAGCCGCAGGTTCGAATACAACTGGTTCTGGTTCTCTGTACGATAACCGAAGCGTGTCAGTTGTGCATACGGGTTAATAGAAGCGCCATTGGAGGTTATACCAGGCACAATACCGCCCGGGTACATGATCGGGTACATGACAGGCGTTGCCGCCATAGCGCTGGCAAAAATGGTGGAAGGATCTTCATACGGCGCGTTCCTTGTTGAAAAATACCCCATTACGCCTATTTCGGCTTTAGTGGTATTTGTAAGCTTCATATTCAACTTGGTGGTTACGTTATACCGGTCGTAATGCAGTTTGCTATTGTACTGCGCCATGTCATCGGTCTTCAAAAAGCTGCTCTCGCCAAAATAGGCAAGGGACACATAATATTGTGCATTGTCGACCCCGCCGCTCACATTGAGGTTGGCCTTACGGGTATGGCCTGATTTATTGAAAACGGCGTCTATCCAGTCAACATTCGGGTATACCATGGGGTCGAGGCCCGATGCGGTTTTATCGATGTATTCCTGGGTAAACATGGGCGCCTGGTTGCGGGTGGTCAATGCTTCGTTGGCCAGTTTCATATAATCGATACCGCCCAGCATTTCAGGTTTCCTTGTAAATGTGTTCACCCCTTCGCTATAATCGAAGTAGATCTGGGGTTTACCCACCTTACCGGCTTTTGTTTTTATGAATATAACGCCATTGGCGCCACGTACACCATATACGGCGGTACCGGCAGCGTCTTTGAGAATGGTAAAGGACTCTATGTCTTCGGGGTCGATGGTATTGATATCGCGTTCTACCCCATCAACCAATATCAAAGGAGAAGAGGAGTTACCGAAGCTGGTGGCAATACCCCTGATCCAGATATCGGCGCTGCTTTTGCCGGGCTCACCCGAACGCTGCACGCCCACTACGCCCGATACGCGGCCCGCCAGCATGGTGCTTACATTGGCTACCGGCTGGTGCAGTTCTTCTACTTTTACGGTAGACTGTGCGCCCACCAGGCTGATCTTTTTTTGTTTTGAACCAAAACCCACCACCGCTATTTCGGCCAGGTCTTTACCTACGCCCGGTTTCATCTGCAGATCGATGGTTGATCTGTCGCCCACTGTAATTTCTTCTGTAGCATAGCCAACGTAACTTATCACCAGCACTGTTTGTGGTGATTCTGCCAGTATCTTATACCGGCCCTTTGCATCGGTTGAGGTCATGGTGAGCGTACCTTTAACGGTGACGTTCACCCCGGCCATGGGCAGCCGGTTCTCATCAGTGATCAACCCGCTTACCATTATTTCTTCTTTTGTGGTAACAGCAGCGGTCTGATGGATCAGCTCTTCCTGTTTTTTGGTGATCACCACCACCCGGTTCACCTCCGAATAATCAAGGGGTTTGTTCCGCAATAGCTTTTGCAAAACGCTTTCAAGATTTTCTTTTCGAACCTCGAAGGGCCCGATCTTGTACCGGCTCAGTATTTGCCTGTCGTAAGCAAAGGCAACTCGCGAGGCTTTCTGCAGTTCACTGATGGCGGCATCGAGGGAGCCGCCCCTGAACTGAACGGTTACATTGGTTTTTTTAAGGATCTGGCTTTCCCCTGTATACGCAAGCAGGTTCAGCGAAGAAAACGGAATTAGAAAAAGAAAAAGCCATAAAGGAATACGCCTTTTTCTCTTTTCAATGGCAAGCAGTTGTTTCATACAGCTTTTAATTTGGTTAATTGAAAATCAGGGCTCTCGTTATTTAAATAAAAAAGTATGGTCGTCTGTTTTTTGAACTTTCAGTTGATGAATGGCGGCCAGTACCTCTACGGCGTCGGCAGCAGCCATGGAAGCAGGCAGTTCTGTGGTATATTTTGTTTTTTCAATGCGGCTGTCGTTCGTTTGCACTTCGATGTCAAAATTCTTTTTCATCAGTACCGCCATTTCGGGGAACGACAGGTCGTTCAACACCACCCTGCCCTCGCGCCAGGCCAGCAGCAATGCATCGGTAGTGCCGGTAGTATAAGCGTGTGTTTCCGTATTATAATTGAGCTGCCTGGTTTTTGTAAGTACGTCCAGGGTAGCCGTATCTCTTGTTACACCAACTTTACCGGTTACAACGCCTACGCTGATCTTTTTCATGGCCGTATAAGCCGATACATCGAACGAGGTACCAAGTACGGAAATAGTGAGATCGTTGCTGTGGACCCTGAACGGTTTGCGCTCATCCCGTTTTACTTCAAAGAATACTTCGCCATCTACCAGGTCGATCCTGCGCTCTTTCGAAAAATCATCGTACACACGCAAGGTGGTACCGGCATTCAGGGTAAGGCGGGTACCGTCGTGAATGGTCACTTCCCTTCTTTCCCCGTTTTTTGTGGTCACGGTTTTATAAGTAAGCGCACCCTGCTTTGCCGGTTTTATAAAAAGAAAAGTGGCCACACAGATGCCTGCGATTACCGCGGCCCAGGAAGCTGCTTTCAGCCACACCGGTATTACCCGCGCTTTTCTTTCTATTACAAGTGCCGGCACTATGCTTTCCCAGATCTCCTGTTTTGTGGCTTCCCGATCCTGGTCAGAAAGGTTTACAGGCGTTATATTTTCGAGCGACCGGTACCAATTATCGATCGCCGATCTTTCTTCTGCACTGGTACTGCCAAGCAGGTATTTTTTGAAGATCCTTTTGATATTTTCTCCGTTCAAAGCCATCTGTTTAATTATGTATCCGAAAAAAGGTGTTCTGGTACTATAGCATTTAAAAAAAAATTTCCGGCCCTTATCTGCATGAGACAGGGATGCGGTGCTAATATTCTTTAGCACTGTTAAAATGAGGATAGATAGCGGTTAATGAGAAGCGTAGTGTAAAAGGATAAAAACAAAAACCCAGTCGCCGTAATCGTTTTGTTTAATGGATTCCCTGATCCTTTTCAGCGCCTCGGTCAGTTGGTTCTTAATGGTTTGTTCCGACAAACTGAGTTGGCGCGCAATATCAGTGATGGAGAAGTCATCTTCCCTGCTCATTCTGAAGATCTGTTGCATCCGCGGCGGCAGACGGCTGATCTCCTGTTCAAGCAGTTCACTTAACTCCTTCGTTTCAAGTGCATTTGCAAATTCCTGGCTGTTCAATGCATCGAACAGATCGCTATTGGGGACCTCGTTGGCGGAATAAGCGTAATGACTGATCACGCGGTATTTAATGGCAGTATGAAGATAACGGGCAATTTGACCGTCGTCATGCACAATCACATCGTTGCGGCGGCGCCACAAAGTGGTCATTACTTCCTGCACCATGTCTTTCGCTTCATCTTTATCCACACGTTTGCAGGCTTTTATGTACAGCTCTTCCCAATACTTGTCGTACAGGACCTTAAAAGCAGTGGTATCATTCCCTCTGATCGATTCAAGCAATTGTGCATCACTTAGCTGTTGATAATCCATATTGTGCAAGGCGAAACGCGGCCGGGCTAATGCTGGTTACCCTGCAAAAATAATATTATTGCAGATAAGGATATATGCTATAAAAATATAGCACCCCGGGCTGCCCTTAAAAATGTGCTGACCGAAATAATGGCAACAACATTGAAACCGGCATGGGCTGCCGGCGTAAAATAGCGAAGGCCTGTAAGGGTCGATCGGCGATCGACCCTTACAGGCCTTTTACAATCAATTGGAACAGCTAAAGCAGGACCTTTTGTGTGGCGCCTTCTTTTATTAAATAGTTTTTCTCTTTGCCATCTTTTTTTATGCTAATATTCAGCCTGCCGGCGCCGGCCCTGCTCACCACTATATCGAACACATTCCCAAATGAATGCAAATTGCGCAATGCCATCCGGTTCCAGCCATTGGGTAACCGCGGCGTACAATCGAAACCGTTGAAGCCTGTGGGGCGAATGCCAAACAACCCTTCCGTATAGATCCTGCAATACAAACCACTCTCGGCCGACAAATGCCGCTGGTTTCCTTCAGGGTATGCTTCCACGGCATAAGGCACATGTTCACCCAACAACCTTCTTTGCGAATAATAACGCAGGAAGGTCATCGCCTTTTCCGTTTCACCGGCAGCCAGCACGCCACGCAATGCATATAATGTGGAGCGGTCCCAGAAAGTAGTGTTGCCGGCCAGGGAAGCGAGGCCGTCTGCCGTCCATAAACGCGGAGAGAACAAAGCCGCGATGGTGCCTGCTTTCCTGTCGAAGATATCTACGATCAATGGAGAGCAGATCCAGGCCCTTAACGTGTCATTACCTTCATAGTACCTATAGGTATTGAACCCTTCCACGGTGGCGCCAAAGAATTTATCGATGTTCATTCGCATTGCCTGCGCCTGCTTTGCATATTTTTCTGTTTGTGTTTTGGGAACCGATAATAATTTACCCAACATAACCGCAGACCTGAGCGCATCGTAATACAGGATGCTGGTATTCAGGTTGGCTTTACCGGCGGGGAAGCGTCCTTCCAGTTCATCGCTATTACTGGCCACTACGCCATGTTCGTTCAGTTTTCTATTCTCATACTCGAGGCACCATTCAATAAGCGGCCACAATACTTTTGCCGAATCTATATTACCATACGTCAATGCATAACGGCCGGCCCCATAGGCTATCATAGCCATATCGCCCCTGTCTTTGGCGCCATGCCAGGTAGCATCGCCTTCGGCGATTATGGAACTGGGAATGGGTTTATATTCATCGTTCATATACCGGGCAAACCACCGGTAAGCATTCATGGCCGACTGGTTTCCCACCTCATCGCCCAGCATGGCAAAGAAAGGGTTAATGTATTCAGCCTGGTCATTCGCCCAGATAGCAGCGTAATATCGCAATCCGCCCGGCCCGTGTAAATAACCGCCCTTTGTTTTATAAATACTTTCCGTTGCCCGCATTTTCGCAAAGGCAAATGCCGTATTCAGAACGGGGTCTGGCGTTTCCAGCTGCATGAGGGATACAATGTTCGACAACCTTCCCTGCCTGGCGTCGAGTTCGTGGTTAACGTCGATAGTGGCCAGCGGGTTGTTCTTATTGAGCGCCTGATAAAGTATGGCGAATTGCACGGAATCGCCCGGCGCCACGGTTCTCAGGCCTTCATTCAGGGTAGAGACAACAAAGCGGTGTTGCACAGGCGTAGTTCGCGCCATTGCCGGTTTTGTTTCCCTGTACAGGTATTCCATTTCAATTTTTACCGGTTGTTTTCCTGCATTGGTGAAGACCCATTTTTCAATGGCCACGGGTTTATCTGTTGAAGGGAAAAGGGTACGTTGTAACAGTAAAGTCCGGTCTTTCCCTATTTCGCTTCTGATCTGTAAAATTCCTTTTTGCCTTATGCCGGTCACTTTTTCAGGCAGGCCGGTTACGGCAGCAGCATTGTATACGCCGGCCTTTAACAATTTGTCGTTGACCAGGAACCTGGGTAGTTCGTCATCTGTAACGTTGTACATCATACTGGCAATGGTGCGCACGGGTAACAGGCGGAAGGTGGGAAATACCATGGTGCGGTTTACAGCCGACTGCCCGTTCTCATTCACCCCGTACTGTACCCACAACGCCACTTTTTCACCGCTCATTTCCAAATGCTCGTTATGCGGCAGGCGGTTATCAATTGTCCATTCAATACTGCCATCGGGCATTATCTTCCAGCGGTCGTGCTGTGCCGGCAGGTCGGTTTGTTGTGCGGATAAAGCCGTAAAGCATATGATCGATGCTATTAAACAAAAAGTATTTTTCATGAAGCGATCGCGTTTTAGGTGGGCCATCAGTAAGAGGCTTCTCTTTAGTAATAAGGTGAGCCGCCCTTCGGAGGGCGACCCATCTTGTCAACTTGTCAACCAGTAAACTCGTCAACTAATCAACTAACCCCTATCTCAACCAGGCCGTAGCACACCACAAAATAGGCGCCTGGCCGTGGAGGTCGCCGATATTGCGTTTACGATCGAGATAGTATTGCCGGTCGTTCTTTTTATTGGTGCCTTCACACACTTCGTGTACATCGGCATGCTCATCGATGTATGAGACCAATGCCAGCCAGCCTTTACGGGCGGCGGGGCCGTAGGTGGCAGCATCGAGCCAGCCGTTCTTTACACCGGTGATCATGGCAAAGGTGAACATACCGGTGCAGGATGTTTCGGGCCACGATGCCTCATCATCGATCAGTTGCCGCCACATGCCGCTTTCAGCCTGGTAGGTAAGTAAGGAGGCCATCATGCTTTTGTACCCTTTCATAATGCGTTCGCGGTTGGGGTTGTCTTTAGGCAGCGAGCGAAGCAATTCAGCCATACCAACCGCCATCCAGCCATCGCCGCGGCCCCAGAAATAGGGCACATCGGGCGCATGGTAAAACAACCCGTTGGGTCTTTGCAATGAATCGAGGTACAACACCATTTCCTTCGCAGCGCGTTCAATGTATTTTTTATCACCGGTGGCGCGGTAAGCCTGTGACTGCACGGCGGTGATCATGAACATATCATCTATCCACATGCGCGTTTGCCAGGTGTAGCCTTTGTTATAGAATTCATGCGACTCCGGTTTTACGCGCGGTCCTTCGGGCGGTCCCCATTGTTTATCGGCAATACCCTGCCCTAACCGGAGGTATCGTTTATCTTTCGTTTGCATGTACAATTCCAGCGGTACTGCGCCGAACACGGTATAGTCGACATGATCGGGTTTGGGTATCAGCGTATCCTGTGCGCCCAGCAGGGGTTCAAACCGCTGCGCCAGTTTTTTCGCCAGTTCTTTATCGCCGGTTTGCCTGGCGAACGTAAGCGCGCCGTACCAGGTGCAGGTTTCGGGGTACGTGATCACTTTGGGTGGGGTTGACCGGCCAAAATTCGTGTGCGGCGTTACCACAAAGTGTTCCGCCACCCGTTTGCCTACTTCCTGCGGGGAAGTACCGGCCGGCCATTTCTCCGCCTTTGCTTTCTTTGATTGCGCCTCGCAAATAATGGGTGGCAATTGCACAATGCCAATTGCCAGTAACAGGCATTTGATCGTTCTATTCATGTATCTTGTTTTTTACAGTTCTTGTTCTTCTTATTGACGTACCCCCAAAACCGGTTATACTAGTCAACAGGTAACTTTATTCACCATCAGCCGTATTGTTTCGGCCCTAACGTTTACGCGCCAATGACGCACGGGAACAGGGATTAATTCCATAATGGAAAATACATACTATTGTTATACGGATCGCCTGTAGTGGTAGCATCGATCTGCGCCTGCGGAATGGGCCGTAACACATGCCTGTCGATGATATTGGCCGCCGCTTCCTTGTTATGCAACCGCACCCGCTGTAATAATTTACCGGTACGCACGAGGTCCCACCAGCGTACATTTTCACCGCACAGTTCGCGGGTACGTTCATCGAGTATAAAATCTATTGAAAGATCAGCCGCCGATATATCCATGGCCGCTGCATTGCCCGTTGGATAGGCAGCTCTTTCCCGCACCGCGTTTATATATTTCACTGCATCGGTCATATTACCCAGCATAAAGGCGGCTTCAGCAGCCATCAGGTAAGTTTCTGCCAGCCTGAAAGCGATCACCGGCCGCACCGAAGGCGAATTGAGATCGGCCCGTTTCGTATCGAAATATTTCATCATGGTTGCCGACAGTGTATTATCATACTTACGCGGCGGCACCAGCAGGTAAGGCGCTGCCGCGATCGCTGCATCGCCTGCATCCACGCCGGGCATATAAATAGCGGTATCGCCAAACTTAAATTTCGGCTGACCGGAAACCGCGCCTGCAGGGGCGCCGGCCGGTAATGGATTGGGCCATACCGGATACCCTTTTGGATCGGGATTATTGGCATACCATACCGTTTGAAATGTTTTGCTGTAACGGGTGTCGTTCACTTTTTCTTTAAACACCGTATCGGTTACCCAGCGCGTGGGAACGCAACGGATATACGGACGGCCATACGGTGTGCTGCGGATCATACCCGGCCGCTTTTCATATTGGCCAACCCACATATGGTTCAATACATTATCGGCACTGAAGTTTGAAATGCCACTGTTGTTCGGTCCGTTGTAAGCGATGTTCGTTGTGTGCTGCACGCTCCAAAGCACTTCCTCATTCTCCTCGTTCCCTTCGGCGAAGATCTTACCGAAGTCGGCTACCAAATTCAAGCCAAGCGACGCCCTGGTGTCGATGATATCTACCGCTGTGTTATATGCGTTCTGGTAATCATCGGCTTTTTTTGCCGCCGAACCGGCCCTGGTTAAATACACTTTTGCCAGTACATGTTTTGCAGCTACCGCAGTTGCTTTACCGGGCAGCACGCCATTGCTTTTGGGGCCTGCAGGTAAAACCGCAATCGCATCTTTCAGGTCCTGTTCTATAAGATCATATACATCTTTCAGCGGGTCGCGCTTTGCCGATGTGACAGCTTCCGATTGAAAATTACTATTCAACGTAACATCGCCCCAGAACTGTACTAGAATAAAATAAAGGTTGGCCCGCAGGAACTTAGCTTCGGCCACCATCTTGTTTTTCGTAGCGGCAGGCAGCTCAACTTTATCGGCATTGTCGATGACCCCGTTGCAGGTATTGATGAAAACATAGGCAGCCCGCCATAACGTGGTAGGGGTGCCATGGGTTGAGGTATAGCTATACAAATTAATATCACTGTTGCCGTCTACCCCGCGCATGAACTCATCGGTGCCTATTACCGTAGCGGTAAACAATTCCTGTGCGCCCCAAAAGTTGCGCATGCCGCCATAGGCGGCATCGAGACCGGCCTGCAAGCCCTGGCTGGTTTGAAAAAATGCCGGTACCAGAATGGAATTGGGTTCCTCCTTTAGTTTCTTATTGCAACCGGTTGCAACTAATAGCAGACAGCTGCAGTATATGAATATCTTTTTCATAATTCACTGTTTGGATGGTAAAAATTAAAACGACATGTTAACGCCAAAGATCAGCGACCACGTAGGTGGGGTATCGATACCTACCGTTCCCGATCCTTCAGGGTCAATTCCGCCTGCTCTGCGATATGGCGAGAATAAAATAAAGGGATCGGCTGCGGTAGCGTATACCCGGAAGTTCTGCGCCCCCATGCGTTTTACCAATGCCGGCTCGAGATTATAACCCAGGCTTATGCTCCTGATCTTTACAAACGAGCCGTCGAAATAACTCATTACCGAACGGTTCAATGGGTTGGTGGCATTGGCATTTGCTTTGGGATTCCAGGGCTCGCGGTTCAGGGGTGTCCAGTAATTTGTTTTTACATTGTTATAGGTACCCTGGTAGGTATTTACAAAACCACCGCCATACAAACTGCTGTTCATGGTATAACCCCATCTTGCAAACGCCACTACCGTAAGATCAACACCGCGGAAAGCAAAACGCTGCGTGGTGCCGCCTTCCCATTTGGGCTGGCTGGTGCCTACTATTATCCTGTCGTGCGTAGCATTGATGCGGCTATCGGGTTTTCCGTCGGCACCGCTGATGTCTGCCACCCTTATGGTTCCTATAACCGATGAATTGCCCGATACCGATAAGCCCAATGCTTTTGCGGCGGCTGAATCTTCAGCAGTGTTCTGCCAGATGCCTAAGCGTTTATAATCATAATACACATCGATCGGTTGGCCAACGAACCAGCCATTGGCCACGTCTTTTGTTACGTCGCCCGACAGTTGGGTTATTTTTCCGCGATTGATAAAGAAGTTGAAGTCGCTGGTCCAGTTAAAATCCTTGCGCGATTTCGCCTGAATGTTGGTAGTGCTTACATGTATCTCAATGCCCCGGTTCTCGGTTTTACCAACATTGCTAACGATGGGGTTTGGAATACCCGAAGTAGGCGGCAATGTTTGCGGTAATAACAATGAATTGGTGGACGCTTTATATACTTCAATTGAACCGGTGATGCGATTGCTCAATAAACCAAAATCAATTCCAAGGTTGGCGGTTTTCGTATACTCCCAGGTGAGCGTTGGGTTAACGGTAGAACTTAAATAAGCGCCGGTAACCATGGTGCCGCCGAAATTATAAACAAGGCCCCTCAATTGACCCAGCGTTTGAAAGGCATCGATCGACTGCTGCCCTACGCTGCCGTAGCTGGCCCTGAATTTCAGGTTGCTGATGGCAGTGATATGCTGCATGAAATTCTCCCGGCTTACATTCCAGGCAAAAGCGGCCGAGGGAAATGAATGCCATTTGTTTCCTTCGGCCAGGCGCGATGAACCATCGGCGCGAATGGTAAACGTAAACAGGTATTTATCATCAAAGCCATAGTTCAACCGGCCCATATAAGAAAGGATATCCGCTTTGGATGTGCTGCCGCTTCCTTTCAGGTTCGACGCATAGGTGGGGTTGAAATATGCAAGGTAATCGGCGAGAATATTGGTATTGTCGAACTGGTTTTGCTGCGAGGCTACTTCCTGCAGACTGTACAAACCGGTAAAATTTATTTTATGCCGCTGCGCTACGACAGCATCATAAATAAGCAGGTTTTCTATTGTATAGTTGTTCGATAAATTGGTTCTGTTACTGGATGCGGAGCCGCCCTGGTTAACCCTGAAACTGGTTTTATCGGAGTAGAAGTTGCCATAAATATCCGTCCTGATCTCAGCGCCGGCGTTCAGCCGGTATTTCAATCCTTTTACCAGGTTCGCTTCGAGGTACATGGTAGTAAATGTTCCGAGGCGTTTCCTGTTCTCTACCGCTGCACCGGGTATCAGGTCGGCCAACGGGTTCCACACCTGGTTGGCGCTTCCGGGAACATAGGTGTTCAGGATATTACCGGCGCTATCGTATGGGGAAGCGAGCGGACTGGCGCGAAGCGCCTGCGCCATGGGGTTGGCGCTTTCTCCCTTTCTTACCGTATAGGTATTCAACGAGTTCAGGCCTACTTTGAACATCCGGCCCAGTTGCTGGTCGATACTCAGTTTGACGGTATATCGTTCAAAACTTTGTCCATGATAAATGCCTGTTTGGTTAAAGTAGCCAGCCGACACAGCGTATTGTGTTTTATCGGAACCGCCGGTTACACCCAGCTGATGATCGGTTATGATACCTGTTTTGTAGATCAGGCTTTGCCAGTCGGTATTGCGGCCTGTCTTTATTCCTTCTACTTCAGCGGGGTCAAACACACCGTTGGTGAGGAACAGCGGATCGTCGAGACCGGTATACCTGCCCGGGTTGGCAATGATATTGGCCCATTTCTTCAGATCGGCAAATTCAGCGGCGTTCATTACCGGGAATTTTCTGGTGAGGCGGCTGCTGCCCACATATCCGCTGTAGGTAAAGACGGGTTTGGCGGTTTTGCCGCGTTTGGTAGAGATCAGTATTACCCCGTTGGCGCCGCGTGAACCATAGATGGCCGTAGAAGAACCATCTTTCAGGATCTCAACCGAGGCCACATCATCCTGGTTAAGATCATTGATATTGCCGTTGAACGGAATACCATCTACAACGATCAACGGTGAATTACTGGCGCCTAACGATCGCGAACCCCTGATGAGGATATTGGGGGTAGCGCCGGGTTTGCTGTTGGCACCGCTTCGCTGAATATCTATACCGGCGCCCTGCCCCTGGATGGCAGCAGCGAGGTTGGAGGAAGGAACATCTTTGATAGATTGTTCACTGATGGAAACAATTGAACCGGTAATATCGGATTTCCGCCGCGTACCATATCCCACTACAATTACCTTATCCATTTCGAGTTTATCAGCGCTCAGGGCAATGGCAAGGCCGGCCTGGCCGGTGCGGCCCACAGGTATTTCCTTATTTACATATCCCACCATTGAAACAAACAGCGTACTGTTCACCGGGGCTACGATCTGAAAAGCGCCATCTTCTTTTGTAGTAGTTCCATTGGTGGTTCCTTTTACAACTACAGAAACGCCTGACAGGGGCGCTCCGCTTTCATTTTTTATGGTGCCTTGTATAGTGACGGTTTTTTCATTTTCCGGTACCTGTGCGTGCGTGAGGTTAGCTACCAGCAATGAATAAAAAAATATACATAAGACCAGGAAGGTCTTTCGTTGAGGCATGGGGACCCCATTCCCGCTGCGTTGCAGGTTCGTAGTTTTTAACATACAGCATTATTTAACTATTTAAGAAATAGAGCAATCATCACAGGGTATGCGGCCGGTGAGGGTTCTACGCAACAGGAGGCGCTTTATCGTGTATTACTTCGTTTCTCATATAGCAACTGTTTTGGTGAAAAAAGTATAGTGGTTATTTCCTTTATAATGGAGGAGCCGATTGTATTTTTTTCCTGATGCCCGGCGTGTTATTCTTTCCCAGTTTTATATCGCTGCTGTTTCCTTCCACACCAACCAGGGCATCGGCCGTTCCTTTTACTTTCACCTTACTGATATGAGCCCGTTCAACATTTTCGAGGCGAATGATGGCGGCGGCGCCGGATGTTTCAGGGATATTGCAACCCGAAATGACCACATCTTTTCCATCTTCGCAGATAAATGCCGGCCGCCGGTCGTTGCTATCGAGCCGCAGGGTGATATTCGCCAGGGTTAACCCTTTCACATGCCTGGCCCATACGCCATAAGCGGGCGCCCGCGGGCCAAATGTTTTTACTTCGGGATATTTATCAACAGCCTCGGGCACATGCTGCCGCGCATGTTCCGGCGTACCGCCGCCGGCCAGGTCGATCTCGATATTTTCGAGCGTAAGATTGGTGATGTAATGGCCGGGTACGCCGGTGATCAAAATGCCCGAGGGAGGTGTTAACTGGGCGTTGGCCGATGCTTTTGCTTTTACATTCTTTATTACAACATTTTCAAGTGTACCTGTTGATTGCTGCACATCCTTTCCTTTTCGAAAAACACTCAAACGCGATCCGAGGCGGATCAGCATAGGCGTTCTTACGTCAACCATCTTCACATTCGAGATGTGCACATTGCGTAAATGCGCGCCGTCGACCGTCAATAATTTTATGCCGCCATTTTTAGTGTCATAGATATAGCAATCGGAGATCGTAATATTTTCGAACGGCGCCATTGACTCGGTACCCATTTTTATGGCGCCCTGGTTGCTTTTCAATCGCATACCGGTAACTACAATATTGCGGCAGGCCATTTTACTGGAGGTGGTCTTAAAACAAAGCGCGTCATCGCCACTGATGATATCACAATTTTTTATCTGCACGTTCTGGCAACCATCTATATCGATGCCGTCGTTGTGTGCTACGCCATGACTTACGATCTTTACATTTTCAATATGTACATTTTTGCTTTGAAAATAATGCGAGGTCCACGCGGCTGCATAATTAAGCGTTATGCCTTTTACCGTTACATCTTCACACCGTACAATACGCACTAAAAACGGCCTGCGGCCCCATCGCTCCGATTCGGGCCGGGTATCGGTTGCAATTTGCTGTTCTTTTAATCTGGCGCCCTGCCCGTCGATAGCCCCTTCGCCTTCGATGACTATGTGTTTTGCATCAACCGCTACCAGCAATGCCCAACCCACGTCGATGCCCAGCCCATCGGTAAACGGGTCAATATTTTGATAATCATTTATATTGGTGCTGCCCAGCAGCCGTGCATCTTTATTGAAACGCAGCGTTACGTTATCTTTTAATACAATAGTGCCCGACAGCCAGGCGCCTGCGGGAAAAACAACTTTACCACCACCCTGCCGATGGCAATCGTCAATAGCTTTTTGAATAGCGATCGTATTTAGTACTTTGCCATCACCTACCGCTCCATAACGGGTAATATCGATATCGATCACTGGCAATGCATTCACCCTGATCATACCGAATAATAAGGCTACACCAATAGCAATTCTTTTCATATGCATCAGTAAAAGTACCAGCTTGTAACATGCCTGGTTTTCCTAATGCAACTAACCAATTATTGTGACAGGCTTTGCACCGACAGTTCGCTATTCATTCAACTATTTTGGCAGAAACATTTCCGGGAACGATTGCGTAAATAAGGGGAAGCGGCACGACCGCCGCCTCCGTTGTTTTAACTAACTGTATCGGAAAGAACGATGTCATAGTCAGGGTACCAACCGGTTCTCATAACCAGAATAAAAAGTATCGATGGCATTGGGTACCGGTTTATACAAAGTCCGGAACTGAAAGCTGTCCCCCTGTTTGTAATCGGGCAAAAGGCAGATGCTATCTGCCACACTTGCATGTTTGTAATATTGTTTTCTTACCGAACCCTGCAGATCGGTATATATAATTTCTTCACCAATTATATCGGCGCCTGCTCCAAACCATTTAACCGTAGCGGTTTTGGCAATATCATCATAAGTACTGCTTTTGATAGTTCGGTTTACTAACTGGGCAATATACTTTTCGCCATATACCGTTCCAATCACATCTGTTTTTACCGACCGGTGCCCGGCATTGTCATGGCTATAGATGTAAAAGGTATAGGTGCCTTCGGGAAGTTTGTCGAAAGAGAACCTGACGGTATCAATCCCGGGAGATCGCTGTACCGCTTTTTCCGTAGAATCGGTTTGTCCGGCTGCATCCCAATACACTTTTATTTTACTGATGCGCGGGTCGGCGGTCAGCAGCATCGAGAGGCCCATGCGGTTGTTGCCGGGATACGATCTGGCAGAATCAACCCGGGCGATGTATACAATTTCTCCGTCTTTAATAAAGTCATCATAGGTATCGTCCATCTTGCTGCATGCCATCAGCAATACAAAACAGACAGTTATGAAGAACTGGTAGGTATAATAATTATTTACTCGCATACATTTGATTTGGTTAATACGCCGATTAAAAATTGAGATGCCTCCTCAGGGTGAGCCGCCCCTTGAAGGCGGCCCACCCGGCGCCACCCTATATTTACTTTTTCTGTCCCCAGATCGATAATTCGAACAAATGAAAGAACCCGGTAAATCCGTCGATGGAACCCCAGCTGTCGATATTTTTCCAGCCTATATAGCGCACAGCCGGTATACCATTGGGCAATTCAAACTCCTGCCCGCCGGCGGCGGCCTGTACATCTTCATTTGAATTCTGACCTACTTCCCAGCCCGATGGTTTGGTCATTACATACTCACCGAGTTTTACCCAACCGGTGTTGGGATCGGTGTTATTGGGATCGGTGCTTACCACATTCGGTTTGTTGGTGCCCCATATTTCCCAATGATGCGGGTTGCCATGATTGAAAATATATGCTCCGGTGCGCTGCCATATCTTAAAACGGCTAAGCACAAATTTTGAAGCGCCGCTTTTATCGAGGTCGATGGGTATCCATACCGGCAGATCATATTTTTCTTTTGTATGGAACATGCTGGTATGGTTACCGTCGTACAAATTTCTCATCGGATAGCTGCCGGAATAATCCACGGCATTCACCATATTCAAACCCGAATTGGGCAGTGGATCGAATTGCGGGATGAAGCCGGCAAAACTGTTTCGCACATCGTTAAACCTGGTTTTATCGAGCGCTTCCTCGTAAACCGGCGTTATTTTCACTTTCAATGTATCGCTGTGATTATCCCAACGGTCCCTGGCATAAATACCCCAGGTACGCTCAACCGGGGGAAAGCCGCGGATATTGAAAGCGCCCTGTTTCATGCTGGTATAATTAAAGTCAACATGCTGCCAGTCGCCAGCCGAATCGACCACCAGTACTTCAAATACAATATTGGCCGAATCGGCATTCACATACTTAACATTGATACCGCCAAAGGTTGAATCGGTTTTTAATGATTTGAACACATTCACAATTGGCGGCGTCAATGGTTTTATAGTTACGGAAACCGGTTCAGACATTATTTCACTTCTGCTTACCGCATACAGGTCAATCACCCGTTCATCGGTATTTCCAAAACCTTCAACCAGCAACTTATTCTGGAACATGGATACTTTTACTTCTTTCTGTTGCCCGTTCAGGGTATACAGCGCCTTTACATACAGCAGGTTTTCATTACCGGGTAAGGTGTAGGTGATCAATGCGGCGCCGGCCAGGTTGGTCACCTGTGGGTTCCGGATGGGATCAGGCGCTGTTTTGTCTTTTGAAAGCGGGCTGCGCTCATCTTTTTTACAGGCGCACATGGTTATTACAACCAGCAGGCAGCCTGTTATAATATGTTTACTTAGTTTCATTGCAAACAGGTTTAGTGTTTTAAAAATTACCAGCCGGGATTCTGCAACAACTTTTTATTCCTGAGTATTTCATCCTGGTCAATGGGCCAGAAGTAATCGCGCAGCTTAAAGGTCTGTGTCCACTGAACTACCGGTTTGTAATAGGCGGCTGCTTCCTGTTGTTCGGTGCTCCAGCCGCGGATTGGCGCATTCAAAACAATATGCGCTTCACGCCATCTTCTCAGATCCCAGAACCGCTGCCCTTCAAATGCCAGCTCAATCAATCGTTCCTGGTGAATGATGTCGCGCAACCCGGCTTTTGATGTATGCCTGGTACTTTGGGTCGAAAAATTTTCCCAGCTATAAACTACGCCGGGCAAGCCGGCTCTGCTCCTCACCTCATCTATCCATTTGTATGTTTCATTGCCCGGACCGTTCACTTCATTCAATGCTTCCGCATACAACAGGTACAGATCGGCGAGGCGAATCTCGGGCCATGGATATGGCGTTTGATTGCTACCGGTAACATTGCCATCGGCGGCACCCACCGTACCCATACTTACCAGCTTTTTGATCCAGTAACCAGTAACCGAAAAATTACTTACGCCCTGCCTCGCGGCAAACTCGGCCCTTCTTGCTTTTACAAACAGCATATTGCTGATGGAGTGGTTATTGATCCAGTTACCGAACCAGATGCCACGGTCAAAGGCCAGGTTGGCATAAAAACGGGGCTCACGATCGTAGTGCAGCTTCACCGTTTGTTCATTCTTTTTGATGTAAAATGTATCGGCGCCCGTCGCTGTTTTCAATTGAAACCGGCCGGCATAATCCCAGGTTTTATCTTCCGTAATGGGCACACCGTTATTTGTATAGAACAATTCAGCCATTTTTATAGGCGGTGCCAGAATGCCTTTTGGCCCGCTGCCGCTTACCGCACCACCGGCCAGTATGGGCATCGTCCAGCGTTGTATATCGGTGGCCCTGCTTGTTGTATTGGCCCAGATCACTTCGGTATTGAATTCCTTTTCGGTTACTGCCATCCTGATGCCCAGTTGTGTTTTGATGGTATCGTTGATGATCCAGCCGGGGTTCAATGCCGGATTATATCGCTGTAAAGAATAAAAATTACTATGGCAGAAATCGATAGCCTCTTTACAGGCGGCGGCCGCCGTTTCCCATTTCTTTTGATCGGCTATGGGGTTTATGAGGGGAACGCCGCCATCCTTTCCTCCGGTTTTCAGAGAAACAAAATCACCGTTGCCATTAAATAACGGGCTTGCAGCCGTTACCAGCACTTTTGCCTTCATGGCCAGCACGATCGATTTGGTGATCCTTCCCAGCTCAGTTCCTTCGGTGCCTATGATTTTTGCCGGCAGGGCGTCATTGGCAGCGGCCTCATCGAGCAACCGAACTATATAACTGAAGCAGCTATCTACATGTTCCCGCGGCACCTGCACGTCTTCGGGGGCACTGCCTACAGCCAGGTTTTCTCTTATGACGGGAATGGGGCCGTACATGCGAACAAGGTAAAAATGATAACAGGCTTTCAGGAATGTCACTTCCGCTTTCCACCGTTCCCTTTCAATGGCTTCCATGTCGCGCACCCTGTCTATACCGCCAAGGAAGATGTTGCAGTCGCGTAAAGCGGTAAATAATCTTAGTCCCTGGTTCTTACCCGTCCAGTAACTTCCCAGGGGGTTGGCCACGTTCTGCATACCGCGGGCAATATTCCAGTAGTCGGCATCCACATCGCGAATAGGGTCCATATACCATACTTCGTCGCCCGCATTGAATGCAGGATTGTCGTCCATATCGCCATGCCTGGGCAGATAGGAGTAACAGGTGAACAGGAATTTCTCAGCGGTGCTTCGTTGGGTGAAAGCATTATCAATGGTACCTACCTGGTCGGGTACCACATCGAGGTACTTTTTACAGGAACCCGCCGCCATCGCCAGCAACATTGTCAGTAATATTTTTAAATTTTTCATTGGTTTATTTTTTTGTCGTTACAGCGATACCTGAATGCCGGCGTTGACCACTCTTTGTATAGGGTAGTTCAACCCATTGCCGGCCAGCTCAACATCCCATAAGTTAAACTGGCTGAAGTTGATGAGGTTGGTACCGTTGGCATACAACCGCACATTTTCGATATGAATTTTTCCGGCAATTCTTTTCGGGAGGGTATAACCCAATTCAAGCTGTTTCAACCTTAAAAAGGCGCCGCTGCGCATGAACCAGGTACTGGTTTGACTGTTGTTTCCATTCAGCACCGGGCTCAGGCGGGGCCACAGGGCGTATAAATTCCGCTTCTCTTCAGACCAGTGATCATCGGCATATGCCTGCAATAACTGGTTTTGCAGAATGTAACCGGGCAGTTCGCTTCCGCTATACCGGTACGATACAAACGGAGCGGTGGCCCGTACGTCTATCCAGAAAGAACGGCGGGCCGTTCCCTGGAAGAAGGTGGAAATATCGAACCCTTTGTATTTGGCGGAAACACCGAACCCGTAGGTGATCTCGGGTGTAGTGGGATAACCCAGCGGCACCATATCGAGTTTATCAACCACTCCATCGGCATTTACATCGCGGTATTTGAGATCACCGCCTTTATAATCACCAAAAGTTTGCGCCGGTGCGTTCTTTACTTCTTCGTCATCGACAAACAGGCGTTCTGCTATATATCCCCATGCCTGCGAAATAGGATAACCGGTGCGGTTGAGGTAGAAGAGCTCATCTCCGTATTGCAGGGATTCATTTTTATCGAGCCGGCTGCGGGCGTAGGTGAAATTACCGCGGGCCTGCACCAGCAGGTTCTTACCAAAGTTTTGTAAATATTCAACGGAGATATCGATCCCATGCCCCGATGCTTCGCCCACATTGGCCTTGGGCGGATTATTTTCCAGATCAACCTGCAACCCCAGTGTATAGGGAATATAGGTACGGCCCATAAGGATATTATACCGCTTCTCGGTATAATACTCCGCAATAATATCCCATTTGCCAAACAGGCTTAGCTCCATGGCATAATTGGCCTTCCTTGACGTTTCCCAGGTAATATCCCTGTTCTCATAGCGGTTAATGGCAATGGTATTGCGGGTATAACGGCCATCGGTACCGAATGCAGGATTATTGGCCGTGCTGTTCAGGTTCACATCGCTCAGGTAATAAAAACGATCGTCGGCGCTTCCGATCTCATCATTGCCAACCAGGCCATAGGTGGCCCTGAGTTTGAGTTTATTGATCGCCGATTTATATTGATCGAAGAATTTTTCATTGGAAACATACCAGGCCATACCCACCGAAGGGAAGAACCCGAAACGTTCGGTTTTATAAAACCGCTCCGAGCCGTTATAACCGAAATTGAATTCGGCATAATACCGGCTGTCGAACGAATAGGTGGCGCGGCCTGAAACACCCATATTGCGATATGCCAGCGACTTCTGCAATGTTTTCGTGTCGCCCTCCTGCCGGCTCCGCGCGGTAACCACCATCAACCCGCTGATGCCATGTTTTTCAATCGTTCTGTTATAGTTGGCTGCGCCTTCAAAATAAAAGTTGGAGGTTACTGTTTTATCACCGCCAACGGGCGCGCCCAAATAATCTGTGCCGCCCTGCGGCACTGCACCGGCGCCCACCTGGTCGGGGTTGATGACCATTAACTGATATGTGTTGGTGTATTTATCATACGCATTTGCGCTATAATAAAAAGGATTGTAGCTGCGCGATACATCGAAATAAGAAGAGCGGTTGATGTTCGTAAATGCACGAACGGCCAGCCCGGGGGTAACAAAGGAAAGGTCCTGCCGTACTTCGAACTGGGCCGACATCAGCGACTTGTTATAGTCCTTATAACCCGACACCATATCGGCATAGGGGTTCAGGTAATTTCCCTTATCGAAATTGCCGAACATAATATGGTTTACAAACTGATGCGCTGAATCAACGGGATAATATGCCGGGTATAATACAGGGCTTGTTCGCATCACTTTTCTATACAACCCCGAACCGCCGTCGACCGGACCATTATAATCATCGAAGGTGCCATATAAACGTACCATCACATCGGTAGTGCGGGTTACTTTCAATCCGACATTCGAACGAAGGTTATACGTTTTCAGGTTAATGTTATTATTGAAATTATTGCGTTTGTCTACTTTTAAGATCCCGTTGTCCTGTGTAAAAGAACCGGCGAGAAAATAGTTGACGATCTGTCCGCCCCCGCTAACGCTGAAATTACCCCGCCGGTTGGTTGCCCTATCCTTAAACAACATCTCCATCCAGTCAACGGCGGGAAACATGTTCGGGTTTACTCCCAGTTGCGTATAATCGATCTTGCTTTGCAAATAAGGAAGCGGCGCCAGCGGGTTGCGCGTCAATACCGATTCCTGGTGCAGTTTGAGATAAGTGACGGGGTTGGCCAATTGTACGGTTTTGGTTGGTTGTGAAACGGAGTTCTCGAAGCGGATATACACTTTGGCCTTTCCCTGTTTTCCTTCTTTGGTGGTTACCAGTATAACCCCATTGGCCCCACGGGCGCCGTATAAAGCACTGGCCGTAGCATCTTTCATAATGGAAAAACTGGCGATATCATCGGGTTGAATACGGGCGAGGTCGGTTGCGGTATACTCAACACCATCGATAAGAATAAGCGGCGATGTTTTATAACCAAAGGTGGTTACGCCGCGTATAAAGAACTGGGCATTGTCCTGCCCCGGCTCACCGGTTGTTTGATAGGCAATGACACCTGCCAACCGGCCGGCAAGGGCTGTGGTGAGATTACTGGAAGGCACTTTCAATTCTTCGGGACTGATAGTGGTCATGGAGCCAACGATATCGCGTTTTCGTTGTTTGCCATAGGCAACTACCACTACATCGTTCAATGAGTTGGAGGCGCGCTTCAATAGTACATTGATCACTTCTTTTCCTTTTACCGGTATTTCCTGGATGTCGAAGCCTACCATGGAAAACACCAGCACTACATTATCATTTGGGACCGATAAGATGTATTTACCGTTGATGTCGGTGGTTGTTCCGGTGCCGGTTTGTGTTTTTACAAAAACGGAAACACCGGGCATGGGGCTGCCTGCCGAATCGGTAACGGTTCCTCTTACCTCATTATCGGGCGGCGGGGGAGTATAAACCCGTAACGGAATAACCGGCGGCTGTTTTTGAAATATTGAATAAGCGGGCGGCTCCTGGGCATAAGCGCCATACATAGTGAATAGTAAACAGCAAAGCGCTGCTATCCACCTCGTTGGGGCGGGGCAAGTCGGTGTCATAATCGTTAGTTTTGGCGGCGATCTATAAGCACTACCAAATTACCACCAACAAACACTACGCGTTATTGTTAGTTTGGCATTATATTAAACTATCTTACCAATGCGATTGCAGCTCTCCTGTATAAATTTTTACTGGCTGTTTTCTTTAAAAAACAACCATTCACGTACTGACAATAAGCGTTTTACACTATCAACATACACGTTGTACCACGTGAAAGACCGCAGTGATATTTTTCAGAAATACATACTAACATGTAGCGGGCTCCTTACAATTCCTTATTTACATAGAAACACCCAATAGCATGATATACAATCACCTTTGTGAGGCGTTCCTTAGCTGCCTGGATCTCCCGTCCCAAACAACCATAAAAAACAAGCGGCAGATCACAGGTTGATCAGATAATGAAATACATAGTGAGCCTGCTGCTGGTATTACAATGTTGCCATGGGTTTGTTGCATACTCACAACAACCACAACTCCGCTTTGAGCATTTGGGAATAAACGATGGGCTTTCCCAAAGCAATGTTACCTGTATTCTGCAAGACAGCAGGGGCTTTATGTGGTTTGGCACAAAGGATGGCATCAATATGTACGATGGCTATGGCTTTACCGTGTATAAGAATAGCTCAGCCGACACAAACAGCCTCAGCCATAACTTTATCAAAAACATTATTGAAGATACCAGTGGAAACCTCTGGATCGCCACCTGGGGCGGCGGCGTTGACCGGTTCGACAGGCACACAAAAAAATTTACCCATTACAGGTACCGGGGAAAAAACACCAACAGCATCGGCGATAATTTTATTACCTCTCTTCGGTTTGATGAAGACGGCCTGTTATGGATAGGCACACAAACCAGCGGACTGAACCAGCTTAACCTCAAAACGAGGCAGGTTACGAAATATGTTTTCAACAAAAACGATACAAATAGCATCAGTGACAACTTCGTAACAACGATCTATAAAGATAGCCGCAACCGGTTGTGGGCAGGCACCCTGCGCAACGGATTGAACCTTTTCAATAAAAAAACCGGCACTTTCACCCGGTTCCGGCACAACCCGGCTGAACCCAGGTCTATTTCGGGCAACAATATCTGCAGCTTTTTTGAAGACAGCCGCCACCGGCTTTGGATCGGTACGGTGGGCGGCGGATTGAATGTAATGGAAACCGGCCAAAGCGGATTCCGTCATTTCAGGCATGATGCTGCCAAGGCCAACAGTTTACCCATCGACGTTGTTTTCGCGCTTGCAGAAGACGATGCCAGCCAGATCTGGGTAGGCACCGAGAACGGCGGATTAAGTATCATGAACCCCGAAACAGGCAATTTTTCTACCTATACCCAGGACGATATCGATGACCGGAGCCTTACCAATAATTCCATTTACTCAGTTTACAAAGACAGGCAGGGAAATATGTGGGTAGGCACTTACAATGGCGGTATAAATTTACATAGCAAAGGGTTTAACAAATTTGCCCACTACAAGCATAGCAGTTCGCCCCATAGCCTTAGCCATAACAAAATGCTGGGCATTTGTGAAAGCGCCGATGGTTTCGTTTGGCTGGGAACCGATGGCGGTGGATTGAACCGGTTCAACCCCCACACCAAACAATTCAAACGGTTCACTCACCAAAAAGGAAATGCCAACAGCATCTGCGGCAATGTGGTCATCAGTTTGTTCGGCGATAAAGACCACAATGTGTGGATGGGCACTTACGGAGGCGGCATAACCGTGTACAACGAAAAGAACAATACCTACCGGCACCTGAAGCACGAAGAAAATGTTCGCAACAGCCTTGCCGGTAACAATGTTTGCGCCATTATGCAGGATGCAGATAAGGAAATGTGGTTTGGCACGTATGGCCAGGGCATTGACAAATACAATATTAAAACCGGCACTTTCACCAATTACCGGTTCGACAGCACCAACAGCAACAGCATCAGCAATGACCGCATATTAAATATCGTGCAGGATAGCAAAGGATATATCTGGATCGGAACTTTTGAAGGCGGCATCAACCGGTTCGATAAAAAAACAGGCCTGTTCACGCGCTTTACCCACGCTGATAAAAACAACAGTATAAGCAGTGACCAGATCAACTTCATTCACGAAGACAAATACAAAAACATCTGGATCGGCACACATTATGGCCTGAATTGCTACAACCCTGCTACCAACCGGTTCAGATCGTATACCATGCGCGATGGATTGCCAGGCAATATCATTTTCGGTATAGCCGAAGACGGCAAAGGCAACTTATGGCTTAGCACCAATCATGGTATTTGCCGGTTTAACCCGGTTACCGGTGACTGTAAAAAGTTTTCCGTTGCCGACGGGCTGCAATCCAATGAATTTACCGGCACTTCCGTGCTGAAAAGCCGTTCAGGTTACCTGTACTTCGGCGGAGTGAATGGTTTCAATGAATTTTTCCCCGACAGCATTCAACGGCAATTGTATGAACCGCCGCTGATGTTTACCGGTTTCCAGATATTCAATAAAGAAGTACCGGTGGCAGACGAGCTCGATCCCGACTCCCCGCTTACCCGGCCGGTAAGTGAAACAAAACGCATCGTACTGTCGTATAAAAGCTCGGTAATTTCATTTGATTTCGTATCGCTCAACTATACCACCAAAGAGAGAAAACAATACGCATACAAACTAAGAGGCTTCGATAAAGACTGGAACTATGTGGGCACCCGCCGCACTGCCACGTACACGAACCTTGATGCCGGAAACTATACGTTGGAAGTAAAAGGGCTTAACAGCGACGGCGCCTGGAGCTCCCGTATGGCTTCCATTCAACTTACCATTCTGCCGCCATTTTATTCAACCCTCTGGTTTCAACTGTTATGCGGCATTGGTCTTGTTGCCGGCATTTTACTCATCTACAGCTACCGTGTACGCAGCATTAAAGCACACAACGCAGCGCTGGAAAGGCTGGTAGGCGAACGCACCCGGCAACTGGAATGTGCCATCAATGTAGAACGCAGCACCCGCGAAGATGCAGAGCAGGCGCGCGCCGAAGCGGAACAGGCGAATAAAGCCAAAAGCATCTTCCTCGCCACCATGAGCCACGAAATACGTACACCCATGAACGGGGTCATTGGCATGGCCTCGCTGCTTGGGCAAACTTCGCTTACCGGCGAACAGCGTTCCTATACCGAAACCATTCAAACCTGCGGTGAAAACCTGCTTACCGTAATCAACGATATACTCGACTTTTCCAAAATAGAATCGGGGAAAATGGAGTTGGAAGAAAAAGAATTCGACCTGCGTACCTGCATCGAGGAAGTGCTTGACATGTTTGCGCCGAAGGCAGCACAAACAGGGCTCGATCTCGTTTACCAGATCGAATGCAAGGTACCGGACAGGATCACCGGCGACAGTACCCGTTTGCGCCAGATACTAATTAACCTGGTTGGAAATGCCATTAAATTCACGCATGCCGGCGAAGTATTTGTACGGGTATACCTGATGAATATGTATAAACACGGAGGCGTTCAATTGGGATTTGAAGTGCGCGATACCGGCATCGGTATACCTGAAGATAAACTGGAGCGCCTGTTCAAAGCCTTTTCACAGGTTGACCATTCCACTACCCGCAAATATGGCGGTACGGGACTGGGGCTTATCATTTGTGAAAAACTGATCAGGCTTATGGGCGGTTATATTGAAGTGGAAAGCAAACCCGGCCGGGGATCTGTTTTTGCTTTTGCCATAGCCACAAAAGCCGCCAGCCATGATTCAGGGGAAGAAACATCTGTGAACATGCAGGACATTGCCGGCAAACGAATATTGGTAGTGGATGACAACGCCACCAACAGAAAAATACTGAAAACGCAACTGGAACTCTGGCAACTGCAACCCATTATAGCCCAGTCGGGCAACCAGGCGCTGGAGTTATTGGCCACCGGCCCGCACCCCGATCTGGTACTAACCGATATGCATATGCCCGAAATGCCGGGTGTTGAGCTCGCCGGTCATATTCGCGATCGCTATCCCCATTTGCCCGTTATACTATTGAGCTCGATTGGCGACGACCTCAGCAAAGAACACCGCGACCTCTTCAACTTCGTATTGACGAAACCTGTTAAACAACAGGTTTTGTGTAAATACATTTTGAACACCCTCAGCAATACGTTTAACGGGGCAGCGGAAAAAGAAACAGCAACTCCGAACGTGCTGCAAGCCGAATTTGCCACGCAATATCCCCTGCAGATATTACTCGCCGAAGACAATCCCTTCAACCAGGCGGTGGCTACGGCCATTTTAAATAAACTGGGCTATCAATTCGACCTGGCCGAAAATGGCGAACAGGCGGTACACATGCAGGAACAAAAACCGTATGACATAATTTTGATGGACGTGCAAATGCCTGAAATGGATGGCCTGGAAGCCACACAAATCATCAGGAAAGAAGCTTCACGGCCGCAACCGGTGATCATTGCCATGACGGCCAATGCCATGCAGGAAGACAAAGAGGAATGCCTGCAGGCCGGCATGAACGACTATTTAAGCAAACCGGTGAACCCGGCAGACCTGGTGCTGGTGTTGAAGAAATGGGCCAACAGGATTGTTCATGCGTGAATTGTGAATGGCCTCGCGAAACGTGAAACGTGAAAAGACTTGCGATATTTGAGATTGATATCCGGCCTTTCAGTGTCTCAATTTTAAGCCGATCGCTCCTCCTTCGCCTTCGCTTCGGATGGTCAGGGGGTGCCGGCTGGTTCGCCGTGGCCCGGGCGAAGGCGAATTGCCGATCGCCGACGTACGCCGCGCTGAGGTTTGCCGTTTCACGTTTCACGTTTGCCGTTTGCCCACTCGCTACCAGCCAGCCATTCCCCAAAATACAAAGGGCCATCCCGGTTGTAACCAGGACAGCCCTCATACCCCTCCGGGCTACTAATCATTTATGGACATGGGAGGAGTCGGTGCCTGACCCACCGCCGCCATTGCGGAGTAAGTGGGCGCTTATGGATAAGGCGGACATAATAGGATAACCGGTTTACAGCGTATCAGTTGTTGCCGGTTCAAGGTTTTACTTTTCTGCCCCTTTTGTCATTACCGAAATGTTGTGTATGCGCAAGCGAAAAGATCGTCTTATAATCCACATCCAACAGATTGCTGATCTTGTATAACTCTGCTAACGTAAACTGCTCAACGTGCTCGATCAAACGCGTCATCCGGTTATTGTTGGTCCCCAGGTCGTGAGCCATTATAGTTTTCGGAACATGGGTAAAGATTTCCTTGAATTCGGTTATATGTCGCCCTTCGATCAATATTTTAACTGCTTTATATCGTGGATCTCTTTCCATGTATCAAAGAAAAAAACAAATTCATATTGAAAAAGCATAAAGGATGGTTTGTACTTTCTTTGTTATAACATGTTCTTTTTTTGGTTGTCGCTATAACTTTTTTAATTACGAACGGTACAGTGATCATCCACCGGAAACTTGTTACTAAAGCCGCTCAGCATCTGCATTTTATCAGCATTATCTTCTCCCCCACACGCTTAAGAACAGGAAGTGGAGCACTAAAAACAAAAAGTTTTCCACTAAATATATTAGTACAAAACTACTAAATATCTTAGTATTTTTGTACTGCAACCAAACAAATAATTATGGGTTTTCCGTCTCCGGCCAAAGATTACCAGGAGGATGTAATTGAATTGTCGCAATACCTGGTGCAACACCCTACCGCCACTTTTTATTTCAGGGTTTCGGGCGATAGTATGATCAATGCCTGCATACCACACGATTCGCTGCTGGTGGTTGACCGGTCGGTAAAACCCGTCAGCGGCATGATCGTGCTGGCGGTGGTAAATGGCGAATTTACCGTCCGCCGTATTGTTCAAACGCGGAAAAGCCTGGTGCTGCACCCCGAGAACCCCATGTACAAACCATTGGTAGTCACAGAAGAAATGAACATGCAGGTATGGGGTGTGGTAACCGCAGTGGTAGTAAAGTTTAAATATGAAAAAAATGATCGCGTTGGTTGATTGTAATAATTTCTATGCATCGTGCGAACGGCTTTTTCAGCCCGGGCTGCAAAACAAGCCCATTGTGGTGCTCAGCAACAACGATGGTTGTGTAATTGCCCGCAGCGACGAGGCCAGGGCGCTGGGAATTGAAATGGGCGCGCCCTCCTTTCTTATTGAATCCCTGTTACAACAACATAACGTATCGGTTTTTTCTTCCAATTATACCTTGTATGGCGATCTGAGCGACAGGGTAATGACCACCCTGTCGCAATATACCGACCGGCTGGAAGTATATTCCATCGATGAAGCCTTCCTCGATCTCACTTCTTTCAGGCACCACTATGTAACCGGTTACGCCCATACCATCAGGAATATGATAATGCAAAACGTGGGCATCCCGGTTTCCATAGGTATTGCCCCGTCGAAAACACTGGCCAAAATGGCCAACAGGCTGGTGAAGAAAAGAAATAAACAGGCGGGCGTGTATTGCATCGACACCGAGGAAAAAATGCAGTTCGCTTTGCAAAATACGGCGGTGAACGACATCTGGGGTATCGGCAGCCAATATACGAAACTGCTCACGCGCAACGGTTTTGTAACGGCCTGGGATGTTTCGCGGGCGCCGGAAGAATGGATAAGAAAGAACCTTTCGGTAGTGGGGCAGCGCATGTACAATGAGCTGAAAGGTATTTCATGCATTCCGTTCGAAGAAATGCCGGCCAAAAAGAAAATGGTGTGCGTTGCCCGCGGGTTTGGTAAAGTGCTCAGCGACAAAAATGAAGTGATGGAAGCCCTGGCCAATTTTACCGCTATGGTTGCGGCTAAGCTGCGCAGTGAGCAGCTGGCTACAAATGCCATCCAGATCTTTGTGCAAACCAATGCGCACCGCAGCAACGAGCCGCAGTATTTTCGTTCGCTTACCATTCAGCTGCCCGAAGCAACCAACAGCACCAACGAACTGATACGGCAGGCCCGGCAGGGCTTTGAAACCATTTACCGGCCGGGTTATAATTACAACAAAACCGGTTGCACCGCCATGGAACTGGTGCCGGCCGAAAAGATACAATACAATATGTTCGATACGGAAAACAGGGCACGGAATTCGCAGCTGATGCAGGTAGTGGACACGGTGAACAGATCGTTTGGGAAAAATGCATTACGGTTTGCCCTGCAGGGATTTGGCACGCGATGGAAATTGCGCCAGTTGAAATTATCGCCCTGTTATACCACCCGTATAGAGGAAGTGCTAACGATAAACATCTGAGCCATGCACAACCCGTTTGTTTTGCTTACAACCCGTTTGCTGGAGTCGCTTATAAAAGCGGGTAATCATTTTTTTGTGCGCCAGACATACCAACGGGGAAAGAATCAACTGGACCCGCTCAACAAAGCCGCTTTTTTATTTACCCACTATACCGATTACAGCCGCGCAAAAACCCATTACGATACGCTCGAAAACGATTCTAACCGGTTTTTATACAACATTGCCGAGGAAGCGCATTACCGCAAATTATTTATTGCTGCAGGCCAGCCCGAAGGTTTTAAAGTGTACAGCCCCATAGTACAGCAGGCATGGAAACCAACAGCGCCCGTTGCTGCAAAGATCCGCCACTACATCGATCAAAAATTAAAGTGGACGCCCGCCAGGCAGGACGGCGTGAAGGCCGATCTTTTTGTTCAGTTTGGCGAACTTTTCATTACCTTGAAGTACGGGATCCACGAAGTGAAATTACCGCTTGCAGACATTGAAAATTTTTGATGCATGTGTTACGATATTTCTTTTTCATCGAACGTTCAGTTGATAACCGATTACCTGCCCGACCTGGTGGTTGACGCCCAGTTGCCGATAGATTTCGATCTTACGCTTCACGTAATGGCACAGGCGTACCGGAAATACCCGGTGATCATTTTTGAAGATGATACTTACAAGCTAAAATCCTTTGAATGGGGCGTTATTGCCGATTACATGAATACGCCGGAGAAAGTAAAACAAAGCCGGCAATACATGTGCAATGCACAAAGCGAGAAGATCATCAATGACAAAAAATCGTTCTGGAGAAGGATCCGTTCAAAAAGATGTCTGATACCCGTAACAGGTATCTATGAGCACCGCGAAATAAAAGGCTGGAAAAATAAAGTTCCGTATTTCATACGGCTGAAAGACCGGCCCATGTTCTGCATCCCCGGTTTATACCATTATTCTCCCCTGCCCGATGTGGAGACCGGCGAAATAAAAGGTACCTTTACACTTATCACGCGTTCTGCCAATAGCGTTATGAAGCAAATTCACAATGGCGGCCCCAATGTTTTCCGCATGCCGATGTTTTTGCCGAAAGAACTGGAGATGCGATGGCTGCAGCCCGGCCTTACAGATGAAGATATACAACAGGTTCTTGATTTTGAAATGCCTTCGGAAACACTCGATTACTGGCCTGTATTTACCATTCGCTCTACCAAACCCCGCCCTGATAATCAGGATAAAACAGCACCGTTCACCTGGCCAAATCTGCCGCCACTGGGCGTTGATGAAAGTACGGAGCAAAAAAACCTGTTCTCTTAGTAAAACTACTGTTGTGCATTTTCGAAACAATAATATATATGATTGACCGTTTTTTAGTTCTCACTACCGGGGATTTGTAGCAAGCGCACTGTGGTAAAGCCATCTGCCGAAAATTGAGTACCAGATCATAACATATGCAAATAAACACTACGCCTGTGAGGTGAACAGTGCGGAAAACTTCGGCCCGAAAAGAAAAAGGACAACCCGATTGCACACGCCGTTATTCCGCTCCCATCTTAAGGCTTACCACATCTGTGAATCGTGGTTTAATTACGATAGAAGAATTACGAACCGTAGAGATAGTTTTACACTGTTGATATCATTCATTACCAGTATTTGCTGAATAATGAAACTTTTTATATTTTTTCGAGGTATATAACTTTACTGTTATTAAACTAATCCTGATAATCCCATGAAACTCAACCAGATTGTATTTAGCAGCCTGATTGCTTTCGCAAGCAGTTCTGTAGCGAACTCGCAAACCATTACAACTGTTGCCGGCGTTATCGGCTCCCCCGGATATGTGGGTGATGCTGGCCCGGCCAACAATGCCAGATTTAACCAACCGAGAGCGGTGGCTACCGATAACGACGGTAACCTCTACGTAGCGGATATGCGTAACCACGTTATCCGTAAAGTAAACTCAAACGGTATCGTTAATACTGTTGCCGGTAATGGTACTGCGGGAACCGCCGGTGCCGGAGGGCCCGCCACCGCAGCCCAGTTAGCTCAGCCTACTGGTATGACCATCGACAACGATGGCAACATTTACATTGCCGACTACAATGCATCGGTAATCAAAAAAGTAACCACTTCAGGTATCATGACGATCTTCGCCGGTAACGGTACTGAAGGTTTCAGTGGCGATGGCGGTCCTGCCGCACAAGCCAAGTTGTATCGTCCTACTGCCGTAGCTGTTGACAAAGAAGGCAACCTGTACATTTCCGACGCTTCGAACAAGGTGATCAGAAAAGTAACTAAAAGCGGTGTCATCACTACTGTAGCGGGTGTGCCCGGAAGAGCCGGTTACGCGGGTGATGGCGGCCCTGCCACCAAAGCCCTGCTTACCCAACCTGCAGGTATAGCTGTAGACTACTCTGGCAACCTTTACATTGCAGACCCTTCAAACTCTGTGATCCGTAAAGTAAACCCAAGCGGTATCATTACCACCTTTGCCGGAACCGGTGTTGCCGGTTACAGCGGTGATAATGGCCCTGCCACCAAAGCGCAGTTCCAGATCGGTTCGCCTCAGGGCCTCGCTGTGGACCCTGCCGGTAACGTTTACGCTTCCGACTATCAAAACCACGCTATCAGAAAGATCAATAATAAAGGTATCATCACTACCATCGCTGGTAATGGTTCGCCCGATTATGCCGGTGATGGCGGTCCTGCTATCCTGGCTAAAATATGGTACCCCATCGGTATCGCTACCGACATTGCGGGTAACGTATTCATCACTGATAGCTATAACAATACCATCCGTGAGATCGTTTCAAGCTGTACTGTTCCATCGCCTTCGTTCGATCAGCAGCCGCTCAGCAAAAGCGTTTGTAAAGGCGGCAGCGTAACCTTTACAGTTGCAGCCAACAACGCCGATAACTATCAATGGCAACAGTTCCAGCCTTCAACCGGCGAATGGATCGAGTTGAGTGATGGTGCAAATTTCTCAGGTGTAACTACCACCTCACTTACTGTTAACAGCATCACCGATAAAATGAACAATAACCAGTTTAGGGTTATGGCCAATAACGCATGTAAAACAATGTTCTCCAGCAAGGCGACATTATCAGTTACCGGCGGTTCAAGCCCAACACTGGCAATTACGCCTGCCCTGAACGGTATGTGTATCGGTTCGCCTGCTGCGTTCACGGTAAAAGTGACCAATGGCGGCGCGGCCCCGGCTTACAAATGGATGGTTAACGGGAACGATGCCAACAGCAACAGCCCTACCTACTCAAACGCTTCCCTGGTAAATGGCGATAAAGTAAGCTGCGTGCTTACAAGCGCCACAGGTTGCACCGGCGGGGCAATCACTTCAAACGAAATTGTAGTGAAAATGGGTACCGCTCCTGAAGTAAAAACAAACTCTGAAATAAAGATCTTTGAAGGCTTCAGCGCTAAATTATCGGCCATCAGCGAAAACCAGATCACCGGCTACTCATGGTCGCCAACCAGCGGCGTAACCGGATCAGCTACCGCCCACCCGATCGTTAAACCAGCAAAAACCACTACTTATAAAGTAACCGGCACAAACGCCAGTGGTTGCACCGGAACGGCCGAGGTAACAGTAACCGTACTTAAAAGAATAGCAATGCCTGCATCGATTTCAATTTCGAAAGGCCCGGTATTCAAGCTTCCTGAAGTTGACCCCGACTTTACACTGGGATCCCTTCAGGTGCTTAACGCAGCCGGTAAAGTTGTTTTCACAACAACTGATATCAATAAAGGCTGGACCGGTACTATCGGCAGCGCCAAAGCTCCGGCGGGTACTTACAAGTACGTAATCTCCGGAACCCTTCAAACAGGAAAGGTAACCTCAAGAGGTTATGTGAAACTGCTCCCATAAAATACCTGCGAAATGCATATATAAAAAAAAGGTGGACCGGTTGATCCACCTTTTTTTTATGCTTAACGCTTAACGCCTGCCTCCGAAATGCGTTCTTCCCGATTAAACCTTACAACCCGACATTCGGGATTAGCCTTCAACGTTTTGCGTTCCGCCTTTCGCCTTTCGCCTTTTGCCTTCGTTTAGCTTTTGCTTATCCAGGATCAATAATCCCAAAAAATATAGCCGGGTACTTGCATAATTGAAAAAACATCTCAATATTTGTATTAGATATTTTAATCAAGTATTCGTACCCAATCTCCTACTGAATAAGGCCCGTTTCTACAAAACACAATCCATTCCAACGTATTTCTTATCGTAAATAATTATTTACGGCCTTAGTTCCTCCTATACCAATTCCAAAATCCACTGAATAAGTCCATACTAACTTCCAATACCTGTGGTCGTATTTACCTTTTGTATCACCCTTACAAACCACAAGTATGAATCAATTGTACCCGGTACTTTCCAAAACAGGATTGCCTGCAATTAAAAGAATTGCGTTATTACTATTTGCTCTTTATATATATAGCACGGCGGCAGTGGCACAAAACCTGAAATTCAATACACCAACGGTAGAATCAGGGACGGCCAATCAGGCAGGATGTGTTTACAGGTTCTCAAATCTTACTTCCGGCGGATTGATAGATGCATTGGTGAAAGTCGACAGCCTGATCGGGGTATCACTGTATGATATAGATGCTACACCATCCGGTGCTTCTACCACAGCGCTACAACCGCAACTGCAGTCAACCGGCGGCCTCGGTTATCATTACGCGGTATTTACGATCACCTTTGTAAACGTTGGCACCACCGTTCCTACACCTGTGTTTAATTTCAGCAGTGTGTTCATGGGGCTCGATGGCAGCAACCAGATGACCGAATTCAATTCCATAACGGTGGCCAACCCTACCTGGGCATACTGCAGCAGCACTCCAAAGGTAGCTGTCAGCCAGGATGGAGATATGGTATGGGGTACCGCAACAAATTCGAACCCAACAGGCGGACAGGGTATCGATGAAACCGATTCCACGCAAATGTTCAGGGTAAGTTCTTCGGCCCCCACAACCGTAACCATGCGGGTAGGTTTTTATCAACATCAGAATGGCTGGAGCGGCAACGATTTGTTTAGCCTGAACATGAGAGGCAACGAACTGCAGCCGATCGTTCTGGCAGCAAAACTGGCCGGCTTTACGGCCCAGCTGGCAAATGAAAAAGTATGGCTTACATGGAGCGCCAGCCAGGAACAAAATCTTAGTCACTATTGCATAGAAAGAAGTTACGATAATAAGAACTATGAGCAGGCCGCGCTGTTGTTCCCGGCCGAAGAAGTAACAGGCTTGAATAACTATTCATATAAGGATGCGATCAAAAATTCAGCAGCAGCAGTGATCTACTACCGCCTGAAAATGGTTGACAAAGACGGCAGGTTCAAATATTCGGAAACGAAATTCGTTCGCCTGGGAAACGGAAGCGACAGTGCAAAGATCGCAGCTTATCCCAACCCGGTAGTAAATGAGCTGCACATTTCGATTCCGCAAAACTGGCAAAATAAAAGGGTGAACGGCCAGTTACTGAACACCAACGGCAGCATAATAAAAATATTCAACATACAGCAAAGTGCCATTCTCGCCATGTCTGATGTACCTGCAGGCACCTACTACATCAAAGTAGTGAACGGAAAAGAGATAAGCATTCAACCAATCGTAAAAAGAAATTAAAGATAGTTTTTAAGGGTACGATCAATAACGCCGTTCTGTTTCTACAGAATGGCTTTTTTATCCCATCACCCGCCTTATTCGTTAATTTGTGCAAAAAACTACATGAACCCACATCTTTTCGAACGTCAGGTATATACAGCGCGCCGCCGGCAGTTGAAGTCAACACTTACCAATGGAATTGTTTTATTGCTGGGAAACGAAGACAGCAGCATGAACTATAAGGACAACTGCTACCCCTTCAGGCAGGACAGCACTTTTCTGTATTATGCCGGCATCGATCAGCCCGGGCTGGCAGTGATACTTGACCTCGACGAGGATAAAGAAATATTGTTTGGGGAGAACGCCGGTATCGATGATATCATCTGGACCGGACCGCAACCCCAGATCCAGGATCTGGCAGCATCAACAGGAATAGCAGAGAGCGCGAATGGCGAAAAGCTGGCCAGCCTGCTGGCAGCAGCGCGAAAGGCCCAACGCCCGATACACATTTTACCGCCTTACCGGCCGGAGAACAAAATAAAACTGGCGGCATTACTGGGTACGTCCATTGCCGAATTAAAACAGTTCGTATCTGAAAAATTGATCCGTTCGGTTATTGCGCAGCGTGAAATAAAGGAAGAACGGGAAATAGCTGAAATGGACAAAGCGGTTTCCATCAGCGCCGATATGCACCTGGCGGCCATCCGGAATGCCCGCCCCGGCATGAAAGAATATGAACTGGCGGCACAGGTAGAAGCGATAGCGCTCGCCAACAACGGCAGGCTCTCCTACCCCGTTATTTTAACCGTAAACGGACAAACCCTGCACAATCACTATCATGGCAATACCATCCAGGACGGACAAATGGTATTGGTTGATGCAGGCGCAGAAACCAGCATGCATTATGCCGGCGACCTTACCCGTACCTTTCCTGCAGGTAAACAATTTACCAGCCGCCAGCGCGATCTGTACAACGTGGTGCTGGGGTCGCTTGACCATGCAGTATCATTGCTTAAACCCGGCATACAATATAAAGAAGTGCATACCCAGGCCTGCATCAAACTGGCCGAAGGATTGATCGAAGTGGGCCTGATGAAAGGCAATGCAACAGAGGCTGTGGCAGCCGGCGCCCATACCATGTTCTTCCAGTGCGGGCTTGGGCACATGATAGGATTGGATGTGCATGATATGGAAGACCTCGGCGAACCGCTGGTAGGTTATGATGATAAACTGAAGAAAAGTACGGAGTTCGGCTGGAAATCGCTTCGTCTTGGAAAGACGTTACTGGCGGGATTTGCGCTTACAGTTGAACCCGGTATATATATAATTCCCGAATTGATCGACCGTTGGAAAGCAGAACAAAAACATACATCGTTCATCAATTACGAATTTCTGAACGATTACCGTAACTTTGGAGGCATACGTATTGAAGACAACTACATTATCACTGCAAACGGAAGTCAGAAACTCGGCAAATCACTGCCCAAAAAGCTCACGGAAATAGAATCATTACGAAACGTTTAGCATATCGCTGTTACGCAACCGGAAGAAGGGAAAATTATTCTGCAACGCAACTCACTGCAACGGCAGTCTGGAATGGCGCAAACGGTAACGAGTCACTAGTATTGATTAACTGATTTTCGTATAATTACAGCTTAAACCCGATCAGATCCATGAAACTGTTGCCATTGATCGCATTTTGCAGCCTGTATCTGCCAGCCATGTCCCAAACAGATTCTGCGCATCAGCGTTTCCTGAATGACCAATGCGGCCGCAATCATTTAATGCTTTCAACCAGCCACGCACCGGCAAAAGAAAAGATCCCACCTGTTTTCTCCCATTTTGAAGTAGCGGATTTCAGGCCAGACACTACAAGAGCCGGTTTTTGGGGCATGGATAAGCAACGGTATGAATTTGTTTTTGATAACGGCGCAAGCCGGCATATTGCCGGATTCATGAATCACTATGCTGATCCGGCAGGCACGCGCCCGTTCCTTATCATAATAAAAAAATTATGGCTTTACAATCTAAAAGATGCACCGAGAATGGAGAACAGGTCAAAAGGAATAGGCTGCATGGAATTTCGTGGCGAGGCATTTCTTAAAACGGACCAGGGCTACCTTCCCTATGCGTATCTCGACACCGTTATCACTTCTCCCTATCATGTAAAGGATGTGGCCAGGATCAAAATGACCAATCTGTTTTTTGACTTTATAAAAAAGATAGCGGCTACGGATGAGGAACAGGCGAAAAAAAGAAGAACCTTCACGTTCAGCCAGCTTGATTCACTGAACAGGTTACAATATAATTTTCCCATGGATACGGCACGCATCTTACGTAAAGGCGTATATGCCAGTATTGACGAGTTCAGAAATAACCAGCCATCTATTTCCAACTATGATGTTCAAACCGATGGTACAGGCTTTCAATTGTACCTGAAGGACGAAACAGGTAAATCGTATTACTCGCGAAAAATGTGGGGCTTTTGTAACGGTGACCTATGCTACGCTATGCTCGATGGGAACCTGTGTCCGATATTTTCTGTCGGCCATTCATTTTATGTGTTTGGTTCCACCGACAAAGAAGTAAAAGCAAAAAACAATTCACTGGGAAGAGCATTGCTATATCAATATACCAATGGGATCTTTTATATGCCGTCAACCGGCCCGTACAATATGCATTTTTACACTATCGATCCTTTTTCAGGTAGAATATATTAATAGTTACCTTAGCTTTCTTAAACAGTTCGTATGAGCTCCAAACGGATCGTATTACAGGTTTCCGATACCATAGGAAAAGTTACCGCGGAATACAACGTTCCCCCAAATGCCACCTGCCTGTTGACACTGGCGCATGGCGCCGGTGCGGGTATGGACCATTCCTTTATGGTTTCACTGTCGGGATCATTGTCGGCGGCAGGTATTGGCACCATGCGATTTAATTTTCCCTTTGCCGAGAATAAGAAAGGCCGCCCCGATACGCCGGCGGTAGCGCACCAGACCATTGAAGCGGCGATAATGAAAGCGCACGACCTGTTTCCCGATCTTCCCTTGTTCGCTTCGGGCAAATCGTTTGGCGGCCGTATGAGCTCGCAGTACCTGGCAACCCATCCCGATACCGGGGTTAAGGGGATTGTTTTTTATGGGTTTCCATTGCACCCGGCCGGCAAGCCATCGATTGACCGGGCCGAACATTTGAAAGAAATAAAGGTGCCAATGCTTTTTTTACAGGGTACCAAAGATACCCTTGCCCAATGGGAACTGATAGCGGAAGTATGCGGTTCGCTCAAAAAAGCGAAACTGGTAAAGCTGGAGGGCGCCGATCATAGTTTTAAGGCCGGGAAACAGGATACTATGAGTATGCTGGTGAAGGCTACGGCTGAGTGGGTTGGCAAGATGGGAAAAAAATAGGGTGCAGCTTTTATTTGGTTCGAATTAGGGATAGGTCTATATTTGCAAACTCAAAAATAAACGACTTGTTTATTTTTAAAAGTTCTTAGATGGGGGATTAGCTCAGTTGGCTAGAGCGCTAGCATGGCATGTTAGAGGTCATCGGTTCGACCCCGATATCCTCCACATCTTTCAAAGGTCTGCAGCAATGCGGGCCTTTTTTTGTTCCAAATCACAAGGGCTGCCGGCGCCATTCACCACGCACTTTCAAATACGTGAAAAATACCCGATCTTTTCTCATTAAATTTTCGTAACATAGTATCCCCTAATACAATCTCTATCCCCTTTCGTGCTCTCCTGTTTTTCATCTTAAAATCTACTTTTATGCGCGACGTAACAACAACCCTCTGCCATCGCTGGTTCCAGGAAGTATGGAACAATAACCACGAACAGGCAATTGACGAATTGGCCAACCACGATTGTTTTGCTCACGGAATAAATTCAGCCGATGGCCCCAAAGGCATTGAAGGCTTCAAAGCTTTTTATAACAACTTCAGGGACCAGTTTCATGATATTCATATAGAAGTGCTGGACGTTATTTCCCAGGACAATATGGAATGCGCCCATACCGAGGTTACCGCAGTACATGCAGAAACCGGGAAACAGGTAAAGTTTTCAGGCCTGTGTATGGTAAGGACCGAAGATGGAAAGATTGCAGAAGCCTGGAATCACTTTGATTTCCTGAACATGTACCAGCAACTGGGACAAGTGCTTACGCCGCTTGAGAAAACACCCGTTGCCGGCTAAAAACATAGGTGAAATAATATAAGCTTTACGGTTCCGGCCGGGATTGGCCGGGAGAAGTAATGTTTTTGTATTACGGTCACCTTTTATTGGAGGAAAGATTACTTTTCGGAACGCCTGTAAATACGGGGTTAACAATTCCTTCGTAGATAGCTGCCGGGTACTTTTTGAGCGCCATTTGAAGGTAATCGGAATGGTAGATATACTGCATATCCTTTGCTTCGCTTAATGCCAACTTCAACAGCTTCCGGGAGGCTTCATCTTTGTATTGCACAATTGCTTCGTAGAGCAATTGCAGCCGCTCATCATTACCCCTATTATTCTTCGTTACTTCACTTTTTAGGGATTGTTCCAGAAAAGGGTAAAAGGACCGGTCAGGAAAATTACGGACCGAATTGAAGCCATATGCCTGGCCGTAAGGGTCTTTAAGTAATGCCTCTATTAAAGGTTTATCCTGCGTCCTCCTGTATTTCGACAATGCTACCACAGCCGGCCTGCTATTTTCCATTATTGCCAATTGCCGTAGCCGTTTGTAGTACTTTTCTTCAGGTTCAACTGCTGAAAGCAGTTTGTCTCTTGCGTTCAGCCGGTTACCGTTTTCAAAGATCAGTAAACTATCAATAACCGCTTTCTGATCAACGTTCAACTTCCACGCTCTTTTATTGATGGTAATAGTTTCAAGAAAAAAGTCGCCTACTTTCTGAGAACCGCCCGAACAACCATCCAATGTTTTTACTAATGCCGTATCTGCAAGATGCTGCCTCACAATGGGGAAAAGATCGGCTGTTTTTCTATTAGCCAGGGCCTGAAAGGCATAACAGCGCACAACGCCATTTGTATCGCTGGTAAGGGCCATTAGTTCTTTGTCGCCTGCCCGTAAACGCAGCTCCTCGTATCTGTCCCATTGTTCCGGGCGCTCTATACCATAACCTACAGCATCTCCCATCAATACGTTGGTCTTTGTAATTTCGGTTACTATTTCATTGATCGATTTTGATGAGCGCTTTTTTTCCGGCAGGCCCGAACAGCCTGCCACACCGTACACACATACTGCTAAAATGCCGGTCTTCATTGAAATGGATGAAACTATTTTTATCATGCTGTTTAGGGGTTACCGGTTGTTTCTAAACGGGTTATTAAATAAAGCATTATGGCGCCGCGGAGTACAAAAAAATGGTTACAATTGAAGATTAACTATAAAGCGCCCTGCGCGAAAAAAACGCGGCTACCGACCTGTCGATCATTTTCAGGTAATCTGCGCCGTAAGTCCCGTTCTCCAGACCGTTTTCCAAAGCCACAGGCAGGTCGTTCGCCCAATCGGTACTACGCGATGCTATAACGGCCGCAATGGCGCAAACGGTGTCTGTATCAGATGTTTCATCCTGGTTTACGACATGCAGCAACACCTGCGACAAAGTTGCGGCATTCATCAACGCCTTTAAAGCCTGACCAACGATATACATACCGTTCGACATATCGTTAACATACCCGTTCTGCCGCCACTGGGCCCCCAGTTGTGCAGCCAGAAAATTTTCAAGCCCCTGCCTGCTGCCGCCATGATGCAGGTAATGAACAGAGAGCGCAACCGCCAATGCAGAAGTGGTACCCGCCGGCGTATCATGCGTTATACGGGCCTGCAGCAACGCCAGATGCTTCACCTGCTCAATTTCGGGTATTACGCCAAAAACGCCGGCACGCATTGCCGCCCCACTGGTAGTACCACCCGTGGCATCGAGCCGGGTTATAAAATCTTCCGCAGTTTCCGAATCTGCCAACAGCCTGTACATATGCTTGGAGTAACCAGGATGCGGGTCTCTTTTAAATGTGCTCAGCCAGGCCCGCACAAAATCTTCAACAGTGATGTAAAACTTCCCTGATGCTGTCATTTTCGTCAGCAACAGTTCCATATTTGCCAACGACATTTGCGTATCGTCTGAGTAATTTCCCTTTATATATTCAGTAAATTCAGGATGGCTGCCATGCACCAGGTCGGCAGGCCCGGCTGTTGTTGCATGCTGCACAAACTCGTATTTCATGCCGTAACTGTCGGCCAACGCCATGGTGTAAAGGAAAGATGACATAGAGAAGTAATACAGATTAAAAATGTGAATTTACGTAGTTTGCCGCCAAATTCAGACCGTCTTTCATGGGTAATATAAAAGATCTGCAGGAGCAACTGATAACGGATGAGCGCAAGGTTGCGGCTCCGGCACCTTCACTCGACAAAGAAGACCATATTGTTGTGTTGAAGAACTACCGGTTCCACAAACAACTTACGCTGGAGCTTTACCAGGCGGCTACCACGCAATCGGGTAAACTGAAGAACCCGCTCAAACTGGTGAACCCTTATGATGCCGCCCTGAAAGCAAAACAACTGGAAGAGCTCAAATTCCTTACCGCCCTGAGCCGTTTCCAGAACAATCCCACCGCGGCAAAATCGCCCGCCGATATCGAAGCGCTCAAAACCGTAATGACCAATCCCCTCTCGCTGCGGTTCTTTTATCATGAACCCGGGTTCTCGGAAAATGTGGTGGCCGGTTCCTTAAAAGAGATCAACATCGGCGAGCCCGTCAATGACATTACCCTTACCATTAGAAGGGAAAACGAATGGTATTTCATTTTACCGAAAATAAGGATAGAACAAAAAACCTATGCATTCAGCGATATCGAGATCAAATACGATTACTTTATTCTACGCGGCGGATCACTTCACCTGCTTTCCAAATTTCACCTGGTGAAAATGGCGCGGTTCTTCCGGCAGCAACCTGCCGGTTTAAAACTGCATGAGTCGGAATATGCCGGCGTTCAACAAAATATATTGTCAAAGCTGGAAGACAGCGTTTATGTCGATTACACCTTTCATGAGCCGGGCAGCAAATCACAAAAGGCGCAAGGCGGGTTCAACGACTCACTGGAAAGGTTCATTTACCTGAGCGACCTCGACAATTACGTGCTTATAAATCCAGTGCTGAAATACGGAAAAGTAGAAATTCCGGTGCTTACCAAAAGACAGATCTATTCACAGGACAGCGAAGGCGAAGTGTTTGCGGTTGAGCGCGACCGCGATGCAGAAGTGAATTTCATTGCCCTGCTTTTGCAACAACACGCCGATTTTGAAGAACAGCTCGAAACCGACCTGCCCTATTTCTACCTGCATAAACGCCGTTTTTTAGATGAAGGCTGGTTCCTGAATGCCTTTGAACAATGGCAAACCGAAGGCATCACCGTGCTGGGTTTTAACCAGCTCAAGGGAAATAAATTGAATGGCAACAAAGCAAAAATAGCCATCAGGGTCATCAGCGGGCTCGACTGGTTCAATACCAGCCTCGATGTTCGTTTTGGAAAAAAGAAAGCTTCGTTGAAGCAACTACACACGTCTGTCAGGAACAAGAACAAATTCGTACAGCTCGATGATGGCACGCTGGGCATTCTTCCCGACGAATGGTTACAAAAGTTTTCAGCATACTTCAATGCGGCTGAAATTGTTGATGAGGTTTTACAGATCCCGAAATTCAATTACGAAGAAGTAAAACTCCTTTTCAGGGATGATGAGTTGGATGAATCGGTTAAACAGGAGATCGCCGCATTCGAATCAAAACTAAAACAGGTTGACCTGTATAATGAAGCAGACGTTCCGGAAGACCTGAACGCGTCCCTGCGCGAATACCAGAAACAGGGGCTTACCTGGCTTAACCTGCTCGATGATTTTAATTTCGGCGGGGTGCTGGCCGATGACATGGGTCTTGGAAAAACACTTCAGATCATTGCGTTTATTTTATCACAACGAAAGAAGGCACGGCAGAACACCAACCTGGTGGTAGTTCCCACTTCGCTTATTTTCAACTGGCAGGATGAAGTAAAAAAATTCGCTCCTTCCATTACCATACTCACTTTATATGGCGCCGGAAGAATAAAAGACATTACGGAATTCGACAGGTATGAAATAATACTCACCTCTTACGGCACGCTGCTGTCAGACATTACCTTTCTTATCAAATACAGGTTCAACTATATTTTTCTCGACGAGTCGCAAAACATCAAGAACATCGATTCGCAACGTTATTATGCCGCGCGGCAGTTGCAATCGCGTAATAAAATAGCCATTACCGGAACGCCGGTTGAGAACAATACGTTCGATCTGTATGCCCAGTTATCGTTTGCCTGCCCCGGTTTGCTGGGCAATAAACAATCATTCAGAGACCTGTTCTCGATACCGATAGATAAATTCAAAAGCAGCCGGCATGCCCTGCAGTTGCAGAAGAAAGTAGCGCCGTTTATTTTAAGAAGAACCAAAAGAGATGTGGCGCGGGAGCTTCCCGAAAAAACCGAAATGGTGTTGTATTGCCCCATGGAAGAAGCGCAGCGCAAGGTGTATGAGGCCTATGAAAAAGAATTTCGCGATTATATTGCCGGCGTTACTGAAGAAGAGCTTCCAAAGAACAGCATACACGTATTAAGGAGTTTAACCAGGTTACGGCAGATCTGCAACTCCCCGCTTTTACTGCAGGACGAAAAATTATATGGCGACAATTCCGCCAAAATTGAAACCCTGCTTGAGCAAATCGACAATAAAGCGCAAAACCATAAAATACTGGTGTTCTCGCAATTTGTTTCCATGCTGGGGCTGATAAAGCATGAGCTCGAAGACAGGGGCATCGCCTATGAATACCTCACCGGCAGTACAAAAGACAGAGAATCTGTCGTGAATAATTTCCAAAACAATGCTTCGGTGCGGGTTTTCCTGATAAGCCTGAAGGCCGGCGGCACCGGTTTAAATTTAACCGAAGCCGATTATGTTTACCTGGTAGATCCCTGGTGGAACCCGGCAGTTGAGAACCAGGCAATTGACCGCAGCTATCGCATTGGGCAGGAAAAGGCGGTTATGGCTGTACGGTTGATTTGTCCGGATACGGTTGAAGAAAAAATAATAAAGCTGCAGGCTACAAAAAGAGCGTTGTCGAACGACCTGCTGAAATCCGAAGCCTCTTTCTTTACTTCCATTACAAAGGCAGAATGGCTTTCCATGCTCGATCATTAATGTTGTTTATCCGGAACTAAAACCGGCATATTCCCTGGCCGCGGTGGGGTAATTCGCCGGGAAATGCAGTTTATCATTAGCCATTATCGTAACCGCATTGCATTTTCAACCCTACCCAAACAAACTAATATGCTTAAAGGCGCTCAGCGGCTGGCAGTCCTTGTTTTCATTTTTTCGATGATATGTTTATTTTCCGCATGGTGTAATTTACTGAAGAAGAATGCGCAGAAGGCTCCGCCTGCTGTAAATCCCCAATCGCTGGTGATCGATTCCTGAACCGCAGCCCGCAGAAAACATTCAAAACATTTACTATATATGTTTAAATAATTTTCTATTTTGGCTATAGTAAATTCATTGATAAAGCGTTTTATCAACCTGCAATATCCTTTAAAAAACATTCTATGTCCTTTCGCATCGATCGCAAACTATGGTTCTTAAGCCCGCTGTTGGTAGCCGCCTCATTTTTGGTATGGCGCAAAATTGTCACAAACAACGACCGCAGGATCGCTCAACTTCTTTTACTTCCGCAGCCCGGCGACATTTACGAAATGGCAACGGAGAACAGCCAGTATACGCTGCTGAGAGTTTCGCGCATACAGGGCGATTCGGTGTTTGTTAATATTAACGAATTTGAAACGGATAAAAAGAAGGGGCTTTCCCAGTTAAAAGAAAAACCATTTGCAAAAGAAGAGATCGCGTTTACCAGACAAACGCTTCGCGTTATGCAGAAAGAAGGGAAGATACTTGACGTTGAGCGGTAGGCTTGTATTATATTGTGCAGTATATTGTTCAAAATAAAACAATTTAAGGCAGGAAGCATAATCATAACCCACTGTATGAAAAAAATAATAGCCGCCCTGTTGGCTTTGCTGGTGTTAACCTGTTGCACCAATGATGATGCCCCCAAAAAGAAAGCCGGTTCGGTTAAGAAGACCGGCAAAAAAAATGAACAGGCCAAAAAGAGCAATGTTAAACTAGACCTTTTTCGCATGCCGGCCTTTATCGATGGCTGCGCCGAATTGCTCACCTACGATACCTGCAAATCAAAAGACAAATATATTTTTGCTACCGATTACGGCGACAATACCATCATTAAAATAAAAGGAAAGGAAATTCGCCTTACAAGAGATACCGCCGGGCTAACGGCAATAACCGGGAAGGACTTCGTACATATTTTTCGTGGCAGCGGTTATAAAGTAACTCTGAAACTGAAAATGGTTAAACAATATGACGAGGGTGCTGCCTATAAGGGCACGTTACAACTTACCGGCAACAAAACAGATGCAACGTTTAAAGTAAAAGGCACCGGCGGCTGTTAAAACCAATTTATCCAATTACCTATGACAACATCCAAAGTAACGATCAAAAAACAGGTATGGGACCTGGCGCTTACCGGCATGGCGCTTTTGCTGGTTGCATTCGTCATTAACCTGAAATTCGTTTACGAGTGGGTATTTAAAGATTCGTTCAACCTGGAGCTTCAGCCTTTTGAATTCAATTTATTTGTTTTCGCGCCCATTACGGCATTGTCGTTGATCCTGGCCGTAGTGGTTGTTTACAGAACCATCATAAATGGTTCGAGCCGTACCAATAAGATCCTGAAGTGGCTGTCGCTGGCTTTGTGTGTCATAATGCTACTTGGCCTGTTAGTAACCTTAATTATAATGTAAGCCCCGGTTATCATCATGAAAAAACTGCTCTACCTTACATGCCTGTGCGCTGCTTTCGGTTGCGGCCAGCGGGAAGCTATCAACTCGAAACCTGGTACAAAAGATAGCAAATACAACAGGTTGTTTGCTTATTTCTATAACATCGGTATCGATACGCTCGATGTGGCGTCGCCAAAGGACGGCGATAGTCCGTTCAATGGAAAAGAGATAGATAGCGCCGGCGCCATGTTGTTCCCTGAAGATATGCGGCAACGGCATTTCAACCAGCCGCCGCAATTATTCGGCATTTATAAATTCGTTATCGACAGCAACCGGCTGGGGCTTATTGCCCGAACGCCTTCCGAATATGTGCCCTCTTCCATAAAACTGTTCTTTTTCGATATTAAAAAAGACACTTTTACCAATTATATCGAGCTGGGAGAAAGCTGGGGCGATGCAGGCGATTTCGCAGAACTGAACTCATGGATCTTCAGGGATAGCAGCAAGCGTTTGCAAACCCTCATATGGGAGCACCAGGGCCACGATAACAGTGCCGATAACCCGAAAGACACTACTGTTGAAACCGCTGATTACTACACGCTGCTCGATATCTCAAAACCGCGCATCGATACTATTTTTGAGAGAAAGGAAAAACTGCCTGAGCAATATAAGCAGTTGGTAAAAACAGTGAGGGCGCGGTAAAAGGCGATGCACCAACGTGTTTGTCGATGTATTGAAAGCGCGGTTTATTTTGAAACATCACATCTCTTCTTCAGCCTCATTTTGTTTGGCCATGCTGAAATATTCTTTCACCAGGGCAGTATATAATTTGTTACGGGTAACATTCAATCGAACCTGGGCGGCCCGGCTCAATTCTTCATCAGCCATTATGAATTTGGCTTTATAATTTGCGCGCTCCATTATTTCCTGCGTTCGTAATTGTTTTGGGGTAAGCACCCGCCTGCTCATATCGGGATATTTGCTCACTACGGTTTTATCACCATACTGCTTGAAAACCACTTCTTTGTTCAGTTGTCCCGACAACTTGAAGAAGATACTTTTATTTATGGCCATACAATCGTTTTATACCATAAATATAATGATTATTCTACATACAACCTTTGATCCCGGGGTTTTCTTAGGGCATTCTTCGGGTCATCATAGGGTTCAAACCCTAAGAAAACCCCAGGATAACCCCAGGATAACCCCAGGATGACCCCAGGATGAGAGGTGGAAGAGAGGTGATTGACAGGGCTTCCGATGGGGGCGCTTTCACCGGGCCGCTCGCCGTACAAACCGGAGTAAACACCGCTGACGCAGAGGTGGGTCGATCTCCCGGAGAATCTCCGGAAGCGGCTCACTTTAACAACCGGGGTGGACGCCTTTGGAAGGGCACCGTCCCTGGCGCAATAAAAAACCCCGCCTTGCGGCAGGGTTCGTATAAAAAGCTTTGAATAGTTGTTGGTGATACCATTAATCGCCCCAGATCTCGTCTTTGCCCTCGAGCCATGCTTTTACGAGGTCGGTAGTCACTGACTTCGGACGCTCGATGGCAAAACCCAGCGCTCTGTCCCAGATAAGGCTGGCCAGTACACCCAGCGAACGGCTAACGCCGAACAATACGGTATAGAATTCATACTCCTTCATTCCGTAGTGAACCAGCAGTGCACCGCTGTGCGCATCTACGTTAGGCCATGGGTTCTTCACCTTGCCCAGCGATTCTAAAATTGGCGGAACCACCTCGTAAACATCCCAAACGATCTGTACCAGCGGATCGTTGGCAAAATGACGTTTGGCAAAATCCATCTGTGCGGTGAAACGGGGATCGGTTTTACGCAACACTGCATGTCCGTAACCGGGAACTACTTTTCCTTCGCCAAGGGTTTTGCGTACGTAACCTTCTATCTGTGCTTTGGTAGGCACTTCGGATTTCAGTTCTTTCTGCATTTCCATGATCCATTTCACCACTTCCTGGTTAGCCAAACCGTGTAAGGGACCGGCCAAACCATTCATCCCTGCTGCCAGGCTCAGGTAAGGATCGCTGAGTGCAGAACCTACCAGGTGCGTCGTATGCGCCGATACGTTACCGCCTTCGTGGTCGGCATGGATGGTCATGTACAAACGCATGAGCGCTTTGAAGCTGTCATCTTCGTAACCGAGCATGTGTGCCAGGTTACCGGCCCAGTCGAGCAAACCATTGGGCTGAATATGTTGATTGTTGTGATATTTACGACGGTAAATGTAAGCTGCTACACGGGGCAAACGGGCAATGAGGTCCATTGAATCGTCGAACACGGCATCCCAGTAGTCTTTTTTGCTCATTCCATCTGCATAGCGGCGGGCGAAATTACTTTCGGTTTGCAGGGCCATGATGCCGGTTACAAACATCGTCATGGGGTGCGCTGTAATTGGCAAAGCGTCGATGGCTGCAAATACGTGATTGGGAACATGTGAGCGGCGCTGCCAGCTTGCAGTGATATAGGAAACCGCTTCTTCATCGGGCAGCTCGCCTATAAGCATCAGGTAAAAAAGTCCTTCAGGTAATGGTTCGGTGCCACCGGGTACTTTTGGCAACTTTGCCTGCAGTTCGGGAATGGAATATCCGCGGAAACGGATACCTTCTTTCGCATCGAGCAATGATGTTTCTGACACCAGGCCGGTTATGCCGCGCATACCCTGGTAAATCTGAGACAAATGTACTTCCCCGATCTTTTTGTTACCATGTTGCTTTAACAGTTCTTTTAACTCGGCTGCAGAGGCTTCTGCCTTTACCTTAAACCTATCTTTAAGAATTCCCATGATGCAGTATGATTATTTGTAAATATGTAATAATGAGGCGAAAAACTTGGCTAAAGTTATAACAAACCCTCACAAAACGGCAAAATTAATTCAGCAACGGAAACTATTGAAATAAAACAACAATCGTTCGCATATATTAATATTTCCTTAATGCATATGTTTATTTTGGTGCAATACGATACACCCAAATAGCGAATATAGAAAACAGAATATTAGGCGTCCAGGCTGCCAGCAGCGGCGGAAAATTTCCTTTTGTTGAAAAGGTAAGTGAGAACTTATCCATTACAACAAAAAATGCGGCCGCAATAATACCCACTGCCAGGTGCAATCCGCTCCCGCCTCTTGTTTTACGCGATGCTATAACCGCGCCAATAAAGGTAAGAATGAACACTGATATGGGATTAGCGTCGCGCCGGTACCGTTCTACTTTATAATCGTTCAATCCTTCCGCCCCTCTCGACTCCTCGCTTCTGATATACTGCACCAGTTGGGGCGTGGTCATTTTATCTTTCAGGTATTTATCGAACTTGATCTCGTTTGGCTTCAGGTTAAGGTTCATGGTCATTTCAGAAGTGACCTTCGTTATCTCTTTTGCCCCATCGATCTTCCGTTCGGTAACGTTCTGCAGTTTCCAGATCTTTTTGGCTGTATCCCAACGCAGGTAATCGGCGCGGAGGTTATAAACCAGTTTGGTACCATTGAGCCTGTCGAGGTAAAAATCGTTGGCCGATTTGCTGCTGGTATCGTAATTGCGCATACCGGCAAACGTATTGGCGTTTACCCTGAAATAATAGCTGCGGGTACGCTGTGCCGCTATTCCCTGTTCGTAAGAGCTTTTACTGTCGATATAGGTTGACTGAAAATTGGCGCGCAACAACATGGCCTTAGGAATCCAGAACTGGGTTGCCACCCAGAAAATGCCGCCAAGGAACAAGGCCCCTAAAAAGTAGGGGCGCAGCATCCGGTTGAACCTGACCCCACCGGCCAGAATGGCCACCAACTCACTTTTGCCTGCCATTTTGGAGGTAAAAAAAATGGTCGCGATGAATACCATCAGCGGAAAGATCATGGATATGATGAAGGGGACGAATCCGAAATAATACAGGGTTATGATCTTGGATGTTGGCAAACCCGATTTTACAAAGTCATCAGCTTTCTCACTGGTATCGATCGCCACGGCAATTACCGAAAAGATCAGTACCATGAACACAGTCGTAGAAATGAACTTTTTTAATATGTACCAGTCGATTTTTTTTATCATTCAATAAAACGCACATGTACGGCGGGGCAAATGTAGTCGAAAAATGGGCAGTTTGGTAGACTTTAATGAACTCTAATTAAACTTTAAGAACCAATTGGCAATCCTTGCCCGTCCGTAGCGAAAGCGGGAGCTACAGGCAATAGGTAAATGGTAACCTCAATTTAATGCTAATCCTGTACCTTTCGAATGGTGAATGGTCAATGGTCAATGGTGAATGCGGCGGCCTGCTGGCATTACCGGCTTACCGGCAACAAACGGCACGCTTCATGCGGTACGTCTAAAGGCAAAAGCAGAAAGCCTGAAGCCAAATACAGCTGTAAGCGGTAAGCCATAAGCTGTAAGCAAATGCAGCCAAAGGCAAATGCAGGCTGCACGCTGATTGTAAATACAGCCGAAAGCTGGAAAACGGCAGCAGGCTTCAGCGCCCGTGGAACTCCTGGCCGAAAGAACGGTTCTCCCAAACTGAACAACTGAATAACTGAACAACTGAATAACTGAACAACTGAATAACTGAACAACTCAGACCTAAAAACTATGAAATAACGATGCAAAAAATTCTCACCTTACTCATCCTCATTTCTGCAATGAATAAGCTGATGGCCCAGGACAATAACCTGTATGAAAAAAAGGAATTTATCAAAGGCGCCGATACGCTCCGGTACCGCATGCTGCACCCGGCAAATTACCAGGCCAACAAAAAATACCCGCTGATCGTGTTCCTCCATGGTTCGGGCGAACGGGGAAGCGATAACGAACGCCAGCTCATCCATGGCGGAAAACTTTTTGCCGATTCTGCCCGCAGGCAACAATTCCCGGCCTTTGTGATATATCCCCAATGCCCGGCCACCGATTTCTGGTCGCGCATCAAACGGGAACCAAACAAAGTAGACTCGCTCGGCAAATTCAGCTTCCCTTCCGAAGAACCCATCGGCCCCGCTCTCGGCATGGTTAGCCAGTTGCTCGATTCGCTGGCAGCAGGCGGAACGGTTAATACCAAAAAGATCTATCTCGGCGGATTGTCAATGGGAGGTATGGGCACGTTTGAGCTGTTATGGCGGAAACCTAATTTCTTTGCAGCCGCCTTTCCCATTTGCGGCGGCGGCGACCCGCAAAAGGTAACGGTATATGCAAAGAAATTCCCGATATGGATCTTCCACGGCGATAAAGACCAGGCTGTTCCTGTAGGCAATTCCCGCTTAATGTACAATGTATTGAAAGCCGCCGGCGCCAGGGTAAAATATACCGAATACCCCGGCGTGGGACATAATAGCTGGGACAATGCGTTCTTAGAACCTCAATTACTACCCTGGCTCTTTAAGCAAAAAAGGTAAGTGCCCCAGTTTGGTTTGTGGTTTATGGTTTGTGATTTATTGCTCTTTTATTCGGGAAGGTTGAGTAGATTCAAACTTTCTGAATTCGCAGCAGTTCTTATGGCTCTTCAAACAGAAGACGTAACAATTAAGTTCTACATATAAGCCTGCAGGATACCACCGCAGGCTTTTTTATGGCAACCGCTCCACCCCTTCTATTATTTTAAATATCATACAGCTAAAAGAAATATTCAGCCCGCCATCCCATTGCCTGGAAATTCTTTTTGGGGATGTCATCATAAATTTCTTACTTTATTATGTAGAACATAAACTACAACTTCTAAATTAATTGCTTATGAAATCTAACGAATTGACCTGCCATAACCGGTTCTTTCCGGCATGGCCTTTACTCCTGCTGATGCTGTCTTTCAGTTGCCATAAAAAGCAACAGCGCACCGAAGCTATTGAGCCGGAAAGCGATCGTACCCCGGCAACGGAAGCCACCGCTATTCACACCAGTATGCGGCTTTTTGATGGAGGCAATGAAAGTATTTACCACTCGTTTCGCATTCCTTCGATCATCAAAACCAAAAACAACACCCTCATTGCCTTCGCAGAAGGCAGAAGATGGAACCCCGGTGATTATGGCGATATCAACGTGGTGTTCAAAAGATCGTTTGATAATGGCGCCTCGTGGACTGCACTTGGTGAAGTAGCCGCCAGTGGAAACGGCACCTGGGGAAACCCCACAGCGGTATATGACGCCAGCCAGGGTACCAACGGCCGCGTATGGCTGTTTATGTGCTGGAACGATGGCGCTATTGACGAATGGAGTGATTTTGACAGTTGGGGCGACCGGAAAGTATATGCCTCCTACAGCGATGATCATGGCGCTACCTGGTCGTCGCCGTGGGACCTTACCAGCACCCTGGTACCACCCACTTATAAATGGGATGCTGTGGGCCCCGGCATTGGCATCAGAACAACTTATAACCACCCAGGCCGGCTTATTATTTCTGCATTGGGCCGAAATATTTACAGCGATGATCATGGCGTTACCTGGAAGTACCAGTTGATACCGGGCACCACCGATGAAAGCACTATTGTTGAACTGATGGATGGCCGTTTGTTAAGAAATGACCGGCCCAATAGCAGCACATGGGCAACCGCCAAAAAAAGAAGAAAATCATTTGGCACAATCGAGAGCGGCTTTGGCGCATTTGCACCGGATAACGCCTTAACCGATCCCAAGTGTGAAGGGTCAATGATGCGGTACAATACCGATGCACCTGCCAGAATAATGTTCCTGAACCCCAATGATATCGATCAACGCTGCAATATGACCGTGCGCATCAGTTATGACGAGGGTTTAACCTGGGCCAGAAGCAGAGCCATTTTTAACTGGAACACCTGCGATTATGCAAATATTACCGTTGCCAAAGGCGGTTACTCCTGTATGGTGAAAACGGCCGATTATTGTGTTGGCGCATTAATCGAGATCAATGAGAATGTTCACAGCAGCAGCACCAGTAATAAATCGATCGAATTCCATAAGTTCAATCTTCCCTGGATCTTAAATGGGAATACGGAACCGTAATTGAACTGTTTGTGGTTTGTTGTTTGTGGTTTATGGTTCTTTTATTCGGGAAGGCCGCCTGTATTTTAACATCCCGAATTCGCAGCAGTTTCGAATTGGGTCAGCAGGCTCAAAGCGCGGCAGCAACCACAAACAACAAACCCTAAACCATAAACGCTATAATCTCGTTTGCAGCCTCGGCACCATCTCATTTTTCCAACTTATAAAATCACCTTGCATAATATGCCCGCGGGCCTGGCGTACGAGCCATAGATAGAACGCGAGGTTATGCACGCTGGCAATGGTTAAACCCAGTATCTCTTTTGATTTCACCAGGTGCCGCAGGTAGGCTTTACTATAATGATTGCTGATATGCGCATCGATGCCGTTATCGATGGGAGTGAAATCGCTCTCCCATTTCTTGTTATCGATATTGATAACCCCCTGTGAAGTGAACAGCATGGCATTGCGGCCATTGCGGGTAGGCATTACACAATCGAACATATCCACGCCGAGCGCAATACATTCCAGAATGTTCCAGGGCGTGCCCACGCCCATGAGGTAACGCGGTTTATGCGCCGGCAGGTTATCGCAGCAAAGACCGCACAGGTCGTACAGCATATTGTCGGGTTCGCCAACGCTCAATCCGCCAATGGCATTTCCGGTGGCGTCTTTGGAAGCAATGTATTCGCAGGAAGCCTTTCGCAGATCGGTATACGTACTGCCCTGTACAATGGGAAACAGGTTTTGCGTATACCCGTATTTATCGGGTGTTTGGTTAAAACGGGTAAAACACCGGTCGAGCCAGCGATGCGTAAGGTGCATCGACTTTTCGGCATATTTGTAATCGCTGGGATATGGCGGGCATTCATCAAAAGCCATAATGATGTCGGCCCCGATGGAGCGTTGAATATCCATCACCGATTCGGGCGTGAACAAATGGCGCGACCCATCGATATGCGACTGGAACACGACCCCGTCTTCGGTGATCTTGCGGGTGCCGGCCAGCGAAAACACCTGGTAGCCGCCGCTATCGGTAAGAATGGGCCTGTCCCACCCTTTAAACCGGTGTAAACCACCGGCTTTTTGCAGCACTTCGGTGCCGGGGCGCAGGTACAAATGATAGGTGTTGCCCAGAATGATGGATGCATTCACTTCTTCCCGCAACTGTTGCTGAGACACGGCCTTTACACTGCCAACCGTACCTACAGGCATAAAGATGGGTGTTGCTATTTCACCATGATCGGTGACAATATGTCCTGCCCTTGCTTTTGACTGATCATCGGTATGTTGTAAAGTGAATTGTAGTGCGGCCATTGTTTCAAAAAATTAGCCTGCAAAGATAATGGTTACCGGTTACCGGGCACCAGTTACCGGGAAGTGAGCAGTTGGCAATTGGCAGTTGACAAAAACCGGTAAACACCCCGGCAACCAGGCCTGCCATCACGATGGCGCAGCTAAACTCTCTGCTCTATGGGAAATGGCTGACAAACAGCCATTGGCCTGCATTGCGAACTGTAAACTGTGAACTGTAAACTGTGAACTGTAAACTGTGAACTGTGAACTGTGAACTGGTAACTGTTTCACTTTATTGCCTAACCCTTTTTATTACGAGCGGCCTGTTCTTTTGTCTGGGTACAACTTCAAATTAAAAACTCATTAGTTTATCATATTTTCGTGCAAAACCTTCACGGAACCGTGCCTAAATTAATTGCTTTTATGGGCGAGATACAAACGTTTTTTATTACCTGGTGGCCTTGGATCCTGTTTTCTCTTTTTTGTCTGGTTACGCTGATCCAGATAATTTATTATATAGCTTTTTTCAGAAGGGTGGCGTTCTTTAAAGAAGCGCCAAAAGACAAATCTCAAACACATGCGGTGAGCATTATTGTTTGCGCCCGCGATGAAGCGAATAATCTTACCAAATATTTACCCGGCGTATTGGTTCAAACCTACCCAACAACGCATGAACTTATTGTTGTAAATCACAACAGCCAGGACGAAACACGTTACCTGCTCGATGAATTTAAAAAGACATGGAAGAACCTGCAGGCCATCAACCTCGAGCAGGAGGCGCTGGGTATTCCCGGTAAAAAATATCCTTTGTCTATCGGTATAAAAGAAGCCAAACACGAAATATTATTACTTACCGATGCCGATTGTGTGCCTGCATCGGAATTCTGGCTGCAAAAAATGCAGGACGCCTATCACGATGGTGTTGAAATTGTGTTGGGATATGGAGCTTACAATAAAAAGCCCGGCATCCTCAATAAACTTATCCGTTTCGAAACCTGGCATTCGGCCCTGCAATACATGTCATACGCACTGGCCGGGTTACCGTATATGGGTGTGGGCCGGAACCTGTCGTATAAACGCGAACTGTTCTTTCGCACAAAAGGTTTTTCATCCATCAACCATGTGGCCAGCGGCGACGACGATCTGTTCATCAACCAGGTTGCCAATAAACACAACGTGAATGTAGTGCTCGATCCCGATGCATTTACTTTGTCGGAACCGAAACGCAAATTCAGCGACTGGATCAGGCAAAAAAACCGCCACTATAGCACCGGCAAATTCTACAAACCTGTTCATAAGTTCCTGCTGGGATTATATTCAACATCACACTTTTTACTGTACCCGCTGTTTGTATTATGCATGTTCTTTTTCGACTGGCGTATTACCCTCGGCGTATTTGGCCTGCGCTTTTTATGGCAGGCGGTAGTTTACTATAACGCCATGAAAAGGATGAATGAAAAAGATCTTTTTTACTGGTGGTGGTTATTAGATATCTGGATGTTCATACATTATTTCATCTTTGCTCCTTCATTATGGAGAAAGCCCAACAAAACCTGGCACTGATTACAAAGTATTTCAGTGACTTTACCGACGCTCAGTTACAACAGTTCAGCCTGCTGGAAGAACTGTATACCGACTGGAACAGCAAGATCAACGTTATTTCGCGCAAAGACCTCGACAGCCTTTACGAAAAGCATGTGCTGCACTCATTGACGATTGCCACCGCTTTTGATTTCCCTGCCGGTTCAAACATTGTTGACCTTGGCACGGGTGGCGGCTTTCCGGGCATACCTCTGGCCATCTTTTTTCCCGAGGTGAAATTTCACCTGGTCGACAGTATTGGCAAGAAAATAAAGGTGGTGGACGCCGTAGCCGAAGGGCTGGGGCTTAAAAACGTTACCACGCGTCATGGCCGGATCGAAGAAATCAAAGACAGGAAATTTGACTTTGTAGTATCCAGGGCTGTTGCACCATTAAAAGACCTGTGGACGTGGTCGAAGCCCCTGTTGAAAAAGCCAAACCCCAATAACCCCGGTAATCAGCCCGGGCTAATCTGTTTAAAAGGCGGTGATCTGCATGCAGAGATCTCCGAAAGCGGCTGCCGCCCGCGTGTTATGGAGATCTTCGAGATATTCCAGGAAGCGTATTTCAGGGAGAAGTTTATGTTGTATGTACCGGCATAAAATGGCCCTTCCGCTACAGCTTTAACTATCAGTGCGTAACAATAAGTATATTTATTTACAGTGGGTAAAACTACCTCAAAGTGGTATTTTACGTTCCCGCAAAAAACTGAACTTTGTACCATGATGGATATTACTGTATGTATCGTAGATGATACGAAAGATATTCGATCTGCACTTGAACAGATCGTTACTATGTCGGAAGGTTACCGGTTGTTGGGAAGTTGTTCGTCGGCAGAAGAAGCGATGGTTAAGATCCCTGATCTGAAACCGCAGATTGTGCTGATGGATATCAATTTGGGTGAAGGGGAAAGCGGGATAGATGTGGTGAAGCACCTGAAAGCAGAATATCCCGATATCCTTTTCATGATGTGTACCGTGTATGAAGACGATGAAAAGATCTTCGAGGCGTTGACCGCAGGCGCCAGCGGATACATTCTGAAAAAGACAGCGCCGCATAAACTACTGGAAGCCATAAGAGAACTGCAGGAAGGCGGCGCGCCCATGAGCAGCCAGATAGCCCGGAAAGTAGTGCAGGCCTTTCAACAAAATAAAGCAGGTGCAGAGGCGGCAGAGCATTCGCTCAGTGTTTTATCGAACCGCGAAAAAGAAATTCTCGAGTTACTGGCCAAGGGCATGTTGTATAAAGAAATTGCAGCGAGCCTGTTCATCAGCCAGGAAACAGTGCGTAAACACGTATATCATATATACGAAAAGCTGCATGTAAATAACCGCGTAGAGGCCATAAACAAGTTCTTTGGCCGCTAAAGGGAAGGAATAAAGCAAAGCGCAACAGCAAAATTACCCACAAAGTAGTATTGTTTAAAATGTAATACGAGGCTAGCTTTGCAACAGGTTGTAACATCAAATACTTCATGCCATTTAACCATCCTGTGCTCTGTTTATCTATAACCTTATTAGAGAAAAAGCCCCCGCTGTGCGGGGGCTTTTTAATGTGATAATTCGATAATTTGATAATGCCTCTGCGCGGCCTTCTGAACAATCGCGTGCCTGTATTTCATTATCACATTAGCTAATTACCATGGTATATCCAGCTTATTATTCTTCCTCTCCACATCGGCCATACGCATAGAAGGATCTATTTCTATCACCTTCAGATCGGTAAGGCGGCGGTTGATCTCGAACGTATACTGGGGATGCGTCCATTTCCACGGCTCATATACGTTACGGGGTATGGCAGCGTCTTCAACCGGTTTGGCGCCAAACATCAGGTACATAGGCACGTAGGCCATTAGTTTGCTGCCATCTTTAAACGTTACCAGCACATCTACAGGCATGGGCATATTGCCAATGCGCCGCAGCCTGATCTTTGTTTTACCGCCTTCTTCCCACAAACTATCAATACCATAATCTATCGTTTTGGTGGTATTCACAAAATATTCGCGGTACCAGTCGAGCTGTATATCGCTGGCCTTTTCAGCTACCCGTATAAAGTCATTTACATTGGGATGTTTGTAGCGCCATTGATTGTAATAATCGAGCAGGATCTTATCGCGTACCTGTGCACCTACAATATAACCCAGCTGCTCCATAAACACCTGCCCTTTTGAATAAGAGGCAATGCTATAGGCAATGTTGGTCTCAAAATGATCGGCATGGGTGGTAAGTGGTTCTTCGAGCCTGCTCGATACAAGACCGAAGTAATTGTCATACGCATCTTCATGCGGGTTGGCCTGGCCAATATACGATTTGCTTTCGGCCAGTGAATCAACCAGCACTTTCTTACGCGGACCGGTACCTGCTTCGCTTTCCGTAGCTTTTGAACTGGTAACGGTTTGATAGTAATTGCTTACAAGCGAAGAAGCGTAACTGGTAAAGCCTTCATCCATCCATGCGTATTCCGATTCGTTGGTGCCCAGCATCATCTGGTACCAGCTATGCATCCATTCATGAATGGCCGTGCCTATGCTGGGGCCAACAATAAGGGTGCTCATGGGATATTCCATACCGCCATCGCCTCCATGTATAAACGTATATTGTTTGTAGGGATAGGCACCGAATTTCTTTTCAATAAAGGGCAGAACGGTCACTGCCACATCGGCAACGCGGTTCCATTGGGTATGAAAATCCCTGATATAATTCTCTGCACTGCCGTAGCTTTTCTTTTTCTCATCGGTTAACTCACCATACACTTTCCGCAGGTGGGCTTCATCGCTGTTATAAATAACATGAATAATCGGTCCGCCGGCAATGGTACGGGTTAAATGGGCATATTCAGGATCGGCCGCCCACATAAAGTCGTGCACATTGGGGGCAACGAAACGCCAGGTAAGCGTTGGGCCGGTTGGTTTGGCCACTTTAACTCCCGGGCTCTGGTAACCAAACCCGATCTGGTTGGGGTTTTGCAAATAACCGGTACCACCGATCATATAATTCTTATCGATGGTAATGTTCACTTCATAATCGCCCCAAACGCCATAGAACTCGCGGGCAACGTAAGGTGTGGGGTGCCAGCCTTCATAATCGTACTCGCACATTTTAGGGTACCACTGGCTCATTGAATAACGCACACCGGTAGAAGGGTTGTCGCGGCCGCTGCGACGGATCTGCAGGGGCACCTGCGCTTCGAAATCCATTTCAAACACCACTTTTGTTTTGGGAAGAATGGGTTGTGAAAGCTGTACTTCCAGAATGGTTTCCTGCACATTGTACTTCTGGGCAACGCCATTCATTTTAAGGGAGCCGATTTTCTGATAACCGATCTCATCTTCTTTCAGGTACTGAATGCGGTCGCGCACGCGGCCATCCCAGTCGGGCCGGTTGTTGATCTTTTTCTGCCCCAGCGCCCGGCTGCGGTTATCCATCATGCTATTGGGCTGAAAAGCGTTCCAGTATAGATGATAGAACACCTTTTTGAGGGTATCGGGGGAGTTGTTGGTATATTCAAGCCGTTGTTTGCCGGTAAACCTGTTGGTGGTAACATTCATGGCAATATCCATCGTGTACTTCACCCGTTGCTGCCACCGGTCTGGCTGCGCCCATGACGACACTGTTGCCAGACTTAACAATACAAGCGTATAGATCTTATTACGCATCATTTCATTGGTTTTAGAATAAAATAGTTTTCACGTGCGGAAGGTAGGGAAAAAAGAAAAATGATATATAGTTGTAAGTTATAAGTTGTGGGTTATAAGTTATTAGCGGTCATTAGTCAAAGCATACTGAAGTGAAACTTGTTTGTATAAACGGAATGCGTACGGGCCATTCCGGTTGTAAAACAATGATCCCCGGCAGATTATCTATCGGGGATCTTATTTATATGGAAGTTATTGATTGTTGGCTTACAGTGTCATCTTATCGCTCAGCAACCGGCCGGTGGGATCGAAAAGCAGGTTCTTTTTCTGAATATCGCTCTTTTCAATTTCAAGGCGGTACTGGGTTTTGTCTTCACGCAGGGCTAACTTATATATTTTTTCTATGGTCCATTCTTCGGCGTATTTACTTTTTTGAAATCCATCTTTTACAGCCGCGGGAAGTTCTTCTTCCTCTATCTCGTTCTCAGTGCTTTGCCAGAATCCTTTATTGGTGAACTTAGCTTCGTAATGTACTTTATCGAGGTCAAAAACAGCGGTGAACCCGGTGAGGCGGTCGCGCCATTCCACGTTCAACGCGGTGGGGTATTTACTTCTGAAGGCTTCGGTAACTTCAGCTGGCAGTTTGCGCATCTGTGCGTTTGCGGTACCATATATGGTGAAAGCCAAACAAAGGGCCAGAGAGTAATAAACGAATTTTTTCATACTAATGCGTATTTATGGATGTTATCGATGCAAATTTCAATCCCCGGACTGAAAAAGAAAACTTAAAGTTGTGGAAATCATGTAAGCTACCTGTTAAATGACGCCTGAATCATTTAAGGATACGGATAATAATGCAGGAAGGACCAGACATTGTACTTCATACATTATATTTTGTTTTAGGATATTGTTTCGTACTTCTTGATTATTCTTTTCCCGCCAGCACGATCACTATTTCACCTTTAACATCCTTTTTTTGAAAATGTTCAACCAGCTCCTGTAAAGTACCATGAGCATTTTCTTCAAACATTTTGGTGAGCTCGCGGCTAACGCTGCAAAGGCGGTCGGCTCCGAAGTACTGTACAAATTCCTGCAGGGTCTTCAGCAGGCGGTGCGGAGATTCATAAATGATCATGGTGCGGTCTTCTTCGGCAAGCCGTTTAAGCATGGTTTGCCGGCCTTTTTTGGGTGGAAGAAAACCTTCAAAAACGAAGCGGTTCATGGGTAGTCCGCTATTGACGAGAGCGGGTACAAAGGCGGTTGCGCCGGGCAGGCATTCTACTTTTATTTTCTGTTTTATGCATTCACGTACCAGCAGGAATGCGGCATCGGAGATACCGGGTGTGCCGGCATCGGAGATCATGGCCATGGTTTTGCCTTCGCGCAACTGGTTGGTAAGATGTTGTACCACCTGGTGCTCATTATGCATGTGATAGGCGGTGAGCGGCTTCGAGATCTGGTAGTGATTTAACAGTTTACCCGATGTGCGGGTATCTTCAGCCAGTATGAGATCAACATGCTTCAACACCTCCAGGGCCCTGAGCGTAATATCCTGCAAATTGCCTATAGGTGTTGGCACGATGTACAGCATAATTCGATAATGTGCTAATTTGCTAATGAAAGACAAATTTTTCTAAAAAATTATCGTCCTTTTAAAGAAGACAAAATTTTATTTAACACTCTTTGAATTTCTTCCAGTTTTACAATAAGACCTTTACAATCAGGATAACTCTGCGAGTTATCACATAACATAAGCCAGTACTGTGTTTCGTCTGCTTCCTTAGCAGCTATCTTCATTTTGTGTATAAAGTCACCCCTGCTTTCAGCATGCTGCGCCTCCATAGCGTTAGCACATATTGATGTGCCCGCCGAAGCAACTGTTTACTGATTACAAATTTCCTGGTACTCTCCAGTCTTTCACAATAGTCAATAACTTTCAGAGAAAAATCGAAAGAAAGTTTTAGAATCGCATTTTTTTCAAGCAGCTCCTTTTGCATAAAATATTTATATAATCAAAAGCTGCTACTATCAGAGTATTCCATTAGCTAATTAGCACATTAGCTAATTAGCTAATTACGACTTCAAAGTACTCCATTACCGGATTCGCGAGTAACTTTCTGGAGGCTTCTTCGGCAATAGTTTTTGCCTGATCAGGGGTGTTGGCTTCTACCTGCAGGGTGATGTTCTTTCCTACCCGTACATCCTGAATATTTCCCAATCCCAGATTTTGCAATCCACCCATTACGGCTTTTCCCTGCGGATCGAGCAATTCTTTTAACGGCATTACCTTCACCTGAACTGTATAGGTCATGTGGTTTTATTTTTGAAGGCCAAAGATAAGATGATGTAAAGAATAAACACAACCGGTACTGCCAACCATTTTAATAATATGGCCGCTATTATTGCCGCAATCAGCAAAATAAGCTTGGGTAAATTGCTTTTTACCGAGAAATTTTTAAATTTCAACGCCATCAGCGGCAAATTGCTCACCATCAAATAGCTCAGCACCACAATGATGGCATACCAAAGCCATTTATTCTGCATCAAACTTACGGCTGCCGGTGTTTCAGAATACCAGTAAATAAGCGGAAATGAAGCAATAAGCAAACCCGCTGCAGGCGTAGGCACGCCTTTGAAACCATATTGCTGTGAATCGTCGAGGTTGAATTTGCCAAGGCGGAATGCGGCCGCACAGGGTACCAGGAATGCGGGCATCAGCATCATAATGGGCACTTCTACCCCATTGGGTTCTGCCGAATAACTCAACCGCAAAAACTGGTAAATGATCATACCGGGCGCTACGCCAAAACTCACTACATCGGCCAGGGAATCGAGTTGTTTGCCCAATGCGGAAGTAGCGCCGAACAGGCGGGCGACAAACCCGTCTAAAAAATCAACTAACGCAGCCAGCGCAATGAACAGGGAGCCCAGCCATATTTTTTCAGGGATCTCGATCAATTGGTCACCCTGCTCATTCGACACTATAATAATACCCTTCTGCAGTATATAGGTGATCGCAATACAACCAAAGAACAAATTGATCAACGTGAACAGGTTCGGAATATGTTTCATTAATTAGAAAATTAGTAAATGCGAAAATGTGCAAATGAAATACAAATCAGAATAAAACTAAAAAGATTACTTTCTTTTAGATGTTGAAAGAATCTTACCAAGTATCTTATTTATTTCCTCTAGTTTCAAAATTAAGGTTTTACATTCCGGATAATTTGGCGAATAATCACACAACATTAACCAATATTGAGTTTCCTCAGCCTCCTTTGCCGCCACTTTCATTTTATGAATGAAGTCATCTTTGCTTTCAGCACTTTGTGCCTCCATGGCATTGGCTCCTATAGCCGTTCCGGATTTCAACAATTGACGGGCAATCACATACTTTCTGCTGAGTTCCAGATGCTCACAATAACTAATTACCAACAATGAAAAATCAAAAGAAAGTTTAAGAATGGGATTTTGATCTAATAGTTCCTTTTGCATAAAATTCTTTTTTGATTAACAAAAGTTACTACCTGCCAGAGCTTTTCCCATTGTACGCTTTACATTTGCACATTTTCAAATTTGCAAATTTGCTATCTGTTTCTCATGATGGCTTCAATATCTTCCGACCTGATGGGAATTTTCGACATCAGGTCTCTGTTACCGGTTTTGGTTATCCACACATTGTTTTCGATACGGATACCCATTTGCTCTTCCTCTATATAAATACCGGGTTCAATCGTAAATACCATTCCGGGTTTTATAGGCTCGGTGCGTGTTCCAAGGTCATGCACATCGATTCCCAAATGGTGCGAAATGCCATGATATAAATACTTGCGGTATGCCCGGTTGTCCTTGTCCTCGTTCTTTACGTCTGATGGTTTCAACAAACCCAGTTTCACAAATACTTTGGTTGCTTCCAACCCAACTTTATCGGTGTAATCGAGAATGCTGATGCCAGGTTTCAGTATACTTTTCGCATAGTCGTGCAGGCGCAAACAACCGACATATACTTCCCGCTGGCGTTTGCTGAATTTACCATTCACCGGTACGGTACGGGTAAGATCGGCGCAATAACCGCCATACTCGGCGCCGAAATCCATCAGTACCAGGTCGCCATCTTTACATTCCTGGTTATTATTCACATAATGCAGTATGCGGGCGTTGTCGCCACTGGCTATAATACTGCCATAAGCCGGTCCGGTGGCGCGATGCGACAAAAACGAATGCCAGATCTCCGCCTCTATCTCATACTCCATTACCCCCGGCTTAATGAATTTAAGCACACGCTCAAACGTCTTATGGGTTATATCTATTGCTTTCTTTATTACCTCTACTTCCTGTGGCGATTTAATGGCCCGCAGGTCTTTCATGATACGGGCGCTGCGTTTATACTGGTGCAGCGGATAGCGCTGTTTCATGGTTTCGGCAAAACGGTAATCGCGCACCGGTACAAGGCTCGACTTGCGGTCGTTCTCGTTTGTATTGAGGTAAATGGTATCAGCCATATGTATCCAGCCCTGTAATGCCGCATCGAGGCTATCGAGCCAAATAATGGTCGAAATGCCCGAGATCTTCTTAGCCTCTTCTGCCCGCAACCGCTTTCCGTCCCATTTCTCCTTCATTTCGTTGGGGCGAACCAATACCAGCACTTCGCGGTATTTCGGGTCGGGATTACCGGGAAACAGGATCACCATGGTATCTTCCTGGTCAATACCACACAACCAGTACAGGTCGCTGTTCTGTTTGAACCGGTGCAGGGCATCGCCATTGGTGGGCAGTTCATCGTTGCTGTTGAAGATGGCAATAGCATTTTTATCCATTCGTGCCACAAAGTTTTTACGGTTTTGGATAAAAATGACAGGATCGAGCGGCAGATACTTCATGTAATAGATGTTTTATAAAAATGTAGCTTTTGTTTGAATCGGCGGGTAAAAATAAAGGGCAATTGTCAATTGGCAAGGGGAGAATCGTGAAACGGCAAGGCAAAAGCCTAAAAGGAATACAGCTGCAAGCTGCAAGCTATAAGCTGTAAGCAAATACGGAATACAGCTTAAAGCCGAAAGCCGAAAGCGAATACAGCTGTAAGCTGTAAGCTTCAAGCTGTAAGCAAAAGCAAATACGGAATACAGCTTAAAGCCTAAGGCCAAAGGCAGAAAGCAAAAAGCCGAAGATCCAAAGCAAAAGCGAAGGCCGAAAGCCGAAAGCGAATACAGCTGTAAGCTGTAAGCTTCAAGCTGTAAGCAAAAGCAAATACGGAATACAGCTTAAAGCCTAAGGCCAAAGGCAGAAAGCAAAAAGCCGAAGATCCAAAGCAAAAGCGAAGGCCGAAAGCCGAAAGCGAATACAGCTGTAAGCTGTAAGCTTCAAGCTGTAAGCAAAAGCAAATACGGAATACAGCTTAAAGCCTAAGGCCAAAGGCAGAAAGCAAAAAGCCGAAGATCCAAAGCAAAAGCGAAGGCCGAAAGCCGAAAGCGAATACAGCTGTAAGCTGTAAGCTTCAAGCTGTAAGCAAAAGCAAATACGGAATACAGCTTAAAGCCTAAGGCCAAAGGCAGAAAGCAAAAAGCCGAAGATCCAAAGCAAAAGCGAAGGCCGAAAGCAGAAAGCCGAAAGCG